>JBEKEZ010000074.1:0-5342 GCA_050013575.1 Terriglobia bacterium | reverse complement strand
CTTGTGCGGCGGGGCAGAAAGTGGGATAAAAAGAATCGTGGTTCATAGGGGCCCTGCCCCGGCGTTGACCCGCCAAGATCTGAGCCGGAAGCGGGGCCCTTCCTCCTGAAGAGAAAAATCCCAACTGCGGAAGAATACCGCTTCTCAGCTACAGCGCTTAGAGGTGTGATTCAAAAGATTGGCCGGTTAATTTGGCCTAACCTTGCTTTTGCCTGTCGACGCCAAACTCCGGGTCACAAGAACGGTATGGCGACTTACCGTCAACTGGTTTGCATTCTGCGCAGGGTACCGCTTTCGGAGAACCCCGGAGAAGCGGCAAAGAAGAGAGACTGAGCGTCAGCGAGAGGCGGTGGGCGGCGCTTTTCCGCTCCGCCTGTCAACCCGGTTTTGCCCCTTTTGATTATCCGATTTGGTCCCACCTAAGTTATTGATTTTGGTATTTTCTTCTCCCGCTTTCTTTTTTGTTCTCCCAGAGGTTGTCGTTGTTCGTTAGCTTTCGGCAAGCCTGCGCAGGATTTCAGGCTAATCTATTTCTCGGAGGAATATACGCTCACTCACTTCTTTTCGGCGGCCGGTCTGTTCCGACGGCGCTCGAAGGGTGCCAGTCGTCTGTTGACCTCATCGACCGAAAGAGCCTCCGGTCGACCCCCACTCTGATCTGCGCCCACTTTGCATCGACGCTGCCCTTTCTGTAATATCGGGATCATGAATGACTCGACCATCGTCGTGGCGGGAGCTACCGGCAATCTCGGCGGACGCATCGCAAGAGCTTTGCTGGAACGGGGAGCCAGCGTAAGAGCGCTGGTTCGCCACGGCACTCCGCGAGATAAGGTTGAGCGACTCGAGGAGATGGGCGCAACGATTGCCAGTGTCGACTTGAGCAGCGCTTCCCAAGTGACACCTGCATGCTCGGGTGCGGCGTGCGTGGTGTCCGCGCTGGCGGGATTGCGGGACGTGATCGTGGAAACGCAAACGGTTCTGCTCGAGGCGGCGATCGAGGCTCACGTGCCGCGTTTCATTCCGTCCGACTATTCGATCGATTTCACCAAGTTTCCAGCCGGAGAGAATCGCAATCTCGATCTGCGCCGAGAGTTCCACAAGCGCCTCGATAAGACTTCGATTCGAGCGACTACGATCTTCAACGGTGCGTTTGCCGATATGCTGACCGGTCAGATGCCGCTCATTCTCTTCAAACGGAAGCGAGTCCTCTATTGGGGCGACGCGGACCAGCGCATGGACTTCACGACGATGGACGACACGGCCGCATTCACGGCGAGCGCGGCTCTTGATCCGTCCACCCCTCGCTTTCTACGAATTGCTGGCGATCAACTCAGCGCCCGGGAACTCGCGGCGGTCGTGAGTGAGGTGACCGGAAAGGAGTTCCGCCTGTTCCGCGCCGGTGGTCTGGGAATGCTCGGCACGCTGATCAAGGTCGCGCGCGCGGTCGCGCCCGGAGAGAAGGAACTTTACCCGGCATGGCAGGGCATGCAGTACATGCGTAACATGTTCGACGGCCGGGCCAAGCTCGAGCCGCTCGACAACGATCGCTATCCCCGTATTCGTTGGACGACGGCGCGGGATGTGCTCTCAGCGCGTCGGGCCCGTCGCGCGGACCTCCGGTTTTGAGGTCCGCGGTTCTTGCTGCGCGCCGGCAAGAGCTCGGTGGGCGCCGAAACGATAGCCGGCGCAGGCAAGTGCCGCGCCGATCGCTCTGGTTCTTCCGGGATGGCGAACTCGGAAAGAATTCACCTGGATGTAGTACGGCCTAGCCTGACACGACCGATTTTGGAAGGGAAGGCGACCAACCTGTCCAAAGCCGGACGGCTCTGCAGTTCTTTCGGGTATAATGCTCGAACGATTGAGGGCGGATGGTTTCGCAAAGACAGCGGTGAGCTAGGAGATCCGGAAGTAAATGAAAGCCTTGTATAAAGCTGGTTTGTTCGTCCTATTTTTCACTAATCTGGCGGTTGCTCAGCAACCGCTCTTCCGTGCCGTGGATATTGACGTGGGCGCGACGGAACAAGTCCAATTCTCAGATGGCAAGCGCGCGACCGTGAAACTACTTTCGATCAGCGAAACGCGGGACAATGCTCGTTCGGCCATCCGGGAGGCTCGCGCGGAAGTGGAGATCAACGGCTCCCGCGCCACCCTTTCTTGCGGAAACTACCGTCTGCCGGTGACGGTAGGCGAGGCGCAGGCTGACTGCACTGTGACCAAGGCCTACTACCAAAACACGAATCACGATCACTGGGGGCTTGAAAGAGATGCCCGCTTGCGCCTTTGGCCGGTGGGGTCGCCCTTCATGCCACCGAGCTCGATGCTTTATCCGGTTCGGCAGCGCTGGTTCGCTTCGCGCACTCAAATGGCGAACGAACCGACCTACGTCGATGAGGGCGAGCGCATCACTTCAGCCAAAATTTACTATCACGCGGGCCTGGATATTGGTGGGGCGGAGGGCTTGGTGGACGTCATCGCCGCGACCGACGGGCTCGTGGTGGGGCTTGGAACCAATGTAATCGATGAAGAAAAAAACAATGCCAGGATCGACCGAGAGTTCAACGACACCATCTGGGTGCAGGATGAGCGTGGTTGGTACCATCGCTATACGCACCTGTACTCGTTTGATCCCTCGGTAAAGCTGGGCGGACGCGTCGTAATGGGGCAGAAGATCGGCACACTCGGGAAAGAAGGTGGGAGCGGCGGCTGGTCACACCTCCATTACGAGATCCTCAGTCGCCAGGCCTCCGGCAAGTTAGGGACTCAGGAAGGATATGCCTTCCTGTGGGAAGCCTACCAGCGGCAGTACAAGCCGCTGCTGATTGCCGTCGCCCGGCCTCACCAGGCCGTACTCATAGGAGAAAAGGCGACGTTGGATGGGTCGCGATCATGGAGTAAGTCGCACATAGCCCGCTACGAGTGGACTTTCACTGATGGGAAGAAAGCCTCGGGGCCGAGAGTTGAGAGGTCTTACTCGAACGCTGGCACGTTCAGCGAAATCTTGAAGATCACCGACGACCAGGGTCGCACGGCTTACGACTTCGAAACCGTCAACGTACTCGATCCGAAACATCCGGAGCAGGTACCGCCCTCAATTCAGGCTGCGTACTGGCCCACCATGGATATCGCGCCGGGGAAACCGGTCACCTTCAAGGTCCGGACGTTCGGCACCACGGATGGCGAGGAGAGCTGGTCCTTCGGCGATGGCGCAACCGGCGCGACCAAATCCGATGGCAACATTGAGGAGCACGCGAAAAACGGATTCGCCGCCATCACCCATATCTTCGCCAAGCCAGGCGACTACATCGTGCGCGTGGAGCGCGCCAACCGGCTCGGGCAGAAGGCCATCGCTCACCTGTGGGTGCGGGTGGGCGGCTCCGAATAACCGCTGTGGTGAGACATGGAAATAGATGGCGGCATCCCACCTGAGGCGGGGACGGTTCGGGCGCGTGGCATACTTTTCTCGAAGTACGCCAGAATAATTCCTTTGTCCGGCGTGCGAGCACAGTAGGCCCAGCCTTCGTGCGCCTTCAAGTTATGGTCCTTGTAAGGCGAAACCAAGCCGGCGTTCGGTTCCAATTCCTGATAACGCCTGCCGATAGAAAACGCGAAATCGCGCAGGCACTTCATTTGCGCTCCGGAGATCCACTGAAAGGGGTCCTACATCTTGATCGGTGCTGCGGGTGCAATGTCTGCTCCCCAGATACCTTCCGCTCCGTAGACATGTCCCGACGGGGCGTGGAGCCGGATGCGAAGGTGAAGGCAGCGGATGCGCTGGAGACAGCAGAGAAGCTGGCGGAGAGCCAGCTTTGGACGAAGTAGGCGATCTGGATCACACAAACCAGTTACTGGCGCGACACACGGGGCACCGCGCGATCTGGTCCGTGCGAGTCGAGGCAGCTCGTGTGTGCTCGGCAGCAGTCGCTCACGTTCTTGCCTGGGCAGCCGGATCGAGATGACAAGTCGCACGCTCGTTTGATTCCTCCCGAACCACGCGCCACTCGCAAATAATCCACTTGGATGTATTACGGCCAAACCGGAAACTGACCCATTGCCACATGCTTCATCAGTTTGCTAAATTCTAGGTTCTTTGTGGCTGGCACTTGCGGCGGATGAAAGCGTGGAGTCGGTTGCGAACGTCATCGGGCAGGGGATAGAGTGCGCCGTCGCAGTAAAGTTCGATGGTTTTGCGTGTGGTGTCAAACACCACCTGGCAGTGATCGCACTTCGAAAGGTGCGTGCAGAGTTCCTGTTTCAGCGTCTCGTCGATATCACCGTCCAGGTAATTGGAAAGCTCCTGGATCACTTTCGTACACCGCATCAGTTTGACCCCCGCTTGAATACCTTGCTCAAATCTTCGCGCAACTGGAGGCGCGCCCGGAACAGCCGCGCTTTCACGGCGCTTTCGGTGAGCCCGAGCAGTTCGGCCGTCTCGGCGGTCGAGAGGCCCTCCACGTCTCGCAGGAAGAACACGGTTCGAAACGTGGTGGGCAGCGCCCGCGCCGCGTTGTCCAAAATGGTCTTCAGTTCCGACTGCGCCAGGAGTTGCTCGGGATTAGGCTTCCAATCCGTAAACTCCCGCGGCTTTACTGTGCCTTCTTCATCCACCTGATCATCGAGCGGCACGCTCTTGTCAGAGCGCCGGCGGCGCAGCTTCATCAGCCCTTCGTTTACACCGATGCGAACCACCCAGGTGTAAAAGCGCGAGTCCTCGCGGAACTCGGGCAGGTGCTGATACGCTTTCAGAAACGTTTCCTGAAGGACGTCCTCGGCGTCTTCCGGACTGCCGGTGATATTGAGCCCCAGTCGGTAGATTTTTTTCTCGTAGCGGTTCACCAGTTCCTCGAAGGCCTCGTAACTGCCGCCCTTGGCCTCCTTAACGAGGATGGCTTCGTCCTTCGCCGGCGCCGCTTGTGTCGCAGGTGTGGATTCGCTCATCAGTCCGTTCCGCCGATCTCGAGATCCAAGGACGGAGGACGCGCCTCCGGCCGTCAGTCCGAGATAGACTGCCCCATCCCCACGTGCGGCAAGACCGCGAGCCGCAGTCGCGCCTTCGACAAAGCTCCCGGAATTCTGCACACGTGTTTGGATGAAACGCTCGCGCTGTACGTTACAACGAATTCGAGGAAAAAAGAAGCTAGAATCTGGAAGTTAGAAGCTGGAAGGCAGAAGTGAGAATTTAGAAGTTAGAAGGTAGAACCCAGAATCTTTCGGCTCTGCTAGTGTAGTGCGTCCAACGCTTCTTTACATTTGGCGACCTTCGTCAGGATGCGTTCGACCGAGGCGCTCCAGACGAAGACTCGCGGGTTTTGGTTATGACTGCTGATGTAATCGCCAATGGCCTG
>JBEKEZ010000073.1:0-7209 GCA_050013575.1 Terriglobia bacterium | reverse complement strand
CCCAAGTTCGCAAAGTGCCACGCTCCTGATCGGAAAGAAGAATCGGTTCGGCTCTTCGGCTCATGCACGGCATGATACCCGAGGGCCGACAATAAGTAAACCTATTTGTGACGCACTACACTAGAAGTCAGAAGCTGGAAGTTAGAAGAAAAAACTGACAACGGGGTTGTGGATTCTAGCTTCTAACTTCCAGCTTCCGGCTTCTTTCCGCGTCACGCGTGAATTTTTCGAAAGCCCTCCAGGCAGCGCTCGGCGGTTTCCATCTCGGGGTATTTACTGCCTTCCTGCTCGATCAAGTAGAACTCAAGCCCGCCAACTTTCTCCGCCGCCGCGAACATTCGTTTCCACGGCGCGACGCCTTCGCCAAAAAGCACCTTATAGCCGTTCTGCGGCGACCAATCCTTGCAGTGCATGCAGCGAATGCGGCCAGGATTCTTTTCGATCCACGCCACCGGGTCGCCGCCGGCCTCAAGGCAAGTTCCGACGTCAAGCTGCAGAACAACACTTTTGCGCGTATTCGCCGCGAGCACTTCCAAGGGCTTTTGCCCTTCGACGGGTCTCCATTCGGCATCGTGATTGTGATAGCCGGCGTGCATGCTGTGCGCGGCCAGTTTTTCGTCGGCTTTGTTCAATGTCTCCGCCACGCGCTTCCAGCCATCCACGGTGTTCACGTCGTCGCCGGCACTCGCCAGAACGATGTAGCGGGCGCCGAGGATTTGATTCAATTCAATCGCCTTCCCAATGCCCTCGGACGTGAATGACACCGTGTCATTGTGCGTGGAATAGCAATGGATATGAAGGTCGTCCAACTCTTTGCGGACCTGCTTGGCATAGTCGGAGGTCCATTCATAGTACGGCGAATAAAACTCGACACACTCGTAGCCCATCTTTGCCACGCCGCGAACCGTGCCCATCAGATCTTTTTCAAGATCGTCGCGCACGGAATATAGTTCCAGCCCTATTGGGATGTGCTTCGCGCCCGGCAACGCGTTTCCGAATGGCGCCGCCGCAGCCAGCGGCGCTGCTGTCGCCAGAGCAAGAAAATCACGCCTCGACAGGTTTGAATCATCCTTCTGTATTTTTGCCATACCAACTCCTTTCACAGCTCACATGCCGAAACGCTCTAGCTCCAGCCTATACGCAAGCGTGCGTTTCGTGAGAAGATGCTCCCACAGTAACGCGAAAGCAGGCCCATCGCAATGGCCAAGATCCCACGCACTGTGGTTCTCGGAGTCTTAATCGGCATGCCTATCCACATACAGTGTCAAACTGGGCCGCAGGTCCGATCATCGCAGGCGCGGTCAATGACGATCACCCAGCGCGGTATCGTGGCCACCAGCCAGACGCTCGCTTCGCAGGCGGGGGCGCAAATCCTGGCGCGAGGCGGCTCGGCTGCGGACGCGGCGATCGCGGCGAACGCGGTTCTGGGCGTAGTCGAGCCGATGATGAACGGCATGGGCGGGGACCTTTTCGCGATTCACTGGGATGCGAAGACTGGCAAACTCACCGGGCTCAATTCCAGCGGCTGGGCGCCGGAGAAACTCACCCCCGAGCTTTTGCGGCAGAAGGGCTTGGCGAACATGCCGCAAGCCGGAATCTATTCAGTCACGGTTCCCGGCTGCGTGCGCGGGTGGGAGGCGCTGCACAAAAAGTTCGGCCGCCTTCCCTGGGCGGAGCTCTTTCGACCGGCAATTTTCTATGCGAAAAACGGATTTCCGGTTACCGAGTGGATTGCAGGGCAATGGAAGGCGGCCCAAGCCAAGCTCGAGGCGGACGCGAACGGCCGTCAGGTTTTTCTGGTGAATCATGAAACGCCGAGCGTGGGCCAGGTTTTCCGCAATCCAGCCTACGCACGGGCCCTCGAACTTATTGCGCGCCAGGGGGCGGACGCATTTTATAGCGGCGATATCGCGAACGCCATACTCAAAACGTCGGATCGGTTCGGTGGCGTGATGAGTGCCGCTGACCTGGCGGATTTCAGGCCCGAGTGGGTGGAACCCATCTCCACCACCTATCGCGATTGGACAGTGTACGAATTGCCGCCTAATGGTCAGGGCCTTGCAGCGCTTGAGATGCTGAATATTTTCTCGAAGTTTCCGCTGCCAGAGTGGGGATTTCTGGATGCTCGATCTTTTCACGTGAAGATGGAAGCGCAGAAGCTAGCTTACGCCGATTTGCGCCGCTACAACGCCGACCCGAAGTTTGCCAAAGTGCCGACCGCCGGTATCATCTCTAAACCTTACGGGAGCGAACGCGCCGCCACTATCGACATGAATCAAGCCCACTGCGACGTCTCGCCGGGCGATCCCACTCGCTTCGCGGGCGACACCATCTATATGTCCGCAGTGGACAAAGACGGCAACATCGTGTCGCTGATTCAGAGCCTGTATTCGGAGTTCGGTTCCGGCATCATCGTGGATGATTTCGGCATCACCCTGCAAAACCGCGGAGCGCTTTTTGTGCTCGACCCCAATCATCCCGACGTGCTCGCTCCACGCAAGCGCCCCTTTCACACTATCATTCCGGCTTTCATGCAAAAGGGGAATCTGCACATCGGCTTCGGAATCATGGGCGGGCTGAACCAAGCGCAGGCCCACGCCCAATTCGTCTCAGACGTGGCCGACTACGGGATGAACATCCAGGCAGCTCTCGAGGCTCCGCGCTTCACCAATCCCAGTTTTGGCGGCTGCACTTTCTTGATTGAAGACCGCGTGCCCGAGGAAATCCGCCAGGCACTGGCGGGGAAAGGTCACCAGCTCACGCTGCTCGGCCATTATTCGGACCGCATGGGCGGCGGCCAAGCGGTACTGCACGAATCTTCCACCGGCGTCAACTACGGCGCCTCCGACCCCCGCAAGGACGGCGCAGCGATTCCCGAGCCCGATCAATATTGATTTTGTGGGGCCGGACCTTGGCCCGGCCTGCGAGGCCGACCCAAGAGTCGGCCCTACAGACGCGCGAGGCGGTTTATCGCCGAGTTCTTCCTACGGCCTGCCATCGGCGCACAGCGACGATGGACCAGACCGCTTCCACTATCCCGAACGGCCAAGCTCCTTGGAGGAACCCATAAACCGAGCCCAATGCACACGCCCCGGCAAAGGCTAGGATGAACCACCGGCTGCGCTCCTCCAACGCATAGAAGACCAGCATCGCGGTAACGGCAAACAAGCCAAAAAGGTTGAGGGAGCTCATAGGGCTGCCGAAGGTCAGCAAAGTGAAAGGCAAGGTCATCTGGCGGGAGGCCGACCCCAGGGTCGGCCCTACAAAGGCGTTCGCTTATTTCTCCCGCAAAGCTTTCAGTGCCCCGCCCCAGGCGATCACCTGGTCAAGCATGGCGTTGACCGACGCCTCTTGCCTTGGGCTCGGCTTGAAGGCGGCAAAATTCTCGAAGTCGGTGGAAAGCGACAGCATGACCTGGGCGCGCACGGTGGCCACCTGCATTTCGGCCATAACCAGCCGCAGTTGCTCCACGGCCCGCGCTCCGCCGGCGCCACCGTAGCTCACAATCCCGGCGGCCTTGTTGTTCCACTCGCGGTAGATGAAGTCGATGGCGTTCTTCAGTGCGCCGGGAATGCCGTGGTTATATTCGGGCATGACGAAGACGTAGGCATCGAAGGAATCGATCTTCGCGGCCCAAATTTTGGTATGCGGCTGGCTGTACTGTCCCCGCGAGGGAGGGATCGGCTCGTCCAAGAGCGGAAGGCTGAAGTCTTTGATGTCCACAACCTCGAACTCGGCGTCGCTACGCTTTTTCGCGATCTCATAGACCCAGTTGGCCACCGTGCCGGCCTTTCGGTTCGGCCGCGTGCTCCCGATGATGATGGCGGTCTTAATCATGGTTGGCTATTCTCCTCAGAAGTTGGAAATTGGGAACTCGAAACTGGAGACCGGGACAGCCGGTAACTGTGTTCTCCAGTTTCAAGGTCCCCATTTCTTGTTTCGAACTTACAGATCATCCCGCTCGCCACCGCTTCCCTACATCGAGATAGATGCCGGAGAGCCCCTGAGGATTCGAAACTCAACACGTGGGCCGGGGGCGATGCAGCGACCGAAGTGTCAAAGCAGGATGAGGTCGGCATCGATTCTCAGCGTGACCGTGTTTTCCTAATCGCGCCTGACCGTGTGATTGGCGGTGACGACCACGCCCCTGCGCCACAACACGCCGGCCGATGGGAACCTCCGCCTGCCGTAGAAGGTCACCAGCGCGCCGGCGGCCCGCGACACTGCTGCCGCCGAATCGTTTGACAGACTTTCAAGAACGCTTTCCGTGCTGCTTGCCAAGATTCGCCTCCTTACTTATCTGCTTTCGGGATTGCCTGCCGTCCCGCTCAATGGGAATAAGGATGAAAAAACAGAGGCGCGTAGGTAAATTGGCTAGGTGACGGCGTGGAAGAATGGCTAGCTGCAAATCTTGAAATGTGGTAAGAAAGCCGGACCGCGGTCGACCGCAAAAGGGGGTACGACCCGCGGGTTTTGCTTTTCCTGCCTGCCATCAGGCTCGAGGAGGAGTTCATGCTAGGCTCGAACAAGATTGTTGCATTTGTCCCGACTAGAGACGCGTCAAAAGCGCGAGCGTTCTACGAAGGCGTACTGGGCCTGCGCTTTGTGAGCGAGGACCAGTTCGCGGTGGTGTTTGATGCCAACGGCATCATGCTGCGCGTGGCCAGAGTGCCGGAATACAAGCCCCAGCAATTCACCATTCTCGGGTGGGAAGTTCGAGAGATAGAAAAGGCAGCCACCTCCCTCGAAGAAAAGGGCGCTCGGTTTGAGCAGTACGGCATCCCCGGTCAAGACGAGCGCGGCATCTGGACGGCACCCGGCGGAGCGAAGGTCGCCTGGTTCAAAGACCCGGACGGGAATATTTTGAGCATCAGCGAGCATCCGCAGCCCTAGAGCACTGCTTCGAGCGCTGCGCCTCATTTGATCTCACGCTGAAAAATGCGGAAGCCCCAGCTATCGAGGGCCAGCGCGTGGAACCCCTCCGGGTTTTTCGAAACGGATGGGTAGGCCGCGCGTCCCAAATCCGGCGTCACTTCGTGGAACTGCTCGCCGCTCGTTACATCCACTGAACCCGTGAACGGGCGGTTGGTTAGATTGATGGCGATGAGAAACTCTTCGTGTGCTGCCTTTCGCGAGTAGGTCACCACGCGCGTCTCATCCGAGTTGTGCAGCCATTCGGTTTCGCCCTCCCACAGCGCAGGGTGGGCGCGGCGCAAGGCGGTGATGTATTTGTAGAATTGCGGAAACTGCGGGCGCCTCTCGGCAATTGGCCAGAATACCGGCAGCTTCTCGAACAACGCCGGAGCGCCCGATTCGGTTGTATCGCCAACCTCAACGCCGTTGTAAAGCAGCGGCACGCCGTCCATGGTGAAGACCAGGGTTGCAGCCGCTAGCGCACCGCGCAGGCCGAATCGCACCACGGCGCGATCCTCGTCGTGATTATCCGCGAAGCGCATGTGGAGGGCGCCGCTCGGGAACTTGGCGCGTTCTTCCTCCCAGGTGAGGTGCAAAACCGTGGATGGCGCGCCATGGGCGAGCGTCTGACCCATGCTGTGGTAGAACGGCCAAGCATAATCCAGGTCAAAGGCCTTCACCAAGAGCTCGGGCTTGTCGGCTTCGGCCAACATCATCAGGTCAGGTTTCAGTTTGTCGAGCTCCTGGCGCGCTTCTTCCCAGAAGTCGGTCGGCACCTCGCCCGCCGCGTCGCAGCGAAAACCGTCCAAATCGAATTCTCGCAGCCAATACTTCAGCATGTCGATCATGTAGGCGCGCAGCCGAGGGTTGGCGTAGTTAAGGGCCGCGACGTCAGTCCAATCGTAGGGTGAAACAATCTGGCCGCTAGCGTTGTGCCGGTAGAATTCCGGCGTCTTCATCATCACACTGTCCCACGCAGTGTGATTGGCCACGATGTCGATGATCACTTTCTGCCCGCGCCGGTGCGCCTCGGTCACCAGGCGGTGCAGGTCGTCCTTGGTGCCGTAGTCCGGGTTGATGGCGTAGTAGTCGCGCACGGCGTAGGGGCTGCCGATAGTCCCCTTTTTCTTCAACTGCCCGACGGGATGAATGGGCATCAGCCACAGAACGGTGACCCCGAGGTCTTTCAAATCATCGAGGCGCGCCGTGATGCCGTTGAAGTTGCCGGCCGCCGAAAAAGTGCGGGGATTGATTTCGTAGATGACGGCATCGCGCACCCACACAGGAGCTGATCGCGCCTTTTCCCTCGACACATCGCGTACCGGTGTTTGTGCTGACGCGAGCGCACACGGCACAATCAGAACAGTGAGAGCGACGAAAGAAAGGCGCCGATTAAATGATGTCCTGAGCATAGTCATGGCTAGCTTGAGGGGTTTTCCCAATTCGACAGAACCTCCTGGATCCTATCCTGAACCTCGCAGCGGGCGTTCGTGCGATCCAAGCCGGACATCAAGAGCTCGTCGTACTCAGTATGTTTGTGGCGAATGGAGGCAATCACGGCGAGGCGCAGCGCCCCCTCCTCCAGCGCGCGCCCGGCAGCCGAGCGGCCGACGCGCCCACTGCTGCGCGTGGCCGTGTGGCGCGCGATGGCTAAGGCTTCCTTCGGCGGGCAGCCGGGAAAGAGGCCCTGTATCTTCTCGGTCATCTGCTTGACTAACTGCTGATCTTCTTCCTGTCGCCGCAATGTGTCGCGCTGGCGCCGCTGGTCGCGCACTTCTTCGTCGGAAAGGCATTCCTCTTGTGCTTCATCGAGAGCCGCCTCTTGGACGAGAATCCCCTGGCGCTCATAACGCTTCCGGGCGCGGCTGAAACGGACCACCACGGCGGAAAGAGAGCTGTGCTTACGGGCGCGGCGCGTGAGCGCGGTGTTGCCGCGATGCAGATAAACCAGATGATCCAAATCGGCGCAAGTCAGGCATAGTGGCTGACCCTTCTCCATAACTAGGAAGCTGCCTTTCCAGAGGTCCGCCTTGCATTGGGAACACTGAGAGTCCCGCAGAATCCAAAATACAACCAATTCCGGTCTTGCTTCTGCATCTACTGGCTTCGGCATCGACCATCACCGCATAGCTCATGAACGCGTTGGAACGACCCGTCCAGCTGTAAACCTAGTGTAGTGCGTCACAAATAGGTTTACTTATTGTCGGCCCTCGGGTATCATGCCGTGCATGAGCCGAAGAGCCGAACCGATTCTTCTTTCCGATCAGGAGCGTGGCACTTTGCGAACTTGGGCCA
>JBEKEZ010000072.1:0-8508 GCA_050013575.1 Terriglobia bacterium | reverse complement strand
CTTGTGCGGCGGGGCAGAAAGTGGGATAAAAAGAATCGTGGTTCATAGGGGCCCTGCCCCGGCGTTGACCCGCCAAGATCTGAGCCGGAAGCGGGGCCCTTCCTCCTGAAGAGAAAAATCCCAACTGGGGAAGAATACCGCTTCTCAGCTACAGCGCTTAGAGGTGTGATTCAAAAGATTGGCCGGTTAATTTGGCCAAACCGTTCAAGTGGCGGAAGGCCTCTGAAAATCGGCAGGGCCTGACTCGCTTTGCGACACGATCTGAAGCTCGTGTGCTCTTGACCGGAAACCGCGTCTGTGCCCATCTGACGTGCTTGTTGCGGTACTTGAAGCCGAATGTCGCACACAATTCGCACACACAATATGACCGATATCAGGATTGATTGGCGTCTAGGAAGCGTGGAACTGATCTAGGGGTTCAGCGGACTCGCAGCTGTTAAGCGGCTGCGTGCGAGCTCGATGAGACATTACCCTGCCGTTTCTGAGGCGAGCGCCCACAAACTTCTGCTTCTGGGTCAGGCAATCTACGCAAACCTACATCACAGAATCAACCACTTGCGGCGGGTACCAGAGTGAGGATTTTGGGCAGGTGGTCCGCAGCACGATTCGGGCGCCACCGCGGCTAAAAAGCGGGCACGATTTCTTCGGAGTGCGCGTTGCCCGGCCAGAACTTCGGATCGCCCCTCCGGATTCTTCGACAGACACAAGGCGCTCACCTCTCGCCCCGCAGGCGAGTCCATGACCCGGCCGGCCGCCGAATCCTCAAATTGCTTTCAACTTTCCCCCGAAAAACCGCCTGGTCCGATGTATATCATAAATGTGGAACCGCTCCCCGGCATCAGGCCCCGCGCGTACTCCGTCGACTTCGAGAACACCCCGGGCGACTCGGGGACCACCGCCGTCGTTCTGGCGGACTCCCCCGGGGCCGCGCTGGAAAAGGTCCTCGAGCTCTTTCCGGAATGTCTCCGTGCCAGCCGCCGAGTTGACGTCTTCGAAATCGAGTATGCGGAAATCGACTGGGAAACGGACCGGGCTCTCGTGATTCAGAGGAAAGAGCGGCCTCCAAAGATGCCGCTGAACACAGGCGACGCCCGCCAGGGGCCAAAAGCCGGGGAACCGGAGGGATGGCAGCCGGGATGAGCGCCACTCGGGTTTGGGAAAGGCTTTTCGTTGGCGGGATTGGCGACGCCGAGGCTCTCGCCGAGTCAAACCCGCTCGACGTCACCACGGTGGTCACCCTGTGCCGGGAGACAGTGCGGAACTTCGCGACGGGCGTCACCTACCTTTGTTTTCCGCTCCGGGATGCCCGGCCCATCCCGGTCGGAAGGTTCGATGGAATCATTGACGCCCTGTGGGACAACATCCGCTGGGGCGCTGTGCTTGTCCACAGCCTTGCCGGGGCGAGCCGGGCTCCGATTCTGGCGGCCGCATGGATGCATGTCGTCGGCTGCAAGGGCATCGACGACGCCCTGGCCGACATCGGGAGGCTGCGCACGGTCGAGCCCAATCCCATCTTGCTTGAAAGCGTGAAGGAGGAGCTGTGATGCAACGTGCCGCAATCTACGCGAGAGTCTCGACTCCCGACCAGTTTGTCGAGAATCAGCTTTACCAGTTGCGCGAGCTGGCCGCACGCCGCGGCTCCGAGGTTGTCCACGAGTACACCGACCGGGGCGTTTCGGGCTCGAAATCGCGGCGTCCGGGCCTTGATGCGCTGCTGGCAGACGCCCACCGCCGCAAGTTCTCCATTGTCCTGGTTGCGGCGTTCGATCGAGTTGCCCGCTCAGTCAAACACTTCCTGACGGTCGTCGACGAGCTGAACGACCTCGGGATTGAATTCGTTTCGGCCCGCGAGAACATCGACACCTCGGGCGCGATGGGGCGGATGTTCGTCACCATCATCGGCTGCATCGCGGAGCTGGAGCGGAGCCTAATCGTGGAGCGAATCAAGGCCGGGATGCGCCGGCGTCGGCTGGAAGGACTGCCCATGGGCCGCGCCCCTCTCGCCATCGACCGCGAGGCGTTGGTGCGCGACCGCCGCTCCGGGACGTCGCTGACCGTCGTAGCGAAGAAGTATCACGTAAGCCGCGCCAGCGTTGTACGGTGGACCCGTGATTCCATGAAAGAAGAATGTGCCGGGGCCGCCGGGCTCCAGCCAGCGATGGCGCAGGCGTCGGCCGTGTGCGCGGCATGATGCCAGAAGACGGCTTCCCGCATGTGGTGCTCCCAAGGCACATTTCTTGTCGGAGGCAAACGCTTATGACAGATTCCGCAGCCGCATTGCCCGAGGCCATCGAATGCCCGCTGTGCCTCGGCAAGGGCGAGCTAAGCCGGACGGAAGTCCTTGAGCGGCAGGGCATCAAGGACTACGCCCGAGTCGCCCAGCTCAGCGCGGAGGAGGCCATACGCCTCGTCATGAAGAAGGAGAAGGATGCCGAGCAGGCCCGCTGGGCGAAGTTCGACGCGGAGCTGGCTAGGCAGCTAGCCGAAGCGGTGGGGGCAGGAGGACGGGGTGTGGGTGTGGCTGCTGCGCTCGACCCGCGCCTGGCTCCCCCGCGACCTTGAGGTGCTGCGCCCCGTGTTCGAGCGGATGAGGGCCGAGGGGCCGGACTTCCTGCAACGGAACGCCGCCCTTGCCTCCGAGGTCCGGCGGACGCTCGCGGACATCGACGAGATTGAAGGGCAGCTCAAGAAGGCAGGGACCGCCGTCGAGAAGGCGCAGGCGCTCACGGCGAAATATCGGGCGAGACTGGCGGGGCTATGCGGCAGCGCCGCCGCCGGTCAGGGAATTCCGGGCAGGCCAAGGGGGAAGAACGGAGGGGCGGGCGCCGGGGCCGGCAACGGGACTCAGGAGCGTTCTCCTCCGGTCAGCGGTTCATCGAGTGCAGATTCGCCAAGAGCAGGCTAGCCGAGCCATCCTGGTCAACAGCGACGCCTGCTCCATCCTGATTTGCGGAGGCTCATATGGCGAAGAAGGAGTGCGCAAGTTGCCACGGAACGGGGAAATGGCAGGTGTGCAAAGGCACGGGCCGGTTCGGTTATCCCGGCTACGGCCCGGTGGACACGTATCGCAGCCCCTGCGTCGCATGCCAGGGCTCGGGCGACTGCCGGGCGTGCCATGGCACCGGACAGCAGTAGAGATGCTCGAAGTTGGCCGAGGCTGTCAGCCACACGGGGCGGGACCAGGCAGCCAGGCTACGTTCCCAAGAATGAGATTTTCACGGCGAATCGTAAGAATGAGCCCAAGAATCAGCACGGGGGGCACGAATGCCAATCTATATTCTAGACTTCGTCCTGCACGGCGAGGGCGACATCGCCGTCGAGGCGGACGACCCCGGGGACGCAGAGAGGAAGTTCTCCGCCATCCCCGTGGAGGGGCTCTTGATGGCCAAGAGCGTGAAGGTCCGGCAAGTGTCCCTCCTCCCCGAGGACCTCGTGCCCGTGTACAGACAACCTGCCGAAGACTATGCCAAACGTGGGCACCGGAAGGCAGACGAAGCCAGCACTGCCGACATGGAATCTGTGCGGAAGAATCCCGCCTTTGACCTGCTGCCAGCGCAGGAAAGGACGCCGATGGTGACCAAGGACGAACTCATCGAGAAGGCCTTGCGGGAGGAGGGCGTCTTTCCGCCCTCGGTAATGGATCGCTATTACGGCGACAAGGCCGAAATGACCAAGGCCGAAATCATCGTGAAGAGCGTTGAAGAGATGGGCATGCTTTCGCTGTCGGAGCAGGTCCCCCAATTCAGCGAAAAGATTAGGCGCATCCCTATCGTCATCGCCGAGCTTCAGCGCAAGCTGCCCGACGGCAAAATCAAGACATGCGGCGCTTTCAGAAGCCTCGGCGTGGGTTGCTGCGACTTATGCCACACCGACCCCCTGCACGAGATGACGCTCCTTGACCTCCCCGATGGCAGCAAGGCTTGGATTTGCTGCGCGGTGGATGCGGCAAGCTCTCCCGAGCCGTACCCGGTGTTCCATGAGCGGAAGCGGAACTCTCCCGGAGGGAGGATGCCCACGGGCAAGTCCGGCAATGGCGGCCGCCGGGAAAACTAGCGCTGCGGGGCAGTCCCGATGCGAAAGGAACTTGGACAAAAGCTCGCTCGCCGCTGGCCGAGTTGGTTTGCCCTGGCCGGCAATCCCCGGCTGAGCCCGATGGCACGGGGCTTCGAGCACGGGGATGGCTGGTTCGACATCCTGTGGCGACTATGCGCGGATCTGGAGCCGCTGGTCACGGAGCTTGAGAAGGAGACCGGGGAGCGCTTCGAGGCGGTGCAGGTCAAGCAAAAGCTCGGCACGCTGCGCTTCTACGTGAACCACCACACGGACGCCATCGACGGGCGCATCGCGGAGGCCCAGGAGGAGTCCTCGCGCACCTGCGAAATCTGCGGCCAGCCGGGGAAGCAGCGCGAAACAGGCGGCTGGGTTCGAGCCAGGTGCGACAAGCACGCGCAGAGCCCGTTGTGCACGGGTTGAACTCTTGCGGCGAAAGTGCCGTTTACGAGAACACTACCGCGGCGCGGGAGCAAACTGGTAACCTATGTTCCGTCATGCTCTGTCCATAGGCTGGCGAACACAATGGTGCGAGCCGCTATCTTTCTCGCTGCATCAGCCGTTATCACCCGTTTGTCGTGGCGGTCGCTGAGGGACTGGCGTTCCCACGGCTTCTATCGCTTTTTCGCGTTTGAACTCCTGTCGGCCCTGATCCTGCTGAACGTCCCGATGTGGTTTCGCGACCCGCTCTCGGCTCGCCAACTGGTGTCATGGTTCCTCGGGGCTGCCTCGATAGGACTCGCGATTGAAGGATTCCGGCTACTTCGCCTGATTGGCAGGCCAACGCCCACAGCCGCCGGCAGCACCAATCTTCCTTTTGAGAACACAACCGCGCTAGTCACGGTAGGCGCGTATCGCTTTGTCCGACACCCTCTGTATGCGTCGTTGCTGGCGCTTGTGTGGTGCGCTTATCTAAAGAATCCGTTAGCGATCAGTGGCATGGTGCTGGCGCTGGGAGCGAGCGGCTTGCTCGTTGCCACCTCAATGGCCGAGGAAAGGGAGAACCTCGTGCGCTTCGGTGCGGCCTATGCTGATTACATGAAACGCACGCGACGATTTGTCCCGTTCTTGTTCTGAAGCGGTATCGCGGCCAGGCATCGACAAGGACGGTGCAGATTCCGTGAGACTTTCAAAAACCGGAGTACTACCCGCGAGGAGTCGCCATGTGGCTGGTAATCGTCGTGGGTGCTCGTAAGGCTGAGCTTCTCGCCGAAAGGGTGTTGATCGCGGGTGATCGCGCCGCCAGCGCCCTCAGCCCACATCACGTCGTTCTTTCGTGGAGGATCTGAAGGCCAGAACGAAACCAACAGGAGCCCGGTCCAGGCGGAACCGCAAAAGGCGTCGTGGCAACCAGGAGTGACACAGACTATAAATGTGAGGAGGTGTATGCTTCAGCACCCACTTATGAGCGTTGAAGGACAGAGGCACAAAGTGGTCGTTTGGTCATCGGCGATCGCGCTGTTTCTCATCGTAGGCGTCTGGCCTCTTGCAACGCGGTGCTTGAGCTTGTTGCCGACTCGCATTTCCGCGGGAACGCACGGCCCTTACACCACGAACTTTTCCCGCACTGAGAATCCGATCTCGGAAGGCGGCAGATGGCTGAATGGGCGGACCGACGGCCTTGATTGGACCGACGTCCGGACGACTCCCGGCTTCGCATTTGGGACCGAAATAGGCGGGAATAGACCAGAACCGCAAAGATACGACGATTCCACAGCCCTTCTGAAGGGTACTTGGGGACCGAACCAAACGGCCCAAGCCACGGTCCGCTCTGTAAACCCGAACCAGGACGGCAAGGTCTGGGAGGAAGTGGAGTTGCGCCTGCGGAGTTCCATTTCTCCTCACCATTGCACAGGGTATGAAATCATGTTTCGCTGCTCCAAAACTCCGAAGGCCTATTGCAATATCGCCCGGTGGGAGGGGCCGCTGGGAAAGTTCACCATGCTGAAACAGACGGAAGGTTCGGTGTACGGGGTCAAGGATGGAGATGTGGTGAAGGCCAGTATGATTGGGAAAATCCTTTCGGTGTACATCAACGGCGTGCAGATGATTCAACTCAGCGACGACAGATTTGCGAGCGGTAATCCAGGCATGGGGTATTTCCTCGCAGGGGACACTGGCGTGATAGGCGACTTTGGGTTTTCGAGTTTTATGGCGACCGACAGATAAACCCCCGGAGTTCATCACCTCACGCATTCGAGGAAGGGAAAAGCCGATAGTAACCTTGCGATTCGCAATGTTCGAAGCACATTTCCGGGCGTTTCTTAGCCCGCCACCTGGAAGGAACTCGCCGCCGTGGAGAGTGTGGCCGTCTACAATCAAGATCGCTCCAAGGGGGAATGCTTCGCCACGGGGTTTGGCGTTCCGGCGGTCTACGACGATCCCGAAGAAGTGCTGCGGCGCGAGCAACCCGATTTTATCGACACCGTCACTTACCCATTCACTTTTAGCCCTTTGTGAAGCTGGCCGCCGGGCACAAGGTCCCTGTCATCAGCCGGAAGCCCATCGCCCCTCCCGTGGCAATTGCGGGAGAGAACCTCAACGTCTGCCCTCAGCCGCTTTCGGCACACCATCGTTGGTGGGCTCCGAGGGTTAAGGCTCCGAATTATGCACCCTGCCGAGTATCCAAGCGCTGATGTCCAAGCCGCGAATCCCTTTGTATCAGTACATCTGTTAGAATCCGCGCCACGGGAGAGTTTCACCGGCGCTCATGAAGACCTGCCCCATTTGCCAGCAAGCCTACTCCGACGACGTTGAGTTCTGTGCCCGCGACGGCGCTCGCCTTTCCGGCGAGGCCCGAGAGGAACGCGAATGTCCTTTCTGTGCCGAGCGAATTCTCAAGAAGGCCCGCGTCTGCAAGCACTGCGGCCGCGAGGTGGAACCACTGGCCAGGGCCGACACTGCCGCTCAAACTCCGTCCCCTGCGCCACCGCAAAGGACTGCGGAAGCTCCGTGTCCGCAGCCCCAACGGAGCGAGCCCGTAGCGGCACCAAGCCAGCCGCCTACGGCGACCGAGCCTCCGCAGTTCGAGATTTTTTCGAAGCCGCCCAGCAAGATGAAGTTCGCCTTCATTCCGGTGGTTTCGCTCATTTTCACCGTCGTGGGGGTCTGGTATTTTTTGCAGCATGGGGCGAAAAAAGGCGAAGTGAGAGTCAACCCCACGGACCGCCTGAATTACGTCTGGATTCCCTCGGGAAGTTTTCAGATGGGCTGCTCGCCCGGCGACAATGATTGCTATGACTTTGAAAAGCCGTCGCACCAAGTGAGCATCACTAGAGGTTTCTGGCTGGGGCAAATAGCAGTTCCGATTGCGGCCTACAAGGTCTTTGCAGGGGCCACGGGAAGGCAGATGCCACCTGAGCCGAACCTTAACGGGCGGCCGCTCAACCCCGGGTGGGGCGACGAGGCCATGCCCATCGTCGATGTGACATGGGATGATGCCCAAGCCTATTGCAAATGGGCGGGCGGGAGGCTGCCGACGGAAGCCGAGTGGGAGTATGCGGCGCGAGCCGGGAGCACGGCAGCGCGTTATGGCGACCCGGATGAGATTGCCTGGTACGCGGGCAACAGTGGGCGTCAACGCTTGGACAACGAAACGATTTCGAAAGAAGAAGACCAAGCTGATTTCGTGAAGGTCTTGAACGAGAACGGCAACGGCATGCAGGAAGTCGGGCTGAAGCGTGCCAACGGGCTCGGGTTGTTCGACATGTTGGGAAACGTTTGGGAGTGGGTGAATGACTGGTGGGACCAGGATTATTACCAGACCGGCCCGTCTCAAGACCCCATGGGGCCGAGGAGCGGGACGCATCGCATTATCCGTGGCGGGTCCTGGCTCGGCGGTCCCAGGGACATACGCGTATCCCTCCGAAACAGGCGCAGCCCAGGCGACAGGGACTTCGACCTCGGGTTCCGTTGTGGCGGGGAAATGGATATTCCTTGATTCTTTTTCCTTTTCCCTTTGAGGTAATCGGGAATGCAAGCAATGAGAGCACCCTTCGCGTCTCAAGGAACAAGCAACTCGGCCCAATTAAATTTGGTAGTAACGTAATGGTTGAAGGCGTTAAAGTGAGAGAGGTCAGGTGGTCCCGGTCATTTGGCTTTTAATGGCAAATAAATCATAGGTCGTTCAGCAACGAAGTAACCCGCAGCCGTGCGGATTTTTTTAATAACCTCGCACCCGCAAGGTACCTCTGATTCTGCCGCTCGGGATTCAACCGCGGTTCTGACTCCCGCTTCTCGAGTGTTACGGAAAACTAAGGGCTGGAGGCAAGTTTTGTCTTCGTAGGGGACGAAATCAGCCTTCCACACCACCAAGCGGGATTGTGCCCGAAAAACCACAGGTTTCTATCGGGAGTGCTCGGGCGGCGAGAAAGCCGAGGTGCAAACGGATTCTGATCGCCCGAGCATTCCCGATAGAAGCGTTTGTACTAAGCCGCTGCGCTGAGGCTATGGTGATTG
>JBEKEZ010000071.1:0-8581 GCA_050013575.1 Terriglobia bacterium | reverse complement strand
CACCCCCACCCGACTCAACTCCCTCGCGCTCATCTCCGTTCTCCCCAATCTGACCTCCTTTCGGAGGCCTCATTAGGGGACATTTTTAACGAGGAGAAAAGGGGACATTATCATCGAGGTACAACAGCTGATGTTTTGATTCTTCTGCCGACTTGCAGACCAAGGAAGGTGCGCCGATTCGGGAGGCAACGAGAGAAGCTTTCAGAAAAGCCTGAAAGTCACTTCGACCAAGACGCGCACCGGCACGGGGACGCCATTCCGCTTCGCCGGCTTGAATTTCCAGGTCGAAACGGTTTCAGCGGCTTTTTCATCCAGGCCCATGCCCACCGGTTTTACAACGTGAACGTCATGCACGGCGCCGTCAACATCGACAATAATCGCCAGAGTCACGGTTCCCTGGAGTTTGGCCTTGCGAGCCTCTTCCGAGTAGGGCGGATCTGGCCTGAAAATGGGAATCGGCTCGCTCACGCCGCCGCCGACGCTGTAGACCCCGCCACCCGTGCCGCCACCCTCGCCGGGGCCTAGACCGCCGCCCGTCCCTGATCCTATTCCGCCACCCGAGCCGGAGCCTATTCCACCGCCGAAGCCCGGCCCGTTGGACGCCGGTCCCAACACTCCGTGAGGATCACCCCACTGCGTGCTCGCCTGCATTTCGGGCAGCTTTAGTTGAGGCGGCCCGAGGAGAGTAGGCGTCACAGGAATCTTTGGAGTCAGGATGGGGATCTTCGCCATGGGAGGAGCCAATTGCTCCTTCGCGAACTTGGGAACGGCCCCTTTGGAGGCGGGCGTTGGCGAGCGGTCTCCACCACCACCGCCGCCGCCCATTTTCTTCGCCTGGGCGGGAATTTCGGCTAAGTAGGGCGAGATCTCCACAATCTTATAACTACTCTGGGCGCGGACCGGAACAACCATACCCTTAATAATAAAAGGAACCATCAGCGCCGCGATCACCAGCGCGTGGACCAGCAATGAATTGATCCACGAGACCGGCTGCTGCTGGTAGTCGCGCCAGATCTCGGGGGGATACTCGCGTTTCTTGAAAACCAGTACGCCGGCCAATTCACCCAACCCGAATCCAGCCGCTGCCCCAAAGGCCAAGCCTACGTTGCCGTTCCAAAACCAGCCGCCAGCGCCCAGAACGATGCCGCCGAGGGCCGCGCACAGCGCCCGTTTCCGTACTTGGGCACGATTGTAAATTCCAATCGGGTCGCGAGGTTTTTCGAACGCGAGCTTGAGCTGGCTCGGAAGATCCCGGTACCACGGGCGCATTTCAACGATCGGCAGGGCAGCCTCACCGCGATAATACTGCTTCGGGACCGTCAGCTTGGGGGAACGCCACAGATCGAGGATTTGCCGAACCAGCGAAACGAGAAAGAAAGGGGAGTCAACGAAGGTTGCCTGATACAAAGGTTCGGGCCGCGCACTTCTGGCACTCCCTAAACCGCTGAGCCCAACCCCGGCCTTGGAATCTGTGGTTGCCATCAAGAATTTCCCGGCTCACCGGGAACAGTTATGTCAACTGCTCGCTGATTAGACGCAAGCTCAAGTGGGCAAGTTGCACGCCAAGAAATAAATTTCCATTGGCGTCCGGAGCCCACTTCCGGAAGTGTATCATAACTGTGCCCACGCGGCCCGGGGGAATTGGGTCCTAAACGCAATGTCTCAGTTTCGGGTGCCGTAAGGGCAGGCCTTGTGCCTGCCCATCGCAGGGTACCCACGAGCGGTGCCCTTACGTCGACCCGCCGATGCGGGAAACGGCAGAGAAAATTCAAAGGAGCAAGGCCCGCCCGCCGCGCTATACTCTGCCCACTGGGAGGACATCATGCCACACTTGACGCGACGCGGTCTTTTGAAGGCCGGTGTTGCTGCTTCGGTCGGAGCGGTAACTTCAAGCTCGGCCTTGCGATCATCGGCCAGTTCCGAGCCCGGATTATTTTCGAATGCCTCAAAGAATGCCTTGGTTCCACTTCTGTCGACGGAGCCTGACGCAGCGCTTCGCGAGAGGCTGTTGCTGGATTTTGGCTGGCGCTTTCAATTAGGCGACGCTTGCAATCAGGCAAAAGACTTTGACCTTGGCTCCGCGGGTTGGGGGCGAACGTTCGCGAAGTCTGGATTCGTGGTGCGCGCCGCTGGCCTGAAGTTCGACGACAGCGCTTGGAAAACCGTCGACCTGCCGCACGATTGGGCTGTGGAGCTGCCCTTCAAAAACGACCGGGCCCTTGTGGACTCCGGCGGCAAGCCCTTGGGCCGCGCGTACCCAGACACGAGCATCGGCTGGTACCGGAGGGTGTTTGAGATCCCAGCGGCAGACGCAGGGAAGCGAGTGGCAGTCGAGTTCGACGGCGTGTTTCGCCACGCCATGGTGATGTTCAACGGCCATTACATCGGAGAAAACTTCAGCGGCTACGCGCCCTTCCGGTTCGACCTTACGGATTTCGCCAACTTCGGAGATAAGAATGTGCTCACCGTCCGCGTCGATGCGACGCTGGGGGAGGGTTGGTTCTATGAGGGCGCCGGCATTTATCGCCACGTTTGGTTGACGAAGACCGATCCGCTCCACGTCGCGCACTGGGGAACCTTCGTCACATCCGAGGTTCGCGCACAATCGGCGGTGGTCTCGATGGAGAGTAAAATTGAGAATGAGAGTGACAAGCCGAGCGTCTGCCACGCGGCGTGGAGTGTTGTCGACCCGGGCGGCAAGGTCGTGGCGACGGCGAATGCCGAGGCAGAGACAGTGCCCGCTTGGGGCAAATTGAAGTTCAAGTCTCAGGCTGCTGTCGATCAACCGATGTTGTGGTCCATTGAAGAGCCGCACCTCTATCGTCTGATCACAGTTGTCGAGCGCGATGGCGCTCCCGCGGACCGCGAGGAAACAATTTTTGGCATCCGCACCATTCGCTTCGACGCGGACCAGGGATTCTTCCTGAATAGCAAGCCGCTGAAAATCAAGGGCACGTGCAATCACCAGGACCATGCCGGAGTTGGCGCCGCGCTGCCCGATCGCTTGCAGTATTACCGGATCGAGCGGCTGAAGGAGATGGGCTCAAACGGCTACCGCACTTCGCACAATCCGCCTACGCCCGAACTGCTCGATGCCTGCGACCGGTTGGGCATGCTGGTGATGGACGAGACGCGTATGTGGTCGTCGAATCCCGAGGGCTTGAGCCAGCTCGAGCGCCTGGTGCGCCGCGACCGTAACCATCCGTCCGTGGTGATTTGGTCCATCGGCAACGAGGAGCCCGAACAAAGCACTGCCCGCGGAGCGCGCATCGCCGCCAGCATGAAGCGCCTCGTCCGCCGGCTTGATCCCACGCGGCCAATTAGCGAGGCCATGGATTCTGGGTGGGGCCAGGGGCTTTCCAGCGTGGTGGACGTGCAAGGCCTCAACTACGCCGGCGGTGACGGACAGAATCTGGCCGGGCACATCGACGAGTTCCACCGGAAATTTCCCAAACAGCCGACCATCGGCACCGAGACCGGCAGCACGGTGTCGACGCGCGGCATCTACCAAAACGACAAAGAGAAGGGATATGTGAGCGCCTACGACATCAACCATCCGCCTTGGGCGCATACGGCCGAGCACTGGTGGTCGGTCTACGACGAACGCCCCTTCCTGTCCGGCGGCTTTGCCTGGACCGGATTCGACTATCGCGGCGAACCGACACCGTACGGGTGGCCCTGCATTAGCTCCCACTTCGGCATCTTGGATACGTGTGGATTCCCGAAAGACAATTTCTTCTACTATCAGGCATGGTGGGGATCACAGCCCGTGCTGCATCTTTTCCCGCACTGGAACTGGAGCGGCAAGGAGGGCCAGGAGATCGACGTCTGGTGCCATGGCAATCTCGACAGCGTCGAGCTGTTTCTGAATGGCCAGAGCCTGGGGACGAAATCGGTGAAGCGCAACTCGCACGTGGAATGGAAAGTGAAATACGCGCCAGGAACCCTCGAGGCGCGCGGCTCAAAAGATGGGAAGGTAGTTCTGACCGCCAAGCGAGAGACAACGGGCGCTCCAGCCAAGCTTGTGCTTCGTGCCGACCGGCAGGAGATTGCGGGCGAGGGGGAAGACATTTCGGTGATTACGGTCGAAGTGGCGGACGCGCAGGGTCGTGTGGTGCCCGTGGCATCGAACGCGGTTAGATTCCTCATCACGGGCCCGGGACGGCTGATCGGTGTAGGCAACGGCGATCCGAGCTGCCATGCGCCGGATAAGCCGCCTTCATTCCGCGACGCCACACGCAGCGCGTTTAACGGCCTGTGCATGGCGGTGGTCCAAGCGCTGAAACAGCCCGGTGAAATTCAAGTCGAGGTTTCAGCTTCGGGACTCGAGGCCGCCTCGGTGGCGATTCAGGTTGTATCAGCAAAGGCACGCTCAGCCGTGGCCTGAAGAGCCGAGCCGACAAAGAAGATAAATCACCGCGGCCGATTCGCGACCATCAACGGGGGTTCACTTTAAACAGGTTTAGCTCTGACTCGTAAGATAGAACCGACATGCTTACTCCTGTGGACGTTCAGTTCTCCGCTTAGACTACGTGGAATCGCCGCAGGGCCGCACCGCCGGCCCTGCGCAGCTTGTGAAATACTGACACGCTGCCCCACTCCCTTCCGTTCATCATTAGACTCTTCACATCGCAATCGCGTTGACAATCGGGTGTCGCGGTGTAAGATGGTGCCACTAGCGTCGCGGTGTTGTGTTCGTCATTTTGAAAAACTACTGAATGTGTACACGGCGGAGGGCACTTCGATGAACCACCAGGACAAGGAGCCTGCATTTAGGGGTTGGCAAGGGCTAATGTTGGCGATCTCCATAGCACTGTTCCTTCCAGGCTCAGCGTTGGCGCAGCAAGCGACCGGGAGGATTGTAGGCACGGTAACCGATCCCCAAGGCGGGTTGATGCCGGGGGTAAAGGTAACGGCCACTAACAAGGCTACACAGGTCAGCACGTTGAGCGTCAGCGACAAAGAGGGGTTCTACCAGATCCTCAACCTTCCCATAGGCGATTACCGCATCACTGCCGAGCACGAGGATTTTAAGACGCTGGTAACCAATGCTCCGCCGCTCGAAATCAACCAGGTGCTGCGTGTGGATTTGCGCATGGAGGTGGGCGCCCGCAGCGAGGCGATTACCGTAGAAGCGACGGCCGCCGCCGTGGAAACTGTGAACGCCACCCTTGGGCAAGCCGTCACCTCCCGTCCTGTTGTGGACCTGCCGCTCAACGGACGCAACGTTCTTGATCTCGCTCTGCTGCAGCCTGGCGTCACCGAAACAAACCCGGGCGCCACAGAGGGGGCCCAGGCGGGCAGCTTCGGGATTGCCGGCGGCAAGTCCGATTCCGTCACCTACCTGCTGGACGGCGGCATCAACAACGACCTGCTGGCGAACGAGGTCGTCTACAACCCCACCCCGGACGCGGTCGCCGAGTTTCGAATTCTGACCAGCAACTACTCGGCGGAATACGGGCGCAACGCCGGGGGCATTGTGAGCGTTGTCATCAAGTCCGGCACCAACGTCGTGCATGGCAGTGCCTTCGATTACCTCCGCAATGACGCGCTCGATGCCAACAGCTTCTTCAACAATCGCGACGGCGTTCCCAAACAGGTGCTGAAGCGCAACCAGTTTGGCTTCACCCTCGGTGGGCCGGTCGTGATTCCGCACGCGGTGCATGGCAAAGACAAGTTCTTCTGGTTCGTCAATTACGCCGGCCAGCGCCAGATCCAAGCTCTGAATACTTCACAGCTCCCGGTTTACCTCCCGCGCGAACTTCAGGGGGACTTCTCCCAGTCAGGCCGTGATACAAACGGCAATCCCATTCCGGACCCGTTGGTGGTGGCGTTCCTCCAGGCCAACCCCTACTTTGCGGCCAACGCGGCGCAGGCGATCATCGACCCCACAAAGTTCAGCCCGGTGGCGCAGAAGTACATTCAAGCCGGTCTCATCCCGACTTCTCCGAGCGGCGTAAAGATAGCCCAGGCTAGTAGCCAAGATAATTCCGATCAATTCATCGCCAAGCTGGATGCTCAGCTCAATTCCAAGGACAAGCTGACCGGTACCTTGGGCTGGTCCCGTGAGCCGGTGCTGAATCCCTTCAGCTTCGCCTTTGGCTCCAGCCCGTCCGATGCCTATGGATATGGCAGCATCGGCAACCATCATCGGGAATTTACAAACTTGGCCTGGGACCGGAGCTTCTCCCCCACCCTGCTGAACGAGGCGCGGTTTACCGCGCAACGCATCAACATCGCGCAAGCCTTTCCCGCCAAAAGTCTGCCCACGCCGGGTCAGTTGGGAATAGGCATCACACCTGACCAGTCCACCGGTCCGTCCCTCATCGGCTTCAATCGCGGTCTGACGCTCGGCTTCAGCCCACAAGGGCCAACCACCGAGATCAACAATACTTTCGCCGCGTCCGACACGCTCACCTGGCTGAAGGGGAAGCACACCATGAAGTACGGCTTTTTCTTCTCCGCCTACCAGAACAATACCCACTACGATTATTATGTGGATGGCGAGTTTTACTTTTATGGGCCGTCGACCAGCGTTGGGTCGGGTAACGATTTTGCGGACTTCCTGATGGGCCTGCCCGATGAGTACCTTCAGTTCGGCGCCGCCCCTTCCAATATCCGCAGCAAATCGTACTACTCTTTCGCGCAGGACGAGTGGCACATCCGCAAAAACTTTGTAGTTACTTACGGCCTGCGGTACGAGTACAACTCTCCCAAACTGGACACCCAGGGACGCTCGTTCTCCGTCCTTCCCGGGGAGCAATCAACCCGGTTCCCCAATGCTCCCATTGGCCTGCTGTTTCCCGGTGACCCGGGTGCCCCCAAGGGCGCTAATTTCCCGGTGCGGACCGACTTCGCTCCGCGCCTCGGTTTTGCCTGGGACCCGTTCAACAACGGCAAGACAAGCATCCGCGGCGGCTTTGGGGTGTTCTATGACGTCCTGAAAGGCGAGGATAACTTGCAGTTCAACGGCCAGGCGCCGTTCTTCGGGTATGTGGACATGTTCTTCCCCTCGTTGCCGGGAAATCCCACTTCCGATCCTGGTTACTTGACGCAGCCCTTTGTCGCCGCGGGCGCTACCAACCCGTTTCCCTCCAAGCCGCCGGCTTCGAATATCGACTTTGGGGCGACTGGCTTCCTTCCCTTTGGCGGAGGCGGCGTGTACTTCGTCGACCCGCACCTGCGCACGCCGTACACCTATCAATTCAACCTCAGCATCCAGCGGGATCTAACCCGGGGCCTGACTCTGGAGACCAGTTATGTGGGCAGCGTTACCCACAAGCAAACTGCGCTGGTGGACGAGAATCCCTTCATCCTCGGCACGAACACACGTCTGCTGAACACCCAGCCGGGAATCCTGTCCGACGGCTCGAATGGGTTCAGCTACCTGGACACGTTCGGCAATCTCGTCAACGCCAATTACAATAGCCTGGAGGCCAGCCTTACCAAGCGGCTTACCCAAAGCCGCGCGCTTGGCAGCAGCTACTTTACCCTGGCTTACACCTGGGGCAAATCAATCGACAACGCTTCCGGGTTTCGCAACGTTAACTCGGAGGTGCCCTACTACAACCCCGGCCTGTTTCGTGCCGTTTCCGACTACGACATTACCCACCGCGTGGCCTTCAGCGGCGGCTGGGACCTTCCCTTCGATCAGCTTTGGGCTTCCGGCCCCAGGCGCGTGACCAAGGGGTGGAGTCTGTACCCCATCGTGACCTGGCGCACCGGGTTCCCCATGGACATCTTCTCGCAGCTCTATACCACCAGGACAGACCCTGGACCGTCAGGCGCCGGCGATGCGGGCGTCGTGCGGGTGAACCTGAACAGTCCGGCGGTTCCCATCTTCGATCCGCACCAAACCCGAACGTTCGGGGGGGTCACATACTCTCCGTACACACAGGGGGCCACAGGCTCGTTCTGGTTTGATCCGACGGTGTTCAATACCACCTACAACCCGGCAGTGTTCACCTACGGGTCGTACCCCAGGAATTACCTCCGTGGGCCGGACCGTGCCAATTTTGATTTCGCGGTGGCGAAGAGGACCGCACTTGTCGGAGAGCGGGTGAATATGGAATTCCGCGCGGAGTTCTTTAATATCCCCAACCACGCGGAGTTTCAGCTTCCCACCCTCAATATTGCGGACCCCAATTTCGGTCAGATCACAAGCACCTATGACCCCCGGATTATCCAGTTCGCGCTGAAGTTCACTTTCTAGGCTGTTGTGAAGTGCGAAGCCTGAATTCTGAATTGTGAAGTATGACCAGCCCGCGGGTAATGCAGTTCGCGCTGCGTTATGAGTTCTGAGGATCGGTCAGGGTGTCAGTCTTTCAGTGCTTCGGTCGTTCAGTTACTGATCGACTGACTTACTGAAGAACTGAAGGACTGAGTTACTGACGCACCGTGTTTCTCCGCACGCTATTCATTCCTCACCATGATGTCTTTGAGTCTGGCGCTTGTCCGGATGTGTAATCTTTTGGGCAGTTGAGAGGTGAGGGTCGCCGTCGGCGCTGTGGGAATGTGGAAATCCGGCGACTTTTGCCGGATTTCCAAGCGCGGTGGAAAAGTCAGCCGTTCAGACTTTTCC
>JBEKEZ010000070.1:0-8972 GCA_050013575.1 Terriglobia bacterium | reverse complement strand
ATTCCTCCAGCATCCGTCTTCGTAATTCGGTCATTCAAACCTCCTCTCAGAAGTTGAATAATCCGAATCGCGGTGGAATGCCAGCGGTTACCTGCCGCGCAGCGGCTTAGTACAAACGCCCTTCCACGCCCGAATCCAGTCGGCAGCAATACAGTGCGGCAATTGACGGCCAGGCGGGTTCACCACCGAATTCGCTCGTACCCCTGTCATTCTCCTGGAAATCATTGGCGGGTGGAAGGGGATTTCCCAACAGGCCATTCTTTGGGGGTGAAACCTAAAGTGGCACACAATGCGCACACACGTGCGTCAGAGATCAGGTTTTATGCGGGTTTTGAAGAGGTGCTACTGATCAGGGAAGTCAGTGGCCAACGCCGCCCGCGCCAACTTGGCACAGCATCGATAAACGCATAAACCCATGTTCCGCGTGACGATCCGGCGCGAACATCGTAAGCTAAGGGTGGACATGCGGTGAGAAGGCGGAATCCATGATACACAAGGCCAAGGATCTTTCTCCCGGCCAGAAGGAAGTCGTCGAGAATCTGCTCGGTCGCCAGGTACTCGAAGGAGAGGCCGTCAGCGTGCGCGCATTCGAACCTCCCGCCCTCTCCGACGAACGGCGGCAAGAGATCGTCGAATCGCTCAAACGTTACTTCGCGCAAGTCGATGCGAACAGCAGATCTGTTTCCGATGAAGAAGCCGAAGAGGCCATCACGGAAGCGATTCGCAGCACGCGCCCGCACTACGCTCCCCACCTGTGAGAGTTGTTCTCGATACTACGGTCCTCGTTCGGGCAGGTTCAAGGTCTCGCGGATTGGCTCGTGATCTCTTAATAGCGAATCAATGGCCGAGGGTCTGGGGCTTAGGCAGCCTCAATGGCCTTGCCGGCCCAGCTGCTGTACCAAAACTGTTCCAATACTTCATCCAAAACGCCCAAAAGGGGTTATGCTCTGAGCGAAAGCAGACGCCCTGAATTGGTGTAAGGCCATGAGAAACATGGAAGTGGATGAAAAGCGTGAGAATTAGCCGGCTTGCTGTCACGCATGAGGTCGCAGGTTCTAGCCCCGTCGTCCCCGCCAGCATCAACAAACTGGTTCAGGGAGTACACTCAATTGATTCAGAGGCGACTGACCGGTTCCAGGTCAATTCGATCCAAAGAAACCTCAGGGGTTGCATATACAGAACTTAGTCGCCATTGAGGGCACATGTCTCGACAGCGGTCGGCCTGAGTTAGAATTCCAGGCAGGGGTGCGCAAGGTGATGGTAGTGAAGACGTTGCGCCCGGCTCGTCTGCAGCGAGGTACTACAACTGTGCCCGAAGCGTTCCGATACCCCATCACGAAAGCGCAAAGCCAAAAGGGAACATGCGAAGAAACCCGCTGACTCGCACTGATTCGGTGACGGTGGACACGCTCCCATCAATCGACATTAGCCGCCTTGTCCTGGGAAGCTGAGACGCGGTCAGTCATTTCATGGCGCAGATGGCAAACCGCTCGATAGTTTCAACGGACCAATTCGTATCGTCGCGCCAAGTGAAAATAGCCCAAAGGACGGTCGCCAGCCTCTGGCAATCGAAGGGCTGCGGCTGTGAGGTTGCTCCCAATTCCCTTGTGTCGAGTCAGATCGATTCAGAGATCAGGTGATCAATGGTGGAGCGAGCGCAGGACGAACAGTGCGACGTGACTGACACAATGACATTCGCCATTCGTTGTTCCCTTTAAGGTGTTCCGTCTGTCGTCGGCTTGATTACAGGGAGTACAGGCTCCTCACTTGCCAAAGCTCTGGATGCCCTCTATATCTAGACTTGGTGGTGAGGTAGCTTTTGCGGAGGATGAGGCATGGACTACCGTGAACTAGGCAGAACTGGTTGGAAGGTCTCCGAGATCAGTTTTGGTGCCTGGGCCATTGGCGGCGCCTGGGGCTTGGTCGACGATCAGGATTCGCTCGCCGCGCTCCACCGGGCAGTAGAGCTGGGTGTCAACTTCATCGACACTGCCGATGTCTACGGCGACGGCCGCAGTGAGCGGCTGGTGGCCCGACTGAAGAAGGAACGCCGCGAGACACTCTATGTAGCCACAAAGGCGGGGCGCCGCCTCACGCCCCACACTGCGGACGGCTACAATGGCACTAACCTCACGCGCTTCGTGGACGACAGTCTGCGCAACCTCGCGACCGACTGCTTGGATCTCCTCCAATTGCACTGTCCGCCTACCGAGGTCTACTACCGGTCGGAGGTTTTCGGCGTCCTCGATGATCTGGTTCGTGTTGGCAAGATCCGCCACTACGGTGTGAGCGTGGAGAAGGTGGAAGAAGCCCTCAAGGCGATCGAGTACCCGGGCGTCGAGACGGTGCAGATCATCTTCAACATGTTCCGACAGCGGCCATCCGAGCTCTTCTTCCGGGAAGCAAAGCGGCGGCGGGTGGGAGTCCTGGCGCGAGTGCCGCTGGCGAGCGGGCTGCTAACGGGCAACCTAACGCGGGGCTCAACCTTTGCCCGGGACGACCATCGTAACTTCAACCGGCATGGCGAGGCGTTTGACTTGGGCGAGACCTTCTCGGGCGTTGATTATGAGAGCGGTGTGGATGCGGTGGACCAGCTGCGCGGCCTCGTCCCGTCCGGCGGCACGATGGCACAACTGGCGCTGCGCTGGATCCTGATGTTTGACGCCGTCACCTGCGCCATCCCCGGCGCCAAACGCGCGGCCCAAGTGGAAGAGAACGTCCACGCTGTAGACCTGCCTCCACTCAACGACGCGACCATGGCCAAGGTGCGGGAGATCTACGACAGTCGGATTCGAGAACTTGTCCACCATAAGTGGTGAGAGTCGCCCTTCAGAGACTGTGTGAAAACGCCTGGAAGATGTCATTCCGAGGAGTCGAAGACCACAAGGAATCTCGCAGTGTCTCTGTTCTCAGAGCGAGATTCCTCGCTGCGCTCGAAATGACAGTTGTGTCAGCGGTTTTCACACAATCTCTTCAGGGCGGTTGAGCAGCTACACTAGCCGCTTGCACGATAGCAGGCAGTCGGGCGTGGTTCCCAACTTCAGGACTGGCCTGAGCCGTTCCCGTCCAACGATGCTATGAGGATCTCACACAATTCATCGGTGATGAGCACGATCGGATTGCCTTTGGTGCTGCTCGCCTTGGAGGCGCCTTCAACAAGGATCGGGACATGGCTTGCATCAATCCCGTAGGAACGGAGAGGAGCGATCCCCAGCTCGTGGCACAACGCGCTCACCCACCGGACTCCCTCTTCTGGTCCAACGTGTGGCTTGTCGGCGAGAACGCGAGCCACCGTTTCATAGCGGCGCAACGCCTCACTCTCCGGCGCGCGGTCGCGCAGGGCTCGAATGTTGACCGCCATTCCATACGGTAACAGCGCCGCGCAGACGGCGCCGTGCGGTGCCGGGAACATCCCTCCTACTGGCGCTGCGAATCCGTGTACGACTCCTAGCCCCGCGTTGGCAAGTGCCAGGCCTCCAAGGAGACTGGCGAGCGCCATATTCGTCCGCGCCTCAAGGTCATTTCCCTGGTGATAGGCGCGGCGCAAAGAGCGGCTCACTCGTGCCAAGCCTTCCAGGCAGAACCCGTCCGTCAGGGGATTCGCACGGATGGAAACGTAAGGCTCGATCAATTGGGTCAGCGCGTCGAGCCCGGTGCTTGCAGTGACCGCTGGTGGCAAGCCCAGCGTCAGCTCCGGATCGACTACCGCCAGACGCGGCAACATCAGTGGGCTTCGCAGGCTCACTTTCACCCGATGTTCAGGCAGGGCCACGACGGCGTTGCGGGTGACCTCAGAACCGGTGCCCGCCGTCGTCGGGACTGCGATGAAGGGAGCAGGGGTATGCTTCAGGGGCTGGCCTCGACCGACCACTTCCAGGTAGTCCAGAGGTTCCCCTGGATTGGTGAGCAGAGCGGCGATCGCCTTGCCGGCGTCGATCGCGCTCCCGCCGCCGAAGCTTATGACGAGGTCGCACGCTCCCTGTCGTGCGCCTTCGAGACCGGAGCGGATCAGGTCGAGCGTCGGCTCAGCCGCCACGGTGAAGGGCAAACACGAGACTCCCGTCGATTCAAGCTGCTTGATCAGCAACGCTGAGGGCTCAGCGCACCGTCTGGTTACGACTAGGGCTCGCTTTCCCATCTCTTTTGCGGCCGGAGCCACCTCGCGGACCGCGCCGGCTCCGAAGAGAATGCGGCTGGTAGTTCCAAACTCAAATCGCATATCCCCTCACCAATCCTGATCATCGGGAAACACGTTGGAAAAACTGACACGGGTCCGCGGCGCCGCCAGCATGCTTTCGACCTTGTCGCGCCATGCCCGGTAGTGAGCTGTCTCCTTGTGAAGGGACGGAGCGTCACTCGTCCGGCAGACCTCCACCAGCACGAAGCGGGTTGGATCGTCCTGCTGCTGAACGACGTCAAACCGGGCGATGCCGCTCTCTTTCACACTGCCGCGGCCATTTTCGATTGTCGCCTCCTTGAACTGTTGCACGAATTCCGGCTTGACTCGCACGTGAACGTGAACAATCAGCACGAGAACCTCCTCTTATGCGAGCACTAGGGTCGATTCTGTGACATCCCCGGCATGCTCGCCATTGTATCGCCCGATTGAAGGCGACGGATCGTATATTGGCTACCCCCCCGATCTCTCGCAATCGATCATGCACGGCGAATTGGTTGGGCCGGCGAGGATTGATATTCAAAACAAGTCATCGGGAGCGCGGTCCTCTACTGGTTGATGTGAACGACGGTGGCAGGCGGAAATCCGTTGAACCAGGTCGAAGAGGCATTGCTGTAGGCGCCGATCTTTTCCGAATAGACCAGGTCATCGATTTGAAGGTCAGGCAACTGCTCGGATTGCGAGATGACGTCCATGCCATCACAGGTCTGCCCGTAGACCGCGCAGACCTCGCTTGCGCCTTTCTTAAATGCCTTCAGATGATATTGGCAATGGTCAAAAACGATGCCGGAGAACGTGTGATAGACGCTGTCGTCAATGAAATAGCAGAGCTTTCCATCGCGCACAGCCTTGCCGATGATCCGCGCCACGAGGGTGGCGGCCGTGGCAACGAAAAATCTGCCCGGCTCCGCCAGGATCTCCATGTTTGGCGGGAAAAGCCTCGCGATCTCGGCGTTGATCATTCTGGCGAGCAGGCTGAACGGCTTCACATGCCGGTCATAGGCGACAGGAAAGCCGCCGCCTATGTCGAGGATTTTGATCTCATGGCCGCGTGTCTTCGCCTCTCGCAATACCGCTGCCGCGATATTTAGAGCCTGAACGAAGTTCTCGAAGTTGGCGCACTGGCTGCCCACGTGAAAGCTCAATCCCTCGACCTGCAACCCGACATCGAATGCGGCACAGATCAGATCTACTGCCTCTCCCGGGTCGCAACCGAATTTGGACGACAACTCCACCATTGACCCGGTGTTGGGAACTCGCAAGCGAAGGACCACGCCGGCGTGTGGGGCGTATTGTTTGATCTTCAGCACCTCGTTGTGGTTGTCATAGGTGACGAGGGGCTTATAGCGGTCAAGCGCCTGGAGCGTCTCCTTCGGTTTGGTGGGATTGGAGTAAATGATTTTGTCCCAGATAAAGTCCTGCTGGTCTTTGGGCGAAAGATCTTTGATGTTTTCATAAACCAACATGAACTCCGGAAGCGAGGCGACATCGAAGCTGGCGCCCGCGTCGTAAAGAGTGCGCAGAATTTCCGGCAGCGGATTCGCTTTGATCGCGTAATACGCCTGAACTCGAGGAAGGTGCTTCTTATACTTGGCGTAGTTGCTGCGGATGATCTGGTGATCAATCACCACGACCGGCGTTCCGTGCTGCGCGGCGATTGCCTTAAGCTGTCGGGTCGTAGCCATTTGCCGATTTCTCCCGTGACAAGACCCCTCACCCCAACTCCCCTCCCCTCTTCTCTTTCCCCTGTGGAGAGGGAAGAGGGGTGATAGTGTGAATTAATCAAGCATGGGATCCCTGCCGTCGATCATTTTCACCTTGTTGTGCGTGAAATATTCTCTCGTCAGCGCCTTCATCATTTTCTCGCGCTGGTCGTAAAGCCTGCGCAATTTCCGCCGTGGGTGCCTGGCGAGCGCGTAGGTCGTGAGGATGGGCATGGCGATGGTCGTATCCGTGTAGCAAACCACCGCATCGGGCAGGCGGTCGGGATCCACTTTCCCCCAGCTTACGGCTTCGCTGGGAGTAGCGCCGCTCAGTCCGCCAGTGTCCGGGCGCGCATCGGTGACCTGGAGGAAATAATCCATCCCATATTCCTTGATGCGCAGCACCTCCTGAATCTGAGGTTCGGTTTGGAGCATGAAGTTCTTGGGACTCCCCCCGCCCCACAGAACTACGCCACTCTTGCCTCCCGAGCGTTTCGCAGCGAGGACGTAAGCGGTTGTCTCATTCACGTCAATGGAGGGATTCACACGCAGCTTGTTGCCGCGCAATTCTACGCCGGCCACGTTCATCCCAATCGTGGAGTCGCCGGGCGAGGATGTGTAGCAGGGTACGCCCGCCCGGTACGCAGCCGCCAGTACCGAGACGTCCTTCAGGCCTGCTTTGCGCTCCCACTCGGCTGCATACTTGCCCAGCAGATGGTGCAGTTCTCCGGTGCCCATTTCCTTCTGGAATTCGGGTTGAATCAGAATATTGCGCAGTATTTCGTCTGTGGCCATCAGGCAATCGCTGTAACCAAGCAGGACGTCGTACACGCGCACGATATCGTTGTCGCGCAGTTCCGTGTCGTCCATGGTGAAGCTTCCCACACGCACCGGATAGTTCAAGGCAAAGTGCATGTCGTGATACAAATTGGCGCCGGTCGAGACAATCCAGTCCACAAATCCGGCTTTGATCAGTGGAACGATGCAGGAGCAACCGAGCCCGGCCGGTGTGAGCGCTCCCGATATACTCATGCCGATCGTGACGTCCGGCTCCAGCATTCTTTCGGTGAAAAGCTTGCAACCCTCCTTAAGACGAGCCGAGTTGTAGGCAAGAAACACGTCGTCCACGATATCGGGAAGCTTTTCTTTGCCTGTCAGGTTCTTGGGGAGAATCCGCTTTCCGGACAGGAAGCGGTCGCGGTTCGGGCACTTCTTCTTTTTCAGCCAATTGGGCATTTCCGACATGTCTTCGCGATAACGATGGTGTGACCTTTCAGTTCTAGCCATGATCGAATCAGATTCCTCCATTTAACACGTAGGGCCGCCCCTTGGGGCGGCTTGGCCGAGGCTAGCCCCGGCCCCACATCCCAAATTAGGACACTACCACGAGCGCCGCTCGCATTGTAATCGGGAACCGCGCCGCATTAGACTAGCACACTGAGCGCAACCGGGGAAACCGTGCGCCGCGGATCGTGCAGGGCCGAGCGGCGCCCGGCCACTGATGATGAAGCCGAACGCTGTTCGGCCCTAAGGTGAACGGAATGAAAGATTCGAAAAACACGCCGTCTTTAATGGGCTTCTCGATGCCCGCGGAGTGGGAACCGCACGAAGCGACGTGGCTGGCGTGGCCTCATAATCCCACCGACTGGCCGGACAAGCTCGATACCGTTTGCTGGGTCTACGGCGAAATCGTGCGCAAAATTTCGCCGGGTGAGCGCATCAGAATGCTGGTGAATTCAGCGGCCGGTGAGGAGACCGCGCAGCGCTACCTGAAGCGCGCTGGAGCTGACCTGACGCGCGTCGAGTTCATCAGGCACCCCACAAATCGCGGCTGGATGCGGGACAGCGGGCCCATATTTGTTCGGCGCCCTTGGAACAGAATGACGGAGACCGCCATCGTCCATTTCCATTTCAACGCCTGGGCCAAGTATCCGGACTGGAAGAAGGATCGCCAGGTGCCTGAAGTGGCGGCCAGACTCCTCGCCAAGCGCATCTTCCACGCGCAGGCCGGCAACCGTAGATTCGTCCTCGAAGGGGGTGGAATCGATGTCAACGGGCGCGGAACATTGTTGACGACGGAAGAGTGCTATTTGCACCCGGAAATCCAGGTCAGAAATCCTGGCCTGGACCGAAAAGGCTTTGAAAAAGCTTTCAATGATTATCTCGGTGTGACAAACGTCTTCTGGCTTGGGGGCGGCCCGGTCGGGGATGATACGCATGGCCACGTCGATGACATCTGCCGTTTCGTCAATGCAAAGACCCTGGTTCTCGTTAAGGAGGGGAATATCAGCGACGTGAACTACGGCCCGCTGAACGAAAACTGGGACCGTATTCAGGACCTGCGGCTTGAGGACGGTTCCAGGCCGGAGGTCATCGCGCTACCTATGCCCGATCCGATCTTTTTCGACGGCGGCAGGCTGCCGGCGAGTTATGCGAATTTCTATATCGCCAATGATGCTGTGCTGGTGCCCACTTTCAACGATCCCACAGACCGTCTGGCGCTGGGAATCCTTGGCGAATTATTCAAAGACCGTATAGTGGTGGGCGTCCATGCGGTTGATCTGGTGCTGGGTTTCGGCACACTCCACTGCCTGACGCAGCAACAGCCCGCATAAGCGCAAGGCTTCGTCCAGCCCCGGTCAAATTCGAGGGCACCCACGATGCGAGACGCAATCTGGTTTGTGAACACGCGTTGCAGTAACGGTCGTCACGCGCTCGCCACAAGCCACTAGCCACTGTTCTTTTGTTTTTCCCTGAGCCTTCATCCCTAGTTACCAAGCCCTGAATGCGTACCCTGGCGGCGCGCTGAAACCGCCAATCTCCTCGCTGAGCAGACCGGCGAACTCGGTAGGTATCGCGTCTTCGCCGAAAGACGCACGCCAAGTTTTCGGGGGTCCAATCGCGGTTTCCTCCGGCGTCGCACCAAGGGTTGGAATTCCGCGCAGGCCGGCCAGTTTGGCGATAAACGGCCATAACCGGCCAATCTCTGCCGATTCTCAGGGCGTGCCGAGTTTGCGCGCTTCGGTGGCGATCTTGGTGAGGCGGTTGGAGAGCCGGTCGAGACAACTGCGTGCGGCACCGACCGGCAGCGT
>JBEKEZ010000069.1:0-10506 GCA_050013575.1 Terriglobia bacterium | reverse complement strand
TCTCCTCCGGCGCGTTGTCAATCGAGTCGAAGGCCCGGAACTTCACCTTCGGGTTCTCCTTCGCCAACACCTTCGTGATCGCCGCCGTCAGCGTCGTCTTCCCGTGATCGATGTGCCCGATCGTCCCCACGTTCATGTGCGGCTTCGAACGATCAAATTTTTCTTTGGCCATGCTGCTGCTCCCCAGAACTAATTTGTGCTATGAGCCCTTGCGAGACGATGCGACCTTAGGCGGGGTCTTGTAGTAGCCTTTTCTTTATATCCAACCTGAGAAAGAAGTTTGGCTATCCCACGCAGCCTCTCCGGCGGTTTCGATATCGGGTGGGACTCACCTAGGTCGTCGAGCCACGTATCACCCCCGAACTCCGCGTCGTATTCCTCCTTGGTCATAGCAATACACAATGAAATCTTACGCACCATCGCTCTAGCCCCATTTGATTCCAAGATGGAGAAAATCTCGCCCAGGCGTTCCTTCTCCGGCATATTCCTGAAGTAATCAGAGACCACGTACATTCTTATGAAGTCTTTGTAGTCGCTCATGTTCGCCCAGACGACGACGTCCTCGCCTCTCTTGGCGAATCCCTTACGCAATGCGCGCTTTACGGACGCAATTGAGTTTGTAACCAATTTCGCAGATCCTTCGTATCCCTCAAAAAACTTGCGCAAGTTGTTTCGTCGCTCGCTTGTCCTGAATATCTCATCTGGGGAGACCAGCGATCATTAATTCGGGCAAACGCCACTTGCAGATCGCGATTCCGTTCGAGGGCGGCTCCCAGCCCACAAGCCTCCAGCAACTCGACCAAGTTATGACTCCATCGTCTCGCTTCCCTGAGCTCCATGCTGTGACGATTCGTCAATTCACAGCGGGCGAATTTCAGGAAGCACTCCAACACGTAACCGCAGAGATAGATAGCACCTTCAAACCTCTGGTTGTCGTGCAGGCACCGCGCATCCTTCCAACGCTCATCGGCAGCCTGCCGGAAACGTTTTGCCGGAACGCGCTCCGGGTCACGCTTTCCGAAACCCCGTCCTCGCCATCTCCCGATCATTGCCGCAGCACACCGAGGACCGATTAAAATCTGGAGCCGATGAGCGGAATTGAACCGCTGACCCCGTCCTTACCAAGGACGTGCTCTACCAACTGAGCTACATCGGCCGAGCTTTCGAAAATCGAAACTCGGCTGCTTTCTCCCTGCCGAATTTCGAGTTTCCAGTTTCGAATTTCGAACTGGAGCGGGAGACGGGGATCGAACCCGCGACCAACAGCTTGGAAGGCTGTGACTCTACCACTGAGTTACTCCCGCCCTTTTTGGAAACTAGAAATTGGAAACTGGAAATTAGTTCCCAATCCGCACGGGTTTCCCAGTTTCTAATTTCCATTTTCCAGTTTCCAAATTCCAACTGGTGGACAGGGGAGGGTTCGAACCTCCGTAGACCGCATGGGTCGGCAGATTTACAGTCTGCTGCTTTTGACCGCTCAGCCACCTGTCCGAGCCCGGCTTCTCAGAGCCAAGACCAAGGTCTCTGTTTCTGCTCTCGATTCCGAGAGCTTATGTCTCGCGATCTGACAAGGAACCTTCGATTCTGCGGTAGGACAATGGGACACTCCTCTACCCGCACCTGCCGTGGGACATCCAGACGGTTAGATGTTGGAAGCTCGCCCCTCGAATCCTGGCCCAAATCCTCGAAGCCGTTCCAATAGCGCTCGCTCAAACTGGAGCTGGCGAAGGGATTTGAACCCCCGACCCTCTGATTACAAATCAGATGCTCTACCAGCTGAGCTACGCCAGCTAGCGCAATCTCCTATTATAGGAAAGCGGCCCCAAAATTGCAAGGGCCTTAAGAAAATATTTTTGCCCGGTCTCGACTTCTTAATCAAGCTAAAATATAGGACTACGTCCCCTTCCTTCCGCTGCTGCTGGCCCTGAGTTTGGGGCTGCCCCTACGCCGCCTTGCCCCTTTTTGCGCCGGACTGCCGCCCGACGTATCGTACGCCAACACCTGGCGCGGCGCCGCCGTGACGACCAAGCCTCGATCAATTCGGGAATTGAACATGCGGCAGTAACCATCAAGATGGGCAAGGATGGCTTGTGCCACCGAACCCGACGCCATGCTCGGAGCGCCCGCCGGAGAGATGTCCACCGGCGCAGCCTCCGCCGTCTCCAGTCCCTGCGCTCCAAAGGTCAGCCTGAGCACCAGCGACTCGCGCGCGTCAGAACGAGAAGATGGAAAGGCAAAGTTGCCTATCGAATAGAACACCGGCGTCCGGCCCACGAACTCGATGCCCTGAAGGACGTGCGGGTGCATCCCTACCACCGCGTCACATCCCGCCCCCGCAGCGAGGCGAGCAAGTTCGCGTTGTCTCTTCGTGATGAGATGTCCGCCCTGACCGCCCCAGTGCATCATCAGCACGACGTAATCAGCTCGCTGCCGCGCTCGCCGGATCGCCTGAACCAAGTCCGCCTCATGCTTGGAAGAAGCGACTCCCTCCTTGGCTTCAGTCGCTTCAGAATTTGTCGGTACAACGTCGGTGAATGCAAGGAGCGCGATGCGATACCCGTGAGCATTGAAAATAAAAGCGCGTTCGGCGTCTGGCTTGAATCCGGCGCCCACCACAGGCAGTTGCGCTTTGTCGAAAGCCCGCAACGTGTCCCGCAGTCCGACCGACGTGTAATCCATCATATGGTTGTTGGCTAGCCCTACGAGCCCCACTCCTGCCGCTTTGAGGATAATGGGAATCTCGGGGTTGCGGGAGCGCAACACGAAGTCTCGTCCAGCCCTCACCGCCGCTGGACTCTTGCCTCGCGTCACCGTTTTTTTGCTGGTGATGGGTTCTTCCAGGTTCGCAAATACCAAGTCCGCTCGCGCAAACTCTTCGCGAACTCCTTCGAAAATGCGTGATGCATCCTGCGGCCTGAGCCACGACGATTCCGGCAGCACGTCTCCCACGACATCTATGACCGCCCGATCCGAGACTCCAGATTCCTGTGCACGACCGGCGTGGACCGTCACCAAGAAGAGGACTGTCGCCAACCCCGCGCCACCTGCGAGAACGCCGCGCCGGTTGCGGCACAGATCGCAACACATGCTGGATCCTTGGAAATAAATCGGGACGCTTGGAGTCCGGCTTACCAGTGAAGGTACTTGGCCGGGTTCACCGGCATGTCGCGAACGTGAACTTCGTAGTGCAAATGGGGTCCTGTGGTCTTGCCCGTGGCTCCCACAGCGCCGATGATTTGGCCGCGTTTGACTTCTTGGCCGATGACGACGTCGATTTTGCTTAAATGGCCGTACTTGCTTGTGATTCCCGACCCGTGATCCACCAGGATCGCATTGCCGTAGCCCGCGTCATAACCCGCAGCGACAACGATGCCGTCAGCCGCGCATTCAACGGTCGTGCCTCTTGGCGCAGCGATGTCGATCCCTGCGTGGAACGCACCTTCGCCGCTCAGAGGATCCAATCTCTCCCCAAATCCCGCCGTCACCTGGCCGCGGACCGGCCAAATCGAAGGAATCGCCGCTTGGTCGGATGCGGCGCTCAAGAGCAGGCTGCGCGCCATCGCGTCGGTTGGAGCATTGGCCGCGCTCGTCTTGAGCAAGTTAAAAGCGTAAAGCGATGCGTGGTAGCTGGAATCCAGCGTTGGATTACTCTGAGCTGCTAGGACTAACAAGGACCGGGGAAATGTTGACCGCCGGGCCTCGCCGAAACCGTAGGTCAAGGCGACTTCCGTCGCCAGGGATTCCAGCGAGTTCAGCTTGGCGTTGGTCTGGGTTACAACTTTCTCCAGCGACCGGTATTGGTTCTTCAAGGCCTCGCGATCAGCCCTCATGCTGTTGTAATCCGAGATCTTTAGAAGCATTCGAGTGTAACTGCTGGCGAGGGCCACGACGGTGGTAACACCCACCAAACTGAAGGCAAGCACTAAGTAGAAAACGTAGAAGGGAAGCTGGATTTTGTGCACTTTTCCGTGCAACCCAGGAAATATCAGGAAAGTGTACAGTTTTCTTTCCATGGATTATTTTTCCTAAGTCTAGATTTTCGAGCTTGCGCCCTCACCCCCAGAGTGTTTCAGGGCGCAAAAGAAAAGGCCGCTTACTTTCCGATCTTTGAAATCGCGGGTCCGATACTATGCGAGGCAACCGAAGCTTGTCAAGCGAATATGGCAGGATTCAAAACGACTCCAGCCATCTCAATAGGTTGGGAGCTAAGTCACGATCCGGCTGAACGGAGATTTGAAGCCGGTCGCCCGCCCCCAGCCGCGAGTAATAATCCACGGCGTTCTTGTAGCGGGCCCCGACTGCGGATTGGGCGAGAATCTCGCCACGTGGGCCAGTCACGTTCATCAGCATACAGGGGCGCGGTGCAAGCGACGCAACGATGTCAGGCAGATCCATCTCGCGCAGGATGCCAAACACGAAGGCAGAGAGGACAATGTTATATTCCTCAGATTCCGCCACGGCTCGGTAGTCCGAAAGCATGTGGCCCAAAGCGATCGCGCGAGGTCCGTCTTCCAGGGCTGAGCCCATGAGGGCAACCAGCGCTCCACCCCCGTGACCGACGACGATAATTCTGCCGCGATCGACGTCGGAACGCGTCTCCAGATAGTCCAGGAGGCGCATGAAGTCCCACACGCACTGGCCGATCACCGGCTTGCCAATCATCAAGCCCGCCCACGCATAACCTGATTCGAGGTGCTCGCCACCATAAAACAATGGGCCAGCTCGTGGATAGCGGGGAGAGCAGATTCCGAGTCCCCTCACGTCGATGGCGCAGAGGGCGAAGCCCTTATCAACCAACCCCACGATTTCGCCGGGTTCGTCCACCGCCAGATCCTTTCCATCTTCGGAAAGCACGACGACGGTCGGCAAAGGCGCCGAAGCGCGGGTAGGTTTCACGAACCAACCTGACACGCGGATTTCGGGTTCCGAATGGAAATCAAACTCCTCCATCGTCATTCCGCGGCCTGTCACCAACGACAACCGCTGCGGATCAAGCGAGCATTTTTCGCCGGGCAAGCCGAGCAATCTTCCGAGCGATTGACGGACGGCTTCTCGCGGCAATGCCGAGCGATCCGGCGACTCACGGTGAAGAATCCGCGGTTCAATCGCGCGCGCCCTGTCGATGTTGAGCTGGATGACCGAGCGGCCTCCGAGCGAAGTCAGAACTTGGCCGGTCGAGGTGCAATTCAAAGCCTCCTCGGGAGATGATTCAAACTCCGCTTCTTCTGTTCCAAGATCATTCTTGCCGAGCCAGCGATTGAACCAGCGATAGCAGGCCTGGCGATTCAAGAAGTCAAAGTCGTGCGGGAGCGGCGAAGCAAAGAGTTCGATCTTTTCTTTCGCGCCCAGAATTCCGTAGGCCTCACTCACTTCATCATAGACTTCGCGCGTGCCCTCGGAATAATTTGGAGAGTAAGTTGTGCCCGAATCCTGCGGAGTAAAAGAAATGAGCAGAGGCTTGGGCGCGAACGTCATCAACAAATCGGCGCGGTCGATCAGGAGCGAATCGGCGCGGCCCGCGCCGGCCAGCGCAAGTCCGGCGACCACGTTTTGCTCGGCGTCGGCCACCGCCCCCGGAGGATCGTATTGCGGGCCGGCGAGGTTCTCCGAATTGCCTTCAACCTCGACGGCCACGCCGATGCGAGGTTCGAGAGCGCAGAGGTACATGGTCATGGTTCCGCCGCCTGAATGGCCCGTGCAGCCGATCCGCGCCGGATCGACTTCGGGGCGACTGAGAAGATAGTCCAGAGCGCGGATGCCGTCCCAGGCGCGATACAGCGCAAAGGTTGCCCCCATCAGAAGCAGGGGACGCCCCGCCTGGGAGTGTTCGCCGGTTGGACCGTACCGGGACTTTCCCGTGCGAGGATCCAGGTACTGCATTCGTTCGCCTTGGCCAAACGGGTCAAAGGCCAGAACGACGTAACCGAGGCGCGCCAGGGTCTGGTACACAGACTGGTAGTTCCGGTATTCTTTGCCGTTGGTCGCGTGGCCCAGGGGCGCGAGGATCGCTGGACAAGGCCGATGTGCGTTTGGATTTTCCGCGGCCGGCACATAGAGATGCGCGGTGACGTACACTTGCGGCTGACTTTCAAAAATGATTTTCTCGATGCGGTACGCTTTTCTCTCGATGGTCCCAACTTGCCTGGGATTGAGCGGCGTCTTTTCGAGAGGCCCGCCCACGAGTTCCCACAGTCGCGAGCGCACGGCCTGAATTCGCTCGCGCACCTGCGCCTCAGTACGGAGCGATTCCAGCGCAGCCTTGCGTTGAGTGCGAGCGGCGTTGACCCTCGCGGTAAGATAGCGGGGCCAGTCGTTCCAGTAGTCGCGCTCGTGAGAGGTGTTCACCGGAGGGTCGCTCATCGCCGCCGACGCAGCCTGAGCACCAGCGCCTGCGAGAGGCAGCGCGAGACTCGCCACATTCGTCTCCAAGAATCTTCTGCGCGAAAGCATAGGCCACCCCCGAAAGTTGCAGAGCGAAGCGAGCACAACCACAATGATCCCTACAGCTCACTGGCGCGGAACATCGTGGGCATTTATTATCATGAACGACGCAGGCGGGCAAACACCGCCGCAGTCCGGACCGAGTCGTGTTTAGAGCTGAGACCGAATTCGTTCGCTGGCTGAAGCGCCTTTCAAGGAGGCAGGGTGCAGGCGTGCGCCTCGGCATCGGTGATGACGCCGCGGTGGTTGAGTTGCGCCACGGGCACGAACTTATACTAAAGAGCGATCTTTCCATCGAGGGCGTGCATTTTCTGCGCAACCTTCATCCCCCTCGCGCCGTCGGCCATCGCGCCCTGGCGCGCTCCCTCAGCGATATCGCCGCGATGGGCGGCACGCCTCGGTACGCCCTGATTTCGCTCGCCATCTCACAACAGACCTCGCGCACATGGCTCGACGAGTTCTATGCGGGTGTTCTGGCGCTGGCGCGGCGCAACGCCCTCAGCGTCGTGGGCGGAGACACAGCCATCGTTCCGGATCGGATTTCCATCGACGTCGTGATCGCAGGCGAAATCGCACGCGAGAAGATGATCCGCCGCTCCGGCGCGCGGCCCGGCGACCAACTTTTTGTGAGCGGCCGGTTGGGGATCTCGGCGTTGGGCCTTCACAGGCTGAAACTAAAAGCGAGTGTCCGCGGCCGAGGAAAAACCCTGGACGCCGCCGCCCACGCTCACCTTTACCCCGAACCGCGGCTCGGGGTCGGCCGCTATCTGAGCGAGAACAATCTGGCGACAGCCCTCATTGACGTGAGCGATGGCCTGTCAACCGATCTCGGGCATCTTTGCGATGCGAGCGGCGTGGGCGCGCGCGTTTGGGCTGAGCGCCTGCCGATTGCTGATGACCTCACCACGCGAGAGCGACGCACACTCGACCCACTCAGCCTCGCACTTCACGGTGGCGAGGACTACGAGTTGTTGTTCACTGTTCCGAAGCACAGAGTCTTTCGGCTTCCGCGCCGAGTACACGGTGTACCCCTTCACTGGATTGGCGAGACGCGCAGCGCGAGAGGGCTCGTGCTAGTCCTGCCCGGAGGGCACGAGATGGCCCTTCAGTCACGCGGCTATGACCACTTTAATAAGTAATCTAATACGGTGTTATCGTTCTAACGATGACCGCCGTCAGGAGGCGTCTTCGGGGCAGGCTTTGTCCCGGTGGGCGGTGGTGCCGGCTTGGGTGGTGTAGCCCCGGGCTGGGTCACTACCGTTCCTGCGGGTTTGGCCGGAGCTTCGTGGAAATCGGCCTTAGAGTCAGCGGGACCGTGCATCGCAGTCGGCTCAGACGCCTTCGGTTGGCCAGGCTTGGGTGGCGGCGGCGCGCCCGGCGATGTCTCAGGGGGCACTTGCGGCTTCGCAACGGGATTGTGTGGCGCAGCCTTGGGCTCAGCCCCTTCCGGTTTCGCAAGGCCCTTGACCGGCTCAGTGCGCGCTTCCGCGGCAGGTTTGATCGCCGTGGTCTGGTCTGGAGTCTGCGCCGCCAACAATCTTTCTGTCTCGGTACTCGCGAGGATTTCCTTCACCTGATCGGGGTTGGTCAAGAGTGGTGAGTTTGGGAAATCCTCCACGGGTTTGTCCTTCAGGGCTTGGCCCATGAAGTCCATCCAAATCGGAAGTGCGACTTTTGCTCCTTCCTCTTTCGGGCCGAGGGTTCGATGGTCGTCAAATCCCACCCAAACGCCGCACGTGAGCGATGGCGAAAAACCGATAAACCACGCATCGGAAAACTCATTAGTGGTCCCCGTCTTGCCGGCGATCGGTTTCTTCAGAGCCTTCGCCCGCACGCTGGTCCCGGAATTAATTACCTCGCGCAGCATAGAAACCTCCAGCCGCGCGATGGGGGCGGGCAGAACGTCAGTGACTTCGGGCGCGAAGTCGTCGATCACCCGTCCGTCGTAGTTCGTCACCCGCTGAATCATGCGCGGCGCGATGCGAACGCCGTCGTCAGGGAAAGTGGTGAACGCCGAAGTATGTTCGAGCAAAGTAAGATCGGAAGCGCCCAGAGCCAGCGGGAGATTGGGAACGAGCCGTGAGGTGATCCCAAACTTGCGGCAGAGCTTAATCACCTTATCGACGCCCACTTTCTCTAACAGCTTCACTGCCGGGATGTTTCGCGACTCGGCCAGGGCGTGCAGCAAGGTGATGGTTCCTTCGTACTTGTTGTCATAGTTGTGCGGCGCCCACGGACCCTGCGCGGAAGGAAAACTGATGGGGCTATCCACGATCGTGTTGAACGGACTCATGCCGTCCATCAAGGCTTGCGCGTACACGTAGACTTTGAACGATGACCCGACCTGCCGCTCGGCCTGAACGGCGCGATTGAACTTGCTTTCGTCGAAGTCGTAACCGCCCACCATGGCCTTGATCGCCCCGCTCGCGTTGTCAATGGCCACCAGCGCGCCCTGCACGTCCGGCTTCTGGTCCAGAGTCACGTGCACGGTTTTCGCTTTGATTTCTTTCACGAAAAAGAGGTCCACGTCGCCCGGGAGGAAAACCTCCTGCGGAGTGGTCTTCTTGGTCCAGGCAGAATCGGCAGGGGCGACGAGGGTGGTGGTTTCACCAAAGCGCACCATGGCCCCTTTCGGCTTCACTTCCATCACCAGGCCATGGACGCGGCTGCCCGCCTCGAAAGGCTTTTTCCAATCATCATTCGTGTACGTTTCGAGCGTCACCGGGCTGCCATCCGGGAGATTGACAGGCGTCTTTAGGATATTTTCTTCCGGACCTCGCCAGCCCCGCCGCTTGTCGTCATCGTGCAGACCCTGGCGCAGCGCCTTTTCCGCGATGGACTGAAGCTCCAGATTGAGAGTTGTATAGACCCGCAATCCTTTTTCCTGGACCGCCTCCGGCCCGTACTTCTTTTCCAAGAACTGGCGCACCTCCTCCACAAAGTAGGGCGCCGTGTTGTTGTTCCACCGCTGGAGGTTCAGTCCGAGCGGCGCGGCCTTCGCCTCTTGATACTGAGCTGGCGTGATCTTGCCGTTTTCAAGCATGGCCGCGAGCACGACGTTGCGCCGCTCCTTGGCGCGCTCCGGGTGCAGGATGGGTGAATAGGCCGTGGGCGTGCGCGGCAAGCCCGCCAGCGTCGCCGCCTCGGGCAGGGTCAGCTCACCCAGGTGTTTGCCGAAAAAATACTGAGAGGCGGCTTCGAAGCCGTAATTGCCGTGGCCCAGCGGGATCAGATTCACGTACATGGTGAAGATCTGCGGCTTGGTAAATCGCCGCTCGATCTGGATGGCCACCAGCATCTCCTGGAACTTGCGCCGCCAGCTCTTCTCGGGCGAGAGAAACAGCCTGCGACTGAGTTGCTGAGTGAGCGTGCTCGCCCCCTGCGCTTTCCGCCACTCGAAAATGTCGGTGATTCCGGCACGCACGATGCGGATCACGTCCACGCCCCAGTGGCTTTCGAAATGCCGATCTTCAATCGAGATGATCGCGTCGCGCAGCACCGGAGGAATCTGGCTGTAATTCACCATCACTCGCCGTTCCAGCGCGAAACTGCCAATCACCGCTCCGTCGTCAGCGTAAAGCTGGGTCATCACGTCCGGCCGATAGTCTTCGAGCTCGCGCACTTTGGGCAAGTCCAGCGAGTAGACAAACACAAGCCCGGCAATGATGCCGACACCCGCCGAAAGCAAAATCAAGGTCGAGAAGACAAATTGGCCGAAGATCTTCCGGCTGCGCAGTAACAGCGAAGGCCGCGGAGGACGCGGCGGAGGCGCGGAAAAGAGCGAAAAGTCGTAGTTATCCATAACAGAAGAAACGTCCGTTGTCCGTCGCCAGCGGTCTATTGGTTGGACGACGGACGACTAATTAAAGCAACACAGCTTTCTTCTTTCCTGTACAATCTTATGCCGCCGCCGCCCTCCCGTCAAACCGGCGTTTGCGGGCGGTTGTGTCAAGCATTTGTCAGTTGAGCTCCGCGAGAATACAAGACTTCGAACCAAGTTGTTCCGCAGCGAGCGATCCAGAGGCGGAGCTTGAGGAGGCGGTGAGCGCCGCGTCGTGTCCAGCG
>JBEKEZ010000068.1:0-14649 GCA_050013575.1 Terriglobia bacterium | reverse complement strand
GCGAGGCGATCGACCGATTTGTGAACGTTTACAACCAAACCGCAGCTCCCTTTGAATGGAGGAAGGCCGTCGTTCATCCGGCCGCACCTAAAAGATATTACGCTAACTTACGCAACTAGGTACTAGGCCTCTGATCCGTGGGCAGACCTTTCTTCAGTGCGAACTTGGCGTATTCCTTCCCAGTGCGCGAACCTTCCAGCAGAGCGCCATCAACGGATTTCTTCTGCAGGGCACGATTCAAGGCCAGTTGCCGCGTTCCGAGCGGCTGGGGCGTACCCAGAAGTTCATTTGCCCAGCCGAGGGCAATTCCGAACAGTAGCCTCGCAGCTTCATGAACGAGTGTTTCTCCCACGCTGAGAGCCAAGTTCGCCAGACGATTCATCTTTGACCTCGATGGCGGGTAGGGAGTGGAAATCTACGCCGCTTGAGTGTGCGTACTATGACGAGGAAGAATTGATTGGAAATAAAAGAGCGATGCAGCCGGGACAGATCGGTGGAATTACTGCAGCTTTGCGTATTCCGCCTTGGCTTCCTTCAGGATGGGGATATCGGGGTCGGCGTCTTTCCAGAGCGTGAGGAAATCCTGATAGGCGGCGCGGGCTTTGGCAGTGTCGCCCTGCATGGCGTAAGCGCGGGCCAGTCCCAGTCGAGCCAGCGCACCCCAGGGAAAGTTCATCACCACTCCTCGGTGGTCGATGAATTTCTGAAATTCCGTTGCCGCTGCGTTGCCGTCGTGCAGCATGAGATAGGCTTCCCCACGCACGTAGACAGGGCAGAGCCAATAGTTGATATTTGTGGGTTGGCCAAGCTCGATCGGACTGACGGTCTTTAACAATTCAACGCCCCGGTTCGGGTCGTGACGCGCCAGGGCGACCCCCGCCCGGATCGTGAGCACCCAATACCTCTGAACCAGCGTGTCCAGGTGGTAGGACTTGTCGAGTTCCGACGCCAGTTTTTCCGCCCCTTGCGTATCGCCTGCCCGCGCCAGGGCCAACGCCGCTATCGCCCGCACGTCGCGGTTTGGGGCCAGCTTCAACGCCGCCTGGGCCTCGGCCCGCGCCTGCTCCCGGTTTCCCGCTTCCACCTCACGCAACGCTGCCACTGCCTGATAGGCTGCCGCATTCTCTCTGGCGTCGCTATGCTGGGCTGAATCCATCGCCCGCGTGGTCAGCTCGTGCGCGTTCTTCAGTTTGCCGTACCAACCTTCCGTGTCGGCTTGCGCGGCGAGCAACATGTGTTCCGTACCTGGCTTGCCCATGGCGGCTGAGACCAACCGCGCCATCTGCGCCGCATCGCCCTTCAGAAACGCCAGCAAGTAGCGGCACCACGGCAGAAGCTCGCTAGCCAGCCCGCGCTCCTCCCCCTGCTTGAAGACCGCCTCCGCTTCATCCAGACGGTTGAGGACCGTGTAAGCGAAGCCGAGGTTGATATAGTTGGTCATGTCAGCCGGCCCCAAGGGCAGCGCCTCTCGCCATTCCTCCAATGTCCTTTCCCAGTCACCCAGGCTACTGCAAATAACTCCCAGCACCACGTGAGGCTCGCAGTCTCTCGGGTAGGCCTGTTCCCACAGCTCGCAGGTCTGCGCTTGCTTCTCTGAGTCTCCCACGGTACCGTAGTAGTTCACCTCGATGTCGAACCGTTCCCGTTCGCTCACCTTTTCCCGCAGGTCGTAGGCCTTGCGTGCATTCTCGGCCGATCGGCTCCCTTGATTGAGAGCCCCATAAAGACCCGCCATAGCGGCGTAAGCATGGGCAAAATTCGGATCAATATCCACTGCCCTTTGGAAGAACGGCAGCGCTACTGTTAACCCTTTCGCAGAGGCCGTCTTTTCTCCCAGGCTGAAGGCTTTCAGCGCCTCCAGCGATGGCGTGGTCGCTTCCTCCAACGGCGTGGCGTATTTCTCCACCGAGCTGAGCGACTCGCCCAGCTTGCCGCGCAAGCTCACCGCCGCGGCGTCCAGAGCTTTTAGAACCGCTTCCTTGCCCGCCGCCTGCTCCTGCGCCTCCGCCAGCACGTCCCCCGTGTTGCAGTTCACTGCCTTCAGGCCAATCACGTACTGGCTGCCCAACCCCGCAATCGAGCCCGCCAGCATGGCCTTGCTGCCCGTGCGCTGGCAGACCTCGCGTGTAACCTCCGGCGTCAGCCGGTCACCGGCGGGACGGCCCATCAGCTTCAATGTCTCATTTACCTTGTCTTCGGAAATCAAGGCGAGAAAGGGCGATTGCTCAAGCTGCACCGAGAGTCCCTGCTTCAGCGTGTCGTCGAATACCGCATCGCCCGTCTTGTTGTCGAAATCAGAGAGGACGATGGTGTCCTTGTCGGTCAGGCGGGTCGCGGCCTGGCGCGAGCGGAAGTAGAGCGTCCCCCCGATGGCAGCCGCGACAAGCATCAGGGCAGCGGGAACAAGAACCTTCCAGAGTTTCCTGCCCGCTACAGGAACTTGGGTCGCTCCGCTCGCTGCTGGCGCACGCCCTGAGTCCGTATCGCGCTTCAGTCGCTTCAGGTCGGCGCGCAGGTCGGAGGCATGCTGATAACGAATGTCCCGGTCCTTCTCCAGCGCCTTGTTGATGATTCGCTCCAGCTCCGTCGGGCAGTCGGGATTCAGTCGCACCGGCGAGGTGGGCGCTTGGTGCAGGATCGCGTCAAAGATAAGCGCGGAAGTTGTCCCGGAAAAGGCGGGGTGACCTGTCGCCATCTCGTACAGGACGACACCAAAACTAAACAAGTCTGTTCTCGCGTCGATCTCCTCGCCTCGCGCCTGCTCTGGAGACATGTAGGCGATTGTCCCCATCACTGCACCGGGGCTGGTGAGGTGCTCGGGATCGACCGATGCGGTGGGCAGCGCGGAGGCTCCCACCGTTTCCTCAACCCGCCTGGGCTTTGGTGCCAGCTTGGCCAAACCAAAGTCCAGGATCTTCGCCTGGCCACGCTGGGTCACGAAGATGTTCGCCGGCTTGATGTCCCGATGGATGATTCCCTTCGAGTGGGCCGCGTCCAGCGCGTCGGCAATCTGGATGGCCAGGTCGAGCAGTTCGTCCGTCTTGAGCAGTTTCCCGGCAAGGCGCTGCTTCAGGGTCTGTCCTTCCAGCAACTCCATAGCAATGAAGGGCTGGCCTTCGTGCTGGTCGATGTCGTGGATGGTGCAGATGTTGGGATGATTTAGCGCCGAGGCAGCGCGGGCCTCCCGCTGAAAACGCTCCAGCGCTTGGCGATCCCTGGAAAGTTCTTCAGGCAGGAATTTGAGCGCTACGAAGCGGCCGAGCTTGCTGTCCTCAGCCTTATAGACGACACCCATGCCCCCGCCACCGAGCTTCTCCACGATGCGGTAGTGAGAAACGGTCTGGCCGGTCATGAGGCTATTGCCTCACAGCAAGATAAAGGCGAAGTTCAATCGGCGCCAGCATACGCCGCGTGTACCGGCAAGTCAACGCGCGCGAGGCGTCCGGAAGCAAGCGTAGCGCATCAGACCTCCGTCGGTGAGGTCTCCGGTTCGTGCTCATCGGTTCCTCACGCAGCCTTCGCCAGCTTGTTTCTCTCACGCCTGTCCATCCGGGCCACGACCTGGCCGGTCAACAGGTCCACGGCGAACACACCCAGCACAGCGACAGCTTCGAAGACCACTCCAGCCAGATGAGTGATGGCCAAGATGGAAGCGAAGGCCGCGCTGACCTGGATGATCTTGTTCCGGAATGGGCTGGTGAGCCAGACGACCACGTACATGAGCAGCAGGGCCGGTGCGTAAACGACCATGAGCATCACCGTCCCGGTGTCGATGGCGGCCTTGCCGAGTCGCCAGAGCCGGGACTTGTGGGGATAGCTCTGGGAGTTCTTCCAGAAAGCCAGGCCCAAGAGGGCTGCCATTAAGGCAGCCCAGAAGAGCCGATAACGGGTGATGAGTGACATACAACCTCTCCTTTATTTACTGGGAGGATTGGGGGCGAGTGATGTCCTCGGGAGTGGTTTACGCAGGCTGCTCGGATGTGGCTTCAGGGACAGTGCCAGCTTCCTGGGCAGCAGTGACTTCGGTGTGGAGCAGGTTCTCCGCGAGGTTCCTGACGTACTTCCTGGCGGGTGTGAAGCCAAGATCGCGGTGCGTGAGGTGGCGGACGCCGAAGTAAGCGGCGACCACGGCACAGGCCGCAGACAGAGTGATGATGAGAGTTTTCATGATTCGATTGCCTCCTTGGATTTGAGTTTGTAACTGGGGATCGAAGATTTGGGAACGATCAGCGACTTTCCAGTTTCGACAGCCGGCACCAGATCGGTACGATGAATGTGACCATGAAGGCGTTCACCAGGGTTCCGCCCAGCGCGAACGTAACGCCCAGCGGACTCGAAATGCCGTGCACGGAATAGTTGACCGCTTCGGTCAGGGTGATGGTAACGACCTTGTGCGCATTGATCCAACGCAACACGGTCTGGCGGGGATTGGCTTTCTTGAACCCGATGAAATGGACAAGCTCATTGACCTTGCCCAGCGTGACCCAAACCATTCCCCAAAAGATTGCTCCTGCGGAGAATGAACTGGTTGCGGATGGTGTGAATGTCATCGTGCCTCCTTCTCGGCTTGCTCCCGGCCGTGCTTGGCAAGGTCCGATCGGGATTTCTCGACCTCCTCATGGCCTGAGCGAAGTTTCTTCACCACTAACCAGCCTCCTAGGACCACCAATCCGCCGGGTATCAAAGTGACGGCGATAATGCGCAGAAGCTTCTTCCACTTCATGTCAGCATCCTTTTGCTGCGGAGTTTGCGACGCAGCGGGGAATTCGGCAGAGCCAGAGCACGAATAAGTTGACGGAAAGCGTCCAATATTACAAGCCTGCGGATCAGGACGGTAAGACCATCGGCTAGCTTCAGGCAGAGTCGGTCCTGCCGGGTGATGACGGGGCCGGTCTGCGCACGGACCAGCTTGTCGATGAGAGACTTTCGGTTGTGCTGCGGGCGGAAATAATTGACCTTGCTGGCCAGGAGCCTGCCACGCCACCTGACCAGGAAGCCGATTCCGCTGCCCATCTCAACGAGAGCGAACATTTCCAGTATTCCGGTCATTGCTGACCTCCTTATGCGAAGAGGTGTGCGATCCAATGGGCCATGCCGGTCCCAAGACCAATCAACGCACCGATTGTGGTTGGCCCCAGAATCGCGGCAGTCAAGATGCCAAGCGTCAGGCCAGCTTTGTTCCGCGGCATAGTCGCAGTGGGATTTGCCAGCCGTTCCAGAGCGCACAGCGCGGGCAGCCGGGCCCTGAGAGTCTCGAGAGGTTCGCCGGACTCGGCGGAATACTCTTGAACCTTGCAGGCGGCCTCTTTGAAAAGTGTTTTGAATTCCTTCGAGCCTGGCGGTAGGCCGTTGGCTTCGTGCCCTTGCGCAGCTTCGGAGGCAGCGACAACGGCCCACCTCAGCCGACGCCAGTGCCAGGCTAGCTTGAGGGAATCGTAGAGGCTCGCTCCAGGCCAGGAATGGGCTGGCGTGCTGGAACGTTCAGCTTTTAGTTCGTCCATAGGCGAATCTCCTTTTCTGGTCGCTTTGCGACCAGCTGTGGGCGTTATGGGGAAAAGTGGAGGTGGATGAAGATGAGTGATGGGCGTGACTCAGACCGCAAACACGAGGTCTTGCGACGTCGGGCTTACCGTCATTTGAGAAACCTGCTCCTCTGGGATCCCCACGAAGAAGAAGCATGTCTCACAGAGACTGCCACGCTTGGGTGGTGGAGCTTTACCGAGATCACCAGGGTCGAGTTGACCGGAGTTGCAATCCGTATTGAAATCCAAGATTCCTTCTCCCGGCAGAGAGCGATAGCGGGGGCAGTACCTGCGAATTTCCTTGCGGGTTGCGAACACCATGGCGTGGAACTGTTCTTCGATCGAGCGTTTCAGCTCGCCCTCTGGTGTGTCGCGGAGTAGAAGCGAAAAGGAATCGACCTTGCCTGCAAGCTTTACGAGATGGCTGGATTTGTTTCTCAGAATCTCAGGAAGTTGAACTACTGCTGCCGAATTTGGCATACGCACATCCTTTCCCGGGTCCTTGCCCGGAGATGAAAGTTGGGATTTGACACAGAGGATTAGTTAACCTGTCGGCTGGACGATTGACGCTTGCGTTTGCTACATTAGTTTTGCTGGGCCTTAACCCAAAATGGAGGATGCGTTTCTATGTCGAAGAAACAAGAAGAGGCCGGTCTCATCCTGAAACTGTACGAACTGCGCAGAGAGGACACAATGCGCAAAGCGCGTGACTGGTATTTCCGGGAGTTCAATCCGGAATCGATTGCTGACTTCACCGAAGCGATGTTTGGAGAGCACAGCGGTCATTTGCGGATGGTGTTGAGCTATTGGGACATGGCCGCAGCGCTTGTCAATGACGGCGCCATTAGCCTGGGCCTTTTTACCAATACCAATGGCGAGCACATCGGCGTCTTCTCCAAAATCGAGCCGTTGCTTGGTGAAATCCGCAGTGCCTATGCACCCCAATTCGCGGTCAATCTCGAAAAGTTGATTGACGCGACACCCGATGGTCGGGACCGGGCCGCCAAAGCTCGGGAACGAATGAAAGCTAACCGCGACCTGATGGCAGCAAAGCAAGCGAAGACCGGCCAGCATGCTTAGCGCTGATCGTGACGGCTCCGACCCGAAATGGCTCGGCAATCTTCGCCTCCGAGTTCCATCCCGCGGGAATACCACCCCGGCGGGCGGTGTTCCACCGGGATCTGACCTTGCCGTCTCAGCCAATCTTCGCGGTGGGGATTTGTCATCGTGAAATCCCACGCGAACGGCATGTGGTGGGTTGTGGCAATCACGGCAATGAGGTCTTGCGTCCTCCCAGCAGAGTTGGTCGCTCGTGAGCGCGAACGCCTTGAACCAGATGATGCACTTCTGCATATTTCCTCCCTCCCCTGGGAAACTCGAGAATATCGAGCCCAGGAGCGCATGTTGTGATAATGGTTTTTGTCAGCAGTTGAGGGCCTGCTCAGATAGCGGGCAGAGGACCTTGAGTGAATACTGGCCGCCCGAGACCAGCACTCCTTTGAGTTGGCGGGTGACGGCTGGCAAGTGTTCTTGGGCGATCCAGCCAAAGGGCTCGGAGCTTCCTTCCAGAAACACCTCAGCTCCTGGCTCGTCCTCCTGGCTTTCGGGGTTGTGGTAGGTAACGGGTTTGATGGTCACGCCATTGCAGACCTGAGCCCGGAAGGCCTTGAGTTCAGCCTCGATCCGCTTGCGATCAGCCCGCTGAAGACTCTGGTCCTTCAGCCTCTGCTCGAAGCCATTCACGGCTACGAGAGCCACAGCAGGTTCTTGCGGCGGAGCCTCAATCGTATCCTTGGTGACGACTAAGCCGTGCTCCGTCCGGTATTGGCCATCGGGCAGATCCACAATGCCAATCCAGTTGGCGGATTTCGCGGATGTTCCCGCTATCCGCACCAGCGTGTCTTCCACGACGATATCGAGATTAAGATCGCCATAGTCAGCGCGCACGCGAGCTGATTCCCAGGTCAATGGCACATGACTGCGAGTTACTCCGGCGGCTCTGGCGATATCCAGCAGACCATCGAGCGTGTGCGGTCCGCCGAGAATGCCATCGGCAATTGGCTTCAAAGTGCCATCAGGATTGTGCGGTGGTTCCAGGGTCAGTGCCCGGTCAAAGATCAGCTTGACCAGTTCCGCGTAGATGTCCAGATACATGCCGCTGGCCTTGATCCGGTTGTGGACTTCCTCCTCCGCGTAGAGGTAAGCCGCAATCCCGGCGTCTTGCTCACTCATGATCTTCTTGCCGCGATGGTCTTCGCCAGTTCGGAGGAATTCCAACTTCTTGGCTTCCCGAGTTTGGTTGTAGAACAGCCAGAAGTCTCTTGCTGCGGCCTTGGCCTCGGGGCGAGTTGGGAACCTGCGGATTTCTGGTGGAACTTGCCAGCAATGCCTCCAGCTCTCCTTGTCAGCGAACATGCGGGCCTTCTGAAAGAGTTCAATCCATTGGGCGTGAGCGACATCCATTGAAGTCGTTACCGGAATGGGCTCATTGCCGTTTTCAATACGATCGCGCGGTATGCGGCCTTGTCCCAAGTAGCCGCCTTTCCACCAGAACTTCGGGGCCACCGGGCACGTGTCACGGAATTCCGTGATGAGGCCGTTCGCCCAATCAACGGATTTACCGTTCATTTTGATGGAGTCGATGATTTCCTCCAAGCGTGAGGCCACCATGGGCATTTGGCTCTTGGGCAGTTCTTGCTCCATCCAGCGGATGGCTTCTGCAACTTGAGGGCTTGGTGGCATCGCCCGCAATTCGGACACAATGCTCTCCCGGTTGAGCCAGAGCAGGTTGAACCAGGTGATAGCGTTGACCACGTATCCGATGCCGGTCTGACCTCGCTTGGCATCGTAGAGCATGCACAGGACATATCGCTGGTCGTAGACCGGGATACGGGGATTCCGGTCGAATAAAGCGTCACCGTCATCAATGACTTTGACTCCGGCAGGCTTAGCCACGGACCACGGATATGCGGGCAGGGTCTTCCAGTGCCGTACGATCTCGGGATCGAGCAATGCCAGCACCGAATCGTCGAAATCGGCGCCATTGAAGCTCTTGGCCATGCCAGGAGTGCCATCCGGACTTGCTGCAAATCCAAGATGCACGAACATCGCTGCACCGCGGTCGATCCCAGCGAATCGCTGAAGCTTCCGCCCTCGTAGCTTTCCCGATTCCTTGTGGGAAGCATTGGGATTCCGCAGCGAGATAAACTCGCCATCGAAGCCACCGAGGTAGACGGAGTTGACGTCAGGTAACGTGGAGCGTTCCCAATGTGGGTAGCCCTTCTCGTCAAATACAAACGGCTCAGGAAAGATATATCTGCGCACGGCTGCTCCGGCCAGATCGTTCGACTGGACCTTCATCAGATCACCAGGCTCACGGAAGCGCATCCGGAAGCGATCAGGGTTATTGTTCTCGGGAGATTCCATCTGGGTGCGATAGAAGGCGTCCCGGCATGTGCGGAACTGCATCGCCGGCAAGCCTGCTGAATACATCCGCCAGAGCTTCCAGCGATTCTCGTTCATTACCGAGTTGCCGTCTTCATCGACCCAGCTTGCGGGGTTGTAGAAGCCGATCTCCTCCTTGACTCGATCATCGTCCCGCATCACGTCGAACACGTCGCAGGCAAATTGTTGGCAAAGGTACTGGATCAGTTTGTGGTCCCGCACCTTGGCCAGGTCGAGGTTGGAAGCGGTTTGGACATCCAGGTTCGCTAAACCGCCATGAAGCTCGTTTAGAACGCTGAGATAGATTTGGCCTTCCCATGCCCGCAGCTCTGGCTTCACATCCCAGACCACGAGGTCGGGCTCAATATCCCAGATCAAGCAGTTCCCTTTGATCTGGCCATTGGGCATGGCGCCGGTAATCTGGATCATGTCGCCAATCTGAACCTGATGCCCGGTCAGAATCGCTCCTCCGCGTGGAGAGGCCAACGCAGCTCCGGAAGTCCAGGCCTCCGGCCAGCGATTTCCGGGATTGTACGTGGCCACTTCAAACGTGGTTTCGCCATCGGCGAGGATCACGGTGTGGAGTAGGTCCCACTCATTGAGCTGGCGAGTGTCCAGCAGTTCACCGAACAGACTTGTCTTGCCCCGTGCTACATCGCGTTTGATGCGCTTGGGGACGCTGGGCTTGCCTGCCGGGATGTCGAACCCAAACAGATGACAAGCATCTCGGTAAGGCATACGTTCACGTAAGCACACGGCGTAGAAGCCATCGTCCCGGACCCAGTGAATGGCTGGATGCCAAATCCCTTCACTAGGACCTTCTCCTTCGATCGCGCCCAATGTGAGCACCGCAGACGCCAGCTCAAACGAATGCGCATCCTTACCCAGCGCGATGCGCAAGTATTCCACCCCGGCGTGTTCAAGGCGAGCGGACAACTCATAGACCCCAAAGTTCACTTTCGGGTCAGACTCCTCACCGGGTTGGCGGGGATGTCGGAAGCGCATCCCGCGAGGCGCGCTCCTGTCCTCGATCACATGGCAACGCTGAAACGGTTCAGCGGGAAACTGAAAGTGCAAGTGCTGATAGTTCACGATGTCCTCCAGTTGTCTGGGTTCAGCCCCAGACGGATTTGGGATTTTATGTAAGCGATTGGGATCTCCTCTCGGACGAGAGGAGCTGAGGTGGGTCTCCGGAATTCGGGGGCTATAAGGTGGGAGTCCCTTGCTCCCTGGAAATGCGCCAGGGCTTTCCGGCTTGAAAGGCTGGTTAGCTGCGCAGCCAGCGCAGGATGTGGGCGGCCTGAACGTCCTTGGCACGCTGAATGTCTTCACGAGTCTTGCGAATAGTTTCCTGGAACTGCGTTTCGAGAGAAACCGGCGAACGTGGTGGTGGTGGCAGTCGGGCTGCCCGTTCCGTGGCGATCTGGCTCAGCATATCGGCCAACTGTTTGCGGTTCTCTTCGCGGGTTTCCCGAGCGATCAAGGCATACTCCGGTTGATAAGTTCTCAAGGCACACCTCCAGTGTGGTTGAAGAGATTGAGTGAATTGAATTGAGTGTTGATTACGACGGGTTAGTGCGGGGAGAGGGATCTTCCGATTAAAATATCCACGTAGACCCCCCGGGGCTCGTTAGGAATTGTCAGGGGCCCCCTATTCGTGCTCTACCTAGTGCGCAGAGTCACTGACGACTCCAGTCCTCGCGCAATGCGGATTCGGCTTTCGCTTGCAGGAAGGATTGCGATTTGAGAGCGAGAGGACGAATTGGTCAGGTTTTGAAAACTGGATGGATCTCGCGCGAGAGCACGCTTAATTTAAGTATGTGCGGGAAGGGTGATGCTGGAAGTGATGGCACTGGTAACCGAATGATTCGCATCTCGCAGGCAGATTTGTACAAATGCGTCAAAAGATCGCTGGGGTAGAATAAGGGAAATAGGACGTGATGGGGAAAGATTCCCCCGGGTGCAATTGATGATCAGCAGTCCGGCATGGTCGGACGCGGCGGTTTGGGACGAAGCTCCAGACCTCCGTCCCTCTTTTGCGGCAACATTACGGCAACATTCAGAGCTAAAACTGAGCAAAACCGAGCAAAAATGGAAGCGTGGCTACCCTGATTTATCAATGATTTACGGAGTGAGGGCAGAGGGTGACACGGTTTTCAAGACCGCCGGTTTCAACCACTCACCCATCCCTCCGCATCCTGACCGTTGAGGGCTTCGCTCCATTGTAATCGAAGTCTTAGTTCTTTGTCCTCCGTCCTTTGTCTCTGGTCAGCGGTCCCCAGCGAGGACGGCAGTTGGTCCATAGTTGAGTCCGTGAGTCTTTCAGTCTATCAGCAGTCCGTGATCCTCTTTGGGCCAAGCAGAGGATGTTCTCTACCTCCCTTGTCACAAACAAGGGACCAATGACCCCGATCACGCGACTGACAGACTGAAATACTGACGAACTGGCGAACTGGACACGGCCCGGGGCGACTGGCGATGGACCGCCGGCAAAGTGGCGGCAATCACACTCGCCACTCTCCCTGTGATGCGGGTCACATCGGGGCGTGAGCGCCCGCACTGAGCTTCAGGCGTGACTCCAACACAATGATTGCGGTAACGACGATGTAGCGATACGATCCCACAGGAGCGGGCCGCGCGCTTCTAATCGATTAACGTAGGCGCACCCCATGGCGTGCTCCTACGGGGGGTAAACAATGGAGATTCGAAAGCAGGATGCGCTGGATTATCACCGAAGGGGCCGCAAGGGCAAGATCGAAGTGGTTGCGACCAAGCCTTGCCGCACGCAACGGGACTTGAGCCTGGCTTACACACCGGGTGTCGCCGAACCTTGTCTGGAGATTGAAAAGTCGCCCGAACTGAGTTTCGAGTACACGGCACGGGGAAACCTGGTAGCCGTGATTTCCAACGGCACCGCGGTGCTCGGCCTGGGCAACATCGGCGCCTTAGCGGGCAAGCCGGTGATGGAAGGGAAAGGCGTGCTCTTCAAGCGTTTCGCGGACATCGACGTTTTTGACCTGGAAGTGAAGACCGAGGACCCGCAAGAGGTCATCAAGTTCTGCCAACTCCTGGAGCCGACTTTCGGCGGCATCAATCTTGAGGACATCAAAGCGCCGGAATGTTTCCTGATCGAAGAGACTCTGCGCAAAACGATGTCCATTCCCGTGATGCACGATGACCAGCACGGGACGGCGATTATTTCGGGCGCCGCGCTCTTGAACGGGCTGGAGTTGGTGGGGAAGCGACTCGACAGTGCGAAGGTTGTCTTCAACGGAGCGGGCGCTGCGGGCATTGCCTGCGCCGAGCATTACATTCGTTTGGGCGTGCGGCGCGAAAATATCATCCTGTGCGACACTAAGGGTGTGGTGTACGAGGGCAGAACGGAAGGTATGAACCCTTACAAGGCGCGCCTCGCCGCCCGCACTGAGGCGCGGACTCTTGCCGATGCCCTAAAGGGCGCGGATGTTTTTGTCGGACTTTCCGTCGCGGGCTGCGTCACTCCGCAGATGGTCCGCTCCATGGCCGGGCACCCCGTGATCTTTGCCATGGCCAACCCTGTTCCCGAGATCAGCTACGACGAGGCCAAGGCCGCGCGGCCGGACATCATTATAGCCACTGGCCGCTCGGATTTCCCCAATCAGGTAAACAACGTCCTGGGCTTTCCGTTTATTTTCCGCGGCGCTCTCGACGTGCGGGCGCGCACTATCAATCACGAAATGGAAATCGCGGCCACGCACGCGCTGGCAGCGCTGGCCAAAGAAGACGTTCCCGACTCCGTGTTGCGCGCCTACGGACTGCGCCGCCTGCATTTTGGTCCCGAATACGTCATCCCCAAGCCGTTTGACCCGCGCGTATTGATCTGGGAAGCGTCGGCGGTGGCGGAAGCCGCCATGCGAAGCGGCGTGGCGCAATTGCCCGTGGACCTGAACGAGTACCGCCAGCAACTCTCGCGGCGGCTGGGCGGCACACAGGAGCTGATGCAAGGTGTGTGGCACCGCGCCAAAGCGGCGCCCAAGCGCGTTGTCTTCCCGGAGGGCGAGCACGAGAAGATCATTCGCGCGGCTTACCATCTGGTGGAAGAAAAGCTCGCTCAGCCGATTCTGATCGGGCGTCCGGAAATGATCCAAGGCCAGCTTTCCGAATTGGGTCTGCACCCCTTTGATGTCCGGATCGTGGACCCGGAAAATGCGGCGCGCTTGGAAGACTACGCGGAGGAGTTCTACCGGCTCCGGCGGCGGCGGGGCGTGACCCGCACCGAAGCGCGCGAGCGGATGCTGCACAATCCCAACTATTTCGCCGCCATGATGGTGCGCTTGGGCGATGCGGATGGACTGGTGGCCGGCGTTTCCCAGCAATACGCGGACACGCTGCGCCCCGCCATCGAAATCATCAAGATGCGGGAAAACGTTCGGCGCGTCTCCGGCGTTTATTTGATTGTGACCAAGCAGCAGGTTTATTTCTTCTCGGACACCACCATGAACATCGAGCCCACGGCGGAGGACTTGGCGGAAATTGCCGTGCTCGCCGCCGAAGTGGCGCGCGACTTCAACGCTGAGCCGCGGATCGCCATGCTTTCGTTCTCGAACTTCGGCAGCGCCAAGCACGCGCTGTCGGAAAAAATGCGCCGCGCCACCGAACTGGTGAAGCAGCAGCATCCCGAAATCATGGTGGATGGCGAGATGATGGCGGATAGTGCCGTGGTGCCCGAAATCCTTGAAGAACAGTTTCCGTTTTCGACCTTGAAAACGGTCGCCAACGTACTCGTCTTTCCGGACCTTGGCTCCGCCAACATCGCCTATAAGCTGATGATGCGGTTGGGCGGCGCCGAGGCCCTGGGGCCGATTCTGGCCGGCCTCAACAAGCCCGTCCACGTCTTGCAACGCGGCGCAACCGTGGAGGAAATCGTCAACATCGCCGCCATCGCCGTCGCTCACCCACCCGTGAGCACGGAACTGCCGCACAAGCTGGAAGTGGCAGCCCTCGCACGATGAAAACAGACCGCCTCTGGAGGCGCCTATGAAATCAAAAATCGTTTGGTCAGTCTTGATTCTCGGTTTGCTTGCGGGCACCTATCGGGCCCAGGAAAAACAGCCGCCCAAACAAGACCAGTCCGCCGCTCCCGCAGCGAGCTCAGGGCAGACCACCGCCCACGGTCACATAATTACCCAAGAGGAGAAGGACCGGAAGAACCCAGTCCGCTTCACCGACTTTAGCGTCGAGCGCGGGAAGAGATTCTACGGCTTCCATTGCGCCATGTGCCACGGCGAAAAATTGGATGGCAAGGGCGACCTCGCGGAAGAAATGAAAATCCAGCCGGCTGATCTTTCCAAGCCCGAAGTGCTCACCAAACGCACCGACGGCGAACTGTTCGCCATCATCGGCAGCGGCTCGGAGATTATGCCGGGCGAAAAGGACCGCATGCCCGAACGGCAACGCTGGCAGATCGTGAACTACCTCCGGTCCATCGAAGGTAAAACGCCAGCCAAAGCGACCGACGAGGAGAAATTGCAGGAGAATACCCGTGTTATCCCCCAATAGCAACTGAAGACCGCGGGCCGGTTGTGTCAAGCATTTGTCAGTTGAGCTCCGCGAGAATACAAGACTTCGAACCAAGTTGTTCCGCAGCGAGCGATCCAGAGGCGGAGCTTGAGGAGGCGGTGAGCGCCGCGTCGTGTCCAGCGCA
>JBEKEZ010000067.1:0-16738 GCA_050013575.1 Terriglobia bacterium | reverse complement strand
GCGCTGGACACGACGCGGCGCTCACCGCCTCCTCAAGCTCCGCCTCTGGATCGCTCGCTGCGGAACAACTTGGTTCGAAGTCTTGTATTCTCGCGGAGCTCAACTGACAAATGCTTGACACAACCCCGTGGCTACCCGCTGTTGACATGCGTTACGTGACGCGTTACAGTACAGGAATGATCTGGTCGATCCGCCACAAGGGACTGAAACGCCTTCACGAAGACGACGACTCGCGCGGCGTGATTAGGGAGCACGCGGAAAAGCTGCGTGACATTCTTGCGCGGCTGGATGCTGCCGGTACGATTGCGGATATGGACGTGCCGGGGTTCCGGCTGCATCCGCTTAAGGGCGAGTAGAAGGGTTTTTGCACGGTTCGCGCCAACTGGCGGGTGATCTTTCGCTTTGCCGACCGCGACGTGCTGGACGTTGATTATGTCGATTACCACTGAGAGGAGACTGGAATTATGCCGATGAAGAATCCACCCCACCCCGGCGGCTTTGTGCTGCGCCAGTGTATTGAGCCTCTGGGCTTGACCATCACGGCCGCCGCCGCCGCCCTCGGAGTCACGCGCACTACTCTGTCGGAACTGGTAAACGAGAAGCGCGGGATTTCTCCCGAAATGGCCGTGAGGCTGTCTAAGGTTTTCGGAGGCAGTGCCGAAACCTGGCTTACGCAGCAGGCGCACTACGACCTTGCACAGGTTCACGCCGACCGCATCAAGCTCAAGCGGCTGGAATTGACCGTGGGTTTGTCAGCATAGGAAAAGCCCACAGTCACGTGAGCAGTGACCGTAGCTTCCACCATAAAACGCTTGACGTGTACGGTATCACCGTACATACTGGAAGAGTGAAAGGACAGCATGCAACTTGTCCGCTTTCGCCACAAAGGGCTAAGGCAACTCCATGAGGACGGAAACGCCCAAGGGGTGCCGTCCGCGATGGCCGACAAGCTGCGCAAGCTTCTGTTTGCCCTCGAAACCGCCGGGACGCTGGAGCAGGTCGGCCGGTTTCCCGGCTGGAAGCTGCATCCTCTTAAAGGCGACCTGAAAGGATTATGGAGCCTGACGGTCACGGGAAACTGGCGGTTGATTTTTTGCTACGACGAACAGACGAACACTGCCGGCGATATCGACCTGATCGACTACCACTAGGAGGCCGAAAAATGCCCATGAAGAACCCGCCCCATCCGGGCGACCTGATTAAAACCGAAGTCATTGAAGCCCTCGGCCTCAGCGTGTCGAAGGCGGCCGAGATTTTGCAAGTGCGCCGCGCCACGCTCTCCGATCTTCTGCACGGCAGGGCCGCGCTGACGCCGGAAATGGCCCTGCGTATCGAAAAGGCCTTCGGCCCGGACATGGATCACCTTCTCCGTATGCAGCTTGCTTATGACGTGGCGAAAACGCGAGCGCACGCGCGGGGCCTCGCGATCAAGCGATATGCCCCGGCCTGAAGCCGCGCATCGGGTCTACGCGAAGGCCGGGTTACATTTTCGCGGCACGAGCCGACGGACTTCGAGCTTCGCGCTCAGCATCGACAAGAGAATCCGCCCCGTGACACAAGGCCCCAAATGCGGTATGGTGGGAGAAGAAGGAATCGCACTGATGACCATCGAAATTCACAAACCGGAACTCGAAGCCCTCATCCAGGAACGGATGAAAAGCGGCGACTTTCGGAGCGTTGAAGATGTTCTGATGCAGGCGCTGAAATCAGCACCGCCAGCAGCGGAATTATCGGGCGAAGCCGCTACGCACAGGGGTGCCGACCTCGTAGCCGCCATGCAGGCTTCGCCATATAAAGAAATCGACCTTGGACCAGCCGGCGACCGCTCCCCGGTTCGAGGTGTTACGCTCTGATGGCGTGGCTTCTTGATACAAATGTCTTGTCCGAAAGGTCTGCGCCACTTGCTTCGTGACAGAAGGCTCCAATATACGGTATGGTGGAAGAAGAAGGAGCCGCAGCCGTGACCCTGACTCTAAACCTAAATCCTGAAGTGGAAAAAGGCCTGATGGAGCGAGCGCAGGCGCGGGGTGTCTCGCTGGACGACTACATCCAGGAACTTGTCGCCAAGGAAGCGGGTTTGCCCGTCGCAGCAGAGCCGGACCCAACTCATAAGCGGTTCGATAATCTTTCCGACCTGCTCCTCGATTCCCCCTTTGCCGGCGCCAATCTCGACCTCGAGCGATCCAAAGACTATCCCCGCCCGGTTGATCTTGAATGAGCGGTTTCCCGATTGATACAAATGTTCTGTCTGAGTACAACCGGCCGGGAGGCCCTGATGCCGGCGTCAAGCGCTGGCTTGAGACCACGGACCGCCAATCCCAGCATGTAAGCGTCATCACCCTGGCCGAAATTCAAAAGGGAATCGAACTGCTTGCCGAGGGCAAGCGCCGCTTCCAACTTGAACAGTGGCTGAAGCAAGACCTGGAAGCGTGGTTTTTGGGTCGCATACTTCCCGTGGATCGCCAGGTGGCCGGTCGGTGGGCATCGCTTGCGGCGCAGGGAGCACGGGCCGGAAGGCCCCTGCCCACGGTCGATTCATTGATTGCGGCGACCGCGCTTGCCTACGATCTAACCATAGTTACCCGGAATACGCGCGATTTCGAGGGCATCGGAGCTACCCTCATCAATCCGTGGAACGCGCCGTAACGTCCGCCCGATCTCATTCTTGTACGTGGGCCGCAGAGCTGCGCTGCCACGCGGGGGCAAATCTCGTTCTCTTGCACCCCGACGTCCGCAAGGCCTTTCGCAGTGAAAGAGCGGTCAACGACGCCTTACGCTTGGTGATCGAGTTGCGCAAGGTGGGAAGCACTGAGCGCAGAGATTGCAGTTCGAACGGCGCCTGAGATTTCGTTACCCGGAGGTAGCCGCGATCAATTCGTCTTTGGAATTGAGTGGGTCCTGCATCGAAGGAAGAGCCCACGGTCACGAGAGCGCCGGGCGTGGCCACTTTCAAATAAATGAGCTTGCTCGCCTGTACACTATAAGGTACACTGTCCTATATAAGGTGCATGATGCCAGGCGATCCGGAGCCGCAAAAGATCCCGCTGATCTTTTTCCGCACCGAGGCGGGAAGCGAGCCGGTGCGGAAATGGCTGAAGGGATTGCCGGAAGCCGAGCGTCACGCCATCGGGAAGGACCTTCTGCGGGCACAATGGCGGTGGCCGGTGGGAATGCCGCTGTGCCGCCCGCTGGGGAGCGGGTTATGGGAAGTGCGGACGGGCTTGCCGACGAAGCGAACAGCGCGCGTGCTGCTCTGTCTCTATCGCGGGCGCCTCGTGGCACTGCACGGTTTCATCAAGAAGACGCGGACAACGCCGGATGAGGATTGGGCATTGGCACGTAAGCGGCAGAAGGAGTTGGAGCCATGAGCAGGAAACATATGGGTTCGAGCATCGATGATTTCCTCAAGGAGGAAGGCATCTTTGAAGAGGCGCAAGCACAGGCGATTAAGGAGGTCGTGGCGTGGCAGCTCGCCCGGGCCATGAAGAAAAAGAAAATATCCAAGTCGCGGATGGCGGCGCTGCTCAAAACCAGCCGGACACAGGTTGACCGTCTGCTGGACCCGAAAAACGACATCACGCTCTCAAGCCTTCAGCGGGCGGCGGCGATAGTTGGACGCCGGGTAACGATCGAGCTGGTGTAGAGAACGCCGGGTGCCCGCAAGGCCTTTCGTAGTAGGGGGATCCCGCCACGCGGGACCGTCCCCGCCGTGGGCGGTAGAGGCACCGAACGCTGGAGGCCCGACTGGCAATTGACTTCAGGGCGGGTTAGGTGTACGTTGTCGCCCCGATTCGAGTCAATAATGGAAATTTCGGGTTACTCTCGCCGGCGAGGCGCCGAGTCTGGCTGCAGCCGGCGGAGGGGGGCTAGTATGCGGCTTTCCGCAGTCTGCATTGCGGGAATTGTTCTCGTTCTGATGGCTGGACCGGTTGTTGCGGAGGAGCCTGTCTCCCCGCAGCCGTCGCCTAGAGTGCTTTCCGCCAGACGCGCGCGCAAGTTCGACGCCGGGGGCATAGTGATCTCGCCGAAGAACAAGGAAAACGCGGTCTATACCGTCGTTCACTTGGGAGGCATCTCGGCGGAAAAGTTCGGGGAGGCGAGTGCGAAGAAGAAGCCGTCGCTGACCTGCGAGGAACAGGACTGCCGCCTTGCGGCGACCATCTCTGGTGGCAAGAAGCGGCCCACGATCGGGATCCTCCTGGTCTTCGAGACACCAAAGGACGCGCAGAGATGCATCCTGTCCATCGGGGATTACGACGCGCTGCATTTTGTTGCCGAGTCGGAGATTCGCGAATCGATTTCTTCAACGGAAGCCCTGAGGTGAGCGGAGAAATCCACACTAAGGCAGAGAGAGCGACCCAGGCGGGGTCTGTTCCGCGGGTGGTGCCGACATGGCCATCGATGTCAGCGACCGTCTGCGCCAGCCCGCGGGTGTCCGCAAGGCCTTTCGTAGTAGGGGGATCCCGCCACGCGGGACCGTCTCCTCCATGTACATTGCGGCCGAACCAAGAAGGGTAGGGGCACCCCTCATGAGTGCCCTTGCGGAGGGTAGGGCAAGCCCTACCCCTACCTGGTGATCGAGTTGCGCAAGGTGGGAAGCACTGAGCGCAGAGATTACGGTTCGAACGGCAACCGTAGCATGGGCATCTGCCCATGCGCACGGGCGGGATGCCCGTGCCACGAATACGACTGCCCTGAGGTTGCCACGGTTAGTTCGTCCCGCGAGGCGGGATTCACCGTAGGTTCGTCATCGAAGGAAAAGCCGACGAGCACGAGAGGTGGCCCCGGCGACGCCGTGGCCACCCGCCGTAAAGCGTCTCTTTACACACTACGTATTCCGGTGTAGTCTTACTTGGTGAAGATCCGAAGCGTGGTTCATCGGGGACTGCGGCGCTTCATGCAGCGCAATGATCCTTCCGGCGTGGCTCCGTCTGTCGTGGAGAAGGTCCGGAACATTCTGACCTTCTTGCAGGAGATGGAAGACGCCCAGGAATTCCGCGACATGCCGAGCTGGAAAGCGCATCAGCTCACTGGCGACCGAAAGGGAACCTGGAGTCTTACGGTCACCCGCAACTGGCGGATCACGTTCAGAATCGACCCGACGGAAGGAGAGGTTTTCGACCTCGATTATGAGGACTACCATTGAAAGGAGACGAAAATCATGATGCGTATGGCACGCCCGGCTCATCCGGGACAATTCATCAGGATGGAGGTCATCAAGCCTCTCGGTCTCTCGGTTACCAAGGCCGCCAAAGTCCTTGGCGTGACCCGCCCCGCGCTCTCTGCCCTTCTCAACGGCCGCGCCTCGCTCTCGCCCGACATGGCGCTGCGGGTGGAGAAGGCTTTCGGCCCGAAGATGGACACCTTGCTTCGGATGCAGACCGCCTTCGAGATTGCCGAGACTCGCGAGAGGGAGGCGAACATCAAGGTGAAACGCTTCGTGGCCAAGCAAGCTACCGCCCACGTCCCTGTCGACCAAGCCACGTTTTGAACAGCGTCAGCATGGTAAGGTAGCGCAAGGCTCGCTCTCCAGCCTTGCGGTACTTCCGCCGCGCTGTGGTTTTGGCGGCGCGGCCGAGCAAGTGTAGCGCCGACTTTCAGGTCGGCATTTTTCGCGGGCGCTCGACCTGCTGACCCATTCGCGGTGCTCAGGGCAGGCTCTAAGGGTCAGCGCTACTGCGGCGCGGCAAGCCCCGGCCCTACCTACGGGGCCATTCCGGGAGTTGGGTACCTGGATGTAGGGCCGGGGCAAGAACCCGCACCGCTCGAAAAGCCGCCAGCCGGACCGCGGGCCCTGCGCTACCACGCGGGCACAAATCTCGTTCTCTTGGACCCCGATGTTCGCAAGGCCTTTCGCAGTAGGGGGATCCCGCCACGCGGGACCGTCCCCTTCGTGTCCATTGCCGCCGAACCAAGAAGGGTAGGGGCACCCCTCGCGGGTGCCCTTGCGGAGGGTAGGGCAAGCCCTACCCCTACCTGGTGATCGCGTTGCGCACGGTGGGAAGCTACAAGCGCGGAGACTACAGTTCGAACGGCGACCGTAGCATGGGCATCCCTTCGCAGCGCTCAGGGCAAGCTCTGCCCATGTGCACGGGCTGGATGCCCGTGGCACTCCCAATTCGTCTTTGGAATTGACTGTGGGTTCGTCATCGAAGGAAAAGCCCACGGTCACGAAAGCACTGACCGTGGCTGCCCGCTCGTCAGGAAGTCAAAGCAGAAATTTCAGTCTAGGATTCCGAAAAACTGTGATAATACGCTGTATCAACTGCTATTATGAATTTTAGATGTACAACGACCTTGAGGTAATTGCCAATTTGGAGTTCGGAAAGGTGGTTGAGCGGATTTCCCTCGAAGTGCAGGAAAAGATTCGCCGGGTCCAAACCATGCCTCGGGGTGGTCACATGGGAAGCCAGACAATGCGATTACTGCGTTGAGCAACGGGAGATTACCGAAAGATAAGGGAACGGAAATCCTGGCCATTGGCACGGAAGATGCCGATTGGGAATTCCTAGAAAAGCTCCGGTCAAGACCAGATTTATCCGTGCGAACTTCGGACGAAGGGTTGGAGCAAGCCATCGCTGACGCCAGCAAACTGCTAAAGCCATGACAACGTTCTATGACATTCTAGGTGTTGCGCCAACAGCAAGCGCCGATGATATCAAGACGGCCTATCGGCACCTGGCAATGCAATTCCATCCCGACAAAACTCCGGGCGCGAATAAGGCTGTTCAGCATCTCATAGAGGATAAGTTCAAAGAACTACAAGAGGCGTATGACACGCTGAAGGATGGGGCTAGGAGGGCGCAATATGATGCTTCGCTCGAGCTGCTTCGTTCAGAGGAATATTACCAACCCCCGCCTCAACCCCGTCCACCGCCACTTCCTGCCGTGACTCTTTCCGCAAATCCCAGCACTGTCGAGAAAGGCCAGCCTGTCACGTTGAGCTGGACTTCCAGGAACGCTACAGAGTTGCGCTTGGAACTAGGAGCACGAGTAAGCATGGTTGGTCTGCAGGGCTCCGAGGTTGTTCGCTTGCAGGACTCGGCCACCTTCACTCTCACCGCCACTGGTCCGGGCGGCACGCAGAGCGCCACCGCCCGCGTCACCGTAATTATTGGTGCGCCGCCGCAAGCGCAACCTAAGCAAGACAGACGAACGCCCACCGGCGACACACTAAGTCTGATAATTGTCTTAGGTATTTTGGGACTGTTGATTTGGGCGGGAATCGCTGCCGCCATTGGACGTCTGTTTTCAAACATTACTGATGGTGCAGAATTTGCTTCCTCTCTCTGTCTTACCGCCTCTCCGTTTGTTCTGTGGATATGTGTTACGAAAGTTAAAATGAAGTGGCCCATGCCGGCCCTGCTTCCACCGCTGGTGTTGGTCCTTCTGGCAGCAGCAACTATACGTGGTGGCGAAAAAGAGATTCCCCAACACCCATCGGCTCCTGTGAACGGAGTTCGCCAGCAAACATCGAGAGTCGAGGCCAGACAACCGCCAGCAGCGGCAAGCCAGCAACCGCCCAAGCGAGCCTCGCAGCCGAACACGAACGTGCCGGTTGCGAGCCCTGCAGCGTCGAGGGGCGTCACGCATGCTCCCAGGGATAGGACCGCTCAGCGACTTGAGTCGCGTCACCCCTCTGTTGGTGAGCTGCGACCTCGGGAGCGCCGCGAGCTGCGGCCGACCGCCCCGACCATCGTTACAGCGAACGAGACCAACACTGACAGCCAACCCGGCACAACACCTCGCCCCGCCGCCAACGTGTCCTCCGATTTGAGTGAGCCGGAACGGCAGTCTATTGAGTCGGCCTGTGCCGGTGCCAGAGATTTTGAAGGCCCTGCAGCCTATGACCGATGCCTCCAAGACCAGCTCGGTCGCCTTGCAGCGGCACCCCGGCGACCGGACCTGTCCAGTTTGAGCGAGGCGGAACGGCAGTCTATCAAGTCGGCCTGTGCGCGTGCCAAATTCTTCCAAGGCCCTGGAGCCTACAACCAATGTCTCCAAGACCAGCTCGGTCGCCTTGCAGCGGCACCCCGGCGACCAGACCTGTCCAGTTTGAGCGAGCCGGAACGGCAGTCTATTGAGTCGGCCTGTGGGGTTGCCAGAGATTTTGAAGGCCCTGGAGCCTACAACCGATGCCTCCAAGACCAGCTTGGTCGCCTTGCAGCAGCACCCCGGCGACCGGACCTGTCCAGTTTGAGCGAGCCGGAACGGCAGTCTATTGAGTCAACCTGTGGGGGTGCCAGAGATTTTGAAGGCCCTGCAGCCTACAACCAATGCCTCCAAGACCAGCTTGGTCGCCTTGCAGCGGCACCCCGGCGACCGGACCTGTCCAGTTTGAGCGGGCCGGAACGGAAGTCTATCGAGTCGGCCTGTGCGCATGCCAAATTCTTCGAAGGCCCTGCAGCCTACAACCGATGCCTAGTACGGCAGCTTGCCGTTATAGAGAACCATCCGCGCTAAGCCCCCAAACGGTGCCCCTGTGGGTTCGTAGACTGTGGATTCTGGGCCGGAACACTTAGCGATGCCGCTGCCATTTATGAGGTCGCAGGTTTCCCGGAGGCAGGTTGAATGGCGAAGTATATTGTAATTGATGGACTACCTACACGACGACACGGAATTGCGCCGGTGGATTCGTTGGGCAGAAGAGGGGCGCAACAACCTGCCGGTGTTTGTCCGCACGGTTGCCGACGCTGCTCTCAAGGCTTGCATGCCCGATTACGCCCTGCTGCGGCCGGTGCTGGCCGAGCTGAAGCGCCAGCATCCCGAGCCGGACCCCGGCCCGGCTGCGCTCGGCGACCCCAGGGCTCCGCGACTGACTTCGCTGGGCCCCCGAGGGCGGCAACGTGCCGTCCCTCGTTGGCAGAGTCGTGGAAGCAGCCATTTGCGCCTGCGCGGCGAGCAGGGCGAAAACCTGCACCTGGCTCAGCGGCTTCTTCGCGCTCTAGTGCGCTAATTTGGATTCATCCCGGTGCACGAAGCGCTGTCATTCTGAGGAGCGCCAGCGACGAAGAATCTCGCTCTGGTAGTGGAGTCCAGTCAAGGCTCAGGGCGAGATCCCTCGCTGCGCTCGGGATGACAGATTCCCGGGGAATGGCGTTATTCCGACCGGCGCGAAATCGATCCCGCGCTGCTCGATCAGCTTCGCGCCCGACGCGCCTCCGAGTCCGTCCCGCACCAGGCCCTGCACTTGATCTTGTGTGAAGGGTTTTGCCGGGGTGGAGGTCGGCGTTGTAGAGCCGCCCTTTAGGGCGGCACGTGCCGGGCTGAAGCCCGGCGCTACGGGCTTCTGTTGCGTCCAGGCAGACAGGGCAAAGACCAGCCCCATCACTAGCAAGAGAAGAATCAGCGTTTGGTTGGGAATTGCTTATCTCCGACACACTCCTAGTGCCGTTCCAACTTTTTTGGGCAAACAGTTTTCAGCCACTCAGAAGGTCTTTGCGCAAGACGTAGGTGCAATAGATAGGCGCAACAAGTTGGAACGGCACTAGCTGTCGATGGCGAGCAGCTTTAGGGCAAATTTCGATTATCGGCCACATCACAGAGACGCACCAACCATGCTGTAGGTATCAGTGCGACAGTTCACTCGGGATGCTCAACGGCCGGGGTGCGGTGAAAGAGTCGCTTGAGCATAGCGACGGCTTCGCGACGAAATCGCAGGGCGAAATTAGCGAATTCCCGCAGGCGCAGGTTGTAGGCATGGTGCCAGACGTAGGTCAGCACTTGGAAAAACTCCAGTTGACGGTGCGATAGGCCCCGGATGGCGAGGGCGCCGCCGAAGTACTTGTCGTAAAGTCTCCAGTCTTCAGAGAGAAGCCGATATCCGTAGTCTCCCTTCCGTGCCATGTCCCAGATCACAGTCCCGGGATACGGGACCATCACCCCGGCAGCGATCGAATCAGCCCCGCACTTGGCGGCCATGTGCACGGTTTGAAGGGCCGTCTTCCAGGTCTCGCCCGGATGCCCAATGATAAAAAAGGCGCTGGTGTGAATCCCGGCCTTCTTGGCGGCAGCGATGGCATTCCGCGCCATAGCGCAGGTAGCGCCTTTCTGGATTCTTTTCAGGATCTCGTCGTTGCCGGATTCCACGCCAAAACTGACGGTGTAGCAGCCGGAGCTTCTCATTTTGCGATAGACCGAGGCCTCGGCCAAATTGGCGCGAGAGTTGCCACCCCATGGGTACACGTACCCTTTGCGCTGATTGCGGGCGATGAGTTTGTCGAGGAACTCGTCTGTCCACTTTGGATTCACGCCGAAGGTGTCGTCCTGGAACCACGCGTCCCGCTGGCCAACTTTTTCCTCCAACGCATCAAGTTCGGCGAGCACATTGTCGACGCTGCGCAAGCGGAGTCGCCTGCCCATGACCCGCTGGCAAAACAGGCAGCCGTACGGGCAGCCGCGACTTGCGAAAACCGGCCAGAAAACCTTGGGAAATAGATGCCAGGCGGGAAAAGGCAGACTGTCGAGGTCCTCCAACCACGGCCGGTCGGCCGTGCGCACAATCTTGCCACCATGCCGAAAGGCAAGACCCCGGATTTCCCCCGTCGCCGCTGCCCCATTCCCAGCCGCCATCGCGGCGGCGAGTTCGCACATCGTGCTCTCGCCCTCGCCGACGGCGGCCAAGTCGACCGCGGGGAATTCTTCCAGCGTCCTTTCGGGCAGAGCGGTAGTATGCGGTCCGCCCACTATCGTCACGATGTCACCGGCCTCGGCCTTCACGCCTTCACAGGCGCGGGCAGCGCCATGGATCTCGTGCGTCATCGCGGTAACGCCGAAGATTTGGGGCTGGAACTCGCGGATGTGCTGGCGCACATCCGCCTCGGTGATCGTCTGCTTCTTGCCATCCAGGACTCTCACCTGGTGCCCGCGTTGGAGCAAACAAGCGGCGATATAGCCCAATCCGAGATGACCACCGCCGTACCTCTGGCTTTGCTGAGGTCCGCCGCCAGCCAGGCGCATCAGTGTGACTTTCATGGAATCTGACCCGGGTCGCCTTACGAAAGGTTCCTCAAACGGTCCCATCATACACCAAACCATGACGCGAAGCACCGGCCAACTCCGACCTGCGCTCCTCGCCGTTCAGCACACCCGATCCAGAACAGTCGGTCTTGCCCATGACCAGCAGCCCGAGACTGAAGAGTACGATCTTTCAGCCGATTCCTCAGACACCTCTTCCAGGTCGGCTCGCGCCCTCCTCAGAGACGCCGGGGGTTCGAATTAGTCGGCGAGGAATTTCCGGAAAAAGCGGAAATTGGAACTCTGGCCTACCCCCTCCAGCAATTTGATTGACTTGGTTCGAACAAGCGGTCATAATGCATGCGTCTTGGAACCCTTTGCCGCCGCAATATTTCGGAAGGTGATGCGCCGTATGTTTCGATTTGCGCCCGTCATGGTGTCTGTCGGCTGGTGTTTTCTGTTGGCCGCTGTTCCATTCTCCGCCGTGCCGGTGGTGGCGGCGGCCGCGCCTCAAACCTCCGAAGCGTCAACTCCCGGCGAGACGACTGCTGGCGTGACGCACGTCCTGGGATTAGGCGACATCAAACGCGGCGCCAATGGCCAGTTGACCGTCCATGCGGGGGCCATGCGGTTTCAAGCCACCGGGGCCAGCGCGGAAGTGAAAGTGGCGGATATCCGAGACGTGTTCACCGCTCAAGACAGCAAACGTCTGGTGGGAGGAACGCTCGGAACCGTGACCAGCATCGCCGCGCCCTATGGCAGCGGGCGCTTCATCAGCCTTTTCCGGCAAGGCATCGACGTTCTCACCGTCGAATACGTTGACGCGAACGGCGGCCTGCATGGGGTGATCTTCACACTTCCCCGCGGCCGGGCGGAGCCGGTCAAGAAGGCGCTCGTCGCGCAGGGCGCGCACGCGAGCATTCCCGTCGAAGAGGCGAGCGGGCAGCCGAAACCCAACGAAGGGAAACCAAAGTGATGCGCTTGATGCGACGTAGCCTCGTGTCGTCTCTGATCGTCGCCCTCGCTTGGGGAGCATGCGCCAGGGCGTCTGCCGCGGGTGGTTCTGCGCAACAGGCGGGTTCCCGGAATCAGACGCCGAAGCCGGCGAAGACTCCGAGCTACGCGATTCAAGTCGAGGAAGTAACCGCCGGCGCCGCGGCGCTCCCGCCCGAGTTTCGAATGGCTCTGTACGAAAACCTGATTCGGGAAGTGGGGAAAACGGGACGGTTCTTGAACGTCTTCCGCAGCGGTGACCGGACTGCTGCTGAGTTCCCTCAACTCGTGGTCTTGCGAACTTCAGTCGAGGGTTTCACGCCCGGCAGCCAGCGGACGCGCGAGGTGACGACGGTGGCTGGCGCCACGTCCATCAAGGTTCACGTTCAAGTGGCCGGGCGCGACGGGAATTTGCTCGTGGACCGCAAGGTGGAAGGCAAGGTGCGATTCTTCGGCGATAACCTGCGGGCCACCTACGACCTTTCCAAGGCTGTGTCTAAAATCCTGCTCGAGACTTTCTAGCGCGCTGATGAAAAAGGCGCGTTCGCAAACCAATTTCATTTCATTCCAGACCTAGGAGTCGCGACAGCGGCGCGGCGGTGATTTAAGATTTCGCCATTCCGGATTCAAGTTGCGCGCGGCCCTTGTCGAACTCTTGGCGCAAAGCCCGCACGCGGTCCGCAAGCGAAGGGCAGTCCTGAAACACGGATATGCCGGCGATGCCTCTCGCGCCGGCCCCGACGCAAGGCTTCACGCGGTCAACGTTAAGACCACCGAGAGCGAAGATCGGGATCTTGGCTCGTGACGCCGCCTCGCGGAGAGTCGCCAGGCCCAGCGGCGGGCCGAAGACGAGCTTCGATGGAGTGGGGAAGATGGGACCGAGAAGAACGTAATCCGCGCCTGCCGCCTCCGCTGCAAGCGTGTCCTGGACCGAGTGACACGAGACGCCCACCAGGAATCCCTTCGGCACCGAAGCGCGCGCCGCTTTCGCCGGCATGGACTGAGTCCCCAGATGCACACCCGCCGCGCCGAGAGAGAGCGCAATGTCCAGGCGATCGTTCACTAGAATCCGAGTATTGGTGCCTCGCGCCTCATCGACGGCGGACTTTACGAGATGCAGCAACTCCCGGGTCGCGAGGTCCTTCTCGCGAATTTGGATCAAGTCGACGCCCGCATGAATGGCGTCGAGAATTCTCGGGAGAAGCGGTTTCGGTTCGAGGGCGTGACGGTCGGTGATGTAACAAAGGCCATGCATTGGCGATTTCCGATTTGTGATTTGCGATTGCCGGAAATCAGAAATCACCAATCACCAATCGCAAATCATCGCGGCGCTGGCGGCGACTGCACCAGGCCCAGGTGCCGGCGGAGGCGCCATAACTCGTAAATCGCCAGCCAAATGTCGGCCAGCCCGATGCCCGAGATCGTTCCCCGAACAAAGTAATTCCTGGCAATGCTCGAGACGAGCGGATAGCGGTCGACAAAAAAGTTTCCGCTCCAGTACGCGGTCCAAGGCCAGACAAAGAGGAACAGGCCCAGCTCGAAACAGAAAACGATATAGAGGATGGCAAGAGCGCGACTCATGGTTCGGACCGGCAGGAAGTCTGGGATTTGCCGAAGAGGAAAATCGAAACTCGGAACGCTTCGCAGCGTCATCGATTATTCCAGTTCCGACTTTCGAGTTTCGACTTTCGAGTTTCGCCTTTTGTCGCCTCACTACGATTTCGTCTGTAGCAGGCGTATTTTCTCCGCCACGTCGCGATAGTCGATGTTCTGGCTGTAGACCTCGGAGAACTTCTCCAGGGCGCTCTTCTTATCGCCGGCTTGTTCGTAGGCCAAGCCGAGATCGTATTGCACGGCCATCGTGGCCTCCTCGTCCAGGTCGGGAAATTCCAAAGCGCGGAGATACCATTTGGCCGCGATGGCGGGCAATTTCTTGTCCATGAAACAGACGGCGAGCAACGTGCAAGCCTGAAGGAAATTAGGCGGGTATTTCCCTTTCTGCACCCCCCTGACCACCTTCTGGAATTCCCCAATGGCTTCGTCCAAAAGGTTCATTTCGCGGAACGCCACTCCGAGATCGTAATGGGTCTGCGGATCATCCACCGCCTGAGCGTGATCGCCTTCGCCCAGTTCTTCCAGCAGGCCGCTGAGCGGCGAAGGCAGGCTGGATGGGGCAGGCGGCTCCGCGGCAAGCTTGGGGGCCTCTGGCGCGGCGGCTGATGCCGGCGCTGCGGGCGGCGTCGTCTCAATGCCCGCCAGACTCTCTTCCAAGCCCTCCATCAATCCTCCCAACCCGCCCGCTTCGGGTGCGGCTTCCGGAGCGGCTTGGACTGGGGCTTCCAGCGGGGGCTCAGGCGCGGGCGGTGGCGCTACAGGAACTTCCACCGGCGGGGCTTCTGCAAACGAAGTGGGCAATTCCCATTCTTCCTCGGGCGGTGCGGCCGGAGCGGGCTCAGCCGGGGCCGCCGGCTGCGGTGCTTCCTGAGGTGCCGTGCGTTGGTCCACGAGCTGGCGGAGTTCAGCCACCTTCGAGTCTCCAGGAAACTTTTCCTCCAGCGCGCGCACCGCGTTGCCTGCCTCGTCGAGGAAGCCCTGGTCGAGATAGTACTCGACCTCTATTTTGCTGTCTTCGTAATTGAACCCGGCAGCCGCAGGAGGCGCCACCGGTGGAGCTTCGGGAGGGGCAGCGGTGGTGCTCGCCTCCCAGCCACCCGAGAGGTCGAACTCCTGGACCGGCGTCGTCGTCGCCGTGGGCTCGGCCGCAACGGGCGCAGATAAGTCGAATTCGATTCCCTGTGGTGCCGGTGGCGAAGTCTCTGGGGCGGCCGGACTCGTGAGGTCTGCCGCGAAGTCGTGGGCCGGAGACGGGGCCGGAGGAGGCGGCAGAGTTTCCGTTGCCGCTCCCGCAAGAAACTCGCCGGAAAGATCAAATTCCATGGGCGCGGGTGCAGGCGCCTCGGGAGGGGGCGCAGGCGGCGCTTCGGGCGGCGCCTCGGGAGTCGCGGGCGCGCCCGACGCCTCGCCCAACTGCTCGTACTTCTTGGCGCTCGCCGAATCGCCTCGGTCCGCGTAAATCCGAGCCATAGCTTTCGCGGCCTGGGCGGCGCGCGCCGGATCACCCTTCTGCGCGATCTCGAAGACGCGTCGGTGGAGTTCCATTTGGTTCGGATAAAGCGACAGAGCTTTATCAAGTTCGGCGAACGCTTTATCCGTTAAACCGTAACGGGCGAAAAGGTCGGAATTATCAAGCGCCTCTTTCACCGCCGCGGCTTCCTCGGCGGCGCCGGGCACGGCCACTGGGGAGCCTACCGGTGTAGGCTCGCCCTCCACCGTGAGCGCCATCTCCGCGCTGGCAAGATCCTGCGCTCGGGCCACCGGTTGTTCCTTCCCCTCTTTCTGAAGCACTTGCTTCAAAAGGGCATTGATCTGCTCGTCCTCCGGCTGGCGCTCGAGTAACTTCCGGTAGATAGCTTCGGCCTTCTCCAGTTCGCCGGCGGCAACGTAGGCGTTGCCCAGCGCGTCCAGAACTTCCGGGAGAGCATATTCATCGCCCGTCTTCTCCGCGATCTTCCGAATGAGCTCGAGCGTCGGGAGATGATTGGCGCTCTTCGCCCAAATCCGGCGTAACACCTCCATGAGGGGGCCTGCCTTCGCCTCGTCGATGAGCGGATCGGCAACTTTGGCCAGCACGCGGAAGGCGGCCTCAATGTTCTCGTTGGCTAAACACAAATCCGCGTAGGAAGCCAGCGGCGAGAAGTCGTCGGGATTGGCGCGAAAGACCTCCACCACAAGATCCTCCGCCGCTCCAAAATTGTGACTGCCGAGATAGGAGTCGAGCAGGAGCTGCCGCACTCTGGGATCGGACTTCAATGCGGGATTGGCCTCGAAGAGCTTTTCTGCTTCTTCCGGTTGTTTTTTCGCAAAAGCGAGGCGAACGCGCAGCAAGGGAAGCTGCGAGTTTTGGGGGTCGAGTGCGAGGACCTTTTTCAACGCGTTTTCGGCGGCGGTCAGATCACCGCGTCGCAGCCCGATCTCCACGGTCTCCAGGTAGACCTGCGCGGCGTCCGTCTTCTTGCCGACGCTTTCGCAAAAGTCGGCCAGCCGCACGCGATAGACCGTGTTTTCCGGATCGACCGCGACGATCTTGCGGAAAATCTCCAGAGCTTTGTCATTCTGATTCTTTTTCTTGTAGAACTCGAGGGCCCCGGTATACTGCTCGCGCGCCTCCCGGCTCAGGCCCTGCACCATGTACAGTTCCGCTGTCTTCAGCAGGACATCGACCGCCGCAGGGTCCACCTTCACGATTTTCTTGTAAATCGCGATCGCCTTGAGGGTGAATCCCTCTTGCGTGTAGGAGTCGGCGAGCTTATGGAAATACTTCAGAGCCTCGGGCATGTTCTTGTCGCGGACGTAGAGGTCGCCCACGGTGTTGAGAATTCCGAGGTCGGTTGGTTCCTTCTCGAAGATTGCCAGATAAAGCTTGATGGCCTGCGCTGTTCTTCCCTGGCCGAGGCACTTCTCAGCCTCTTCCATTGCTTTGGCCTTGTTAAAAGCCATCCAGGCTCCACCCACTCGCAAGTTGGATTATCAGGCTTTTAACGCTAGCATACGCTCCCATTCGAAGTCAATAAAATGAAGCTGTCGAGAGCACGCGACGTTCATCCCAGGGATGTGTAATCTTTTGGGCAGTTGAGAGGTGAGGGTCGCCGTCGGCGCTGTGGGAATGTGGAAATCCGGCGACTTTTGCCGGATTTCCAAGCGCGGTGGAAAAGTCAGCCGTTCAGACTTT
>JBEKEZ010000066.1:0-17613 GCA_050013575.1 Terriglobia bacterium | reverse complement strand
TGTCGTCCCGGCTCGGAGCCACTGTTTCAAGGCGCTCTCTTCGTCGGGCTTAAGGGTGATCACTGCCGCCTGTCTGCTCATAACGGCAGTGTATCATATAACGCTAACTATCGCAACTAAGCACTAGAGCCTTGGCGGTTGAGAATGCGCCTCACTCCGTAAACGATTTCAACGGGGTCATCAAGGAAGGCTACGGCAACGGGGAAAAGCGGCTTGTCTACTCCGGCACGGGAGTCATCAAGGTTGGTGGAATCCGTCAGCTTGGGAAAATCAATGTTCACGAACACGAGGCGGAAAAGGCAGGCTTCCATTATGACTTCGTTGCTGAAGGGATCGACCCACACACGGAATCCTTCGAGGTCAATATTGCCAACGGGCTCTTCAAGGGACGCTATGCCTTTCGGCGAGCTTTCGAGAAGAATCGGTATCTAGTTGTCCGCATGAAGGACGAATCTGTTCTGGTAGCCAAGCCCGACGTTCACCTAAAACCGCCTGAGTTCCTCAAAACCCTTCGCCAGTCTGATCGCCCAGTCACTGTCGAATGGAAAGACGACGGCAGTCTCTCGAACATGGCAATCCACAACCTGCGTGCTGTCTATCGCAGTCATCGGCCGGAGGGAGAACCTTATTACGACAAGCTGCCGGCCATCGAGGACCTCAACAATCGTTCTCCTGTGTGGCTGGCCCGCAGGCTCTTCCCTGGCCCGGAGCAGGGAGGAACCGTATTGCGTGGCGAGCTTCACCATCCTGACGGAGCAGCCCGCGTAGGCGGAATCCTGAATGCACTGCCGGAGAAATCCATTCGCATCCAGCAGGAGCGAGGCCCGGTCGAGTTCTACGCCTGGGACATCGCCAAGCTCAGGGGCCGGGACGTCAGCCGATTGCCCTACCGAGAGCGGCGTGAACTTTACGAAGCGGCAATCAAAGAGATCCGCATATTCAACCGACACCTCTACGCCGTGCCAGTCATGCCAGAGGGCGGCGACCCGGCGGAGTTCTATCGCGCCATCATCAACGATCCACGAGGCCTGCCTTATAGCGAAGGCGTGGTCGTGAAGTACAAAGACTCCGTCGACCAATGGTTCAAGGTAAAGGCGAATGACACCCTTGATGTGAGAGTGGTGCGTTGTATTGAAGGCACCGGAAAGTTCGCAGGCAGCCTTGGAGCTATGGTCGTGGAAGGGCCGACTGGCGTGGAGAGTGAAGTCGGTTCGTTCCAGCTATCGGATGAACAACGGCAATGGATTTGGGACCGCCGCGACGTGCTCACGGGGCAGATCGCCGAAGTGCGCGCCATGAACGTGAATGAGAGGGGCGCAATCCGGGCAGGTGTGTTCGTGCGATTTCACCCGAGCAAATCCGAAGCCGGTCTCCTAATGTACGCCGAAGGTCTCGCCGGTGGAGATCCGGAGGAATCCAGACGCACGCTTTACAAGATCAAAAGCGCTGCGGGTTGGACGAGGGAAACCTGAAACTCACCGCCAGCAATGCTGGGAGGAGGAATTCCCATGATAATTGGAGTCACTCACGACCAAGACGGCCGTGTCGTTCAACGGCTGTCCGTTTCCACCAAGGTCTCGATCGGGCTGCCACCCAACGGAGACCGAAACCATCCCACCAAGCTCGACCACTTCGTTTTTCTGCGCAAGAAGAGGTCGGCCAACCGTGTTGAGTGGGAAGCCGATCCGGAGCTGACCGAGCACTACGGAGGCGAGTGCCGTGAACTCCACATCATGTTGATCGACGATGACATCGAGAATGTCTTCCCCAGCTCTTACGCGTGGTGGACGGCAATCGAGCGGAAGTGCTGGGGTGACGGGACCTCGGCTACCCGGCGCACGGCTGAGAAGCCTGGTGGACAGCCTTGGACCATCTGCGGTAATGGATGCCCGGAGCTTTCGAGTGGGCAGTGCAAACCAAGTGGAGATCTGCGCTTCGTGTTGGCAGACTTCCCGCGCCTGGGGAGCGTCTGCCGCATCCACACGTGCTCTTACCGGTCCATTCGCCAGATCCACTCCGCCTTGCAGGAGATCCAGACCTTCACCGGTGGTCGGCTGGCCGGCATCACGGCCAAGCTGACGGTTCGCCCGGAGGAAGCCACGTACTTCGACCGCAAGGAGAAGAGGAAGAAGACTTCGTCCATTTGGGCGCTGAGTCTAGAGGTCGAAGGCGACGACATGCAGAAACTCATCGCCAACCTGACGGAGAATGCCCGGTTGTTTGCGGAGACTCGGAAGCTGCTGGGTTCGGGAGGTAAGGTCCTGGAAGTGGTCGAGGACGAGGAGGAACAGGCGCCGGAGATTGCGGCGGAGTTCTATCCGGTGCCGGTGAATGGCTCTACTGCGCCCGCAAGTACCGACGCTGCACCTCCTACGAACCCGACCCCTGTCAGTGCTCCGTCAAACTCGCCCAGCAGGATTCCGTCCTCCGGAAACGGGACCTCAGCCTCTAACGGAAACGGATCTAGAGAACCTGACACTAATCGGATTTCCTCATCTCCCACGCCCGACAATGGCAATGGGCCGGGCGCAAGTGTGGGGTTCAACCAACTTCGCAACGAGTTCCTGACAGCAGCACGGCGTGTTGCCACGACCAAGAAGCAAGCCATCGGTGACGTGGTTGAGTGGGCAAGTAGCGGCATCTTCAAGTACGGTGACGTCGGTCGCATGACGGAGGTCGACGTCCCCAAACTGCGAGCAGCCACTGACCTCATGAGGTCGGCCGTGGACATTGCCGCTCGCTGAGTAGCAGCCCGCTTCAAATCACACTTTCACGTCCGAACGCTGGCTCATAGCTCTGTGGTTCTCACCGGTTCGTTCCACCAACCGTAGGGATCACTCGCGTCAATCTGGTTTCACGGAGGAGAGAATGCCGAACCTTCGTTTGAAAGCCCCTCCCAGTGTGGCGGCAGACTACTTCCGCCTGTTCGTCAACCGTCGTGCTTACACCCTTCAATCCAAGACGCCACACCCGAAGAGTGCCCGGCATTACTACTACCGTCCCAAGGACAGGAAAACCGGCCAGGGGCTCAGCCTGACGCTGGACACAATCCGCCGTCACCTCGAAGGCGACATCACCATCGGCCTCTACGCCATCAATCCCGCAACTCAATGCTCGAAGTGGGTGGCCATCGACGCAGATTACCCGGATGCGCTCAGGGACCTTATCGGGATTCGTTCCCAACTGATGCACGACCGCGTGGAGTCAGCGCTTGAGAATAGCCGCCGTGGTGGTCATCTCTGGTTCTTCCTGACTGTGCCGCTTCCCGCACGAGACTGCCGTATTTATGTGTACGACGTTGCCCTACGGTTGGGAATTCCCATCAAGCAAGGCAAGCAGCTAGAAGGCATCGAAGTCTTCCCCAAGCAGGATTTCTTGAGACCCAGCAGGTACGGCAATGCCATCCGTGGACCGCTGGGCATTCACCGGGGCGCAGCTCGACGCTTCTGGTTTGACGGTGCCGATGAAGATATCGAAGCCCAGATGCACTACCTCAACTCACGCTCCAAGATCACAGGCGAGCAGCTTGCCCGGTTGATTGCTGGCAAGGTCATTCCACCTCAGATTCGGAAGTGGGATCCTCAAATGGTGAGGACGAAGCGTATGACTTGGCCGGAATTCCGCATTCTCGATCGCATTCACAGCCCGCTTTACACGGTCGGGCATAACAATGTGACCCGCTGCCCATCCTGCGCGGAAGATGGCCATGATCGCAGCGGGGATAACCTCTCAATTTCCATCGACGACCCTCGCAAATACATCTGCTGGGCTGGTTGCACGAGTGAGATGATCAGGGCCGCACTCGGTTGCAGCTCCCGCCACACATCAGCTTGTTTCCCACCCCCACAACTTGACCTTCAATGTGAAAGGAAATCTCCATGAAAGCATCATCCATATTTGACGCTTTACGCGTTCTCGTCTCTGCTCGTCAGCCGGTGTTCGTCTGGGGACCTCCAGGGGTAGGAAAGAGTGCGATCGTTAAACAGCTCGCCGAAGCATTAAAGGTCCTGCTGCGAGATGTGCGGGCGCTTTTACTCGATCCGGTTGACCTCCGCGGCTTGCCGTTCTTGGGCACGGATGGACGTTCGAAATGGGCAACACCGGAGTTTCTGCCACAGGACGGATCGGGCATTCTCTTTCTGGACGAACTGAACGCCGCGCCGGCCATGGTACAAGCCAGTTGCTATCAGTTGGTCCTTGATCGAAAGCTTGGGGAATACACTCTCCCCGAAGGCTGGGCCATTATCGCTGCGGGAAACCGTGACTCGGATCGCGGCGTGACAACCCGGATGCCCACACCGCTACGGAACCGGTTTGTGCATCTTGAATTCGAGGTGGATATGCAAGATTGGTCCGAATGGGCGATTCAGGCGGGAATCCGTCCCGAGGTGATCGCCTTCCTTCGTTTTCGCCCGGAACTCATCAGCGCCTTTGACCGAGATGCTCATGCTTTCCCATCACCACGATCATGGGAGTTCGTCTCGCGCATTCTCGATTCGCAGCCGAACCCAGCCATTGAGCACGAGGTGATTGCAGGAACGGTGGGAACCGGCGCTGCTACGGAGTTTTCAGCATTCCTCAGAATGTTCAGGGAATTGCCAAATATCGATGCCATTCTCTTGAACCCTCTCCAGGAGCCTGTCCCAGAGAACGCGGCCGCACAATATGCCGTCGCTTCCGCGCTCGCCCGGTGCGCCTCCGACACCAACTTCGACCGCATCTGCCTGTACCTGAATCGCCTGCCGACTGAGTTTCGGGTGCTGTGTGTGCGCGACGCCACCCTCCGTGAGCCGGCTATTCGGTGTACCGCTGGCTACACCAAGTGGGTCGTTGAGAATCACCACGACATTGCCTAGTAATGGTCAACACTACGGCGTTACAGGGGATCTATCCGGCATTTCCAGTGACAGGCGGTATTCGCCGACACCCAAGGCGCGGAAACAGCTTGGCGAGGTACTGTGCCGTTGACTCGCAGGTTGACCGGGCGTTCTAGTCGAAGTATTCTTGGCTTCTAGTGCCACCAGGACCGATTTTATCCAAGTCAGTCTGAACATGAGTTAGGCACAAAAATGAAGCGTGCGCTATTCGGACTGCTGACCGATTTCGTAGCATTTGTCGCTCTTGCGGTAACCGATAGAACTGCCGCTATACAAGCACTGATCCCCTTGCCTGGTTCCGCCGGGCTCCTATTTGCTTTGTGGGAATTAGTCAAGGCCAATGTGGCACATCAGCATCGCCTCGAGGAGGGAAGCGCCGAGAATGCTTTCATTCTCAGTGCTACCTCGCATATGGCAGAGAAGGCCTTCGATAAGCACGTCGAATTCTGTGAAAAGTATGTGGCCAAAGCAAACGAAGGTTTAGGCATTCTCTTTCGAGAAGGCCCAACCAAGAATGCATTGACCATTGCGCGTGACCTTGATTCCGGTCAAGGCAAGGCTGGTGAGTCATTCCGAGGATTAGCTGTGGTCGAGTGTGTACGATTACACGGGAAGCTTGGATAGGCCAGCAAAAACAGTGGGCATTTTGGCTGTCGATCGTTTCTAGTTGCCTGCCGATGAACGGACGAGGATTTGGGGAAGAACTACACGGGATTCGACCATGGAAATCCCAGTTAACAAGCTCGACGGAGGTTAGGACATGTCCGCGCGAAACCACGATCCTGCCATTCCCGATGCCCCGGCTGGCAAGCTGGATGTCGTCACCGAGGTCCGACGCAAAGAGGCTCTGCTAAAAGCGGGGGCCTTGCAGAACGCGATTTTCAACAGCGCCAACTTTTCGAGCATTGCCACTGACGAGAGAGGCGTCATCCAGATCTTCAACGTTGGCGCCGAGCGTATGCTGGGCTACGCGGCCGCCGAAGTGGTGGACAAGATCACCCCGGCCGACATTTCCGATCCGCAGGAAGTTATCGCGCGCGCCAAAGCATTGAGCCTGGAGCTGGCAACCACGATTAGGCCGGGCTTTGAGGCATTGGTCTTTAAGGCCTCGCGCGGCATCGAGGACATCTACGAATTGACCTACATCCGCAAGGGCGGCAGCCGCTTTCCGGCCATCGTGTCGGTCACGGCGCTGCGCGACGATCAAGACGCAATCATCGGCTATCTGTTGATCGGCACCGATAATACCGCGCGCAAGCAGGCAGAAGAGGCTCTGCTAAAAGCGGGGGCCTTGCAGAACGCGATTTTCAACAGCGCCAACTTTTCGAGTATTGCCACTGACGAGAGAGGCGTCATCCAGATCTTCAACGTCGGCGCCGAGCGCATGCTGGGCTACGCGGCCGCCGAGGTGGTGAACAAGATCACTCCCGCTGACATTTCCGATCCGCAGGAAGTTATCGTGCGCGCCAAAGCGTTGAGCCTGGAGCTGGCAACCACGATTAGGCCGGGCTTCGAGGCTTTGGTCTTCAAGGCCGCGCGCGGCATCGAGGACATCTACGAACTGACCTACTTTCGCAAGGACGGCAGCCGTTTCCCGGCGGTGGTGTCGGTCACGGCGTTGCGCGACGCTCAAGAAAAAATCATCGGCTATCTGCTGATCGGCACCGATAATACCGCGCGCCGAAAGGCGGAAGAGGCGTTGCGCGAAGCGGGCGCCCTGCAGAGCGCAATCTTCAACAGCGCCAACTTCTCGAGCATCGCCACCGATGAGAAGGGCGTCATCCAGATCTTCAACGTCGGCGCGGAGCGCATGCTCGGTTACACGGCCGCCGAAGTGGTGGACAAGATCACCCCCGCTGACATTTCCGATCCGCAGGAAGTGATCGTGCGCGCCGAGGCGTTAAGCACCGAGCTCGGCACCCCGATCACGCCGGGCTTCGAGGCATTGGTCTTCAAGGCCTCGCGCGGGATCGAGGACATCTACGAATTGACCTACATCCGCAAGGACGGCAGCCGCTTTCCGGCCATCGTGTCGGTCACGGCGCTGCGCGACGATCAAGACGCAATCATCGGCTATCTGTTGATCGGCACCGATAATACCGCGCGCAAGCAGGTTGAAGCAGAGCAGCAGAAGCTCGATCAACGCCTGCGCGACCAGCAGTTCTACACGCGCTCTCTCATCGAATCCAACATCGATGCGATCATGACCACCGATCCCTCCGGCATCATCAGCGACGTCAACAAGCAGATGGAGGCGCTGACCGGTTGCACGCGCGACGAGCTGATTGGCGCGCCGTTCAAGAACTACTTCACCGATCCGGGGCGGGCCGAGGCGGCCATCAAGCTGGTGCTGCGCGAGAAAAACGTCACCAACTACGAGCTCACCGCGCGCGCCCGGGATGGCAAGAAAACCGTGGTGTCCTACAATGCGACCACCTTCTACGACCGGGATAGGACTCTGCAGGGCGTGTTCGCCGCAGCGCGCGACATCACGGAGCGCAAACGTCTCGACCAGGCGCTGCAGGATCAGAACGTCGAGCTGGAGAGAGCCAAGATCGCGGCGGAAGAAGCCAACCTCGCGAAATCGGACTTTCTTTCCAGCATGAGCCATGAGCTGCGCACTCCGCTCAGTGCCATCCTCGGTTTCGCCCAACTGATGGAGTCCGCCTCCCCGCCCGCAACTCCATCCCAGAAGGCAAGCATTGACCAGATTCTCCAAGCGGGATGGTATCTACTGAAGCTGATCAACGAGATTCTCGATCTCGCGCAGATCGAGTCCGGAAAGCTGTCGCTGTCGCCGGAATCGACGTCGCTGGCCGAAGTCATGCTCGAATGCCAGGCCCTGATCGAGCCGCAGGGGCAAAAGCGGGGCATCAAAATGACCTTTCCCCAGTTCGACATCCCTTGCTTTGTCGGCGCCGATCGGACCCGGTTGAAGCAGGTTCTCATCAACCTTCTTTCCAACGCGATCAAATACAACCAGCCGGGGGGAACGGTCGTCGTGGACTGCACCACGAGCACCCCGGGACGCACTCGCATCAGCGTCAAGAACACCGGCGCGGGGTTGCCTCCGGAAAAGCTGGGGCAGCTTTTTCAGCCGTTCAACCGCCTCGGACAAGAGGGCAGCGCCGAGGAAGGCACAGGCATCGGCCTCGTGATGAGCAAGCGACTGGTTGAACTGATGGGAGGCGTGATCGGCGTGGAAAGCGCGGTCGGGGTGGGAAGCGTGTTCTGGTTCGAACTGAACTCGGCTGCTCAACCACAACTTGCACTTGACAGAGCCGAACCCACGGCAGTGGCCCAAGCGCAACCTCAGCATGGCGCGCCGCTGCGCACCCTGCTCTATGTAGAGGACAACCCGGCTAACCTGAAGCTGGTCGAACAACTTATCGCGCGCCGCCCCGATATGCGCCTGCTGAGCGCAATGAACGGGAATCTCGGCATCGAGCTGGCGCGCGACAACCAGCCGGAGGTGATCCTGATGGACATCAATCTGCCTGGCATGAGCGGTATCGAGGCCCTGAAGATCCTGCGTGAAGACCCGGCAACGGCGCACATCCCCGTCGTTGCCCTCAGTGCCAATGCGATGCCGCGCGACATCGAGAAGGGCCTGCAGGCAGGATTCTTCTGGTATCTCACCAAACCAATCAAGATCAATGAGTTCATGGATGTGCTGAACGTAGCACTGGAATTCTCGGAAAAGGCGATCCGTCCCAGGAAATAAATCAGGGCGAAACTCATGGTCAGCTTAGCCGATTTACGGAATGCCCTGGACTCACTTTCGATTGTCAATTCACCATCCCTTGTATGGAGGTAGTCATGAAGAAAGTTCTCGTGGTCGACGATGATCCATCGATATTGACCATCGCCTCCAATCGGCTGAAAGCAGAATTTGTCGAGATTCTGACTGCTGCCAATGGAGCAGATGGGCTGCAAATGGCCAGAGAACACCGCCCCGACGTGGTGGTTGTGGACCTGATGATGCCCAAGATGCACGGTTACACCCTCATTCAAGAGATCCGAAACGACCCTAACCTGAGCCATGTCAAGATTTTGGTCACCTCGGCCAAAACCTATCCGTCGGATGTCGAACGGACTCTGCGGCTGGGGGCAGACCGTTTTTTGAGCAAACCGTACGACCTGCAGGAGTTCTGGATCACTATCTCTGAACTTCTGGAGGAAAAGTGGTCGCCTTTTACCGTTCGCTTCTGGGGTACGCGTGGTTCTATTGCGACGCCGGGGCAAGCCACGATCAAATACGGCGGCAACACCTCCTGCACTGAGGTACGGTGCGGCGACCAGTTGCTGATTCTGGATGCCGGTACCGGGATTCGGGTGCTCGGGCTATCGCTGCTCAGCGAGTTCCAGCAAAGACCTATCAAAGGGCACATCTTCGTAGGCCACACTCATTGGGACCACATTCAGGGATTCCCCTTTTTCGCACCGGCTTTCAATCCCAATAGCGAGTTTACGATCTACAGTCTGCACGGGGGCGAAAAGCCGCTGGAAAACGTGTTCCGGGGACAGATGGACAGTGACTACTTTCCGGTCCCGTTAGGCGAGATGAAAGCAAAGCTGAAGTTTTCCGAATTAGAGTCTGAGGTGCATCTTGGGGAGATTCAAGTGTCCTATATCTTCCTGAACCATCCGGGTCTTGCCGTAGGCTTCCGCATCTCCTTTGCGGGTCGATCGTTGGTCTATCTTAGCGATCATGAGAATTACGGGCGTTTGGCGCCCGGCGGGCCCAGTCCGAATCCCATGGATGTAGAGATAGCTCGTTTTGCCGAAAATGCGGATTTATTGATCTCCGAGGCGCAATACACCGAGGAGGAGTATGAGCAGAAGAAGGGATGGGGACACAGCACCTTCCTGGATGCGCTGGAGCGGGCCGCGCAGGCGAAGGTAAAGCGTCTTGCTATTTTCCATCACGATCCCTCTCATGACGATGCGTTCCTGGATCGGATTCTGGAATTCTGCCAGCAGACGACTGCAGCTCGGAACTATACCTTCACATGCTTCTTGGCCCAAGAGGGAACTTCGATTGAAATCTGAGCGGAGGACTATTTCGCGGCTGATAAGTCAGTTGCATTCGTAATTCATGGGGGCGAGCCAGGAGGAGCTCAAGGACGCCATCTCAAAGTGCTCGGTAGAAAACAGTCTCTGCTAGGGCACGTGCTGGCTGGCCATAGGGTAGCCGAAGCTCGTACAGCAAAGAATCGGTCAACAAAATGGCTAAGGAAGGAAAATGACCTGAGGAATCGCTTCCAGGAGAGGCACTTGGAGGAATGACGAATGAGGTAAGGTCCAGTCCGAGCCGTTTCGGAGGGCGCCCGGGGGGCACATCCGGGCTGTTGACAAACCCGGAGTTGAATTTGGGTTTGTGCAAAGCCGGCGCTCATCAGCCACTCCAAGACCTTGGCTGTTGCTCTCCTACCCCGGAAGATTCGCGTCAACGTCGTTGCGCCAGGCTCGATTGAATTCCCGGGCGGGATGTTGGACGGGGCGAAGCAGGGGAACCGGTCGTTCTATAATTCGGTGCTGGCGACGATTCCATGGGGTCGGATGGACACGCCGGCTGAAGTCGCCGACGGGGTGGTCTTTCTCGCGTCGTCGAGAGCCGGCTGGATTACCGGTGCCTGCCTCGGCGTCGATGGTGGCCAGCACAAGGCGAATCCACTGACTCGAGTTCCGCCGAGCGGCTGGAGGATGCCTCCCGCCCGCCGTCTAACCCGCGCATGGTGCTGACGGGGCCGCGCTCTAGCTGCGCAGGCGCGGAGGGGCCCCGCAGTTCAGGCGCAGATCGTTAGCTCCCGAACGATCGCCGCCAAGAACGGCTATTCCCGACAACCGTAGGCGGCGGTGCAGCGACCGTTGAACTCGACTATCAAATAGTCGGGGATCGCCGCCAAAGCAAGTCCCTGAAAGTTGCGGGATTTGCCTCAGATTTGGCAGATCGCTCCTGCCTTGTCGCCCAGCGTTTACCCATCATTGGGCGGAGTCAGTCCGAGGTTCAGCACTTCATCACGAGTGTCGGCATTGTGAACGCTCGGTGGAAGGCAACTCCCCCACATCTTTGGTCCACTCATGAAACCGCGCCGTTAGCGAGAATCGAGAAAGGCCGTTTCTGGGTTCTTGAACCTCCAAATTACTTCCCCAGCAAAGGAGACAAATGCCATGAACTCCATCTCTGTCTCAGAACCTTCACTGTCCTCGCGGGCCATGCTGTGCTCGCTTTCCATCAGCATGTGGTCGGCACGGAAACATGACCCTGACGCATCGCAGGAAATCGCCCAGCGCCACGGTGCGCACGCCGACGCCGGCCGTTACCACAAGGTGCTTCTTCCCAAGGAAGCTCTTGCAGAGGTCCAGAAGATCGTCAGCGATGCTCGCCAGGAGCATTACTTCATGACACTGCCCTGGGATGACAACGGTTATCGGGTGCTTCCCAGTGCAGCCTATATGGATCACACCGAGAAAATGCGGGAGCTGTCGAATCGCTTCACGCCGGCTGTTGACAATCTGGCCCGTGAGTTTGGAAATCTCGTGGAGCAGGCCAAGGTGCGACTCGGCGGCTTGTTCCGATCTGAAGACTATCCCGCTCCCGATGAGCTTCGTTCCAAGTTTTCATTCGAAACCAAAGTGATGCCATTGCCCGATGCCAGCGATTTCCGGGTCACGCTGGGCGACGAGGAGAAAGAACGAATCAAGCGCCAGATTACTGCCACCGTGGAGGCTTCGCTCCAAGTGGCGAGCCGGGACCTCTGGCTGCGCCTCTACGAAGCGGTCAGCCACCTGGCGGAACGCCTTCAGGCCTACAAAGTCACAGGGGAAGGTGTCGAGCATCCTTTCCGAGATACCGTTGTCACCAACCTAGTCAAGCTCGTCGATGTCCTGCCCAAGCTCAATGTCACCGGCGATCCCGAGCTGGAGCGTCTGGCATCTGAGGTACGAGCCGCGCTGTTGGTCGATCCCCAAGAACTGCGGAAGTCGGAGTCGATGCGGAGCGAGACGGCCAAGAACGCTACCGCGATTGCCAACCGAATGGCGGCATATATGGGCGGCTATTGCGCTCCTGACGGGAGGGCGGCGTGAACCTTCCTCACATGACCACAGCACAGAAGCTGACTCGTGCAAGAGTTCAACTGATCTTAATGCAACCGTTCTTCGGCACTCTCAGCTTAAGGCTGAAACTCATACCTGGGGATCTGCCGACCATGGCGACGGACGGCTCTCGGATCGTCTATAACCCAGCCTTCGTGGACCAACTCAAGCCAGCGGAACTCGAAGGAACCCTCGCCCATGAAGTGATGCACTGCGCGCTCGGCCACCAATGCCGCCGCGGCGAACGTGACCCGCGAATCTGGAACGAAGCCGCCGACTTGGCCATCAATCCCATTCTGATCGGAAACGGTTTCACGCTTCCCGCTGGGGCGCTGGTCGATCCTGCATTCGCCAACCTGAGCGCCGAAGAAATCTACGCCCGGTTATTGCGGCAGAAGGCCGAGGGTGGGCCAGGGTCGAAGCAGGGACAACCGCAGACGAGCCCTGGTGGCGGAACCGCCAACAATCCGCAGGCAGCACCCGGTACGCCTTCTTCCGATCCAAACTCTGGCACTTCCAGCCAGTCAGGGTCGCAGCAGGAGACGATGGGTGAACACAACGCACCCCTAGCTTCCCGGCCCGGAGGCTTTGGAGAGGTCGTGGACGCTACAGATGAGCACGGCAAGACTTCCTCGCCAGCGGAACAGCGCCGCCAGGAGCATGAGTGGGGCATCGTAGCAGAGCAAGCACTCCGGTCGGCCAAGGTGTGCGGACAAGGTCCATTGGGCGTCGAAAGACCGCTTACCGAGAGCCGCCAATCCCAACAGGATTGGCGAGCGATCCTGCGTGATTTTGTGGCTGCCACTGCGCCTTGCGATTATCGCTGGACGCCACCTAATCGACGGTACGTCGCATCAGGAATCTACTTGCCTTCGGTCGAACGGCGTGGATCAGGTCAGATCGTTATCGCCATCGATACCTCGGGCTCAATCGGCAAACTTGAGCTGGAGCAGTTTGCAGGTGAAATCTCCGCGATTTCAGAAGAGGCACAGCCGGAAGCCATCCATGTGGTGTATTGCGACGCGGCAGTTCAGTCCACGCAGGAATTCGCAGCCTCAGAAATGGTGCGCCTTGAGCCCAAAGGTGGTGGCGGAACAGACTTCCGTCCCGTGTTCGACTGGGTCGCTGAGAATGACGTTGCGCCGGTCTGCCTGATCTATCTCACCGATTTGTGCTGCGATTCCTTTCCGGAGACGCCGGAATATCCGGTGCTTTGGGTCACTGACTCCCGTAGAACAGCACCCTTCGGTGAAACGGTACCGATCGGCCTTGAGTGAAAGGAGGACAAATCCATGTGCCAATGCGTGAACAAAGTTATGTTAATCGGGTTTCTGGGTGCTGCACCGGAGGTTCGTTTCAGCCAGCAGGGTAAGCCTGTTGGCACCTTCAGTCTTGCCGTCAACGAGAGGTGGAAAGACGCTGCGGGTGCTCTCCGGGAGAGGGTGGAGTGGTTTCGCATTGTTTGCTTCGGACGGTTGGCTGAGGTCTGCGGCGAGTACCTGAACAAAGGCCGGCATGTCTACCTCGAAGGCCGGTTGCAGACCCGGAAATGGTCAAACCGGGAAGGGGACAAGCGGACCACGGTGGAAGTTGTGGTCAATCAGATGAGGATTCTGGACCGAATGCCGAGCAGTGAGAATGCCATAAAGGCGGATAAATCATCGAAGCCCGTGGAGCCTGCCGACGAGGGCGATAACTCGTTTCGCGATCCAGGGACTGAAACACTTGATCAGGACATCCCATTTTGACTTCCTCTAATTCCAGACGTCCAACACCAAAATCCGCGGGCGCAAGATCTTCAGGGTCCCAACCTCGCGATATAATGCATTCCTAAAGGAAGCGAAAGCGCTCATATGGCGTCAATATTTAGCCCGGAACATGCCCCCAGCCACTTGTCCATCATACCGGAGCTGGATTTCTCCGATGATCTGTACGCTGATCCCCTCGCCGGTCCGTGGATCAGGCTCGCCGCTCACACTCTGCCAACCCGTCTCGAGAAAAAGCGCGTCGAGGATACCGTCAACCGGGAGTGCCTCCTCCTCGCGCCAGACACTTTTGCAGCGATTTTCGACCGATTGGAGTCAATTGGCAATGTGATCGCCACGCTTGGTAAACCGGGTGGTTCACTCGAAAGCGGACGTGGAAAGAATCGATACAAGTACTTCCCTTTTCATCGATTCCAGTTCCCATTCATTCGGGTCACCGGAGAGCCGTTGGTCTTCCTGCACCCCACTACGTCGACTGCCCAGTTGCTCATTAACCCTGATCTTTGGATGTTCTTGGAACTAGAGGAGAAGGCTCCTGGACACGGCATTTGGTGGGATCCACGGCGTGGAGTTGACGCCCTCGCTAGGCGCGTGCTCGAGCACGACAACATCCAAGTCGTCGATATGCGCGTTGATTATCTGCTCAAATACCTCCAGGCACGCCAGATGTCATTGGTAATCGCTCACTACCGCCAACTGCTTTTGTTTAACCCTCCACAGAAGGCGATCGAGGCTTTCGTTAAAGAGGACGTTACACTCGAATCCCGGAAGCATGATGCGAAAGCGATCTTCCAGAATTGGGGACTGCGTCAGGAAGGCCTTTCCCGGGGGCGTTATCTGCAACGGAGATTGCACCTATGGTATGAAATCAAACCGCCTAAGATTGACTTAGAAGACCCATGGTCTGAGAAGCCTACATTCGATCCATACACGTTTACGCTGCCTACCAGCAATGGCGATGTGGCGCCGGCGAGGTGGAAAAGCCTTCACCTTGTCAAAGGGCGTACTTTCAGTGGCCAGTCTTGCGACTTCATGGAGCAGGTCTATTTTCGGCTAGACGTGCTGACAAAATATGAAGGCGCCTCCGGGTTCGACATTCAGGACGACGGATCGGTCTGCTGCCGCGGATACTGGGCTCTTAACCGCAGTACGGCCAGAATTGGGAACGAGTTGGTCTGTACTGCGATTGGCGATTTCGCGGAGGGGGTTCCATTCGAAGAATGGCCACATTGGAAGCAATATGCTGTGGAGCCTCCGAGTTTGGAGACTCTGAAGGCGCTCGCCGAAGAACCGACGATTCCCGATGCTGTGAATCTTGTGGTGCGCGCTTTGCAAGGGCTGAATGCAGCCTTCGCTGAAATGGCAATCGCGCTGAGAGTCAGTGTTACGAACCCCGCGTGGCGTGGTTCTCTGAACAGCCTGGCAGGGCGTCAAATGAAGTGGGTGTATCCTGCCAACGCCGGGGACGACGAATTTCTCAAAAGGGCAACTCTAGCGTCTACCTTTTTTCTGGATGGTCTGCAACCTGCTCCGTTGCGCGACCTCCTCAAGGCGATAGGTTCAAATCTCCACCAGACATTCGAAAACCCGCCTCAGTCCCTCGGATCACGAAACCTTCTGAAACGGGTTTCACTCGCCGCCAAAGTGATTGCGCACCTTCAACCAGATCTCTCTGAACTCCCTATTCTGGTGCAGTGTGCCGAGGGTAAGTTGGCGAATGCAGTCCAAGCCGACCTATGCGATGAATTGGAAGCGCTAAATGAACACGTTCGAAGTGAGTTCGCTCCACTGGCGTTCCTGTATGACCTGCGAACATCCGGTGGCTTGGCTCACCCGCCCAGTCCAGAGAAAGCAGGCGCAGCCGCAGCGAAACTCGGGCTGCCCACGGGGAATTGGCATCGTACGGATTATTTGTTCCTTCTTAGGATTTTGGCTGAAAGCCTTCAACGAATTAGCGAAAACCTGGAAAGTGCAGCGGAAGCGACACGTTGACTTAACCTGAATCCTGCGTCATGAATATGATGAGAATTCTGGAAACGCTTGCTGGGAGCCTCGAAAACAGCTATTTTGGCGTTTGTTGCATAACTGCATTAGAAATGCGGTTCTGCAACAACCCGTTCAGCGACCCCGAAACCGCGTTTTAGGGCCGTGCAACCGTGTCCGCGCCGACATCTGGCGCAGGATTCAGGTTAAGAATCAGGCACGGTGGGTAGAGCTGGTTGACTGAGATGATCCCGATGACCGGCTACAGGTGGTTTGCCACAGACTACGACTACTCCGGACCCGCACAAGTGGTTTTTGAGGATCCTCCTGCCGAGTTCGTCGGCAAGGCTTCAGTGCGGCCTGATGAGTGCGGTGGGTGAATACATGACCCAGAAGGAAGCGCAGGAGAAAGACTACGACGACGACGCTCACCAGCCGTGCCTGTAAGGCCACATCAGCGGATCGTAAACCCACCAAACCAGCCGAACATGTGTCGCCCTTAACCGGCAACGACCCCATTTCTCCCTATACTAACCAGGAGGGAAGGAAACGTTCGGCCTTCCCTTGCTTTAAGGCTGGTAGTCGGTAGCTACCAGCCTCCCTCATACCGGAGGCAGAGAAGCAGGGGATTCGGGAATGCTGAATGCGTGCCGCAAGTCAATTTCATCAACCATTGCATTCGGATAATTCCCAAGCGGTTAAGTTAATTGAAAAGTCTGTGGGAGCTCATTGCCGTAAAAGGCTCACAAGCCCCTTGAGACCGTGAGGTCTCCGTCATTGTAGGGACGCAGTCATGTCCTGACTTCTCTTTTCCAAGGGGGGAGCCAGGGTAACCAGAGAACGAGGGATGGACTCTGACTGGAGTTTACATCTTAGCCGTGTCATGAAGTTAAGAGACTGGCGAATCATCTGGTGAGAGCGTCTGTTGGGATGACGTTAAACGACTGGACCCATACCCGTAAGACCGGAAACCGGCCCACTGCGCAGTCGGAAGTAACGCCGATATACTGGGAATTATCCGGAAACGTCAGGAGGGTATGAAACCAGAGCTGACAGGAATCCATGAATCGCTGGTAGAGCGTAATTGAATCTACTCGAAGCGAAAGCGAAGCGATGGTGACGACCACACACACGTCACATGTACTCCAGGTATGGGGTTCGTGTCTCTGCTCGGCTCTCTCAGGCTCTGGCCACAAGTGCGGTGGAATTCATGATCCTGATTCATCCGGAGACAGTCTGGTGATTCGATGAATTCTGATTGCTGGCAGGTGTTAATTCGAAGCGATAAGCCGCCATCCGCATGCGCCGCAAGGCGACCGGTGGCGGCGCTGTACCGGTACCGAACTTAAATGCACGAAGCCGTCTCCGCAACAATCACCCCTTGTGCGCTAAGATTCGTGAATCTGCCTTCCTCCGCACTCGACATTTCGGAGCGAAATGCCTCGTGCTACGGCAATATATCAGGTGAATCATGAACGAAGAGCTATAACCGTTTCCATGTAGTGAAGTTGTGTAGCAGCATAGCCCGTCCAAGACCATGGTGAACCGGGGTGCATTTACCAAAACCACGTTCACATCCATTCACACCCTTGAATTTCTGCCCACGATGTACAATCCCACCCCGTTCTTAGTGGCATACGGCGGTCAACCAACCGGGGAGAGGGAAACGAGGAGTCGGGGATGAGCTTGAATACATATTCCCGCTGCTCGGTTGTAAGCTCCGTATATGTGCGGCTTGATTTCAAGGTACGTGCTGCAAACGGTTGTGTCAAGCATTTGTCAGTTGAGCTCCGCGAGAATACAAGACTTCGAACCAAGTTGTTCCGCAGCGAGCGATCCAGAGGCGGAGCTTGAGGAGGCGGTGAGCGCCGCGTCGTGTCCAGCGC
>JBEKEZ010000065.1:0-21795 GCA_050013575.1 Terriglobia bacterium | reverse complement strand
TGTCGTCCCGGCTCGGAGCCACTGTTTCAAGGCGCTCTCTTCGTCGGGCTTAAGGGTGATCACTGCCGCCTGTCTGCTCATAACGGCAGTGTATCATATAACGCTAACTATCGCAACTAAGCACTAGCCTCGTAACGCCATTTTTGAATTGAAAGTGACCCACTACCGGACCCAGGGGACAATTGCTCATGTGCTTGCGGCGAAGAGAGCTGAGCGGATCTCCTGGTCACTTCGAATCCGAGAGATTTCCCCCAACAGTATCTCGCTCTGCGAGAGAAGCTTCGCCTGCCGAGTTTCTGCGGTGATTCGCCGGCGCTTGAAGCGAACCGTTACACGAGGCACACAGGGGGGCTTGGCACGTCTGAAGGTTACATAAGCAGGTGTGCGTTTGCGTTTTGCCTCAAATGCAGGACGCAACCGCAGCTCAAGTCGAAAGCATTACTTTTCGGTACGATCGCCTGATTCGAATTTAGACCGCCAAGTTGGCACACCCCTCGCACACCAATCCTCGTCGAAACGCCCGAAAATAGCGCGGAAAACAAGTTCGTCCGCTGACCCATTTTCAGCTGGGTATCGCTCGCCTAAAATACATCTGGCTGGAGACAATTGCTTCGTGCTACGGGCAATTGTGCAGGACGGCTTCCGAAACTATGGTGGGCATACTGCCGCTCACGGGCTGAGGCGTGCCCCCAACCAGTGGAAAGAGCAGATTTCGTGGTGAAATAAGCGATCACTTTTCGCAGCCCGAGTATCTCTGCGCACGGCCTGTGGAAGAGGACGAAACCTAGCCCCCGGGATGGTACGTTCGCTCAGTGTGCCCCTGGAGCTCGGAGCGGTAAAAGTAGACCTCCCTCAATTCACCCGTACTATATCGCTCGGCCTCATCATCGAAATGAGGTGAGGCGGGATTGCCGCTCTCACCGCCAGCCGTCACCGCCCTGGCGTGCACCGTCTTTCCGAATTCAACCACGGCGACGAAACTGTTCCCACTCGTGCCGTACCACTTCTTGGTTCCCGGGTATGGGCGCGCTCCAAACGACGCCAGCGACCCCCAAACCGCCGAAGTGAATTCCACGGGAATACTCGGCTTGGCGTCGTCGAAGTGGGGAACGATATCGTCGTCGAGACGCTGGAAGCGGTTAACCTCCCCCCAGGGTGTCTTCCACGTCCCAAAGTCCGCCGTTAGCTGGTCGGACGCCGCCGCCAGCGATTGCAGCAGCTGCTCGGCAGGCACTTTGCTGCCGACATAGTCGTACACCGGCATGCCTACGCTTCTCGCATCGCGGCCCACCTGCCTCACGATGTCATCACCCCAGAACACCGCGAGCGACGTGGGAACCGAATTTATTCTCCAGCGGAGATCCCATTCGCGCAGAAGTTTGACCTGTTCTGTCAACTTTGCTTTCAGCGGGTCGGAGTCCAGGTCTTGGTCCCACGCCTTGATCAACGCGGGCATCACCTTCTCAAACCACGGGAGGTAGCTATCGAACGCTGCGGCAATCAGCGAATCGAGCGTGAAATCCTTCTTGTTTTCCAGGACCCTTACGGCGTGGAGTCCGCGCGCTGATTCCCCGCCCGTCTCGACATAAAGCGGAAAATCTTCCTTCTTCAGGCTACCCGGCCCGGCCGCAGACCACGGCGCGTCGTTCGAGTTGTAAATCCAGCCGCTCTTTGGATTGAGCAGGTGCGGCGTCTCGTCAACAGAAAGAAGCCCGTGCCAGTCGGTCGCGGGATCGCTGCCATCGACCGGCTTCGTCCAATCGAATCGGGTATCGCGCCGCGGAATGAAGTTTCCGTGGAAGTAAGCGATGTCGCCATCGGAGTCGGCAAAAATCGTGTTGTTCGACGAGTTCGTATGCAGTTCCATCGTCTGACGGAATGATTTGTAGTCCGTAGCCTTGGTGCGCGTGCAAGCCTGTATGAGCGCTTTGACCGGTTCCTGCATTAGCCGGATGGTCACCCACTTCCCGTTCTGCTCGCCGATGACTGGCCCGTGCTGGGTGCCGTAAATCTTGAATTTCCTCTCGGCCATCCCGTGATCGGCCATGTAAGGCACAGTGATCTCCTTCGCTATGACCGGAAGTTCCTTGTCCCCGTATTTGTAATAGTAGCGGTTACCCTGATTCTCCACGGTTTCGAGATATTGGCTGAGCATGTTGACGCCGCTCGATGTGTGCATCCAGCCGATGTGCGGATTGAACCCTTGGTACACGAAAAATTGCCCCCAGGTCACGGCGCCATAGGCATCCAGCCCTTCATCGCTCACCATTTGCAGCTCGGAGCGGAAATAAAATGACGTGTGCGGATTGATCAGCAGCAGGGCATGGTGCCCGATGGTGTTCGAGGGCGCGATGGCCATGCCGTTCGATCCGGCCGGTTCGGCTGTCTCATCCTGGTTTGCCGGCATCGCCTGGGCCACCGGTTGCTTGCCATAGAACGCCGCAAGCTGGTTGAGATTCACGCGTTCGATGTCGGCTCCGATGCTCCCTTCCGTAAAGCTGAGCGCCATCCACGGCTCGAATCTCTTGATCACCCTCGGTTTCACCTCGGGGTGCTTGTAAAGGTAGTAGTTCAAACCGTCGGCAAAGGCGTTCATCAGCTTCTTCAGCCACGCCGGACTCTCCGCGTATCGCTTCTTCAGCGTCTCCGGATCGATGAACAGCTTCATCCGCAGATCCTGGTAGATTTTGGACTCGCCTTCAGTCTCCGCCAGCCGCCCCATCCCGTTAATGTAGTTCGTCTCGACGCGATTGAAGTCGTCCTCAGCCTGCGCGTATTCCATGCCAAAGACAGCATCCGCGTCCTTTTTCCCGTAGACGTGCGCGATCCCCCAATCATCCCGGATGATGGTGACACTCTGGGCCTCATGCTCCCAGCGGGTGACTTCCGCGTTCTGGGCTCCCCGCGCAGCAAAAGAAACGCATGCAACAGCAAAGATCAGAACGAGCTTCTTCATCAGTGTCACCTTTAGTTGCGCTCCTGCAACTGATTCAGCAATCTGCGACAGGGTGTCAGAATAAGGCTGCGAATAAAGTCGCGAAGCGAAACGTTACGCCCTACACAACGCATTTTCAAGTGAAGGTTGCAAGAGGAGGCGAGACAGACCTTCAAGTAGCTGGAGTTTTGGCGAGAGACAAGAGGATAATTGCAGGGGCTGACCCAGTGTTTGCTCAGACGCGCCTACGACAGGGGTGTCTTACAATCATCGTGTTGGAGAACGAATCCAGCGAAGAGGGGCAAGCCAATGGCTGCATACCATGACAAGATGTTGACCAGAGTTTTTTCATTCGCCTGCGTGACTCTTGGGTTGGCGCTACCAGCAACGGCCCAGCAAGCGGCGTCCCTTCAGAATTCGGACTTGAGTGTAGCGGTTCGCCAGCAGGATGGCGTGTATGAAATTCGCTCGCGGAGCCTGAATGAGCCCGTGCTCGAAGCGCGGGTGGCAGCGGAAATCCATCACCACTGGGTTCACTCGAGTGATTACCCGCAACGTCACGTAATCGAGTCCACTTACAAAGACTTACTGGGCTCGGGCAGCCAAATCTCGGTCACCTATTCAGGTCTTTCGTCGACGCCCGACCTTGTGTGCATTCTGCGCCTCTACGCCAACCGTCCTTACGGAGCTGTGGAAGTCAGAGTTCAGAACACGGCAGGCAAGGGCGTGACTGTGCAGGCCATTCGCAGCGTGGAGGCCACGGGGAAGAAGGTCATCAATCTGGGCGCCAGCGATGCGGCCGACCGAATTCTGTCCGACAGCTTCAGCGAAGACTGGCCGACCTTGAAGATTTACGACCTCGGACAAGCGCCGGGCGGGATGCACCGAGCCGCAGGCAGCCAGCTCATCTACAATCGCGAAAGCAACCGTAGCTTGTTTTTCGGCGCGCTCCGCTCGCAACGGTTTTTGACGATCCTGCACTTGAAGGCCGAAAAGGACGCCGCCGGGAAAGCGCAGGCGGTTTCGTTCACGGTCGACTCCACAGGCACGACCGAGATTCAGAAGGACAACGCGCTTGAGAAGGCACCGCCCGCAGATCAGATTGAAGTGAGTGTTCCCGTCGCGGCTGGCGAGGACCTTTCGTCGGAGCCCGTGATGTTTGCAGCCGGGGAGAATTACCACGCGCAGCTCGAGAACTACGGAGAGGCCATCCGTCTCCTCAACCGCGCCCGTGTCTCGGGCCCGAATTTGATCGGGTGGTGGAGCTGGACGGCTTTTTATGGGGGCATCCAGGAAGGCCCGACGCTGACGGATGCCCACTGGCTGGCGGAGCATTTGAAGCCGCTGGGCTATGAGTATTTCCACATCGACGAGGGCTATCAGTACGCACGCGGAGAGTACGCCACGCCCAACGGGACGCAGTTTCCGCACGGCATGTGGAACGTGGGGCACGAGATTTGCCAACTAGGGCTGAAGCTCGGCTTGTGGACGGCGCCCTTCGAAGTCTCCGGCCGCGCCTGGGTCTACGAGCACCACAAGGATTGGCTGGTGCACAACGCCCAGGGGAAACCGATTCGCCTCGGCTTTGTCGGGCGTGGAACTTCGGACCCGCTCTATGCTCTGGACACAACCAACCCTGGGGCACAAGAGTACCTGCGCGAGACCTATCGAAAGCTGACGCGTGAGTGGGGAGTTCGATACTTCAAGTTGGATTTCATGGACACGACGGCCATTGAGGGCTATTACTACAAGCCCCATACAACGGCGCTCGAAGCGCAGCGCATCGGGCTCAAAATCATTCGTGAGGCGGTCGGGGAAGACGTTCTGCTGGACAAGGACGGCAGCCCGATGTTGAATCCGGTGGGGATCGTCGATTGCGGCCGGATCTCGGTGGACACCGGCCATTCCTTCCAGGCAGGCAAGGAAGCGGTTCCGGGCATCGCGGCCCGTTATTACATGCACCGGAATTGGTTCGTCAGCGATCCGGACGCCTTCAGCGTGGCCGGGCAGTTGATCCCGGGACAGACGTGGCACCAATCGAGGACGCCAATCACCCTTGACGACGCCGAGATATCCATCGCGCTGGCGGCCGTTTCCGGCGGAATGTTCGAGGAAGGCGACGATCTGCCCACTCTGGGCTCAGAGCGCGAACGGCTGGCTTTGGTGAAGAATCCCGACCTGCTTCAAATGGCCAAGCTCGGCCGCGCGGCGCTGCCCCTGGACCTGCTCACTTACCGCGAGGAGGACCAATTGCCGAGCGTGTTCCTGCTAAAAGAGGACCGTCGCCAGACTATGCTCGCCGTGTTCAACTGGACGGATGAACCTCGCACGCATGCGTTCACCCTTGCCGACCTGGGTCTTCCGGCAGAGGATTCCTACTCCATTTCTGACGTACTCCGTGCTGACCGATCCGCGAGCTTCGAGGCAGGTCAGTTGGCCTTGAAGGACCAACCGCGGCACTCAGTGAGACTCCTGAAGATCGTCGACACGTCGGTGCCTGCCGCAGCACCAGCCGTCACAGCAGCAGTTCCTCCGAAGGCGGAGGTCGGCGCGGAGCTGAAATTCTCCGCCGAAGCTCGCCCGGACGGCGTCCCTGCCATTTCCTACCACTGGGATTTTGGCGATGGAACGGAAGCCGATGGGGCCGCGGTCACTCATGCATACACCTATGCTGGCAACTGCACGGTGCACCTCAAGGTGGAAGGCGTGGACGGCATCGTCGCCGAGTCGAGCCACCCGCTGATTGTCATCGGCGTGCTGCCCGGCCACTTTGATTTGCCAAGTAATCGACGGTACGTCCAGGAGAACGATGCCAAGCGACCGCGGGAGTGAGAGTCTCTGCGGCCATTTATTTGCCGTAGGCAACTTCCGGAGTGACGATGTCTTCGCGGGAATGCGGATCGCCGGAAGCAGGTCCGTGCCAGACGCTGCCACCGAAGGTCGTCACGTAAATCATGGCGGGATTCTGCGGGTCGAGTATCACGCGATGTCCCCACTTGAAATTGAAGCCGCGAACGCGTTCCCAGTTCTCGCCCTGGTCGGTTGAACGCCAGGCGGACGACTCAAAGCCGCACGCGTAAAGCGTATGCGGATTGCGCGAATCGACGGTGATGTCGTACACGTGCTGGTCGCGCGAGAGAGTATTGCGCCAGGATGCTCCGCCGTCGGCAGAAACAAAAACGCCGCCGTCGACCGCACCCTCTTTGGTGTTGCGGCCCCAGGCGGCAAGGTAGAGCCGTTGCGGATGGTCCGGGTCGATCGCGACGCCATTCGGCCCATTCACGCCTTCCGGCAACTGAATCTTTGTCCAACGTTCCGCGCCGTCGGTGGAGCGGTAGAGCGCGCCGTCCCCGGCGTTGTCGTAGCTGCCGTCCTCACTGCGGCGCGCAACCACGAGGTAGAGCGCGCCATTCTTATCGCGCGCCAGGCGCCAGGCGAATGGCTCCGCGGCATCGAGACCGTTGTTCTTTAGTGTCCAGGTCGCGCCGCCATCGGTGGACTTAAACACCCCTTTGCCAAAACCTGTGACATAAAGCACGCGCCCCCGCGCGGGGCTGGATGGGTCGAGTAGGATGTGCGTGGCGGCCGTGGACGGCATGCCGTTGTTCGACGCCCTCCAGGTTTTCCCGCCATCGTCGCTGATGCAAACGCCGCCGTCGTACCGCGAGGGCGATGTGCGTCGCCACATCTTGGGACGCGGCAGATCGTGGACGTAGCTCATCACGCCCCATAACCGACCCTTAACATCAGGATCGAATGTGATCCAGTAAGTGGTATTCAACCACCGGCGCGGCACTCCCATCGTCGCGCTCGTCCAACTCTGGCCGCCGTTCTCACTGCGAAACAAACCAATGTCGGTGTACGCGATGAACATGCGCTGCGCGCCAAAGGGATCGAAAAAGACGCCGTAGTTGGTGGTTACGTCCAAGCCCGTGGTGGCGTAAGTGTGGTCCGGCATTCGCCTGGAATACATCGCCTCCCACGTGGCGCCGCCGTCGCTAGTGCGCATCGTGCGGCCATCGTCGGTGCGGTAGCAAATATTCGGATCGGTAGGCGCCACGCCGAGCGAAATGCCCGGCTCGCCCCAGTCCGGGCCCAACCGCTCTGTAATCCACGCGTCGTGAACGTTGGGCGCCGGAGTCTCAGCTTCTTTCCAGACAAATTGCCACGTCTTGCCGCCGTCAGTCGTTTTGGCAACGCCGTGGAAGGGCGTCTGGTCTTTAGAGCCGCCATGCGATTCAACATAATTCTCGAACGAAACGTAAGCCACTTCGCCGTGCTGCAAACTGGTGGCGATCGCGCCGAGCTCGAGGGAATGGCCAGGAGCGGGGTTTGCAAAAGGGCCGTCCGTCACATTCCAGTGGGCGCCGCCGTCATGTGAAGTGGCGATTTGTCTTCGCACCGCCCTTCCTTTCATTGAAGCAGCGATGGCGTAAAGGAACAATTCACCGCTGGACGAGAATCCCGCGCTGGCGTCGTTGAAATGCGCGAGGCCAGTCGGCCGCACGTGTTGTTTCCATTCACCGGCGCGGCGGACGCGCACGGAATCTTCGCCAACGACGTAGATCGTGCGGTCCAGTTGCGGCGAGCGAGGATCGACATAGACCTTTGGGCTGGCGGGCTGCCCTAAGTCGACGTGGCTTAAAATGATATCGTGCGGAGCGAGGCTGCCCGACCGCTCCCAATTGGCGCCCCAGTCCTTGGAGATATACAGCGCCGAGTCCATCCCGCGACCGATCACCGCGTAAAGAGTCTTCGAGTCGCTGGGATCGACAGTGAGCACGGTGACAGGCTCAGCGGGACCGCTCGTGGTCTCAAAGGTCGGGCTCGCGTGATCGTCCGGCATCAGGATGCGATTGAACGAGGCCGGGGCCGGATAAATCAGGTTCCACGTCCGGCCCGTGTCCGTACTTCGCCAGAGCGCCGCCGCGCCGGCATAAATCACTCGTGCGTCGTTCGGGTCAAACGCAAAGAACTTCACCGGCTCGCGCAGATTGAACATCCGCCATGAGGCGCCCGAGTCCTCGGAGATGTACGCCCCCGTCATATCGCAGGCCACGAGCACCAGGTTCGGATTGATCGGACTGACTGCCGGATAAAATTGAGCACCGCCGCCCCCTGGGCCCAGAATGCGCCACGCATCCAAGCGCGGGGCTGCGAAACTCGTCGGTGCTGATGAACTCTGCGCCCAAGGGTGCATGGCCAGGACGCCGAAGAGGAACGCGAGCCCCGTGACCAGAAAAATGGGCCTCGACTGCACCGTCCCATAGACGCGATTCACTTTCATATGGACTCCATTGGCCTCGGCCGCTCTACTCAGCTTGCATTGCACGCGGTTTTGGCGAAAGACAAGGACAACTATTGTTTCCCCGCGCCTACTTCCGATAGATCACGCCACCTTTCATGACAAAGCTGACGCGCTCCAGCACGCTGATATCGTTGAGTGGATCGCCCGGAACCGCGACGACGTCAGCCCAATCGCCGGGCTTCAGCGCACCAATCTGATTCTGCCAGCCGAGTAACTTCGCCCCGTTCAGCAGATCGGCTTGTAGCACGGCCAGCGGCGGCATGCCGTACTTCACCATCAGCACGAACTCCCGTGCCTGCGTGCCGTGGGGAAAAGGACCAACGTCAGATCCCACGGCCATCGGTACTCCGGCGGCAAACTGCTTACGAAATTCCTGCGCATGGAATTCGAGCATCTCTCGTTCTCGGCCTGCTTGTGCTGGCGAGCCCGCGTGGTCCGCGAAGTATTCCACGATCGCAAATGTCGGCACGGCGAAGATTTGTTTCTCCCGCATGATTCGCATGGTCTCATCGCCCAAGTAAAAAGCGTGCTCGATCGACACCACTCCAGCCTGTGCCGCATACAGCGTCCCCGGCTCGCCCGTCGCATGAACTGCCACGCGCTTGCCGGTACGGGCAGCCTCCTGCACCGCGGCGCTGAGTTCGGCCTCGGTGTACTGGTACGGTGTCGAAAAGTGACCCTCGCGAAGTGAGTCCCGGCCAGTTTCGTAGATCTTAATGAAGTCAGCTCCCTCTTTGATTTGCTGGCGGATCACCGTCACCAGTTCATCCGCACTATTCGCATAGGTGGCATTCGAGAGGATGTGCTGTTCGGGGTTGTAGCCGATGGCGTCTTCGTGCCCGCCGAGAATGTCCACGGCGTTGCCGCTGACTCGCAAGTGCGGTCCGGGAATCAACCCCTGATTGATCGCGTTGCGCACTGCCGTCGATGCCGAGCCAGCCCCCTCGGTCCCCAGGTCCCGTTCCGCCGTGAAACCCGCCATCAGGTCGTCTCGTGCCGCCAGGGTGGCGGTAATCGTGCGCTGCGGCACCGACTCCTGGACGGTTTGCAAGTCTTCGGCGCCCGGATGCAGAAAAAGGTGCACGTGAACATCAATCAACCCGGGCAATAGAGTGCGATCACCTAAATCGATGACCTCCGCTCCGGCCGGATGTTTGACCGCCGAACCCACCTCGGCGATTCGTTCTCCTTCGACCAGCACCTCGCCTGGCGTAATCATTTTCCCGCTCTCAATCTCCAGCAGCCGCGCAGCATGCAACACGACCGCGCGCCGGGAGATGGACGATGGTGACTGAGCGAGCAGCGGGGAGAAAAGAATCCCAGATACCAGAAATCCAGACAGCGTTGCGGAGATGGAAGATTTTGTTCTCATAAGGCTAACGATCATACCACTCGTGTTTCGAAGCTCTGAACTTTGCTTCTGGGTCGTCGCCCGGAACTCCAGGTCCACCTTTGCCCGTTCGGTGTGCGCCCGCGTTAGGTCATCAATTTCTCAATTTCCTCCAACGTTTTGCCCTTTGTTTCAGGCAAGCGGAACTTGATAAAAATGAATCCCGAAATGCAATGGCGGCGTAAATTCAAAATGCTCCCGCTGGGCCCAAGCCGTGATTGAGAAGCGGGAAGGTGTAGGTCAGGACAAAGCAGGCAACCCATAAGGAAGTGGCCGCCAGGGACGTCCCGACTCCCCGAATGCGATTAGGAAAGATCTCCGAAATCACAACCCACACCACTGGTCCCAGCGACATTGCGAAAAACGCGATCGCCACCAGCAGCAGCATGTAGAATCCGTGACTGCCCGCTCGATATCCGGCGCCGAGAATGGTGTAAATAACAGCCAGACCCCTTGAGCCGATCAGCATGAGCGTGCGCCGGCCGGGCGTGACTGAGTCAGCGCCCGGTTTCAGGTCTGAATGGGACGGTGGAGCCTGGGGTGGCACGGGGATGAACCCACGCCAAATCCGGAAAACAGATTTTCCATGGCTACCACCTTGCGGCATCTTGGCATCTTGGCAGATTGACAAATGCCCGGCGCAGCGATATGGCTTGGCCGTGAACAGACCACGGTGGAGCTGTCACCCTCCAGAGGAGCGCGGCGGTGAGTCGCAACCCTGCTTGCGTGAGGGGTTCTCGTGACAGCCGGAAGGGGAGTGCAGCCATGGACGCGATTGAGGTGTTGAAAACTCGCCGCTCGGTCCGCGCCTACAAGGGCGAACCGGTGCCGAGGAAGGTCATCGAGGACATCGTTGACTGCGGCCGTCTGGCGGCCACGGCCGTCAACATACAACCGTGGGAATTCGTCGTCGTGACCGATGCCAGGATGCTGCGCAGAATTGCCACGGCCACAGATTACGGGAAGTTCATTGCCGATGCCCCGATGTGCGTGCTCGTCCTTTGCAGGGACACGAAGTATTACCTCGAAGACGGCAGCGCCGCCACGGAGAACATCCTCCTGGCTGCCCGCGCCCACGGCTTGGGCTCGTGCTGGGTCGCCGGGGACAAAAAGCCCTATGCTGCGGAAATCTGCCGCCTGGTGGGGGCGCCGCAAGGCTACAAGTTGGTCAGCCTGATTCCCATGGGCTATTCGGCGGAGAGCCCGGAGAAGAGCAAGCGGCCCCTTTCAGACGTCCTGCACTGGGAGAAGTACTGAAGCCTCCGCAAGCAAATCAGCTATGGCGGCATTGGATACGCCAGACCTTGCTGCCACAACACTCCTCTGGCTGTATAATTTGAGGACTGGTGCTATGCATTGTCGGCACTCTTGGGGCATAGTGCGGCTGCCATGAACAAGAGCGACCTGCTTCGCTATAAGAATCTGCTCCTTTCGAGGCGGCAGGAACTTTCCGCCGGCAGGAGTCTGGCCGGTTCGATTACCGCCGCAGGCGAACTTGGTGGAGACCCGGTCGATATGGCGACCAGTGAAACCGGCACTGCCACGCAAATCCGGTTGCGGCAGACGGACGGCAAGCTCTTGCGCGCCATTGAGGATGCCTTGACGCGGATTCGGGGCGAGCAATTTGGCATCTGCGAAGAATGCGGGCAGCCGATTAGCAAGGTGCGCTTAGAGGCGGTGCCCTGGACCAGGTGGTGCAGGGACTGCAAGGAACGACAGGACCCTCAAAGCTGAGACGCTGACGCTTGAGCGCACGGACCAGGTCCTGCCACTTACACCAGCTTGCTTATCGCGGGCCCAGCGCCTACGCTTGTTGCGCTCCGAGAACGCGGGCAGCAGTGAGCCAGCCGTGGAGTCATGCACATCGAGTTCGCCGACGACGAGCTGCCGCACGGCGTGCAGTGGTATGAGCGCGTTTGGCAATGGCGGCAGTGTGTCCGCGACCAGGCTGAAACGATGCCTGCTTGATTGAGATAACGACCAGCGAGGAGCAAAGCCTATGCCCAATCTGTTCGATCCACTCTCGATCCGAGACCTAACTCTTCCCAATCGCATTGTCGTTTCACCGATGTGCGAGTATTCCAGTACCGATGGATTCGCGAATGACTGGCATCTGGTTCACTTGGGGAGCCGGGCCGTAGGGGGCGCGGGCCTGATTATGACGGAAGCCACAGCCGTTACACCAGAAGGACGGATCAGTCCCGAAGATCTCGGAATCTGGCGCGACGACCATATCGAGTTTCTCGCCCGCATTACCCGGTTCATTCACTCCCAAGGCAGCGTCGCCGGCATACAATTGGCACATGCCGGGCGCAAGGCCAGCACCTATCGTCCATCGGACGGGGATGGCGCCGTGCCCGAAGAGTCGGGCGGCTGGAAGAATGTGGTTGCCCCCAGCGCGATTCCCTTTGCCGATAACTATCCGATGCCGCAGGCTCTGACCCAGGAGGGAATTCAGACAGTTGTCCAGGCATTTGTCGAAGCAGCCGGCCGCGCCCTCGCAGCGGGATTCCGCGTGATTGAGATTCACGCGGCCCACGGGTATCTCATCTCTGAGTTTCTTTCGCCACTTGCCAATCACCGCACCGATGAGTACGGTGGCTCGTTCGAGAGCCGTATCCGCTTGCTCCTCGAGGTGGTTTCGGCAGTTCGCGGATCGTGGCCTGAGCGCGCGCCTTTATTCGTGCGCATTTCGGCTACAGATTGGGTGGAAGGTGGATGGACCCTCGACGAGTCCGTGGAGCTTGCCAAGCACCTGGAGAATTCCGGTGTGGACCTGGTTGATTGTTCCTCCGGCGGAAATGTGCCACCTGCCCAAATTCCCGTCGGCCCGGGATATCAAACGCCCTTCGCCGAAAGAATTCGTCGCGAAGCGAAAATCCTAACGGGTGCGGTGGGAATGATCACGGCTCCAGCGCAGGCCGACCACATCATCCGCACCGGCCAGGCAGACGTTGCAATCATCGCGCGAGAGTTTTTACGCGATCCCTACTGGCCTTTGCGAGCGGGACGCGACCTGGGATACCCAGTCCCCTGGCCCGTACAGTACATGAGAGCCGCTCCCGAGGGCACGAAGGCGCGCGTCCCGACAAACTTGTAAACACCGGCGTCTTCCCTCGATGCACGGCACGGAAACCCCGTAATGGTTGCGCTCCCGCCTCCTGGGCAGTTGTCCGGCTCCCCCGTCAGTGCGCTCGGCTGTCCGGAGACGGCGTTCGACGAAATAGATTCTCGTTAGTCGCCTGGTCTTTATCGACGATTCCGAAGGGGCAATAGTTCTGGCAGAGCAACGGCGCACTCGGAAAGTACTCCCTGATTCTGGCGCACAGGATTAAGCCGCAGGTCGGATTTCAGCCTCTCGGCCGCATTGGAGAGCCGGCGTGCCAAAGGCAGATTCTGCGCTTGCAGAGGGCGAATGCAGCCCTCCGCAAAACCTCGACAGGATCGCGCCCGAAAGGCGTTAGGGCTATGTCGGAAGTGCGCTACTGAAAGAGCCGTCGGGCAGTGCGAGGGTCCAATCGGCGCGCTTTCGATCCAGCCGTTTGAACGAAGCCGCGACACGTACGCTGTGGCCCTTGGGTTTTGAATCGAGTTTGGTCTGGGGATTATTGAAAGAAGGGGACTTGCAAAGCGAGGGCGTGATCCGGATTCATCGATTTCTTGGCATGCTTTCCGCTCACAACCGCCATCCTGCCGCAAGACTGGCGGAACTTATCGAAAATGCCTCGGCCCGTCAGCATCCTGCATTCCCCGCCCATTCCTCTTGGGCCGAGGCATTTCCGATCAAGGCTAGCGACCATCAGGGAGTTGAGGGACTTTGGTCCACCCTTCGGCGTTTGAACGAAGCCGGTTGCGCGGCAGACGCTGCGCGTGTCATAATTCACAGCGATGTGCCGAAATCTGACCGCTCTCTTGCTACCTCTGGGCGCTCCAACAACACCAGTGGAATCTATTACTTGCAGGGACAAGTCAATTGAAATCCCATAGCTGATCCGCATCTGCCGCAAACGCAAGCGGCTCCCTTCAAACGGCTCTATCGAAAGTGACCCGGCGAATCGGCATCTCCCTGTTCCCCCAACATTCTCGCGCCGGGTCACCCCCGATAAAGTTCTATCGTTACACAGGGTCTACGCTCGCCGGGGTACATTCGCCGCGAAGGCGATTTGTCGGGCAGAGCCCCCTCGTGAACCGAGAACGCATCCACTCGCGAGTGCCAATCGGCTCCACACAGTTTCTTGACTTGAGACTCACACGAAGCATATGATTTGTGTCACCGTCGAGCGCGTGTCCGAACATGATTGGGAAAACGGTTTCCCACTACTGCATTCTCAAGAATGCTGGGCGGCAGAATAGGTGTGGTATACAAGGCCGAGGACACAACACTCGGGCGCTTTGTCGCCCTGAAGTTCCTACTGGAATTTGTCACGGCAGTGTCCCCACCGCCGCCCGGCCGTCAGAGACCGCCACTCCAGCAAGAGCTGGAGCGCTTTCGGCGCGAGGCCCAAGCCGCCTCAGCAGTGGACCATCCCACCGTCTTCACGATCTACGAGATTGGCGAGCACGAGGGTCAGCCCTTCATTGCCGTGCAATTCCTCGAAGGGCAGACTCTGAGGAATTAATTGGTAGGGGGAGGGAGCAATGAACGGACGAGACCTTGCAATGCGGCTTATTGCAGCAGTTTTGATGGTTTGCGGCGTGCTGGCCGGTTCGCGTCTTGCCGCCCAGGTGGACACTGGAACCATCAAGGGAACGATCGTGGACCAGTCTGGCGCGGTCGTTCCCCATGCCAAGGTTAGCCTCACTAACGTAGGCACGAACTTCACCGTGACCGCCATGGCGAGTGACGCCGGCGCATATATTTTCACGCCAGTCAGAATCGGGGATTACACGCTCACCGCGGAAGCTCCTGGTTTCGCCAAGGCCGTTCAGTCAGAGTTTACGCTGAGCGTTCAACAGCAACTCGTGGTCAACCTCACCCTCAAGCCGGGCAGGGTGTCGCAGACAGTTGAAGTGACGGCTGCGCCGCCGCAGTTGCAAACGCAGGAAGCTTCCGTCGGCCAGGTGGTCGGCAGCCAGACCGTGAACAGCCTGCCGTTGAACGGGCGGAATTTCACCTTCCTCGCCCAAATCGTAGCCGGAGTCAACACGCCCCAAGCTGATACTCGCGGCAATGCCGCCTCCGGCGCCTTCTCGGCGAATGGCGAGCGGCCCGCCCAGAATAACTACCTGCTCGATGGGATTGACAATAACTCAAACACGATAGATTTCCTGAATGGCACAAACTTCGTTGTCTTGCCCCCCGTTGACGCCATTCAGGAGTTCAAGGTCCAGACGAGCAATTACAGCGCCGAGCAGGGCCGGGCGGGCGGGGCCATCCTCAACGCTACGGTAAAGTCCGGAACGAATCAGCTTCATGGCGACGTGTGGGAGTTTCTGCGCAACGATAAAGTGGACGCCGCCGACTTCTTTGAGGACTCCGGAGGGATCCAAAAGGGCGAGTTTCGGCAGAATCAATTTGGATTCACAATTGGCGGGCCGGTGGTGATTCCCCACATGTTCAACGGCCGGAACAAGCTCTTCTTCTTCGGCGATTACGAGGGCTTGCGAAGGGTGCAGGGGAGCGTGTTCACCAATTCGGTCCCCACCGCCCTCGAGCGGAGCAGTGGTTTCACGAATTTGGCTGAACTTGTCACCGAGCAAACGGGCAACAGCACTTCCACGGATCTGCTGGGGCGGACATTTCCTTTTGGAACGGTTTTTGATCCTGCCACAACCCGCCCCGTGGTTTGCGATACGACCGACGCGGTGACTGGGCTGCCGGCTCCGACGTGCGCCTCTGCAGGACAACCGGCCGGAACCACTCTAACCTATATCAGCGATCCGTTCTTTGGATCTGGCGGGACGACCCCCGTAGGGGCCACCATGGACTTCACCGGCTCCTGCCCGAGCCCCACTGCGTGCTTGCTCAATCAGGTTCCCGCCTCGCGGCTCGACCCGAACGCGATCAAACTTCTTAAACTTTATCCGCCCGCGCAGAGAGTAGGCATTGTCAACAACCAAACGTCCAATCCGAATCTCACCGAGCGCCGCAACGCCTTCGACACCCGACTGGACTTTAACAAGAGCGACAAAGACCAGATATTCAGCCGCTTCAGCTTTGTGGACGACCCCCAGTTCATCCCAGGTCCGCTCGGAGGGATTGCGGATGGCGGCGCTTTCCAGCAGGGAGTTCAAACTGCCCTGTCGGAACAAGGCACTATCGGCTGGACCCGCACCCTTTCGCCCACTACGGTGAACGAGGCGCGGGTTGGAATCACTTACATTCATACCACACGATACGACCCCGAGGGCACCACACTCGGGATTCCCGCACAGTTTGGAATTCAGGACGTGCCGCAAGTCTCCGAGAATGGCGGCCTGCCGGCGTTTACAATCGGCGGCTTGAACACGCTCGGGACGAATCAATTCCTGCCTTCCGATGAGGTCAACAACACGTTCCAGGTGACCGATAATTTCAGCAAGACGCACGGGAACCATTCCCTCAAGATGGGTTTCGAGTTTCAGCACATCAAATTCTCGGCGCTCCAACCCGTCTCGTCGCACGGCCTGTTCGACTTCAATGGCACGTATACCGGGGGTGGTAATACCGGAATCGCTCAGCTCCTCCTTGCTCCCATTGCCTCAACCGTGGCTAACGGAGTGGATTTTGTCGGCGGCTCCGATTTTATTCAAAACTCAAACATCTCGCTGATTGATGACATGCATAACTATTACGGCACGTACTTTCAGGACGACTGGAAAGTGACACCGAAATTGACCCTGAACCTCGGCCTCCGCTGGGAGCACTTCGGCCTGCCGGAAGAGGTCCACGGGCGGCAGGCTAATTTCGTGCCCGGGGTTCCCTTCTCCACGGCGGCCTACTTGGTTCCCGACTCAACCAAGAACCGGAATCTTTTCGCCTTAACTCCAAGCTTTAACGCCGCGCTGGCTGCCGATGGCATAGCGCTCCAGTTTGACAAGACCCCAGAACTCGGCACTTCCCCGAACCTGAACTTCGCGCCGCGCTTTGGCTTCGCCTACCAACTCTCACCCAAGCTGGTGATGCGCGGTGGCTATGGCCTCTTTTACGGCGGCTTTGAAGTCCAAAACGGTAACAACCAGGGGAATAGTTTTCCTTACGAGTTTCTCTTTTCGCTCTCCAGTCCCAACTCGTATACACCGATCACCGTGCCTGGGCTTGCCAACGCGCCCGCGGGCTGTACCACCGCTTATACTTTCGAGCTCGGCTTCGCTTGCACGCCGCTTGATCCGAGCCTGGTACCCGGATTCGGCGTCTCACTAACCGGCCTCCAAACTAACTTCCAGACGCCTTACAGTCAGGGCTGGAACCTGTCGTTCGAGTACGCTTTTACTCCGACCCTCACCCTGACCATGGGTTACGTGGGAAACACCACGCGCCACCTGGAGCTTTTTAAGGGGGCGAACAATGTGTCGCAAATCCTCCCCCCCAACACCTGTCTGGAAGCGCCGGGTTGTCCCGGCCAAAATCCAAACGATATCAGTTATGTCCCCTTCCCGGACTTTTCAGTTGGCACGACCTACCAAACCACCGACGGCGACAGTTATTACAACGGCCTTCAGACCACACTCGAGAAGCGCTATGCGAAAGGCTTGAGCTTCCTGGCTACCTACACTTGGTCACGGTGCCGAGGCGACGGGGCAGACCTTCTCAACGGTACGTCCATCGGCTTCAACGGGTATCGAGCTGTGGATGTTCCGGGCGCGGGGATTCAGGCTGATTATGGCGACTGCGACTTCGATATCCGTCACGTGGTGCACTTCAGCGGCGGATACGAACTCCCCTTCGGCCGCGGCAAGCAATTCCTAGCAACGGCCGGCCGAAAAATGGATCTGCTCGTCGGCGGCTGGAGCATGCAATGGATCGCCACGATTGAGGGCGGCCAGCCGCTAACACTTCCTTGTGACGACGGCCCCGCGGCCGGCGTTGGCTGCGACGATTTCACCATTCCGGGTGTGGACCGGCACGGTTCGGGAGCGCCTGATCATTTCCTGAATCCCGCCGCCTTTACCCAGCCCTGTCCGCCGCCGAGCTTTTCACAGCCCTCGACTTGCGTCCCCGGCGTAACCGGCCTTGGGTTGCTCGGCGGAACGGCTTCTCAGGTTTCTGGACCTGCCATCAGCCGGCTGGATTTCTCCCTGTTCAAAGAATTCCGGCTGTCGGACCGTTTCCGCATGCAATTCCGCAGCGAGTTCTTCAACATCCTGAACCATCCGACGTTCAGTGCTCCGGGATTCGGCGGCAACGGCGTCATTGCTATCCCAGGGTCAACGGATTTTCTCAACTCGTCTTTCGGCGAGATTGGTTCAACGCGCTTCCCGTTTAACGACCCGCGCCAGATTCAATTTGCCTTGAAGCTCTATTACTAACCGCTGGGACGCACCGAGGAACCGGGGCGGCCCAGCACGGCGGGTTTGGTAAGCCAGCTTTGCACTGCTTACCAGCGACACCTAGATCGACAGAAGTAAGCCAGTTTCCAACACGGACACCGAGCCGCCGAACTCCTTCGATTGCTCGGTGGGGCGAGGACGGTTTCTCCAGTTGCTTGACATGCCCTTGTCACCGTGCTGCCCCTACCACCCCGCCGGAGTGTCACGACGTTTCGGTCAGCCCACGTCATGCCATGCTGCCTTCGCCCCGAACGAGAGGGCTCGGCCTCCGAGGTTTATTTTTTTTTGTCGAGGCCACCTGTGGGTTCACTTGCGTTACGGCCCGGTGACTCGCTCACCATCCCGAGGATGGCTTTGTCGGTTGGCTTCATCCGCTTCGTTTCCTCCCCGGATGCAACCCAAGCTACAGAGCTTCTGACTTTTGTCCTGGTGGGACTAACTCCCACTGAACATGTCAGCCTTTCCTGGACACACTCGTTCGCCAAAACTCGGCGAGAGCCAGAATCTCATCCATGTAACATGGTACATCGCCTCCAGGATGCTATCTATTTCAAATGTGTTCTTAATTTTGGCGAGGGACAAGTATCGCAGCACCGTGTTAACCGCCTTTCAGAACGTTGCTGGCACGCTGCAGGCGCTCCAACAGGACGCCGACGGGTTAAAAGCCGCATCTGCCGCCAAGGATGCCGCCGCCGTCACGCTCGACCTTACCAGGAAACAACTTGAGTCCGGTTACACCAACTACCTGGCGCTGTTGAGCGCGGAACAGGCATATCAGCAAGCCCTGTTCAACCTCGCGCAAGCGCAAGCCAATCGTTACGCCGATACCGCAGCCCTGTTTCAGGCTCTGGGCGGCGGATGATGGAACCGGCCGGATGTGCCCAAGAATTAGATCGAGGGACGCCGCATGGAATGGCGACGATGAGACTCCGTCGAAAACACGGGCACTCTGTAGCTCGGACGCTGGACCGACTGGTTGCTGGTCTGGCAGTCCTGATGGTTTCAATCGTCTTTTTGTTGGTGGGACTTTCTGGTGCGTCGGTGATTTGTATCTTCCTGACCCTCGGGGTTGGGTCTATATCGGCATGATTATGAGTGTCGCCGCCGGCGTTCTCGTTTGGCTTTTTCGACCTGATGCCAAGCGAAAAAGCTCAAAGATATCCGGCTTGAAGAGGGCTAACCAAACATCGAAACAAATCCCGCAAGCACGCTCCGCCCGCACCGCGGCGTGCCAATTGTGTGCGACTCGGACGCCGCTGCTTAAGTTTTGCGAGTTGCGGTAGGGACGGCCATCACTGACCGCCCCCCGCACAGATCCGTACGGGCGCGTTTCGCGCATACGGCTCCCACCTTGGATGAGTGACGTCGAAGCGTTGGTACGGGTAGGGATGCAGCGTCCGAGGTTGGGGAAAGTAGCGGTCACAGACACGCATAAACCGGGCCCAGCTCATCCGCTGATTGCCACGCCGCTGCAACGCGTGCCGCCAGAGGCGACGCAGCCGTTGGCGAAAGAGCTCGAGACTGTCCAAGTTAACCGGTACGCCGTGGTAGTTGTAGAAGCCTGTGACGACACGCTGTAGCCACTCTCCCACGATGGCGATCGGCTCGTGTCGGCGCATGCGAAGCTGTTGTTTGAGGCGTTCCAGCTTCGCGACCACACGCTTGCGAGTCGTCTTCCGCCAAAGGGCAAAGTAGCCCTCCCGGTGTTTCCCGCAATAATGGGTGAACCCCAGGTAGTCGAGCGTCTCCGGCTTTCCTTCTCCCCGTTGCTTCCGGTCTCGTTCGGCCTTTCGACCGAACTCGATCAGTCGCGTCTTGTCCGCATTTAGTTCCAGCCCGAACTTCGCCAGGCGTTCCTGAAACTCCTTTTGGAATCCCTCGGCGTCTTGCCGGTGCTGGAACCCCACGACCAGATCGTCGGCGTAGCGCACGGCAATCACTACGCCGCGCGCCACCTTCCGCCGCCAAGCGTGAACCCACAGGTCGAAAACGTAGTGCAGGTAGATGTTCGCCAGCAACGGCGAGATCATGGCCCCTTGCGGCGTCCCCACCTTCGTCTCCGACCATTGGCCGTTTTCCGACACTCCTGCCCTGAGCCATTTCTGGATCAGACGCAAGATGCGCCGGTCGGCCACCCGATGCTGGACGAACTTCAGCATCCATTCGTGGTCCACGTGATCGAAGAAACCACGAATGTCTGCATCCAAGACCCACTTGACCGGCATCCGCTCGATGGCCACATTCAGCGCGTCCAGCGCCGCATGCGGCCCGCGTCCCGGCCGAAACCCGTACGAGAATCCCAGAAAGTCCTCCTCGTAAATTTGTTCGAGAACGACCACCACGGCCTGTTGAACAATTTTGTCCTCCAAGGCCGCGATGCCCAGCGGGCGCAACCGCCCGTCAGGCTTCGGGATGTACACTCGTCGCGAGGGCTGGGCTCGGTACGCGCCTCGATGAATACGACGATGAAGATCGACGACCCGAGTCTCCAATTGCTGCTCATACTCCTTCCATCTCATCCCGTCCACTCCCGGCGCTGCCTGTCGCTTGAGCGCGAAGAAGCAGCTCCGAAGTAGCGGCACCGTGACATGGTGAAGCAAGGCAGTGAAGCGGATCTTGGGCTTCCGTCTCGCTGCTAGACGTACTCCCAACAGCCCCTGTGACCTGAGAATCCCGCTCTGTGTCGGGGGCAGGTGGGACGATTGAGAGTTCTCCTTGGCCCCTGGCCTTCCCTCCCCGGCCTCCGCGGTCGATTGGTGTCCGACTTTGTTCGGCTGGTTCACTGGTGTCGGGTCGGAGGAGGCGCGCTCGAGGCGCTGACCGAGGTCTCAGTCTGTCCCCGGCATGGGGCGCGACTGCTGGAGATCTGCCCTTGTTGCCGACAGGAGCCGTGGGTTCTTTCCGCGCGATGGCGTGCGGGCTACTGTTCGCAATGCCGCCAGTGGTTGGGCAGCGACTGTCATCGGCCGGAGTCCACTAGTGGAGACCGAGGCGACCGACTGTGGGTTGCTGAAAACATCGGAGCGCTGCTCGCGCGCGCGGCTTCCCTTGTCCATCCGCCTCAAGCACAGGTCTTCAGGGAAAACCTCCGTGCCTGCATCGACGATCTCGCCGACGGGAATTACAGTGCGTTGGCGCGAGCTGTTTGCCTGCATGAGAGCTGTTTTCGGAACTGGTTGCATCACAGCCTGCCGAAGATCGACTCTCTGATGAGCATCTGCTCTAGATTGGGTATCCCGGTCGAACGTTTTCTGACCGAACGTTTGGGCGCCAGGGACCCTGATTGGGAGCGGGCGCGAGAGGCCGTAAGACACACAGGCCTACGCGGCCCCAAGCGGCCCACCCTAGCCGAATTGAAACATGCGCTCCAAGACGCCTTGCATTCAGCATACCCACCAGCCCTCTCGGACTTGGCGGTGCAGCTCGGATTTAGGCGCGCGAGCGCTCTTCGTCGGCGTGATCGTAGAACTTGTGCGCAGATCACCAAGCGCCGCTGTGAGATTCGAGCTCAGATGGGGTCACACTCTAGCACTCAAAACCGGGCCATGTCGAAAGAACAGGTAGAAAGGGTTGTGTCAAGCATTTGTCAGTTGAGCTCCGCGAGAATACAAGACTTCGAACCAAGTTGTTCCGCAGCGAGCGATCCAGAGGCGGAGCTTGAGGAGGCGGTGAGCGCCGCGTCGTGTCCAGCGC
>JBEKEZ010000064.1:0-23326 GCA_050013575.1 Terriglobia bacterium | reverse complement strand
GGAAAAGTCTGAACGGCTGACTTTTCCACCGCGCTTGGAAATCCGGCAAAAGTCGCCGGATTTCCACATTCCCACAGCGCCGACGGCGACCCTCACCTCTCAACTGCCCAAAAGATTACACATCCCCGCGGGCCGTAGCGCCGGCGCGTTTGCCGGTTCTGCCCGCGTCTGCAGGGCGGTCCCTTCCCGTTCTGTGTCTCTCCCATCACGGCATCGCGCCTCGCGGCAGCAGCGCTGGAGGGAATCCTGAGAATTGTTGAGCGAACCTATCCGGGCGAGGTGATTCTCTTGAGCGTGGTGTGATTGAGACTTGCTCACTTTGGGTGCCAGAATGCCGCTCGAGAAAACGACAATTCACGGGAAGGCTGCGGAGCTCCGGCGTTACAGGAAACCACTGTTAGCACTGGGCATCATCGCGCTCGTGGGCGTTGCCACTTTCGAATGGTTGGCCAGATCTCGGCTCGACGGCAAAGCGATCCGCGTCTCGGGCAACATCGAAGTGACCGATGCTGAGTTGAGTTTTAAGATTCCCGGCCGTGTGGAGACGCGCTTGGTGGACGAAGGCCAGGTTGTCGACGCCGGGCAGACTGTCGCGCTCCTGGACAGCAAGGAACTCACTCAGGAGGTAGGCATGCACAGGGCTGAGGTCCAAGCCGCGCAAGCTGCGCTCGCCGAGCTTGAGGCCGGTTCGCGACCGGAAGAGATAAGGCAGGCGCAAGCCGCGGCGGAGCAGGCGAAAACGCGCTTGCAGGAACTGGAAGCGGGATCGCGCCCGCAGGAAGTGGCGGCGGCGGAGGCAGGGTATCGCAGCGCCGCAGCGGATGCCAACCGGCTGGCCGACGACTTTCAGCGCTACAGCGTCCTTTACCAGAAGCAAGAAGTCTCCGCGCAGCAATACGACGCCGCCCGAACCGCTTCCGAAATGGCCCGGGCCCGCAAACGCGAGGCAAAGGAGCAACTGGATTTAGTGAAAGAAGGTCCGCGTAAGGAAGAGATCGAACAGGCTCGGGCCGCTTACGCTCATGCGCAGCAGCGGTACGCGCTGGTCAAGGAGGGTCCGCGCCAGGAAGACATCGAGCAGGCTCGGGCGCGCCTGGAGCAGGCGCGGCAGGCACTGGGGGTGGCCGAAACCCGGCTCAGCTACGCCACGCTCGCTTCGCCGATGTCCGCTGTCGTGCTCTCCAAGAGCATCGAACCGGGCGAGTACGTTTCAGCGGGAACGCCCATTGTCACGGTGGCCGACCTCGAAAACATCTGGCTGCGCGCCTACATCAACGAGACGGACCTCGGCCGCGTCAAGCTTGGCCAGCGCGCGCGTGACGACTGACACTTACCCGGGCAAATCCTACGAAGGGCACGTCTCATTTATCTCGTCGCAGGCCGAGTTCACACCCAAGAGTGTCCAGACGGAGAAAGTGCGGGTGAAGCTGGTTTACCGGATCAAGGTGGACATCAAGAACCCCAACCTGGAGCTGAAGCCCGGCATGCCGGCCGACGCGGACATCCTGCTGGGAGGCAAGTCGTGGAAGCCATCCGGGCGGAATCGCTGACCAAAACCTTCGGCAACCTGACCGCCGTTGACCGCCTGACGCTCAGTGTGGCAGAGGGAGAAATCTTCGCGCTGGTTGGTCCCGACGGCGCGGGCAAAACCACCACCATGCGGCTCCTGGCGGCCATCATGGATCCCACTTCTGGCGACGCCTGGGTGGCGGGTCACCACACAGTAAGAGAAGCCGGAGCGGTAAGCTAATGATATCGGGTACATGAGCCAGCGTTTTGGGCTCTATCCAGACCTGACGGTTGCAGAGAACATCGAATTTTACGCTGATATCTACGGCGTGCCGCGCCGGGGCCGTCAGGAGAAGGTCGAATGGCTGCTGGCCTTCAGCAACCTGACCTTTTTCAAGCAGCGCCTGGCGGGAAATCTCTCCGGTGGAATGAAACAGAAGTTGGGCTTGGCTTGCGCGCTCATTCATACGCCCAAAGTGTTGTTTCTCGACGAGCCAACCAACGGCGTGGATCCCTCCTCGCGGCGAGACTTCTGGAGGATCCTCTATCAGTTGCTGCGCGAGAAAGTCACGATTTTCGTTTCCACCGCCTACCTGGACGAAGCCGAGCGCGCCAATCGCATCGCGCTGATGCATCACGGCAAACTCCTCGCTGTGGGCCCTCCGGACGAGGTGAAGAAACTCATGCGGGGAAGCATCCTGGAGATCCGTGCCGCCGAGGCGCGCCGGGCCACATCGGTTCTTCGCCGGCAACTGGGCACGGGGTCGGTGGGATTGTTCGGCGACCGCGTGCACGTGGTTACCGCCGACCTGGAAGCGACACGGTCGCAGGTTGAGCAGACACTTATCCGCGCGGGGCTGGAGCTCTCGAGTCTTCGCACCATCGAGCCGTCACTCGAAGACGTTTTCGTTTCGGTACTGGGGGAGAAGAAAGCAGGGGAGTCGAGTGAGCTTCGCTGAAGCGAAAAAGGCTGTCGTAGTGAAAGACCTCGAGAGGCGCTTCGGCGCGTTTGTGGCCGTGAACCGCGTGAGCTTTGACGTAGCGAAGGGTGAAATTTTCGGATTTCTCGGCCCGAATGGCGCGGGCAAGTCCACGACCATCCGAATGTTATGCGGCATCCTGGCGCCGAGCGGCGGCTCAGCCACGGTGGCGGGGTTTGACGTCCGCACGCAATCGGAGGAGATCAAGAGCCACATCGGCTACATGAGCCAGAGATTTTCGCTGTATGAGGACCTTACGGTCGAAGAAAACATCGACTTCTACAGCGGCATCTATCGCATCGCCCCGGAAAAGAAACGCCAGCGCAAAGAATGGGTGATCGAGATGGCCGGTCTTCAAGCCCATCGAAATGCGCGCACCGGGATCCTGGCTGGCGGTTGGAAGCAGAGGCTGGCGCTCGGCTGCGCGATTCTGCACGAGCCCCCCATCATTTTTCTTGACGAACCCACCTCGGGCGTTGATCCCAACAGTCGTCGTCGGTTCTGGGACCTCATCTACGAGCTCGCCGGGCGCGGTGTGACTGTTTTTGTGACCACGCACTACATGGACGAGGCGGAGTATTGTGACCGCATTGCCCTGATTTATCACGGCGAGCTGATCGCCGACGGCGCGCCGGAGACGCTCAAGACCCACTTCATGCAGGAGGATGTACTCGAGGTCGCCTGCGAGCGGCCCCAGGATGCCATGGAAGAAATCCGAAGACTCGGCGGGGTCAAAGAGGTCGCGCTTTTTGGCAAATGCCTGCACGTGGTTGCGGATGACGGTGAGGCTGCGGCGCGTTCGGTCGAGGAATTGCTACCCCAAAAAGGTTTTCACGTTGAGCGGATCGAGAAGATTCTTCCTTCCATGGAAGACGTTTTCGTCTCGCTAATTGAAGCCCGCGACCGCGCCACCCAGCCCATGCAGGAGGTCGAGCAATGAACCATCGCCGTGCCTGGGCGATCGCCCGAAAGGAATTCCTCCACATTCTTCGGGATCCCCGCAGCCTGGGGATGGCCATCGCCATGCCCATGCTGTTGCTGATGCTCTACGGGTATGCGCTGACGCTCGACGTGGACAACGTTCCCATGATCGTCTGGGACCAGAGCCAAACGCCCGCCAGCCGCGATTTCGTCAGCCAGTTCGGAGGCTCCCGCTACTTTTCGGTCGAAGGTTACGGCTGGAACTATCGGGAGCTGGAACGAGAGATTGATTCCGGCCACGCGCTGGTTGCCCTGGTGGTGCCGAGAGACTTCGCCAACCAGGTTCGATCGGGTCGCCCGGCTTCTGTCCAATTGATCGTGGACGGCAGCGACTCCAATACGGCCACCCTCGCGGTGAGTTATGCCGACGTCGTAACCCAGACTTATTCTCAGGCCTTGAGCCTTCGGGAAATCCGGCGGTTGGGCGGCATGGCGCTCGATGCGCCCGTCGATTTCCGTCCGCGTGTCTGGTTCAACCCGGAGCTGGAATCGCGGAACTACATCATCCCGGGCCTCATCGCCGTCATCATGATGGTGATCGCGGCGCTCCTGACCTCGCTTACCGTGGCGCGCGAATGGGAGCGCGGCACGATGGAACAGCTCATCTCCACGCCGGTGACGGGCCGCGAATTGGTCCTGGGCAAGCTGCTGCCTTATTTCACGATCGGCCTGGTGGATGTTCTCATCGCGGTGGTGCTCGGCGAGTTCCTGTTTCATGTTCCGCTGCGCGGCAGCACCCTTCTGCTCTTTGCATCGGCCGGAATTTTCCTGGTGGGCACCATGGCCTTTGGCATCGTCATCAGCATCGTCGCCAAAAACCAACTCATGGCCAATCAGTTTGCGATGGTGCTGACCTTCGTGCCCTCGTTTCTACTTTCGGGGTTCATTTTTTCGATCAGCAATATGCCGCTGGTGATTCAGTGGATCACTTACCTCGTCCCGGCCCGCTACTTCATCGCTTTGCTCAAAGCGATTTACCTGAAGGGAGTGGGGCCCTCGGTTCTGGCGGGTGAGGGGTTCCTGCTGGTGGTCTACGCCGCAGCCAACGTGCTGATGGCGGTCGGATTCTTCAGGAAGAAGCTGGTATAGCCATGTGGGAACGTATCCAGCACATGCTCATCAAGGAATTCATCCAGGTTTTTCGCGACCCGCGCATGAAGATGTTCATCTTCGCGGTTCCCATCATCCAGTTGCTCATCTTCAGCTACGCGGCGAGCACCGACGTGCGGCACATCGACACCGCCATTTATGACCTGGATAACACCGTGACCAGCCGCGATCTGCTGAGCCAGTTCACGAAGTCGGGTTACTTTGATGTCGTCGAATACGTGACGAACGACGCCCGCCAGCGCGAACTGCTCGATGGCAGAAAGGCCCGGGTGGTTCTGCGCGTGGACAAGGGCTTTGAAGGGGACCTGCGAGCCGGCCGCTCGGCGCCGTTCCAAATGATCGTGGATGGGACGGACTCCAACACCGCCGGCATCGTCTTGGGCTACAGCAACGGGATCGTGCAGCAGTTCTCACGCGCCATATTGTCGCAGCGCATCCACCGCCTGCGCGGCGATATCCGCGAGCCCGGCCAAGTGAATCTCCAGACACGCACGTGGTTCAACGAAAACCTCGAAAGCCGCACCTATTTCGTGCCCGGCGTAATTGCCTTGATGATTACGTTGCTGACGCTGCTTTTGACCAGCATGGCGATCGTGCGCGAGAAAGAAATTGGCACCATGGAACAAATCATGGTGACACCCATCCGGCCGGTGGAGTTTATCCTGGGCAAGACGGTGCCTTTCGCCCTGATCGGCTTCGTCGATCTGACTCTGGTGACGCTGGTGGGCGTGGCCTGGTTTCAAATCCCCGTCCGGGGAAGTTCCGCCCTGCTGGTTTTCGCGACGTCCGTGTATCTGATGACCATGCTCGGCGTCGGGCTGCTGATTTCAACCTTGAGCCAGACTCAGCAGCAGGCGATGATGAGCACGTTTTTCTTCTTCATGCCTGCTGTCCTGCTTTCGGGTTTTATGTTCCCGGTCGCCAACATGCCGGCGGTCGTCCAAGGGCTCACTTACCTGAATCCCATGCGCTACATCATCGTGATCCTGCGCGGCATTTTCTTGAAGGGCGTCGGCCTCAATATTCTGTGGCCTCAGATCGCCGCCCTCGCCGTGATGGGACTATTCACGCTCGGAGTGGCGTCGCGGCGATTCCGAAAGACTCTGTCATGAAGGTCAGGTCGTGGATCAGCATCGCGCCACTGGGCCGTTATGCAAAGCCGCCTCAGGGACGGCTTTGGGCGGAGCAATCCACGGCCCTGCAGGAGCGGGTAGGGCGCCTGAGTCCGTGCACACCCGGAAAACTCAGCCATCGACCTTTCTTGGAGGTAGAATTAAGCACCGTTATCGAGCGAAACAGTTCACATCACAAACCGAAACGCGCTTCTATCACGGTGAGTGAAGAACTCCAGGGGGCTTTATGCTCGGGACGATTATAGAATGGATCGTAATAGCAGGCGTGATTATCGTTGTGTGGGAGTCGATTTACAGCATTGGCCCGATGCAAGTGGGGCTGGTGCGCAAGCGGATCGGAAAGAAGCTGCCAGGCGACAATCCGATCGCCTTCCAAGGCGAGGCCGGATATCAAGCGGAACTCTTGATGCCCGGACTGCGCGTCCGATTCTGGCTGATGTACGCCGTCACCAAACATCCGTGGGTCCAGGTGCCGGCAGGACAGATCGGCGTGGTGATCGCCCAAATCGGCGACCCGCTTCCCATTGGCGCGAAATCGGCCGCCTTCACTTCAGGATTTGGCAACTTTACCGACCTCAAGGCGTTTGTGGAGGGCGTGGACTTGTCCGGCGGCCGAAAGATCAAAGGCCAGAAGGGTGTGCAACGTCCAGTCCTGCCGCCGGGAACATTGGCACCCATTCACCCAGTCGCGTTCCTCGTGATTACCAAGCCCCAAACCTATGGCATTCCTGTTTCCGAGGAAATCAGAAAGGGGATATTGGCCGAAGGTTTGAGCCTGGAAGCATTCGGCCTCGAGCAGCGTCAGCTCAATGTGACGCGTATCGAGCCGCGAGCCACCGAAAGCGGGCACGTGGTTGACATGATCGGCGTGGTGACGACTCTCGACGGCGACCCTCTTCCCGCCGGCGATATCGCCAGCCGGCTGGGCGGATTTAACGATATCGAAGAGCTTGAAAAGAAAATTACCGCTGACAGCAAAGTTTCGACGCTTGCCGCCAACGCCCAGTTGATCGAGACCATTCTGGGAAGCAAGAACGATCAGCACAAGTCGTATCAGGATTTCCAGGCCTTCCTCGACAAAGGCGGAAAGATCGGATTGCAACACGACCCGCTGCTCTACGGCGCCTATAACCTGAATCCTTTTTTGGTGCGCGTCGAGCAAGTGCCCATGCTTGTGGTCGAGCAGGGCCAAGTGGCGGTGATCAAATCCTACGTGGGCTTGCCCACCGAAGACACCTCGGGCGTCGAATTCAAGTTTGGCAGCTTGGTGAAGCCCGGGCATCGAGGCATTTGGGAGGAACCGCTTCGCACCGGCAAGTACCCGATCAACCCTCGCATCTATCAAGCGGAGATCGTCCCCACCGCCATCCTGAAGCTGGACTGGGCCAAAGGCGTGACCGGCGCCCACGGCCTCGACGCGCGACTCGAGCCCATCGTGGCCAAGAGCCGTGAAGGATTCATTTTCACCATCGACCTTCAGGTTCTAATTCACGTTCCAGACACCAAGGGCCCGCGGGTGATTTCCATGGTGGGCAGCATGCTGAACCTGGTGAATGAAGTTCTTCAGGCCGCCGTCGGCAATCTCTTCCGCGACAAACTGGGCGGGATGGCCGCGGTTGCGTTTATCCAGAGCCGGCAAACGGTTCAGGAAGAGGCGATGCAACATATCTCAACCCAACTCGCCACCTACGAGGTCGAAACCAAGGGCGTCTATATCCAGGACGTGATCCTTCCACAGGAATTGGTGGCTGTGCTCACTCGCCGCGAAATTGCCAACCAGGAAATCGAGACGTTTAAGATGCAGCAGAAGGCGCAGGAACAGCGCGTGGCCACCGAGGCTACCACCGGCAAGGCCGACATGCAGAGAGACCTGGCCAAGTCGTCGATCGGGATCGAGATCAACAAGAACAACGCGGACGCCCGAGTACAACAGGCGCGCGGAGAATCCGAGTTTATTAAGCAAACGGGTACGGCGCAGGCGGACGTGATCCGCGCTCAGGGCGTGGCCAAGGCGGAGGGATTCAGAACCCAAAAAGAAGCGATCGGCGCCACCAGCACCGCGCTTGTGAACGTCGCCACGGTGCTTGCCGACAAAGGCGCGCAGTTTGTTCCCCAGATTCTGGTAGTGGGCGGAGGCGGGGCGATTGACGCTCTCGCCGCGACACTGACCAAAGTCCTGGCTGCGCAAGACGGCGCGGCTTCGAAACTGGCAGGGCCATCGAAGCTGACGTCGTGATGCGGCCTCGGGTCAGAAAAATGCGTAACGCCGTCAATTGAGATGGGGAAGTTTCGCCGCTCAATCCGTGCCGTCCTCAGGTTAAGACGCCTTAAATCAATAGGATCGTAATTACAAAAAACATCTTGACACCGCATATTCCGAGCGCTATTCTATATCCGACCAAACAAGTCGGATATTCCAAAGGACTCGGGATGTCAATATGTTGAAGCTAAGCAAGAAGTCGGACTACGGGCTTATTGCCGTGCGGTACCTGGCCTCTAAGGAGGCTGGGGGGGCCTGCAACACCAAGGAAATTGCCAAGGCCTACGGCATCCCAGCGGAGCTTCTAGCGAAAGTGCTCCAGAAGCTGGTCAAGAATGGTCTGCTGGTCTCGCAGCATGGCGTAGAAGGTGGCTACAAACTGGCTCGCGACCCGTCGTCGGTGACCGCGTTTGACGTTATTCGCGCCATCGACGGCCCCGTTTTGATCACTTCCTGTGAGACGGCGCGCGGCCAGTGCTCACAGGCTTCCACCTGCACGGTCCGCGAGCCGTTGAACAAGGTGAATGAGGTTATCGCCAAGGCGCTCAGTTCGGTAACCGTGGCTAGCCTGGGCGAAGAAGGCCAAGGTTTGGTACAGATCGGGAGCATCCCTTAGATCGTCTACGACGAAGGAGTTTTGACTCATGCCTACACCAACCAGTGATGTTGCAACGCTGGCGAACAAGGAATACAAGTACGGCTTTTATACGGAAGTCGAGACGGATTCCGTGCCGCCGGGTTTGAATGAGGACATCATTCGCCTGATTTCGGCCAAGAAGCGGGAGCCGGAGTGGATGCTCGAATGGCGGCTGAAGTCTTTCCGCCACTGGCTGACGATGAAGGAGCCGTCGTGGGCCAACATCCACTATCCGACCATCGACTACCAGGCCATCACGTACTACTCGGCGCCAAAATCGAAGAGCGCGGGGCCCAAGAGCCTGGAGGAAATCGATCCTGAGGTTCTGAAGACCTACGCGAAGCTGGGCATCCCGCTTAAGGAACAGGAAATGTTGACGGGCGTGGCCGTCGATGCGGTGTTTGACAGCGTCTCGGTGGCAACCACCTTCAAGAAAAAGCTGGCCGAAGCGGGGATCATCTTTTGCTCGTTTTCCGAGGCCGTGCTGGAACACCCGGAGTTGGTGAAGAAATATCTCGGATCGGTGGTGCCTTACACGGACAACTTCTTCGCGACCTTGAACTCTGCGGTCTTCACCGATGGTTCTTTCTGCTACGTGCCCAAAGGCGTGCGCTGCCCGATGGAGCTTTCCACTTACTTCCGCATCAACGCCGAGAACACCGGCCAGTTTGAGCGAACGCTGATTGTCGCCGACGAGGGCGCTTACGTGAGTTACCTCGAAGGCTGTACGGCGCCGATGCGCGACACGAATCAATTGCATGCCGCGGTGGTGGAATTGGTGGCGCTCGATAACGCGACCATCAAGTACTCGACCGTCCAGAACTGGTATCCGGGCGACAAGGAAGGGAAGGGCGGAATCTACAATTTCGTCACCAAGCGCGGCAAGTGCCTGGGCGTGAATTCCAAAATCTCGTGGACGCAGGTCGAGACGGGTTCGGCCATTACCTGGAAATATCCAGGCTGCATCCTGCAAGGCGAAAATTCAGTAGGCGAATTTTACTCGGTGGCGCTCACCAACAATTATCAGCAGGCCGACACGGGGACGAAAATGATCCACATCGGCAAAAACACCAAGAGCACCATCGTCTCCAAGGGCATCTCTGCCGGCCACGGGCAGAACAGCTATCGCGGGATGGTGAAAGTCATGAAGGGCGCGACCGGGGCGCGAAACTTCTCGCAGTGCGACTCGCTGCTTCTGGGCGATAAGTGCGGCGCGCACACCTTCCCGTACCTCGAGGTGAGGAACTCAACGGCCCAGGTGGAGCACGAAGCATCCACGTCTAAGATCGGCGAGGATCAGCTCTTCTATTGTCGCCAGCGTGGGCTCTCCATGGAAGACGCCATCTCCATGATCGTCAACGGCTTCTGCAAGAAAGTCTTCCACGAATTGCCCATGGAGTTTGCCGTCGAAGCGCAGAAGCTGCTGAGCGTAAGTTTGGAGGGCTCGGTAGGATAAGCCTTTGGACCTTAGCCAGAGGAGCAATTTATATTGAGGAGCAAGAACCATGACCCAGAAAGTCCTAGTCGACATCATCCACGACAACGGCGACCCTGACCATCGCGTGGCCGAGATGCCAGTTGAATACCTTCGAGGCTCGCGGCCGCCAGGGAAGCTGGAGGGGAAATTAGTGAACTTGTCTTTGGCAGAAGAGATGAATTGGCGGAGGCAGGACGTGACCACTGTGCTTCTTTGGCGCGGCAGTTGTTACAGCCTGAGCCTGACGGATAAGGGAGGCAGCTTCGAGGCAACCCGCTGCAGCATGGGATCGGAGCCTCGGCATAGAAATGGCCAGACAACTGTTTAGGATAGAACAACCCTTTATGGCGCGGTCGGTTGACGACGAGACGGAACTGCCGTTCCGAGTGGGCTGGACGCTGTGGTGCGACGTCGACCAGCCAGGCCCGGAGGTTAGGTTCCAGGTGGAAAACTTCAAGTACCAAGTCGATCGGGCGACGCTCAAACGTTGCTGCAGCTTGCTTGCACCGCCCGCCACTGCGAAAGGGTAAAAGCGGGGGCAGGCTGCAGCGGCTCCCCTTGAGAAGAGGCACGAGCACTCGGGTGAGGATGCACGATGGCGACTAAAACGCTTTTAACGGTCGAGGAATTCATGCGGCTGCCGGAATCCGTCGGCGAGCGCGATGTGCGATATGAACTGGTGGAAGGAGAGCTCATCGAAATGTCGCCTGCGATGCTCCGTCACAACCTTGTTCGGGACAGAGCGCTCGTCTCGTTGAAGGTCGCTGTCGACAAGGGCAATCTCGGCACGGTGGTATCCGAACAGCCATTTCACCTCTTTGGGACCACAGTGCGGGTGCCCGATGTTGCATTCGTTCGACGCGGGCGGGAGCTACCTCTAGACAGGCTACCTCAAGGTGCTCCTGATCTGGTGGTAGAGGTCGTGTCTCCCAGCAACACTCCGCGCGAGATTGAACAGCGCATCAGCGATTATTTCGCAGGAGGCTGCAAGCGCGTGTGGGTGTTCCATCCCGAGCATCGGGAGGTTTACATCCACGGTTTGGCGGGTGTCACGCGGCGGAAAGCGGAAGAAATGCTTGAAGACGCCGAACTATTGCCAGGATTTTCTGCGAAGGTTTCAGAGTTTTTCGTGGAGAACGATTAGTGGGCAAAAATGGGAGGGTATACCCCATGGGCCAAAAACGAGGAACGAACCCAAGAAGTCTTTTAGAATCAACAAAAGCTTCTGGAACGAACCCGAGATTTTGGTGATTTTTGGCGAATGACGAACCCAAGAAGTCCTTTAGAATCATTGAGGCTTGGGTTCGAACCAACAGATTTGAGAAACGAACCCGAGAGGCACAATGATCGATGTAAGTTGCTAGTAATACGGAGTTTAAGACACTTTGCTGGGCTGAAGCCCGGCGCTACAGACAAGGGACTTGTGACGAAGGACAAAGGACGAAAATCGAATGCTACTTGAAATCAAAGATCTGCACGCGAGAGTGGGAAAAAAAGCTGGTAGCGCAGACTTGCTCTTCAAGTCTGCGGCACTTCCGTCAGAATAAAGGCGGAGCTCATGACGATCCAATGCATTGAGGGCACTGACACCTTGTACATCACGCTCAGGAAGGGCGACGTGGTCGAAGCCAGGGGCTTGGACGAGAACACACTGGTTGAATTCGACGCCACGGGGGACCTCGTCAGCATGACCATCGAACACGCGCGGGAGAGAACTGATGTGGGGAACTTCACCTACCAGCAGGTTCCGGCGATGAAGCCGGTGCTCTGATTGCTTTCGGATTTTGAGGTATGAACATGGCAACGAAAACGCTTTTGACAGTTGAGGATTTCATACGGCTGCCGGAATCCGTCGGCACGCGCGATGTGCGTTACGAACTGGTGGAAGGAGAGTTAATCACAGTGTCTCCTGGAATGTTGCGTCACAATTTGATTCGCGACAGGATCTTTTTCTTACTGATGTCCTTCCTGCAAACGCACAAGATCGGAACTGTTGTGGCGGAACAGGCTTTCCATTTGGTCGGGAATACGGTTCGCGTGCCGGACGTCGCCTTTGTAAGTGCCGCCCGCGAGTTGCCATACGACGGAGTTGTCGAAGGTGCGCCCGATCTTGCCGTTGAGGTGGTCTCTCCCAGCAATACGCCTCGGGAGCTGGACCAACGCAGGAGCGATTACTTCGCTGCTGGTTGTAAGCGGATATGGTTGGTTTATCCGGAGGAGCGTGAAGTTTATATCCACGGACTGTCTGGCATCACAAGGCGGCGGGGCGATGAATTACTGGAAGATCCCGAATGGCTGCCGGGGTTTTCGGTGAAGGTTTCGGAATTTTTTGCGTAGCGGCAAGTGGCACGGGCGTCTCGCCCGTGGCAGCGCATGGACAGGATGCCCATGCCACGCTACGGACAAAGGACAAAAGTTAATGTTACTGGAAATCAAAAATCTGCATGCGAGAGTGGGAAAAAAAGAAATTCTGCGGGGCATTGACCTCCAGGTGAACCTGGGTGAAGTGCACGCCATCATGGGGCCGAACGGCTCGGGCAAGTCGACGCTGGCGCAGGTGCTGGCCGGGCGCGACGTTTACGGCGTGACCGAAGGCGAAGTTTTGTATGAGGGGCAGAACCTGCTCTCGCTTTCGCCCGAGGACCGTGCCCGAGCCGGAATCTTTATGGCATTTCAGTATCCGGTCGAGATTCCGGGCGTCAGCAACCTCTATTTCCTGCGCGCGGCTTTGAACGTCATCCGCAAGCAGCAGGGCCTGGAAGAACTGGACGCAATGGACTTTCTTTCGCTGATCCGCGAAAAGATAAAGCTGCTGGAAATGGACGAGACGCTGATGAACCGCCCCGTGAACGAAGGCTTCTCGGGCGGCGAGAAAAAGCGCAACGAGATTTTTCAGATGGCGGTGCTTCAACCCAAGCTGGCCATTTTGGATGAAACCGACTCGGGCCTGGACATCGACGCCTTGAAGATTGTAGCCAACGGCGTGAACGCGCAGCGCTCGAAAGACCGGTCGATCATCGTGGTCACGCACTACCAGCGGCTCTTGAATTACATCGTGCCGGATTTTGTCCACGTGCTTTCGGACGGCCGCATTGTGAAGTCGGGCGGAAAAGAGCTGGCGCTGGAACTTGAGGAAAGGGGCTACGTGTGGCTGGAAGGCAGTAATCAGCTATCAGCGGTCAGCCATCAGTAAAGCTGCGCGGCAAGTGGCATGTGGCAAGTGGCAAGAAAAAAATATGATTGCAACCAAAGAACAGGACATTTACTTCAAGCATTTTGCCGAGCTCGAGCAACGGCGTGGGGGCAAGGACCCCTTGTGGCTCCAGAAGATTCGCAAGGGCGCGCTCGACCGTTTTGCCGACCTTGGCTTTCCCACAACCCGCATCGAGGAATGGAAATATACCAGCGTCGCGCCGCTCACCAGGATTCCCTTCCGGCCAGCAGCGGAATATCTTGCGCCCGTCAGCGCACGCCAGCCCAGCGAGTCTTTGCTCACGGATCGGCCGGACCGTATTACGCTGCTTTTTTACAATGGCCAGCACGTGGAGATGGCTGCACCCGATGCTTCCTTGCCCGCTGGTGTGATGATTGGCAGTCTGGCTCAAGTGCTCGCCACCCATCCGGAATTGGTCGAAATGCATTTCGCTCACCACGCGGCATACGAGAAGCAACCCTTTGTCGCGCTCAACACTGCCTTCTGGGAGGACGGCGCGTTCGTCGAGATTTCCCCGAACGTTGTCCTCCAGCAGCCGATCTTTCTGGTGTTCGTGGCGAGCCGGAGTCTCGAACCGCTAGTGCATCACCCACGCAACCTCATTTTGATGGGGCGGGGAAGCCAGGCGACGATTGTTGAGCAATACCTGAGCGAAGACGGAGGCGAGCAGGCAGTCTATTTCACCAACGCTGTGTCTGAAGTGGTGGTGGAAGAAGACGCCAGGGTGGAGTACGTGAAAGAGCAGCGGGAAAGCCGCGAGGCCTTCCACATCGCCACCATCCGATTCCAGCAGGAGCGGTCGTCGACCGTGAATACGCATTCCTTCGCCTTTGGAAGCGCGCTGGCTCGCGAAGAAGTCGTCAGCGTACTCGACGGTGAAGGAGCCGAGGCCACCTTGAACGGGCTTTTCGTTACGTCCGGCCGGCAACACGTGGACAACCACACCACCATCGACCACCGCAAGCCGCATTGCAGCAGCCGCGAACTCTACAAGGGCGTTCTCGATGGGAAGTCGACGGGCGTCTTCAACGGCAAGATCATTGTGCGCAAAGACGCGCAGAAAACCGACTCCAAGCAAAGCAACAAGAACCTGCTGCTGGCCGAAGACTGCGTGATCAATACTAAGCCCGAACTCGAGATCTTTGCCGACGACGTGAAATGTACGCACGGCGCCACCATCGGCCAGATCGACGCGGAAGCCGTCTTCTATTTGCGTTCGCGCGGGATCGGGCTGGAAGAGGCGCGCTCGATGCTCACCGTGGCTTTTGCCAATGACGTGATCGGCAAACTGAAATTCGAACCGCTGCGCGAGCGGCTGCAACAGGCCGTGGTTCGGAAACTGGCGGAGAAGCAGGAGTCAGGAGTCGAAAGTCGGGAGCCCGAAGAACTCAGTGAGCGAGTTTCGCGCCTACACGAAGCACGATGAGGCCTTTGGCGCGATGGGCTGAAAGCACTATTGATGGAGAGGAATATTATGGCAGTAATCCCTCATGAAATTCTGAGCTCAACCATCGAGGGACCTTCATCAAACGGTTTCGATGTTCACAAGATCCGCGAAGACTTTCCTATTCTGAAGCAACAGGTGAATGGAAAGCCGCTGGTGTACCTGGACAACGCGGCAACCAGCCAGAAGCCCAAGGCAGTCCTCGATGCGCTGAAGCGTTACTACACCGAGGACAATGCCAACGTCCACCGCGGCGTTCACGAGCTGAGCCAGCGGGCAACCAAGGCCTACGAAGACGCTCGCGTCAAGGTCCAGCATTTTCTGAACGCCCGCGACTCTCACGAAATCATTTTTGTGCGCGGCACCACCGAGGCCATCAACCTGGTGGCGATGACTTATGGCCGCAAGAACGTCGGCGCCGGCGAGGAAATCCTCATCTCCGCCATGGAGCACCACTCCAACATCGTGCCCTGGCAGATGCTGTGCGAGGAGAAAGGCGCCAACCTGCGCGTGGCGCCCATCAACGACGCTGGCGAACTGTTGCTTGATGAATTTGAAAAACTGCTGAATTCCCGCACCAAATTGGTGGCCGTGACCCATGTCTCCAACGCGCTAGGGACGATTAACTCGATTGATCGAATTATCAAGCTAGCCCATCGAGCCAACGTGCCAGTGCTGATTGACGGCGCTCAGGCAGCGCCGCATTTGAGAATCGACGTGCAGGCGCTCGATTGTGATTTTTACACCGTGTCGGGCCACAAACTGTTTGGTCCGACGGGCATCGGCGTGCTGTACGGCAAGGCAGCGCTCCTCGAAGCCATGCCTCCCTTTCACGGTGGCGGCGACATGATCAGCTCCGTAACCTTTGAGAAGACTCTTTACAACGTGATTCCCTACAAATTCGAGGCCGGGACGCCCAACATCGCCGGGGTCATTGGGCTGGCCGCCGGAATCGATTACGTCAACAAGGTCGGCCTTGAAAACATAGGTGCCTACGAGCACGAATTGTTGAGCTACGCGACGGCGCGGCTGTCCGAAATTGCGGGACTGCGCATCATCGGCACCGCAAAAGATAAAGCGGCTGTGCTTTCTTTCGTGTTGGACGGCGTTCACCCGCACGACGCGGGCACGATTCTGGACCAGGAAGGCATCGCCGTCCGCACTGGCCACCACTGCGCTCAGCCCGTGATGCACCGTTTCGGAATTCCCGCCACCACTCGCGCGTCGCTGGCGTTCTATAATACCAAGGAGGAAGTGGACGCCCTAGTGGAAGGCATCAAGAAAGTGAAGGAGATTTTCGGCTGAGAGCTATGACCGACGATTTGCCGCTGAAGTCGCTGCATTCCGACGACGTACTCAGCAAAGCGAAGCTCAAAACACTCGTGCAACTGACGACGGAGGAACTAAGAAAGACACTCTTGCCTGGGCAACCAGCTTCGCTGAAGGCTCGTCCCGATGGCACGGTGCTTGACGGTCATCATCGGATCAAGATACTTCGAGATCGAGGCTTCGATGTAGACGCGCTGCCTCGAGAGGTGATTACGAAGGATCAGTGAATGGCTGGTCAGACGGCTCGCCGGGAAAGGTAGAAGATGACCCCAACCCTGTACTGGATTGAAGGTTCGTGGCTTGGGCGACTCGCCATTTCAGCGCGTCCGCGGGGAGGTGACTGGCTCGAAGCTGAAGTGCGGGCCTGGAGTAGTGCGGGCGTGAATGTCGTCGCCTCGATGCTGACGCCGGAAGAAGAGGAAGAATTGAATTTGAAGGGTGAAGAGAAGGCCTGTCTCGCAAACGGCATCACGTATTGCTCGTTTCCTATTCCCGATCGTGGTGTGCCGCGGTCACAGGGCGATGCGCTGAATTTCATAAAGACTCTGGAAAGAGATCTGGCCCAAGGCAAAACCGTGGCGGTACATTGCCGGCAAGGCTTGGGCCGGTCGGCGCTCATTGCGGCTGGTCTTCTCGTACTAGGAGGACTCACTACCGACGAGGCCGTCAAGCGTGTGACCATCGCCAGGGCATGTTCGGTCCCTGAGACGCCCGAGCAGTCGAGCTGGATCGGGAGCTTGGCGCAGGAGGCAGCCCAAGTTCATCTGCCAGGCTAAGCGGAGGATTAAGGAGATTTTCGGCTGATGTCTGATTTTCACGGTCTCTACCAAGAAGTGATTCTGGACCACAACCGGAAGCCGCATAACTTTCGCGCTATGGCGGCACCGGACCGTCGCGCCGAGGGCTTCAACCGACTGTGCGGAGACAAGGTTACCATCTTCCTGAAAATGGACGGCGACCGGATCAGCGACGTCAGCTTTCAGGGTTCCGGCTGCGCGATTTCAACCGCGTCCGCTTCGATCCTGACGGATACGGTGAAAGGGAAGACGCGCGCTGAGGCCGAGAGCCTCTTTCAAAAATTCCACGAGCTGGTAACCGGTAAGAGCGCGGGCAACGGCCAAAAATCTGAACCGGCCGGTCTGGGAAAGCTCGCTGTATTTTCCGGCGTGTCGGAGTATCCGGCGCGCGTCAAGTGCGCCAGCCTGGCTTGGCACACGCTTCACAACGCATTGGATGACAAGCACGACGTGGTTTCCACTGAAGCCGATGAGCCCGTTCCTGGAGAGATTCGATGAGCGAGATAGACCCCAATGCGCTCCGCGAAAAAGTCATCGAGGTCATCCGCACTTGTTATGACCCCGAAATTCCTGTCAACATTTACGACCTGGGCCTGATTTACGACACGAAGGTCGAGCCCACCGGCGAGGTGAGCGTGAAAATGACGCTCACCGCGCCTGGATGCCCGGCGGCGCGAACACTGCCCGGCGAAGTCGAGGACAAGATTAGGAGCGTTCCCCTCGTCAAAGGCGTCGAGGTGGAAGTGGTTTGGGATCCGCCATGGGACAAGAGCAGAATGTCCGAGGCGGCGCTGCTTCAGTTAGGGCTAATATGAGGAGAGGCGCTTCTTATTTCGCGTGGAGTACGGCCTCTTTGAACGTCCCGCGTTGCGACTCGATTTTCTTCTGCAACATCATGATGGCGTAAATCAGTTGCTCGGGCCGCGGAGGGCATCCCGGCACGTAGACGTCGACGGGAACAAACTGGTTGACCCCTTGAACGATGGCGTAATTGTTGAAGACCCCGCCCGATGTGGCGCAGGCGCCCATTGAAATCACCCACTTAGGTTCCGGCATCTGATCGTAAAGCTTCTTGAGGACCGGCGCCATTTTCTGCGAGACGCGCCCGGCCACAATCATCAGGTCCGACTGTCGCGGAGAGCCACGGAAGACTTCCGCCCCAAAGCGCGCGATGTCAAAGCGCGAGGCGCCCATCGACATCATCTCAATCGCGCAACAGGCCAAGCCAAAGCTCATCGGCCAGATTGACGACTTGCGCGCCCAGTTCACCGCCTTGTCGAGTTGGGTGAAAATAATCCCTTCGAGTCCCGAAGCTTCGCCGGTCGAGATGGAGTGAGGAGCCATCGACGCACATTATCTCACGTTGGGCGACACCTTGCAATTGGACAGCGCCAAGGGGCCGCTACAGATGCAACAGAATCTTCCCGAAGAAATCGCGTGATTCCATTTTTCTTTGTGCGGCGGCGGCGTCCTGGAGCGGAAACGCGGAATCGATCACCGCTTTAAGCTTGCGCTGGCCGATAAATTTGAGTGCCGCCATCAATTCCGCCTTGCCGCCCATAAAGGACCCGAGGATGCTGCGCTGGCGGCCGTATAAGAGGCGCATGTTCAGTTTCACTTCTTCGCCCGAGGTTGTCCCGCAGGTCACCAGCCGCCCGTAGGTGGCGAGGGATTCAAAGCACGCTTCCCACACGGCCTGGCCGACGTGCTCAACGATCACGTCCACGCCGCGCTTGTCCGTCAGCCGCGCTACCTCTTCCGCGATCGACTGCTTCTGGTGATTGATCCCGGCATCGGCGCCGAGTACGCGCGCTTTCTCCAGTTTGGCATCGGTCCCCGCGACCGCGATCACGCGCGCCCCAACCAGTTTCGCAATCTGGATCGCCGCGCTGCCCACTCCGGAACCGGCGCCGACCACAAGCACGTCTTCGCCCGGCTGCAATCGCGCCCGCGTGAAGAGCATGTGCCAGGCGGTGATGAAAACCAACGGCACGGCAGCGGCCTCATCAAAGCTGAGATCGCCAGGAATCGCGATGACATTCACCTCGGGCGATTTGACGTATTCGGCGTAGCCGCCATCCACCATCACGCCGAAAAGCGTGTACTGTCGGCAGGCGCTGTCCAGACCTTTGAAGCAGGCTTCGCATTGGCCGCAGCTAATGCCCGGGCAAAGCAGCACGCGGTCACCCACGTTCACCCGCGTCACCAGCGATCCAACCTCAGCCGCCACACCGGCGATGTCGCTGCCGACGATGTGAGGCATCTCCAGCTTCCAGCCACGCACGCCCATGCGTAGCCACAGATCCAGATGATTCAGCGCGCAAGTCTTGACCTGAACCAGAACCTCGTTGGCTTGAATCTTCGGCTCCGGTGCGTCCTCGTATTTCAGGACGTCCAAGCCGCCGTGTTGATGAAATCGAACTGCTTTCATTCCAGCCTCCGGCGATAGTCAAGGCAGCCTAGTGCCGTTTCAGCATCGACGCCATTTCGCGTCTGGTCATGGTCCTGGACTGCGCGCCTTCCTGAATAGCGCGCACCAGCGCCATGTCTTCGATCGCCTCTTCCAGGGCATCGCGAAGCAGGTCTTTCCGCTCTTCAAGAACCTCGACGAGAGCGACCTTGACGAGCTCCTTAAGCCTGGAGTCATCCAGAGTTTGTCGGGACATATTTACCTTCCTCGCTGTCGATTCTGGCGTTCCAACCTTGTTATCTTGTTCGTGCCGCCAGAGCCTTTCGCGCCTCCCATTAGAGGTATGCGCCGACGGCCCCAGTTCTTCGCCTTACGGAGATCCTTCTCAGTCACATAGATGCCGGTCTCCGCGGCGGTTCGCTCTCGTGCCGCGCGAACCTCAGCCAAGAATTTCTCCGGATCCACGGGCCTGCTCATCAGGTCTTGCTCCAGCAAGGCGATGACTTCACTGTTCATGCTCCGGCGATGGCGCTCCGCGCTCTTCTTCAACCGTTTGTGCAATTCCCGGGGAACGTTTTTAATCGTCAGCGTTGCCATTCGGTCTGCTCCTTTGCGGTTCCAAAATGCAACCACAATGGAACCTTACCCGGCGTCCGGCCGTTCCGTCAACTCGAAGGTATTGGTGCGCGGAGCAGCGTGCAGACGTTTTTTGGCATTGCTTCTTTTGACGGCGGTTACTACGGCGATGAGTGTCGAAACTAAAATCGAACCAAAAACCATGGCGAGAGAGCCGAAAACCGTGATCAGCAACGACGCAGTAAAATCATGGCCAACCGCCAGGACGACTTCCGGTCCCGGGTGGCCCTCGGAATACGCAGCTAACAATTCGTACGCCCCTGGGTCATGGATGTTGAAATCGAAAACCGAGGTGCCCGCCCGGCTTCCGAATTCGTAGCTAGCACTCGTGGCGGCGCTCAGAGGCACCTTGGCTCCGGTTGCCTTGGAGATCACCGTGCATTCTAGGCCCGACAACTCCGGCGCGGTGGAATAAATTTTGTTGCCCACCACGCTTTTGTGTTCGTAAAAGATCGTGTAGTTCCCCGCGTCGCGCAGGGTGATTTCCGCCCGTCCCGGCACAACTACCTGCAGCAACTTCCGTTCCGTGCCTCGGAGACGCGTGAAGAGGATCACGCCGAACCCCACCCAGCCGCCAACAAAAACCAGTGCGGCCAAGGCGTAGAACCACCGGCTGGGGTGAATCTCCTCGTTATCCATGGCGTCCCTCACCTGGTTCAAATGCGCGGTGCTGCGAGAGCCCGTCCCGCCCTATGCTTTTCCCGCCCCGACCTTCTCCAGCTCTGCTCCCGTGGCCGTGGCCACGTCCTCGTGCAGCGAGTTGCCGTGCGCGTCCATGGTGACGATGGCCATGAAATCCCTGGCCTCGTAATGCCACATGGCTTCAGGGATGCCGAGTTCTTCCAACAAATCCACTCCCGTAGCCTTCAGGCAGCGAGCGTAGAACTGGGCTGCGCCGCCGATAGCATGGAGGTAAACAGCGCCAAATTCCTTCAGCGCGCCCGAGGTCTTCTTCCCCATGCCTCCTTTGCCGATGATGCCGCGCAGGCCGTAGCGCTTGATGATATCGGCCTCGTAGGGTTCCTCGCGAATGCTGGTGGTTGGGCCGGCGGCAACGACGCGCCATTTGCCGTCCTCTTTGATCATTACCGGCCCACAGTGGTAGAGGATGCCGCCGCGCAGGTCGCAAGGCGAGTCGTGATGCAACAGGTAAGTGTGCGCGCCGTCGCGGCCCGTGACCATCGGTCCGTTGATCAGCACCACGTCCCCCACCTTCAGCGCCCGCACCTTTTCTTCGCTCAGTGGTGGCTCCAGGCGAATCTCGCGGCCCGTTAACTTGAAGCCTTCTCCTTCCGGCATCAATCGCTCCACGGGGCGCTCGGGATCGCGATAGAGCCATTTGGTGATCGCGCCTGCCTGGGCGTCCAACAACACGCCGAGGCGTCGAAACGCCCAGCAATCGTACGCGACGGAGACAAAGAAACTCGCGGGCAGCCGGTTCGCGGCCGTGATCTTGCAGCCAATAAGCGTTGCCGCGCCGCCAAAGCCCATCGGTCCGACGCCCAGTTTGTTCGCGTCCTCCATGATTTCCCGTTCCAGCTTGTCAAGCCTGGGGTCGGGGTTCACGTCATCGAGTGGCCGGAAGAGCTGAAGCTTAGCCAGATGATAACCCGAGGCGCGGTCGGCGCCGATGCACACGCCCAGCGCGCCCGGCCCGCAGCCTTGCCCTTGCGCCTGCCACACGGCGTGCAGGATGCATTTCTTTACTCCGTTCAGGTCGCGGTCCGCGCGGCCCAAATGGTCGAGCGTCGAGGGCACGGAATACTGAATGTTCTTGTTCTCGCAGCCGCCGCCTTTCAGTAGCAGCCGCACTTCAATCTCCGGCTCTTCCCACTGCTCGAAGTGGACCGCGGGCGTGCCCGGGCCAAGGTTGTTCCCGCTGTTCTTGCCCGTAATCGAATCCACCGAATTGGGGCGCAGTTTGCCGCGCCTGGTGGCTTCGGCAATGGCCTCGGCAATCTGCTTTCTCATCACCATCTGATTCACGCCGACCGGCGTTTTGATTTCGAAAGTCAGATAGCCTGTGTCCTGACAAATCGCGCCTTCGCCCTGATAAGCCATGTCAATATTCTCGCCGATAATCGCCAGCGCCTGCCCAGCCTGGGTTGCGGCATTTTCCCGCTTCAGCGCCGCAGCCATCGCCTGGCGAACGTCCGGCGGCAGATTGGTGGAAGTCTGAATGATCAGCTCAAGCATCGACTCGCGAAGAAATTCCATGGGAATGCTCCTTTGAAGCTAGATTACTAATCAGTACCGCCAGCCAGAAAATCCAGCGGCGAGTGGCAAGAAACCTTAACCGTCGTATGCCCCGATTCTGTCCCAAAATCTCCCAAATTCAGCCTCAAATGGCCAGGAAATTGGGTTCGTTCTTGGGTTCGTTCCAGATCGACTTTCTTTGTTTTCAATAAGATGGTGGCTTCGAACCTCGTTTTTTAACATCTTTGCACACGAATCCCCTTGCTTCCGACTTTCTTTGTTAATGTTGTGGTCAACCGTACTCGTGCAGCGAGGTTTCAACTCGAGGTCCATCCAATTGCCCTGGTCTTATAGATAACATAGGTCTTAATGCCTGTCAAGTGAAAAGATGACCCCGGAGTGCGGTCTCGCAAGGCGCGAGCACCTTCGAGTAGCGAGATGGTGAGATAATACTGCGGCGAGATAGCGGCTTTCGAGTTTCAAATTTCCATTTTCCAATTTCTTCCCTCCCAGGAGGAATGATGAAAAAGACAATTTGCCTCGTGGTTTCGATGCTGGTGCTGGCGGGGCTACCTACGCCCGCGGCGGAGCAGGCGGCGCCGGCCGTCGTAAGCGTTCCCAGCGAGATGAAGCGTGTCGTGTTGATCCGCTTGAAGTACAACACTGATCTGCTGGAGGGGCTCGAGCAAGCGGTCAAAAACGAAAAGATCAAGAACGCGGTGATCCTGAGCGGCGTCGGGTCGGTCACGAGCTTCCACGTCCACGCCGTGAGCAACACCACGCTGCCGGCGAAACTCGCCTATACGAAGCGGGCGGGCCCGATGGATCTGATCGCGGTGAATGGGTATGTGCTCGGCGGCCGAATCCACGCCCACATCACGATGACCGACGACAAAAAGGCCTTCGGCGGGCACCTTCACGAAGGAACCACGGTCTTCACCTTCGCCATCATTACTCTGGGCCTGCTCGACGACAATGTCGACCTCAGCCGCTTCGACGATTCCAACTGGCATTGAGCCCCACGTGTGGCATGGGCATCTTGCCCATGGCTTTACCTCAGCCGCTTCGACGCCATTCCAACTGGCGTTGGGATGTGTAATCTTTTGGGCAGTTGAGAGGTGAGGGTCGCCGTCGGCGCTGTGGGAATGTGGAAATCCGGCGACTTTTGCCGGATTTCCAAGCGCGGTGGAAAAGTCAGCCGTTCAGACTTTTC
>JBEKEZ010000063.1:0-25167 GCA_050013575.1 Terriglobia bacterium | reverse complement strand
CGACCAATCTGGGAGGGGTGGCGGCAGCCAATTACGCGCGCCTGGACATCGCTAACACCTTCGCCGCCGACCAGACCTTGAATGCTGCGCTAAACCTTGCCCAGACCACGGGAGCGGACGTGGGGGTCATCAACCTGGGAGGCAATCCCCTGATTCACGCCTGTTGCCCAAACTCCACGCAGAACACGTTTGTTGGAACCAGCGCCGGGAACTTCACCGCGGATGCCACCGCGAGCGGTGGGTATGGCGCTAACACTGCGACGGGCTACCAAGCTCTGCAAGCGCTAACTTCAGGCGCCTACAACACCGCCAACGGAACCCGGGCGCTGTATTTAAACACCACAGGCTACAGCAACACCGCCAGCGGGGACCAGGCCCTCTATTCCAACACCACAGGCTACAGCAACACCGCCAGCGGGAGCTACGCCCTCGAAGTCAACTCCACAGGCTTCGCCAACACCGCCAACGGGTACGGCGCTCTCAACGGCAACAAGACGGGCAGGTATAACGTCGCTGTCGGGGCCTCCACTGGCGGCAACCTAAATGCCGGAAGCTCGAACATCATGCTGGGGTACCTGGCCGGCCAGAACTTCGCCTCAAGCGAAAGCAACAACATCGATATTGGCAACCCCGGCGTTGCGGCAGACTCGGGTGTGATCCGCATCGGCACCGGCGGCACCCAGACGCAGACCTTCATCGCGGGCATCACGGGAGTAACTCCGGGAGGCGCCAGCCCGCTGCCGGTGATCATCGACGGCAACGGCCAACTTGGCACGGGGACTTCCGCCTCAGGTACGGTAACCAGCGTGACCGCGGGCGCCGGCTTGACGGCATCGCCGTCGAACCCGATCACCACTACCGGCACGCTGAGTCTAGCGAGCGCCTCCTGCGGTGCGGGAAAGGCGGCGGTGGCGCTGCCTCTCGCCTGCTCGCCGTTCGCCACGCTCGGCGCCAACACTTTCGTCGGCGACCAGGGCATCACCGGCAATATCAGCCTGACCAAGGCGCTCAGTCTCCCGTCCACGACGAACTCAGCCACGGGAGTGATCAATTTGGGCAGCTATCAGTTTGCCCACAACTTTGGAACACAGAACACGTTCGTTGGCCAGGAAGCCGGTAATTTCAGCATGACCGGCGCCAACAACGCCGCCGTTGGATACGAGGCCCTCGCCTCCAACACCACCGGCAACGACAACACGGCCAGCGGAGATAGTGCGCTCCTTATTAGCACGAGCGGCAACGACAATACCGCTATAGGATTTAGCTCGCTATTTACCAATAATGGAAACAACAATACAAGCGTCGGAAGCTATGCCCTAACGTTGAATTCGACCGGCAACAACAACACCGCCAGCGGATACGACGCCCTCGGCGCCAACAATTCCGGCACGGGCAACACCGCAATCGGAAATAATGCCGGCGTGAACTTGGGAACTTCCACCCAGGCAGGAGGAAGCGAGAACATCATGGTGGGGGACAATGCAGGCGGCAACTTCAACGCGGACGAAAGCAACAACATCGATATCGGAAACCAGGGCGTTCCGGGCGATTCGGGCGTGATCCGCATTGGCACGGTCGGCATTCACGCTGGAACGTTCATCGCTGGAATCAGCGGTTTCAACATCGGGTCAGGTTCGGCGGTGCTCATCAACAGCATCGGCCAGCTCGGCACCGTGCAATCGTCGCGGCGCTACAAGGAAGACATCCACGATATGGGCGCGACCAGTGACGGCTTGCTGCGCCTGCGACCGGTAACTTTCCGCTACAAAAAACCCTACAACGACGGCTCGAAGCCCATTCAGTATGGGCTGATCGCCGAAGAGGTAAACGAGGTCTATCCTGACCTGGTGGTTCGCAACAAAGACGGTCAGGTCGAGACCGTCCAATACTACAAGCTGGACGCGATGCTCCTGAACGAAGTGCAGAAACTGGCCAAGGCGCACGCCGCCGACCAGGCTGAAATCGCGAAGCTCCAGTTGCAGATCGCCGAGGAGCGGAAAGAGCGCCAGGCGCAGCAGGCCGAGTTATCGCAAGTGCTGGCACAGGTCCGCGTGATTCAGGCGGCACTTGCCGGCAAGAGCGCGACGCGCCCGCGGATTCGAGCCGCCAAAAATGCTGCGGTGCCAGCGAAAACGCCGACGGCTGCGCCGCCCAACGCGAAAGCCGCTGTCAACCAGTTGGTGGCCAAGGTAAGCTTCTAGGGCGGGTGGCGTATCCGTCCCGACGTTTTTTGTCGGCATGTATGCGGCCCCTCGTGCGCGGCGACGGTCAGAGCATTCTGTGCATGGCCAAGCAAGGGAATTCTCTGTTTATTATCAAAAGAGCATTTATGCATTTTCCGGGACTAGGCTCGGGAAATGGGGCTGGCGCGAAGCGCTTTGGACTGCGGAGGCTTGCCGCCGCTCTCGGGGCGCGGGGTCTGCGGGCCCACCTGCCGGACGCGAGCTTGCGGGCGTTGAAAGCGGGAGCAAGCTGCCGCACTCCAAGGCGCCTGCGGCGCAACCCAAAGATCGACAAATCTATGACGATGTTCGGCTCTAAGCGCCTACTTGCTTGTTCGCTTGCTCTTGGTTTTGATGGTGAGCAAGGGCAACAGAATTTCACGCCAGTCTTCAATCGAACCCATTACCCCGCCGATTTCAAGTGTGTTGTTGCCATAATAAATCTCAAACTTCTGATCGCAGCAGCCGCATTTGATGAGGTAGCGTGAATCTCGCTTTCCCACCGACTTGCGATGGTAAACACGGATTTGCCACGTGCCTTCAGGTCTCCCCTGAGCCATAGCGTTGGATCTTTTCAATACCTTCATAACGAGGAACCGTCAGATCGCAATCCTGGTTTCGATGGCATCGTAATCGGCCCGCACGCCGCCACCCGAGGCGTCGAGAAGCCCGACCGCCATCAGAGCTTGCACATCCGCGTGGACGTTGCTGTAGTCGCGCCTGATCGCCTTGGCCAGGGCCCGGACGCTCGTCACCGGACGCCGGTGGACGTAACGCAACAGCTCCATTCGCTTGCCCGTCAGAGTCCGGGCGAGGGCATCCCAATTCTCGAACACCAGGTGACGCTCCCGGAACCGCTTGCCGCCCTTGGCGCGATGCCAGGCATTCACGAACCGGCGCGTCGCTTCGGCTTGGATGTCGCCGCCCACCGTGATTTTCACCTCGCTCATTGGCCACCTCTCAGGGCCCGGACGTCGGACCAGAAATCGTCCATCAACTGCTCAACATCGCTGAACCTATAGGGCGCCTCGGAACCTTTGAAATGGCGGTGATCGCCTTTCCCACGCTCGTTGTCATAGCCGACCTCGCGGACGCCCGGACGACCGTAGAAAAGCGAATACTTGAGGCCGTGCGTCGAGGGCGGAACCGGGGAAGGAATCCGCCAAATCACCATCTCCACGATCGCACCGTCGGCATAGACGATGCGCTGCTCGAAGAGGAGTGCTGCCCTCACACCCGGAGTATGGTGCAATATGCCATATGGTGTCAATGGCCATGTTCTCTTGAGGAGGCAGAACACCTCACGACGTCTTCAGTCACGAAGCCGAGACTCCAAGGCGAACGGTATCTTTATGTGAATTTATTTCGCCTTATTTTCTTGTTGACAAATATCCGTGTCGCGCTATTCTACATTGGCATCTATGGCCGCGCGGGCCTCTAGAGGAGGCTTTAGTGAGCCTGCGCAAATCGCTCATTCGAACTACCGCTTTTCTTGTGGCCCACCGCCGCAATGCCCAGAGGTGTGCCGGTCCGCGGACGGCAGACGGAGCATCGAAAATCGAAAAGGGCAACGGTGGAATCGATGAGTCGGGAGGCGAATGAGGAGGTGTTGGCAGCTATGTATACTCGAACAGAAACACGAAACAAAAGCGAACATGAAGTGGGAACAAACCAAAAAACATTGAAAAATACGGTTCGAAGCCATTATGTTGTTGAAAACACATGAAAATGCTTTTGGAACGAACCCAAATTTTAGGTTCGAAGCCAAAACGTTCCGCAGTCCTGATAATTGACGCGGATCCAGAGACTTACGGCCAATCCCGGCCTTAATTGGCCTTTTGGACGGATGCGATCGAACCCAAAAAGCCATAGGTACTAAGTGGTTATGGAGCAGCCAGGGCAAAGTTGCAAGAAAGCAGTGACGAATGACGAGGAACGCGAAATCGGATTCTCTTTTCTGCGGGAATGACCGCAAGCGGGCCAGTCGCGTTCGGAAAGCTCGCCAAGTTTCTTCTTGCCTCGCTCCACGGGAGCCGTTAACATTCCGGTAGACGCTGGCGGAAGACAAAGTTCGGGATTTGGGATTCGGGGTTCGCAAACCCTGCGGGTTTTGGGGTTCGGGTTTCGGGGTTCGAGCACAAGCCGCGTGAGCAGTTTCTGCGAATCCCTAATCCCGAAATCCGAACCCCGGGAGCGGTATATGGTCACTGGCTTCAACACGGACATCAAGCACGAAGGCGTCGTCTATCACGTTCAAACCGAGCCCCGCAAAAAGGACGCGGGCATCGAGACCATGGTGTACATCCGTGGGGCCATCATTCATAAGCTGACCACGTCGTGCGAGGAATTCGTTCGCTCCCCGGAATACAGCGATGAGAAGCTGAAGAAGATGTTGGAGGATCAGCACCGGCTGGTGATTGGGCGGATTCGCGCCGGGGAAATCAAGCCTGCCGCCCCCCCTCCCGCCGGTCTGTAAGGGCGGGTGCCGCGGCACGGCCATCTTGGCCGTGGCTGGTCACGGGCGAGACGCCCGTGTCACTTGCAGCCGTGGCTGGCTGCGGGCGAGCCCCAGAGGGTCCCCGTGCCACCTGCCGCCGGAGAATGAGTTTGATCGCAATCCAGCTGAACGGTGAGAAGAAGGAAATCCCGGAAGGGCTCAACTTGACGTCGTTGTTGGAGTTGTTGAAACTGCCCGCCGACCGAGTCGCGGTGGAGCGCAATCTCGAGATTGTGCCGCGCGCCCGCTGGGGCGAGACGGCTCTCCAGGACGGCGACCGGCTGGAGGTGGTGCAGTTTGTAGGCGGCGGTTGAATTGCCGATTTTCGATTGCCGGTTTTCGATCGAAGAAGAGGCCCCGCTGTCCGTAGTCCGTCGTCAGTTGCCAGAAGAGGTTCGTCGCCGGCTGACCTGCGGGGACAACCCACAAATGACAACGGACAGCGGACGATTTCCTTAATCGAAAATCGGCAATCGGCAATCGAAAATCGAAACTGGCCATGAATCCCGCTACTTCTTCACCCCTGATCGTAACTCTGCTCATCAAGCTGGGCGTAGTGGCGTTGTTGGCCGGATTTGTGGCGCGATTTAGCCAATTCCGCCGCCTGATTCTGGAAGAGCGCCGCTCGCCGCGCCAGAAGCTCGATCTCGCCGCTTTTCTGGGCGTGCCTTTCATGTTGGGTGTCCTGGTGCGCCTGCTCGCGCACTATCCCAGCGCCGACCTCAGCCTGGAGGCTACCGTTCTAGCCGGCCTCTTGGGCGGCACCATTGTGGGGCTGGGCGTGGGGATGTTGGTGAGCCTGCCCGCCTGGCTGATCGGCCACGAGTTCATTGCTCCGCTCGTGGCGGCGCTCTTCGCGGTGATTGCCGGGTCGGCTCGATCGCTTTGCCCCGATAAAGAGGAAATCTGGAAGTTCTCCCCCTTCATCGACCTCAGCCTCTATCGGTCCATCAAGCAGCGGTTCAAGCATCCGGCGATTGATTGGCAGGTCCTTTTCTCGCTGGTCTGCGTCATTCTTGAAATCTTTCGATTGTCGATCGGACGCATCGCGCACGGGCGGCTTTTCTACCTCTCCTCTCCGCATCCCTGGACGAATGTGCTGATCGTGCTCACCACGCTGGTCGCCGTGGGCCTGCCGGTGCGCATCTGGAACACGACCAGGATTCAGCGCAAGCTCGAGGACCAGGAACTGGCGCTGATGCAGGCGCGCGTGGATGCGCTCATCAGCCAGATCAATCCGCACTTCCTCTTTAACACTTTGAATACGGTTTCCTCCCTGGTGCGCTTCGATCCCGACACCGCCCGCACCGTGGTTCTGAAGCTCGCGAACATTCTCCGCCGGCGCCTCAAGGCGCAGGTTCACTTCTTGCCGCTCCGCCAGGAGCTTGAATTCATCGACGATTACCTGGACATTGAGGTGGTCCGGTTCGGGCGCGAAAAGCTCCAGATTCACAAGGAAATCGATCCCGAGGCGCTGGACATGGTGGTGCCCAGCATGATCCTTCAACCGCTGGTGGAGAATTCCATCCGTCACGGCATTGGACCTAAAATCGAAGGCGGCACCATCACCCTGCGCGCCCGGCGCAACAACGGCAAGTTGGCGATCGAAGTGAGCGACGACGGCGTGGGCATCCCGAGAGAAAAACGGCATGAGGTCTACGACTCGGGCATCGGCATTTCCAACGTTCGGGAAAGGTTGAAAGTGCTTTACGGCCAGGAATGCTCGTTTGATATTCACAGCAAACCAGGGCAGGGAACTTCCATCCGGGTCGAAATCCCCGAACTCATCGCCTCCGAAGCCGCTGCGCAAGCGCTGCCGGCGCACATGTCGTCTTGAAGCTGTGAAAAAACCAAAAACCTCTTGCCAAGACGCCAAGCGCCCAAAGACTCAACCTAGTCCCGTGCCCGCCTGGTTAGGTTCTTTTCGGAAGCGTTCGCAGTCAACCAAAGCGCCGTGTGGGCAGAACGGGTTCGGGACTTCTTTAGGCGGTCACGGGACTAGCGCGGCCCCGGGCTGCCCTACCCGCTCTTTCTTCGGCCCCTACCGGCTACGCGCGCGCCCCGGTTCATCTCCCTGGCGCCGTCACACTCGACTCGCCTTTGGTCACATACAGATCGATGCGGCTCAGATCTTCCGGGTTGATCGCGATGAACTTCACGCCCATGCCTTGACCCACAACAGCGTATCGGACTTCCGCGGCCGCGACGATGGTTGGGCCGTTGTCATCCATGGGGAATCGCAAGGTGATTTTAGCGCCGGTGGGAAGCACCAGCTCCTTGGCACCAATAAACATGCCTCCCACGCTGATATTTCTGGAAAACGTCAGGAACGAGCCCGCGTCATGCTCCACTTGAACGACCAAAGGCCGTCGAGGAAATATGCGCTTGTCTCTCAGGCGGGAGAGCACCAAGCCCATGACCACTTTGCGATCTTGGGGCCGGATCTTTTTGAATTCAACGCCAACCCCCTCGCTGGGCGACTGGTAACGAACTGCGGCACTCACCTCGACCGCGGGAAGTCGCTTGTCCGGGCGGAACCGGATCTTCAGCTCGGTGCCTGGAGTAAGCAACTCAGGCACCTGCAATAGGAGCCCGTTGCCTCCAAGCATCACGGCGCGCGCCCGGTGTTTCTTGCCAGCCAGCTCGTAGGTTACGGGAAAATCGACTTTCGTCCGAGGGAACTTGCGAAGTTGATTCAATGGCATATGCCGCACCCTGGCTCTGAAGTTGCGGAAGATACTATCACCGATTTGGCGGATCGCGCAGGCGAATAGCCACGGTCAGTGGTTTCCTGGCCGTGGCGGCTTCAATAAGCATAGGCGGGACTGGTAAGCGCGATTGAGACCCGGAAGGTGGGCGCGAGCCGCTTGGCGTGTCTTCCCTACCTGCTGGAAGCCACCGGAATGACTTTGGATGTTGTATCCGGGGCCCTCAGGTGTATACTGGCGGTCGGTCGGGCGAGCAAATTGCAGGTTCAAGCTTGAATCAACACCACTATTCGCCTACAACCTAAGACGGCTGGCCAGAGACGAAAAGCCTCATGAAAGGTCGGTGGGTATGTTTTCCGAGCCCAGCACGCCGCAGGCAACCGATCCCACGTTTCCTCCGCTCGGCCAGAAGATCAAAGCGCTCCTAGTCTGGCCCAAGATCCCCAACTCCTTCTGGACGTTTGCCGGGATGCTTGACCTCCTTCCGGAAAAAGCGGTGATGCCGCCCCTGGGACTCATCACGCTGGCCGCCCTGTGTCCCGCCCACTGGACCGTCCGTCTGATTGACGAAGCCGTAGAGGACCTGACGGACAACGACATCCTCTGGGCCGACCTCGTCATGGTCGGCGCAATGACGGTTCAAAAGGCGGGACTGTATGAGGTGCTGGCCCGCGCCCGACGGCTGGGCCGGCGCACTATCGTGGGCGGACCGTACGTCAGCGGCGAACCAAGCCGCATGCTGCCCATCGCAGACCATGTGGTGGTGGGTGAGCCGGACGAGGTGTTTCTCGAGATCGCGAGGGATCTTGAGGAGGGCACCGCGAGAAAGCTTTATGAAATTACGGATAAGCCGGACGTCACCAAGACTCCAATGCCGAGGTTCGACCTTCTGAAGCTCGATTGTTACGCGTCCATGTCGGTCCAGTTCTCCCGCGGCTGTCCGTTTCAGTGCGAGTTTTGTGACATCATCATCCTTTACGGGCGAAAACCTCGAACCAAGCTTCCTCAGCAAATGGTGGCGGAACTGGACAAACTCCTGAGCCTGGGGTGGAAGAAGCAGGTGTTCATCGTCGATGACAATTTCATCGGCAATCACGCGCGCGCGCTCGATCTGTGTGTGGAACTCGAAAAATGGCAGCGAGCGCGTGGTTTCCCGGTGATGTTCTATACCGAGGCATCCATGGATCTGGCCCGACAAGCAGCGCTTGTCGATGCCATGGTGAAGGCAAATTTCTTTTACGTTTTCATCGGCATTGAAAGCCCTTCCAAGGAATCCCTGAAAGAAGTGAAGAAGCTCCAGAACCTGGCGATGGATCCGGTGAGTTCTATCGAGCTTCTACACAAGCGGGGCCTCTGGGTGACCGGTGGTTTCATCGTGGGCTTCGACTCGGATACAGAAGAGATCTTCGAGCAGCAGACTGAATTCATTGAACGCACGGCAATCCCTTGGGCTTTGGTGAATTTCCTGCACGCGCTGCCGCTCACCGCCCTCCATGACCGCATGGAAAAGGAAGGACGCCTACTGGTGGAGTCACGGGTGAGCAGCAGCGATGGAACTCCTCCCAACTTCCGCACCACCATGGACTCGGCGGTTCTGCTGCGAGGCTTTGCGAAAACGATTTCTTCGATTTACGACGCGGAGAAGTTCTACGAGCGCGCCTGGCGGTCTTTGCAGACGTGGGAGACACAAAGATGCCAACACCCCGCCCAAGAGCCCACGGCCAGCCAGATACTCAGGATTCTGGCGCGGTCCATCTGGCATCAGGGCTTCAGGTCCTCCTACCGGAAGTCCTATTGGAAATTCTTCCTGAAGATCTTCGGCCGGTACGCAATGAATCGCCCCAAGATTTGGATGGGCTTTACCATCCTGATTTCAGGCCACCACTTTATTCCCTACGCGAGCGAACTGGCGAAGAAGGTTGAAGGACAGAGGTTGAACCTCGCTCCCGCGCCGGAAATGATTGCCGCCTGCCAGGAAAAGTAAGGGCCCCGATAAGAAAGGGTGAAGGATGAAGGGTAAAGGGTGAAGCGAGGAGCACGGACCTCCGTCCTTGAGGCCCGCGGTTCTTCCGCGTCGCGCATTTCGCTGCGCCGCTTCAGCGACCGCACCGTCACGAAAAAGCAGTTCGCCCTTCGCTTGCCGTCCTGAGCGGCAGTCGAAGGAATGCGATCGGAAAGAACAAGGGCGATCCCGCAGCGCAGGACGACACGGCGCTAAAATACAGCGCCGGAGTTGCAATGACCAGAGAACCCTCAGACCTCAAAAACGGAGGTCTCCGCTGCTTCCTCCGCAAGGGGTAGCGTCGGTTAGCGCCCTCCTGATTGTGGGCTCTTTCCTCGGCCACAAACCTACGGTCAATCAAAGTACGGATTGACTGTGGCCGCCTGCTCAATGGAACGAGAGAGACTCTGCCGTGGAGACCAGTTGCTCGAGTTCTTGCTTGTTGGCAGCCAGAAACTCCAGGGTGAGCAGGTAGCCATTCACCACGCCCTGAAAACGAGAAAGCCATGTGTGAGGGCTGATGCGCGTATATTCGAAGTCGGTGCGAAAGAAGTCGCGGTCGCCGGCGGCATATTCTTCAGGTTCACCGACCGGGTTCATGCCGGGAGGATTCATCCTCTCGGCGTCGCCTTTCACGGAGCCAACGGTGAGTACGGGGCCGTTCCAGCGCATGACGGTGATTCGCACGCAAGGGATCGCGAGGCGCTGGCCGTCGTCCTCTCCGCTTCGCGAGGCGTAGAAAATCGTTTTCGGGACCATCAACCGAAGCGAAGCGCCCAACTCGGGGTGCTGTTGGAGCGCCATGGCTTTCGTCGACGCCGCAGTGGTCTCGTTCGCCGCGTGAAGCGTCTGCGGCTTTGCCGCCACCCAGCCCGGCGGGAATTCATAGGAGAAGCTGAGGGAATCATTTTCGTAAGTATTCCCGGAAATGCTGCCGCCTTCGACCTCGGTCGCCTCGGCCGGCGAGGCTGACGGAACAGTCTCACTCGCTGCCGCGGCCGGCTTCAGGCCAATCGTCGTTGGAGCCGATTGCTGCCCGGCGCTCGCCCTTGATTCTTCGGCAGCGGGCGCGGACGGGGGTGCGGTGCCGGAGAACTGCGACGGCCTCTTGAGCGCCTTGTTGATAGCCTCTTCCAGCTCCTCCTGGCTCAGTCCTGCACTCAGACCAGATTGTCGGAAGCGGATGACGCCGTCGCGGTCGAGAACGATGAAAGTGGGGAAGGCATTAATTTTGAAGAGTTCCTGCACCTGACCCGAATTATCGCGGTACTCAGACCAATCCATATGATGCGCGGCGATGAAGCTCTTCCACGCCTGCTCGTCTTCGTCGGAGCTGATGCCGATGATTTGAAATGGCCGATTCAGGAACTTCTTCCGAATGTCCGCCAGCATGGGAACCGATTCGCGGCACGGCGGGCACCACGTACCCCAGAAATCGAGAAGGACAACTTTTCCACGCAGCGCGGCATTGGCTATGGTCTCGCCCTCCGGCGTAGCGAACGAAAAGTCAGGGGCGAAAGGCTCGCGCGCCAGAATGGGATTGGCAATGATACGGCGCGCCTCGCTCACCATCTTTGGATCGGCGCCGGGCGCGGCGATGTAGTTCTTCAGTTCCAGAATGCCGTCGTCGTCGCGCTCTTGCTGGATCAGGATTTCTCCCAGATTAAAATGCGCCATCGCCTGGCCCGGGTCGAGCTCCAGTGCCTGGTGGAGTTCATCCACTGCTTCCCTAAGCTTTTTATCGCTCGGCTTGCCGGACATTTGGGCGAGTAATACGCCGCGCGCCATGTGGGCTCGCGCCGCCAGAACCTTGTCGTCACCAGCCGCCTTTGCCGCCCGCTTGGCATCGTCGAGCGCCGCCGACAGGTCGCCCGCCTGACGGTCGGCTCTCAACATCCGGAGAAAGCACTCGCCGCACGTGTGGTGCGAGAGTTTGTCCGCCTTGAGGTACGCTTGCCGCGCCTTGTCGAAATTCTTGTGAGACAAGAAGGCGTCGCCCTGGGCGAGCGCTTGCGCCACCGCGTCGGTGCTTTCCTGACCTTGGACGAGCTCTGCGAGAGGCGTCAGGAACAAGACGGCAAGAAGGAGGGCGATGGCTCTGTGCATTGCAAGACCATCAACTGAAAATTGCTTTTATGCGTCCGATTGTGTCCAACGATGCGCTAACTCGCCGGGCAAAGCAAATGATTTTTTACACCTCAAATCCTCCGGCCTCGCACAGCCGCGACCCATACTGATCTCGATTCTCCTTCCGAAATGGTCCGAATCCGGCCGGCTCCCAGCTATCCTCCAGGCCTGGGCAGTGCTTCGATCCATCGAAGTTCGGCTTCGCTTCCCAGAAACACTGCGGTTCTTCTTCGCCAGCGCCCCCCTTCACTCATCGTCCGGCAGCAATAGGTCGATGGCAATTGGCCCGCCCGTCTGACGAGGAGCCGTGGACCTACAAAACAGGTCCCCTCTACTCGCTGGGTTTCACGATCCTTTTTTTGGCTAAGCAGGTTGATCGTAGACTTCTCGGCGGTGGCCCACAAGCCGGACGGTTAGCGCTTTCTTCTCTCGATCGGCCTGGTAAATGACGCGGTGATCGCCCACGCGGAGCTTTAACAGACCGGTGAAAGGTCCGGTGAGCGGTTCCGGCTTTAGGGAGTCAAAATTCTCGGCGAGCCAGCGAAGTTTCTTGAGGAGACGACCAGCCACCACTGGATCGAGCTTCTCAAAGTCCTGGGCGGCGTTGGGGCGAAATCTGACCTGGTACATCTACCATTCCAAGCCCCGACGGCGGGCCAGTTCAGCGGCGGGAATATTCTGTTCATCGTGTTGCGGTTCCTGAAGATCCTTGAGCAGGCGTTCCCGAATCTCGGGCCGCAGAGAAAGACCCGCGTCGGGATCGGTCAGCATCTCGCGCAACTTTTCCTCAACCACCTCGCCGATAACCGCTTTCAATTCCTCTACCGAGAGGTCTTTAATTGTCTGCATAATCTTCTGCCCCGCCTGTATTCTATACCCTAACAGCGGTTGCAACGCGATTGAAAGTGCTTCGCCAGATTCCCGTTCGCTCATCGTCCGGCAGCAATACCTTGTCGACGGGAATCGGGCCGCCCGCTGGTGGCATGGCCATCCCTTCGCGTTGCTCAGAGCTTGCCTGAGCGAAGCGAACGGGGCAAGCTTTGGCCATGTTGTTTCTCACGAGTTGGCCCCGAGGCAGAATGCGGGTCCGCGTCCCGTGCCAGTTGAAGTTATGAAAAGATCAAAAGCCTCTCGCAAAGACGCCAAGCGCCCAAAGACTCGCAAAGAAGAACTCGTTTGTTTACTTCGCGCACTTTGCGACCTTGTCCCGCTTTGCGGGATGAGGCATTTCTGCTTTTCCAGAAGTTTTTTCGCAGCTTCCTTGATTTCCTGAACGTGGGCTTTTCCGCATTTAAGAACCCACGGCCGATTCCGAAGACGAATTAACCACCTCGCCGATTTTTTTTGAGAGGCGAAAAATCTGAGAAAGCGGAACCACTCCGGCTAGCCGGTGCTTTCCAAGGGCGGCGAGTCCCGCCGATGCCATGCACCCGCACTCGGAACAGACTGGACGTCCGCCGAATTGGCAGGGAGTGATCCGCGTGGCCATGTCAGCCGAAATACAGGTCGTGTTCTGCGCGAAAATACAATCGCCCGGCGAGAGTGGCGGGGACAAGAATCCCTCGAGAACGCCGGGTGGAAGGTGGACTTTTTCGAATTTCGCTCGCACGCGGGCGAGCTGATCCACCACCCTACGCCGGTCCTCGGGCGTGAGCCGCTCCTCGCTGGAGTCGCCCTCCTGCGGCGTGTAGAGGCTGAACCAGATTTTGCGAGCTTCGCGCCGAGCCGACCAGAAATCCGTAAACTCATTCAAGTAGCCGGGGCGCTCGACGAGCTGCCGCGTAATCGTGCAATGGACGATAATCCGATGACCGGCGATGTGCTTCAGAATGCGTTCGTAGGTTGCCGGCGAACGCCGGCGGTCGTGGTCCGGCTGCAAGCCGTCGATGGACACCACGAGGCTAAGATTGCTCAGTTTGCTCCAGGCCGGAGGAATGGCGCGTACGGCGCTGGTCACCAGTTGAACCTTCACTTTCATCGACTCCAGCCTGGGGAGCAATTGGTCAAGTTCGCGATAACGCACCAGAGGCTCGCCGCCGAGAATCGATAAATGAAGCGGTCGGAAACGCCGGACCAACGCCAGCACCGCGGCAATCAGCGCTTCTCCTTGATAGTCGTTAAGCTGACGCAGGGGCCCGGCGGGTCCCAAATGTCCTAACTCGTAAGCGTAACAGCCAGGGCAGAGTAGCGGACATTCGCGCGTGATTTCAAGCGACATCAACGGCTGGCGACCCTGTAAGATCGCGCCCCAGGCCCTGATGACTTCTCCCAACCTTAAGTTCTGTTTGCTCATTGTTTAGCTCCGTCATTGTTTCCATTCTCACCCTCGAATCGTTGCGCTGGCTCACGGGTGCAAGCAAATCACTCATCGCGGCTAGCACACTGACACCAACGAAGTCAGTCTGCTCGGCGCCGGCAACGAGCACAATTTTTATTGACAGTGGCGCTCTCGCGCTGGGTTAGACTCTTTGAATGGAGAGGAAATGTCGAAGGATCTTGCCCGTCTTCTTCGCTGAAACGGAGATACTAGAGAGGGAGCCATGCATCTTTAGGGTCGCTGAACCGGACCACGCGACCGCGGGAGCTTGGATTCTTTCTTGTGGGAAGATGCGACGTTGAATCAGCTTGGGGAGCGGATCTCGAACACTCACCGCCGTCCCGTCGTTCGACCAGTCGTCGGCAAGACTCAAGATTTCGGGGGCCTCGCGAGCCGCCACTCCGAATATCAACAATAACATCATCAGCCAAAGATGGAGCTTGTCGCGTCTCACGTCAGGAAAGTCCTCTAGATTCGTTCCCGCACGAACTCACCGAAGGGATACCCTAGCACACCTTTCGATCGCCGGTCAAGTTGCGGTGATACCGCGTAGTGGGAGAAAGGCGTGTCGCCGCGCAATCCGGCGAAAACCTGCTGCATCCATCGCGCGTGGCTTCTGTTCAGCAGAGAGTGTCCCACTGTCGTGCGCCAAGACTCCGCGTAAGTGGTAACCACGGCCAGCGCCTTCCTGACCGTACGCTCTTTCTTCGGCCGCTACCAGCTCCCCGCGGGCCCCGGTTCATCTCCCTGGCACCGTCACCAGTCTCGCCCCTCGGGCCACAAAAGCTACATCGAAAAAATCAAAGGCCTCTCGCAAAGACGCCAAGCGCCCAAAGACTCGCAAAGAAGAACTCATTTGTTTGCTTCGCGCACTTTGCCACTTTGTCCCGCTTTGCGGGATGAGGCATTTTTGCTCCTCCAGGCATGCCCCGTTCTAGCTGCTCGGCTGCCGTCGAAGGCTTCGGAGGAAGCTGAAGCCTACTAATCGGTGGCGGGGTTCGTCCCAGAGACGGAAGGTCAATGACTTCAAGCTGGACCGCAGCGTGACGGGCGCCACGCTCTGAAAGAGCGGATGCGCTTGGTGGCACTTCTCCAGGTTGTAATTGGGAATGCGTGGGCTCAGGTGATGGATGTGGTGAAAGCCGATGTTACCCGAGAACCATTGCAGGACCTTGGGCAGCTTGTAGAATGAACTGCCTTCGAGCGCCGCGGCGGTGTAATCCCATCCGCCGTGGCGTTGCCAATAGACTCCTTCGAACTGGTGCTGAACATAAAATAGCCAGACTCCGGCTGAGCTGGACACCATCATCACGGGCAGTTCAATCAGCACGTAGGCCTTGAAGCCGAGAATCCAAATCAGGGTCGCGGCGAGGGCCAGCATCGCCAGGTTTGTCCAATAGACGGAATGACGCTCTCGCTGGCTCGCCTTGGGCCGGGAAAACCGATGCAGGACCACGAACAAGAAAGTCGGCGCCAGCCCGAAGAGCACAAACGGGTTGCGCACCAGGCGATACGCGAAGCGCTTCCAGCGAGACGCTTCCAGGTATTCCTGCACCGTTAACGTCCAGACCGCGCCCAAGCCGCGCCGATCCAAGTCGGCTGCACCCGCATGGTGGACGGCATGTCCCCATCGCCAGTGATGGTAAGGTGTAGAGACCAGCACGCCGGTGATGAACCCGCAAATGTCGTTGGCTTTCTGGGATTTGAAAAACGCACCGTGGCCACAGTCGTGGTGGATGATGAATACCCGCACCAGAAAGCCGGCCGCCAGGATCGCCAGCGCCAAGGTGATCCAGTAAGATACCGCCAGGCTGCGGTACATCAGAAACCAGAGGAACGCGTAAGGAATAAGTGTGTCAACGAGCTGCCAGACGCTGCGCCAGAGCGAGGGTTGCTGGTATCTGGCCACCGCCTGCTTCCAGGCCTGAGTGCTGATCTGGCGTTGAGATTGGGTCAAAACTGAAGCACTACTCATAATTCGCGCACCCCTCTCGGCGGACCCACCAAACGTCGGCACCTCGTTCTTGCGATCAGTCCGTGTGAGGCACGCGTTCCTGAGTCTGAGTTCGGCTGACTGCTCTTAAACTCTGGCGGGCGGTTAGTATCTGCCTCAGAGAATGAAGACCCTTCAACAGCTTAACATGCCGCGACTAAAGTTGTCTGGGCAAAATCGAACCCAAGGAGGCTGATGAAAAAGCTCGGAGTCTGTCATTCCGAGCCCTTCGCCTGTCATCCGTTCGCGTTGGTCAGGGCAGGCACAAGGCCTGCCCCTACGGTGGAGTCGGTGATCCTAAATTCTTCTCCCGCTCTCCGGGCTCGGAATGATCCGGACCTCGTGAAATCACTTTGGTCTGCTCCTGCGCGGGAAGATATGCTAAACTTTTTCGGCTGGTGGGGTGGGAATTTTTCTCGAAGCGGGCGTGATGGCATTCTTTGAGATGGTGGGAGTTTGAGAAGCTAACCCCTGCCCCAGTATTTGAATCAGAGGAGTGAGGAGCGAGTATGCCGGAACCACAAACCGAGGAGTTGAAGCAGGTCGAGAAGCGCAGGAAACGTCCGCCGGTTTCCATGAGTATGATCGAAGAGCGTTTTCGCAATATCTACAAGCAGTTTTACAAGGAAAGCTACTTCACTCCCACCACTCTCGATTTGAAGACCAAGGAGCTGATTGCGATTGGCGTTTCGCTGGTTGCCAAGTGCGAAGGGTGCTTGGAAGGCCACCTCAAGAAGGCAGTGGAAATCGGCCTGACCAAGGAGGAAATCAGCGATGCCATTGTGATCGCCATCGGCATCGCGGCCGCCGGAGTGGTCGACATGTCAGACCACGCTGCCATCAAACTGGACCTCCACCATTTCGAATAAAATCAGCGCCTAGTGCCGTTCCAACTTTTTTGGGCAAACAGTTTTCAGCCAGTCAGAGAGTCTTTGCGCAAGACGTAGGTGCAATACATAGGCGTAACAAGTTGGAACGGCACTAGCGGCTTCGCGCCTTGGCGCGAGGCCTTTTCCCAATCAATGACAAGAGCCCTCACGCGGAGACGCTAAGCCCGCAAAGGCGCGGAAGACAGCGAGTGGATTACAAGGTCATCGCCAACTTATTTCTGCTGCTCTTCCTGGGTGTGGCTGACAACCAGATGATTGCAGCGCTCTTCCCCGTGTTGCGTGGTTCCCTGAAGGTCAGCGTGGCAGTGGTTGGTTTGATCGTGGTGGTCTACGCGGTGATGGCCGCCGTCGCGTCATTCGTTTCCGGCGCGCTCTCCGATCATTACGGCCGGCGAAAATTTCTGCTGGGCGGTGCAGTGGTCTTCGCTCTGGCCTCCGGTTTGTCCTCACAAAGTCGAACGTTTGGAGAGCTTTTCTTGGCGCGCGCCCTGACCGGGCTCGCGGCGGGCACCATTTCCACGTGTTCGATCGCCTTCGCCGGCGATTGGTTTCCTTACCACATCCGCGGCAAAGCCGTTGGTCTGATCTCGTCCGCGTATTTTGCCGCGCCCATCATTGGCGTGCCTCTCGCCGGGCAGATTGCCGACCACTTCGGCTGGCGCCGCGTCTTCCTGTTTTTCGGCGCGCTGGCCCTGGTGGTGGCGGGCGTTTCCGTTACCTTGCCGCGAGAGAAGTTGGATCCCCAACCGTCGGCGCGCAAGGTTCGCAGCACAGTTCATGCGTTTCGGAATTTCCTTTCCCGGAGCGACATCGTTGCCGCGCTGTGCGTTGCGTTCTTGGTGTCAGCGGGGTTGGTGGGATTTATCACCTACATCGGACAATGGCTAAGCGACCACTTCCGGATTCCGACGGGAGGCATCACGCTGGTCTTTATGGCTGGCGGCTTGGCGTCGCTGCTGGGCGCACCCCTGGGCGGAATCTTCGCCGACCGCTGGGGCAAGCGGTCCGTTTCCATTGCCAGCAACGTTTTGCTGGCGTTGGCGGTGGGCCTCGTTCCATTTCTTCATTGGGGATTCTGGCTCTTCGTGGTTTTTGGGGCGACGGGGTTGGGAGCGGCATTCCGGCAAGGCCCGATCACGGCATTAATGACAGAAATGGTGCCGGCGCATCAGCGGGGATTTTTCATCGCGCTCAGGAACATCGCCTCGCAACTCGGAATAGGTTCGGTGGTGTTTCTGGGCGGATTGCTTTACCAGCGTCACGGCTACGCGGCTGTGACCACGCTATGCGCGGCGATGACGATGCTGGTGGCCGTTCTGCTCGCCACGCACATCGTTGAACCGCATCCGGTGAGCGTCGAGAAGCTGGAAGTTAGAAGTTAGAAGGCAGAAGGCGGAAGGCAAAAGGCAGAAGGCAGAAAGCAGAAGGCAGAAGGGAGAAGGGAGATACACCTTCAAAGATTTTTTTGACTGCCTACTGCTTACTGCCTAGTGCCTTCTGTTCTTTGCTGCCTACTGCTTTATTTAGTGCTCCGATATCGCGGAGGGAAATCCCTTGCCTGCGTTCACAAAAATCCGAAAGGTGCTGAAGTGGGTTCTCGGAATTTTTGTCTGTCTCTTCGTTGTCTTTTTCTATGGTGTTGTGCCTTGGTTTCTCACCGGCATTACCACGACCAACCGTTTTCATTTCCGCGATCCTAATGACGGGAAGACACCCAAAGATTTCGGGATGGATTTTCGACCAGTCGAGTTTTCTTCATCCGACGGGATTCGACTGAGAGGTTGGTATCTTCCCGCCGGCCCAGGCGCGAACTCGCCGGATGGCGCGGCGCGGGGAACCATCATTTTCTGTCATGGGCACAACCGCACGCGCGTCGAGATGTTGCCGGAAGCGGCGTTCGCGCACCGCCTGGGTTACAACGGACTGGTCTTCGACCTCCGCCATCAAGGGCAAAGCGACGGAAGCGTCACGACGGTGGGCTATCAGGAGCGGCACGATGTAGAGGGCGCGATTCATTATGTGCTCAGCGAAGAGAAAGCCCCGCGGCCGGTTATTCTCTGGGGTGTGTCAATGGGCGCGGCCGCGGCGCTCATGGCCGCGGCGGATTCGCCGGACGCCGCTGCGGTAATTTCCGACAGCACTTTTATCAATTTTCCGGAACTGATTCGCCATCACTACTGGCTATTTCTGGGCATCGTGCGAAGAAACTGGTGGTGGTTTCCTTCGCTGCCTGCCTTTCCGCTGGCGGACGAGGTGATGTATTGGGCGGCGTGGCGCGGCCATTTCAAGCCTGCTGATTTTGATTTGGAGAAGGCTGTGGCGCGGATCAATCCGCGGCCGGTCTTGTTCGTTGCGGTCGAAGGCGATCCGCGCATGCCGCCTTGGTACGCGCAATCGCTGTACGCTGATTCAACCAGCGCGGCAAAAGAGTTGGTCATTCTGGGCGGATCTCGCCACGGGGAAGGGTTTAAGTACGCGACCAAGCAGTACGAGTCGGCTGTGACTCACTTTCTGAACAATATCACGGGCAACGGGAAGGTGGCGTCGTCCAGCCGCTAGCGTTCGCTCCCCACGTGCCACGGCCATCTGGCCGTGCGAGCCCACGGGCGAGACGCCCGTGCCACAGTCTGCCCTATGGCTTGTTCCAATCGTGGATCCCAGCTATTCTCATGGCGGCGAAAAATTGAAACTGTAATTCCTAAGACCGTTGCTCGTTGAAGGAGGCATTCCGGTGATTTCCTGGCACAGTCCTTTGTGTTGGCCGTCGGGTCGAGGTTTGGCTTGGAGCGCGACGCTGGCGATCTCAGCCGCGGTAATTCCGGCGCTCTTTTCTCTTCTTGCCGTTTCGAAATCAGAAGCACAAACGAGCAGTGGAAAGGCGGCGTGGAACGCCATCAACGCGGACACGTTTTTGAAAACCGTGAAAGTTCTGTCATCCGACGAGTACGAAGGCCGCGCTCCTGCGTCAAAAGGCGAAACGCTGACGGTGGATTTCCTGGAAAAACAATTCAAGGAGTTGGGACTGAAACCCGGAAATCCTGACGGAACGTACGTACAAAAAGTGCCGATGGTCGGCATCACCGCCGACCCGTCGACGGAAATGTTTTTTCTCGCAGGCCCGACAGCTCCGGGGATGGCGCGGCCGACTCGCGTCATGCAGCTCAAGTTCGGCGACGATTTCGTTGCGTGGACCAAACACGTGGAGCCCGAGGTGGAAGTCAAGGGCGACCTGGTTTTCGTCGGCTATGGCGTTGTGGCGCCCGAGTACAAGTGGGACGATTACAAGGGGGCTGATTTGAAGGGCAAGGTGCTGGTGATGCTGATCAACGATCCGCCCGTGCCCGATCCCAACGATCCCACGCAACTCGATCTCAATACATTCAAGGGCAAGGCCATGACCTACTATGGCCGCTGGACATATAAGTTTGAAATCGCCGCCAAGCAAGGGGCAGCGGGTGCGCTGATCGTCCACGAGACTGGTCCGGCGGGCTATCCGTGGGCAGTCGTTCACGGCAGCAATACGGGCGAGCAGTTCACACTGGTCACTGCGGACAAAGGCCGTTCGCGTTGCCCAGTCGAAGGATGGATCACGCGCGAAAAGGCTGAGGAACTGTTCCGCGCGGCAGGGAAGGATTTTGACGCGTTGCACAAGGCTGCCGTGAGCCGCGATTTCAAGCCCGTGCTGCTCGGCGCGCAAATGTCGATCTCCATCATGAACAAGCTCCGTACGATCGATTCCGAGAACGTCGTGGCCAAACTGCCGGGCAGCGATCCCAGGCTAAGGAATCAGTATGTGGTTTACACCGCTCATTGGGACCATCTCGGCATCGGCCCGGAAGTGAACGGCGACAAGATTTACCACGGAGCGGTGGACAACGCCTCAGGTGTGGCCGGGCTTCTCGAGCTCGCCAAGGCTTACACCAAAGTCCAACCCGCACCCCGCCGCTCCATTCTGTTCATCTCGGTGACGGCGGAGGAAAAGGGCCTGCTGGGTTCGCAGTATTACTCCGAGCATCCGCTCTATCCGCTGAAGGATACCGCCGCCGAGATCAATATGGATGGGATGAACGTGCTGGGCCGCACGCGAGACATTACGGTGGTCGGACTCGGCAACTCCACGCTGGATGATTACATCAAGTCTGTCGCCGCGGAACAGGGCCGCACGGTAAAGCCCGATCCCGAGCCGGAGAAAGGCTATTACTTCCGCTCTGACCATTTCAATTTCGCCAAGCAGGGCGTCCCGGCGCTGGATCCAGGCGAAGGCGTGGATTTCATCGGCAAGCCCGAAGGCTGGGGTTTGATGATGCGGGACAAATATACGGCGGAGGACTATCACAAGCCTTCGGACAAGGTGAAGCCAAACTGGGACCTGAGTGGCGCGGTCGAGGATTTGCAGTTGCTCTTTTCAGTCGGCTATCGCATCGCCAATGCCAATCAACTTCCGGTCTGGAAGCCGGGTTCCGAATTCAAGGCCAAACGCGAAGCGATGCTGAAGTCGACCCAGAGTTCGCACTGAACTGAAGAACGGTTGCACCAATTCCTGCGATGAGGTAACTTGACGGCATGCAGAAGGTAGTTGTGGAAATACCGACGGAGCTCGTTCTGGCGGCAGGATTAGATGTGAGCAACCTGTCAACGGAAACGGCCCGGCTGCTGGCCCTGGAGCTCTACCGTGAAGACAAGGTCTCGCTAGGGCGTGCCGCCGAGCTCTGTCAGATGCCAGTCGAGCAGTTTATGGAGTATGCCGCCCAGCACAGCGTGCCACTTCATTATGGGCTCGGCGAACTGGAAGAAGATCGCCGAACTATAGAACGGCTTGGCTTGTGATTGTCGTTTCGGATTCTTCGCCACTGGTTGCCCTCGCCCGGATTGGCCGGTTGAACCTTCTCGCCTCACTCTACAAACGCATTCTGATTCCTGTTGAGGTTTACGATGAGGTGACGGTGGCCGGACGCGGCCTCCCGGGTGCCGAAGAGGTTCGGAGGGCTGAATGGATCGAAGTAGTGGCACAGGTCGCTCCGACCGATCTCTCGCTGGCGCAGGTGTGCCGACATCTCGGGAGAGGCGAGCGCGGCGCTATTCTCCTGGCCCGTGGGCTTGGAGCGGATCTCGTCCTCATCGACGAATGGAAAGCCCGTCGCATCGCGCAGAATGCGGGCCTCTGCGTGGTGGGCTGCTTGGGAATACTTGAGGTGGGGGCTCGGAGGGGCCTTGTCTCAGACCTGCGGCAGGCCTACATCGACCTGCTGCGACACGGAATCCGATTCGACTTAAGGCTGCTTCAGGACAGCTTGACCCGCGTTGGGCTACCGAAACTGTAAAGAACGCACTCGGGTGGGGCCGCCATTCGCGGTTCGCTCGAAGGGGATTCCCCATTGATTAGAATCCCCCGTTTGCTCCGCCTCCCGACTTCGCTGCTGCCGCTTTCTTGCCTTCCCATGTGCCGTTGTCTTTGCCTTCGAATGTGACGGCACCGGCCAATTGGCCATCCTTCAGCTTGCCGGTAAGGACGTAAGTTCCGTCGGGTGTTTCCAGGCGAATCTCGAGTGCATCGCCCTTAAACGTTGCGGATGTGATGTCCATCCCGCCCTCATCCGAGGCGACGGTCCCGGTGACTTTCTCGCCGTCTTGCTGGAGATCGAGCGTGAACTTCCTCTCCCCGTTCGGGCCGCCGTGCGAGATGCAATCCCATGATCCAGTCAGCGGGCCGGGCTTCGCCGATTTATCGTCCTGCAAGCCCGCGGCGGACGCCGCGAAAGCGAGCGTCAAAATTCCCAGCGCACAAAGGGTGATTCTCTTCATTGATACTCCCTCCCACAAAGAACCCGAATCGTAACCTAACCCAGCGGGAAACAAAAGAGGGAAATACTCACTTATTGTCCAGGACCTGCCGATACAAGCTCTCGTACTGCGGAATGATTTTCGAGCTACAGAACTGATTCAAGGCCCGGGCGCGGGCAGCCTCGCCCATTTGCGCGCGGCGGTCGGGGTTGGTCAGAATTTCGAGTGCGCGCACGGCCATGGTGTTCACGTCTCCGACGGGCACGAGGTAGCCTTCCACGCCGTCGGTGATCACTTCCGGCACTCCCCCGACCTTGGAGCAGATGGCGGGCACGCCGCAGGCCATGCCCTCGAGCGCCGCCAAGCCAAACGATTCCAACTCGCTCGGTAAAAGAAGCGCATCGCCACAATTCAAAAGTGATTGGACTTGATTTTGCTTGCCCATGAAAATCACGTCGCGGGACAGGCCTTTTTTCTTCGTCAACCATTCCGCTGTCGCCCGGTCGGGGCCGTCTCCGATCATGATCAGCTTGGCAGGGATTTCCTCGCGAACCAGCGCGAAGATTTCAATCACATCCGCCACCCGCTTCACGGGCCGAAAGTTGGACAGGTGGATCAAGATCTTTTCTCCCTCCGGCGCGAATTCTTCTCTGCGGCACTCACCGTCCGCCGGCTGAAAGACGTCGCAGTTCACGAAATTGGGGATCATCTCGACGGGCCGGCGAATCTCAAATTCCTCCGCCGTGATGCGCCGGAGGTATTCGGAAATCGCGGTGACGGCGTTGCTCTGTTCGATCGAGAACTTGGTGATGGGCAGGTACGAGCGGTCCGCGCCGACCAGAGTAATATCCGTGCCGTGCAGCGTGGTCACAAACGGGAGCTTGAGCGGCGCCACCATGGCACGCGCCAGGTAAGCGCTCACCGAGTGGGGGATGGCGTAGTGGACGTGCAGAAGGTCCAGCGATTCATTTACCGCCACGTTGCGCATCATGCTGGCGAGTGCCAAAGTGTAAGGGGGATGATCGAAGAGCGGGTAATTCATCACTTCCACTTCGTGAAAGTGAAGGCGCTCGGAGGCAGCGGTCATTCGTACCGGCACGGCGTAGCTGATGAAGTGGACGTCGTGCCCGCGCGCCGCGAGCTCCAAGCCGAGCTCTGTGGCCACCACGCCACTGCCGCCGTAGGTCGGATAACAGGTGATACCAATTTTCATGAGAGCTCTGGGATGCGGGCCGGATTGCGCGCCCGCCGGTCGGGAGTCACGACTATGACCTAAGAGGGAGGAGTACCCTTCTTTTTCTGTTCACCGGCGCCGGCCTCCAGCACCACGATCTGCTTGACGGTGCGATGATCGCCTTTCTGATCGTAATAGACCATCACACTCGTCCCAGGGATCAGCGCCGCGAGCTTATATTTCTTGCCGTCCGCGGTCGAAACCGAAAAGCCCTTCTTGATCGGGAAGATCTCAACAGTCTTGCTTTCAGAGGCACTGACTTCGAGAACGCGTTGCTCGAGGTCCAAACTCGCGACGGTGCCGGTAAAGGCTTGGTGGTTTGTTCCACCAGCGATTTTGTCGACGATAGGCATTTTGCGCTTGTGTTCTTCCTGGGCGGGTGCCGAATTGAGCCTGGAGGATACGCTCAACACGAGCATCGTGCCGAGCGTGGCCCGGATCGTGTACCTGCGAAAACCTGAAAACAGCCGTGAAGATGGCGAAGTGATCATGGGATCCTCCTTTCGCCAGGGTCGTGAACGCTTGGACCGTTTCTCACCGCGGCGCGCCTCAGAAAGGCGGCGCGAGTCGTCATTCCTCGATGTCGCGCGGCAGATTGCCCTCGATGCCCCGCCCGTGACCATCGCCGCCCGTGTCCTTGGTTTCATTCTGCTTGTAGATATAGCGAATCACCGACTTCATGATCAGCAGGTTGGGTTCGTTGGCGCGATGGACTTTGATGCAGCTCTTGTCGTACCACTCGATAACGCCTCGGATCTCCTCGTCGTTGTCCAGCACCACCACCACCGGGGTGCGAGCCTGCATCTGCTTGATGTAATAAAAATTCTCCGCGTTGGTCTGGTCGGGCGGAGCGGGCTTCTTCCGCTGCATCCGCGTGCCCATCTGGTCCTGGATATCAGAAAGCGAAGGTCGAATCAGTTTTCGGTTCACCACGACACACTCCTTACGCCCCCGCTAGGGGCCGAGTTTCCGGTTTTCCTCGCCTGGCAAATCCGGGGCACCCAGATGAATTCGATGTTGGCGAGGGCGGCTCGGTTACCTGCGAGCCGGCACTCCTTTCGGACGAGCGCCTTCTGTACTCAACTCGAGCTCCGTACCGCTTCCGGCAAGGGCTCGAAACTTGGCTCCAGCAGATCCCGGCCTGTCCGGTATCCGTTGCAACGGCACGAGTCGGTCTGCCTTGACAAGTCCAATTCGTCAAACTTGCCAAACTAGGAAGATGACTGACAGCAGTCTAGCACAGCGTCAGGTCGAGCGCAAATCGATTCTAGGTTGTGTCAAGCATTTGTCAGTTGAGCTCCGCGAGAATACAAGACTTCGAACCAAGTTGTTCCGCAGCGAGCGATCCAGAGGCGGAGCTTGAGGAGGCGGTGAGCGCCGCGTCGTGTCCAGCGCA
>JBEKEZ010000062.1:0-25209 GCA_050013575.1 Terriglobia bacterium | reverse complement strand
CGTTGCGTCGAATTGAACCACATGCTCCACCGCTTGTGCGGGCCCCCGTCAATTCCTTTGAGTTTCAGCCTTGCGACCGTACTCCCCAGGCGGAACACTTAATGCGTTAGCTTCGGCACAGCCCCGTACAGGGCCACACCCAGTGTTCATCGTTTAGGGCTAGGACTACCAGGGTATCTAATCCTGTTTGCTCCCCTAGCTTTCGCGCCTCAGCGTCGGTTACGGTCCAGGAAGCCGCCTTCGCCGCAGGTGTTCCTCCCGATATCTACGCATTTCACCGCTACACCGGAAATTCCACTTCCCTCTCCCGCACCCTAGCACGGCAGTCTTGAACGGCCCACCCGAGTTAAGCTCGGGGATTTCACGCCCAACTTACCGCACCGCCTACACGCCCTTTACGCCCAGTAATTCCGAACAACGCTCGCCCCCTACGTATTACCGCGGCTGCTGGCACGTAGTTAGCCGGGGCTTCTTCCACCAGTACCATCAGAACTGGCTCTTCACCAGCCCATTTTTCCCGATCGAAAGAGGTTTACGACCCGAAGGCCTTCATCCCTCACGCGGCGTTGCTGCATCACCCTTTCGGGCATTGTGCAAAATTCCCCACTGCTGCCTCCCGTAGGAGTCTGGCCCGTGTTTCAGTGCCAGTGTGGCCGTGCGCCCTCTCAGGCCGGCTACCGATCATCGCCTTGGTGGGCCATTACCCCGCCAACTAGCTAATCGGCCGCAGCCCCCTCTCCGAGTGGCCCTTGCGGGCCCTTGATTCCAGCAACATGGTCACCGGAATGTTATGCGGTATTAGCCCGAGTTTCCCCAGGTTATTCCCCGCTCGAAGGCAGGTTAGCTACGTGTTACTCACCCGTTCGCCACTTTACTCACCCGGATGTATTGCTACACCCAGATTTTCTCGTTCGACTTGCATGTGTTAGGCACGCCGCCAGCGTTGATTCTGAGCCAGGATCAAACTCTCGTTTGAAATCGGCTCGCGCGCAGATCGTCTTGACTCCACACGCTGATATTTTGAGTCTCCCGTACCGTCCGTGAGAACGGAACGGAAGTTTCGCCCCGCTCGGGTTAGAGCGGAGCTAGTCACTCAGCTGGCATCCAAGCTTGAGCCAGAAACTCGGTGGAATCAGGTCTTGCTAAATCCTAATCCCTAACCCCTAATTCCTAACTCCTGCTCTTCCGCCTTGACGTGGCATGCTCAACTCAATTGTCAAAGAGCAATTCTTCCCGGCCTTATGCGGGATCCCCAAAATCGGGGATGCGTCTGAGGACGCTTCGCCCTTGCGAAGGATCTTGCTCAAATCAATTCCTCCGCCAGGACAACTCTGTGAGGAACTAACCTTGCAGAGCAATTATGAAGTCTACCCTAGCAATTCGTTCTTGTCAAGCCCCTCTCACAAATTTATTTCGGCCTGTCGTTCTGATTCCGCAAAGCGGGAGAAGAATCCCCTCACACTCGCCACATGCCACTTGCCACTTTTTCTCGAGCCCTTCGCCTGTCATCCCTTCCCTCCGGTCAGAGCCAGCCCTGAGCGGAGCCCCGCACCGTCTGGTGCAGGGCGCAGCGAATGGGGCGGCGTCTGCGCCCTTTCGCCTGTCATTCTGACATTGAGCGGAGCCCCGCACCGTCTGGTGCAGGGCGCAGCGAATGGGGCGGCGTCTGCGCCCTTTCGCTGTCATTCCGATCCCGCAGAGCGGGAGAGGAATCTCGCTCTGCACTCAGAGCCTGCCCCGAGCGGGACTCCTCGGAATGACATTCCGGGCCATTCCTTCATCAGCCTGCTAGTCCCAAATCCCGAATCTCCGATCCCTCTCCCCGCTAATGGCTTTGAACCTCAAGAATGGCTTCGAACCACAAGCACGACTAAGCCAGCTTATCTGTTTCCAATGACATAGCTGCGCCGAGCTTCCGCCCAAGAATGGCTTTGAACCCCAAAAATGGCTTCGAACCAAAGCGATCTTGTTTGTTTTCAACAAAAATTGGCTTCGAACCGCGTTTTTAACATCTTTTTTTTCAGCGCAGCTCTCGCCACCCCGCCCAAATCGGGAATAGTGACGGAACCGCTAAGCTTATCGTACTCATTCCAAAAGACATTCCGGCTTCGTTCCCCATCCTTCGGAATCCGAGATTCGGAATTCCCTGCTTTCAACTCGACGCTGGCCACGGCCTCTTCCACCAAATTCCTACTCACGAATCCCCACTGTTGTACGCGCCACGGACAACAGCCTCTGTACCTAAATCCTAACTCCTAAATCCTAGCTCCTAACTCCTAAATCCTTCTTCCCTATTCCTACTCCTAGTATAACCACTCGCCCCCATTTGTCAAGAGGTAATTTTCCGCACCGACTAACACCCGCCCGCCGAGTTTCGAATTTCGATTTTCGAGTTTCGCTCTTCGCCGCTTGCCCCTTGCCCCATGCCACTGCCTTGGCAAATATACGAGCCGCTGAGTTTCGAAAGGCGCGAAACTCAGCGCTACCGGCTCAGGGATGATGAGAGCCCCGGGTCGCATGCATCCCTGCAAAAACCGTCGGGCCGTATGCGCCACCCGCGGGCCATCAGCGAGCGCGGTAGACCTCATGCCATCTACCCGTCGGTGCCACTGCGCCGACGACGGCGCCGGCCAAAGCACCCACAGGCGTAATGATGTTCTCCCTGTCCAGATCGGGGAGACCGCAGCCGAAAGAGTTGTTGGTACAGTTTCTTTGGATGTGATTAGCGGCTAGCCCAATCACGAGGCCGGCGCCTGCTCCAACGGCCGCGCCAATCAGCGCGTTTCGCGCCCGATGCTTTTGACCTTTCGAGGAAACGCGAAGGATGTCTTTGCGGGCCAGCGTCTGCTCACCGGCTGCCAGCCGAAGCGTAATTCCGCCATCGGTCAACGACTCGAACTCACCTTGGTAGGATTTGACGTTGTTCATCACTACGCGAATTTCCTGACCCGGTCTCAGGCCTTTGAGATTGTCCCAACTGCTTGATCGCCCCTTGGAATCTTGCCCGCTCGCCACGCCGGTGCTGAAGCAGGCTGCCAACAGCGCCAGCACCAGAAAACTAGCAGGTGAAAGGGTTTGAACCGATTTCATGAATGCCTCCTTGTCTTTTTTGACAGGCGGCGAGTCTTCATGGAAGAAGTCTACATATATAGATTTAGCGTTGTCAAGCTCTTTCTTCATCCCGCGTGGCGCAGACGCGGCGCTCTTTGCTGTGTATGCGACCCAGGGAAGCAGGAAGCGGGTGCTGCAGCAGGTAACGCACAGTTGTTCTTTAACTGTGCGGCCCTTTCCCTCAATCTCGCCCGTTCCACCAAGCGCCACTTACCACTAGCCATGACCCTTAACTTTGTCATAATCGCGCCGCTCTCTCTTTTTCATTCTGACTCCTGACTCCCGCCTCCTGACCACTGCCGTCGAGGGAGGCCGCACCTATGGCAAACGAAGAGCATCTCAAGATTCTCATAGGCAAACCGTCCGATGCCCGTTGTCCGATGTCAGGTGTCCGTGGCCGATCGCGACAGTTGCATCTTCCAACGCGTCGCGGTACTATACGCCCATGGCTGACCTGAAACTTGACGTACCGGTGACGGAAGAAGTCGAAGTGGACGCCGAAACTCTAGCCGCCATTGACGAAGGCATCGCCGATGCTGAAGCGGGACGGACTGTGCCTGCCGAGGAAGTTCGGAAGCTGATTCCCCAGTGGATTTCCAAATTCGAATCACAGAAGCCGCGCTAGCAGATTTTGAGGAAATCCTCGCCTATTCCTGGGCGAACTTTCCCTCGACCGCCGAAAAGTTCGGCAACGCGATACTGAACCATCTCGACATCCTCAAAAGCTTTCCGTACGTGGGCAGCCCGGTCAAGGGAGAGCCCGGCGTGCGCCAATTGGTGCACACTCCCATTTTGATCTACTATCGTGTGAACGAATCCCCGAACTTCGTAGAGATTCTTCACTTCTGGCACGGCTCTCGAGATTGATCCTCTGGCCCGACCGCATCTGGTAGGGGCAGGCCTCGTGCCTGCCCATTCCAGGGCACCCACAAGAGGTGCCCCTACGTTCTGGGTCCTGCAACTGCCAGCGGTGCCGCCGACTTTTGGCTCCGGGCTCCTTCCTTCTGCCTTCTGCTTTCTGGTTTCTGCCCAGTGCCTTCTGGTATACTCACGGCACGCAAGAACAAACTTCATATTCTGTTTGGGGGCACTATGAGCGTTGCAGGAACGGAAAAAGAGTTGAGCGTTTTTGAGTCCATGGCCGCGCGGTTTGATGTGGCGGCCAGGAAACTCAATCTCGACGAAGGCCTTCTGCGGTACCTCCGCACGCCCAACCGCGAAATCATCGTCCACATTCCGGTGAGCATGGACAACGGTCACCTCGCCGTTTTTGACGGGTTTCGTGTCCAGCACAGCATTGCGCGCGGCCCTTGCAAAGGCGGCGTCCGCTATGGACCTCAGGTGACGCTGGATGAGATTCGTGGGCTCGCCGCCGAAATGACTTGGAAATGCGCCGTGGTTAATATTCCCTTCGGCGGCGCCAAAGGCGGAGTGGTCTGCGATCCTCAGAAACTTTCCCTGGGTGAACTCGAGCGGATCACGCGGCGATACACGGCGGAAATCCTGGACTATATTGGCCCGGAACGCGACGTTCCCGCGCCCGATATGAACACCAACGAACAAACCATGGCTTGGATCATGGACACTTACTCCATGCACGTGCGGCACACCGTCACCGCCTGCGTCACCGGCAAGCCGCTGGATCTCGGCGGATCGCGCGGGCGGCGCGAGGCCACCGGGCGTGGCTGCATGATCGTCTGCGATGAGGCGCTCAAACGCTTCGGGCGCGAACCGCAATCCACTCGGGTCATCATCCAGGGATTCGGCAATGTGGGCGGGCAGGCCGCCCGGCTGATGCACGAGGCCGGATATAAAATCATCGGAATCGCCGACATCAACGGCGGCCTGTTGAACACTCGCGGATTGGATGTTCCTGAGTTGCTGGAATACGCTGCCGAAAATAAGACCATCGTGGGATTCCCAGGCGGCGAGGCCATCGGATGCCATGAAATCCTCGAACAGGACTGCGAGATTCTGCTCCCCGCCGCAACCGAAAGTGTGATCAACAGCAGGAACGCCAATCGCATCAAGGCGCGCATCCTCACCGAGGGCGCCAACAGCCCGACCACTCCGCCCGCTGACGACATTCTGTTCGACCGCGGCGTCTTCGTCATCCCCGACATCCTAGCCAATGCCGGCGGCGTGACCGTTTCCTATTTCGAGTGGGTGCAGGACCGCCACGGCTACTTCTGGACCGAGGACGACGTGAACCAAAAACTGAAGGATCTGCAAGTGGCGGCGTTTAATGACGTGGTGCAGTACGGCGAGAAGCACGGCGTGAACAACCGCATCGCCGCCTATATGCTGGCCATCGCTCGCGTGGCCAACACGCTGAAGCTGCGCGGGATTTATGCGTGATGAATCGAAGTTCGGGCGCCGGTCGCGTAGACACCGCCGCAATTCTTGGCTTTGCTTGACAAAACCCTCGACCGTCAACTAACGTGAGTTTCGATTTGCTCCCTTCGCCTTGACTCCGGCGGCGCAGAGTCCGACGCTGTCATTCTGAGCGAAGCGAAGAATCTCGGGCCGACAAACGGCCGGAAGTTTCTGTGGGCATAACCAGAACCGAAGACGAACTGCGACGCGAAATCTGCGAAATTGGCCGGCGAATTCACCAACTCGGCTTTGTCGCCGGGTTCGATGGCAACATTTCGGCCCGGCTCGACAGCCACCGCATCCTGTCCTCGCCCACCACGATCTCGAAAGGGATGATGCAGGCGGACGACCTGGTGATCTGCGATTACGACGGCAAGAAAATTTCGGGCCGGCGAAACGTGACCAGCGAAATCGCCATGCACCTGTTGATTTACCGCCGGCGGCGTGACGCGCAGGCGGTTGTCCACGCTCACCCGCCCACCGCAACGGGTTACGCCGCAGCGGGGATGTCGCTGAACAAGGCGCTGATCTCGGAAGTGGTGTTGACCCTCGGATGCATTCCGCTGGCGCGCTACGGAACGCCGGGGACCGCCGAGCTGACGGCCGCCCTCGAGCCGCTCGTCGGCACGCACGACGCCATCCTGATGGCCAACCACGGCGTGGTGACCTTCGCTCCGGACCTCGAACGCGCCTACTTCAAGATGGAAACGGTGGAGCATTTTGCCAAGATCTCTCTCGTCACCGAACTTTTGGGAAAGCAGGTCTTGCTCTCTGAGGCTGAGGTGGATAAACTGCTGGCGGCGCGGCAGCGATACTTCGGGCCCGGCACCCCAGCGATCGAGCGCACTGATGTTTGCCCGGTGGCGGACACCGGAAACCGCCCCGCGGATCGGAATCCGCCGGAAGCAGGAAGCGTTGCTGTCTCCCGCCAGGATTTGGAAGCGATGGTGAATAGGACAGTCAGGAACTTGAAATCGAGAATGTGAGAAAGACAGTTAAGAGTTGAAAGTTAAGAGTTGGCACCTGGCGAATCCGAAGCTTGCGACCCTAACACCCGATGCCGAATCTTCGACTCTTGCTTTTTTGTGGTTTTGACTTTCAACTTTGAACTCTTAACTCTTAACTTTCGACTCTCAACTCCTCCTGGAGGATCCAATGGGTGAAGCGCTGGGCATGATTGAAACGCGCGGACTGGTGGCCATGATCGAGGCATCCGACGCGATGGTGAAGGCGGCCAAAGTGACTTTGGTCGGATGGGAAAAGATCGGTTCGGGCTACGTCACGGCCTTGGTGCGAGGCGACGTGGCCGCGGTCAAGGCCGCCACCGACGCGGGCGCCGCAGCGGCGCGGCGGGTGGGCGAACTGATCGCAGTGCACGTCATCCCGCGTCCTCACCAGAGCCTCGAGGACACACTGCCGATCGGCAAGTCGGAGTAGTAGTCGGTTGTCAGTCGTCAGTTGTCAGTTGTGTGCAAGCCGGCCGTTGTCGCTGGCAGGTCTGGCTGGTCGCTGACGGCTGACAGCTTTGCTTTTGCCGCAATCAACGGACCAAGGACAAGATCGATGTTACTCGCTAAAGTCGTCGGCACGGTGGTGGCGACGCGCAAGGACCCGCGCCTCGAAGGCAAGAAACTCCTGGTCGTTACACCGCTCACGCCGGAAGAAGTGGAGAGCGGCAAACCGGCACGAACCACGGGAAAATCGAATTACGTGGTCGCCGTCGATACGGTCCAGGCGGGGTTCGGCGAGACCGTCATCATCGTTGCCGGCAGCTCGGCGCGCATGGCCGCCACTTGCAAAGACCAGCCGGTGGACACGGCGATTGTGGGAATCGTGGATGTCGTCACGCTCGGGAAATCCTGAGCAAGAAACTATGAATGATGAATTATGAATGACGAACGATGGAAGTTCTCGTTCTTCTGAATTCATAATTCATCATTCATAATTCATACTTTCTTTCGATATGTTTCTGGCACGGATCGTCGGCAACGTCGTTTCGACTGTGAAGGACCCGCAGTTGACGGGGAAGAAGATTCTGGTCGTCCAGCCGATCGATAAGGCCGGCAAAGACGCGGGGCCTAAGGTCCTGGCACTCGATAGCGTCGGAGCGGGGGCGGGTGAAACCGTCTATTGCTGTCGTGGCCGCGAGGCCAGTTTCCCGTGGTACCCGGACGAAGTTCCCACGGAAACGACGATTGTGGCCATCGTGGACACGATAAACGTGGGGAAATTATGAATTATGAAGTACAAAACAGAGAACCAGCCTATCGTAATTCATACTTCATAATTCAGAGTTCATAATTTCTCGGACTATGCTGATCGGCAAAATCATCGGCGACGTCGTCGCAACGCAAAAAGCTCCCAGCCACATCGGGCGCAAAATCCTTATTGTCCAGCCCTTGAATCTTGACGGCAGCGATCGAGGCGACGTTGTTCTGGCTCTGGACGCGGTCGACGCCGGCGTAGGTGACCGCGTCCTGGTAGTCACGGAAGGCTGGAGCGCCATGACTTCGGTGGGCCGGCCTCAGTCGCCAATCGATATGGCCGTGGTGGGCGTCATCGACACCATAACAGTAGTGGCAAGTGGCGAGTGACAGCTATTAGCGGTCAGCTGTCAGCCTTCAGCAAACGCCTGGCCGAGCGAGGCTTGCTGATAGCTGATGGCTGATTGCTGACTGCCTACAAAATCCGCTACAATCGTCCTGAATGGCAAGCGCCGGGAAGGCTCCCACTCGCATCATCGGCGTCGATCCGGGCCTGAACGTGACGGGCTACGCGGTGGTTGAGTCTCGCGACAGCGGCGTGAAACTTCTGGAGGCGGGGGTGATTCGCTTACCGCGCGCCCACGGGAAAAACTTGCCGGTGCGCCTGGAGTCTTTATTCGGCGAGCTGCGTCAAGTGATCGAGGAATTCCGGCCTCAAACCATGTGCTTGGAAGAAGTCTACAGTCACACGTCGTATCCGCGCACGTCCATCCTGATGGGGCACGCGCGCGGCGTGATTTGTCTCGCGGCCCGATTGTCGCGCATTCCGGTGATTGATATCTCGGCGCGCCGGATTAAACAGTCCGTCACCGGAAACGGGAACGCGTCAAAACTCCAGGTGCAACGAACCGTGCAGCAGTATTTTTCGCTCGGCCGGCTTCCGCACCCGCCCGACGTGGCGGACGCGCTCGCCGCAGCATTGTGCTACGTGAATTCGCTGCGGAGAAACAGGATTTAGGATTTAGGATTTAGGATTTAGGATTCAGGATTTAGGATTTAGGAATCGGCCGCAATTAGGGAGTCGGAAAGCTCGGCTAAATCCTAATTCCTAACTCCTAATTCCTGCTTTTTTATGATTTCCGAAATCACCGGCGAACTTCTCTACGATCGCATCCGTCACACTTCCCTGCTGCTGCGGGTGAACTCCGTTTGCTACGAGATCTTCGTGCCTTCGGGCATTGCGTCGCGGTTGCGCTCGGCAACCGAAAGCGAGCGGCGCAATCCGCTCACTTTTTACACGATCGATTATATTGACGGTGCGGTGGGCGGCGGCCACCTTACGCCGAAGCTGGTGGGATTTCTCGATCCGCTCGACCGTGAATTTTTTGAGACCTTCACTACGGTGCCGGGCGTGGGTTTCATGAAAGCCCTGAAGTGCCTGGTGCGGCCCATGCATGAAATCGCCCTCGCCATCGAGCGCGGTGACCGGACTTTTCTCGAAGAGTTGCCATTTATCGGCGGCAAAACGGCGGAACGCATCATCACCGAGCTGCGCGGCAAGATGACGAAATTCGCGCTGGCTCGGGCTGGCCAGCCGCTTTCGATTGAGAAGGAATCTGTCTCGGAGCTGAAAAGCGAAGCTCTGGCCGTGCTCGAACAGCTCGAGTATTCCCGGTCCGAAGCGCAACGGATGGTCGAGGAGATCTTCGCGAAGTACAAGAACCTGAAAACTACAGAAGAGTTTGTGCGAAGAGTTTTTGAACAACTCCACCCCAAGACGGAGTGAAAATGGTGGGCCGACCGTTGGGTCGGCGTGAGGCCGGGGCAAGCTTCGGCCTTACATTCGCGATAGCGGCGCGAGTTATCGAAACAGAGTCATCGATTCCAGATGCCGAGAGAACGGCTGGTTTCACCCGAGCTGATTTCAAAAGAAGAAGAGAGCTTCAACCGCTCGCTTCGCCCGCCGACGCTCGCCGAATACGTCGGGCAGAAGAAAGCAGTGGAAAAACTCTCCATCGCCCTGGAGGCGGCGCGGAAGCGAGGTGATCCCCTCGAGCACGCGCTCTTTTACGGCCCGCCCGGCTTGGGCAAGACAACGCTTGCCTACATCATCGCCAACGCCATGGGATCGAGAATCACCACCACCTCGGGCCCGGCGCTCGAACGGACCGGCGATTTGATGGGCATTCTCACCAATCTCAACCAGGGCGACATTCTCTTCATCGATGAAATTCATCGCCTGCCGGTGAACATCGAAGAGTTCCTCTATCCCGCCATGGAAGACTTCAAAGTAGACTTCGTCGTGGATAAGGGAATGTTCGCCAAAACCATCAACGTTCCACTGAAGAAATTCACGCTGTTGGGCGCCACCACGCGCGCCGGCAGCCTTTCCGCGCCGCTTCGCAACCGATTCGGACTTTTTTATCACCTCGAGTTCTATGACGTGGATGAGTTGCGCCAGATTATTCTTCGCTCGGCGCGAATCCTCGGAGCGCGATTAGACGAATCAGGCGCGGGGGAGATCGCTCGCCGGGCACGAGGAACGCCACGCGTGGCCAATCGCCTCCTTCGCCGCGTTCGAGATTTCGCCGAAGTCAGGGCGGAAGGCGAAATCACTCCCACGCTCGCTCGCGAGGCCCTGAAGCTGGAGGGCGTGGATGAACTCGGCCTGGATGACCTCGACCGGAGTTTTCTTGGCGCCATCATCAGGATTTATCACGGCGGGCCGGTTGGGGTTGAAGCGCTCTCCGCGACCCTCAACGAAGAAGTGGACACCCTCGTGGATATGGTGGAGCCGTTCCTGTTGCAGCAGGGATTCATCAGCCGAACCAAGAGCGGCCGCAGAGCCAATGAGCCGGCGTATCAGCACCTGAATCTCGCGCCGCCGCCTCGCTCGCTTTTCGATTCCTAATGCACGTCTACTTCAGCCTCGGCTCCAATGTCGACGATGGCACGGCTCAAATTCGCCGCGCCCTGGAATTGCTAGGACGCCGAGGTTGCCGTGTGCTTCGCGTTTCGTCTTTCTATCGCACCGAGCCGGTCCCGCCCGCGCCGGATCAACCGTGGTTCACCAATTGCGTGGCTGAAGCAAAGACCGAGCTTTCCCCGCGCGCCTTGCTGCGCACTGCGAAGGCGATTGAAGGCACCATGGGCCGGCGCCGCACCGCTCCCGGCGGGCCGCGGCCAATTGACATCGACATCCTCTTTTACGAAGATGAGACTGTCTATTTGCCGAGACTCGAAATCCCTCATCCGCGGTTGAGCGAGCGGCGATTTGTGTTAATCCCGCTGAAGGAGTTGGCGCCGAAGCTGCGCCATCCGGTCTCGAAAAAGACCGTTTCTCAAATGCTTCGCGAAACAGCGGACCGAAGCAGGGTCAGGCGGATACGACAAAGATGAAGTCTGAGTTATGAATTATGAATGATGAATTATGAATGATGAATCGTCAGCGATGAGTTCCCGGTCGCATGAGACGCACGCGAGATTTTGGGTTGTCTCGGCCAGACATTCACAATTCATCATTCAGAATTCATAATTCATAATTTCCTCAAGGTCAGCGTGCCCAACTTGCCGAATTTCGAGCCCCCGAAGTTCATCGTTGTTGAAGGGCCCATTCGTGTCGGCAAGACGAGCCTGGCGGACATCCTCGCCGATCGCCTGCACGCCACGCGAGTGCGCGATATCGAGAACAACCCATTTCTGGAAGCGTTCTATCGAGACAAGCCGGGAGCGAGCTTCCTCACCCAGGCTTATTTCTTGATCGAACGCTACAAGCAGTTGCGCTCTCTGGATCTTTCGGCCAGCGCCCGTCGCACCGTCGTTTGCGACTACCTGTTCGAAAAAGACAAGATTTTCGCCTACCTCAATCTCAGCGATGCGGAACTTCGCCTTTATGACGAGTACTACACGCTGCTGGCTGAAAATGTGCCGATTCCAGATCTGGTGATATACTTACAGGCGAAGCCGGAGACGCTGAGGAAGCGGATCGCCAAGAAGAACGTGGCGATGGAAGACCGAATCTCCGACGAGTATCTGGAAGAAGTAGTGAAAGCTTACGAGCACTTTTTCTTTCACTACAAGTCCAGCAACCTGCTGGTGATTGAAACGTCTGAGATCGACTTTGTCGACCGGAACGAAGATTTAGAGGAGCTGCTTCAGCGGCTCAGCCAGCCGGTTACCGGCACGCAATATTTTTTGCCGCTTGGATCCACACCCGCGGACTGAGACGGTGAGCGGTGGCCCGGCGCATATTTTCCCCGATCGATGCGCGGGAACCGAATGTGAAAAAAGTTAAACCCTCTCCGTCCAGGCAAGAGGTCGCCCACTCGGGCTTCCAGCCGAGCGTTCGCGAGCGCCGGCGATAAAACTTGCGACGGAGAGGGTTTTTCTTTTGAATTTTGAATTATGAATTCTGAATGATGAGTTTGGGATTCGCTCGCGGAGGAAACCAACGTGGCGTCCTGTTTGCGAATCCCGAAACCCGAATCCCGAATTCCGGCTAATGAGGAGGTTGCCATGGACCTGAATTCCGAGGCCGTGAGCAAGGTTACGGTGCCGTTGATTCTTGAAAGAAAACTCCAAGGCCGGAAGATCACCTGCCTCACCGCGTACGACTATCCAACAGCGCGACTGGTGGACGAAGCCGGGATCGACATCATCCTTGTCGGCGATAGCCTGGCCGAGGTCGTGCTCGGGTATGACTCAACCATCCCAATCACCGTGGATGAAATCCTTCACCACCTACGCGCGGTTCGCAGGGCCGCTCGCCGGGCGCTTCTGGTCGGCGATCTGCCTTTCGGCGCATACCATCTGAATGAAGAGGAAGCGCTAAGGAGCGCGATACGATTCCTGAAGGAAGGTGGCGCCGAGGCGGTGAAGCTTGAAGGCGGCAAGAAGCGCGCGGCCATCATCCGCCGGTTAGTGGATGCGGAGATTCCAGTGATGGGCCACATCGGCCTGACGCCGCAATCGGTTCACGCGCTGGGCGGTTATCGTGTGCAGGGCAGGACGATTGACTCCGCCAACGAACTGCTTGCGGACGCCCAGGCGGTGGAGGACGCGGGCGCTTTTGCGGTCGTCCTGGAGGGCGTTCCGAGAGAGCTGGCGGCGCTCATCACCCAGCGGAGCCGAATCCCCACCATTGGCATTGGCGCCGGACCGGATTGCGATGGGCAGGTGCTCGTCGTGCACGACCTCATTGGCTTGAACATCGGCTCCCACGCGAAGTTCGTGCGCCCGTATGCCGACGTGACCGGGACGTTGCGCCAGGCCTTCGCGCGGTTCCGTGATGATGTGATTTCGGGGAACTTTCCCGGCGACCATGAGTCTTATCATTGGCCAGCGCGAATGCGCGAAGAGTTTGAGAAAGAACTGAGTCGGCGGATGTAGCATCCGTTCGGCTCCGCCCCTCGATGCGCCCTATCTCTACAATCGCGGAGATGCGAAATTTTTCCCGCGAGGCTCGCGCCCGCGGCAAGTCCGTGGCGCTTGTCCCGACGATGGGGGCGCTGCACGAAGGTCATTTGAGCTTGGTGCGCCAGGCCAAACGGCAGTGCGACGTAATCGTCGTCTCTGTTTTCGTTAATCCCAAGCAATTCGATTCCGCGGAAGATCTGGCGCGATACCCTCGCGATCTGGAAAAAGACTTGGAACTTCTCCGTCCATTCAAGGTCGATGCCGCGTTCGCGCCCGATGCATCAGAGCTCTATCCAGAGGGTTTCTCAGTCTGGGTGGAGGAAGGAGAACTTGCCATCCCCCTCGAGGGTGCCTCCCGCCCCGGCCACTTTCGCGGCGTGGCCACGGTGGTGGTGAAACTCTTGAACATTGTCAAGCCGGACGTGGCGTACTTCGGACAGAAAGATTTTCAGCAAGCCCAAATCATCCGGCGCGTGGTGGGAGATCTGGACTTGGACGTGCGGTTGATGGTTTGCCCCACGGTCCGCGCACCCGACGGCGTGGCCGTCAGTTCGCGCAATGCTTACCTGAACGAGGAGCAGCGCCGGTCGGCGCGCGTCCTTTACCGAAGCCTGCGGCTGGCCGAAGATCTTGCCCACTCCGGTGAAACCGATGCGAGAAAGGTCTTGGGCGAAATGCGAAAGCTATTTGCGTCTGAGCCGGGAGTCCAGCTTGAATATGCCGCCATCGTTGAGCCCGCCCACCTTCAGCCGGTCGAGCGCCTCGCGCCGGGATGCGTGGCGTTGGTCGCGGCGCGAGTGGGGCCGGCGAGACTGATCGACAACTTGATCCTTGGCCCGCCAGGGACGAACCCGGAAATGCTTCTGCAACTGGCTTTATCGTCTCAGCCCGTGGTGAGCGCCGCTGCTTTGATTCCCGGCTTCGAAACGGAAGCTGTCAGGCTTCGGGTGGCGCGCTGCAGGAATTGCGCGGCGATCTCGACCATCCAGATGCCGCCCCACGAATACCTTTCGGCGTATGTGAAGTTGCACTACCCGGACCTTGCGGCTCCGCGCGTCGCCGTCATCGGTCGGGATGCGCCCGCGACGTCCGAAATGTATTTGTACCAGAACCCACAAGGGCACAATCGCTTTGTCGCTCGGCTGTACGAATTGGTCGGGGTCGGGAGCTTTGCGGAGTTCAAAGCCCGTTTCGTGCTGGTGGATGCCGTTCGATGCCATACCGCGGGCCCGCACGTTCCGGAAAATGCACTCGCCTATTGCGCCGAGCACCTGCGGGCGGAATTGAAACTTTTCCCGAACCTCGACACCCTCATTGTCCTTGGCGCCGACACCTACAATCAGGTCCAGCGGTTTCTGCTGGAACGCGCACCCGCAAGCATCAAGCCATTTGATGAATTGCTCAAGATGGATGGTTGGGCGCGTGAAGAAGCGCGCGTGCCCTCACTCAGCGATCGCTCCATGCGTATTTTTTACTGCTACCACCCCACCTTGGGTTACAGTCGCAGCCCTTCCATCGCGCCATTCCTCGGTTGACGGCCTCGAACCGCTCCAGCGCCCGTGGTGCGGCATCACGAAGAACCGGCGCCTGCTTCGGGCTTATAATTCATAATTTATAATTGAGGTTATACTGTTCTTAAGAACGTAGCGCCTTCAACACTTCCTGGGCGTGTCCGTTCACTTGTACTCTCGGGAAGACGTGCCGGACCTTGCCGGCGGCGTCAATGATGTACGTCGTTCGCACGATGCCCATCTTCTTCACGCCGTACATGTTTTTTTCCTGCCAGACACCGTAGGCTTCGAGCGTCGTGTGCCCGGTATCGCCCGCCAGGCGAAAATTCAACTCATATTTATCGCGAAATTTTCTGAGCTCTTCCACAGTGTCGCCGCTCATCCCAAGAACCTGAGTGTTGAGCTTGTCCAGTTCTTTGTTGGCGTCACGGAACTGGTTCGCCTCGCTCGTTCACCCCGGAGTGTCGGCCTTGGGGAAAAAATAGAGAACAAGATTCTTGCCGCGAAAATCCGTCAGGCTCACCTTTTCTCCGGTGTCGGAAGGCACAGAAAATTCCGGCGCCTGGTCTCCAACGTTGAGCATCAGTTACTCCTCTCCTGGAAATGCGGTTACAAATGTCTTTTGTCAATCGGCAGCCCAAATCATCCACCGCCGGCGTTCAATTCCTGCTTCAACACATCCTGCACCAGCTTTGGATTCGCCTGCCCACCTGTGGCTTTCATTACCTGGCCGACAAACCAGCCGAATGTCGCTGTCTTGCCGCTTCGGTATTGTTCAACCTGCTTGGGATTGGCGGCGATAATCCGTCGCGCCACTGCCGCGATCTTCTCTGGCTCGTTGATTTGCACCATTCCTTTTTCGGCCATCACGTCTTGCGCGCGTTTTCCCGTCCGCACCATCTCGGCGAGAATATCCTTGGCCATCTTTCCTGAAATTTTCTCATCTCCAATGAGTTTCAGGAGTTCAGCCAGGTTTTCGGATGGGACGGGATATTCCACGAAGCCCTTACGATTCTCTTGCAGTGAGAAAATTAGATCATTCAATATCCAATTTGCTGCAAGCTTCGGCTCGACTGAGCTTCCAACGACTGCCTCGAAATAATCCGCCATCGTGCGTGAGGCGGCCAACAGTACTGCGTCCTGCCGAGGCAATCCGTACTTGTGCAGAAACCTATCCTCACGCACCTGGGGCAGTTCCGGGAGCGATTGTCGGACTTCTTCTTTCCACTCATCCGTGATCACCATCGGCAGCAAGTCTGGCTCCGGGAAATAGCGATAATCGTGGGCAAATTCCTTCGACCGCATACCGTAGGTGCGCTGTTCGCGGCTGTCCCACAATCGGGTGTCCTGGGTGAGGGTGCCGCCGCTGGTTAACACCTCAATCTGTCGATCGATTTCGTAGGCGAGCGCTTTCTGGAGAAACCTGAAGGAATTAAGATTCTTGAGCTCCGTTTTGGTTCCGAACTCGGCCGAGCCTGCCGGGCGCACACTGATATTCGCGTCGCAGCGCAGGCTTCCCTCCTCCATATTGCAATTGGAGACTTCGAGATAAAGCATCAGCGTCTTGAGCCGCGTCAGGTATTCGTAGGATTCTTCGGGTGTGCGCAAATCCGGCTCGCTCACGATCTCGATCAAGGGGACGCCCGACCGATTGAGGTCGATGTAGGTTTTTCGGTCAGAGTCGGGAAACCCTTCGTGCAGCGATTTGCCCGCATCCTCTTCCAGGTGTACGCGAGTGATGCCAATCCGCTTTTGCGTCCCGTTGAGGTCGAAGTCAAGATGGCCGTGCTCCGCCAGAGGCTCATCGTACTGGGAAATCTGGTAGCCCTTGGGCAAGTCCGGATAGAAGTAATTCTTCCGGGCAAAACGCGAGCGCGGATTGATGGCGCAATTCAGCGCCAGCGCCGCTTTCATCGCCATCGTCACGGCCTCGCGATTGAGCACGGGGAGCGCGCCCGGCAAGCCCAGACACACCGGGCAGGTGTGAGTGTTGGGCGGATCTCCGAAGCGAGTCGAGCAGGAGCAGAAGATCTTGGTCCCGGTCAGGAGCTGGAGATGAACCTCGAGCCCGATGACAGCTTCGTATTGGGTCCGTACTTCAGTGGTGACGCTCATTAAAGAACCGGTTCCACGTCGAGAGTCGGCAGTCGATAGTTGATAGTCAAAAACTTAAAGCGAGGCTCTATCATCCATTTATCAGGCGATTGCTGTCAACTGCCGTGTCAGAACTGGCGTGCCAGAACCTTCCCCATTTTCTCCCTGCCTCGCCTCCTGCACTTCTGTGCTCTCGTCACTCGTCACTGCTGTGCACCTCTGCTCTCGTCACTCCTCACTCGCCACTCGTCACTCGTCACTCACCACTCGTCACTCTCTTTAGTAGCGCTCATGCGGCATCAGCTTCGCGGCACGGATCATGGCTTCCACCCTTTCCAACTCTGAGAGCGGCCGCGGCCTCAATCTGTCACTCCCGCGAAGGCGGGAATCCACGCTTTCGTCCCCGCACGTCCTCACCTTGTCATTCCCGTCCCGCTCAGAGCGGGAGGAATCCACCGCGTTACTGTCGGCCGGCGAGCGGGAGGTATTCAGTCCATATCTTACCCGCTCCCCGGCAGTCAGCCGCCGCATTCGGTAGACGCGATGCCTCACCCGGCATTCGAGAGCCAGCCTCAGGGGCGGTTCCCGTACTTCCGGGGTCCGGGGTTTGGGATTCGGGCTTCGCGAAGTGCCGGCGGCGTCGGTGAGAGCCGAACCCCGAAACCCGAACACCGAACCCCGCCGGCTTGCATCTTGCGTCTCTCCGAACACGCTGCGCAGCAATTTCGGGAGTGTCCAATACCCTTTCCGCTGCACCCAAAAAACCAGCCCAATTCCGCGCCACGGGTCATCGACCCGAATCGGGAATAGTGAGTGGAACCGCGGCCCTAATCTCGCAGAAAATAAAGGACATTCCGGCTTCGTTCCAAAGACCCCGGCCTGCTCCGCCATCGCCACCACATTGTTGGCCAAACGCACGGCTTGCGCCCGCTCCGCTGGCCCCTCGGGGCGAAACGCCCCGCAAATTTCCTGATATGCGGTCTGGTGAAGTGCAGCCCGCTCGCCGTAGCCCGCCGCCCGCAGTCTCTCAGGCAAACGGCAGGCGTAGTCGCCGTGCTCGAGCGCGTTGAGGGAAGAACGAGCCTTGCCCTGAGGCGTTCGCGGACCGGTGGATTTTAGGGAATTGGCTCGATTAGCAGCCAGAAGTGCTGGTGATCGAAAGGGCGATTTGCGCAGACACACAAAAACCTCCTTGCTCGTCCGCACCCCAATCGTTTTCCGTTCGATGACCAGTTAAAGCATCTAAAGCATAATGTACCAGAAGTAGTTTGTCAAGCCCTAACTTAAGCGTCCCATTGCGGGATTCAACGGGGCGAGCCTTGGTCCGGAAGAGCCGAACATAGTCCGCTACCTGGCTTGACTTACGGGCACCGCCTGTTATACGTTATGTATGACGATGCGCTTCGAATGGGATGTAGCGAAGAGTCGAATCAACCAGGCGAAGCACAGCGGCTTGGACTTTGAGACTGCGGCGCGTGTGTTTAACGATCCGAAAATAATTCTGGTCGAGGACCGCGTCGTGGAGGGCGAGCAGCGATGGCATGCGATCGGATCCGTCTCAGAAGCTCTTCTCTTGGTCGTGCATACCTATCACGAGGACAAGGACAATGGCGAAGAAATCATCCGCATCATCTCGGCGCGGGAAGCTAATGAGCGCGAGCGCCGAATCTATATTCAGCAGGCCGCTGAATAGGCGGCAAAAGGCGGTCTTGGCACGGATCGCGAAGCGTCAGGCCGCCGGAGAGGATTCCGATATCGACTACTCGGACATCCCTCCGCTGACCGATGAACAACTGTCGCAATTCCGCCGCGCGCCCAAAGTGCTGATCGCCGCCCGGCTGGACCGCGACGTTTACGACTGGCTCAAGCGGTATGGAGAGGGCTATTCGACCCGCATCAACCACATCCTGCGCGCTGTGATGTCCAGAGCACGATAGCGCCCGGATGGCAGCATATGTGCTATCATAGACTTTGCGGCTAGCCGTCATAGACACTAACGTTCTTACCGGGGCGTTGCTCAAGCGAGCAGGGCACAACCGGGAGGTGATTCGTGCCTGCCTGGAAGGCAAGTGGAGGCCGCTGATCGGGCAGGCGCTATTTCTGGAGTACGAGGACGTGCTCGGCCGAAGGGGTCTGTTCCGTTCGTGTCCACTCTCGGAGCGGGAACGGCAGGAGTTCTTTGTGGCCTTCCTGAGCGTCTGCGAGTGGGTGCAAATCTACTTTTCCTGGCGGCCCAATCTGCCGGATGAGGGGGACAACCACATCGTGGAACGGGCCGTCGCCGGAGGCGCTGAAATGATCGTGACCAACAATGTGCGCGATTTTCGCCGCGCCCAACTTCGATTTCCCGCCTTGCGCACGGTCTCACCGCACGAATTCCTTAAGGAGCTTGCATGAGCACGCTCACAATCCGGTTGCCTGAAGTGAAACACGCACGCCTACGCCGCCTGGCCCATAGCCGGAGGGTTAGCATGAACAAGCTTTTCGACGAGCTGGCGACCGTGGCCCTCGCCCAACACGACGCCGAGCTAAGGTTTCATGCTCTCGCCGCCAAAGGGTCTGCCGCGAGAGGACTCGCCCTGTTGAATAAACTCGACCGAAACCTCCGTCGGCGATGACGTCATGGAAACATCCCTCATAGACTATGAGAGTCTACGAAGGCATTCCCTTTCTGTGATGCGTCCGGTGGGCGCGGGAATTCCCGCCAGCCTGCCGGGCATGATCGGAGCGCACCAGAAGAGGCGCTTCAAAGGAGCAAACTCAGCCAGCTACCAGCTTGCTGACGCTTCATGAGGGCGTACAGCTCCGACCTATTAGTACCCAGGAACGTCAAGGCTCAAGCCCTTGATGACGCCAAAGTGCCTACGGTTCCTTGTCACCAGCGTGAAGCCCTCCTCGATCGCGGTAGCCGCAACGAGGGAATCAAAGACGTGCAAGCCGTGGGGTTTCGCGTAGAGCTTCAGGAGTTCGTACGCCCTTTTGCCCGTTGAATCCCGAAGCGGCACGATCACGTATGCCGATAGAAAAGCGTCGATGCTGGCGAGCTCCTTCTGATCTCGTGCGCCGACGATGAGTTCCAGAGCGGAAACCTGTGAGATCGCCCACCCCTCCGTGAGGGCGTCGACGTATTCACGTGCCGCCTGTTTGCCACGCGAAATATCGATCAGGACATCGCTGTCGATCAGGTAAGGCATGTAAAATTGGTGGAGGAAGCGTTCAGCCGCGAAGATCACGCCGAAGATTGCTGATGTATTCGACGCTGTCGCCTATGTCAGTCCGGTCCTTCCACATGCCGTAGAACGTAAAATCCCCAACCGAGGGTGCTTTGCCCTTGAGGCGGTCGGCATACGAAGGTACGCAAACCTCAACTAGGGTCCCTTCGCTGATACTCACATCTTCGAGGGGCTTAAAGACGCCATCTTCATACTTCGCAGTAACGGTCATGGGCTCGCCTACGGAACCCTGGGCCAAGTAGCTTCTTGTCAGTATCGGGTTCCTCGCCCCATTGTAGCACGACAAATGGCCGCCTTCGGCTTCCCGTCCGAGCACGCAACGGCAAACGCTACTCGGACCTGAAACCCGCAGGCCTGTGCCACCTCGCTGCTTAGGGCATAACTTTCTTCAACTTTTCGAACACATCCTCCAATGCTGTAATCGTAGCGCTCGTTTGCCGTGCTTCTTGGAGCCGGTCTTCAAGGGTTTTGACATTTTGGGCGCGAACAAAAAACCGCCAGTTGACGGCGAACTCTTCACCTGCGAACCACTTGATGTAAGTTACGATTTTTTCGCGGTCCGGTTGAGCGTTCGCACTTGTGAGTATGTCCGTAAGCTGGAGCGCTCCGCCTCTCGCCCCGACCTTGCGCACCTGGACCACTTGCGCCTGGCGTTTCTTTATGTCGAAGGCCAGATAATCCGGGTACGCGCCATAGGACCGTCTTCCGTCACTCTCCTCGAAGCATGGGTTGCCTTGGGCGTCGAATAGAACTGGAAACTGGGGGACCAAAGCGAGGTGTTCAAAGAGTGTCAGATAAATCCCCACGAGCTGTTCGTACAGGTCCATGTGTCGCTCCTTCCTCCATCCTCATTGTCACGCTTCTTCGGATTTTCACGCGCTGTTCCCGCTCAACGTCGGCTTAAGTCTACGGGTACGAAAAAAGTATGGCTAATGGGGACAGCGTGGTAGCTTGGACGTGAAGCGTACTTTCGCTTCTCCGCCCACATCAGCTGTTTGTCCTCGACACAGACTACCATCATGGGTCGCTTGCCTGGTGTCGATTCGTTTTTGTTGATCAGGTAATAAAAGTTCACCTTCTCATTTCTCCAGCCCTTCGTCCCCAAGAGACTTTCGGTCGTTGTTTTTCCGTACCGGGCGGTGAGCGCATCGCGGAATTCATCGAAACGCTCGGGTGGGACGTCGAGGCGATCTTCGCAGATTGCCTTGAGCTTATTGTCAAGGAACTGAAATCGCACGTCATTTCCGTTGGTGAGTCTGTACGTTCCGTTATACGTCTCGTCCAGTGTGCTATTCATGTCTGCATCAGGAAATACTTCGCTCACTTGCAATGGCGATTCGTGAAGTTCCAAACCCTCGAGGCCGTTCGGCAAGGGATTCGAGGCGTACGGATTAGGTTTGCGCTCTGTCCCCCATTCTTGCTTTGTTTGCTCAACTAAAAGTGGCTTCACCGTTTTGTCGCTTGGCCCACCACTCGCCTCAAGTCCCTTAAGAAATACAGGGAACACAATGAGCTCAAGGGAGAGATTTCGCGCGCCGTTTGCTTCTGTACTATCTTGGTATGCTATTCGCACGTCGCCATCGACCCACACCCACCTACGCAAGGGATACGACCGATCACGCTCATCTATCCCGATGTCCGCAGCCCCGAGTTGTCCGAATGTCGCGTTGTCAACATTCTCGGCGTCGTCCGGGCTTGCATCGCTGACGTCGGCCTCAACGTTTACCGCTCGCCCGCGCGTAAACGTCGCCAGTAGAAATATTCCCTCCCTGGTCCTCTCTTGGACCATCGCCTCATCGTTGCTGTTCAGAGACGCCGACGCGTCACCCGGGAAATTCTGAAGTCTAGGATCCAGCTTAACGGCCTCCGAAAAGGCCATGCCGAGTCTCAACCCATGAACTGAGGTTGGAAGGTGACCGGACGTCACGATATGCAGGGGTGGGAAGATTTTAGGGGCGGATGCAGCAGCGCTCGATGAAGGCGCGGGCGACGAGGTCCGTTGCGTCTGCTGCAGGCTAGGTTGGTTGTTTTCGCATACAACAACAGTAAGTAGTACAAAGACGCCGACAAGGAGCAAGACTAGCTTGGTCGTGATGGGTACGCACTTTTTCTGAGCCATGCCCCTAATGGCGGAAGCTGCTCGCACGGAAGCCCGCGCACCTGAAAGGGGTTTCCCGCACGTTACGCAGAACCTGGCCGTTGCCTCGTTTTCCCTCCCACAAGAACTACAGAGCATCGCTATGACCCCGCTTTACCCAGGATTTTCGCGGGTGGCGCATCATCCGTCGCGACGGTTCTTGTCGGGACGTATGCGACCCGCCGCCGTAATAGTGCCCGAGCGTGGTCGCGCCGGCATTCTACGCCCGTGCTCGCCCCGATAGATCGGGGCGCCACCTGTCGGCAGTTCAACCGCGCACTCGGTCTTTCCAATACCCCGGCCTTCGGTGCTGATGCATGACAGCCGCGATGTAAATCTTACGTTCCTGTATTTGGTATAGAACGGCAAAGGGAAAGCCGAGGACGAGCCTTTTCCGAACGCTTCCCTTTAGGACGGGGCCGGCCTTTGGAAACCGCTTGATTTGTCGCGTCGTTTCTCGAACAGCCGTGAGAAAGTCTTTGCCCAGTCCCGGGGATCTTTCCTCATAGTAGCGGGCTGACTCCCGCATCTCCTCGTAGGCTTCGGGGTGGAATTCGGTTTTCACCTTTTGAGAGCTTGATGCGCCTTTCGGAAGGCCTCTCGAGCGTCGATGCCCGTGGCTTCGCCCGTGCGCAGTTCTTCCAGCCGCCGTTCCGCCTCCACCAGCCACAGCCCTTCAACGTCGTTCTCAACGCGAGGGTCGAGGGTGGAAACCAGACGCTGCGCAAGCTTCACCCGGTCCCTCGGGGGAAGTCTCATGGCGTCAGCCGCAATTTCTTCAAAGGTGGTATTCATAACCGGGCTCTCCTGACGATGATGTAAGCAAAGTGTAACAAAGGCAAGCGGGTAGCTCAAGCAAATAGCGCGGACCGCGCGAATGTTCAACAAGGTGGGCCTTGCCTTGTGGGATTACGTGTTCGATGTGAAAAGTGGCGCCCTGGAGGCTTTCGTGCGTCAGGCAGTATTGGCATCGCGCACCAGCGCGCGCCCGAACTGCGCGGGACAGTTTTTCCGGAACCGTCATTACGGCTGCTTGCCCAGAATTTGCAATGCCTCGCCGCGCACGAGCGCCAATTGCTCGCTCAATTCAACCAGCGCCTCCAGTTCTTCCCGTTCAGATTCCTGCAAAAGGCCTTCGTTGTTGCGGTCCATCAGTTCCTGGAGACGGTGGTCCGCCTTCGATGGAAAATGCAGATTCCCAACCGCCTCTACCCAGTCAATCGGCGCGGCAACGGTTGAATTCATTACATCATCTTGGGACGCCAAGGCGTGGCTGTCAATGGCGGGTGGCGCCCCGATTTATCGGGGCGACCCGCGGCCGGAGTCGTGCGTCAGCGTGGACGCGCCCCATTTTACGCCCGTGCTCGCACACATGCCGGAAAAAAGCATCGGTAGGTGTGCCCCACCCGCCGTCGGAGAAGAAAGAGTTCTGGGCTGGACGTCAATGCGCACACATTTTGATCGCCGATATGCCAAAAAGTTAATCCCGGTTTATACTTCAGGCAAGGGGTTCTAATTACGGGCATGTTTCAGGTCCGCGTCAGAGTGGCAAATCCGAACGAGCGGTCGCGATTTTTCGAGGAGAGTTTTTGGGTTGACACCGGAGCGCTTTATTCCTTCATTCCCGAAGGACGGCTCAACGGGATTGGGATCCGGCCACTCGGAACACGCGAATTAATTCTCGCGGACGGCCGGCGCGACCGACGATCGCTCGGAGAGGCTGTGTCAACGATCCCACAGTTGGAAGAATCGCTTACGTGCCCCGTCATTTTCGCTCCGGCGGATTCGCTCCACCTGCTCGGTGCGACCGCGCTCGAGAACTTCGGCGTGCAGCCAGACCCGACTACCCAGCAGTTAAAACCGATCGCCGCTGTCATCGGCGGTTTTCTCGCGTCCGCTCCCCGGCGGGGCTGAGGCGCCCTTGTGGCACGGGCGTCCCGCCCGTGCGCACGGCCGGGACGGCCGTGCCACCGCTGTGGGTCGACGCTCAGGTTCTGGCCGCGCTCCAGGTCACGCGAGGGCGGCCGCTGGCGGGACTGCGGTCAACCAGCACCGGCGTGCGGAAAACCCGGCTCAATAAGTCGGATCGCAAGACTTCCTCGGGCGCACCCTGGCAAAGGCAACGCCCGCCTTCGAGCAGAAGCAGCTTATCCGCCATCTCCGCAGCGAGGTTCAGCTCGTGAGTGACAATGACTGCAACAAAATGATCGGAGGCGGCCAGGCGCTGAATGAGGCGGAGCATCTCGATCTGATAGCCAATGTCCAAATTGGCGGTGGGCTCGTCAAGCAAGAGCAAGCGCGGTCTCTGGGCGAGCGCGCGGGCCAGCACAGCTCGTTGGAATTCACCGCCGCTGATTTCCGTCACTCGGCGCTGCGCGAGCTCTCCCAGGCCCGTTTGCTCGATCGCCCAGTCCACCCACCGCTCGTCCTCTGCCGCTTCGAAGAGTCCGCCACCGAGATGCGGGTGACGGCCCTGACGCACAAAGTCACGGACCTGGAACGAAAAAAGCAGCGGCGCATCCTGGCGCGCCACAGCCACCCGTAGTGCTCTGGCTCGCGGCGCGAGCTGATGAAGATCCTCTCCATTCAGCTTGACCTTTCCCACAAGCGGTTTTCGGTGCCCGCTGGCAATTTCGAGTAACGTCGACTTACCCGCACCGTTGGGACCGATGATGGCAAGGATCTCGCCCGCGTGCGCCTCGAAGCTGACCGGGGCGAGCTCAAAATGAGGGTAACGGAAGGCGACAGCATCGACCTGAAGGCAGAAGTCGACCGTCGGGAGCTGAGAGTCGGAGAAGGCTTTTTGCATCGCGGCTTGAATGGTCTGAATGAGTGGAGCCCCCTTTAGAACAGTAGGCAGTAAGCAGAAAGCAGTAGGCAGTCAACAGAAAATCTTTGAAGGTGTATCTGCCTTCTGCCTTCTGCCTTCTGCCTTCTGCCTTCTGCCTTCTGCCTTCTGCCTTCTGCCTTCTGCCTTCTGCCTTCTGCCTTCTGCCTTCTGCCTTCTGCCTTCTGCCTTCTGCCTTCTGCCTTCTGCCTTCTGCCTTCTGCCTTCTGCCTTCTGCCTTCTGCCTTCTGCCTTCTGCCTTCTGCCTTCTGCCTTCTGCCTTCTGCCTTCTGCCTTCTGC
>JBEKEZ010000061.1:0-26335 GCA_050013575.1 Terriglobia bacterium | reverse complement strand
CGCTGGACACGACGCGGCGCTCACCGCCTCCTCAAGCTCCGCCTCTGGATCGCTCGCTGCGGAACAACTTGGTTCGAAGTCTTGTATTCTCGCGGAGCTCAACTGACAAATGCTTGACACAACCCGTGGCTTGTGTGGCGTTGCGGCCAGAAGCGTTTCCCTGGTAAACTTCGGCTCGATCTGCGACCTGCGATCATGACTTCTGACATTGTTCCAGGTATTCCTTTCACTGAGAACATACGAGACTGTCGGCGGCAAGCGAGAACGCCATGAAAGTCCTCATCATCGGCAGGGGTGTGGTGGGAACAATTTACGGCTGGGCCTTGTCCAAGGCAGGCATCGACGTCACCCACGTCGTGCGCAACCAAGGGCTTCCTGGCACCGACACCTTAGACCTGCTGGATTTGAGGCCCGGTTCTCGGAAAAACATCCGGGTGACCTACGCCCCGAAGACGGTCGGGCAGATCAGCCCTTCAGACGGCTTTAACCTCGTGATTGTCGCTACCAAGCACTACCAGGCGGCCGAGGCCATCCGCCAATACCTGCTCGGCGCACCTCGCGCCACCTTTCTATTGTTCACCGCTAATTGGGATGGAACGGCGGAGATTGACAGTGTTCTGCCGCGATCTTCTATCCTTTGGGGTTATTCCGCTGCTAGCGGTGGCCCCGATGCACAGCGTACCCTCGTCGCAACCGTGGCTCCCACGGTGCGTTTCGGGATGTTGGAAGGCTCCGATCCCGAGAAGTTCAAGTCCGTGACGGGATTGTTCGAGCGGGCGGGTTTCAGCCTCGACATCAAACCCAACATAATCGAATGGCTGTGGGTACACCATGCGATCAACGCTGGCGGCATAGGCATCTGCCTTTGGGCGGGAGGGATCGCCGAAGCGACTCGGAGTTTCAAGACCGTGAGGCTGGGAGCGTGGGCCATCCGGGAAGCATTGGATGTGGTAGCAGCCCGTGGCGTCGATCTAAAGCATTATCCCGACGCGAAAAGAATTCTGAACATGCCGTTCTGGCTTGCGGGCCTTGCCGCGAGGTATGCCATTCTATTCACTGAAAAGGGTCGACGCATTCTGAAGGCGAGTCACTTTGCCTACAGTCCGGACGAGATGAAACGCTATTACCTCGATGTGCTCCACACCGGAGAGAATCTGGGCGTGGCTATGCCACACTTGTCCGCGCTTCGCGAAAAGATCGAAAGTTATCCGGCAAAACAGAATGGGAGATAGCTGATACGGTGTCCATTGCCGCCGAGCCAGGAAGGGTATGCAAGCTGGCTTCACGACCCTAAGTTGCGAGCCTCGGCCTCACAACGCCAAGTGGGTGCCGACTCGGGCAGGTCGGAGTCCAAGATAGACACGCTGCTCGCCCGCCCGTCGGGCGGCCAGCCCCATGACCTCCGCCGGTCAAACAGGAAAGTCGAAGGTATGCCGAACGCGCTTGAAGGTGCTGTGATTGGCTGCTTATTGGGTACAGCCGTGGGTGATGCTATCGGCCTTCCCTATGAAGGCCTCTCGCCACGAAGACAGCTTCGCCTCTTCCCAGACATTTGCGGACATCACTTCTTTTTTGGTAGGGGGATGACTTCGGACGACACCGAGCATACGTGTCTTGTCGCGCAGGCCCTGATTGTGTCGGGTGGAGAGATCGAGTTATTCCGGAGGGAGCTGGCCTGGCGACTTCGCGTCTGGCTGCTGGGTCTGCCTGCCGGGATTGGAATTGCCACGTTGCAGGCCATCATCAAATTGTGGCTAGGCTTCCCAGCCTACAGCAGCGGCGTGTTCTCGGCTGGAAACGGCCCAGCCATGAGAAGCGCAATCCTTGGTGTAGGCTACGGTCATGATATCCAAATTCTCCGGGGACTTGTCGCGGCATCCACGCGGATCACCCATACCGATCCCAAAGCAGAGTATGGGGCATTAGCGGTTGCGCTCGCAGCATATCTTGCTTCGAGGAACTCCGAGGAGAATATTGCCCCACTGACCTATCTCGAATGCCTCCAAAGCGTGCTTCCCCCGCAAGGGACTGAATTGCTCGACCTCGTAAGAAAAGCAGTTGATAGTGCTGCTGCCGGTGAGTCACCACGATCCTTTGCCAAGGGGCTGGGTCTCCTCAACGGGGTCAGCGGATATGTTTATCATACCGTCCCAGTTTGCCTTCATGTCTGGTTCCGATATCAGAAGGACTTTCGATCCGCAATCCTCGAAGTGGTGCGTTGCGGCGGGGACACAGACACGACGGCCGCAATTGTGGGGGGAATCATCGGAGCTTGCGTTGGCAAGACCGGGATTCCCCGGGTTTGGCTGGATGGTTTGTGGGAATGGCCAAGGAGCGTCAGGTGGATGGAACGACTTGGGGAAAGATTGGGATGTGCGGTCTCCCAGAACAAATGGGAGGATGCGTTGCCACTTTCAGCCTTCGGAATTTTCTTGCGAAATGTCTTCTTCATGTTGATTGTACTCTTTCACGGGTTTCGCAGATTCTTACCTCCTTATTGAGCAGACGGCATCGAGGCTCTTGTCAGTCGCGCGACATGGAGGCCTGAATCCTCCTGGTCCTTCTGCGAGCAGCACACATTGTAGTCTCCACCCCTGGTGGCGGGTACCCGCCGTGGCTGTAGCTTGACTCGACAGGGCCGCTACTATAGGTTTTTGGGCAAAAGCGGGGGATGAAATGGGGAATTCCAGCAATGCGGCCATGAATCTGGCGATTGGAGTCTTAATCCTCGGGGGTGTGATCGCGCTTGGTAACTGGTTTTATCTCTATATGAGACGTCGTATCGGGCACGGTTACTCCTCTGTCCCACTCATTGGCGGGGTCCTTTTAGTAACAGGCATGTGGATGCTGCCTGTCACCCGACCTTATGCCTGGGCAGGAGTATTTTTGGACTACGGCACGCTGATCGTTGTCCTAAGTCTGCCGCGTATGGCGAACGAGCTTTGGAGCACGAGCCGCTTTAATCTCCTCAGCGAATACGTCGGGCATCGCGGAAGCATGACCGCCTGTCTGCGTCTCTTTCGGAAGGGCCACTTCACTTTAGTGCAGCGAATTGATCGTCCACATGGCACCCAGGGTCTCATGCAGCGAAGCATGCCCGGCACATGGCAGCGCGAGGGCAATCGCGTGACTCTCTGGCACGGTGCTGAAATGGCTATATTGGAAGTAGTGCAGAAAGAGCCGGAGGCGTTGCAGTGGACCACTGATTTCCCGAGCACCGAGAGGAATGAGCAGCTATCGCTTGCGGGTATTAATCTAAGCCTGGGAACTGGTCGAGCTGCCTGACCGAGCGCTCTACCCGACCGTGCCCGCTTCGCTTCGCCCCGGGTGGGCTTGGTCGGTCAGGGGAAACGTAAAGAATATAGAAACTAGTATGGAGTTCTTACCGCGTCCCCGCCGATGAGGCTCCCCAAAGTGGTTCCCTTTTGGACTGAGGAAATTGGCTTTCTCTTAAGCTGGCGCTGACAGCTGCGCGCTAGCCGTTGACCCCCGCCGTTCCCCACGTTTCGACGGGCGATGGCAGTGGGGGCGATCAGCGACGTGAGCGCGGCTGCCCTCAAAGGCCGAGTTCGACTTGTGAGGTATATTGTCCGTGATGGACTCTGCCAACACCGACCCCGAGCTCCGCGATTGGCTTCGCTGGGCCTCCGAGGGCGGCAGGACGCCGATGTTCGTCCGCACGGTTGCAACAGCGGCTCGCATGGCTTGCTCGCCCGATTACGCCCTGCTGCGGCCACTGCTGCTTGAACTAAAGCGCCGGTACCCCGAGGGCTTAAGTGCGAGTCTGCGGTAGCTACAAAACTGAATAAACCAGGAGGAAGAACCGATGCCCTGCCCGAGAGACCCGTCACGCACCGATGCCGCAGGCCGAGCACGCGCCGGAAGCCAGCGACAGATTCAAACATACGTCAACGAGTGCACGCCAGAACTATGCCACGCGGTTGCCGGGCCCTTCGGCCGTGCAAGGTTGATGAATCGGCAATCCGTTGGGTCTCGCCTCTGGCAGTGGACAATTACTCTGAATATCGAGATGAGGAGTTCCTGGAAATTATCGGCGCGGGGCATCTCGCCCCAAAGCTGCAAGAGTTCTGGCCGCGTGGGGGGCCGTGCTGGGATGCGCTCGCTCGGCTGGACGGAGGCGGCTGCGTGGTTGTCGAGGCGAAGAGCCACATCCCGGAGTTGTATGGAAACGGCTGCGGTGCGCATGGTGGCTCGCTGTCACTTATCCGGTCGTCGCTTGCGCGAACAAAGGAATGGCTGGGCGTGAGACTGGACGCCGATTGGCTTGGCCGCCTGTACCAGTCGGCCATCAGGATGGCATGCCTCTTCTTCCTGCGGGAGATTGGGAAGGTTGACGCGTTCCTGGCCAACGTGTATTTCTCGGGCGACCCGCGTTTTCCCACAAGACGGCGGGAGTGGGACGAGGGCATCGGGGCCGTAAGCGAAGAGCTTGGAATTGCCAGTCCGGTGCCGTACACCGCGTCGGTGTTCTTGGAGGCCGCTCGCTAGCGCCGCTCCCTCAGCCCCGGTGCCCCCGGCAGCGATTCCCCGCCACGCTCTCGAAAACGAGATTGCCGCTTATCCAAAGTGCTGAGGCGCATCATCCGTTTTGGAATCATGTCCATGGTGGTTTCGGAATCGTGACCGCCTGCCCCGGAATCAGCAGGAATGGACCAGAATATGACGCCGAGCGGCGCAATAGAACTAGTCGAGAAGATAATAAGCGTGACGCCCGGTGAGCACCAGGGTGAGGGTCCTTGAAGTGAGGGCCGCCAAAAGGCGGAAGCGTATGGACGCTAGAACCCCACCCCCGCCCGTGCCATAATAGGGGCATTGCAAAAGATGGGAAGACGGGTTAAGCCATGCTCGATGCTATTCAAGAAAAGTTGGAAGCAATCCTAGGGGAGCCGCCTCGTACCGAAGCTGACGTCGTCTATGTATTGGTTGAGATTCGCAAGTTTCTCGAACGGGAAGGTAAGGCGAAGGAAGATGAGTTTTCAACGCTGAAATTCTTTTGCGATTGGGTGCTACACGTTGAACTTGAGGGTACCGGTGCAAGAAAAGTTTTAGCCAGTCTTGACCCTGAAATTGGTGTCTCTGGACCGGTTAATCTGCCTGAAGTTAAGCCTTCTTCTGCACTTTACCGGCTTCTGTCTTTGGAATCTCTTCTCGAAGAAATTATGCGGTTCTGTACCGAGAACAAACTTCCAACGGACTGGGCATTCAAACCGACGATGTGGAGGGAGTGCATGAGGCTCTACGGTCAAGTCGTAATGGACTGTCCCCTGGCCATCACAAGAAAAGGTGCCTCAACAAGGTATATCAAACAGCTTACCATTATGAATATGAAAAATTCACAGGACCATCTTGATAAGCGTGCGTTTTCTTGGGACTGGCGTTTTGAACTAAGCGACGGTATCAACTTCACCTTACCCCACAAGTTCTCGTCTCCGTCCCCTTCTTACAATCCGTCACGTCCGTCCACCGAGGAGTTTGGATTTAAGTAGGGCACTTCCCCCGCCACTCATCTTGTAAACTCAGACGCTAGGCTAACGCTGAAAAGGGGAGGACGTTAATGTCCAAGAAAGCCAAAGGAAAACCGTGGCACTCAAAAGAAGGAATGGTCTATCACGACAATTCCATGTGCGCCGAAGGAAAGAAGATTTTGAAGCGGCTTGAAGGTCCCGGCCAAAAACCCCACTGCCAGAAGTGCGGAAGATTGAATAACCAGCCTTGACCTGTCCGGGCCTCCCGGCGAAAGGCCGACTGAAGTCAGCGGCGGAAGGCCAGCTTTCAAGTCAACCTTGTCAGACCCAAGGAGAACGAAACATGAACGAAATAACCGAGGACCTCATTGGAGCGGTGCTTCTGGGCTTATTTGTCTGGTGGGACACCAAGTCCGCGAATGTGGCATCACTGGTTGCCGTGGCCGCCCTCGCGGTCGGATTGCTCTACCGAGAATTACGCCTGGTCAACCGAAACCTTCAATCCATCGAAAAGAAGCTGGACCGGCCAAACTGATTTTGGATGATTCCGACCATGAGACCTAACAACCCGAAGAGGCCAAGATCGAGCGTACCGTTAAAGTAGGAGAGGAAGCGAGCCTGCCATAAACAGCGGAGATATCCAATGGTGACCTCATCGCGAGCCGGACGAAACGAGCTGGTCCTGGCAGTGCAGAAAACATTCGCTTTGCCTACAAGGAAGCAAGCTGAGGAAATCGTGGCTAAATTCATCTCATGCCTTGAGGACACGCTCCTCCACCATCTGGGCGACGACGGGTTCGCGATGAAGCTGAACAGCTTTGGAAAATTCTCCGTGCGTCATCGGCACGCGTCACGAAGGAGAATCACTTTCACGGGCGACGTGCGCGAGATACCGCCGAGGCGCAAGATAAAATTCATCAGCCTCGGAAAGCTCCGGCGATTGGAGAGAGCGCACATGGCACAAGCCATCAAGCCAAACGTGGTTTACCACGCTGACTGGGGCGGCGAAGAGAAGCGGTGGAGCGCCAGGGCGGCCCTCGGCACGGACGGTCGTTACACAGCCTTCGCCCCGGAGCCGGTTGGCCCTCCCGGCTCGCTTATTGGGCAGCTTCGCAAAGAAGCCGGGCACAACGGGTGCGCCTTCGCGGGGTTCGAATTTCCTGTCGGCGTCCCGGCGTCTTATGCCGAGCGTGCGGGCGTATCCAGCTTCCGCTCCCTGGTTAAAAGGCTGGGGCACCGCAATCGGAAGGAATGCTATTCCGTCTGTGATGAGGCCAACCAGATATAGGTACATCGGCCCTTCTACAAGCGCAGAGACTACGGTTGGAGTGGTGGCCGAGGTCCCGTGACTCAGAGGTGGCCACGGTCAATTCGTCCTTGGAATTGGCGTGGGTTCGCCATCGAAGCAAAAACCCACTACCCGCATCTTCGCGAACCAAAGTGAAATAGGACCAAGAAAGCCGCCAGAGCAGTCCCCAGCAACACCGCGGCGCTCGGCTCCGGCGTCGGGTTTCCCAGAACGTCAAAAGCGCCGTTAGGGTTATACACCGACGGATACCAAATGCTACCCTCATAGGAAAGAGCGCCGTTCCCCGAAGCGCCAATATTGTTCTGCATCCAAAGCGCGAAAGTATCGCCAGGGAACGCTGCAACGAGCCAGTATTGGTCGCCACCTTGCAGGAAAATGCCGGGCGACGTTACCGTGTCAACGGCACAGCAAGCTGGGAAAGCGGGCGGCATGTTGTTTATCGTCCACGACCCAAGCACCGTGCCGGAGGGTTGGCCCGCGTTGTCAGTTTCCAGGTCGAGTGTGAAGCTGTTCGTCCCGCTAATCCACCCCATTGCCAAGTCGATTTGAGTGAGGTCATAACTCTTGCTCGGCGTGAAGGCCATAATCTGGCTCAGGTCGCCGATGTTTGGGCCGAGTTCGGCCCACCCGGTACTTCCATACAGGTTGCTTGGGTCTGAGTTAAAGTTGGAATAGATGGTGACGCTTGAGGCCTTGGACGTCAAAGGCAGAGCGGCAACGCTCAACAGGAGCACTGCCACCCATAGCAAAGTGCGTGCGAGCTGCGACCTTTTGTCCGCCATGAAGTTCCCCCCCTTCAATTTGGGCTTTCTCATTTCCGATTCACACACATTTCATCTTCGGTGTCTGTGATGGAGGTCACGACCCGGATGGCCGAGCAACACTGAAACGTGCTCCATCGGCACTCCCGCTTTGGGCAGGCGCTTTGTTTGGCAAAACCGCATCGCTCCTTCGCTGGGCTGATGCCCAGAGCGTCACGCTTGAGGATGACCTCAGGAATGGAATTGAGGGCGGATTCTCACAAGGGGATGACGCTTTTGATGCGGTGGTCGGGCTCTTCGGGATGCTCCAGGCGTGCCTCGGGCATCGTTCTTCCGGCGAGCCGGACGACCGGGCAGTCCGGGAGATTGAAGGGTGGTTTCTTGGCCGGGAGCCCTAGCTTGTCGCCGAAGGGGTTCCAATTGGACGTGTCGTGGTCACCGCTGCCCGTCAAGCCAACGGGTGTACCTTACGGCGGGAGATTCATGCGACGCAGGAGGTCCTGGAAGGGCGTTTGGGGGGGTGATCCAGGGCAAAAACCATAGCTTAACCAACTTCGCTCAACGGTTTCATTCTCGCTGAAGTCGGACGCGGTTCACCGTGAACGGAGCTAGCTGAGATTGCTCACGATTTCCCTATAGGTCTTGTGTCGGTCACAGTGTTGGCGAAACTCAGTGCGGTCGAGCACTCGCGTCACATAGACCTCGGCGGTGGCGAAGTAGGCGATTTGGTGCGATTCACCTACAAACTTCACCGCAACCTTCCGGAGGTCGACGCACTTGCCGTCGGACCCCTTGATTTCTTTGACCTTGGGAAAGGTGGCGTACGACACGTGCAGGGGCTTGGTGGCAACTCCTAGGACCGCCCAGACTTTGGTCTTGCGGCGACCGATGTCGTAGAAGATGGGGACCATCATGCGGATGTCATTCCCTAAGTCAGGATCCCTGCGGAGAGAGGCCAACCAAGTTTCGAGCAAAGCTCGGCTGGCGTTGGGTCCCGTGGGGTTTCCGAGGTCGGGGTCCTCTTCCGGCGTCATTCCTATCTCTGCGCACGACTGCAAGTAGGCGCCGTGGAAGAGGGCCTCCATCAGACGGAGTTCTGCACCGAGGGACAAGTTAACCGACCCCACTGCGGTCAGGCGGCGCATGCTTTCGACTCCTCCAAGGCCAAATGCCTTCTCGACAACTTCTCGGACGAAGCGATAGGAGCGTGCGCGCCGGAAGTAGTGGGTGGCTAAGGGTTCCAGGGTCAAACCGGGTGAGATGAAAAGCGGCAATTCGGGAGTGGATCCGGGCGGGCTTGCGCCGGGAATAGGGAGCGAAAGTTGCTTGACGTGCGTCTCCCGGGTCAAAGCAAGGAGCGCCTTTACCAGACCGTCTAGTTCCTTCTGGTAGGACCTCTTCAACGCCAGATGCTTGCCCTCCGGCATGCGGTCTGGGGCAACTAGGGCCTCGAGTGCGTACGTTTGATAGTCGTACCAGCCGGAGCCAGGTGTCAGTTTAAGGTCGAGGCTCCCGGCCCGAATCCGCTTGATCATCTCATCGGCAAGATTGAATCCCTCCGGAATTGGCCGGCCTCCATAAAGCTTCATGATGAGATCCGCCTCGTGCGCTCTTGAAGGTGGAAACAAAGACATTCGCATGGGGAAAATGGGAACGCGTGCCTCTTTCAGTGCCACGGCCAGCGCGCGCAGGTCATCCGACGCGAGCGGGTTGGTCAGTCTTTCCGGAAGACATAGGTTCGCGTCATAGGCGGTTAGCAGGTCATCATTCCGCGACAGTGCGGTTGCGAACGCCCGAGCCGTCGGCTCTCCGATTTGTGTCTGGAGCATGCGGTCACGCTGAAAGATCCGCTTGAGGTCTTCGCTCCAGGTATAGAACCCGAGAGGTTTAGAGCGGAGTTCATCCGCGAGGAACCCTTGCTGGAGCTTCTCAGCTTCGTGAGCCACCTCGGTGGAGACCTGCGGCTCCTGACCACCGAGCCGTGCAGCCGCAGTCAGGATGGCTGCAGCGGTGCGTTCACTGTCCGCAGCGAGAGCCTGAAGCAGCCTGACGAGCAACTCCTTCTTCGCCGGAAAGTCGCCCAACCCGGCGTCGGTGGCCAATTCCACGGAAGCGTAGAGGCCGTCGTCGAATTGCTTTGCCTTGAGCACCAACGCGGCGGCTGGCGCGAACGTTGATGCATCAAGATCTAGCTCCGCAAATGACGGGCACAACGGTGTCTCGATATTTTTCTCCCCGCGAATGTAGTCCGCAACGCGGAAAGCATCGCGAAAATCATCGGGAACCGTCAGAGTCAGTACCTGGTCGGAGAGGTCGAGCGTGACATCATAGCGCCCAATTTCCCGTCTTAGGTTCACGGCGACGGTTCTGCATCCCGGTGTGAACTGGCGGGCAGCGGGCGAGGGAGGATTCGCGAGGAGTTTGAGAAAGTCAGAGTCGTAGATTCTTTGCTCGGATTCGGGATTCACGGGGCTGGTCATGGCGAGGCTCCTCTTCGCTTGCGGCTGTCGGAACCTTCATTCCGGGGTATGCCGTGGCTAGCCATGAGTATACTCCCCACATTCTGGCCTTGGAACGTCCAAGGTCAGCAGTTTCCTTGCCGGGTGTGGCACCTTCTTACGAAGGGAACTTGATTCGGCGCAGGAAGCCCTGGAAGCGCGAGGCGGGGTGAAGCTTCTCACCGCCGGACGGATCGCGGACTGAGCCTCTTAATGAACCAAAGTACGCTTCCCGAAAAATGGCCGCTGGCCAATATAGACGCCGAAGGGTTTGCCAATCTTGGGTAGCCTTCGACAGCCCGGCCACTTGGCCAATTTACCCGCTACATGGCGACAAGGCAGGACTTATATGACGGCGGGCGAGCGATTGCCAGTTGGAAAGACATCTCGACCGATCACCCGCGAAGATGAATGCCTTTGACTATGGGAGGGGGGTTTCGCAACAGCGATCTCTCCAGGCAGAATCCAGCTAACTCCAAATTATTCATTTGCAGCACGGTGAGCACTGAGTCTTGTCAAAGTAGCCCGTGTCGGCGGTAGAACCAGGACTTCACCGCCTGAACCAGGAAGAGATAGGTCACAGCAAGAAGCGCAATCGCACCCAACAACGACAGCGGCAGCGGGGTGAACGCCAGCAGCCTCCCGAGTGGCGTGTACGGCAGGACAACGGCGATAGCGACGACCGCTAACACGCTGAACACCAACGGCAGGCTGGGGCGGCTCTTCAGAGGATTGCCTGCCGTCCGGATCACGAACACCACGAGCGTCTGTGTTGCCAGGGATTCCACGAACCATCCTGTATGGAACAGCGGCGGGTTCGTGGAAGCGTGGAACACCCAAAGCAGTACCCCGAAAGTGAGGAAATCGTAGATCGAGCTGATGGGACCGACGATCACCATGAACTGGCGAATAAACCCAATCTGCCATCGCTTGGGCCGGTGCAGCAGGGCGGGATCAACATTGTCGCTGGGGATGCTGATCTGCGAAGCGTCATAAAGAAAGTTGTTGAGCAGTATTTGCGTCGGGAGCATGGGCAGGAATGGCAAGAAGAGCGATGCCGCGGCCATGCTGAACATATTGCCGAAGTTCGAGCTCGTGCCCATGATGATATATTTCATGATGTTGGCGAAGCTGCGCCGTCCCTCCATGACCCCATCGTTCAAGACCGCAAGATCCTTCTCCAGGAGGATGATCTTCGCAGCGTCCTTGGCCACATCGACGCCATTCACAACTGAAATGCCAACATCCGCCGTGTGCAGCGACGGAGCGTCGTTGATGCCGTCGCCCATGTACCCGACAACGTGCCCACGGGTCTTCAGAGCGAGGATGACCCGGTTCTTCTGTTCGGGAGACACCCGGGCGAAGATGGCGCCATTCTCGGCCTGGACGGCCAGAGCGGCATCGTCCATCGTGTCGACTTGGTTCCCGGTGAGAATGCGGTCCGCTGCCAGCCCGACGTCACGTGCTACCTTCTGTGTCACATACTGGTTGTCGCCGGTCATGATCACCACGGAGATCCCATTCTGCTTCATCGCATCCAGAACGAGAGCAATTCCTTCCTTGGGCGGGTCAAGGAATGCCGCGAACCCCGCCAGCGTCATATCGTGCTCGGCCGCCACCTTGTAAGCATCCTGCTTCTCCACCTTTACGACGGCCACGCCGAGAGTGCGGTAACCGTCGGAACTCAGCTTTTGGAAGGTCTCTGCCGCTTGAGCCCGGCGGCTGTCGTCGAACGGCTGGGGGGAGCCATCGATGGTCACCGTCTTGCAGATGGCAAAAACACTTTCTGCCTCGCCTTTGGTCACCAGGAGGTGCTCGTCTCCGTGCCGCACTATCACCGACAGTCGTTTCCGGTTGAAGTCAAAGGGAATCTCGTCCACCTTGGAATACTCCACGATCTTAGGGCGCTCGTGCTTCAGGACGGCATCATCAAGGGGGCTCTTGATGCCCGCTTCAAAGTAGCTGTTCAGGTAGACGAGGCGAAGGACGTTCTCGTCTTCCTTCCCCTGGATGTCCACGTGCCGGTCAAGCACGATCTCTCCTTCGGTAAGCGTGCCCGTCTTATCGCTGCAGAGGATCTCCACGCTGCCAAAGTCCTCGATGGCCGAAAGTTGCTTGACGAGAACCTTCTTCTTGGTCATCCGCCGCGCGCCTTGAGCCAGGGTCACGGTGATGATCATGGGCATCAGCTCGGGCGTCATCCCTACCGCAAGCGCGACTGAGAAAAGGAAAGACTCCAATAACGGACGGTGCAAAATGAGGTTGACCAGCAGGACGAAAAGCACAAGCGACATCGTCACGTAGGTGATCATTATCCCGAAGTGGCGTATGCCACGCCCGAATTCGGTCTCGGGCGGCCGCGTAGACAGCCGCTGGGCAATCTCGCCGAGGGAGGTGTCTCTCCCGGTGCAGCAAATGACCGCGGCACCGATCCCCGTCTGCACGGCAGTGCCCAGGAAAACACTGTTGCTCGCGTCGGCGACGCCGTGTTTTCCCGCGGGAAGATCGGCTGCTGCCTTCTCGACGGGCAACGACTCCCCCGTGAGCGCTGACTCGCGCACGTGCAGATCCTTGACATCGAGTAGACGGGCGTCCGCTGGCACAAGGTCTCCAGCATGGAGGTGGACGACATCTCCCGGGACCAACACTGCTACCGGCAGTTCCTGTTCTCGTCCGTCACGCAGAACAGCAGCCGTAGTGGCAACTTGCTTCTGAATCTCCTCCACCGCATGTCGAGCCTGGAATTCCATGAAGAAGTTGAGCAGTACGCTGAGCAGAACGATGGCGATGATGATCGACCCGCCCACCGGGTCACCCAGTCCGATGGATATGCCGCTGGCAACAAGAAGAATGATGACGAGGGGATTGGAAAAGAGACGGAAAACATAGAATAGCGTAGCGAAACGCGACTTCTGCACCAGGCTGTTCGGGCCATACTGACGCAAGCGCCGCGTCGCCTCGTCCGTGGTCAGCCCCACCGGAGTTGCCGGCAATTGCTGAAGCAGGTCGCTCAGCGGCCTATCCCAGAAACCCTCGAAGGGCGATTTTGCCTTTCCCATGCAGTCGCTCCCTTTGGCGGTCAGGAAATTGCGCGCGCGATCATGAATGCCGCGGCGGCAGCCAACCCACCCACAAACGTTGTTTGGATTGCACTGCGGAACCGTGGCGCGCCCGTAAAGCGGCCTTTGACGTAACCAAAAACCGCCAGCGCGAAAAGAGTAATGACTGCCGATACTTTAAGCGCCGCGTTGGCCGTCGAGAAAACAATGTACGGACCGAGCGGGATGAAACCGCCTGCGATGTAAGCTCCTGCAATCGTTGCGGCACTGATCGCCGGCCGCTTGGGATCGGGTTTCGTAAGACCCAGTTCAAATCGCATCATGAAATCAATCCAGGCTTGTGGCCGTTTTCTCAATGCATCCACAACGGGCTTGCACTCTTCCGGCGTCAGACCGTAGGATTGGAAGACTTCGGTGACTTCACTCGCTTCAACGTCGGGCTTCTCAGCGACTTCCGATTCCTCTACTAACCTCTCGCTGACGTAGTGTTCCGCGTCACTCTTCGCGGCCAGATAACCGCCCAGTCCCATGGCGATCGAACCTGCGGTGATTTCTGCCAGGCCCGCGGTCACAATGATACTCGTTGTATTGATGGCGCCCGACAGACCTGCTGCCAGGGCGAATGGAACTGTCAATCCATCTGACATTCCAATCACAACGTCTCGAACTGTTTCGGATCCAGTGAAATGACGCTCGATGTGTGGTGTTTGCGGCATCGGAATTTGTCTCGTAAGGTGGATTTGAGATTAGACTCCTTCTCAGACTTGATTCGAGAGGGTCTCTCTTCGCGAACTCTTGCCTCGCAGTTCGGATGGGAGGGGCACAGTTATCCCTCGTGCGCGGGCTATCCCTATTCGTGCGGGGCGCGTCGCGCGGGCAAATTGTACATCTTCGCGAGGCATACACGGCAAACTTCCCGATAGACGCATGATTCGCGTTGACAGCGTTCCTTTTCGAACACGCAGCTATCCCTTTTTGAACAGACAGCTCAAGTCTCGACCTGTTAGCGTTTTCCAGGATCTTGATTCTCTTTGAGCGTGTACCTGAAGCTACCCGGGATTCGAAAATGGAAGTCCTGGGTTTGTCGGTTCGCGCACCGTGTAGATCCAACTTCGCATTCTTGGTGCAAGGAGGAATTCAAGATGGTCATTCTTCTCCGCTGTCTCATGATTGGGGCGTTGGCGCTCGTCTGCTCGATTCCGGCTCCTGCCTTGGCCGCGCAAGGGCATGAAGCCACAATCCCAGCGGCTCCGGGCACGCTGGTCCGCTGGGTGGCGACGGGCACAAAGCGCTGCAGCATGAAGGGTCGCTCTTGGGCCGCGTTGGAGGAAACCTGCTATTATCCGATCGATATCCTGCAGAAGCCCGGCATCATCACGATCGCACGCTGGGGCACCGGGCAAAAGGAGTTCGCCCGCATGTCCGTGGAGCCCAACGACTACGGAACCGAGGAGATCACCCTTCCCGACATTCCGCAAGCCCACCCCTCGGCGGGGGACCTCCGGCGCGACGCGCGCGACCAGGCGCTTCTGAGCAAGGTGTGGATGAGAAAAGAGGGGCCGGCGAAGTTTACGCTGCCCCTTGGGGTGCCGGCCAGACCGCTGCCCGCAGGCAAGTCGTTCGGCTTGAAGCGGGTCTACAACGGAACGCTAGCCTCGCAGCCTCACATGGGGACTGACTACCCCGTGCCGGTGGGCTCGCCAGTCCTGGCCGTCGCCGACGGGACGGTGGTCGCTGCCAAGGAAATGTTCTTCGAGGGCAACGCCGTGTTCATCAACCACGGCGACGGCCTCATCAGCATGTGTTTCCACCTCTCCGAGATCAAGGTCCAGGTCGGGCAGGAGGTCAAGAAGGGCGACACCCTCGGCCGGGTCGGATCGACGGGCCGCTCCACGGGACCACACCTGTTCTTCGGCATCCGCTGGCACGACGCCCGCATCAACCCCAAGTTCCTGTTTGAGGACCCGGGCAAGATCCCGGCCGTGAACCGAGTGGCACCATAAGAGTCAAATTCGGATATGTCGCCAAGACCGGAAGTGGAAAACATCACGCCGTCGACGAACGGCTCTGTTGGAACTGCGGATTGGTCCGAAACTGGCCCACAACACGGCCGGCAGCGAGTAGTGTAACTATGAAGGGGGCGGCGGGAGTCAAGGTTTTTTCTTGCTCTTTGTTTTGTGTGGCGGAGCGAGCAGCCTGTGGCTGCCGAAGACCCCATCTAAATTGAATCAATTGATGTTAGCCCGGTTCCGCTGCTAAGCTTTCGCTCCTATGTTCCCTCTCTTTGCTTCCCTTAGTGCCCTCTGTGTTCCTCGCTCTGGACGCGGGCGGCTTTACCATTGGACATCCTTGCGCTCCGACACCAAATTAACGTGTTGTGCAGAGCCCAGCGCGGGCGTGCGCGGCTGAATCGTGTCGACGGGTTTCTGTGGGTGTGCTTCCGCCGTCTGCGGGCGAACTAGCTAGGAGCCCGGGTCATCGTCAAACCCGAAACCGTGATCGCCTTGCATCCCAAGGGATTCCGTCCGCATTGGACTTGGAACAGCCGTCACGAACAGCCTGGAAGGGCGGCATTGGCCTAAGAAATTCGTGAGATCATTCGCAAGATGAGTCTGGCGGACCCCCTCTGGGGAGCACCTCGAATCCATGGGGAGCTGCTCCAACTGGGAATCGATGTGTCTCAGGCAACCGTAGCGAGGTACATGGTGCATACACGGAGGCCGCCATCTCGGACTTGGCGGGCCTTCCTCAACAATCATGTTACCCAGTTGGTTTCGACAGACTTCTTGGCGATGAGTCGCGAGTAACGCCGCAGGGTGTTCTATACGAAAGCGATGGTGACGTCTGGGTTGCTTTCAATTGCGCGATGGCGTCGTTCGTCATTCCAGATAATGGTGCCGCCCCTGGCCGGTCGCTGGGTTCGGCTAAGACTAAGGCTCAAAGCTACGACCCGTCACCCCGGCTTCGGCCTATCCTTTGGCGGTTCCTTTTTCTCCACCGGGTGAGGCGGAGTCTTGGGTTTAGCTTCCGGAGCCGGACGTAGCGCCGGCTTCACAGCCGCAGGCGGTATGGCCAGTTTGGCTTGCGGCATCGGGGACGGTTTGGGCGAAGCAGGTGGCGGCGTTGCGGGCTTCGCAGCCGTAGGCGGGGTAGCCAGTTTGGCATGCGGCATCGGGGACGGTTTGGGCGAAGCGGGTGGCGGCGTTGCGAGTTTCGCTGATTGCTGACGTGCAGGGGGTTGTGATGGTTGAGCGGCGCGTTCCTCGCGCGCCGGGGTGGATTTCGTCGGCGGAGCTGCAGGCTTAGCTGCCAGTAGTCCGGGCTGAACTGGTTTTGTCGTGGGTTGAGCAGCCGGCGTTTCAGGAGGCTTTGCAGCGGGCCTTTCGGCTAGGCGATCAGCAGGCTTTGCAGGCGCCGGTGGGTTACGATTCGGCAGCGCGTTCGGGGCCGCTGGTGGCGTTGCCGCAGCAGCGCGAGCGGGAATGACTGGGGCAATCGGTTTGCCTGCCGGAATTGGCTGAGCCGCGGCAACGACCGCAGGCCGCCCGTGATTGACGGAGGCAAACTGCTGGCGGTTCTGAGCCGCCTCTTGCCGCTGTTGCATCTGCGTATTCATCGGCGGAATCCGCTGCTCACGCGTTGCGGCGACTTCCACCGGCAAAGGCCGGCGAGTGATGCCTCCCGGTCCGTTGTAACTGGCACGACTTGTGGTGTTACTGATGGTGATGTTGTTGATGACTGTGTTTGTCACTGCGCGGTTATACGAGCGAATGTTTGTGCTGGTCACATTGTTCACCGAGCGGTTGTAGTTGAAACGGCCTTGGCTCCAGTACCCGCCCTGATAGCCGGCTCCCTCGTAGCCGGATCCATAGTTGATGCCTCCGTAGTATCCGATATGCTGCCCCCAATACCCACTGTTGTAGCGATATCTGCCGCCGGTATTTCCCCAGTATCCCGGCGTCCACAGATAGCCCACTTCCGGTGGCCGCGCCCATGCACCTGGTACCCAGTAGTATCCATCGGAAGCGTAGCTCCAATATCCGGGCGTCCAAAGATAGCCGTCGCCAGGGCATTCAGGCTGAGAATATTCGGGCAGCGGCGGTGGCGGTTCTGATGCATAAAGTACGGGCTGGCCGTAACTGGTGTCGTCATCCGCTTCGGCGTAATCCCCGTTGTAGGAAACGTTATCTGAGGTAACGGCGGTGGGGGCCAGGTTGGCAGCAGCAATGGGATCCTGCGACTGACCAGTTTGCGCCTGATCGGTCGGTGGGCCCGTCGGTTGAGCCTGCGCGCTATTGTCCACAGTAGGATTTGTCCTGCATCCCGCAAGTCCAAACATCAGTGTGATGGATGCCACTGCCAAGCAGTAAATAGAAGATATTTTGCTGATGTTGCACATAGGCTTGTTCTCCGCCAACATGGAATTCAGGATTTCACGTCGAAGCCACGTAAACCAAGGTTTCCATCTTCAAATTCCAACTGCTTCTAGAGCCTGACAGACCGGGATCTGAGTTGTCTGTTCATTGGGAACCACGCCTCTGGTCAAAAAGGAACACCTCGGTCACGTTCTCAGTTTGGCGCGCCTCGGCTCCTGTTGGCTCGGACTGAGCCTCACGTCAAGCATCAGTCCCGAACCGCCTCTGCTCGAACCAATTCCTCAGACACTGCTCCGTCGCTTAACGGTTTTCTTGACCTGTACTTCGCTGCGGAGGTGCGGCTACCCGCGAGTAACGCCGAAGGGTTTGCCGATGTTGCACATGACGTGGCTGGCGAATGCCTGGCCGGTTTACCCGCCGCATGGCGACAAGGCAGGATCTATTCCCTCGAGCGCCGTTTTCGGGGGATCTGAGCTTGAGGGCCATTTGTCCGGCTTGGCGACGATCCGTCCAGTGGGATACTGATGCCTTTGGGGGGCCACTGCGCCCACGCTGGCTAGTCCTTTGGGCTTGGCCGTCCTGACGCTTCCGTGCCGGCACGTGTGACAGAACGCGTGTGCCACCAGCCCGCAATAACGGCGATGAGCAGCCCGACGAGACCCCCAATTCTTCCCCAAGCCTGGGGGTCCCCCAGACGCAGGATTGCGCCCGGGATGATGAATAGCGACACCGTCACCACGAAGACGATCACCATCCGGCCGAGGGTTTGCAGTTTCTTGGGACTCTTGATCACCAGGAAAATCGCGGCGACTAAAAGTAGAATTCCCAGCGGGCTGGCCGCAGCTTGCGACGTTGACAGAACCCACCTCTATCGTCTCGCGGATCTAGTTTCTTAATTCCACGGTGAACTTACCCTCTCTTATCCTATCATCGCGCTTCGCTGTCAAGAAAGATCGAGCAGACAGCCTTGGCCACCGTTCTACATTCTGCCTTTTCGGCTCAATTTGTGGTAAGCCGACTGCACGTCCAAGTGAGCCTACTCTGTAGACTTGCCGGCCCTTATACGACCAATCTTGCCACCCGTGAGGTCGATAGGCAAGATAACGCGGTGGACAGCGAAACGAAGCCAGCGGCTAGTGGCCAAAGCTGAGGCGCTGGATAAGAGCGGCAGGAAGATCACATTCTTCCATACGTATCTGTGTCGCTTCTACATTGTAGGGAACGCGCCAGTATTCCAACTGCTGGCGCTCGGCGTCGTAGATAGCGAACGCGGCGCGGTTGTCCCCGTCCCGAGGCTGCCCTACCGACCCTGGATTGAGCAAGTATTTCTCCCCGGGTAGCAGTTCAAGCGCCACCCGCGAACAGCCACGGAAAAACGACGGCTTCAGCTCATGTAGAGAGTCGGTGACATCCAGGAAATAGCCGCCCTGATGGTGTGTATGCCCGAAAAACACCAGTTCTGTCGCAAGATTGCGAAACTCTTCCCAGGCGTCGGGTTGTGTCACTATGTATCTATCTTCGTCCCCTATTGAGCCATGGACGATTTGGAAAGTTTGAATGCACATCGGACCCTGTGGCAGCCGCTCCAGATACTGCAAGTTGTTCGGAGTGAGCTGGCCTCGCGTCCATAGTGCCGCAACACGAGCCTCATAGGTGCACTGAGATGCGTCATCAATTCCACAGGCAACCTTGTCGTGGTTTCCGCGAACGCAAGCACGGACGTTTTCCCTGACCCATTCCACTACCAGGTTTGGGTCAGGCCCATATCCAACTACATCACCAAGACATAGCACCTGGTCGTACTCACGAGCCCCAGCTCCCAAGACTGCATGAAGTGCCTCCATGTTCGAGTGGATGTCACTAAGAATCAACCAACGCATCAGCCCTCATTTCTGATTTCCTTGCTGGCGCGACGGACCTCCCCCATTCCCCCGCACCGATCTTCTCGACGATGCGGCAATGGCCAGGGTCTTGCCGATCGCGGCGTGTGACCTGCCGTTGTCGGCCATCTTAGGCCGCGTGTGCAGTCAAGTCAACGCACACCGTTAAAGTTTCCGCGCCACAGTTGACTCTCAATTCGGCAAAGTGTCTGTAAGTGCAAGATTCGGTGCAGTCTAGGTCAAACTTGGAACCCCATAAAGCTAGAGGTATACGAGTTGAAGAACTCTCTCAACAGCTGCTCGCATGAATCCTCTCTGGCGTTCGCGCTCAGGGTTGACCATGAGTTCCAGCTCCCGACGGTAGGATACAGCCTCAGAAGAGGGGAGTTCGTAGTATCGTTTCGCCAGTTCGACGAGTCTAAAGAACGTCTCTTTTCCGCCCATCTGCTCCGTCCATGCCGCCTCGGCGAAGCGCGGCATCCGCTGTGACAAGTAGGCCCAAATGTTCGGGTGCGAAGCCTGGGGGTGGATGAGCCCGGTCAGGTTCACCTGGCCGGCTCGCCAGATTTCGTCAGGAACCAAGATCCGCCGATCGCGGTTCATGCGCACGTCTTCCGGGTCCCGAACGGCGGGAATGGACTGCGGGCGGCAGCGGTAATCAAGATAGCCATATTTCCGCCGATATTCCTCCGTTGACAGCTCAGAATAGTGGAACCCGCAGGTCGTCCGCTCCCGATACTCTATCTTCCTGCGGAGTGTGGCCAACTCGCAGGCCACGTAGGGGTTCAGAAAGAAGTGAAACGGGACTCCCGGTGGGACAAGCGGGATGTGTTTGTACCAACTGTGCGCCGAGCTGACGAAGTCTACGAAGTTGCCGATTTGCTCTCTGGAAGGTGCCGGAAGGGCTCTGACGATATTACGATAGGCTTCCATATGCCGTCGTTGTGGCTTCGGCGTGTATCCTAAGATGACCCTTGTCGGTAAGTCAAGACGCTCGAACCGATAAACAATACGCAGATGCGACCGTTAGACACTCCCTAGACAACTGCAAGGTTACAGTTCTTCGGAGGGCATCTAACCGTCGTTTTCAGGACTGTCCCCGTCTGAAAATCTGGGTCCCACCGTATGCGGCAGGACAGCCCCTGATGTGCCAAGCCGCCGTGTACCGTAGCTTGTGACTGAACCATTTGGTTCTTGCACATCCCCCATTACGGAAACCCAAGTGCCTGTGGCAGACCAACATCGCACTTCGCCGGAAACGTGCCGACAGCTTTTTCGAACCCCCCTAGCGGCCGCGGGCGGATTACTCCCCGTAAACGCCGAAGGGTTTGCCGATTTTGCACGTGACGTGGCAGGCGAATGCCTAGCCGGTTTACCCGCCACATGGCGACAAGGCAGGACCGATCTCCTCAATCTGAGGCCAATCCTGCAAGTTTCGAAGATTTGCTTTGACGGGGACGCTCGACTACTTGATGGCCGGGTTCACCGGTGGTTGCACCGCCTGTCTGCGCCAAAAACTCCCTTACGGCACGATAACTGCCGCACGATGTGGGATGGGCGGTGACGTTGAAATGCATCCCGCGGCGCCGATGGTGGGCAACAAACCACAAAGACAAAGAGGATTCGAAAGTTCACCATCGGCACCCGCTAAGAAACCCGTCGAGACCCATTGCCTCAGGTGACTGTCAAGGAACGTCCCCCACGTCGGGGGAGGCGCAGTTTTGGCGAAACACAAGTCCACGGCGCGGGTCATCAGTTAATCCGGCTGCGGCGGCTTGATGTGGCACTCTTCGAGTATCAGGATTGCTTTCGGTAGAAGACGTAAAAGAATACCACCACACTGAGGCTCGCGAACAGATCAACCAGCGACGTCAACAGCGCCATCGCCGGAATCAGACCACGCACAACCCCTGATACGGTGGAAATGAAATTTGCCCCTACCAAAACCGTTAGCAGGATCATCCCGATCAATGCCAGAAGTGCCGCATTCTTGAGGCTCACATTGGGAGTATGAATGCTCTCAGCGTCATTTGCAAGCGGGAGCCACTCCTTCGAAGTACGACCCGTCGGACCGTTTTGTTGACAGCATCAAATCCCGGGCGAGCCAAAACCAGAAGCGCACAGGATGCGGCTCGCAAGACGGGCAAGGATCGCCGAACTCGGATTTCCTGCCGGCTTGGCAAATGAGAGATCAAGGTTGGCACACTTGAAGTAGGGTGTCTTCGTTATCGCTGACGCTGAAACCGTGTATTCCCGAGACGCTGCTCGCGGAGGTTAAACGCGTGCCCCTACAACACAGCCAAATGACCAGCAAGCTGCGTCCGCCTCTCATGCCGAGCCAATGAGGGGAATTGGTCAGTTGACTGTAGTCTGGTGACCATCTGAAATCCCACTTCCCAGGTTTCCTAGAGGTTTTTTATCCCCGCTAAATCAGCGATATGCAGCGACAGCCTGAGACAGCGGATTTCAACCTTTTGGACCAGGACCCAAGTGCGACAATAAGGGGGGACCAGGTCGCCTGACAGGTGCTGGGGTGCTTTATCGCGGCGTCTTCGGCCCCCCGACGTACGCATCCTGAAACGCTACGCCCACCATAATTTCCGACTGGCTGACGATACAGGAGTTGAGCGACTTCGCCCCGCCCTATGGCGTTACACAGCGTCTATGTTGGCTTGGTCTTCCCCCCTTCGTTAATGTGAGGCCGGTGGCCAGAGCTGGCGCTGCTTTTGATCGGCACTGACCAAGGTCAGGGTGAAGGGGTTCCATTCCTCGTAGATCGAGTTGCCGTCTTCATCCATGTGCACAAGAAAGTATGGCGATAGCCCCGCCAGCGATTCTGCCATTTGCAGTTTTACGAGAGAACCAGACATGGGCTCATATCTAAAGGCTACGCCATTCCATTTCTGTGAGCGGAAGAGCCCGAGGAATATGATCTCGCCCTTGAGTCCTTCGACGTGCCTGATGTTGACGGAGAAAGTCTGATTCTCGCTCGGCCTGGGATAGTTGCCAAGATCCATCGTCTTGTCGAGGGCGGAGTCGTACAAATACCCGTGAACCCGGTCAGCCTTTTCAGCGTAGTACGCAGCAAGGGCTTGACCCACCGTGAGCGAGCCGACCCGATTGGAAACAAAATCGATTGCGCCCGGGTCGGGGATCTCCCACTTGGATCGGTTGAGAGGAATACCTTCTCCGACCAACCGCCAACCCTCCTGCGGGCCTCGGAAGACGAAGAGCTTTCCATGCTGAACGGCCGCGTCATGTTGTAGATAGAACACCTTGGTTGCGTCATCCAGATAGCAATTGAATCGCGAAAAGAAGCCATTGGAAGGTACGGGGGCGACGTACCAGCCTTGAGCATCCACTTTTCGCTTTCCGTCTCCGTTGGCGCCGAATGGAAATCGCCTGGTCATTTCCTTGACGCATGCGGCCCGAGTCTTGTAAATGATCCCGTAGAGGACGCAGCTCCACTGTTTTTCTGGCTCCGGCGACGGCGCCCACTTGAGTTCACGGAAATCCGAGCCCGCAAGCCACAGCCTTGAAGGAGCTTCTTCGTTACCGAACCAAATAAGATTCTCGTTGGGTAAAGGAAAGATCTCAGCGTAACCGTCCAGATATCCTTCTCCGAGCTCCGTCAATTCTCCCGTGCTCTCATCCATGGACACGATTCTCCCTGTATCGCCGGACTTGACCACCAGGAGAGTTTTTCCTCTCGCGACGGATTCCACGCCGTGAAGTTGCGAGAAGGCGAACTTCTTACTTAGGAGCTGGTGAGCTTGGGGAGAGAGATATACAAGGCGATCTGAACCGGGCAGAATGTAGCCGAGGCGGTAAAGTGGCGAATCTTCTTTAATCGCCAGTCGAAGCACGCCGCCTTCAGATGACCAAGCGACCCGTGCAATTCCTCGCCTCGCAAAGGTGCTCAGCCGGGCACCGGTTGCAACATCAAATATGTGAATTCGCGCAAATTGCGGATGGCGTGTACGCCGCTCAAGTACCGAAAAGTACTTCCCACTGACGTCAACCGTCGCTTGACGCCACCCGTACTGCTCGGTCTCCCATCGATCGTAGGCGGCGAAGGCTCCGGCGTTCACAGAAACCGCGAGAACTACCCAGACGATTCCGAGGGAACCGACGATCGATGCAGCATTTCTGATTTGCGTCCTCGTTAAATTGAATTCACCGTAAACATAAAAATACATAGAAAGCAGCAGGTAGACAAGACTGACGAGCAACCATCCGACAACGACGCAGGAGAGATCGAAATCGCGCCCCGTCGGCAGGTAAGATAGCGTGTATTCTCCCACGGGCTCCGATCCCGAATACGCTCCCATCAGCATGACTTCAGCGGTCATGGCAGCGGTTACGAGGTATCCTGCGAGATAGCAGAAAACCATCCTTCCGAAGAGGAGGGAAAAACAGCAGCCGGCGGTAAAGAAAACGAAGTAGTACAGGAACGTGCCGGTTAACAGGAGAGGCGCCTTTTCGGGATCACCGAATCCACCAACCAGCGAAGGTCGCAAAACAAAGAACAGAGCGACAGAGATCAGGGAAGCCGCGAGACTTGCCAGGACAAGAACGCCCCAGGCTCTTTCGCGTCTGATGGGAAGCGACTGCAAGAACAAGAAATGGGTGTCTTTGAACTCCTTTGAGAACGCGGTCGCTCCCGTGGGGAAGGCAAGGATTACGATGATGGCCAAAATTAGGATGTTGACGCCGTCGTGAACGGATGCGGGGTTTTTGGTGACATGGATAAACCACAGCTCAGCCAAGTAAAGCGCGCCGTAGGAAGCGAGCGCGAACACCACGAAAGGGACCAGCGCGCGTTTGAACTGCAAGAGAAATAACTTCCTTGCCATCTCTTCCTTTCGTTTACAGAAGCTTTTCCAGTGTCACCGGAGAAGATTCACAAAAATCTCCTTCAGGGTCAGTTCGCGGACATCCATGTCCATCGGGCTAAGAGCCTTCAGTTTTTCCAAGGCGCCCGACGAGGTGTCAAACACCACGCCGGTCAGGCGCCGTCCTGAGGATTTCACCGGCTTGAACTGCTCGATGGCCGGTAGCGGCGGAACATCGTCGCGGAATGTGAGCCGCACCTCGCGTGTCCTCAGCCGCAATCCATCGAGCGTGTCTGAAAGCAGCATTTTGCCATCCTTGAGGAATCCGATGTGCGTGGCGATTTGTTCGACTTCATCAATATTGTGGGAAGAGATGAAAACTGTTGTGCCTTCCTGGCGTGAAACGTCCTGGAGCGTTTCAAAGACCTCGGCGAGCGTAACCGCGTCCAGGCCGATGGTGGGGTCGTCGAGCAGCAAAAACTCCGGCCGGTGCGAGAGAGCCGAAAGCAGCGACACTTTCGTTTTCATGCCCTTGGAGAAGTCGCGGATTTTCGCGTCCAAGGGAAGTTCGTAGCGGCCGAGGAGCTGGTAGAAATAGGCGTTGTCCCAGCGCGGATAAAAGGCGCGCAGGAACTGGACCATTTCACCGATGGTGAGCGTGTCGTAAGCTACGAAGGTCTCGGGGACGTAGCCGAGGCGGCCCAGGACGGCGGGGCCGTCGCGAAAAGGGTCGCGCCCGAAAATGGAAATGGAACCGGAATCCTTTCGATAGATTCCCAGGCAAGTGCGGATGAAAGTCGTTTTGCCCGATCCATTTCTTCCCAGTAGCGCGTAGATGGAGCCGGTTTTGACAGTCAAGCTGATTCCACAAAGAACCTTGCGGCGAAACTTGTATGTCTTATAGAGGTCATGGACCGCCAGCAGATGGACGCCGTCCCAGCGAGCCGTCTCGCCGGTGCGGAAGATTTTGGTGAGTATCACGCTTGCGACGGTTGCCCGGCCTTTGCCGTCATCGCGCTCCAAATCCTCCAGCTCTTTCATCACCTGCTCGACAGTTTGGTAGCGGTCCTCAGGAAACTTGGCGAGCGCCCTTCGGCAAAGCGAATCAAACTTTTTCCCCGCCAGCGCGCTCAATTGACCCATTTGCGCAGGCTGGTCGTGCACGACGCGGTACATGACGTCCGTTTGCGTTTCACCCGGAAAGGCGCGCTCGCCGGTAATGAGCTCATAGGCCACACAGCCGAGCGCGAAAATGTCCGACCGGGCGTCAACCCGCTTGCCGGCGATCTGCTCCGGCGACATGTAGCTGGGAGTTCCAGCGATAAGTCGTTCGTGAGAGGGTGTCGCCTCCCCCGCCAGCACTTCGGCGATGCCGAAATCCGCCAACCAGACGTGCTCGCTTCCGTCTTCGCGTTTCTCGACCAGAATATTCGACGGTTTCACGTCGCGGTGGATGACCCCCTTGCGGTGGGCATGATCGAGAGCTTTGGAGACCTGGCGAAGCAGTGGCGCCGCGCGCTTCAGCTCGATTTTCCCCTCGCGGGCCAGGAGCGTGTCGAGCCCCTCGCCCGGGACCAACCGCATGGCCATCCACGCGGCGTCACCTTCGCGGCCGACGTCGAAGACCGAAACGATGTTGGGGTGGTCCAGCTTGGCGATCGTCCTCGCTTCTTCGAGAGCGGTCTCCACGCGCCCTTGCGAGCCCTGCTTCTTGAGCACGAACGCCTTCAGCGCTACTGACCTGCCGAGCACTTCGTCGTGCGCGCGAAAGACTTCACCGAAAGCGCCACGGCCAAGAAATTTTTCGATGCGAAACCGTCCCGAGATTTTTGAGCCTACGTTGAATGTGGCCGGAAGGAATTCAGCCGTCAGGGCTCCGTCCTGGGTGATCTCCGTCGGACTGTCTTTTGGAGCGCCGGGCCGCCGCTCTGTCATCAGTCTGTCCTCGAAATTGTGGTGGATTATACCAAACAATGAAGCCGGCGCTCCAATCAGGCCTTCGACTGTCGCAGCAACGTGAAAAGATCCTCTTCCAGCAAAGTAAGAAGTTCCTGTTGGGAACCGGCAAGATGTCGGGATGCAAAGACAACAGGAGCTGTGGATGAGCCAACGAGATCGGGACCGGTTGCAG
>JBEKEZ010000060.1:0-26417 GCA_050013575.1 Terriglobia bacterium | reverse complement strand
CTCAGCTCTCAGCCCTCAGCTATCAGCTCTCAGCCAACGCGTTTTGCTGATGGCTGAAGGCCGACGGCTGACAGCTCTATTGAATCACTTCCGTCACCGTTCCGGCGCCGACGGTATGGCCGCCTTCGCGGATGGCGAAGCGCAGGCCCTTCTCCATGGCGATGGGTGTGATCAGCTCGATGGCCAGGCTCACATTGTCCCCCGGCATCACCATTTCCGTTCCCGCCGGCAATTCCGCCACCCCCGTCACGTCCGTCGTGCGGAAATAAAACTGCGGCCGGTAGCCCTTGAAGAATGGCGTGTGCCGCCCGCCTTCTTCCTTGGTCAAAATGTACGTCTCCGCCTTGAACTTGGTGTGCGGCGTGATCGACCCCGGCTTGGCCAACACCATGCCGCGTTCCACCTCGTCCTTCTCCGTGCCCCGCAGCAGCACCCCGATGTTGTCTCCCGCCTGCCCTTCGTCCAAAAGCTTCTTGAACATCTCCACGCCCGTCACCACTCGCTTGAACGGCTCCGGACGCAATCCCACAATCTCGATTTCTTCCTGGATCTTCACCTTGCCCCGCTCCACGCGCCCCGTCACCACCGTGCCCCGCCCCGAGATCGAGAAAATGTCCTCCACCGGCATCAGGAACGGCTTGTCGATTTCCCGCGGCGGCAGCGGAATGTAACTGTCCACCGCGTCCATCAATTCGTGAATCGATTTCTCCCAGGCAGGATCGCCCTCCAGCGCCTTCAGCGCCGAGCCGCGAATCACCGGAATCTTGTCCCCCGGAAACTGGTACTTGGTCAGCAGATCCCGTACCTCCACTTCCACCAGATCCAGCAGTTCCGGGTCCTCCACCGCGTCGCACTTGTTCATGTACACCACGATGTAGGGCACGTTCACCTGCCGCGCCAACAGCACGTGCTCGCGCGTCTGCGGCATCGGCCCGTCCGTGGCCGCCACCACCAGGATCGCGCCGTCCATCTGCGCCGCCCCCGTGATCATGTTCTTGATGTAGTCGGCGTGCCCCGGGCAATCCACGTGCGCATAGTGACGCTTCTTGGTCTCGTACTCCACGTGCGCGATGGCGATCGTGATCCCCCGCGCCTTCTCCTCCGGCGCGTTGTCAATCGAGTCGAAGGCCCGGAACTTCACCTTCGGGTTCTCCTTCGCCAACACCTTCGTGATCGCCGCCGTCAGCGTCGTCTTCCCGTGATCGATGTGCCCGATCGTCCCTACGTTCATGTGCGGCTTCGAACGATCAAATTTTTCTTTGGCCATAGTCGCTTTACCCTCAGCTAGTTAAATAGGTCGGAATACCTCGCTTTGGCTCCCTTCAATTCTTGCCTGAAATGCTCTTGTAACACCGCGAGTTCATCATCGTGCATGTCCTGGTAGCCAATCACTGCTCTCCCGCCTCTTGCAGGGAGGGTTCCAGCAGGCGGCGCAAGTTCGCGAACGAAGCTTTCGACCTGCCTGAAGTCGCACGCCTCAAGATTTATACGTGCAGCCTTCGTCTGTTCTACGAATGCCCTCAGCTTAGACTCATCACGAAAAATCCGCGACACCGCCGCCCTACCTTGGCGCAATCCTTCAGACCCAGACATCAGATTCGCCCTCCGATCGGGAACCGACATGGACAGCACACCTCTACGAGTTCCTTCTCTCCCACTCGGCGGCGAGAACCATGTCAGCTCTCAAAAATCCAAAAAAAGCCCGCGACAGCATCGGCACGTCGAATATTTCTGTCGACCGGCCCGGCTTAGGATGAACCAGTCGGTCGCGTACACCAAAGCTTGCGTTGAGCTCACCGGCCAGCCCACTTTCATACTCCTTGCCGCCGCTAATAATCTGGTACAAGAACATAAACCTGTCCTTCGAGTTGTAGAGTTGCTTGCGTTCCTTCAGCCGTCCGCCTTCAAGGAATCGGCGCGTCTCCCGAAGAGCATCAATCTCAGCCGCGTCGAGCGGGCGACCCTCGACAGAGCCCTTTTCGATCACCATCTCGGACAAAAAGTTCGTCAAGGACTCAAACGCACCGGCAGCAGTTAGCACTGCGGCACGGAGCAACCGACGCTTTCTCTCCGGCTTAATGCGGTCCGAGCTCGGGTGAGCGTCCAAAAAGAGCCTCATGGCATCGGACCACAGGGTTCCGACTTCATCACCGAGCGCCCGCATTAGGCGCTCAAGCTGCCGAAAAGATCTTTCAAGCGCCTCCAAAGATTCCGGCGCAGGCAAAAATGCCACTGCCTTACTTCTCCACCGGCTTCCCCTGAACGCGCGCCAGCACTTCTTCCGTCACCGATGCCGGCGCGGGATCGTATCTCAAGAAGTGCATGGTGTACGACGCCCGTCCCTGGGTGCACGAGCGCAAATCGGTCGCGTAACCGAACATTTCCGCCAGCGGCACCGTGGCGCGGATAATCTGCGTCGAGCCGCGCTTCTCCATACCCTCGATCTGGCCCCTCCGCGAATTCAGGTCTCCGGTCACGGCGCCCATGAAATCCTCGGGCACTACGACTTCCACTTTCATCATGGGCTCGAGCAGGACCATCTTGGCGCGCCGCGTCGCTTCTTTGAAGCCCAGCGAAGCGGCAATTTTGAAGGCCAGCTCGGAAGAATCCACCTCGTGATACGACCCGTCGTCTAGAGTCGTTTTCACGCCCGTCATCTCGTAGCCGGCGAGCACTCCGGTCTCCATCGCCTCGCGCACACCGTCATAAACAGCGGGAATAAACTCGCGCGGCACGACGCCGCTCACAATCTCGTCGATGAAGAGCAGATTCAGATCGCTGTCAAATTTGTTGGTCTTTTTCTTTCTGGTGAGTTCGGCGATTTCTTCGGGATTGGGGTGCGGCAGAGGTTCAACGCGCAAATGAACGACGCCATATTGGCCATGGCCGCCAGTCTGCTTGACGTATCGGCCTTCCGCCTCGGCCGCGGCGCGAATCGTTTCGCGGTACGCTACTTGCGGCCTGCCCACGTTGGCGCCCACATTAAACTCGCGCATCATGCGGTCCACAAGAATCTCGAGGTGCAATTCTCCCATGCCGGCGATGATGGTCTGATTTGTATCTTGATCGGTGTGGACTTTGAAGGTGGGATCTTCCTGCGTGAGCTTGGATAACGCCACGCCCAACTTTTCCTGGTCCGCTTTCGTCTTGGGCTCGATGGCGACGGCGATAACCGGCGCGGGGAAATCCATCGTTTCGAGCACGATGGGATTGTCTTCGTCGCAAATGGTGTCGCCGGTCGAAACGCTTTTCAGGCCGACGGCGGCGGCGATGTCGCCCGCATTAACCTCGGTGATTTCTTCGCGCTTGTTGGCGTGCATCTTGAGCAGCCGCGAAATGCGCTCGCGCCGCGCCAGGCGCGGGTTGTACACAGTGTCGCCACTGTTGAGTGTTCCCGAGTAGACGCGCAGGAACGCCAGTTGGCCGACGAACGGGTCAGTCATGATCTTGAATATGAGCGCCGAGAATGGCTCCTCATCCACGGCGCGCCGAATCTGTTTTTCTTCCGTGCCGGGCGTGGCGCCTTCAACGGGCGGAATGTCGGCGGGCGAAGGCAGGTAGTTTACCACCGCGTCGAGCAAAGGCTGGACACCCTTATTCTTGAATGCCGCGCCGCAAAGGACCGGAAACGCCTTCATAGCGATGGTCTGTCGCCGCAAGCTGGCGCGAAGCTCGTCTGCCGAAATCGGCTCGCCGTGGACGTACTTTTCCATAATGGCGTCGTCGATCTCGCCCAGCACTTCAATGATTTTTTCGCGATGATGGCGAGCGGACTCCACATGTGCGGCTGGAATTTCTTCCACCACGTAATCGGCCCCTAGCGTTTCGTCTTTCCAGACGATGGCTTTTTGCTCGAGGAGGTCGATGATGCCTTCAAAATCGTCTCCCGAGACGATGGGCAACTGAACCGGAACGGGGTTGGCGTGAAGCTTGGAGACCAGTTGGCCGACACACGCCTCAAAATCCGCGCCCGCGCGGTCCATCTTGTTCACGAACACGATGCGCGGCACGCGGTACTTGTCCGCCTGCCGCCACACGGCTTCGGTCTGCGGCTCGACGCCCTCGACAGCTCCCAAAAGAGCAATCGCTCCGTCAAGCACCCGGAGCGACCGTTCAACCTCTGCCGTAAAATCCACGTGACCCGGCGTGTCGATGATATTGATTCGGATGTCGTTCCAAAAACAGGTGGTCGCCGCGGACGTGATGGTGATGCCGCGCTCCTGCTCCTGCACCATGTAGTCCATCACCGCCGTGCCTTCGTGCACCTCGCCCATCTTGTGCGTGATCCCCGTGTAATAGAGGACACGCTCCGTGGTGGTCGTCTTACCGGCATCGATGTGGGCCATGATGCCGATATTCCGGGTTTTTTCCAGCGGCACCTGTCGCGGCATAAATCCCTAAAGACAGAAACTCGCCTCCGATCCCCTCCCACAGGACCGGGGCTCTCCGCAGCAATTTGAGCAGTGGTCCCCGCAGACGCGGGGCTCAAGGCGGATCGTGGTCCAGGGTGGAACCACATCCCGCCTCGCCCAAGTTCATCCCGCTCAAGCGGGACTACCAGCGGTAATGGGCGAAAGCCTTGTTAGCTTCCGCCATGCGGTGTATGTCGTCCCTTTTTTTAATTGCTCCGCCGCGGTTGTTCGCAGCGTCCATGATTTCAGCGGCGAGTTTTTCAACCATGGACTTTTCTCCTCGCTCCCGCGCGTAGCCGATGATCCAGCGCAGGCTGAGCGAAGTCTGTCGATTTCGATTCACTTCCACCGGCACCTGGTAATTGGCGCCGCCTACGCGGCGGCTCTTCACTTCCAGCGCCGGCTTCACGTTTTCCATTGCCTTCTTGAAGATCTTCAACGGATCGTCGTTGGCGCGCTGCTTCACCAAGTCCAGCGCGTTGTAAACGATTCCCTGCGCGACCGCCTGCTTGCCTTCGTACATCACGCAGTTGACGAGCTTCTGCACCAGCGGATTCTGATAAACAGGATCCGGACTGACTTCCCGAACTTCAACGTATCCCTTTCGCGGCATAATGAGTACAGGATTTAGGAGCTAGGATTTAGGATTTAGGAACAATGGAACGAACCCGGGTTCCCTCCGTATCACGACCCGCTCCTAACTCCTCCCTAAGTCCTGAATCCTAAATCCTGGCTCCTCCTAGGACGCTTTCGGCCTCTTGGCCCCGTATTTCGATCGTCCCTGGCGGCGGTCGCCGACCCCGGCGGAATCCAGCGTGCCCCGGATGACGTGATAGCGCACACCCGGCAAATCCTTTACGCGGCCGCCCCGGATGAGCACGATCGAGTGTTCCTGCAAATTGTGGCCCACGCCCGGAATGTAAGTGGTCACTTCCATACTATTCGTCAGCCGAACTCTGGCCACCTTCCGCAATGCCGAATTGGGCTTCTTCGGCGTTTGGGTGTAGACGCGAATGCAAACCCCGCGCTTTTGCGGGCACCCTTGGAGCGCCGGGCTCGAGGTCTTGTAACGCGGTACCTCGCGGCGCAGACGAACGAGTTGGCTGAATGTTGGCATTCCTCTTCCTAAAGTCAAACCTCAATCGGATTCCCGTCTCAGGCTAGCCACGGACCCACTGAAGGTGACTTGCGGCGAACCGAATCCTTTCAAATATAACGAACCGTGGCAGGCGGTGTCAAGCGGCTTCTACAAGAAAATCTTCCCCGCCCGATTCGCGTCTTCGCGCCAATCGATCTCCGACGTTCAACGCATCTCCAGGATTTCTTTTTCTTTGCCCTTTCCCTGAGCTTCGAGTTTTTCCATAAACTCGTCGGTCATCTTCTGGATGTCTTCCAGGCCTCGTTTTTCGTCGTCCTCGGAAATTTTCTTGTCTTTGAGCAACTTCTTCAAGCTTTCGTTGGCGTCGCGCCGAATATTGCGCACGCCGGTCCGATGATCTTCGAGCACCCGGTGCAGGTGCTTGACGAGCTCCTTTCGCCTCTCTTCGGTCAGAGGCGGAATGGGCACTCGCAGCATCTTGCCGTCGTTCACTGGATTCAATCCCAGGTCCGACGACCGAATGGCTTTATCGATGGCCCCCACCAGGCTGACGTCCCAGGGCTGGATGGTCAACATCGATGGTTCCGGCACGCCCAGGGTCGCCACCTGGTTGAGTGGCGTAGGCGTGCCGTAATATTCCACCTTAATGTGGTCGAGCAGCGAAGCTGAGGCGCGTCCGGTGCGCACCGTGGCCAATTCGTGACGAAAATCCTCGAGCGCTTTTCCCATGCGAGTCTTGGTTTGCGCCAAAGTATCCTTGATCATAAGCGACCTTTCCAAGCCGGAGAACCCGTGGCTCCCGGCCGTCACGCTCCCGACACCGCCCGGGAGACGCGCGAACCCACCGGCTCTCCCATAATAACGCGCTTGAGATTGCCGGGAACGTTCAGATTAAAGACAACGATCGGCAAAGAATTGTCCATACAAAGCGAGATGGCGGTTGTGTCCATCACGCCGAGTCGGCGCGAGAGCACCTCGAGATAAGTAATCTCCCGGATCATCTTCGCGTCGGACACTTTCTTGGGATCCGCATCGTAGACGCCGTCCACTTTAGTGGCTTTCAGGATGACCTCGGCTTTGATTTCCATCGCCCGCAGCGCCGCGGCGGTGTCGGTCGAGAAATACGGATTCCCGGTCCCCGCCGCCAGGACTACGACACGGCCTTTTTCCAGATGGCGAATCACCCGCCGCCGGATGAACGGCTCGGCAATCTCACGGATCTCGATGGCCGTCACCACGCGGGTAAACGAGCCTTTTTTCTCCAGGGCGTCCTGCAAGGCGAGCCCATTGATGACGGTGGCCAGCATGCCCATGTGATCGGCCACGACGCGATCGATGCCGTTCGCCGAGGCAGCAACCCCGCGAATGAAATTTCCGCCTCCCACGACAATGGCAATCTGCACGCCGAGCTTGTGGACTTCGTGTACTTCGTCGGCGATACGCATCGCCACTATCGGGTCGACTCCAAATCCTTGCGTTCCGAGCAGAGCTTCTCCGCTCAGCTTGAGGAGGACGCGGTGAAAAACCGGCCCTGCGGAATTTTCGATTTTTGATTTTCGATTTTCGATTTTCGTTTCCACGGTTTCAGATGTAGGGCCGAGGATTGCCCCGGCCTGAGGCCGACCCCGCTGGGCGGGGCCGGCCCTACGACTTAACTCGTTTTAGCTGGCGGCTGCCGATTCCGCTGCGGGCTTGGTGATCCCCTCGCCCACCTTGAATCGCGCGAAACGCCGCACCGTGATATTTTCGCCGAACTTAGCAATCTTGGACGTAATCAGCTCGGCGACGGTCTGGCTCCCCGACAAGTCCTTGATAAAGTGCTGTTCGTAGAGGCAATTCTCTTCGAGGAATTTCCCGATTCTGCCCTCCACCATTTTTTCGATCACGCCCGCAGGCTTGCCGCTGGTCGCCGCCTGGGCGCGGAGGACTTCCCGTTCGCGCTCCAGCACCTCTGGCGTCACATCTTCTTTACGAATATACCGCGGGTCCGTCGCGCACACTTGCATGGCCAGATCGTGGGCGAGTTCCTGAAACTCCTCCGTGCGGGCTACAAAATCGGTTTCGCAGTTCACTTCGACGATGACTGCGATCTTCGAGCCGGGATGAACATAAGAGCCCACCAAACCCTCCGCTGCCACTCGGCCCGCCTTCTTCGCGGCCGCCGCCTGGCCTCGCTTGCGCAGGATGGTAAATCCCTTCTCGATGTCTCCGTTTGACTCCTCGAGAGCTTTCTTACACTCCATCATTGGCGCGCCGCTCATCTCGCGCAACTTTTTCACATCCTCCGCTCTCACACCCATTTCCTGTTCACTCCTCCCGACACGAAAAAGGTAGGCGCCCTGGCCTGCTTCGCCTACCTGTTCGTCCCGATCAAATTTCGAGAAAACTAGGGCAGGTCCGAGGATTCGACGTCGTCATCCTCGCCTTTGCGCCCGCGCGGCTTCCCTTCCCCTAGTTTGCGTTTGGGCTTGGGAACGCGGACGCGGCCGTCGGCCAGGTCTTCGGCCGCCACGACTGCGGCAGAAACATTCGTTTCTGCGCCCATGACAGCGCCAAAATCTTCCTCGCCTTCGATCCCGCCTGGCGGGACCCCGCCTTCGGCCGCGATGGCCGCCGCTTCGCGCTCGCGCTCCAATTCTTCGGCTCGCTGTTCCGCCGCGATCTTTTCGGCTTCAAGCTGCTTGTCCACGGCCATCTGCCGGCCTTCCAAGACGGCGTCGGCGATGCGCGATGTAAACAAGCGTATGGCTCTCAAGGCGTCATCGTTGCCCGGGATGACGTAGTCCACCAGATCCGGGTCGCAGTTTGTATCCACCACGGCCACGACCGGAATGCCCAATTTGTGGGCTTCCTTCACCGCAATATCTTCGATGTGCGAATCCACCACGAACAGCGCGTCCGGCAGTCCCGGCATCTCTTTGATGCCCGCCAGGTTTTGCTCCAGGTGGATTCGTTCCCGCTCCAGCCGCTGCACTTCCTTTTTGGTCAACAGACTGTAGCGCCCGTCCTTGCTCATCTCCTCGAGTTCCTTCAGGCGCTGAATCGATTTCTGAATCGTGGCGTTGTTGGTCAGCAAGCCGCCCAGCCAGCGATGATTGACATAAAACATCTGGCAGCGCGTGGCCTCCTCCGTGATTGCTTCCTGCGCCTGCCGCTTGGTGCCGACAAAGAGAATGTTCTTGCCTTCCTGAGCCAGGTCCGAAACAAACTTGGCGGCTTCTTTGAAATACTTGAGGGTCTTCTGAAGATCGATGATATAGATCCCGTTGCGCTCCCCATAAATGTATTCCTTCATTTTGGGGTTCCAGCGCCGGGTCTGGTGGCCGAAATGAACGCCGGCCTCCAGAAAATCTTTCATAGTAATGTTCGACAAACAACCTCCTCTTGAGCTGTCAGCAATCAGCCATCAGCTTTCAGCGAACAGCTCCCGCCACGCAAGGCAGGGTAGCTGAAGGCTGATCGCTGATACCTGACAGCTATCTTTTCGAGAACTGGAAGCGCTTGCGCGCGCCCTTCTGTCCATACTTCTTGCGCTCTTTGGCGCGCGGGTCACGAGTGAGAAAGCCGCCCTGCCGCAGTTTGGAACGCAACTCGGGGTCGGAAACGAGGAGGGCGCGTGCGATTCCCAACTTGGACGCACCGGCCTGCCCATGAACGCCCCCACCGGAGGCGTTCACCAAAACGTCAAATTTTCCCAGGGTCTCAGTGGCTATGAACGGTTGCTTCACTTCCACCTGCATCGCCGCCGATGGAAAAAAGGTTTCAAATGGACGGCCGTTCACCAACATTTTGCCTTCGCCCGGCCGCAGAATCACTCGCGCCAGCGAGGTCTTTCTTCGGCCCGTGGCCGCAAACTGAACTTGGTCTGTCACTCACTCTCCTTCATTCGATAAGATGCCTTAAGAACTGGTGCCAGGTTTACTATCGGGATTCGGGATTAGGGTTTCGGGGTTCGCAAATCCCGGTCGCATTTCTGTCTGCGAGCCCCGAACACCGAAACCCGAACCCCAAGCTCGCAGAACCGAGTCCCCAGAACCTAGCCCCTAGAAGCCAGCTCGACTTTTTCTGGCTGCTGACCGCCGTGCGGGTGAGCCGCACCGGTGTAAACCTTCAGCCTGGTCCTCAGCCGGTTGCCCAGCCGCGTTCGCGGCAGCATGCCGAAAACCGCCTCGCGAACCAATCGCTCCGGATGAGTCTCCATCACCTTGCGAGCCGAGATTTCGCGCAGGCCGCCCGGATGTCCCGTATAGTGCCGGTAGAGTTTCTCATCCAACTTCTTGCCGGTCAGACGAATCTTTTCGGCATTGATGATGATCACCCCGTTGCGATGGTCCGCGTGCGGGGTGAAATCCGGAGAATTCTTTCCTGTCAAAACCTTTGAGGCCTGGGCAGCCAATCGGCCCAGCACCCAACCGCTTGCGTCAAGCAGTCGCCACCGAATCTGAGTTCGGCGGCTCTTCGCCAAATAAGTCCCCACTCTACTCTCCATGACATCATGTAGGATGCAATCCTACATTAGAACCGGCAGGAGTGAATTTTGTCAACTGATTTTGATCCCTGATGATTTTGGTCCCTGGGTCACGGGTCACTCTCCGAGCGCGCCGTCACCCGGCCGAAGGCGATTCGCTAAGTCCTCAACTTCCCACAACCGGACTTCACGGGTGTTTAGGAGAGATTTCAGTCCCGTGAGTAGAGCACAACGCGGACAAATGGGAGGCGAACTATTCGTAGCGCGACTCCGACCACGTACACAGCGATCACGAAGATCGTCAAGCCGCTGAAGCCCCAGCTCAGCACGACTCGCGTGGGGTCCCCCTTCATGAGAACTTAGAGTGCCCGACTTCTTAGAGTTGTGCCGGTAGGAAGGCACTCGGCGCCGCCCGATTTCCGGGGCCTTGCGCAGCATCCGTAAGCCGAAGCGACAGCCTTGCACCGGATCTTTCAGACATCCTTTACTCCGTTCGCAGCGCCACCATGGGATCGACTTTGGCTGCCCGGCGGGCAGGGAGCCAGCAGGCGAACAGCGCGGTGGCAACGAGCAGAGCGGGTGCGAGGGTAAAGGCCATGGGATCCACTGGACTGACTTGGTAAAGCATGCCGCTGAACGCACGGCCAATGCCGAGCGCGAGCAGGAGACCCAGCGCCGCGCCCCCGAGCGTCATGAGCAGGCCTTCGCGGAGGATCATGCGCAGCACTGTGCCCGGCGCAGCGCCGAGCGCCGTGCGGATGCCGATCTCGCGGGTGCGCCGGACCACCGCGTAAGCCATGATCCCGTAGACGCCCACGACGGCGAGGACCAACGCCAGACCTCCAAATAGGGAAACCATCGCGGCGCCGGCCTGAACAATCCAGAGTTGCATGTTGTCGTCGAAGTGCTGGCGGAAAGTTTTCACCGTGAAGACCGGCACGCCGGGCGCAGCGGAGCGAACCTCTCGGCGAATAAGTTCGAGTAAGGCAGCGTCGGCTCCGAGCGCGCTTGGCGCGGCACGCACATGGAAGAAAACGTTGCTCCGAAAATCTTGTGCGAAGGGCACATAGATTTGGCCGCCGACCCCCGACTGGAAGATTTCCCAGCGGGTAGCGGGCACGATCCCGACAATCTCGACCGATGGGGGGTCCTGGGCGCGTCTGGCGATGTCGTCGCTGACGCCCATGGTGCCGCTCCCTCCGCCGCCGGCCGTGGGAGTGCCGCTTTCGGCCCATTGGATGCGCTGGCCCAGCGCGTCGCCCTCGGGCCAGAGCTTTTTCGCGAGCACTTCGTCGATGATGGCGACGGGCGGGGCGCTTGGCACCCCGGCTTCGATCTTGGTGAACGCGCGGCCGCGCAGCAGCGGCAGACCCATGGTCGCGAAGTAATCAGCCCCGACGCTGCTCCAGCGGACGTTGAAGGCCAGCCCATCGGCGGCGGTAGTGGGGTGAGTGTCGGGGCCGGACTTCGCCCCAGCGCGCTGTACGGGACGGTTCAGGGTGAGGAGGCCGAAGGGCACGACGGAAGCGATGCTGGCGGCCTGCACCCCGGGCAGCGCGGCGAGACGGTCGCAAGCAGCGCGATAAAGCGGGAGGCTGCGGGTTTGGTCGTAGCCGCCGAGACTGGCGTCGGCCTCGATGAGAATGGTGGAATCGGCATTAAAGCCGGTTTTGACGCTGCCGGCCTTAAGCGCACCACGGATGAAGAGTCCGGCAGCGGTGATCAGCCCGAGCGAGAGGGCGATTTGCGCCACGACGAGGGGATTGCGCGGGAGCCAGCGGTGGCGGCGCGGGGCGGAATCCTCGCCCGCCTGCTCCTTAAGATCGGTGATTACGTCGGCGCGCGTGAGCTTGAGCGCGGGTCCCAGAGCGAAGAACAGCGTGGCGAGGGCGCAGAAGCCGAGGGTAGCCAAGATCACGGCGGGATCAGCGCCGCCGCGGAGAAATACGGCCACCGGCATTCGAGCGCCCAACGAGGCCGCCAGAAGATCGGAGGACAGCAGACCGATCAGGAAGCCGCCGACGCCGCCTGAGAGAGAAACCACCAGGCCCTCGGTCAGGAGTTGCCGGATGATGCGGCCGCGACCGCCGCCCAGCGCGAGGCGAATGGCAATCTCCTTGCGGCGCGCCAAGCCCCGGGCGAGCAGCACGCTCGCAAGATTGAGGCAGGCGACGAAGAGCACGATAGCGGCCAAGGCAAACAGCATGAGGCCGATCACGGTGAGACCGCTCTCGTCGGCAGGGCCCGACCCCGTGTCCAAACGGGGCAGGGGGCGGATGATGAAAGTCTGATCCTTCTGCTCAACCGGCAGGGCTCTTTCGAGATTGGTGGCGACGGACTGGAGGGCAGCCCCTGCGGCGGCGGCGGTGACGCCGGGATGGAGGCGTCCAACGACGAGGAGAGCATAGCCATCGCGCCGTTCGAGGGTGTGCTTGGCTTGGGCTTCGAAATCGTTCGTGAGCAGGTCGTAAACGCCGAGGGGGAAATAGAGCTCGGGCCCGAAGATCATCATCGTTCCGGTGAAATGCTCCGGCGTGATGCCGACGACCGTAAACGGGCGCTCGTTGACGCGGATGGCCTTGCCGACGAGTTGAGGGTCGAAGCCGGTGTTCTTCCAGTAAAGATAGCTGGCGATGACGACGGGGACGGCGCTGCCGGGCGTTTCTTCCTCGGGGAGAAAGCCGCGGCCCCGCAACAGCGGAACTTCGAGCGTGCGGAAGTAGTTCGAGCTGACGAGCGCAACGAACGTGCGCCGGGAGGTTTCGCCCTCGCCGAGGCTGACCATGGCCATGTTGTGAGCCAGCACGCCGGAAAAGACAGCTCTCGCCGCACTCTGTTCGCGGATGTCGGTGTAGGTGGGATAGGAGAATGAACGGAAATTGCTGGGATGTTTCTTGTCCTGCGTATAGACCTGGACGACCTGCGCCTCGCGGGGGTAGGGCCGTGGGCTGAAAATGAAGTCGTGGACAATGCTGAAGATGGCGGTATTGGCCCCGATGCCCAGCGACAGCGTAAGCACAGCCACGGCGGTGAAGCCGGGTGACTTGGCCAGAGTGCGGAAGGCAAAACGGACGTCCTGGGCAAAGTCCTCCAGAAAGTGCCCAACCCGTATGGCGCGGACCTCCTCCTTAACTTGCTCCACGCCGCCGAGTTCCAGGAGCGCCTGCCGACTGGCTGCCGATCGCGAATACCCATCCTTCATCTTTTCCTGTGTTAGGATCTCCACAGAAGACTGGAGTTCGTCATCCAATGCTTGCTCGATCGTGTTTTTGCGCAAGAGGTTCCGGAACAAACTCAGTATTCGCGTTGACATGATGCCTCCCCTCCGGACTCAGGCGGATTGAACCGCCGCCGTCATTACCTTGACCACCTGGTTCCACTCCCGCTCTTCGACCTTGAGTTGTGTGCGCCCTGATGAAGTCAGCCTGTAGTATTTGGCCCGGCGATTGTTTTCTGACGAGCGCCACTCGGCTTCCACCCATCCCCTCTCCTCCATGCGGTGCAAAGAGGGGAAGAGCGAACCGAAGCTCACCTGAAAGGCCCCTTTTGTGATTTGGGTGATGCGTCGGGAGATGCCGACTCCATGCAAGGGCTCCAAGGACAGCGCTTTCAATACCAGCAGGTCGAGAGTTCCACGGAGAAGATCGGTCCTTTTTTCACCCATGGCGTCCTCTTATCGGAATACGATAGCAGTCGCCCCAAAGTTCCAAAGACTTTCGAAAACGCCCGTTGAGGCCCGACAGGGGTTCGTCGCACCGGCGCGCCACTTGGACGTATAGTTGGGTTGCCGGACAAATCCAGAAATCGGGCCGCGGGAAGTGGCAGCCGAGATTCTGGACGGATTGCCGGCCACTCGGAAACTGACCCACTGCCTTATCCTTGACTTTGCCTTGACAAGTAACTTTCTCTGGGCCAACCTGACGCTGTTTGCCATTCCAAGCGAAAATGGCGGCGTACGGCCGCCGCTACAACCCGATGCGCTCGCCAAGGCCCGCGCCGCCTACCAGGATTTCTTGACGCTCTGGAACCACGCCGACCCTGACGTTCCCATCCTTAAGCAAGCCAAGGTGGAGTACGCGAGGCTGCAATAGCTGCGAACCCTCACCAGATAGAAGCGGATGTTTGGTCGACAAACCGTAGATGTCCTCTTCCCTCTCACTCTTGCAATTGTGCCCCGTTGACGGCAGGTCTGTATCGGAAGTGCCCCGGCGACAGGTCCCGGGCATGCCTGGACGACATCTGCCGGTGCACTTCTGATACACACCTACCGTGACCCACGCGAAATTCGAAGCACATGCGCGAAAACCCAGCATACGCAGCACGTAGGTATCGCCTCAAGTTCTTTCGTCAGGTTGCCGAAGAACACTTGGGGCCGTCCGGAAGTCGCTGCGGACAGCGGGAAGCGGAACGGCGGCGTTAGGATCGAATGGCTCGATTACATGTTCGGCCCTCAATGCAACCCCGGCGCGCGCGGAGGCCGAGGATGACTCTCAAGACGGCGGGTGAGGTCAACATGGAAGCGGGAACAAACGCTAATGATGGCTCCACGAGCGGAGAACCGGGAGACGGCGCGAGGGCCGAAGTCAGGTCTGGGCTTCTCGCGCTCGTGGGGAAGGAAATCGCAGCTCCCATCCGGGTTATGCTCGATACCCTCCAACTTCTTTTGTCGACGGAATTATCGGAAGAGCAACGCAACTACGCGGAAGGTGTCCGGAGGTGCGGTGCGGTCCTAATGACCGCCGTCAATGACATTCTCGATCTCTCGAACATCGAGTCCGGCGAAATTCGCCTGGAGACGGTTGATTTTGATCTCCACACGACGGTTACTGAGGTTGCAAGGTGGCTCGAAAAAACCGCTCCGACCAGCGATCTGGAGATCACATGCCTGATTCATCAAGATGTGCCGACACGGGTGCGCGGAGACCCGGCCCGGTTGCGGCAGGTTCTCAGCCACTTTCTATCCGATGCGATTAGGTCCATCGGCCAGACAAGAGCTGTTTTGCGCCTGAAGCTGGTTCCGGGCCCGGCGAATGCGGTCGATCTGCGGTTTGAGGTCACCCGGGCAGAGGTCGCCGTTTCCCCTGAAGGGACGGAAAGAATAGCTCGGGACTATCCAAAGGCGGGTGGCCCGAGCAGAGCGATGCCGCGGCCCGCTGAACTTGGCTTTGAGATTTCCAATCGCCTCGCCGAGCTGATGGGTGGACGATTTGGCGCGGAAGGCGAACCGGGTAAGCCAACCTCGGTATGGTTCAGCGTGCGACTAGGCAAGCCTCCCGAGAGCTACTTGGATCTGCCGGTTCCCAGGACGGACCTTCGCGGGCTGTCCGTCCTGGCCGTAGTGGACAACGAAGACACTCAGAATAATTTGATCGCTCAGACTTTATCTTGGGGGATGACCTGCGACGTCGCCCCCGACGTGTCTCGGGCCCGAGAAATGTTAAACGCGGCGGCTTTGCGCAGGCGCTCGTACGATTTGGCGCTCCTGGACACGCAAATGCCGGGGCCGGACGCTTTGGAGCTCGCCCGCGCCATCCAGGGAGACCCCGCGCTATCGGCCGTGCGACCAGTCATTTTGACTGCTCTCGGCATGCGCGGTGTGACGGAGGAGTTGCGCCGCGCCGGGATCGCCGGGTATCTCACCAAGCCGGTGAACCAGTCCGACCTGTACAACTGCTTGGCCACTGTGATGAGCGCGCGGTTGAACGACCGTGACGCCGAATTGCCCGCGCCGCCACCGATGGTCACCTCATACAAGCTGGAGGAGGCGAAAGCGCGCCGTCGCGCCTATGTGTTGGTCGTCGAAGATGACATCGTGAACCAGATGGTGATGGTCCGCATGTTGGAGAAGCTCGGTATGCGGGCTGATATCGCCATCACCGGCGCGAGTGCCATCGAGGCCTGGAAACGGAACCCGTACGACTTGATCTTGATGGACTGCCGCATGCCGGAAATGGACGGCTACGCCGCGACGCGCGCCATCCGTGACCTGGAGCGAGAACGCGGGACCCGGCACACGCCCGTGGTCGCCGTCACCGCCAACGCCATGCAGGGCGACAGGAAAGAGTGCCTTGACGCCGGAATGGACGATTACATCTCCAAACCTTTTGGGCTCGAACAGTTTCGCGAGCTGCTGGCTCGATGGATTTCGTCCACGCCCTCTCCGGGCCCGGCGGCGGAGGGCAGCCACGTCGCCCAGGAGCCCGCCGCTATTGACGCGAGCTTCCTGGAAGACCTGCGCGCCAACCCTGCCGACGGCCTGACCGAATTCCTCACGCAATTGCGCGGCCAATTCCTTCGTGAGGCGGAAGACCGGCTGGCGGCAATCAACGAGGCTGTGCAGCGTGGCGACACCTTGAACCTCAAACGCGCCGCGCACGGTTTGAAAGGAAGCTCCGGGGTGGTCGGCGCCAAGACCATGGCCGCGTTGTGTGAGGAAATTGAACAGCGCGCGGCTGATGAACAGATGAATGATATTGGCCTGCTGGCCGAGGAGTTGCAGTGCGAGTTCGGCCGCGTGCGCGACGAACTCGATGCCAAGTTGGCGGGCTGAGGTGGCACGGCCACTTTGGTATGGCTACTCACTGGCTGGGAGCCCGTGCCACGGGTGGAAGGGAAAATGCCAGGACGGACAGTCGCACAAACCAGAATCGGGGAGCTGCTAACGCAGGCCGGCTTGATCGACGCCGCCGCTCTGGCTCGCGCTAGCGAAGTTCAAAAGCGCTCTGGTGGCTCGCTCGGCAAGGCGCTCGCCTCGCTCGGGCTGGCGGATGAAAATGCCGTGTCGGCCGCCATCGCCCAAAGACTGAACCTCGAGCATCTCGGTCCGGTTCTGCCGGAGATCGACCCCGGCGTCCTGTCGCTGATCCCCGCTCCGTTCTGTCGCGAGCATATGGTTGTCCCCCTGGGCGTTGAGGGCAATTCGCTTCGGCTGGCCATTGTCGATCCGCTCGACTATGCCACCATCCAGGATGTGGAGTTTCTTGCCAGCAAGAAAGTGGGGGCCGTCGTCGCCAGCCAGTCCTCGATACAAGCGCTTCTCGGCCGCCTGTACCCCGCGCCCCAGCAGCAGGAGATCGATTACCAAATGCTCTCCGGCATCAAACCGGAAGGCGAGGTCGAGGAGGATCGCGCCGGAGAATATGAAATTATCGATCCCGCTCAGCTTGTAAAGGACACCAAGCTGCCGCCGATCGTTCGGCTGGTCAATCTGATCTTGAGCGACGCGGCCAAAACTGGCGCCAGTGACATTCACGTTGAGCCCCAGGAGACTTGCCTGCAAGTTCGTCACCGAATCGACGGGCAGCTTCAGGACGTCCTCAAGATTCCCAAGGAGATCCAGAACGCGACCATTTCCCGATTGAAGATCATTTCTGGAATGGATATTGCTGATCGCCGGCGGCCCCAGGATGGGCGATGCCGTCTGCGCATCGATAACCGGCGCATTGACCTGCGCGTCTCCACGCTTCCCACCCAGTTCGGCGAGAAAGTGGTAATTCGGCTCCTGGACAGCACCAAAGCGCAGCTCAAACTTGACCAATTGGGCCTGACCCCTGCCAACCTGGGAATATTGGAAGGGGCCTTGTCGAGCCCGCAGGGGATGATCCTTTTGACGGGACCTACGGGCAGCGGAAAGACTTCGACTCTGTACACGGCGCTGAACTGGGTCAAGTCCCGGACCAGTAATATCATCACCGTCGAGGATCCGATCGAGTTCCAGCTTCCCGGCATCAATCAGGTGCAATTGAACCCCAAGGCCGGGATGACCTTTGCCACAGGGCTGAGGTCCATTCTGCGGCAGGATCCCAACATCATCATGGTGGGCGAGATTCGAGACCGGGAAACCGCCAGCATTGCAGTCGAGGCGGCGCAAACCGGCCATCTCTTGCTGAGCACTGTGCACACCAACGACGCCCCGGCGACCATCGCCCGCCTGTTTGACCTGGGGATTGAACCGTTCCAAGTGGCAGCGGCCCTTCTGGCCATTGTCGCCCAGCGTTTGGTCAGGCGGCTATGCCCGGCGTGCGCGGTGCCGGGCCAGCCGAGCGCCGAAGCTGTGGAGAAAGCCGGCGGCAGCGGCAGATTGCCTCCGGACGCTCGATGGATGGCGTCGCGCGGCTGCGAGAAATGCAATCAGACGGGTTTCAAAGGGCGCCTCGCGGTGCACGAGGTTCTCGCAGTCACCGACGATTTGCGCGCTCTCCTCTCGCGGCGCGCCCCGGAACAGGAGCTTCGCGGCGCCGCCCGGGCCGCGGGAATGAAAACCTTGATGGAAGATGGCCTGGCCAAAGCCGCCCAGGGCCTGACCACTCTCGAAGAACTGGTGCGCGTGGTTACCCAGGATGCCGCGCCCTCGCGACAGTTGGAAGTGGTTACCCAGGATGCCGCGCCTTCGTCCCAGGTGGAATTGGCGACCGCCCGCCGCGCGCCCCTCGAATTTGTTCCTGCCCAACCATCATCCCGCCCGGAACGCGTATTGATCGTTGAGGACAGCCCGACGGTCGTGGCCGTGGTCCGATACTTCATGCAGCTCGAGGGATTTGAAGTCCTGGATGCCCCGGATGGCGTCGCCGGCCTGGAGATCGCGAAGCGCGAGCATCCTCAAGTGGTGGTGAGTGACATCAGCATGCCGCGCATGGACGGCCTCTCCATGGTCAAGGCGTTGCGCGCCGATCCCGAAACGGCGAATATTGCGGTGCTGATGCTGACCGTCGACAGCAGTGTTGAAGGTGAGACCAGCGGGCTGGCGGCGGGGGCCGACGACTATATTGTTAAACCCGTCGAGCCTCGCCGGCTCGCGGCTCGCGTCAAGGCTCTCCTCGCCCGGTCGCAGGCCAGGCAGCCTGTGGCTATCGCTGCTCCGACTCTGCCTGAAGGGTCTGACGGCGAATACGGCTCTGTACGCACAGCCTGATTCTGGCGCCGCTCTGCAACTCCCTCGACCCTTTGACACTCCTGTGAATACGCCGCTCTCCGTGGTGGATCGAGTTTTTGGCATGTACAGGTGAATCCGCGCCTCGCCTCAAGTTTTTCCCCCAATCAGCCGAAGAGAAGTAAGCGGAGGTTTGGTCGGAAAGAGCGTTCGGAATCGGTCGCCCGCGATTCCGGCCGGCCGACCGGGCTGTGATGATAACAAGTGGCGAAGCGCCCGTCGGCCTGGCGCCAAGTGAAGGGATTCCCTGTTCTGCGCGACCTCGACCTTGCGTTTTAGCTCGGCGTGAGCCGTTCAAGTGAAGACCGGAACGCTCGCTGTCGACATCAACGACGGCACAGGTTGGAACTGATGGAGAGAAAAAGTACACCACCTTGCGGCGAAAACGCTGGCTCGCAGAGCCGAAATCGCGGGTTTAGCCTCCTCGAATTGCTCGTCGTGATCGGCATCATTCTAGTCGTAGCCGCATTCGCAGCGCCTTCATTGCTGTCAGCCCTCCGCACGTACCAAAGGGAATCCATGGCCCGCGGCATTGCCAACATCATACTGCGGGCCCGCTTCGAGGCGATAAAGGGCAACAAGCGAGTGTCCACAGCGTTCGCACCGGCGGCGGGTGTCAACGGCGACACTTACGGGGTCGATTTGAATGGCAATGGCACGCTGGATCCGAATGAACCCATCGCCATGCTCTTGAATGGACTCAGCTTTTGGAACAGCAACACACCGGCGGCGCCTCCCACCACCAACCTTCCGGCAGATTATTCCACCTTTACCGTGCCGACGGCGCCCGCTACCCAGCCGCCGGCTTCGCAGGGCCCCACGCCGTTGACGTCTTACAATATCGTTTTTTCGCCTCAGGGGACCGTGGTGGTTTATCAGAACCCTAATTGGGCGCTCGCTCCGCAAGTACAGGGTTTTGCAGTGACCAATGGGGCCACCATCGGAGCCGCGAACTCAAACTCCTATCTGATTGAAATCACTCCAGCGGGACGCGTCCGCCTTTTCTACTGGCAAGCAGGCGTTGGGTGGGTGGCGCGCTGAGCAAACAGAGGACATGGGTATGGAACCAAGAGCTGCGCCTAACTACTCCCCCCCGCCGATGCCGGGGCGACTTTGCTCGAGCTGCTGATCGCCGTGACCATCCTGTTCGTGGGTCTCGTCCCGATGGTACAACTGATCTCGTCCGGGCTCACCGCTGACCTAAAGAACAGGAGCAACTCGGTCAGCCTCATCGCCGGTCAGCGCGAGCTGGAGCAAATGATGCAACAAATCATGACGGTGTCAGGCGGCACGTGCAGCGCGCTGGCGAGCCAATACTACTTTTGCGACGCCGAAGGGCAAACGGTAGGCATGGGTCAAACGGGCACCGGAAGCACCCCGACCCAGGCAGGGTGCCCTCTCGACGCCGCCAAGGTACAGTTGGATTTTAGCCGGGCGACAACGGCATGCACCGCCGGATACTTCATGACTAAGCAGGTTCCATGGAACCAAGTGAACGGCGCCACTATCGCTGTGGAGCTGCGCTGGCGGGTGGTGACTGTGATGAGGAGCGGCTCGCCGGTACGAAAATTCATCATTCTCGGCGCCCGCTTGGCGCCGCCGAGTGGACTCACTCTCATTACCAACCTGCAGACCGTGGTGGGGACGCGGTAGTTGGGGGAGGAAACACTGTGCGGGTGTTCGCAGAAGAAAGGGGCTTCTCGCTCATCGAGTTGATGATGACTTTCGCGATCTTTATTGCAGTCAGCGGAGCTCTGTTTGGTCTGGTCAACCAGGCGCAACTCCGCTACCGCGGTCAACAGCAACAGTTGGACGCGCTCCAGCCGGCGCGGGTGGGAATTGACCAGATGACTCGAGACATTCACAGCGCGGGCTTTCCTGCTCTGAACTCCTACCAGGGGGCGGTGTCGCCGACCCTGATTGCCGTTCCGTTTGTCGGCATGAATACCCGCACCTCCATCAACCAGAACTGTACCGTCAATGGCGGGGTTACTCCGTGCCTGATCCCTGGGCCTTATGACCTTGCCCTCGAGACCCTAAACGGCGCGGTCGTGAACTGGATCTACTATCAAGTGAGGTTGCCTGCCACCGGCAGCACCACTTGCACCCTCTACCGAGCCGTCAGCGTGAAATCCACGCTGTCCGTTCCCACCTCGGCGACGGAGACTCCTCTCATCGATCAGATCATCAACACCGCCATCGGAAACTGCGACCTCAGTGCGGGCCAATATGTATTCACCTATTCCTGCACCGGCGCGAGCCCTTGCAATGCCCAGAATATTTCGCAAGTCTTTATCAATGTGAGCGTCATCACATTGCAAAGGGACGCGCAGACCCGTCAGTTCGGGATTGTGACCCTGCAGGGAGTGGCCGAACGCATCAATCCGCCGCAGTGATGGATGGCCGCAGAGGGACGTCGATGCCAAGGAACCCAGTTTGTCACTCGGGCCGCGAGCGCGGTGTCGCGATCATCGCGGCATTGTTAATACTATTTCTTCTTTCCGCGGCGGCCATGGGATTGATGTTTATGTCGGCCGGCGAAAGCAGCCTGGTTGGAAATCAACGATCCTCCACCCTAGTCTGGGACGCAGGTTTCGGAGGGTTGGAGGAAGCCCGCGCGCGTCTGAGCAACGTCGACCCCAGCTTTCTCGGTTTGCCGGGGACATCGATTACCTTCCCGGCCGCACCGGGCGATGTCTTATACATTCTCAACAACCCGGGTTCCGCCTTCAGCGTGACGGACGTCACGACTTCAACTTCGCCGTACTATGACTGGGAGTACGATCAGGAGTGGGGCACGGGATCCTTGGCGACAGCGAAGGCGGCCGGGAAGATTCAAACCAAAAGCTCGGACGTCCTGCTGCCGTCGTTGACAGGCATGCTTCCCCCCATTCCCTACGCTTGGGTCCGCGTGACGATCCTCACCGAGCGAGCCGCCGCTCGCGACATCAACAGCGATGGCACGCTGGACGCAAGCATGCCCGTCTATTTTGATGGCTCAAACGAAAATTTGAATCATTCAGGAGGTGCGGTGTATCGCCTGACTTCCCTGGCGGTGCTGAGCACCGGCGCGAGCTCTATGGTACAGTACGACGCAGGGCCCGGCATGGTGGTTCCCGCAATGCCCGGGGCACTGACGCTCTGCGGCCCCAACGTCACATGGGGCCCACCGAGTTCCAATAACTGGGAATTTAACGGGTCCGATCATGCTACTCCAACCCAACCAGCCATCGAGGGCATCGCTACGTGCAGCAGCACGGCGAACTCCACGATTACGAGCAATCTCCCAAAGCCCGCCAATTACACGGGAAAAGGCGCTACACCGGACGTGGTCAATGATTCTTCAACCATGGGCACCTGCGTTCAGAGCGTGACCTGCCTGAATAGTCTCGTGATAACACTGACCGCCAGCGCGGGCCAGGTCTTCTACGGCACTTCTGCGCCTCCTACACCCATGGGCACTGATGCAAGCCCTCTGATCACGGTGGTTGCGGACAACACGACACCTTCGTGGGCTCCTGGCAACACTAGCTCCTGCGACGGCGCGGGCATTCTCGTGGTTACGGGTACTTTGACCTGTGCCGGGGGCTCCAGCTTTGACGGCATGATTTTGGTTGTGGGCCAGGGAGTCTTCAATATCTCCGGCGGGGGCAACGGCGCATTTAATGGCGCCTTCTTGGTGGCCAAGACCCGGGATTCTCTCGGCAACCTCTTGAGTACCTTAGGCAACCCGACATTTACGGTATCTGGTGGCGGCAACAACAGCATGAACTATAACAGCCAGTTCGAGAATATGGTGCGGAGCCGTTTCCCTTACAAAGTATTAGCCTTCAGGGCGATTGGGCATTAGCAGGTATCGACCCGCCACCGAGGAGCGCGCACGGTGTCATTAAAGATCATGGTGGTCGACGACCAGATCGACACCTTGGCTTCGATCAAAGGCATGCTGGAGTCATTGGGCTCTGACGTTTTGACCTTTGCGGATAGTCGCGAGGCGGCAGCGGAACTAAAAAGCCAGAGGTTTGATGCGGTGTTCATCGAGGCTCAGTTGCCTCACTTGAATGGCTGTTCGTTAACCAGGTTGGTGCGATCCTCCACACAGAACAGTGAGGCGCCTGTGATCGTGCTAGCCGATCAAGACGACATTCAAACCGCGCGCCTGGCTTTGGAAGCGGGCGCCTCCCACATTATCAGCAAACCCGTGACCCTTGAAAGCCTCGCGATCGCCCTCCATGCAGTGGCCGATCCCGCGCTGGCGCGAACGAGGGCGGATTCCCCGGCGACCTCCCTGGCACCCGTGAATTGCTCGGCTGGTCCGAACGGTGAAAGGCAGTTCGTCGCTCAAGGTTTGAACATCAACGAGAGCGGAATGTTGTTGGAGTGCCCGGCTGGCCTGGAGGTCGGGCAGGCGATGAGCCTTCAATTCTCTCCACCCTCGGTTGACAAACCGCTCCAACTGCCTGCCAAAGTAGTATTCCGAACACCGCCGGATCGCTTGGGTGTGCAATTCATTGAGCTCCCCGCCGCTGCCCGGGAAGCAACCCAAACTCTCATCGATTCCAGTCACGCACCCGTCCCACTTACCAGCCCCCCGGCTGGCGGCGCGGCGGCCTATCTGGGTTTGATGAACGACGCCGTTGTGGAAGAGAGGCGGGCCAAAGAGGCGGAGAGCAATGCTCAATCCCTCGCTGCCCCCATTGACCATAGAAAGTTCTTGGTTAGGCCCGCGGCCTACCTCGCCGGCATTTTGGTGATCTCATTCTTGACTTATCGAATGGTCTCAACCACGAATGCGAGCTTGGAGACGGCCCCAGTCGAAAAGTTGGCGTGCGTGGTGCAGCCGAAGCCTCCGTCGCCGCCCTCTGGATTGTGGGGCGCCGTTGATTCGAATTTCGTCACGCTTTCTCCCGCCGTGGTTCAAGTGGAGTCCCACCCCGGACAGAGGATGTCCTACACGTTGACCCTCACGAATTACTCGAACCAGGAACTGAGCTTCCAATTGACGGCGGCTGACATCGTGAAGGATGAAGGCAAGCTTATTCACATTCCCGGGAGCGAGTCGCCAGCCGGCGTTGCCGCCAGCGTGAAGTTCTCGCGGCCCGCCATTAGTGCTCAACCCCGGCGAAGCGCTTCCGTCAACGTCACACTAACCGAGCCGCGCGATCCGGCAACTCGTTCGGTTCTGATTGTACTGAACGGCACGGACGAGATTCGGGCCTGGCAGGATCGCATCGTGCAGGCTTCTCCGGGGAGCATGGCCACTTTTGTCAACTCGGCGACCTCAGATCAGGCGGCCGCAGAGGGAGCTCCGGCTCAAGTTTTCATGACGAATTATACGGTTTGCCAGTGGCGCCTCAACTGAAGCCTCAGCCAGGCCGCACTCGCGCGCGCCCGCTTAGGGGATGCTCACGAGACGCCACCGGACATTCACGAAAATCCGAAGCCTCCCGCATCAAATCGCCCGCCACCTGGCGGGAGGTCGAATCCAGCCAAGGACGCAATCGCTTGCGAGCCTCTGCCCGTGTGCGCTGCTCCCGAAAGTAGCGGGTTCCCGGCGGGAGCGCGGCGAGCTCCTCCCGCTGCTAGGGCATACGTCTCTGTACGCGCAGCCTGATTCTCGTGCCACTCGGAAACTGACCCACTACCTGATCCCTCACTTTGCCTTGACAAGTAACGTCCTCTGGGCCAACCTGACGCTGTTTGCCATTCCAAGTTTCCTGCTGGGGGCGAGAATGAAACGCAACTCTGGACGGCCGAAATTCGCTCGAGGCAAGAGCGCGGGCTCAACCCTGGCTGCGCTGACCTTGCTGACTGTCATTTTCTTCGGCTGCCTCAATTTATCATTCGCACAACTGCCTCTTTCCACCGGCGCCCCCTCCGCGGGGCAGAAGGCGCCTGACTTCACACTGCCTGACCGCGATGGTAAGCCGGTGTCCCTGAGCGGCCTGCTGAAACGCAAGGAGACGGGAAAGCCGGGTGGACTGGTCTTGATTTTCTACCGCGGCTACTGGTGACCGTACTGCGTCTCCGAGTTGCGGAGCTTTCAAAGCCAGTTGAGCGAGTTCAGCGCACGCGGCATTCGAGTGGTGGCGATCAGCGTTGACCCCGCGGAGGTCAACCGCCAGCTTGCTGAGAAAGCGGGCCTCACCTTCCCACTCCTTGCGGATCCCGAGGAGAAGGTAATCCGCCGCTATGACCTGCTGCACATCAGGGGTGGCCCTAAAGGGGTTGACATTGCGCGGCCCGCTGAATTTCTGATCGACCCCACCGGCACGGTGCGCTGGGTAAACCTGACGGACAACATTCGCGTGCGTGCCAGCGGCCCGCAGGTCCTCAAAGTCGTCGATCAACTGGGCGTGGGTGCGCGGCCGGAGAATCCCCGCCGCGCTCCGCGCTCTCCATGACAACCTTTAGGATGCAAATTCATCTTACATTCTGAACGAGGCGGTTCCGATCAACAGAATCTCGGCGATGCTGGTGTTCTAATTCACGGGAACAGGGGGGCGCTTTGATTGAACAAGAGATCGAAATCCACACGCCAGACGGAATATCCGACAGTGTCTTGTATACCTCTGAAAACGGGCGGCGCTTGCCGGGCGTCATCTTCTTAACCGACATTGTCGGCATTCGTCCATCGCAACGCGCGATGGCGCGGCGGCTGGCCTCAGAAGGCTACTCGGTGCTCATGCCGAACGTTTTCTATCGCACGGGGCGTCCGCCGATGTTCGATTTCCCGCTGAAGATGGGCGAAGAGCGAACCATGAAGCGGCTGGCAGAACTCTCCGGCCCATTGAGCCAGGAAGCCGTCGAGCGCGATGCCTCTGCGTACGTGGATTTTCTCGCAGCCCACGAATCCGTCCGTGAGGGTCCGATGGGGGTAGTTGGCTACTGCTTCTCGGGTGCCCTGGCGATGCGCACGGCGGCGGCCCGGCCAGACCGAATCGCTGCTGCCGCGTCGTTCCACGGTGGCAGGCTCTTTACCGACGCTCCCACCAGCCCGCATCTTGTGCTACCCCGGATCAAGGCTCGTCTTTATTTCGGACACGCCATTCAGGATCAGAGCATGCCGCAAGAAGCCATCGAAAAGCTCAACCACGCGCTCCAGGCTTGGGGCGGCCTGCACGAAAGCGAAGTTTACGAAGGCGCCTATCACAGTTGGACCGTGCCGGACAGTCCTGTCTACAACCCGCCCCAAGCCGAAAGGGCGTTCGCGAAGCTGACGGAGCTTTTCGCCAAAACCCTTCAGTAGCCGCTTAGTCTGCTTCGCGTGAACACCTTACGGGAAAAAGGCTCGCTTTGCGCGAGGAACGCACAGAAGTCCATCGGCCCGCGCACTCCGGACGGGAAGCGGCGAGCAGCTCTCAAATCCTCCAAACGCCGTTCTGTCAAGGCAAAGTAAGAAGTTCCTGTTCTTAGCAAAGTAAGTAGTTCCTGTGGGCGCTAACCGAAGGAGCCCGTAGGGCGACTGAGGTTAGCGCCCGCCGCGCGCCTCACGGGGTGCTTCCTCTC
>JBEKEZ010000059.1:0-27406 GCA_050013575.1 Terriglobia bacterium | reverse complement strand
GCCACGGCCAGCTACACGGTAACGGCTTCCAACTCGGCCGGCAGCACCACGGCGACCCTGACCATCACGGTGGAAGACGCGGCCCCGGCGGGCCTGGCCTACACTACCGGCACGGCGGTCTACACCGTAGGGACGCAGATCACGCCGAACAGCCCCACCAGCACCGGCGGAGCGGTGACCGCGTACAGCGTGAGCCCGGCCCTTCCGGCGGGCCTGAGCCTGGACGACGACACGGGGATTATCACCGGAACCCCCACGGCCGTGTCCGCCAAGGCCAGCTACACGGTAACGGCTTCCAACGCGACCGGCAGTACTACGGCGACCCTGACCATCACGGTGAATGCCGCGGTCGCGGGCGTCCAGTTCATCCCCAATATGAACCAATGGATTACGCCGCTGGCGCCCCAGGGTTCCCAGTTCCAACCATTGGTCACCCCTTGGTTAGTAAACGGTAATCCCTGGCTGGCCGGGCAAGCGGTCTCGAGCGTGGTGAGTACGGATGGGAAGACCCTGTTTGTTCTGACCACCGGGTACAACCGCATGTACTACGCCAACTCCCTGTCAGCCATGGCCTTCGCGGCCGAGGGCGTAGTAATGCCCGCACCCGGCGTGCTCACAGCTCCTGGCGGGCTCCCAGCAAACTCGCCGTCGAGTGAGTATGTGTTCATCTACGACATTTCGACGGACACCCCGGTCCAGAAGCAAGTAGTGATGATCCCCAATTCCTACAACGGGATTGCCTTCGATCCAAAACAAAATGCTTTTTACGTATCCAGCGGCATGGGTGACTACCCCTTTGACAAATACGGTATCCTAGACCAAAATAACCCCCAATTTGACAATGTCCACGTCTTTACTCTGAACGCCAAGGGAACAACTTGGGCGCCGGCGTCGACGACGTCGACGCCGCCGACGCCTCAGTCCCCACCCGAGCTTCTCTTGAACCACACCGGGGGGGGCGTTGGCCTTCCCGTGCCTTCCACCGAACCATCACTCCAGGTAAATAGCGTGGTTTACGTGCAGCCTTGCGCCGCCGGCGTGGCTGTTTCGAACGATGGCCAGACGATGGTGGTGGCGAATTATTACAACGACTCGATAACGGTGTTCACCGGAGGCTTGGGCAACTGGACGCCGCTGAGTACCCTTACGGCCGTGGAACCCGTGAATCTGCAGAACACGGGGGAACTCGACCTGCGTCCCGGCAGGGCCGCTAGCTCGCCGCAGCCGGGCACGCCGGGCGGCGAATATCCGTTTTGGGTGGTTATCGCGCAGCCGACGCCGCTGCCGGCGGGTAGCACTACAACCACTTGGGCGTATGTCTCAAGCCTTCGCGACCGCGAGATCGACGTAGTGAATCTGGATGGGGGGACACCGGCGGTAAAAGCCCGGATCCCAGTGATAGGCCAACCGAACAAAATGACGCTTAACGCGGCCCAGACGCGCCTGTATGTCGCCGAAGACGAGTCGGATACGGTTGACGTAATCGACACGAACCCGAACGACAGCACCACGTGGAACACCGTCCTCGAAACCATCCATGTCATCGCTCCCCCGTCAGTAGTGTCTTCCACTCCCACGCTGGCGAAATATATGGGCGCGAACACTAACAGCGTGTCGCTCACGCCGGATGGGACGCAACTCTACGTGACCAATGGCAATCTGAACAGCATTGCCGTCGTGGCGCTGACGGGAACGGATAAGAACGACCAGGTCATGGGTCTCATTCCCACCGGCTGGTACCCGAACTCCGTGAGCTTCAGCAACGATGGCAAATGGGTGTACGTGGTCAATGGGAAGTCGCCGACGGGACCGAATCCCAATTGGTGCTATGTCTATGGCCCGCCGCTGTACCCAAGTTGCCAGGATACGAATGAGTATAATCCCCAGTTGACCAAAGCCGGCTTACAGAGCTTCCCCACCGCCACCCTCGCGGCGCAGCTCCCGGCGCTGACGGCGCAGGTCTTCACCAACAACCGCTTCTCCAGCACCGAGAGCACCAGCGACGCCGCGGTCATGGCGGCCGTGCGTCAGGGCATCCAGCACGTTATCTTCATCATCAAGGAAAACCGGACTTACGACCAGGTTCTGGGTGACCTGCCAGTCGGCAACGGCGATCCTAGTTTGGTTCAGTGGGGAAGTGCGATCACGCCGAATCTGCATAACTTGGCGCAAACCTTCGTCACGCTCGATAACTTCATGGCCACCGCCGAAGTCAGCAATGACGGCTGGCCGTGGACCACTTCGGCTCGCGCCCCCGACGTGGTGGAACGCCAATACCCGGTGGACTACGCGGGACGCGGCGTAAGCTTGGATAGCGAGGGTTTGAATCGCAGTGTGAACGTTGGGATTCCGACCCTCGCCCAGCGCATGGCCGCCGAACCCCTTACACCGAACGATCCGGATCTGTTACCGGGCCAGACCGACGTGGCTGCGCCGGATGGACCGGACAATCAGGTGAACACCGGCTATTTGTGGGACTCCGCGCGCCGGGCGGGCCTCACGGTTCGCAACTATGGTTTCTTCATTGACACCACCTGCTATAACGAGCCCACGTGCGCCATTTCCCTGGCGCCCAATCCGGCCTCGACCACTCCGCCAACGATCGTGGCCTCCCCCACGAATGTTACCCTTGCCCAGTTCACCGATCCGTACTTCCGCGGTTTCGACAACAACTTTCCGGATTATTACCGTTACACGGAGTGGCTGCGGGATTTCAATGCCAACTACGCCACAGGTGGACTCCCCAACTTGAGCCTCGTTCGCTTCATGCACGATCACACCGGAAACTTCGGGACCGCGATTGACGGCGTAAATACTCCGGAGACGCAGGAAGCCGATAACGACTATGCGGTCGGTTTACTGGTTCAGACGATTGCCAACAGCATCTACGCGAACAACACTCTGATCTTTGTCATTGAAGACGACGCGCAGGATGGCGCCGACCACGTCGATTCGCACCGCACCGTCGCGTTCGTGGCGGGCGCCTACGTGAAGCAACATACGCTGGTCTCGACACAATACAACACCCTCGACTTCCTGCGCACGATGGAAGAGGTCCTGGGCATCTCGCAGTTGAACCTGAACGACGCGCTCGCAAGCCCCATGGCTGACATCTTCAACACCACGCCGAGCAACTGGAGCTTTACCGCCACGCCCTCGCCGTATCTTTACGCCACGAGTCTGCCGCTGCCTCAGCCGGCCGGCGTGATCCTGGTCAAGTCGACGCACAACGCGAAGTACTGGGCGCGGGTCACGAAGGGAATGGACTTCTCGGACGCAGATCGCGTCGACCCCGCGGTCTACAACCGCATTCTCTGGAAAGGGATGATGGGCAACAAGCCTTATCCCGCCGGGCCGACCGGACTGGACCTGCGCCAGAACCGCAAGGAGCTCCTCGCGAGTTACCGCCGGTCTCTGAAGCAAAAAGCGATTGGACTGGAGGTCCTCTCGAGCCATCAATGAACGCACGCGTGCCGCTTCCGTCGCGTTTCTTGCCATGTAGGTGTCGAACCGGACCGTTGCCCGCATCGTGACGCAACAAGCGTCCTGATCAGCCGGGAGGGCCGGAATGTGGCACCTTGCATAGACCCGGATCTGTGTCCCGACAAGTGTGAGCTCGAAAGTACTTCAAGCAGCTTTTGTCAGCTTAAAGCGAGTTCCTATTTTGATTGAGTGCGAAGCACGGACAGTGGTGCACGCCGAGGATCGCGCCGCCGCGGCGGAAGCCGCGACGAAGGCCTACCACCTCGCCTGGTGCGACGGCCCGCCGTTTGCCTGTCATTGGGGTCTGGAAGCGGCGCGAGCGCGCCTGAAAGCTCTCGGCGCGCCCGAACCCACTGACCTCCCGCCCTACGACGAGTCGAAATACGAGCCCATGCCTGAAGTTGAGATCAACCCTCCGGACAAATTTGGGAGCACTGCGGACCGATTCACGGCGGGCCCAAGCTGCAAGAGCGCAGCCATCTCTGAATGCGCGATGCCGTGGCACGGCCCCGAACCGCAAAAATTTACTTGACAAACAGTAACGGAGGACTATACTAAGTTCAGCTTTAAGACCTGCGCGTAGTGGTGTTCCCCTCCGCTCTCCGGCCTGCGGAAGGGGAAAAACAGGAATTAGGAATCAGGAATTAGGATTATGGGGCCGAGAGACGGGAATCGGAACAAGGCCAACGTCCGCGGTCCGCTGTCAGTTGTCTGTTGCACCACCATGGAAAGTCGAAATTCGAAGCTGGAAATTCGAAAATCGAAACTCGAAAGTGGAAATTCGAAACTGGAAATTCGAAACTCGAAATACGAGAACAGTGGCATGTGGCAAGTGGGAAGAGAAAAGCAGCGCCACGCGGGTGGTGTAGAGTGGCAATTCAAACACGTTGGCAAGCGGTCGCGCTTGGCGGGGGCAATGGGGAAGTTCGGGTTGAAGTCCGGAGGGATCGGCTATTGAAAGAGAGATATTCAGTAGAATTAAAACTAGTTCATCGGCGTGCATCAGCGATCGGCCCGGCCGAAAGAGGACTGGAAGGGAACAGTGCAAAAAAGATGTTAAAAAATGCGGTTCGAAGCCACCATGTTATTGAAAACACATGGAAATCGTTTTGGAACGAAGCCATTTTTTTGGTTCGAAGCCATTCTTCGAGAAGGGAATGCAAGAATCGGGTTCGTTGGCACCATGTGATAGAACGCAAAGGAGTTCGTGTCGCAACGAACCCAAATTCGAGGCCATTATGAAGCTGTTTTGTTCGGCGCAAGTTGGCTTCGTTCCGAGGCTTAAAGCGCAGACCAAAGATGTACTCAACGTAATATCCGACTTAGTATTAGTTAATAACGGAGATAAGGGTAGGAGCGCAGGAATGCCGACCAAGGGGTTCGGGGCTTGGGATTAGGGACTGGGGAGAAAAGACGGTGGCAAGGGGCAAGCAGGAAAACAGTTGTTAGGGGCTAGCAGGCTGATGGGAAAGTCGGTTGCGCTGTCATTCTGAGCGAAGCGAAGAATCTCAGTATTTTAAGAATGAAACACTTCCGAGATTCTTCGTCGGTCGCCGCGGCGACCTCCTCAGAATGACATTTTTCATCACGCTGCCAAGTGCTAGGAGTCAGGAGCCAGGTGTTCCCAGTTTCCAATTTCGAGTTTCGAGTTTCCAATTTGGAGTCTCCAATCTTGACCCGGTGAGTCAATTTGACGCTTCGAACTCTAGGGTGTAGACTCTCGATGAGCCGCAAAGTGAGAGTTGAGTTTGGTGGGGCGATTTGCCGTGTACCTCACGCCGTCCACAACCGTTTTCATGTCCCATCCCAAGATACGACTTTAACCAGGAGACTAACATGGCGACACAGACGTTCGAATATTATAAATCGAATCAGAATCGATTTCTGGAAGGGCTAACGAGCCTTTTGAAAATCCCGAGCATTTCCACGCTACCCGAACACAAGCCCGATATCAAACGCGCGGCTGAATTTATTGCAAGCGAGCTGCGCGATATGGGCATGCGCAACGTTGAAATCATCGAGGGCACGGAGAACCAGAACCCGCTCGTGTATGCGGAGTGGCTCGACGCTCCGGGCAAGCCGACACTCTTGATCTATGGCCACTACGACGTGCAGCCGCCCGAGCCGCTGGACGAATGGAAGTCGCCACCCTTCGTCGACAAGGATGTCTACCCCGTGCCGACCGAGACAGCACAACTTTGGACCGAGCCTGCCATCCGCAACGAGAATCTTTACGCGCGTGGCGCGGTGGACGACAAAGGGCAAACCTACCTGCTGATGAAAGCGCTGGAAGGTTTCCTCAAGACGGAAGGAAAACTGCCGATAAATGTAAAGGTCCTCATCGAAGGCGAAGAGGAAATGGGGGGCGAGCATATTGAGGACTACGTTCCCAAACACGCGGACAAATTGAAGGCGGACGGCGCCTTGATTTGCGACACGGAAATGTTCGCACCGGAGCTGCCGACCATTACCACTGGCCTGCGCGGGCTGGTCTATACCGAGGTCGAAGCACGCGGCGCGTCACACGACTTGCACTCGGGAATGTATGGCGGCGCCGCACCGAATCCCTTTCAAGCGCTGGCGGAAATCATCACCGGCCTGAAGGGGCCGAACGGAAAGATCCGCATTCCGGGCTTCTATAAGCGCGTCACCAGGCCGAGCAAGAAAGAACTCGACGCCTGGAAGCGGCTGCCGTTCAGTGAGAAGAATTTTCTCAAGAAGGAAGTGGGCGCCACATCGCTCGTCGGCGAGAAAGGTCCGAGTGTGCTCGAACGGCTGTGGGCTCGGCCGACGCTGGAAGTCCATGGCATCCGCGGAGGATTTACCGGAGAGGGCGCCAAGACCGTGATCCCCGCTGTAGCCACGGCCAAGATCAGCATGCGACTTGTGCCGGAGATGGATCCCAAAGAAGCCATTCGGCAATTCACAGCTTATGTGAAGAAGTTGACGCCGAAAGGCATTCAGACGAAAGTGCGGGTGATCAGCTCCGCGCCGGCTTCGGTGGTTTCAACGGAGAATAAATTCATCGAGGCCGCGGCCAAAGCCATGGAAGAGGTTTTCAAAAAGAAGACGGTCTATATGCGCTCGGGCGGGTCCATTCCCATCGCCGGCTTGTTCGGCATCCACCTGAAAGCCGCGGTGGTGATGATGGGCTTTGGCTTGCCTGACGACAATCTCCACGCGCCCAACGAGAAATTTCATTTGCCCAATTTCTACCGTGGCATTGAAGCGGTGGGGCGATATTTTGAGTTGTTAGGACAATAGCCAGCGGTGCGGGCACAGGGGTGTGTTTTTCGCCAGGGTTTCAGCGGAAGCACTCGCGGAAGGGAGGTGCACCGTGAAGACCGGCAAGGTGCTTGTGGTGTCTGAGGATGACGGAGATCTGGTGTCTTACTGCGCGACGCTGACGGCACTCGGCTACAACGTTGAAATGTGTAGCTCCTATGAAGGCGCAGCTCGCAGAATCGAGGGGGGCAAGTTTGACTTGGTTGTCCTGAGCCAGGGAACTCCCGCCTTTGAGGGACGGCGAGTCCTCTTGCGCAACGTGGAGCTGCGGCGCGGGCTTCCCATTATTGTGGTGGCGCGATGCCTGGACGTCCATTGCTATCTGGAAGCCATGGAGCTGGGTGCTTTGGACTACCTCGAGAGGCCGGCACCAAAGGACATTGGCTGGGTTTTGGAATCGCGGTTAAGGCCCCGCGCGCTCGCCGCTTGATTCTCAACACCAGTCTTCCGCACCCACACAAATGAAAGATAAACGAATGATGGGCCTAGCCCCAAAAAGGGGTTGCCAAAGATGACCAATTGTGGTCAGATCAGGTCATGAGACGAGTGCGAATCACGGAACTGAAAGCGCGATTGAGCGAGCACCTAAGGGCGGTCCGCGGCGGCGAGACGATCGCAGTCCTGGATCGGGAAACACCGGTGGCGCAAATCGTGCCGGTAGGGGAACAGCCGATCTTGCGAATTCGAAAGCCGGCGACAGGAGCCCCGCCGCCCAATCGCGTCCCACTGCCGAAGCCCTTGAAGCTCAAGGTTGACGTCGTGGATCTGCTGCTCGAAGAGCGCCAAGGCTCCCGATGATTGCGTATGTTGATGCGTCGGTACTGCTTCGGATTGCGCTCGGGCAGCCCAATGCGCTGCCCGAATGGCGGCAAATCGAACGGGGCGTTTCCAGCGCACTGGTCACGATGGAGAGTCTCCGCGTATTGGATCGCCTTAGGCTCAGGACGAAGCTGGCGGATGCGGAGGTCTCAAAACGCCGGGCGACGATTTTGTCACTGATCGCTTCGCTGGAAGTGGTAGAGATTGACTCGACTGTCCTCGACCGCGCGGCGCAGCCGATGCCCACCGAGATCGGCACGCTCGATGCCATCCACTTGGCGACAGCCCTGCTCTGGAAGGCGATGACGCGCGTTGAACTCGTCATGGCGACCCACGATAGCGCCCTTGCACTTGCCGCGCAGGCGCATGGTCTCCTCGTTGTAGGCATTACACCACCGTGAGGGCCTGGCGCGGCGCCGGTGAAATGAAACCGTCACGCGCCGGTGGCGACCAAGCGCTCGGAGCGAGACAAGCTCTTAGCGAGGGCGTCGAGTTCGGGTTCGCCGCGGCCCAGTGGGAGCTTCACCTTGCCGCCTCGCGCCGCCGAGCGGCAGATCGCCATCATGATCTCAAAGCCCTGGAAGGCGCTTTCGCCGTTGCAGGGATGAACTCTGCTGTCATCGTCCAGCCAGTCGGCAATCTCCCGGACGTAGGGCACCATGTCGTGAGCGTAGTCCATTGTTCCGGGGCCCGAGATGACACCTCGCGAATCGCGGGTGATGGCGCGCCAGCCTCCACCGGTCAACACTTCCGCGAAACCCTCGGTCCCCTGGGCGCCGATCCGGCACTTGCGCCACCAGTAGTCCACCTCGGGAACATCAGGCGCGCCGTCACCGGATTCCACGATGCCGCGCACTCCGTTGGAGAATTGGATGAGGCCAGCGACGTAATCGGGGGAAGGGTGGTTATCCTTCAGCTTCTCCGTTCCCGACGCCTGCCCGACCACCCACTCCGCTTGAGCGTAGTCATTGAACCAGCGGATATACTCAATGAGATGGGTCAGCATGTGCATCATCCAGCCCGTGGCTGTGCCGTAGACGGTATGGACGCGCCCGATTGCTCCGCTGGCGATGATTTCCTTCACGCGCTGGTAATGCTCGCCATAGCGATGCTGATGGCTGACCACCGTCTTCACCTTGGCCTGGCGCACCAACTCCATGATTTCTAGCGCCTCATTCGTGGAGAGGGCGAGTGGTTTCTCAAACGCGATGAGCTTGGCGCCCGCCTCTACGCCCAGTCGGATAAGGGGCGACCGAACACTGGGCGGCGTGCAAAAGCAGAAAACGTCGGGCCGAAGTTTCTCGAGCAAGTCCGCAGCGTCTGAGCCGGCGGCGGGATTCCCGAACTGTTTGGCGGCCGCTTCGGCCCGCGAAGCATCGACGTCGCACACGCCGGCCAGAACGAAGCGCGGATTCTTGAAGAAAGCTTCAGCGTGATGCATTCCGCGCTTGCCGCAGCCGGCGACAACCACCGTGTACTTCGCATCGCTCGTCATGGAAAGCGTCTCCTGTTATGAGATGGGACGAATCAGCGATTCGGCGACGTGCTCGACAAGCCTAGGCGGCTTGCTTCTTGCCGGCGCCCGTCTTCTTCTCCCAGGCGTGGATGGCCTCGATCACCGAGTGCACTTCCTTCGGGGTCAGCTCGGGATACATCGGCAGCGACAGCACGCGAGCCGCGGAGCGTTCCGCGCACTCGAGCGTCCCGGAGACGCGCGCCGGACGGCCCCAGGGGTAACCCTCCTGCTTATGAATGGCGATGGGGTAGTGAGTGAGCGCCGTAATCCTCTGCGCGTCGAGGTATGCCTGCAACGCATCGCGCTGCTCCGTCTCCACGACGTACAGGTGGTAGACGTGCCGATAGCCCGGAAGTGCGTAGGGCAGCTTGAGCGACGTACCGGCGAGACCCTCGTCGTACTGCTGGGCAATCGTCCGCCGCCGGTCATTCCATTTGTCCAGGTGCTTCAGCTTGACGCTCAGAACCGCAGCGTGGAATTCGTCCAGGCGGCTGTTGTAACCGATGCTGTGGTGTGAGCGCTTGAGCGAGCCGTGGTTGCGCAACTTGCGGACCTGTTGCGCCAGGTCGGAGAGGTTCGTGATCACAGCGCCGCCGTCCCCAAAGCAGCCGAGATTCTTCTGGATGATGAAGCTCGTGCATACCGCGTCGGAGAGTTCGCCGGGGGCAAAGGTGTCCCCGCGAGCCCCAAGCGCCTGCGCGTTATCCTCAATGACGAATAGACCGTGGGCTTTGGCGATTCTCGACACGGCCGGCATGTTGGCGGGCTGCCCGTAGAGATGAACGGGAACAATCCCCTTGGTTCTGGGCGTTATGGCCGGCTCAATCAAATTGACATCGATGTTGCAGGTCTTCGGATCGCAATCCACAAACACCGGCGTCGCCCCCGCCAGCCAGATGGCTTCCGCAGTGGCGAAGAAAGTGTTCGAGGTGGTGATCACCTCGTCTCCCGCACCGATGCCCAGCGCCAGAAAAGCCAGCCAGAGCGCGTCGGTCCCGGAGTTCACCCCCACGGCTTCCTTCAGGTGGCAGTATGCCGCGAGCTCCTGCTCAAACTGCTTCACCTTGGGGCCGAGAACATACGTGCCGCTCTCCATCACGTCAAAGAAGGCCGCGTCGATCTCCTTCTTGAGTTTGTGGTATTGGCGAACGTGACCGTAGAAACCAATTTTTGCTGTTGCCATATCATTCCTCCGCGGCATCAAATCAGAGGTTAAAGTCTCTGGGGTCGTCTCGGGGTCTTGCGTCCGCACCTAATACGCAAATCCGTCCGGCTGGGATTCGGCGCCGACCCAGACCTCGTTGTCGATGAAGAGGCGGCCCGCCTCGAGCGCCTTGCGGTTGACTTCGAGCAGCGCGACTTTCTTCACCCTGTCCCTGATGGCGCCCTCAGCGGTTTCGAACGCCAGGCATTCCGTTTCTTCCAGCAACGCGCCCATCAGGACAACATTAGCCGCTTTGGTGGACCCGAGGCCGTCGGCGATTTCCGAGGCTGGGATGCACACCACACGCGCTTCCGGAAGGTCGAAGTCTTCGGGCAAGCGGTCGCGGTTGTAAAGGATGAGTCCTTCGGGAGGAACTTCGTGGGCGAACTTGCGCAGCGAAATCTCGTTCATCGCGATCAGCACGTCAGGGTGCGAAATCAGCGGCGAGCCAATCCGCTCTTTCGACAGGCAAACGTGACAGTGCGCGCTGCCGGAGCGCATCTCCGGGCCGTACGAGGGCAGCCAACTCACTTCCAAGCCTTCGCGCATGCCCATCTCGGTGAGAAGTTGACCGAGTAGCAGCACGCCCTGGCCGCCGAAGCCGGCGATTTTGATCATCATCTGGTGAAATGGGTGGGCGTGTTTTGTTGCGCCGGACGCGGCTTGAGCACCCTCGTCCGCAATCCCCAAAGCATCCGGCACCGACTGCTGCGGCACGACGTTCTCGGGCAGAGCCTCAGGTTTCCGGTCGCGAAAAACGTTCAGCGGGAACGCCGGAATCATCTTCTCCGCCACCCACTTTTGCGCGACCACCGGGTCCATGCCCCAAATGGTAGGGCACGGCGAAAGGATTTCGACGAATGAGAAACCCGCGCCGTCGCGCTGGTTTTGGATTGCCTTCCGAATAGCGCGGCGGGCTTGCATGATGTGCTTATTGTCGGCCAGAGCCACGCGCTCGATATAAACCGGAGCCTGGAGCGCGGCGAGCAATTCTGATACGCGCAGAGGGAAACCTTCATTCGACGGGCGACGGCCAAACGGCGAGGTGGTGGTCTTCTGCCCGACCAGCGAAGTGGGGGCCATCTGCCCGCCCGTCATTCCGTAAATGGCGTTGTTCACGAAGAAGATCGTAATCTTTTCTCCTCGGTTGGCGGCGTGAATGATCTCGGCAGTGCCGATGGCCGCCAGGTCGCCGTCACCCTGATAAGCGATCACGATCGAGTCGGGGCGAGCCCGCTTGATGCCCGTGGCTGCCGCGGGCGCGCGGCCGTGTGCCACCTGGATGTTGCCGACATCGAAGTAGTAGTAGGCGAATACGGAACACCCGACCGGAGTGACCAGAACCGTTTTGTCCTTCAGCCCCAGTTCTTCAACTGCCTCGGCGATGAGTTTATGCACCACACCGTGCCCGCAGCCGGGACAATAATGGGTCTGATGCTTAAGGTCCGCCTTGCGCTCGTAGACGTCGTAGAACACTGGCGACTTGGAGCGCACGACCTCGTATCCGTTGGAGCTTGTATCCAGCGCCTTCGTTCCCAGAGTCAATTGGTCGGCCATGGCTTCCTCTATTCGTGATTTCTGATTGGTGATTTCCGATTGCACAATCACAAATCAGAAATCACCAATCGCAAATCACACCTTCGCCATCTCTCGCGCCATCAACTCAGCGTGAATCTCTTCCACCGATGGCACATTGCCGCCGCAGCGGCCGAAGAATTCCACCGGAACCTTTCCGTTGAGCGCCAGGCGCACGTCTTCCACCATTTGGCCGTTACTCAATTCGACCACCAGCACTTTCTGAACGCGCGCCGCAGCCTCGGCCAAGGCCTTCGATGGGAACGGCCACAGTGTGACGGGCCGAAATAGTCCGGCGCGCAATCCTTCTTTGCGCGCCTCCTCCACAGCCGAATGGAGTACCCGCGAGACAATTCCATACCCCACCAGGAGGATGTCGGCATCCTCCGTGTGAAAAGATTCGTGGCGAGGTTCCTCTTCGCGGGCGCGGGCGTATTTGGCTTCCATGTTGCGCTGGTGCGCTTCCAAATCATCCGGTTCGAGGAAGATGGAAGTCACGAGATTCTTTCGTGTTTCCGCCGTTCCCTCAACCGCCCAGGGCTTTGCCGGCGGCTGTCCGGCGGCTGACGGATAAACAAGATCGAGCGGCTCCATCATCTGTCCCACGAAGCCGTCGGTGAGCACGATGGCGGGGTTGCGATACTTGTCCGCCAGCTCAAAGGCCAGCGCGGTAAGGTCTGCCATCTCCTGCACTGAAGCGGGCGCCAGCACGATGTTCCTGTAGTTACCGTGGCCGCCACCCTTCACCATGGCGAAATAGTCGCTCTGCTCGGGCGCAATGTTGCCCAGGCCGGGCCCGCCCCGCATCACGTCCACGATCACGCAGGGCAGCTCCGAGCCGGCCAGGTAAGAAATGCCTTCTTGCATTAGGCTGAGGCCGGGACCGGAGGAGGCAGTCATCACACGCGTCCCGGCCGCAGCCGCGCCGTACACCATGTTGATGGCGGCGACTTCACTTTCCGCCTGCAAGAACGTTCCGCCGACTTGCGGAAGATACAGCGCTGCTGCCTCAGCGATCTCGCTGGCGGGTGTAATGGGGTATCCGTAATAGGCACGACATCCGGCGAGAACAGCGCCTTTGACTACCGCCACGTTGCCCTTACAAAGCTGGCGCATCTTCGCCTCCTGGTTGCGGTGCGACAAGCACTTTGGGATTCGCCGGGGCGACAACCCTGGCCTTGGTTGTCACCCGGTATACGGTGATGGCTCCGGGTTCAGGGCAGCAGTAGAAACAAATGCCGCATCCCGTGCAACCCTCGCCGGTATAGCGCGCCGGGTGCACGCCGTAGGCGCTGAGCTCGGGCGCCAGCAGCAGACATTTGGGCGGGCACGCCTCCACGCACAGCCCGCATCCTTTGCACTCCTCCACTCGGATCGTTACTTTTCCACGCGGTTGACCCGCCATACTCACCTCGTCAGCACTGTCGCTCTACCCTGCGGATGTTGCAGCCACCTGGTTTTTTCGCAGTACTCATAAAGCTCATCCCGGAACTTGGGATGGGCGATCTCGATTAAAGACTTCGCGCGCTCGCGAATGGTCTTGCCGTGCAGATACGCAACTCCGTACTCAGTCACGACGTAACGCACCAACCCGCGCGAGGTCACCACCCCCGCGCCCACGTCGAGGGTGCACACGATGCGGGAAATCGTGCCGTTTTTCGCTGTCGAGGGAAGAGCAATAATCGGTTTGCCGCCCTTCGAGTGCGCCGCACCGCGCAGGAAATCCACCTGCCCGCCAATCCCGCTATAGAAGTACGTCCCGAGGGAGTCCGAGCACACTTGACCGGTCAAGTCCACCTGCAGCGCCGAGTTGATGGCCACCATGTTGTCATTACGCGCGATCAGCAGTGGATCGTTGGTGTAAGCGGTCGGATGAAATTCGAAGATGGGATTGTTCTCCACGAAGTCAAAAAGCTTTTTCGTACCCAATACGAATGCCAGAATGACCTTGCGTGGCCTGAAGTTCTTGCGAGCCCCGGTGACCACTCCTGCCTCGATCAGCGGAATCAGGTTATCCGACACGGTTTCGCTGTGGATGCCCAGGTCTTTCCGGTCCATAAGCAAGGGCAGCGCGGCATTCGGAATGCCACCAATACCCGTCTGCACGACCGCTCCGTTGTCAATCAATCCCGCGACATTGCGCCCGATAGCCTCGTGAAGGTCAGTGATCTCCGGTTTCGGCAATTCGCACAGGGGCCGAGAGGATTCCACGAAGACGTGAATTTGGCTGACATGGATGAAACTGTCGCCATAGGTGCGCGGCATTTGATCATTCACTTGCGCAATGACGTGGCGCGCGAACCGGGCAGCGGTCAGCGTGGTATCCACGCCGACGCCAAAACTGCAAAAGCCGTGAGAGTCGGGAGGCGACACTTGAATCAAGGCCACGTCCAAGGGCATCGCGCCGCTCTCGAACAACTCCTCGATCTCACTCAGGTATATCGGAGTGTAATCAGCACGGCCCTCATTGATGGCCTCGCGTACGTTGCCCCCGATGAACATGGCATTGTGCCGGAAGTGACCTTCCATCTCGGGCGCTACGTAGTCAGCGTTTCCCAGGGTCAGTAAGTGGACCACCTCCACGTCGTGAACAGAGGGAGCGCGCTTCAGGAGCGCTTCCACCAGCGTCTCCGGCTCCGCGCAACCGGGCTGAATGTATACCCGCATTCCCGAGTGCACGACGAGCAGCGCTTCCTCCGGCGTGCACAGTTTCTTTTTGTATCCAATCTCCCAGGACATAACGGACATTGCCTTTCTAACCCGCTAGCCTGCTGATGAAAGAGCCCGAGAATGTGTCATTCCGAGCCCCTCGCTGTCATCCTTTCGAAACCAAGACACCGAGTCGCCAAGGACGTTTTTCATGAAAACCGTTCTTTGTGTCTTGGTGTCTCCGTGTTTCATCTTTTTCATCAGCCAGCTAGAGGGCCGCGCTACGCTCCGCAACCGTCTCGACCAGTGATTCCGACTTGCGCGCCTCTTCGTAGCCCGTGGTGGCGTAAAAGACAGCCCGGTCGAAGAATTGGCCGAGCAGATGCAGCAACTCGAGCTCCGCGAAAACCTCTACCGGCCGGTCCATTCCAGACTCCCAGGTGAGAAACTCCCACAGATTTTCCCGCGTGAGGACAATCGCCCAAATCAATTCGGTCAGAGGAACGTTTTGGCGGAAGCGACGCACCCCGATCTCCCGGTATCGCCGCTCGATGTCCACGTCCGCTTTGCCCAAGAGCCAGTCTCCCAGGTGCTGATAAATCTCGTAGACCCGCTGCTTGAGCTCTTCCGGAGGCACTTTGCTATAGCTGTGGGTCGAGGGCGAATGTTGAACTTTATGCAAGAGGCTGTTGGCCAGGTTTTCGGAATGGGCCTCGATCATGCGGACAAGACGAAATGTGATTGTCACCGCTGCCTCCTTCGTCATGCGTCTAGGGAAAGTGTGACTCTCACGCCCTGAAATGACAGTGATAACTGGCACAAGCAGGTGTGACAGACATCACACAAGCGCGAGCCCCAGTCCGCAACTGCCGACCTGCTTGATGTCATTCACAGCGCAGTTCACGGGCTCGCCAGCGACAAGTTTCCGCAACGCGCGACGCTGGTTCATGGAAGCGATCCCAAGTCCGGCGAGGATGGGTTACTACCGCTTCCGGGAGATCAAAAGAGTCATTCCCGCGCCCCGTCCCGACGGGGTCTCGGGAAAAGCGGGAATCCAGGGTCTTCAACTTCGAGTTGAACGCAGAGCTTGTCACTCTCTCTGCCGGCGCGACCGGGGTGGGACCATTGCTGGGCGAGGAGGGCATCGCCAATTTGGTTCGTGCGTTTCGATTTGCCGGAGCGAAGTCGGCGGTCGCCAACCTCTGGACTGCGAAAGACGCATCCACACTAACACTCAAGAAGCATTTCTATCACCACATTGCAGAGTGCGAGGACAAGAGCGCCGCGCTTCGACCGCCAAGATGGATTTGATCGGAGAGCTTGGCGGCCGTGTCCTACCGTATTATGTGGCAGGCTTCGTGATGGTGGGCGACAGTTCCGCGAGCATCAGACGGGCCGCGCACCACAGCTTCTGAAATCCTGAATCTGAGATTACACAATTGCGGCTGCGGGCTGAGCAGAGGCCGATGTAGTCGGCGTGGACGACGATGACTTCGCCTTCCGCTTCTCGTCCGCCTTGCGGTTGGCTTCTTCTTGCGCAGCCTTGGCCGCGGCCTCCATTTCGGCTTTGGCTTGGGCCAGCGTGCTGCCCGGTTGCGTGTGGCACTCGACGTAGCTTGCCAAGTGCTTTCCGTTCGCGCATGTCATTCCGAGCCCGCGAAGGCGGGCGAGGAATCTCGCCCTGACAGGCGTGTCCGAGCCCCTCCGGCGTGCTGATGTGAGTCAATGGCGTGGTGAGCACCGGATCCTCGTCCGGGTTCGCCTTTTTCGGAATCATGCATACCCGGATCGACTTCTCGTCCTCGCGGGCCAGCATGATCATGACGGTCCGACCAGCGAGCAGTGGTATCAATTCGACAAACATTTATTTGTTTCTCCTTTCTTGGATTTTCTGCCTCTTCCCGTCTTCCGTAGACATTGGTATCCATCTCTTCGCCCGGGAACATTGATTTGCGTTCCAGGTTGGAATTCTGACTCGAAGTGGGGGGATTTCAGCGGTGGGGTCTACGCGAGCTTCCCGAGCCTTCGCAGAATCTAGAGCGCGCTGTTCCTTACGGCCATTCCATATCCAGCGCGTAGATTTCCGATATGGTCGTATCCTTCACGATCAGGGGTGAGCCATCCGGCGCCGCGCCGCTCCAGTTGTCGACGTGTCGTGGGACTCCGCGCAGATCCGCCAAGAACTCCAGATGGTGGTCCGCGATTCTGATGCGATAGAGGGCCGCGTCATCGCCCATGGTGTCGAAGTACAGGAACTTGCTGTCCTGCGACCAATTCGGCTGGTTGATGGAATTGACGGAATTAAACTCGGCTATCGTGGTCCACTTCTGTGCCGCGACATCAAAAAGCCGCAGGGCCGGCGAGTCTGGGTTTCCATTCGGACCCAAGACCAGCGCCCCGATGTAGTGGCCGTCGGGCGACCAGCGCGCCGTCCACAGGCCTTCCGAAGCGGGCAACTCGGATACCCGGTGCGTTTCCAGATTTAGCAGATGGATGCTCATGGCGGAAGGCTCATGCCCAATCGGCTCGCCGTAGACGAGATTTTTGCCATCCGGCGACCATGTAGCGACACCTTCCTCAGACTCTCCGGGTAACAACTGAGTGACAGGCCCGCCCTCCGCAGGCACAATGGATAGTTTAAAGCGCCCGTGAGCCTCGTCCAGGAACGCGATCTGCTTCCCGTCGGGAGAAAAATGAGGTTGATCCCCCAGGACGGGCGGATAGGTGAGGCGGGTCTTTTCGCTTCCATCAATTCTGCTGCGGTAAATTGAGCGGTCGGCTAAATTCATGTAGGCAATCCATTGGCCATCCCGGGAAAAATCGAGCTGCCCGGCCGGCGTGCCAACCAGAGCGGGATACGGCACGGGCGAGTGCAAGGGTAGGTCGTAACGCATTAGCTGCATTTGGTCTTTGCTACCGATGGCGTAAATCCTTTTCCCATCGGAGCTCGGCAAGGGCACCGCATAGCTTTCCGGCCCCGTGGTCAACTGAAACAGTTTGCCGCACTCCCAGAAGAACACGCCACATTTCTCCTGTCGTGCCCAAAGAGATTTGTGATCATTCTCCCCATGCACGAAGACGAAGAAACGGCCGTCAGCCGTCCATCGGCCGTTGAGCTCGTAGGCGGAATTCCCCCACCGTCGCACGACTTGACCGAGACCCGTACCGTCGGCGTGAACCTCCCAGATGGTGTAGCCGCGGTTTTGAACTTGCAGGCTGAAGCGAATCACCTTTCCATCCGGCCTCCAGTGAGCGTCACCGACCTCTGAAGGCATTCTGGCAATGACTCGGGGATCGCTTCCGTCCGCATGTGTCACGAGCAGGTTTGGTCCGTGGCCGTACGCGATCTCTTTTCCATCGGGTGACCAGGCCGGCGAGACTCCAGTGAGGGTGCCGAGCGGGTGAGGAACGCCGCTTCGTGCGGGGATCTCCCAGAGCTCGGGGTCCAGCGGAGGGTCAGGCTTGCCAGCGACAAATTCGGAACCGTCCGGGCAAATATCAATTTCGTCGAAGCCCTGCAGGGTGTTCACAGGCGTGCTCTCGCCTCCGTTAATCGGGACTGAGCGTGCCGCGCCGGGATCACCTGCGCGGAAGTAAAGGCGCGAGCCGTCGGAAGCAAGGGAATACGGTGACTTCGGAAACCCATCGTGGGTAACCTCGATAACGTTGAGCACTCTGGGCTGCCGGGGACCTGTAGCGCGCGGGATCACCAGTGCCGCGGAAACTACAAACACGGCCGCTGCCGTCAGCCAGAGGCGCCGCTTTATTCCGATGGAAGGAGGCGTGGCAGGTTCGCTCGCCGCCTCGGTTTCGGCAGCCAGCGCGCCTTCCGAGCCTGACCATCTGACGCCGCCAACAAAACGATAGCCGCGCTTGGGGAATGTCTCGATAAATTCCTTGCCCTCTGACAGTTCAGAAAGGAATCGGCGTAATTTCAGGATGTTCTGGGCAAGGTTAGACTCGCCGACGGCTGTGTTTTTCCAGAGGCGCAAAGTAAATTCTTCCTTGCTGACGACTTGCCCCTGCTTCTCCACCAGCAAGACGAGGGTTTCGAACAACTGGGGCGCGAGTCGCAGCGGTTGGCCGTCGCGTAGCAGAACACGCTGATCGAGGTCGAGCCGAAAGCCGTCGAAATCACAATACCTGTCGCGGCCGCTGGACATAGGCGTCTTCAGGAAAAAATCAGAAATTTTTCAAGAGAAATCTATTGACCGGCTCGCCGGCTTGTTTATAAGTTCCGCCGCGGGTGGACACCGCTAGCTTAATAAGCTAAACGTTTGGGAGAACGGTGGCGAATATAGCAAAAGGTGTTCGCCTGCGCAAGGCCGTATGGCGGCCGTATGGCGGCGAACTTAGGAAATTCAACTCGCCAGGACACGAAAATAGGCAAAGGAGCCCCGTCATGACAATAAAAGCAGAAGCTTGCACCTCGATGTCGCGCGCTATCACACTGACCCTAATCGGAGTTTGCCTGACATTCGCCCCGTTGAATTCGGCGATGGCGCAGACGTATCAGGCAATTCACAACTTTGCTGGAGGCTCAGATGGAGCGTATCCTTGGGCGGGCCTGACGGCCGACCAAGCAGGAAATCTCTACGGTACGACCTTCGCTGGCGGCGGCGGGCCGTGCGTAAACGACTACGGCCAGAGTGGTTGCGGCACCGTGTTTCGGTTGACCAAGGGGGCATCGGGTTGGGTCCTTAACGTCCTCTACGCCTTTCAGGGCGGCAACGACGGCGCTCTCCCCCAGGGCGGATCACTTACGGTCGCAGCCGACGGACATGTATATGGGACAACTGGCGTCGGAGGCGGAGGGCCTTGCAGCTCCTATGGCGTGAACGGGTGCGGCACGGTCTTCAGTTTGACGCCGGCCTCGGGCTATCCGTGGACGGAAACCGTCCTCTACCGCTTTACAGGCGGCGAAGACGCTTTCCCTACCGGCGGGCTGATTTTTGACCAAGCCGGCAACTTGTATGGCACGGCAAACGGCTACCCTAACAGCGGCCAGGTCTTCGAGCTGAGTCCTTCCGGCGGTTCCTGGGTCTTTAGCGTTATACATCAATTCTCGCGCTCCCAAAACGAGGGCGCGCTCCCGAATGGGCAATTGGTCTTCGACACCTCCGGCAACCTATACGGAGCGACCTTCGTCTCCGACGGCGGATACGACGGAGGCATAGTATTCCAACTGGTTCCCTCCGGATCAAGTTGGATCGAAAATGTTCTTTATGACTTTCCATCGCAAGATGGTCCTGACGGAGGTCTTCTATATGCCGGCGTGATTCTGGACTCCTCCGGCAACTTGTATGGCGCAACTAGCGCCGGCGGCTCCGGAGGTGGAGGAACCGTTTTCCAGCTAACGCCCTCAGGCGGCGGTTGGAATTTCAGCGTCCTCTATAAGTTCGCCGGCACCAGCGAGTGTGGGCCCCATGGCGACCTCCTGATGGACAGTGCCGGAAATCTCTACGGCGCAACCGCCTGCGACGGAGCGTACGGGGAGGGCTCAGTCTTTAAACTGGCGCCCTCGAACGGTGGATGGGCGGAGACTGAGCTCCATGACTTTACCGGGGCAGGTGACGGAGGATACCCGTTCGGCAATTTGGTTATGGACGCCAGTGGTAATCTGTACGGGACGACTTACAACGGCGGAGCCAATGGCGAGGGGACGGTGTTCGAAATCTCTAATTTGAACGGCGTGCCCATTGCGAGCCTCTCTCCGTCGAGCCTCACTTTCGGGCAGCAAGATGTCGGCGCCACCAGCGCGCCTCAGGCCGTGACGTTGAGCAACACGGGAACCGCGCCGCTTGCGATCTCGAGCATCACGACCTCGGGCGATTTTGCGCAGACGAGCAATTGCGGAGGCTCGCTGGCGGCTGGAACGAGCTGCACGATCAACGTGACGTTTACTCCGACTCAGATCGGCACGCGCAACGGCACGCTAACCGTCACCGACAACAGCAACGGCGTGCCGGGTAGCCAGCAGGCCGTTTCGCTAACTGGCACCGGCATCAATCCGGGCGGCAGCGTTTCGCCGACGTCTCTTTCGTTTGGAAATCAAGTCATCAACACTACTGGCGCGGCGAAGAAAGTGACGCTGACGAGCACGGGCACGACGAACTTGATGAACATCAGCGTAACGATTACAGGAACGAACGCGGGCGACTTCACTCAGACTAACAACTGCTCCGCGAGCATGGCGCCGGGAGGCAAGTGTACGATCAATGTCGCGTTCACGCCGAGCATTGTGGGTGCGGAAAGCGGGACCCTTGACGTGAACGACAATGCGGCAAACAGCCCGCAGACGGTGGCCTTGTCTGGCACGGGCATCCCGCCCGTGACGCTGCTGCCGACTTCAGCCAACTTTGGCAACGTGGCGGAGAACGATCCCAGCGCGGCGAAGAACTTCACCTTGACCAATAATCAGGCCGTGACGCTCAACATTTCGGGGATCGCCACGAGCAACCCGGACTTTGCGCAAACCAACACCTGCGGCAGCAGTCTGGCAGCCAAGACGCACTGCACCATCACGGTGACGTTCACGCCCAGCATTTTGGGGGCGGAGACGGGCACGCTCTCGGTGACGGACGATGCGTCGAACAGTCCGCAGACCTCGTCGCTGAGCGGGACGGGAATCGTACCGGCCACGCTGACGCCGGCTACGGCGAACTTCGGCACCGTGGCGCAGGCGACCCCCAGCGCGCCGAAGAACTTCACTCTGAGCAATAAAGCAACCGTAGCGCTCAATATTTCGAGCATCACCACGGGCAACCCGGACTTCAGTCAGACCAACACTTGCGGAAGCAGTCTGGCGGCGAAGTCGAATTGCACGATCACGGTCACGTTTACGCCCAGCATCATTGGGGCGGAGACGGGCACGCTGACGGTAACGGACAGTGCCTCGAACAGCCCGCAAACAGCCTTGTTGTCGGGGACGGGCATCGCCCAAGCCACGGTCTCGCCCGCGTCGCTGACCTTTGCCGCGCAGAAGGTGGGCACGACCAGCGCCGCCAAGAACGTGACGCTGAAGAACAATCTCCTCACCTCACTGGCCGTCAGCGGCTTTACGTTCTCTGGCACAAACTCGGGTGATTTTGCGGTGTCGTCCACCACTTGCGGCGCGAGCTTGCCATCAAAGACGGCCTGCACCATCAGTGTTGTGTTCAAACCAACGGCCATCGGAACTCGGACCGCAACGATGAACGTGAACGACAGCGCCAACAACAGCCCGCAAACCGTGTCGCTGACCGGGACAGGAAAGTGACCGCCACATCACCGCAGGGGCGTGGCGAGGCGGCAACGGGAACGGAGAGTTTCAGAGTTTACGCCGCACACTGGTCTGGGGCTCCATCCAGACCTCGATGCCCGGAATGTTGGCGCTTATCCCGAAGCCGTTGACGCGTGCCCGCCTGAAAGCAGGGATTCGGGATTGGGCTTAGGGCAGCCCTGCTAGTTGTCAGTTGTCCTTCGTCAGTTGCTTGTCCTTTTTTCCGCAGGCCGAACGCCGCTCGGCCCTTCGAGCGGAACGGCTTAGCATGTGGTGCAGCTCGGGTCGTCCGCCCGCTCGTGGCCGCACTTCATGCGCCACTTGGGAACTTCGCGAAAGCCCACGCCGCGGACCTTCGGCGCAGTCGCCTGCGCTGCCGGAGCTACGGGCGCGCTCAGAACCTTGGCGCCGTGGCGAGTTTTCGAAGGCTGAAGGCGCATGATTCGTGCTCATGCTACTCCTCCGAATAGCGTTGCTCTGCGAGGGGCATCGGGATGAGCCCCCGGTCGCGAGGGAATAGCGAGGGCCTCCCTAACGGCTCCGATCTTCTTTGCGCATCCTCCCACCCAAGGCCACAATTCTCAAGTGGAATGTTCTTTTGGTCCGCACCTGACGGCACAGCTTGGCTCGATGGAGACACTGCGATTCTGGTAGCATTCCCTGCTTGACTCATCGCCCGAACGATCTGTATAAGTCGATGCGCGCGGGGATGGGTGAAAATGCGCGCCAAGAAGCTGTCCGTAGCCTGGCCGGAGGTGAAGCTTGCCCGAATTCAAACCATATGTTGGAGCTGACTCCACAGAACCCGAGTTCACGGTTAAGGCAGTTGTCGCTGGCATCCTGATGGCGGCGCTGTTTGGAGCGTCCAACGCCTATCTGGGAATGAAGGCCGGGCAGACAGTGGCGGCCACAATTCCCGCCGCCGTGATCGCCATCGCGCTTTTCCGGCTGCCGTTCTTTCGCGGCGGCGTGCTGGAACAGAACTTGACGCGCACCGCGGCCTCAGTGGGCGAGGCGTTGGTGGCGGGCGCCGTCTTCACCATTCCCGCCTTCGTCATGGTGCGCGTGGGCGAGCAACGGCTGTGGCTCGATTTACGCAGCCATGTTTGGGAAAGCATCATGATTCTGCTGGCCGGCGGACTGCTGGGCATTTTCTTCATCATCATTCTGCGGCGGCCGCTCTGCGTGGAGTCCGATCTGCCGTTTCCGGAAAGCAAGGCCAGCGCTGAGGTGGTGAAAGCCGGTCAGGCAGGCGCCGCGGACGCGCCCAAATACGTTTTCGGCGCACTGGGCCTGGGCGCTCTGTTGCAGATTCTGAAGGACTCGAAGGGATTCCAAGTCTTTCAGGACTCCGTTTCCCACTTCTTTCCGTTTCCCAAATCGGCCATTGCCTACTTCGATTATCAGAAGAAGACGATCGGCACCGTCCCCTATAGTGGCGGCGTGGCCTACAACACGCCCTCAGCCTCGCCGGCGCTCCTGGGGATCGGTTACATCATTGGGCCGGAGCTTGCGGCCATCAACTTCTCGGGCGGCGTCGTGGCCTGGCTGCTTCTGATTCCTCTGGTGATCTTCATCGATCCCGACCTTCCCCAGCGCCTGGGCGCGAACTACAACGGAACCGCGCCGTGGGATCTGGTGAGCTACACAGTCTGGTACAACGTCGTGCGGCCGATCGCCGTCGGCGCCATGCTCGTTGGCGCAGTGAATACGCTTTACGGCATGAGAGAATCCATTCTTCAGTCAATCAAGGGAGCGTTTTACGCGGCCGAGCATCTCGGCGGCCCAGCCCGCACGCGGCTGGATATCGACATCCCCATCAAATGGACCATCCTCGCCACGGCCGCGCTCGTGGTGCCGATTGCATTTATATACCACCACTTCTCCGGGAGCTGGAAGGCTGCCGTCGTAGCCGCCCTTGTGATGACCGTGACCGGATTCTTTCTCTCGGCCGTTGGAGGCTACTTGGTTGGGCTAGTGGGCTCGTCGAATCAGCCGGTCTCGGGGCTCACGCTGGCCGCGCTGGTCGTGGCCGCGCTGGTGATGGTGGGGATCGGCGTCAAAGGCGTAGGCGGCATGGGGGCGGTGCTGGGTGTGGCCTCCGTGGTGTGCTGTGCGTGCTGCGTTTCCGGCAGCTTGATTCAGGACCTCAAGGCCGGATACCTGCTGGGCGGCACTCCATGGAAAATGGAACTGGTGGAAATCATCAGCGTCATCGCACTCTCCTTCTTCCTGATGTTTCCCATCATGCTGCTCGACAGGGCCCATGCCGCGACCGGCGGCATCGGCGGCAAAGACCTGCCCGCACCACAGGCCGGACTGATGGCGCAACTGACGCAAGGCATTGTCGGCGGACAAATGGCTTGGGGTCTGCTGCTGATGGGCCTGATGTTCGGCATCGCGCTGGTGATGATCAAAGCGCCCTCGCCCATGCTGATTGCGGTGGGAATGTATTTGCCGCTGGAGACGACCGGCGCGATCTTCGTGGGCGGCATGCTGAAGTGGCTCGCCGACAAAGTGGTGGCGCGGCGCAAACCTTCCCCGGAGGAGAAAACCCGCATCGAGGAGGGCGGCACGCTGTTGGCCTCGGGCTTCATCGCTGGCGAGGCCATCACCGGCATCCTGCTGCCGGCGCTCTTCCCCACCAGCGGCTCGATCACTCACCTCCTCACTGGCCGCGACGAGTTGCCGCTTCTCTCCGCTTGGGGCGGATGGTTCTCGCTCGTTGCCTTCGCCATCCTTGCCTATTGCCTGATTCGAATCCCAATGCGCCGCGTTGGGAGGCGGTAGAGAGCAATGCGCTGGGCTCCGCAAGATTTTGGACTCTATGAAAAATTTCAAGCTCTACAAAAAATAGAATCGGTGGGGCAAAATGCCACACTTTTCCCAAAATCGCAAATTTCTGCAAATTTTATTTTCGCGCAACCCTATTATTTGCAGCGGATAAAAAAATTAGTTTCAAAAGTTTCAAAAGTTTCAATAGTTACATTTGGGGGCGCATGGCGAAGCCTGTTTACATATGTTGCTAATTTATCAGCAGTACTGCACTGGAGGCTCTCTGGTTGCACTCAAACGGCCCGCACACCTAAGCTCTAATTCGCTAAACCGTCCAGACGGTTTATTAATGCGAGCGCAGCGAACGCGAACTTCGGGCTTGGGGTCAGGCACCGCGCCCGCCCTGTCCTTGACGCCTCGTTCCCCGCCTGAGACTCCTCCCATGCCGGTTACCCAGCGTCCGTCACTCCTGTCCTTGACGCCTCGTTCCCCGCCTGAGACTCCTCCCATGCCGGTTACCCAGCGTCCGTCACTCCTGTCCTTGACGCCTCGTTCCCCGCCTGAGACTCCTCCCATGCCGGTTACCCAGCGTCCGTCACTCCTGTCCTCGGCGCCTCGTTCCTTGCCTGAGACTCCTCGGCCGGCAACGTTCCATTAGAACTTTTTGGCCAGGAGGTTTCGCCCCGGTTCAATCCGGCTTGGTTGGGGCGTTTTTTTTGGCTCGCACTCGATGTGCTGATTCTAATTGGGGCAGAAAATGGGCGGTGAAACTCCCGGTCGCCGGAGTCTGCTGGAGTCTCACGCCGATTCGATCCGGCCTGGGCGGCGGCTCAGTTGACTTCTGACTCTTGTATTCTGCCGTTCGCGGCACCCAGCACGCAGAAGCTGTGAAAAAATCAAAAGCCTCTCGCAAAGACGCCAAGCGCCCGAAGACCCGCGGAGAAGAACTGGTTTGTTTACTTCGCGCACTCTGCGACTCTGCGCCTCCGCGTGAGGCATTCTTGCTTCCCCCCGGAGTTTTCTCACAGCTTCTAAGCGCCAGGCCCCCAACATGTTTGCGAGGTTTTTCCCTTGTTCATCTGACCGCCTACTCGGTTTATCGGCTAAGCAGCGGTCTTGTTGAGATGATGCTGGCGACCCACAGAGACATTTTGCAAAAGCTGGAAGAGTTGGGGAAAAAAGTACCAGAGGCATGATAGGCGGGTCACCGCGGTCTTTATCGCCATCCGCCGGTTGAGGGAAACTTCGCGACGCCCTCGGCCACGCATTAGGTCTACAACCGCTCCGACAAAGCCCAGCCGCTAACCGAACCTCAGCAGCAGGTAGCGCGAATCCCCAGACCCGTGTCCGCGATTCGTCGAGGAATCCCGCAAACGCCGCCGACCTCCATCAAAGATCCACGCTACTCCCTATTGGTCCACCCATGGTCCAGGGGGAGTCCATTTTCCCCGAAAGCTCTTTCCCGCATTCAAAGCGGTTACCAACGGCCCAAGGAAACTCGCGATGTTGACGATCACCTCTGCGAGCTCGGGCGAAGCGTCCAGCCGGCTTTTTCGGACGAATCCGCGCCATTGGCTCTTCTTCGCGGGGTCATCCGCGAATTTGGCTGTCAGGCCGACGGGTTCGGGAACAAGTAAGGTTAGCAGGGGTTCGTTTGGTCACACCAGCGCCTCCAGGTAGGGACGCATCACCTTTGACACACGGCAGACATCCGCGGCTTCGAGCATTGCGTGGAGGTTCCTCTTTTTTCTCTCCAGATAGAGTTTCAGCGCCTCGCGCGCGGTGTCCAGACCTATTTTGTTTCGGTATTTGAAGCAGTCCGCAACGGTCTTTTCAGGACTGTAAATCCGCACTTGCGTCCGGTCGAGTCGGTGCGCTTCTATGCCGAATTCAAAAACTCTTCGGGTGAACCAGAATAGCCGCAGGGGTGGGTGAGCGAGGCGGGGTGGTTCCGTTCCGCGTGGCAGGGCCACGTACACCTCGTGTGGAATCTGCGTCGTCAGTTCGTGAAAGGCAAGCGCGGAGATGAGACAGATGACCCCGCTCGGGACCTTCATTCCCACCGTGACGAGATCGGGGCTCCCCAGCGGCGGCAGGTCGGAGAGACGATAAAGGCCGCGGCCGAGGCTCGCCAGGCTCCCGGAATCGCGCATCCTGTAGAGCGTTTCGGGGTGAATGCCGAGGCGGAGTGCATCTTTGGTTCTGAGCACACCGCCATGTTGCCGGAAGATGCTCCGCGCGCGGGAGGGACGGTCTCGAGCTGGTCGTCGTGAAGACATGCCCGATAATATTACCAGCAATTGTTAATATTTGGCGGTAAATTTATCGGAAGTAGGGTGGCGACGGCCACCGAGAGTTCACGGTCGGTGCAGGGTCGAACTGCGCTCGGCCGCGAGCCAACGCGGCTGGCCCGCACATATCGCCCTCGGGGTTTTGTAGCGCCAGCCCCGATTCATCGGGGCCAGCTACCGCCTTGCGGTGCCGGCGCGGGGCAATTGTAAAACATCAGGCGGGACAGGACACTCGAATACAGCACCGAAGACTTGATGGATAGAGAAGCTCAACCACCAGACAAGCCGCGCACCTCGGCGACGGAGGTCCGCGCTGCCCTTGCTCCTTCACTTCGTTCAGAGCAAGCTCTTCGTCCATAGAACGGACTCAGAGCCTGCCCTGAGCGACATCGAAGGGGCTTGACCTTCGAGCCCTGCGCTTAAGGATGTGTAATCTTTTGGGCAGTTGAGAGGTGAGGGTCGCCGTCGGCGCTGTGGGAATGTGGAAATCCGGCGACTTTTGCCGGATTTCCAAGCGCGGTGGAAAAGTCAGCCGTTCAGACTTTTCC
>JBEKEZ010000058.1:0-28246 GCA_050013575.1 Terriglobia bacterium | reverse complement strand
GAAAAGTCTGAACGGCTGACTTTTCCACCGCGCTTGGAAATCCGGCAAAAGTCGCCGGATTTCCACATTCCCACAGCGCCGACGGCGACCCTCACCTCTCAACTGCCCAAAAGATTACACATCCCAAGCCACGCAAGCTTGTTGATTCCATGATGGCGTCGGCTCCTTAAGGACCGGCAGACTTGGTTTTGCCAATGCGCAGGGCTAGCCGGGAAAGTAGCCGAGCAGGTTGATCATCGGATGTGATTGGCATTCACACTGCCAGATTGTGGCTTGGGTGAAGGAGGAGAAGCTTGAAGATTCACCTGAAGTAAAGACAAAAGAGAGAAACGAACGACGAGCCGCCCTGGTAGGGTCGAACGGGCAGCAGTAAACGAATATGACCGGGTAGGATCGGCCCCGCAGCGGCGAGGCCGATTCTACGTTGCCCGTGAGTTACACCTCTCATCATGGAATTGCAGCTGGATTCTATTCGTGGAAATCCGTGGTGTCAATCGTGGTCGTCCGTTCGGCGCGTGATTGAAATGGCGGCGCGGCGAGTGGTGGCCAAGGTGGAGTTCCACTTTGGAGAGTTGTTCCCGCGTGTGGGATTCATCGTGACCAACCTGGAGACGGACAGCCGGGCGGTGGTTAGGTTCTACAACAACCGAGGCACCGCCGAGCAGTGGATCAAGGAAGGGAAGCAGGCCGTCAAAATGACGCGGCTGAGCTGCCATCGGTTCCGGTCCAACGAGGTGCGCCTGTGGTTGAGCGTGATAGCTTACAACCTGGGGAATCTCTGGCGGCGGCTGGTGTTGCCAAACCGGGTTGGCAACTGGTCGCTGACGAGCTTGCAGCAGCGGTTGGTGAAGACGGGTGGTCGGTTGGTAAAGCATGCGCGGTACTACTGGCTGCTGCTCGCGGAGAGCCATCTGACGAGGCGGCTGTTTGACGGCATGGTGCGGCGGATCGATGCGCTGCCGGTGCCGGCGGGGTAGAGCTTACCGCTGGGAGGTGAGAAAATCGAGCGAAGAGAGGAGGCGGATACGGACAGGTGTGCCCGAGAAATCGCCTGAACAAGAGGCAGTTCCCTGGTTTTGGCTTACCCGGACGGGCTGGGATGGCGTTTCACGCGGACGGCGGTTGACCAGGATTAAAATATGTTAATGAACAAGTCCCGAGCGACCGGTTTGGGTGCATGCTGCAGAGAACCAGGAAGCCAAAATGGAAATCCTGGCTTGCGGTTCTGGATGTCTTGGACTACGGAGTCGAGGAACATAGAAGCAGCAGGCCCGTACCCTGATGCAGCATATGTCCATGTATTGTTTTTGAACGGCTTCAATCTGTTCGATTGGGCTGGCCAGGTCTTTGTTGTCGGCCACCAGTTCGCGGAGCTTGACGAAAGCTCGCACGATCATGATGCTCATTTGGACGGCGCGGCTGCTGTTGAGCACGGAAGAGAGCATCGCCACGCCGTGCTTGGTGAAGATATAGGCCGGCCGGCGTATCCCCAAAAAGCCCCGCAAACTCAGCATTCCGGAACTTTGAGGCTAGAAACAACGTATCATCAACCAGGAGGTGATCCTGTGAAGGAACAAACCCTATGTCCCGAAAACGCGCCGCCTTCCCCCCTGAGTTTAGATACCCTTCCCGGATTGGCGATACTCGCTGTGCTCTGCGCAGTGCTCGCTGCCGCTCTTCCCCTGGCAGCGCAAGAGAAGCCCGGCGCAGACACGCCCGCGGCCCAGTCGCGTGATGAGACCCGCCTCGCCCTGGAGGAGCGGGTCTACATTGCCTCGAAGATCTACTCCCTCATACCTGTTTTCTTTGCCCACTGGAAGGGTGTTCCGGACCTCGATCTGGAGGCAGCCTATAAACAATACTTGGCACAAGCGTTGGCTACGGACGGGCGTCGCGAATTTGATCTGGCCACTTTGGAATTCGTGGCCAAGCTGCACAACGGCCACACCCAGTTCTGGGACCCCTGGTTCGCTGACCAAGCCAGGCCCAAGCTTTTTGGCGCCCGGTACTTGGATGGGCGTTGGGTCGCAACCTGGAGCGACCATCCTGGAATCAAAACCGGAGATGTCATCGCGGCAATTGATCGCCAACCGATAGAACAGTTCTACGAGGAACATGGAAAATATTTCCCTGGATCAAGCGAATCACAGGTTCGCAGCAGGCTGTTTGACTGGGGCTTCTTCTTCCCACGGAAATTCACAGTGACGTTGCAGGACGGACGCGAGGTCCAGATCGAGCGCAAAAGAGACCCCTCGGCAAATTTACCCGAGAAAACAACCGAGGGCCGATGGCTTGACGAACCGGCGTTGGCCTACATAAAGATTCCTTCCTTCGACGACCCTAAGTTTGAGAATGCCGCAATTGAGTTCGTGCGAAAGTTTCAGAAGGCGAAGGCCCTTATCGTCGATGTCAGGGGCAACGGCGGAGGCGGCACGCCGTCAGACCTTACGCGCAGTCTGATGGATAGGTCTCATCGATACTGGATGGAAACAAGCCCGGCCAATATTAGTTTGATCAGAGTTGAGGTGGGGAATGATCCCGGATACCACCTCGACTACAGGTTCCAATACCCTGCCGAACCGGCAAGGGACACCATCTACACCGGCAAGCTGTTTATTTTAACGGACTCTAATTGCGCCTCCGCGTGCGAGGACTTCGTGATGCCGTTCAAGGACAACAAACGGGCCATCATCGTCGGTGAGACCACATGGGGATCGTCTGGACTGCCCTTTGTCCAACACTTCAAAAATGGCATGGTGTTCGCGATCGGCACAAAGCGCGAATACTTTCCAGACGGGTCTGAATTTGAGGGCGTGGGAATCAAACCCGATGTCGAAATCACTCCTCGCGCTGAAGACCTGCATAGCGGGAAGGATGCGGTTCTGGAAAAGGCTGCGGAGCTTGCGAAAACGACGACTACCGTTCGCTGATCCGCCTGACCGTCATGAACGCCGGCAAAGCGGATGATTTCGACGCGATCCAGGCCGGCGAAATGATAGCCCCTGAACCCGCCGCCAAAAAGAGCAGCGGTCGGGCATCAAAGGGATTAATCGACGCTATCCAGGACAAGCCCATATAAATGCAACCAAGTACTGGCGCCTGGAACCTGACGCCTTTGGGGATTTCCGTTAAAGCGTCTTGTCTCGCATAAACACAATTCGGGTTTGCCTGTTACCGCAAGTTCGCCGGTGGGTTAAGACCCTGACTGGAGAATCGCCGCTACTGCGAGCACAACCCGTCTGTCCTTCTGGGCCAGGTTCCTGAATGCGGTAACCAGCTTCGTTTCCTCTGGGTCGTCATTCTTCACCTCAGTCAGGGGAAGACGCACCGGTTTCCCGTTGCCCGCAAAGAAGATTTGGTAAAGCGCGACTCCAAGTGCCTGAGCTATCTTTTCCAAGGTTTGAAGGGAAGGAAAGGCGTCTGAGACAGACGCATCGAATCCTGGAGCGGAAGCTGAAAGCGCGGCTCGACATTCATAGGAATCGGCAGGAAATCGCAATATGCCAAAGTTCCAACCCGGTGATTGCGTCACCTGCGGCGGCCGCTCACAATCCTTCCAAACCAGCCCGGCTCCGGTGTGGCCGCCGTCGGCTGCAGCCGCGGGCTAGGCCGCTGCCCTCCTTGACCTTCGAGTGACGTGGGACATCAGAAGAAACAGGAATCCGGGCGCTGCGAACGCCAACCACGCCCAGCCTTTCGGGAACGTGCCGGCGGTCGTGCGGATAACCACATAGAACGCCAGCAGGTTTCCTACTGTTATGCTCCCTCCGAGGCGCTCCTTCCACCACGCCAGGACCATTCCGACGGAGACCCCGACTGGGAACAACAGAAAGCCGAGCCACTCGCTCGGCCCGGACGGCCTCTTGAGGCCTTCGCCCACGATGAAGGCCAACACCAAGGCCACGCTGGCGACACTCCAGACCCTTGCGGTCCATCGCAGCGCCAGGACCCATCTCTGGTGTCTGTCAGTCCAGCCTTCCATTGCGCACCTCCAAGCCGCCAAAGAAAAACTGGTGGCAACCTCGCCGTCGGCCTAAACTGTACCACCACCTACAGAGGGCATCCCCTCGGGAATTTGGCAGGGACCGAGAATTCCAGACGCTGGCATGAAGTTATGGCGGCGTGAATGGCAGCGGCATCGCCAGGGCTCCCGGCCAAGAATCCACACGATTTTGACCGCTGCCCTTCTTTAGGCGAAGCATAATGAAGCGCTGGACTGGACTCTTCCGTGTTGTTCCGCCGAGACCGCGCACGAGGCCACAATTCCGTTAGGCCGTCGGCCATGCGGCTGCGCCCTGTACCTGACCCCCTAAAAGGCAGCAACTTCCTTGTGGACGACGGTCCAGGAGTTGAGGGACTTCGGTCTACACTGCGGCGCCGTAGTCCCCTCGACGGCCAGATTGCAGAGTCGGGCGTTTCTCGTCCTCGTGATCCTGCCACGCATTGGCGCGGGGATTCGTAAACGCGGGTGACTACCTGTGGGTGACACCTCCTGTGGGAGATAACGCAAAAGCGCACTTCTCGGCCGAAAAGTACGGCTTATCGGGCAATCAGCAAAGTCGTGGGCGGACTGAGTCAGAAAGTGGTACAAGAATTAGGGGCAGGTCAGCGGGAAGTGAAGATTCCGTTCTTTAAGAGGGGAGTCACACCTTGCCTCGGATTTCGGTGGGTGAAGGAGAAATGGGATTATGAGATTAGACGGCAAAGTGAGTCTGATCACAGGCGGAGCTGGGGGGATAGGTACGGCGACAGTCTTGGAATTGGCTTGTCTCGGCTCGGATATCATGATCGTTGACCTGCAGATCGATGGGAGAGCCAAGGCAACCCAGGAAAAGATTGAGTCGCTGGGGGGGCGCTGCTTTCTGTTGGCGGCCGACATGAGCGTTCCAGAGGAAGTAACCCGGTCGGTGCATGAAACTGTCGCCCAAATGGGAAGCGTTGATGTTTTAGTTCACGCAGCGGGTGGAGGTGTTCCAGGAAGTCTACTACAAGTTTCTCCTGAGGCATGGTACGGGGCCTTTGATATCCACGTGCATGCTATATTTCATCTCTGCCGTGCCGCTGTCCCCTTCATGAAAAAGAAACGAGAAGGAGCGATCGTCCTGATCTCATCGGCGGCGGGCAGCCGGGGTTGCATGGGTGCAATCGCATACGGAGTGGCGAAAGGGGCTGTTCCCCAATTTGTCCGTTCCCTTGCTCGCGAACTCGCTGATGATAATATTCGTGTCAACGCAGTCTCGCCCGGGATTATCCGTACGCCCTTTCAGGATTACCTGACGCCTGAGCAGGTAAAAAACAATATCGAAAACCGGATTCCCCTTCATCGCGAGGGAAAACCTCAAGACGTTGCCGCGTTGATAGCGGCACTGGTTACCAACGATTTTATTACAGGAGAAACAGTATCTGTTGACGGCGGAATGACCATGCGGATTGTTTAGCAGCGTTGTCTGCAGACTCTCGTCGATGAAGTTGGGGCATGTAGCGGAGGGCATTCTTGAAGGGTACGGTTGGCGGATTGCAAGCGTTGGCAGGAATGTCGGCGAGTTTAGCAGGCATGAACCCAGGCCCCTTCCCAACGGACGCGAGATAGCAGGGAGGTTTTCCGTGCGATAACTGCCAAATGCCGGATTGGCTGCACTACGCGCGACCGGTTTACTTCAACGGCTACCCGCCTCCTGTCTACCCGCATCTGAGGGATTTTGACGCCAGGACAGCCGAATTGAGCTGAGCGAAAGGAGTTCGTATGAAGAGAAGGACATTCTTAAAGAAGTCTATGGCTGGGGTTGGCGCGCTCGCTGCAGTGACTCACGCGGACTTCGCGGCAGGAGGGGCCAACGTGACCGAGGCCATGACTGAACAGCGACGCACGTCGGGCGACGACGTGGGCCGACTCGTCCGCGTCACTAGCATCAGTTTTCCGAACGGATTGTCGCTGGAGGAAATCGCCGCACACGTGGACAAAGCCGGTTTTGCCAGCGTAGATGTCATAGCCCTGCCGGAGCTGTGCCGAGGGCAAGACGATAGAAGCGAAGAAGACTTACAAGGCCCCACCGTGACAACTATGGCTGCTTTGGCAAAGAAACACAAGACCTACATCGTCTGCCCCATCGACCGGAGGGACAAGAACCTCAGGCTCAACACAGTGGTCCTTCTCGATCGAAGCGGGAATGTAGCCTGCGTTTATGACAAAATCTTTCCATATTGGTCGGAATATGATGTTCGCCCACCGGTAAACGTGGGCGAAGACGCTAAAGTCTACCGTGCGGACTTTGGACTGCTGGGATTTGCGACGTGTTTTGATGTCAATTTCCCCGAAGTCTGGAAGCGGTTGTTGGACAAAGGTGCAGAAGTAGTGGTGTGGCCTAGCGCCTATTCCGCAGGTGCGTCCCTGCAAGCTCATGCGATCAATCACCATTTCTATATTGTGTCCGTGACTAAAACCAGCGATTGTCTCGTGTACGACATCACCGGAGAGAAGCTCTCTTACTCGAAGAGCGAGAAGGTCAACGTGGCCACCGTTACGTTAGACTTGGATCGCGGCATCTATCACGAGAATTTCAATATCCCAAAGCGGGACAAGTTGCTGAAGGAGCGCCCGGAAGACGTCGAGCAGGAGAAATGGATGAGGCTAGAGCAGTGGTTTGTGCTCAAAGCCAAGCGGCCGGGAGTGAGTGCGCGCGCACTGGCCAAGCAGTATGGACTGGAGGAGCTGCGGCATTATCTCGACCGCAGCCGACGTTCAATTGACGCACGCCGTGGGTGGCAATATGAAGCGAAGGTCCTGTTCCCGGACTTGGATATAGCCAGCTTGAAGGCCCTAACTCACGGCGCAAAGTCCACAGGATCTTCTTGAACAACCGGCTAGCTGGCAACGAGTGGCAGCCACGGGTTAGGGGGTGGGTAGTTTCGAAAAATAATTGCCACAACGCTTGTCATTGGTGCTCATGCGCATATCTATGCTGAGAACGATGTTCAGAATCCATCAAACGATAAGCCGATCCGGCCTCCAAGGAAGCCAGAGTCGGTGCGTACCTTGGGAGCATTTACCCGAGAGCACCCTGTCGCCTGAGTTTGCGTTGTCCAAGCATGAGATTTTTTCAGAAAGAATAATCGTTTGATATGTGATGTCCCCAAGGCACGTCGGTCACCAACTTGGAACGGACGGCGACGGCGGCCTGACCATGAGGATCCTGTGACCTCGCGTGGCTCCAACCTCCGATGGCTTATGATCTTGCTGGTCTTTCTGGCGACAGCGATTAATTATCTTGACCGCCAGACTCTTTCGGTCGTCGCACCGGTGTTGATCGACCATTTCCACATGAGCAATAAGGCCTATTCCCGCGTCATCTTCGCCTTCATGCTGGCTTACACAGTTATGAATGGGGTTTCCGGGCCGCTCATCGACCGGTTGGGTACCCGCGCTGGTTATGCCTTGACGGCGGCATGGTGGTCGGTCGCAGCGATCCTGCACGCCCTAGCGCGTGGGCCGTGGACATTGGGCCTTTATCGCTTTCTTCTTGGGATGGGGGAGGCCGGCAACTGGCCAGCGGGTGTGAAGGTGGTGGCGGAGTGGTTCCCCACAAGGGAGAGAGCCTTGGCCTCGGGAATCTTCAACAGCGGTTCGGCCTTTGGGGCGATCGTCGCTCCCCCCCTCGTGGTCTGGATTGTTTTGAAGACAGGCTGGCGAGAGGCTTTCGTTGTGGTTGGAACTGTAGGCCTGATCTGGGTCCTCGTATGGTCGCTGATTTACCATTTACCTCCAGAGGCTGAGAACGAGGGACGTTCGACCGCTGTTTCAGTGCGAAAGTTGTTTCGTGCGCGCTTTGTCTGGAGTTTCACGATCGCCAAGGCCTTCCTTGACCCCGTGTGGTACTTCTACATCTTCTGGTTTCCGGCATACTTGAAGCAGGCGCGGCATTTTGATCTCCCCTCGATCGGCATGTACGCCTGGATTCCTTTCATGGTTGCGGGCCTGGGAAACTTGCTGGGTGGATGGCTGGCAGGAGCCCTGCTTCGTCGCGATATTCCCATAACCGTGGCACGGAAGAGTGCCGTTACACTGTTTGCCTTTTTGATGCTATGCGCCATACCGGCAGTTTTGACCACTTCGGCGAGTATTTCGATTGGGCTAGTTTCAGTGGCTATGCTGGGCTACACGGGGGTGACTGCCAATATGCTGGCGTTCCCGGCCGACGTGTTCCCGAGGAGTGCGGTGGCCACGATCTGGGGACTTGCCAGCATGGGCTCCGGGCTCGGCGGCATGGTATTTGCCCTTGTGACAGGTTGGCTGGTTGACCGTTATTCCTACGTACCTGTTTTCATCGCATTTGGTTCAATCCCTCTGATTGCCTTATTGATTGTTTGGTTTGTTCTGGGTCCACTTCGTCCTGTCTTAGCGCCGGGCGATGGGGGATCTACAGGCAATACCTGAACCGGGAGGAACGCGCTCGCAGGGGTGTTTGGCAAGAGGATGCTACGTAGCCGAGATTTTGAAATGTGCATCGCTGAAATTGGGGTGATACCGCGATGAAGCGCAGACATTTTCTGACGAAATCATTGGCGACCGGCTCTCTGGTCTGTGGTCTGGGTGGGGGAGCAGTTCCTTTGCTCAGCCAAACCACGGGGCAGATTCTTGCCGAGCCGCCCGACGGCGAAGGTCGGTTCCTCGAACTCAACAAAGCTTTGGATAGGGAGGCCATGCAGCGGGGATGGGCAACAAGTGTCGATCCCAGCTATCATCACGCACCGCAAGCGGCGATAGAGGCATTTAAGGATCTGAAGTTCGGCATAAGAATTCACTGGGGGCTTTACTGTCTCGTTGGGAGCGACGCGTCCTGGGCATTAGCAGGAGCCAATAGACAGTTTTGGGATATGTACAATGTGCTCTATCAGTTTTTTAACCCGACGGATTTTGAGGCTGACGCGTGGATGGACTTTTTCCAGCGAGGAGGGTTGAAGTATTTTACGGTCACCACCAAGCACCATGACGGCTTTTCTTTGTGGCCGACAAAAACCACTCAGGAATCCATCAAATTGACCCCCAAGGGTTACGGCCCCGGCGGGGTCGAGTACTACGAGAAGGTAACTCAAGACTACAGCATCATGGATGGGCCATATAGGAAAGACATCATCGGGAGTCTCGTGGAAGCCGGCAGGAAAAAGGGGCTAGGAATCGGCCTGTACTACTCGCATGTCGACTGGCACGATCCGGCCTTTGCCTGGGACCCCTTTAACCTGTACTACGATCCACATTTCACCAAGGAGTCTGATCCCAAGCGCTGGTGGACCTTCATCGAACACGAGCGCGAGCAAGTGCGCGAGCTGATGACGGATTACGGCAAGATCGATTACCTTGACTTTGACATCGGCTGGCCGAAGGCGGCTGCACAAGACATTGCGGAAATCACCATGATGGTCAGAAAATTACAGCCCGACGTCATCATCCGAGGCCGAGGCATCGGAGCCTACGGGGATTACTACACCCCGGAGAGGGAAGTGCCCGGAGGGCCCTCTCCCGGTGTTTGGAAGGTCATTTACCCGTGCGGGGAGGCATTTTCCTATCGCCCCAATGACATCTACAAACCGGCGGAATGGATTCTTGAGAACCTCATCGCGATTACTGCGAAGGGTGGCAACTTTGAGGTTGGCTTTGGCCCGATGCCCAACGGGCGGTGGCCTTCCGAGACAGTAGAGCGCCTGGAGTACGTTGGAAACTGGCTCCGCATAAACGGCGAGGCGATTTATAGTACCCGACCACGCAAGGTTTTTCGCGAAGGAACGAAAGTGTGGTTTACGACCAGCAAAACTGGCGACGTTGTGTATGCTATCAGCGTGGGCTGGCCCGGACAAAAGTTCACCACCAGATGCGTACACGCCGTGCAAGGGTCAAAGGTGTTCATGTTGGGATTTGAGAAGCCCTTGAATTGGCAGCAAGATGGGGGAGCCCTTCTTATTGAGATCCCTCAATCCGTCGCGGAGAACAAGCCTTGCCAGCACGCCTATGTGTTTAAGATCCAAACAGAGTCTGTTTAGGGTTGCTTTTTGTAACCGACCATCAGACAAAGCTGACGCGTTGCAGGCGATAGCTGCTATTTTGACCCTCGGTCGAGAGTTTTGATTCGAGCGACCGCACCGCCCGCCGACCCGTTCTCAGAGGCATACCGGCCAGACGCTCCGCGACCTGCAATTCCGTGTCTTTGCGTGGGGAGTCCATCACGGACAATATACCGCGCCAGTCAATCTGCCTCCGGGAAGCCTGCGACGGCGTGAATGGTGGCGGCATCGCTAGGGCTCCCGGCCAAGAATCCACCCCTCAATCTTCCGGATTGCTCGGTCGTCCGGCTCGCCGGTCGCACGCTGGCCGAACCCGGTCCGTCGGGCTGCGGGATTACGGAATCGGCGTGCGCTTCAAGGCGTAAACATGCCCGCCCCGTACCGAGCCAGCGGCTAGGCGGCCGGGGCGACTGGTGAGCCAGGTGCGGCGGGCGCTGCCCTTTTGCCCCGGACCTTGCGGGGATGGTTCTTGAGCCACCGCGCCGCCGCGATGCGCTTGCACTTCCTGCACTGCCCGCTCGGGTTGACGTTCGACGGGCGCATTTCGTGCCCGTGCTTGCATCTCCTGTATGCCATGGTGATTGCCTCCGGCTGTAAGATACCTGGCCGGAAAGCCGAAAAGGGGGCTGGACGGGCGAGTTGACCTAGATGGCGGGCTCACCAAATCGTCCCCAATCGTCGGTCTGGATGGTGTCTCCAGCCCAGATGCACGAAGCCCTCACGCACTGCCGCATGTCTGTAACCCGGCCCATGGGCGAATCACCGATTCAAGAATTTCAGAGGGATTCCGTCTAGCGGGTGGTTTCCGTGGCGGAGTCGTTGCTGGTTGAAGCTACAGAGGATGCTGGTTTTTGCTGGTCAACCCATCCGCGAATACGTTGGTCGAGCACGTCCAGCGGGAGTGTGCCGCCGCTAAGGAGTTCATCGTGGAAGGCACGAATGTCGAACTTCGTGCCGAGCTGATCTTTGGCGTATTGCCTAAGCTTGAGGATTTCGAGCTGCCCGATTTTGTAAGCGAGAGCCTGTCCGGGCCACGCGATGTAGCGGTCGACTTCGGTCTGGATGTTGGGTTCGTCCATCGCCGTGTAATGATGGAAATAGCCGACCATCTGATCGCGGGACCAGCGCTTTTCGTGCACGCCTGTATCGACGACCAGCCGGATGGCACGCCACATCTCGTTTTCCAGTCGCCCATAATCGCTAAAGGGATCCCGATAGCTGCCCACCTCTTTGCCGAGGCGCTCCGAGTAAAAAGCCCAACCTTCCACGAACGCCGTGTAATCTTCATGCTGCCGAAATTGAGGAAGACCCGATAACTCTTGGGCAAGGGAGAGCTGAAGATGGTGCCCGGGGATCCCCTCGTGATACGCGATTGCCTCCACATTCAGCAAGAGGCGGTGCTCGGGATCCCATTCGTTGACATTGATATGTCCCGGGCGCGAACCGTCTGTCGTCCCCTGTGTATAGTCTGCCGGGACAGCGTTCTTGGAACGCGACGCTTCCATCGGAATGACAGTAAGCTTGCTTTTTGGAAGGCGGCCAAAGAGCTTGGGAAGCTCGGGCTCCATTTCGTGTACATACTGGCTGTACAAATTGACCAGTTGCTGTCCGGAGGTGGCATAGAAGCGGCGCTCACTCTTGATGTAGCGGTTGAGGCTGGCGACATCTTTGAAACCGAGCTTGTGCGCGATAGCGAGCATTTCTGATTCGATCTCATCCACTTGTTTGAGGCCGAGAGCGTGAATCTGGTCCGGTGTCATATCAGTGGTGGTCATGCGCCGAACTTCGAAGCGATAGCGGTCTGCGCCGTCGGGAAGCGACCAGATGCCGGGCTCGACGCGGCCCTTTGGAGCGTATCCATCGCGGACGAAGGCGGTGAATCGGACATAGGCCGGTAAAACGGAATCCTTAACCGCGGCCAGGCCGGCTTCGCGCAGGCGCTTTTGATCGGAAGCGGAAATGCCGTTTGGAAAGTCGAAAAAGGGCCGGCCGAAGGGAGACTTTTCCGGTGCCTGGAAGGCGAGAGCCTGGCACTGAGCCACGACCTGCGCCAGCACGAAACGGGGCGGCATCAATTTGTCGTCCATGCCTTTGCGCATCTGGATAGTGGTCTGATCGAGGAAACGAGGTATTTGGCGAAGGCGGGAAATATAGTCCTTATAGTCTTTGACGGACTGAAATGACAGGACGGTAACGAGGTCGGGCAGCCAAATCTGGACGCCATTCTGCTGGTCCACGGGCATTTCCCAAGGTTTGAAGCGAGCATCCTCCAATCGCATCTTGAGGTCGCGAACCATCAGAATCTTGTTGAGCGCTTCCTGCTCAGGGAAACCGGAAGTATCGATGGCTTCAAAACGAGCGAGGAATTTCTGAGTCTCTTGAAGATCCTTGTCGATGGCCTCTTGGGAAAAGTCGGTGAGTTTGTCGTTCCAGCGCTTGTCTCCCAAGAAGGAGGCAGAGATGGGGCTGGTGCGCAACTGATATTCCCACTGCTCGGCCAGAAGGTCGCTGAGTGCCTTGCGCTGGCGTTCCACATTGGAAGTATTCTGCTCCACGCTTTGAGCGCCACAAAGCATTAGAACGGACACAGCCAGGGCGACGGCCAAAGATGCGGTGATGCGCCGAGCAGGTTTCCCTGCCGCTATAGTGGGCATGGTTTCTGGACGTCGTCCCAAAGCGCAGCTTTGCCTCGACGGCGATATCATACGCCAATCATTGCGAATCAGCGCAGCCAAGTCTTGCAGGCTCCTTGAATTTGCCTAAGCCTTCAGGATACGGGAAGCCATCGCCGGAAGTTTGCGCCCAGCGCGCATTCCTGGCTGGAGATTTCCAAGAGGAGAAGCCTGGCCATTTTGCTGGCAGTCACCAACAGGCGTGATGATGGTCACTGAATATAGTCCACCCTGCGTTTATCCTGTCCGCAGGTATTGGCCCGCGAGGTCCGTCTGTATCGAGGCCGGTGTGCCGGTCGTTCGAGCCACGCATCGCGGCTGGAGGAGAGCGAAACCATGCCTACCCATCATGGCTCGGCGGCCAGGATCGGCCTGGGCGCAGTCGGCCCGGACACTCAACACAGGCTGGAGGAAGTGAAGGCGAAGTGGCTGGAGTTCTGTCCCAATCCGCCATCCCTCCTGGTGCGCCGGGCCCAGCCCGGAGTCGTTTCCTCTCCCCGCGAGGTTGCTGGCGAGGCGCTGGAGTTCCTGGGTCAATTGCCCGAGAATAGGCGAAATGCAGCAGCCCTGGACGCCCTGCGCCGCCTTGACGACGCGACCGGACGCTGTCTCCTGCGGCTCCTCAAGCGGCTGAGGGACCTTGAGGGCACGTTGCAAAAGCGCAGAACGGTTTCGTCTCGGCCTCGAACTGCCACGAAGTCCTTGCCCACCGCATGACGGCCAAGACTGGCAAACGGAATTCAATCGCAGACTTCCCCGATGGCAGGCCCGGCTTTTCGAACTGCTCAAGCGCCGGAATTGACCAGGCGTCACTTTCGACGCGAGGCGCAGCGACACGACTATCCCAAGGCGGGTCCTTCCTTCGGCGGCCCAATGCGCATTCAGATGAGGCGGAGCACTTAGAGCCTACGTGGATCGTTTTGCGGCTTTGCTCTCGTTTGCCATCTTTCGGGCCAGCGCAACCAGGAAACGTCTATCCTTCTTGTCCAGGCGCGTATAGCTTTCGACAAGGTTATGTTCTTCTGATCCGAGCCCGCTTGCTTGTCTTTGAGAGGCGGCCTGCGGCTTCCCTTCGCCCTCGAAGAAGAGCTGGTACATCTCGACATCCAGCGCCGCCGCCCATTTCCGAAGCGTCTCAAGGTTCGGAACGGTGTGCCCGTTTTCCACTCGCGAGACGTAGCACCGCAGCATCCCTGTGCGCTTTTCGATGTCGCCCTGGGAGAAGCTCTTTGCCGTGCGCAGTTCGTGAAGCTTTTGTCCGATTTCCATGCGAAGGTGATACCAGAAGCGCTGCGGGCCTTCAAGTTCGAACTTAGTCAATTGTCGTTCGAACGCCGTACATGCCCGCCGTTGACGGTGCCGGGAATAGCCTGCAAGACTTGGGACTGTATGTGAGGGAGGAGCAATCGCCTAGGCTTGCTCGCGGCGGGACTGCGATTCCACGAATTTCAGGAGGGCCTGGTGGTCATCCTCACTCATAGATATGAACTCCACCCCGACTCCCTTTTCGCCTTCAGACCACCTCACGATTCCCTCCGCAGTTATTGCGGGCAACTCGGGCGGCCGGCCGAAGACCAAGTGAAGGTGGCTGCCGACGGGGAACACCATCTTTGGAAGGAGGCAGAGCCCCGTGCTGCTCACGTTCTCAGTCTCCTCGACGTAGTGGGCCATCCCTTCCAACACGGCGACACTCAAGGACGTGATGAGGCGCGGAGCGCGTTTCTGTTCCTCTATTATTGCGGGCATGGTTTTTCCACGTTCATTCCTAAGTGAAGCTTCGCGTCGACAGCGATATCATACTCCAATCATTGCGAATCCGCCCACCGAAGCTTTGCAGGCTCCTTCGGTTTGCTCAAGCCCTCGGGATACCTGCGCTTCAGTTCAAGCAGCACCGGCCGCAGCAGGACGTAATCGGGCGAGCAGGCAATGAGAGCAGCTTCGGCAACCGTGCGGACAAACATCGGAGTGCTGGCGCTGTCGGATACCCAGCGGAGCCAGTGACGAAGTTCAGGGTCGGTGTTGGCAGAGTCCATCCTGGACAATATACCTCGCCAGTGAAACTGCCTCCGGGAAACCTGCGGAGAAAATCCGCCGTGTATCTCTCTCTTCAGGTCATCCTCAAGCGTGACGCTCACAGTCGTCGACGGACTCATTACGAAGCACACGGACGACTGCGTCCTCGACCACGGGGAGTGACAAAGCGGGTGCCAGCGGTCAGTCCACTTCTGACCGTACCTCAATAGGCTCTCGCCGTCAGCAGGGGACACGGCGCTCTGGCAGCCACTGTAAATGCCACGGTCTCCGGCAGGTGGCTTGCGAAATGTTTTCCAGCCCGCGCACCCATCACGATGATGTCAACCGCCGTTTCCCGCGCAACGTCCAGAATCCCCTCTGCGGGATCGCCAAACCGGACGATGAACTCCGGCTTGGGCAAGTTACTCTTCTCTTCAGGCACGCACTGCTGCAGACGAAGCCTCGTGATCTCGCGCAACGTAACCAATCCGCCCTCAGAGTCATCGCTGCCTACGGGTTCGAGCACATGCAGGAGGCTGAGCTTTGCCTGGTAAACTTGCGCCAGAGAGAACGCATAAGGCGCCGCCCGTCCGGCGGCCCGGCCAAAACCGGTCGCGAATAGAATGTGCTTAAACTCGGAAACCTTCGGCGCTTCGGATGCGACAGCAGGACCTACTGTCAGAACGGGACAATCTGCGCGGCGGAAAATCAACTCCGCTGAGGAACCAAGCGAGGGCTCTATGCCGTGGAGTCCGTGCGTTCCGACAACGACCAGGTCAAGTTCGCGCTCCCTAATCAGAATATCGAGCGTCGGCCACAAGTATCCTTCTTTTAACATCACTTCGTGCTGAACTCCCTGCAACTGTCCCGACGCAAGAATGTCCGCAATCCTCTCTTGGGCCTCGCGCTGCATCGCAAGGTTGGCTGCGGCCTTACCTTCCGCTGGCGGCGATTGATTCTCCCGCGGGACAAGGACGTGAAGCAAGTAAAGGTGCGCATCATAGCGCCGAGCTAAAGCCGCCGCATATCCCACCGCGCGATCCGAAACGGGCGAGAAATCTGTTGCCGCCAGGATTCTTGCCAGACTCATTGCTCTTCCTCTATGTCGGGCTTCCTGGGCCTTAAGTCATCGCAGCCGGTGGAGATTCCAAGGTTGATCGCGGCAGGATACCGGGGGCCTCACACAACCTCTGCGGCGTCATCTGAACCGCGATTCAGTGGTCAGAGCGAATTCTCACGATTTCTACTGAGCATTGGGCATGGCGGGCCACGTGTTCCGCAACACTGCCGAGCAGGAAACGCTCCACACCCCTGCGCCCATGGGAACCCATCACGATAAGGTCCGCACGCCATTCCGCGGCAGCATCGATAATCTTCTCTCTGGTGTCACCCGTTTCGACTGCACCGGTCGCTTTGAAACCGGCAGCGCGAAGCCTCTGAGCCTCTCGCGCTACCAACTCACGGCCGTACTTTACCCGACTCTCAAGCTCGGGGGCGTAGCCTGCCGCCATCTGCGGGGGAGGCGAGAGCGTGATCGGCTCGACGACGTGCAATACGAGCACTTCCGTGCCCTGCGGCGCAATCTGTGCAATCACACCTTGCAGAGCTGCGTCGGAAAACTTCGAATCATCAACTGCCACCAAAATCTTCATGGCTTCCTCCAACAGAGAATAATCGCCCGCTCCGATGGCGTCCCAGGAATCCTCAGAGGTCGAGCGGCGGTTCGGTTCATTTTACGCCACCTGTTCCTCAATCGAGTCTTGATTTCTACCAGAACGTCCCCTAGGGAATTTGGGCGGGAACGAGAATTTTAGAACGCTGTCATCAACTCATGGCGGTGTGAACGGCAGCGGCATCGCTAGGACACCCGGCCAAGAATCCGCCCTTCAATCTCCTGGATTGCCCGGTCGTCCGGCTCGCCGGAAGAACGATGCCCGAGGCACACCTGGAGCATTCCGAAGAGCCCGACCACCGCATCGAGGGCGTCCTGCCCATGCGGAAAGCCGCCCTGAATTTCTTTCCTGAGGCAGTCCTCAAGCGTGACGCTCTGCACGGCAGCCCAGGGAAGGAGCGATGCACCGAACTTTTTTCTATCGTCTTGGTTGCGCTTGCTGCCGAACGGCTCCTCGGAGAACCAGCCATAGCACTCTGCGGGGTACGTCTCTACAACAACGACGTTACCTGGCACGAACAATGTCGGAAGAGGGCCGTCGAATGGCCATAGCGAAATTGAGCCGCTGTCCCGCAGGGCAGGGGCGAGCACGTCGCGCCAGCCGATGATTGCGGCTTTGCCGACCTGGTTGGGACCCAGCGTCCAGAACAGGCAGCACGCCTGCTTGCGTCCGTTGCCACCCCTCTCGCAGCGGCGCAGCAAAGGCTCCAGAGACGAGACGCCATGACCACGAAACAAATCTTCCTTTCGCTTGCCCTTGAATTCGCGGTTCGGGTAGAAGGGACGATGCACAGATATCTGGTCAGGTTTGTCGCAGACGGAATAGAAATCCTTCCACTCGTCGCACCCCAGCTTCTGGAGCAGGGCGCGGAAGCTGGATATGCCCGCACGCTCGGCATAATAGGCGGGGACGCCAACCGGAAAATCGAAGCCTGCGAAGGCGCATCCCGTCTCACCGGCTTCGGTGCGAAGCTCCTCGACGAGCGAGCCGAGATTGCCCACGGGCGTCGGAGCGGAGGCCATGTAGCAGCCATCCGCACCAACCGTCGCCTTGGCGAACCACCGCTTCTTTTCGCTGCTGCCCCAATCAGCGTGATAGACCACGTTTGGTTTGATGGGTTGCGACATGTCGGTCGGGCGAGTTTCCATCAGGTTGAGGGAGGGAAAATTTTGAACTACATTGAACTACATTCGGCAAAAAACCGCTCGAAAATATGCCGAAATAACCCGGTTTTTTGAAATGGGGGCTGTTCTCGAAGCCTCTTGACTAGAGAGAGTTTTTGCATCATTATTGGAAAATCCGGGGCGGGCGAACAACGATTCCCGGTAGCGCTACCAAATCTCCGGGCTACAGGATCCGCCGATTGAGCATCCCATCAAGTCCTCATGGAAGGCGATGATCGCGCCGAGGCTTTATTGCGCAACCACAATCGGGGCGCGCCAGAAGGCTCCCAGTTTCCCGGCTGGGTCCAGAACGGTCACCTGGCAAACATAGTTGCCCGGCGGAAGTTGGTTAAGCGCAACGCTGAAACTGAGGGGCGCGGTTTTCAGCCGGTTGTCCATTCCGGCTGAAACCTCGATGGGCTGGGTTTCCAGGGCCTTCGAATGCCCGTGATAAAAACTCAGGAAGGCCACGAGCGGCCGGAATGTGGGCGCCTGCAGTTCGTAGGCCTGGAGATAGACGTACATGTTCTGCTCCCGCTTGAATACCCGCGTCACGCTGGGGATTAATTTCTGCCCATTTTCTACCAGCGGATTCGTAGCCTCTTCCTTCTCATCTTTCTTTTTCATGGCGTTGTAGATCGCTTCCCTCAGGTCTACGCGCTGATTGCTCAGAACCACGGAGCTGATGGCGATTCGTTTGTCCACCCGGTTCAAGTCGGGAATCTCGAACGTGGTTTGATAGGTTCCGATTCTTCCCGTTTCCGCATCGCGGGCCAGAAACTTAATGGTGTACTTTCCGGGAAGCAGGGTGAAGCCGGCATCATATTCGATCGGCCGCTTCGCCAGTTCCGCCGCGGTTTGGTCACTCAGCTTGACGTTCACCTTGTCGCGCAAGTTTGTGACGGTAGTTCCATAATCGTCTTTGATCTCGCCAATAAAATCGAGGAGCGTGCGCTCAGCGCCGCCGCGTTTGGCCAGGGCCAGTTCGCGCCCGGGAATCTTCACGACCATGGGCACAAAATACTCGGCCCGGTTCAACTGAAAATAGTCGATCTCCATGGCAATAGTCAGCTCGGTGATAGGATCGGGCAGCATCAGCGCGTCTTCGAGCTGGCGTTCCTTGTCTGCGGTGGTGAATTTGCCGAACTCCTTGCCCGCGTAGTAGCCCTGGCGATAATCGAGCGCGGCAGACAAGTCGTGAGTGAGCGAAATCTTGATGCGGCGGAATTTTCCGTCAAGCGCTGTATTGCTGGTGTAATAGCCGATGACGTAATAGCTGGTGAAGGTTTTTTCCGCCTGAGTGATGCCCTGAGTCAGATCGTTGTAGTCGAACAAAGCCTTCCCGCCAGTATCCTTGGCCAGGGCATACAAAGTGTCCTGAGACTGCTGGAAATTGCTGGTCAGCGCGGCCGCGGCAGCGCCGGAATACATCCCGACATTGCCCTGCGAGCCTCGAGTCGCATCGCCCAGCGGAGCCCCTGCCACCAGGCCACGCGCGTCAATAGGCCAGAACGACACGCCGGAACGAATGGCTTCATCCAGAGTGGCGTGGAGTTGCGCCTGGTTGTCCAGCCCATTCAGTCGCAGGCCACTGGCGAAATAAATCAGCGACTTCTTCTCGCTCAATTGCCCGAGCATCTTGGCCGCGGTCTGGAGCGCGGAGAGTTGACGGTCGGTATTGAAGATATTGAACTCGCTGTCGTCCTGGCCGAACGCCGCGCCGATGTCCGACACACTGGCGTCGTCCGTGGACTCGTCGTAGCCTTGCCCCTCGCCCACCGCCAGGGTTTCAAGAATGCTCAGCAGAAGGCTGCGATTGTCCGTGAAGTCCGTCAGGACGTCCACCGAGCCGCCGGAATATCGCAGAATCGACACCAGGTCTTCGGGCCTCATTTGCGTCCTGATGAATTTCTGGGCCGCGGTGAGCGCGCGGTACTGGTCCTGGGGTGGCATGGCGGTCATGTCAAAATAGAGCGCCAGCAGACGTCGATCCTTGTAGCGGCCGCTTCCCGGCGGCTCCGGCTTGATCTCAGTTCGTGCAAGCTGGTTGTAAATCTTAACGTTCGGTGGCGCAGAGGCGGTTGTTGGCGCGCCGGAGGCCTCTGACAGTTTTTCGAATTTGAAAACGCTGATGGCCTGCGGCGCACCATCTTCGGTGACGGCAAAATCTTTGGCCGTAAGGCCCTCAACAGGGTTTCCCTTTTTGTCTTTCACGTCAACCGCTTCCACCACCAACTGCGTGCTGGCTTTGATCGTGACTGGCTGATTTTCCTGGAGCGGCGCGTTGCGGCCGATATTTTGGGCGTAAGCAAAAGAGAGCAATCCGCAGATTACGCAGATTTCGCAGAGTAAGCACCGGAACGTGTGCCAGTGTCGAGCGCTTTGGTTCTTCCTTACTCTGTATAACGTGCGAGTTCCGCCTTTTGCGGCAAGTGAGAACGTTAATCGCATACCTAACTCATTCCTCTGCTTCTCGATGTCTGGCCCGTTGGTTCCTCAATCTGTGAAATCTGCGAAATCTGCGGATCCTCCTTTATCAAAACCTTACCCGCAACGTCGTCTGCAAAGTTCGCATGGCGTTGGCGGCGGTTGGCAAACCAAATTGCGCGCTGTTGATAATCGTGCCCCAGCCGGTGTACGTGACGTGATTGAGAGCGTTTGACGAATCAACCCGGAAATCCAGATCGTATTTGCCGCGCAGGCGAAACGTACGTCCCATAGAAGCATTCATCGAGAACACAGCAGGACCGACAATGGAGTCCCGGCCAGCATTGCCCCACTGTCCCGCCGCCGGAGCTGTGTAGGCCGCCGGATTCAGAAACACTCCTGCGGCCGCGTTGTCTATGACTGCGCCCGTCAAGTCAGGCCGGATAGTCCCGGTCACGCCCGTGCCAGGGACCGCCGCCAGATAGATAGGCGTTTCGGGCAGGCCACTGCCCACGGTGACTTGCGTGAGGGCCGTCCATTCCTTGAACAACCGCCCCTGCCATCCGCTCCGCAGCGTGCCACCGCCCAGGCCCATTCCGGTAGTGTATTGGAGTTGCAGATTCAAAAGATGGCGCTGATCGAACGGCGAGAGTCCGCGCTCGGCTTCCAGATTCAGCCAGTTTTGCGCGATGGTGGGCCCGCCCGCGCTGGCACCGCCCGATCCCCCGCCGCCCAATTGGGAAACATCATCGATGGCTTTCGAGTACGTATATTGGACGCTTGCTGTGAATCCGCTCTCGAGCCTCCGTCGCAACTGAATTTCTCCCGCTTCGCGGCTGGAATTGCCATTGGAATCAAAAAACGCAAATCCGGCCGGGCAGGCGGGGCAAGGATTCGCCGCACCGATTGGATAGGTGTTGGGCAGAAATTCCTGTAGCCCGCGCGTTCCTTTAGTGCCGAGATAGGTGGCCGTCATTTGCAGCGACCAGGGCAAGTCGCGCTGAATGGCCACATCCCAGTTCTGTGCGTAGCCAACCCGGAAATTAGGATCGACGGCAAAGTTGTCCGGCGTGATGGCGGAGCAGGTGATGAAACCGTCTGCCAGGGTGAGCGGGCAAGCCGGGCCGTTTTGCACCGTCAGGCTTTTTGAGAGCGGCGCCTGCTGTGCCATTTGCATGGCCATCGATTGGTAGACGGAAGTGTTGTAATAAACGCCGTAGCCCGCCCGCACTACCAGCGAAGATCCGCCAAGCGGCCGCCAAGCGATTCCGATGCGCGGCTCGAATGCGCTCTTGTCCGGACGGATCAGTGAGTGGGGGTAGTGCTGTCCGGTGAGCGGCCCAACCGGATCCGCCGCTACCACCGGCGCCGCGGCTAGAAAATCCGGAGTAACGTCCAGATTCACCAGCCGTCCGTACAGCTCGGTAATCGGCGCGCCACATTCCCAGCGAATGCCGTAGTTCAACGTGAATTCGGGTCGGATCCGATAATCGTCGTTGGCGTAGACGTCGTAGACCGGCTCGCGAAAGTACTTGTCGGCGTTGCCAAATGCGATGGAGCTGGTGTCGGGGATGCCCAGCAAAAAGTCGGCAAAATCGAAGCCCGCGCCGCCCGTTCCGTTGCTTCCGCCCGACGTCGCCATGCCGGTAAAGGTAAACGTGCCGCGCGGATTTTGCTGCGCCAGATAATTGAACTCCTGCCGGCGATAATCCCCGCCAAGCGTGACGTTGTGAGCGCCGCGATACCACTGCACGCGAGATGACCACGCGCTCGTCTGGTTCCGATTGAAGGATGCTATTCCATCCGACAGTCCCGCGATGCCGCTGGCGAAATTCAAACTGGGCGGTCCCCAGTTCATCGCATTCTGGTTGTTGCCGGTAATTCCCGCCTGGCCCGAAACGTTTTCGCGGTTCTCAAAAAACGCCCGGTTCTCGGATGCGGATCGGCTGAATTGAAATCCCAAACGGAGTAGAATCTGCGGGGCCAGTTGGTGCGACCATTGAATGTCTGTGTTGATCCCCAAAGTGTGCGAGTTGTCGAGAAATCCGAACAGGTTCGGAGTGCCCGATCGCGAGCTCTGAATCGCAAAGCCGCCATTGACTTGATTCTTGGAGCTGATGAACTTCATAAAGCGCGATTGCAACGCATCCTGATGCGTGCTGCTGTTGATCGGCACTTGATAGTTGTAGCGCGCGTTGCCGCTGAAGTTCGGAAGCGGATAGAGACTCAGGAGCGCTTGCGCCTGCGGGCTGATCCGGTCTTTAGGGATGGCGTTGCCCTGGAACGGAAGTCCGGTAGTCGGATCAAAAATTTCCACGGGCTGTCCCTGCAGGTTTTGCACCTGCGAAAAATCCCCTCCGCGCTCGGCCAGAGTCGGTACCAGTGCGGATTGCGTGGAGTCGTTCAGGAATCGTGTCCACTGATAACTGGCAAAAACAAAGGGACCGTTATGAATGAGGTGCGGAATCTTCAGTGGCCCGCCGAAGTCGAGCATCCCGGTGATGCGGTTATAGCCCGGTTTGACCGTGGGCTGGCCGCTCAGGGAAAACGGGCGCGCGTCGAAAGCCGAGTTGTCGAGGATGAATCCGAGCCCGCCATTGTGAAGTCCGCCGGGTCCTTTGCGGAAATTGCCGAACGCCGGAAATTGCGCGAAGGGGGAAGCCGCTCCGTTGTTCACGCTGCCGTTGATCAGGAATCCGGGCGTAGCCATTTGATTGAGTTCATCAGGTGAGGCGCCAGCCGCAAGGGCCGGTCCGCTCTGCTGCTCAGTTTGGGCTGATTCGTTCGTAGGGGCGGCGCCCGCCCTGCCCTCTTCGTTTTGCGCTTGCGTCCCCGAGGAATTGGCGCCGGGCCTTAGCCTCGCGCTTTGCGCTTGGGCGGCTGTGGCCGTGGCACCTGGCTTCAGACCAGCGCTTCGGGTTCCTGTACCACTCTTCTCGCTGGCCGTAGACCCTGCCGGGCTAGAGCCCGGCGCTACAACCTGCACCTTCATTTCCGCCAGCGGCAGCACCTGCAAATCCCATTTCCCCGCCGGCATCTTAGGCGCGATCACGACAGCTTGCTTGATCGGCGAGAAACCGGTCATCTCAATTTCGATGGTCCAGCTTCCATCAGCCAAATCAGAAAAGAAATAGCGGCCTTCTTGATCCGTGATGGCTGTGACCTTCTTGTTGCCTTGAACGGCAGTGACCATCGCCCCCGGAACCGGCAGGCCGCCAAAGGTGACCTGGCCGTTAGACTGCGCAGCAGCGGCCACGCTTGGTGCAGCCAAGCACGCGACGGCAAATAGAATACCGAAGGGGTTCCTCATGAGTGTCCTTGCCTCATCCAGCGCTGTGCCACGGCTTCAGCTCAGTCCTCCGTAGGAGTCTTCTCGATATGATCGATTACCAGTTGCTCCACGTTGGCCTTGGACGGCTCCAGCTTGAGGCCGAGTTTCTTTACCGATGCGAAAACCGTCGAGCCGCCTGAGCTTGGTTCGGAGGCCGCCGCGCCTGGTGAGTCGCCCCAGCGCTCACCGCCCGCAGAGCCCGTGGGCGGCCCCATGCCTTGGGCTCGCGCCGCTGCCATAGCGTCAGCAAGCGAGAACTCCAGCGTCACTTGATAGTTCCCCTTAAGGCCGGTCATATCCACCACCTGGCGGTCGCCTCCGCCACCCATCCGGAGCATCATGGTTAACATGTCGGCGAACCCGGCCATGGTCACCTTGCTGGATTCCATGGTCATGCTCTGGGCCTGCATATTGAATCTTGTCGTCACGGTGCCGCTTTTGCCCATATTCATCGTCATGGAGCCATCGGCATTCCTGGTCGTGCGCACTGGTCCATTGGGACTATCGATCTGCATCTCGCCCGGCTTTAAGGGAGCATCAGGGTCGATCGGTGCAGAATCCGGCGGAGACTCCTTCAGCTTTGGGCCGTCCTTGCCAGCCATCAGCGCCAGCACCGGTCGCTCCTGGGTGTCGCGATGCGCTTTGAGCTTGAACCGATCTTCCAGTAACGCTTGCAACATTTTCGGAGCGTCGTCTTTAGAAGCGCCATCGGGAATCTTGGCCGAAATGTCGAATCGCTCCGTAGCCAGCCACGCCGGCCCTGTAATCTGATATTGCTTCACCTGATACGCGTAGACGATCAGCTCAGTCAGCGACATGTAGGTGTACGTCGCAAGCGCCCCGTCGACCCGTGGTCCGAATCTTGGCATCCTGCCGGCCTGCACCGCCTGCATCATTTTCCCCATGTCCAGCGGGGGCGATGGCTTTACCGTAGCCACCTGGAAGGCAGGGGTGGCCGGGTCCGTCTGGGCTAAGGCTGTGCCGGTCGCAAGGAGCAGACCGACAGCCAACGCAGGTCCCAACACATTTCGCCTCGTCATGCGAACCTCCTGTTGTTGAAGGCGGGCTCGTCTTCCGCTGACCTGGAGGGCAGCGATCAAGATGGCCCACGAAGTCGTCTCTGTCGTCATTGTGGCACCATCACGCCGAAGCCGCCGGCCTCGGGCGACACGCTGTCGTCGAGTTTGTACTCGGCGAGGTGGATGCCGTTGATTTCCAAATCGGCGCGATACCGCTGGCCCCCTTGCCAGCCCGCATAAACAGTGAGCAGCGTTCCGGGGCAGACATTCCCTCGGAAAGTGGGGACATCCGGCGCTCCCGAGTCTGACACGTACAGTTCACTGGCCGAGACGGGATTGAGACCGAAGTTCCCCATTTGCCAGACCCACCCATAGGCGATCGTTCCCGCAGGCAGGGGCTTCGCGTTTTCCTCCGGGTTGCAGGTGATTTCCTCAGATTTGGCACTCAACAACATTCTCTCGGTCCAATCCGTCTTCTGGGGAGGGAAGAAGCACACGGCCCGGCCACGCGCGAAGGGGGGAAAAGAGCACTTTCCGTCGTGCGGGAAGGAAAAGGGACCGGGGCCAGCGACGACGCGCTCGACTTCCCGCGCGCGAGCGGGACCGAGCGCTAACGCCAAGTGGACGTTCGCGGGCGCGGATTTCACTCGCTCGAAGAAGTCCCTCTCCAGCGCGAAGATCTCGCTGGTGTGCGGACGGCCGGCCAGCAGGGTTTCGTTCTGAGCTTCCCAGCCCGAATCCCAACTCGGACCCCCAGGAACTTCGATTCTTACCCACCTGCCGGTCAACGCGACTTTTGAGCCTTCGGCTATTCCAGAGACCCGGATCGGCAATGTAATGTGAACTTTGTTTCTCTCCGGGTAACCGCCTTTCAGCGATGCGGGCTTGACCGGGTCGAAGGCCAGTTGCACGGGAAGGGGCGACTCTGGGGCAGGGGCCGGATGAAGGTGGGCGATGACGGTGCGGTAGGGCGTCACCGCGAACAGGATTGGGATTGCCGCTGCCACGCCAAGCAGCACAGTCCGCGACCGGATCGTGCAGCGCCGAGCGTACTGCCACAGGACCACTAAGATGGCCGCGGCATAGATTCCGTAAGTGGTGATGGCGGTCGGGATGTCGGCCGCGTTCATTACGCCGGTGTTCGGAATTTTCATCACCAGGGCCTGTTCGGCAAAGAGATAGACAAGTGTACCGAGCACCGCCAATACAAACTGCCCGGTGCTTGCCGTGACAGCCGCCAGCGTGGCAACGGGCAGGATAACGCGCAGCACCCACTGCCACTGGGAATCCAGCAATCCCGAAATGTGCCGCGCCGGCCCAAAGCCTGCATGCCAAACCAGGAAAACCTGAAGGACGAAGAGCGGTACATTCACAAACGCGAGGACAAAGAGAACTTTCTCGGCCAGTAGATGTCGCCAATCGTAGGGCCGCGTCACCCAGAATTGCCGGTCGCCCACTGGACACTCCGCATGCACGGCGCGCACGATCAGAAAAATGAATGAGACGGACACCAGCAGAGACAGGATCTGGGAAGAAAATGAGAAGCCAATGTCCATAGCGTCAAAGCCCGACTCTTGCGAATGGGTTGACGTGTGCCAGCCGTAGGCGGCGACGATGGCGGCCATTAACACGATTTCCCGCCAGAAGTGGCGAACGTCATTTTTGAAGATGTGCAGGATTTGGTTCTTCATGCTGTGCTGCCTCCGGCGGAGGGGCGCCCCGCCTTGGCCATGGCCACGAAAATCGCCCGCAGCGACATCGGCCTGAACGTCACGTCGGGCACCTCGCCGAACAACGCGCGGATCTCCGCGCCCGTGCGCTCCGCGTCGAAGCGGCTTTCGATGAACCGCAAAACGTGCTCGGAGGCCGCGATGTGCATCCAGCTCTCAGGACATTTCCGGTCGAGGGAGGGCGGTGCCTCGAGGGTCAACTCGACCTCGCGAAAACGCTGGAGCAGCGCCGCGCTTTCTTCCGAAAAGCGCAGATGCCCTTCCTCCAGATAGCCAACGTGGGTGGCCAGGTTCTCGATTTCCGCCAGGTCGTGCGACGAGACGAAAATCGTCGCCTCCGATGCGCGCTCCAGCACACCTTCGATCAACTGGTCGCGCACCAGCGGGTCCAGGCCCCCGAACGGCTCGTCCAGTACGATGAGCTTCGGATGGTAGGCTAGCGCGACGAGCATCGCGGCCTTCATCCGCATGCCGCGCGAGAGCTTGGAGAGTTTTCGGTCGACCGGAAGGTCGAGCTGTGTCACCAGCTCGCGCTCCAGCTTCGGATCCCAGGTGGGATAAAACGGCCTGAGGAAGTCGCGCAGGCGGCGGAAGTCCATCCATCCGGGCAATTCCTGGTTCTCCGAAACGTATCCAATAGAAGCAAACGCAGCCCCGCGCAGGCGCGCCGAGTCGGCGCCCAGCACTTCGGCGCGCCCGCGTGTCGCTGGAAAAATGTTCATCAGAATTTTGATCGTGGTCGTCTTGCCCGCGCCGTTGGGCCCCACCAAGGCGTAAATCGCGCCCTCGGGAACCTCCAAGTTGACGCCGCCTAGGGCGGTGACCTTGCGAAATCTCTTGACTAGGTTATCAGTTCGAATCGCGCTGCTCATCGCTTGCCGCGTCCTCCCCACCCTGAGGCCGAGCCTTCCCTCGGGCCCAGCCGTTTCCAGTGTTCGGCGACGGAGGCCGTCACGTCGTCCAGCCCGACGCCCAGCTTCTTGGCTTCCACCACCAGTGCCTCAATCTCCTCGCCCAGCAGGCGCGTGCGCTCTCCCGCGCTGGGCTCGGTGAAGGCGGCGACCACCGTCCCGATCCCCGGCCTCGTTTCCAGCAGGTTGGCGGCCACCAAGCTCGCAATCACCTTGTGGGCGGTGTTGGGATTGATCTTCAGTTCCTTGCTGAGCGTGCGCACCGAAGGAAAGACGTCGCCGGGGCGGAGTCGGCCGGAAATGACCGCCTTCTTGGCGGCATAGACCACCTGCTCGTAGAGCGAAACGCCGGGCCGAAAGTCAACATGAAAGGGAATCACTGGTGTACTAGTACACCTGGTACGAGGTCGCTGTCAAGAGAAAAAAGCTCGGCAAGTGATCCTGCCAGACTGTCGCATCGACGCTCACAGGGCGCCGCTATAGACGCGGGGGCGACTTTTTCACAGCTTCCGGCGGATGTGCTACGGCTCTGCGTAGCGGCGGCTTTATGCTGCCAGGATGATGGCAGGGTAAACCCGCCGCTAACGCCTTTTCAATTTTCCGAAGGCTCTTCGACATGATCGATGACCAGGACATCGACCGGGCCCTTCTCCGATTGCAGTTTCAGCCCAAGCTGTTCTTGAAGCGCGGTGAAGAGGGACGGCCCGGACGCGTCAGATGACGATGGCGCACTGACTCCCGACGGCGCGCCTACGGCAGAGCCCGCGCCCACAGGGCCGCCTGCGCCAACCGCTGCGGCCGGGCCGGGCTCCGGCTCGGGATATTGGCGCTTCAGTTCGAGCGGCACGGGCCGCAGCAGGACATAATCGGGCATGTAGGCCATTCGGGCGGCTTGTTGGCTAGAGTCCTAGCCTCCGTCGAATGTGCGTCGGCACTACAGGTTTTCAGGAACAAGCTAGGGAGACGAAGAGAAACGAGTACCAGTTAAGTACCACTTGGCCGTTCCAGAGGCGTTTTTGCGTGCCTTAGCGTTGCCAGCCGTGCCGCAAAATCAACCAGATAGACTTACTGAGCGGGATTTGCAACCATGGGGTCGGGGGTTCGAACCCCCCCAGGTCCACCAATTCTGTGACGGGTCAGGGTTATTGTCGCAGATGGGTCAGGGTTTTTGTCGCAAAAATGCGACGGTTCAGGGTTTTTGTCGCAACTAGGAGGCAGAAACACTAAGAACGTAAGAGGCGAGGAGCCTGGCTG
>JBEKEZ010000057.1:0-28628 GCA_050013575.1 Terriglobia bacterium | reverse complement strand
GGGAAGAGAAAGCGGAATTCCCCGAGCAAAACAAAGTGGCCTCGCTGCGGCTCGGCCCGGTGCAATTCGCAACCTTGCTCGCTCAGGCCGATGCGCAGTTCGCCGCGCGGGCCGTGCTGCGCGGTGTGCTGAATGGTGAAGAGCTGCGCTGGCTCGACCGGCTGTTAGGACTCGCGAAGCGGAGTGACAAGCGCGAGGAGTTGGCTCGCGCTGTCGAGCGTGCGATGGAAGGGAGAAAAGGAAATGTCCGCAGTCGCCGATGAGGCGCTTCAAACTGCTCAAAACGTCCTTGTAAATTCCGTGGTAAAAAACCTCGGGAGTCTCGCCGCGCGCGCCTGGGCGAAGCATTGGATCATCACGCTTACGGCCCCGACCGGAGTCGGCAAGAGCACGGCCGTCGATTACCTGGAGCGCACGCTTCCCTTCGATCACCGTGTGATTCGCTGCAAAAATATCACGACGCGATACACCTTGCTTGAGTCCATGGGGCGGGCTCCGGGCGAGAAGTGGAAAAAGCATGGCCGCAACTGGCAGCGCGCTTCTGACCTTTACTACCGCATCGTGGAAAGGGTCAGCGAGCGCCCGTATCTTCTCATCGTTGATGAGGCGGATCGGCTGCGTATGGACTGCTTTGAAATGCTGCGCGACTTTTGGGATGACGCGCGGCTGCCGATGCTCCTGGTCGGCAACGAGGAGCTGACTGAGAAGATAAACCGCCAGCACGAGCGATTGTTTCGCCGCATCCGCGTGAGATTCGAGCAGCGCCCGCTGCGCGAGGCCGACCTGCGCAAGGTGCTTGAATTCATGGGCTATGAAATGGCAGACGAAGAGTTCGCGCTGCTTTGGAAACTGGTCGGCGGCTCGCCCGGATTCGCCGAGGCCCTGCTCGAAAACGCCAACGAAATCGCGGCCTCGCAAGGTGTGAAGCGCGGCATCGAAGCCCTTGAGGGCGCCGTGCGCTACTTCCCGACGTTTAGAAAGTAGACGGAGAAAAAGACGGAGCCCGGCCGAGGTCAAATCTCGACCGACCCGTGACCCATAAAGGAGGAATCATTCCATGAAGAGTCAAAGCAAGCTAGCCGAGAAAGCCCTTGTAGCACAGGAAATTTCAATTGGCCCAAACTTCTGCGGTCCTCGGCCTCCAGCCCTGCCAAAAATCATGACCAAAATAGATCACGAACTGGGGCTGGTCACTGACTTCAACAGCATGGCCGCCGCCCTCAATGTGCTCTATGAAGCGGCCGAAGCCGGAGACGTGGCCGCGTCTGAAGAGCTTCGTCTCCTCTCTCTCCGCGCTGTCGAACTCGCCGACCAGTTCGCAATGCCGACGCAAAAAGTCGGATGAACCGATCATGTACGCCTTTACTGAGCTCGCAGTAGGATCTTCAAAGGGGGCGCGGCTGCCCGCGCCCCAGGCCTTCATTTTAGCCTCTCATTGTGGCGCTGTGTCTTGACACTCTGTTTTAGCCTGTCTTTTGCGCGTCTGTTTCGAATACTCCTTTTGAGAGTGTGATTTCAGATAGCGTATCTGTGCGTCATTCCGCTGTCCCATTCCGCAGCGTCATTTCAGATGCCTAATTCGGGCAGCTTTAGCCACTTTCAAATTTCAGGTCACAGCCTTTTTGCCCATCAGGTCACAAACTTTTTGCATTTTTGGCAGCTATTTTAACTTAGGTCACAAACCTAAAATATGTAATTTCAGTATGTTGCGGTTGACGCGCCATAGTTTTTTTCGCCGGTCACACTTTGTGACCACCGAGCTTAGTGCTAAGTCTTTTTGTTTCAATAGAGGCTAGTCGGATGGTTTGTGACCTTGCGCACGGTTGCGCCATTAACCCTGAACCACATTGAAGCGCGCCCGTTGAAAATAAAGCATATCCGCCCAGCGCCGCCGAGATCAAGCGACACGATCCCTGACCCGTGATAAATAGCTCTCAGGCATCAGCCATCAGTGGTCAGCGAGCTGGAACTTTAGTATCCCCGGGCCTTAGCTTCTCGGCCGTTCACTTCGGCTGACATTCTTCGCTTTTATAATTCATAATTTAGAATTGATAACTCACTAAATGCCTCGCGCGCAGCATGAAGGGTGGTGTCGATGTCGGCCTCACTGTGCGCGGCGGAAATAAATGCGGCTTCGAACTGCGCAGGCGGGAAATAGACTCCCCGATCCAACAACGCGTGAAAGAAGCGGCCAAAGGCGGCGGTGTCGGATTTCTTCGCCGATGCGTAGTGGACGACCGGCCCCGCAGTGAAGAAAGCGGTGAACATTGATCCGACGCGGTTCACCGTAAGTGCCACTCCGGCTTGCTCCGCTTCCCGTTTGATGCCCGTCGCTAATTTTCCCGAGATCGTCTCCAGCCGCTCGTAAACTCCCGGGCGGCCCAAGACCTCCAGCGTCTTCGCACCCGCCGCCATGGCCAGCGGATTACCCGAAAGCGTTCCCGCCTGGTAAACGGCGCCCGCCGGCGCGACCAGGTCCATCAGCTCCGCCCTTCCGCCATAAGCGCCCACCGGCAATCCGCCGCCAATAATCTTGCCCAGGGTCGTCATATCGGGAGTGATCCCGAAAAGCTGCTGCGCGCCGCCGTAGGCAACGCGGAAGCCCGTCATCACTTCGTCAAGAATCAGGACGGTTCCCTGCTTTGCGGTGAGCGCCCGCAATTTCTCCAGAAACCCGGCCTGTGGCGCAACGCAGCCCATGTTGCCCGCCACCGGCTCCACGATCACGGCGGCGAGTTCGTTTTCGCGCACACGAAAAATCTCGTCCAGCGCGGCGAGATCATTGAAGGGCGCGGTGAGCGTGAGCTCGGCCACGGCGCGCGGCACTCCTGGGCTGTCAGGCAAGCCCAAGGTCGCGACGCCCGACCCGGCCTTCACCAGCAAGCTGTCTGAGTGGCCGTGGAAGCAGCCTTCGAATTTCAGGATCTTCTCGCGGCCGGTCGCGGCGCGCGCCACTCGCAGCGCCGAGAGCGTAGCCTCGGTGCCTGAGTTGACGAAGCGGATGCGCTCCATCGAGGGAAAGGCCTCCTGAATTTTCTCGGCCAGCTCCACCTCGCCCGCTGTCGAAGCGCCGAAGCTGGTTCCCGACTCGAGCGCCCGAGCGATCGCTTCGACCACTTCCGGGTGACAATGGCCGAGGATCAGTGGCCCCCACGAGCCGACGTAGTCGATGTAGCTCGCGCCATCGACATCGATCATGCGCGAGCCTTCGCCGCGAGCGATGTAAATGGGCTCACCGCCCACAGCACGAAACGCCCGCACCGGCGAACTCACGCCTCCGGGCATCAATCGAAGTGCCTTGCGAAACAGCTCGTGTGATTTGCGCGTCGCTGAAAAGTCTTCCATGGAACGAATTGAATCCGCATCTTATGCCGCGGCCGCACGGCGAGTCAACGCCGGTTGCCGCTCCGTCGTCTCGCGCGTGATAAAATAAATCATGAGGGGCGGACTGAGCGGCTTTATGGGTGTTGAGAAAATCATTCCGGTCGAGCGATCAGTCGAAATCGCGAACGGTCTGAAACGGGAAGGCAAGCACGTGGTTTTCACCAACGGCTGCTTTGACCTGCTGCACCCTGGCCATATTCGATATCTCGCCGAGGCGCGCTCGATGGGCGACGTTCTGATTGTGGCCGTCAACAGCGACCGTAGCGTGCGCGAGCTGAAAGGCCCTGGACGTCCGATTTTCCCTGAACGCGAGCGGGCGGAAATCCTGGCGGCGCTCCAGGCTGTGGATTTCGTCACCATCTTTGATGAACTCACTCCGCAGACCCTGATTGCGCGCATGCTGCCCAACGTGCTGGTGAAGGGCGGCGACTGGGAACTAGATCAGATTGTGGGCCGCCCCGAAGTCGAAGCAGCGGGTGGCAAGGTAGTGGCCATCCCCGCGAGTCCGGGGTTTTCCACCTCGTCGCTCATCAAGGCTGCGATCGAGAATTTCCGAGCAATCACGTAAGCACGATGCCTCACTTTCGATCCCTTGTACAACCGGTTCTGGATGATCCTGCCTACCGGGCGGTCTTGGCGGCAATCACGGATTTCGCCGCCGGGACGGGCTCGCGCCCCGCTCCGGTTCTCGCCGGCCTGACACCGACCGCGAAGGCTCTCGTTTGCGCTGGACTCGCGCACGACCTTGCTCGACCCTTGATCGTGCTGACCGGCGACAACGACTCCGCCGACCGTCTGCGGACCACGGCGGCCACGTTCTTTTCCTGGCTCGAGGGAGAGGGCGCCGAGTCGGCGGTCAGTTCCCTGCCCGCCTTCGATTGCTCACCTTATGAGAGCCGCTCTCCGCATGCCGAGATTTCGGAGCGGCGCGCCGTGGCGCTGTGGAATCTGGCGTGCGGCTGGACGCGCATTCTTTTCGTGCCCCTCGCGGCGACGCTGGGGCGCTTTCGCGACGGTGTGTATTACCGCTCGCTGGCGCTGGAATTCAAGCTGGGTGACGAGGTGATCCTGGATGACCTGGTCGAACACCTCAAGGGCGTAGGCTACGAGGCGGGCGAGCCAGTGGAAGACGTCGGGCAATATTCCTTACGCGGCGGTATCGTCGACGTTTTTTCGCCCGAATCCGAATGGCCGGTCCGCATCGAGTTCTTCGGCGACCGGATTGAGTCCATGCGGCAATTCGATCCCTCCACCCAGCGGTCGCGAACGACCGTGCCTATGGCGCGTCTATTACCACTCATCGAAACGAAGCGATCTCCGCAATTCTTTCAACAGCTCGTGCGGACGATGATCGAGCGCCAAACACTCGCCCGTCCGCCAGTTGGCGGGCGCGACAGCTCGACGGAGCCGGAATGGGCGGCACTCTATTCCGGCCCGTTTCCCGGTTGGGAGTTTTTGGCCCCGCTCGTCGATTCCCATTCTCATCACCTGCCGGCATTGTTCCAGCAACCCGTGTTGGTGTGGGACGAATGGCAGGAACGAAATGAGCAACTCACAAAGATCATCGAGGACTTTGCGGCGCGATACGACGAGGTCCGCGACACGGTTCCAGCGCCTCCGCGTCCCGAAGAGGTTTTTCTGACCTGCGATGAGTTCTGGGATGCGGTGAAGGGCATGGCCTGCGTGTCACTCAGAGAATTGGCGATCGAGGCGCAACCCCAGGCCATTGAGCAAGTGCTCGAACTTGTGCTGGCCAGCCAGCCCGCGCCGAAATATCACGGCGCCGTAAAGACCATGATGCAAGATCTTGGTGACCGTCGAGGCCGGCACGAGGCGATCGCGTTTGTTGTTCCCAGCGGAGGGAAAGCCGATCGGTTGCGCGAGATTTTGAAAGAGTACGAAGTGCCTTTCGAAACTGCGAAGGACATGGCGCTGGCACCAAGCGCGACCGAGGACGTGGCCAAGATGGCCGCGCCAGTTGAAGTCTCCGCCGCTTTGCCCGTAACCCTCGCGCGGGGCGAAATGGATGAAGGCGTGGCGTTCCCTGGGCTGAACATCCTGTTTCTCTCCGACAACGATTTATTTGGCGGGTTCGCATGGGGCGGGCACCCGCGCAAGGAACGCTCCGCCGTTTCCAGCTTCCTTTCCGATTTGAGCGACCTGAAAGTGGGCGACTACGTCGTGCACGTCGACCACGGCATTGGTCTTTACCAGGGTTTGCGGCAACTTGGCGTCGAGGGAAAGCCGCTCGATTTCATGCTGCTCACTTATCAGGACGATGCCCGGCTTTACGTGCCGCTGGAACGGCTGGATTTGGTTGAGAGATACCGGCAGAGCGGGGATGCGGCGAAGCCCACGCTCGATCGTCTGGGCGGCGCGACCTGGGCGCGCACCAAGTCGCGCGTCAAGCGCTCGCTGCGCGATATGGCCGAGGAACTGCTGCGGCTATACGCCGAGCGCAAGATGCGCGGCGGGGTTCCCTTCAGCCCAGACACCGCCTGGCAGCGCGAGCTCGAAGACGCTTTTGAATTCGAAGAGACGCCTGACCAGTTAACGGCGCTCGCCGATATCAAGAACGATCTCGAGAGTCCTCAACCCATGGACCGCCTGCTGTGCGGCGATGTGGGCTACGGCAAGACCGAGCTTGCCATGCGCGCCGCATTCAAGGTGGTGCAGGACGGCAAACAAGTCGCGGTGCTCGCTCCCACGACTGTCCTGAGCTTCCAGCACTTCACCACATTTCTCAGGCGAATGGCCGCCTTCCCAGTCCGCATCGAAATGCTCAGCCGCTTTCGTTCACCCGCCGAGCAAAAGCAGATCGTCGCGGAGGCGGAAGCGGGACGGGTGGATGTCCTGATCGGCACCCACCGGCTGCTGTCTAAAGACCTCCGCTTTCGCGATCTGGGGCTGCTGGTTGTGGATGAAGAGCAGCGATTCGGCGTCGCCGCGAAAGAGAAACTGAAGAAGCTCGCTGCCGGTGTGGACGTCCTGACCATGTCCGCCACACCCATCCCGCGCACGCTGCACATGTCGATCGGGGGCCTGCGCGATCTCTCGGTGATTGAGACACCGCCGCGCGGCCGGCTGGCGATCCAAACTGTGGTTGCTCCGTTCAGCGACGGCGTGGTGCAAGGCGCCATCTTGCACGAAATGGAACGGGCGGGCCAAGTTTTCTTCGTCCATAACCGTGTGGAGTCCATTTTCAGCATGGCCGCGCTGCTCCAGCGGCTGGTGCCGTCGGCACGGATCGGCGTCGCGCACGGCCAGATGGGTGAAAAAGAGCTGGAGCGTGTGATGCTGAAGTTTATCCAGGGCGAATACGATGTGCTGGCCGCCACCGCCCTCATCGAGAACGGCTTGGACATCCCGCGCGCCAACACCATGATCGTAAACCACGCGGACCGATTTGGGCTGGCGGACTTATATCAGCTTCGTGGGCGCGTCGGACGCTCCAACCGCCGCGCCTACGCGTATTTTCTGATTCCATCGCAAGACGCCCTCACGCCCACCGCCAAGCGGCGACTGGCTGCTCTGAAGGAGTTTTCCGACCTCGGCGCCGGCTTCCGTCTCGCCGCGCTCGACCTGGAACTGCGCGGCGCCGGCAACCTGTTAGGAGCGGAACAATCGGGCCATATGAACTCCGTCGGCATTGACCTGTATCTGCAAATGCTCGAGCAGACGGTAGAAGAGTTGAAGGGTGCGCCACCCAAGCTCGAAGTCCGCGCGGCGCTGAATCTGGGCCTCGATATCAAAATTCCCGACACCTACATTGTTGACGAAAGCCAGCGCCTGCGCATGTACAAGCGAATCTCCGGCCTGTCGCATTCAGACGCTCGAACCGAACTCGAAGCGGAATTGACGGACCGCTTCGGCGCGATCCCGGCGTCCGTCTTCAACCTTTTGAACTATGCCGTTTTGAAATCGGTGGCGGAGGCGCTACTGGTGCAATCGATCGAAAGAAAAGCGGACCAAATCTGGATCCGCTTTCACCCCCAAGCGCCGATCGATCCGGCCAAACTCACTCAGTTCGTGCACCGCCATCGCGACGCCAGTTTCCGGCCCGACGGTTCGTTGCGCTTCCATTTCAAAGCACCGGAAGCTTCCTTGCCCGAGCAACTTGCAAGCACCTTGCAGCAACTACATAAATAGCATTAAGATGGATGGGACAAGGTCGCAGGCACGCGGCCGCTTTGACCAAGACGGCGGGGCGTTTCCCGGAAAGGTTTGAAGGATGATGAATGGAAAGTGGATTTTGACGGCGGGAGTTGTAGGTGCCTCACTGGGGCTCGCTCCCGCATTATTGCACGGCAGAATCGTCGAGCGGATTGTTGCCCGCGTTAACAACGAGATTATTACAGAGAAGCAATTCGAAAGGGAAAAACAAAAGCTGCGGACGCAGCTCGCCGAGCAATACACGGGCGCCGAACTCGAGCAGGCCTATCAGGAGCAGAGCAAGAATCTGCTTCGCGATCTCATCGACCAGGACCTGATGGTGGAGAAGGCCAAAGACCTCGACATCAAAGTGGAAAGCGATGTCGTGAAGCGCCTGGACGAAATTCGCAAAGATGGCCATTTCGCCACCCAAGAGGAGCTGCAAGCCGAGGTTGAAAAGCAGGGCTTGGTTTGGGAGGACTTCGAGGACGGGGTTCGGCGCCAGATCATGATGCAGGAAGTGATTGGCCACGAAGTGGGCTCTCACGTCTCTGTGACCCGCGAAGATGGCCGCAAGTATTACGAAGCGCATAAGAACGAGTTTGTCTTTCCGGAAGGGGTTCACTTGGCCCAAATCCTGATTTCAACCGAAAACCGGAAGCCCGAAGAAGCGCAACAACGGGGGAAGGAAGCACTCGCCGAAATCAAAGCCGGCGCGAAATGGGCGGAAGTGGTCAAGAAATACTCCGATCAAGAAAAGGCCGGCGAGGGCGGCGATATCGGCTTTGTCAAAACTGATTCCTTGGCGCCGGCCCTCGCTGAGGTTATCTCCAAGTTGGACGAGGGCCAAACCACGGAATTGATCGAGACCAAGTTTGGACCTGTCATTCTGAAGGTCCTCGAACGCCGCAAAGAGGGCATGGCTAAATTCGAAGACGTCGAGCCGCGGATCACCAATATGCTTTATGACCAGCAAATGCAGCCGGCGTTGCGCGACTACCTCCGGACCCTTCGTAAGGAGAGCTTTATCTACCTGGCCCCGGGCTATGTCGATACCGGAGCGGAGCGCCCCACGCCGCTCACCGCATCCAGAACAACGCCATGAAACATACTTTCATCGCGGACCTCAAGCCGGAGACGACGGTCCGGACCGCGTTTCTCGTCAACGTCAAAGAACGCAAAACAGCGGCGAATGGGAGCGCCTATCTGGATCTTTCGCTGCGCGATTCGACCGGATTGATAGCAGCGAAACTCTGGGACTGCGACCGTTTCAACTTGGAATTTGAGGCGGGCGATGTCGTGAACGTCGATGGCGCGGTGGAAGAGTACCGCGGGGCGAATCAGATTCGAGTTCGCAGGATCTCGAAATGTCCTCCGGAAGAATTCGACCTCCGCGATTACCTGCCGCGCTCCAAGCGGGATCCGGAAGAGATGTACGCGGCGCTTCTGGAACGTTTACGCGCCATGCCGGAAGGACCGCTGCGAACCTTGCTGCTGGCGGTGACGGAAGACCCGCTCATTGCCGAAAAATATAAGCTGGCGCCCGCTGCCACAACCTACCACCATGCCTTTCTGGGCGGATTGCTCGAGCACGTATCGTCGCTGCTTCAACTTGCTGACCGGGTTTGCGACCACTACGAGTCGCTGGACCGCAATCTGATCCTGGCCGGCGTGGTGCTGCATGACCTGGGAAAGATCGAAGAATTGAGCTTCACACGTGGATTCACTTACACCACACGAGGGCAACTGCTCGGCCACATCACAATCAGCGTGGAACTCATCGGCGAAAAGATCAGGCTCATTCCCGACTTCCCGCCTGCCTTGCGCGATAAACTCGAGCACATCATTCTGTCGCATCACGGCAAAGCGGAATTCGGCTCTCCGCGAGAGCCGATGTTTCCCGAGGCGCTGGCGGTTCATTACCTCGACGACCTGGATTCGAAGCTGGAGAGCATGCGCGCGCAGTTCGCGACGGACAAGGATCGTGCGGGCGACTTCACCTCGCGCAACCGCGCGCTGGGCCGAGAACTTTTGAAGCCCGCGCCGGCAGCGACAGTTTCGGAAGCTGCCATCGTATCGGCAGCATCGGGAGCCGCCAGCCAATCTGCAACCTCAGGTCTATCGAATCCAACACCGGGCGCACAACCAAAGCTTGCGTTTCTCGATGGCCAGGAAAAATCGTAACCATCGCCTCGATCTGCCGCCTCTGGAGCTCCGGTGCATGAAAGCGCTGTGGGCTTTGGAAAAGGCCACCGTCCACGAAATCCGCGCCCAACTCTTGCCCGAGCGGCCGCTGGCTTACACCACGGTGATGACGGTGATGGGCCGCTTGGTTCACAAGGGCGTCGCCGAGCGGGAGAAACATGGGCGTTCGCACTTGTATCGTCCGTTGGTCAACGAGGAATCCGTTCGCGAGCATGTGTTGAATCAGTTTGTTGAGACTTTCTTTCGAGGCTCACGAGACGAGCTCCGGCGCTATCTCGAAAATGGCACGAAGGCGGCAAGGCAGACGGTCACCGTGCAACCTGTTCTTGCAGATCAGTCGAAAGGCGCGGCGCGCGGTTCCACCAGCACAACGACCAACGAAGCAGAAATTGACACTTCGCTTTTGTAGGCAGCCGAATGACCCAGGCATCAAATGACTCGACGGCGCCGCTGTTTCAGAGCGCCATCCAGCGCATCATCCCGCACCGCTACCCGTTTATTCTGATCGACCGTGTCCTCGAGTTTGAGCCGGGCCGGCGAATCTCCGGGATCAAGACTTTCTCGGCCGACGGCGCCGAGTCTCAAGGCTATTCTCCGGAATCGCACCTCGTCCCAGCGGGCATCCTCATCGAAATGGTGACCCAACTGGGCGCAATCCTGGTGCTTCAGCGTCCCAACATGGAAGGCAAGCTGGCGGTCATTTTACAGGTGCCCGCCGCAACGATGTTGAAGCCGGTTCACACGGGCGACACCTTGCGGGTGGAGGCAGAAGTGGTGAAACTCCGCGAGAACTTCGGAGAACTGCGGGGCGCCGCATACCGCGATGGCGAGCGCGTGGCGGAAGGCCAGATGCGCTTTGCCGTTGCCAACCGGGGCGATTTCTTGACACAATGAGCGAACGATGACCTTCGAGCAATTGTCTATTCGCGACGTGGTGGTGCGGCCGGGGCATATCCTGGCGCCGATGGCGGGCATCACGGACACGGTTTTCCGCCGTTTCATCAAGCGCCTGGGCGGCTGCGGCCTGATCATGACGGAGTTTGTGTCGAGCGAAGGCATGCTTCGGGGCAATATGAAATCGCAGCGCTATCTGCACTACACTGAGGAAGAGAGGCCGATCTCGGCGCAGATCTTCGGCGCCGATCCCGCGCATCTTTCCGAAGCGGCTCGCAAGATCCAGGACTTGGGCTTCGACTTGGTCGACCTGAACCTGGGCTGTCCGGCCAAGAAGGTGGTCAAGTGCGGGGGTTCCGGCTTGTTGCGCGAGCTGAATTTGCTGGAACAAATCCTGAAACAAATCCGCACGGCCGTCACGATACCCTTCACCATCAAGATCCGAATTGGCTGGAACGACGAAGAGATCGTCGCAGTCCCGGTGGCAAAACTCGCGGAAGACTGCGGCGTGGAGGCGATCTCCGTTCACGGCCGCACTCGCGTGCAGGGATTCAGCGGTCGCGCTCGCTGGGAGGTCATCCGCGAGGTTAAATCAAGTGTCGGAATTCCCGTGATCGGCAACGGCGACGTGATGACGCCGCGCGACGCCCAGGCCCTTCGAGAGCAGACCGGCTGCGATGCGGTGATGATTGGCCGCGCTGCTTCATCGAACCCATGGATCTTCCGCCAAATGGCGGATTACTTCCGCACCGGCGAGTATGCCGAGCCCACTGACGCGGACCGCTACGATATGATCCGTACCTACTACCGTATGCTGGTAGAAGAAGACACACCCGGCGCCATCGGCAAGATGAAGCAATTCGCGAGCTGGTTCACGCACGGAGTTCGACACGGTGCCGACCTGAGAAGACGAATTCAAGGCGCGCCCGACCCTCAAGTCGTTCTGGAACTCGTCGATGATTTCTTTACCGCGGCACTGCCGGCGGCCGAAGCCGCGCTCGAGATCGAAAGCCAAGCCCTCCAGGGGGAAACGTATGTCTGAGCCATCGAGGCCGAGCGGAATAGATCAACGCAGCCAGAAGAGAATTGAGGCGGCGGTCCCCGTCCACATTCGCGGAGTGGACGCGAACGGGGTGGCGTTCGACGATTCGGCCGAAGCCCTGGAGGTCAGCCGGCGCGGTCTCTCTCTTCTGACCAAGCGAAACTTGCCCGTTTTGACGTCGGTCACCGTCGTCCTTCCTGGACGCGGGCCCAAACGGCCAGGTGAAGGCCCGTCCGATTTCTTTGCGAATGCCTCTGTGGTTCGAGTGGCCAAGGAAGGTGAACTGAACCGAGTGAGTATTCGATTTATTGGAGCAACCCTGACTACCTATTCGGCGGAGATCGGATAACTTCGCCGTCTGTTGCTGGGCGCGCCAAACTTCAAGGCGAAGAGCGCGACGCGCGCCCCTTCTCCATTTGCCACTGTCGGTAAGCCTCACTCTTGGAGATTCCGCGCCGCCGCGCCACGACTTTCAAGGCCTCGCGCTCTTCCAGCCCTTCGCCGACCATCACGCCCTCGATCTCTTTGCGGATGGACTGAGCCGGGCGCCCTTTCTTTGGCTCCGCAGACGCGGTCCCCAGCAGAACGGTGATCTCACCCTTGACCGGCTTCCGTTTCAAAACCTGGAGCACTTCGGAGGCGGTGCCGCGGACAAACTCCTCGTGTAACTTGGTGACCTCGCGCGCCACCACCACGGGCCGATCCCCGAGGATTTCCGAAACGTCGTGCAGCATCTCAACCAAACGGTGGGGTGCCTCGTAGAAAACCAGCGCTTTATTGGCGCTCGCGATCTCCTCCAGGCTTTTTCGTCGCGCCGATTTCTTCGAAGGCAGGAAGCCAAGAAAGCGGAACTTGTCTACGGGCAGGCCCGAGGCCGAAATCGCCGCCACAAACGCCGAGACACCGGGCACGGGTATGACAGGGATCTCGTGACGAATCGCCAGATGGACCAACCGATAACCAGGGTCTGAGATCCCAGGCATTCCTGCATCCGAGACCAACGCGATCTGGCTGCCCTCTTCCATCTGGATCACGAGTTCCGGCGCGCGCGTCATTTCGTTGTGCTGATGGTAGCTGATGGTCCGCGTCGGAATGGAGTAGTGATTGAGAAGCTGCTGCGTTCGTCGAGTATCCTCACAGGCGATCAAATCCACTTCCTTGAGGGTGCGGATGGCGCGCAGAGTGATGTCCTCCAGGTTGCCGATGGGTGTCCCTACAACGAAAAGCTTGCCGCTAGTACCGTTTTGGGGAATCCGGGCGGGCCGGCCGTGACCATCACGCGACATAGGCTCTCGAGCACCTCAATTCACTGGGGGTGTTCAAATGAAGTCTATCAATTCGCCGGTAAAGGCGCAATGCCGCGTTGAGACTCGCGAGCCCCCGGAACCAATCCGGCTCGGTTTTTGACGCCCATTTTGAGGCCTGCTACAATGGCAAGGAAAGATCGAAGAGGAGGATTGCTTGCCCCTTTACGAATATCGGTGCCGGAAGTGTGGTGCGGAGTTTGAAAAGATCAGGAAGTTCTCTGATCCCCACCTCACCAAGTGCGAAAAATGCGGCGGCCAGCTCGAGCGGTTGCTTTCTTCCCCTGCCTTCAAATTCAAGGGCACCGGATGGCACGTTACCGACTACCCCAGCAAAAGCTCTCCTGCGGAGAAGGAAAAAAGGGAAAAGGAAAAAACAGACGCCGCGCCCTCGGGAAAGAGCGACAAAGGCGCTGTCGACAAATCAGGCAAATCGTCAACCGGCGATACTACGAAATCTACAGACCCTTCGGCGGCCACAAAGCCGGCAGATTCTAAATCTCGTCCTCGCAAATAGAGGTTTTCAATTCATCGAAAACGGACTCGGCGGCACCCGGTTACTTCTCAATTTCCAAGAGACTCACTCGCTTACTTTTCCGGCCATGCACCAAGCAACCGCCGAAGCGTTACTAGTTGTCACAGATGATAGGCGTTGTGATCCGCCACCAGCAGGGCTTCGCGCAGAATCGTCTGGCCGCTACCATGTGGGATGAGGGCAAACAGGTCCGTGGACTTATCCGCCACAAGCTTCTCCGTCCCTTTCAGGTCGGCACGAAATGCTTTGACGGACTTATCCCAAGCGGCAGCCGAAGGCGGCGAGTCTTGGCGCGGCCAGTAGTCGGAGGGAAAACTCAGCTCCTTATATTTGGGGTTACGGCAAAAATTCAGAATGTCCCACTGGGCGATCCGCATGTGCTCAAGCAGGCTCCAGGCCGTGTGCGGCAAGCCGGCCGGCTTCGCGCCTCTGAGCTTGGCCGGAAAACTAGCCACTGCCGCGTCAAAGTTCAGATGCGCTCCGCCACCTCGCAGCAGGTAGAGCAAGTGTTCTCGTAAAGCCTTGTTCTCATCTTTCATGTGTAGCCTCACGACTTAAACCAGCTCGGTGATAAGTTACTTGGTCAGAGCTTCAGGGACTTAAGGTATTTTCGGAACGGCTTACCTAAATCGTCGCGCTGGAGGGCAATTTCAACCGTCGCCTTGAGAAATCCGAGCTTGTCACCCGCGTCGTGGCGCTTTCCTTCGAACATATATCCATAAATATCTTCCTTCTTGAGGAGGCGTTTCAGAGCGTCAGTCAACTGGATCTCGTTGCCGGCGCCCGGTCGCGTGCTGGCCAGTTCTCGGAAGACGGCCGGGGTCAGAATATAGCGCCCGATCACAGCGAGGTTGGAGGGTGCTTCCGCTACTGCGGGTTTCTCCACCATGTCATCAATTCGGTAGAGCCGCCCGTTCAATTCCTTATCCGGCACCAGCCGCCCACGAATAACGCCATACTGCGACACCGTTCTCCTTTCGACTCGTTCAATCGCCACAACGCTTGCTCCGTATCTCGCATAGACATCGATCATCTGCTTGAGAACCGGCACTCGGCTCTGTACCACGTCATCGGACAGCAGGACGGCGAAGGGCTCGTCGCCCACCAGATTGCGCGCAACAAGAATGGCGTGCCCCAGCCCACGTGGATGTTTTTGGCGAACATACACCATCTCCGTCAGCCCGGAGATCGATTGCACTTGCCTGCGCAAATCTTCCTTGCCGCGTCCAGCCAGTTCTTGCTCCAGCTCGACGGACACATCAAAATGATTCTCAATGGCGTTTTTCCCGCGCCCGGTCACGAAGATCACCATTGGAATGCCGGACCCCGAGACCTCCTCCACCGCGTATTGCACAAGGGGCTTATCGACAATCGGCATCATTTCCTTCGGCTGCGCTTTGGTCGCCGGCAGGAAGCGTGTGCCCAACCCGGCCACCGGCAGTACGGCTTTTCGAATCGTCATCTTCACCTCGAAAACTTTTCGTCCGCGACGCGTATGCTAACATACTAACAAGGAAGAAGGTCAGATGTTGGTTCTGGGAATTGAGTCCAGTTGCGACGAAACGGCGGCGGCCGTCGTTGAGAACGGAGAACGAATTCTGTCCAACGTCGTGGCGTCTCAGGTTCTGACTCACCAGAAGTATGGAGGAGTGGTACCGGAACTGGCGTCACGAGAGCACTTGAGGCGCATCGCGCCGGTGGTCGAGGAAGCTTGCCGCCAGGCCGGCGTCGGACTCGCCGACATCGAGGGCATCGCCGTCACCGAAGGCCCGGGCTTGATCGGCTCGCTTCTCGTAGGCCTGGTCTATGGTAAGGCTCTCGCGCTCGCTCTGGGGAAGCCGTTAATCGGTGTCAACCACCTGGAAGGTCACATCCAGTCTGTGCTGCTGGAAAACACACGTGCGTTGCACGAAGGCCGCGAGACTCATGAGGCGCGCCTTCCGGCCGTGGCGCTTGTGGTCTCCGGCGGCCACACCTCACTATTCCGGGTTGAAGCAGCAAGACCTGAAGTAGGCAGTCGGCACAAGGCAGTAGGCAGCGGGGAGCCGGGATTCGGGGTTCGGGTTTCGGGGTTCGAAAAACCAGCGCCGTCTTCGGGAGATGTGCAGCCAACTTCTGCGAAACCGGAAACCCAAAATCCGAATCCCGAATCTAATCTGCCTTCTGCCTACTGCCTACCGCCTACTGCTTTCTCCTACACCCGGCTCGGACAAACCCGCGACGACGCGGCCGGCGAGGCCTTTGACAAGGTTGCGAAGCTGCTGGCTCTAGGCTATCCGGGCGGGCCGGTGATTGATAACCTGGCGCGATTCGGAAACCCACGCGCTGTGGAGTTTGGCCGAATTCGCATGAAGGGCAACCCACTCGACTTCAGCTTCTCCGGCCTCAAGACTGCGGTGCTCTATCGCCTGCGCGGCACCGCACTCGAAACCGAGGCTCAGGAACGCCGCGCCTGGACAAAGACCACGAGGCAACCGGCGATACATGACATTCACGCCCACTGCTCCGCCGCAACTCTCGATCTGATTGCAAGCTTTCAGCACGCCGCGATCACGGACTTGGTTGAACGCACTCTGATTGCGGCAGACAGCCAAGGCGTGGATACAATTCTGGTCTCCGGAGGCGTAGCCTGCAATTCCTTACTCCGCGAGCTCTTTCACCAAGCCGCCGCGTCGCGCGGGCTGCGAGTTTTCTTTCCCTCGCCGGCCCTCTCAACCGATAACGCCGCCATGATTGCGGCCGCAGGCTACTACCGCATCGCGGCCGGCCTCACCGCCGACGCTTCCCTGACCGCGCACGCGTCTCTTCCGCTCGGGACGGAGAATCTAGAAGCTGGAAGTTAGAAGTTCGAATAAAGTGCGCAGGCAACATTCGCTTCGTCATTCTAGCTTCTAACTCCTAGCTTCTAGCTTCCCTTTGTTATCACTCATCATTCATAATTCCCACTATGCGCGTCGCCGTAGACACCGGCGGAACCTTCACCGACTGTGTGGTGCTCGAAGGCTCCGAAATCAAGATACTCAAGGTGTTTTCAACTCCGGACAATTCCGCTCGAGGAATTCTCGAGGGCGTGCGCCGCCTCGCCGGAGAATCAGCGCCCGGCGAGCCCGTGGATATTATTCACGGCACAACGGTGGGTACAAACAGTCTGCTCGAGCGGCGCGGAGCGCGCGTCGCCTTAGTGACCACCGCGGGATTTGAAGATCTGATCGAGATTGGAAGGCAAAGCCGGCCGCGGCTTTACGATCTGAATGTTCGGAGAGAGCCGCCTCTCGTTCCGCGCCCGTATCGCTGGGGAGTGCGCGAGAGAGTCACCGCCGCGGGCAAGATTCTGGCGCGGCCGTCATCAGGAGAGCTGAAGCGTCTCGTGCGCGCGCTTCAGCGCTCCGGCGCCGAATCCGCAGCTGTCTGTTTCCTTTTTTCGTTTCGCAACCCGCATAACGAACGCCTCGTGGCACGCGCCCTTCGCCAGTCGGGATTGCCGGTCAGCGTGTCTCACGAAATTCTGCCGGAGTTTCGTGAATACGAACGGCTGTCAACAGTTGTCATCAATGCGTATTTGGCACCCCGGCTGGGATCGTACCTCGCTAACCTTGCCCGCCAAGCGGAAGCGAGCACTCTCCCTTCCGCGTCCGCGTCGATCCTCGCGACGAATCCAACAGCACAGCGTGAAAAAGTCCGCGCTCGCCATCGTTCTGCGGGCCGCATTTATGTTATGCAATCGAACGGCGGAATCACGACCGCCGAGCGCGCGGCGCGCGAGCCGGTCCGCACCATTCTCTCCGGCCCCGCGGGCGGCGTGGTGGCTGCGGCGCGGCTCGCAGAGAGCCTTGGAATCAGGCGCGTTATCAGTTTCGATATGGGAGGGACCTCGACCGATGTATGTTTGCTCGATGGCCCTCCGCGCACGACGCGCGAAACAACCTTGGCGGATTTGCCCGTGGCCGTGCCGGTGCTCGATGTTCACTCCGTGGGCGCGGGTGGCGGCTCACTGGCGCGCGTGGACGCGGGCGGCGCGTTGCGAGCCGGACCCGAGAGCGCGGGCGCGGTGCCCGGTCCCATCTGCTACGGACGCGGCGGCACTCGGCCCACGGTCACCGACGCCCATCTGCTTCTTGGCCGGTTGGACCCAGACCATTTCTTGGGTGGCGCGTTCAGGCTCGACCTGCCGAGAGTGGAAGACTGTTTCGCCCAGTTCCTGCACGGCCTGCCGCGGAACCTCCGCGCCTCGGGTCCCAAGTCGCCGCTGGAGCTCGCCCGCGGGATCGTCTCGGTCTCAAACGCCACCATGGAGCGCGCCCTGCGGGTTATCTCAGTGGAACGTGGGCACGACCCTCGCGATTTCACACTGATCTGTTTTGGAGGCGCCGGCGGGTTGCACGCCGCCGACTTGGCACGCTCCCTGGGGCTCGCAGGAGTCATCGTCCCTCGCCACCCGGGCGCATTTTCAGCGTTGGGCATTTTGCTTTCCGACATCGTCAAAGATGTCTCGCAATCGGTGTTGCTGACTGTTCCTGAATCAGGGGAGGCCGGAGGCAGGAGCGCAGCTTCGTCCCCGAAGTTCCAGAGCTTCCTCGAGCAACTTCGGCGACGCTTCGATTCGATCGAGCGCCGGGCACGCATCGACTTACGCCGCGAGATCTTCGACACCCAGCGGCTCAGAATTGAGCGCGGCTTGGCTGTCCGCTACGTCGGCCAAGCTTATGAACTTTCAGTTCCCTTTACGCATGACTTTTGCGGCCGCTTCCATTTGGAGCACGATAAGACCTATGGCCATTCGCAACCGGGAAGGCCGATTGAGATCGTGAGTTTGCGAGTCCGCCTCGCGCTGCCCACGCCTCAACCGCCGCGACGGCCAGCGACGTTTAGCCGCCCACGAAACTCTAGCCTCGCAGTAAATACGGAAAAGCCCGTTTGGTTTGAGAGCAGGTTCCGGCCAACCCGGCTCTACGATCGCGAGCGGCTCACACCTGGCGCACGATTTACGGGACCCGCCATCGTCTTCGAATATAGCTCAACGACTGTGGTTCCTCCCGACTTCACTTGCTCGGTCGACGAGCACTTGAACTTGGGGCTGGCTCAACATGCGCACTGACGCGGCCGAACTCGAGATCTTCAAGAACCTCTTCCACTCGGTTGCGGAGGAGATGGGCGCTGCCCTTCGCCGGTCCGCCTTTTCTCCCAACATCAAAGAACGGCGTGATTATTCCTGCGCCGTGTTCGACGGAGCGGAGCGCGTGGTGGCGATGGGCGACCACATGCCCGTCCATCTCGGCTCGATGCCCATGTCCGTGGCGGCCGCTATTCACGCGCTCGACCTCGGGCCGGGCGACATCGCCATGCTGAATGATCCTTACGCGGGCGGGACGCATCTGCCCGACATCACCCTGGTCATGCCAGCGTTTGCTGGCGCTCGGCCAGGGAAAACGCGCACTCGCGGGGCAAGCCGAACTCGGCCGGTATTCTATGTCGCCAATCGCGCGCACCATTCTGATATCGGCGGCGCGCAACCGGCCTCCATGGGATTGAGCGAAGAAATCTACCAAGAAGGGTTGCGTATTCCGCCCGTCGCGCTCATGCGAGCCGGGAAGATTCAACGCGACGTTCTGGCCATGGTGCTCGCCAACGTCCGAACACCGCGCGAGCGCGAGGGCGACCTTGCGGCGCAAATTGCCGCGTGCCGTCTGGGCGAGCGCCGCCTCGCGGAGCTCGTCGAAAAATACGGCAGCGCCAAGACCGAGTTTTATCTGGAGGCCCTTCAGCAATACTCGGCCCACTTGATGCGCGAAGCTCTGGCGCGCATTCCCGAAGGCGTCTATCGCGCCGAGGACTTTCTCGACGACGATGGATTCTCCCGCCAACCCGTGCGTTTGCGCGCCACCATTCGCATCCGCCGAGGGCGAGCAACCGTCGATTTCGCCGGATCCTCACCAGCATGTCGCGGCAGCGTAAACGCGGTGCTGGCCATTACCTACTCGGCCGTGTTCTACGTCTTTCGCTGTTTGCTCGGAGAAGATGTTCCGGCCTGCGCGGGACTGATGGCGCCGATCGAACTGCGAGCGCCGCAGAACAGCGTCGTCAACGCCCAAGCGCCCTCCGCCGTCGCGGCCGGCAATGTGGAAACGTCACAGCGGATTGTCGACGTGCTTCTGAAAGCCCTCGCGCAAGCGCTTCCCGACCGCATCCCCGCCGCCAGTTCCGGAACCATGAACAACGTGTCGTTCGGCGGGAGTCACGTGCAGCCGGGCTCGGGCTCAAAGGAACCCTTCGCATACTATGAAACGATCGCCGGCGGCATGGGTGCCCGGCCCGCCGCCGACGGCCTGAGCGCAGTTCACACTCACATGACGAACTCATTGAATACTCCGATTGAGGCGCTCGAGTCAGCGTATCCTGTCCGCGTCAGGTCATACTCTATTCGGCGCGGCTCGGGCGGCGCCGGGCGTTTTCGTGGCGGTGACGGCATTGTCCGCGAGATCGAGTTCCTCTCTGATGTCCGCGGCAGCATCCTTTCGGACCGACGCCGTTTTCAGCCTTATGGACTGCACGGTGGAAAGCCGGGCCGACCGGGCAAGAATCGATTGATTCTCCCCGGCGGGCGGATTCTTGCTCTGCCATCCAAAGCAGTCTTCGCCGCTCCCAAAGGAAGTGTGCTGAGCGTCGCAACGCCAGGCGGCGGGGGATGGGGAAGAACAAAGCAGAAATCAGAAATTAGAAATCAGAAGAAAACCGGGCGGGCACGTAAGTGATGAACCTCACTGCTTTCTGATTTCTGCTTTCTGATTTCTGCTTTCTGATTTCTGCTTTCTGATTTGTCCGTCAGTACAGCGCTACAGCCTCGAGCAGCTCACTCTTGCCGCTGCGCCACAGGGCATATTTCAGCCGATAGCCGGAACGCATCGAAGCTGCGCCCACGTCGCCTCGAGGATTGATGGCAATCACGCAAACGTCTCGAGACTTGTTGGACGGATCGGTCTTGACCATGTGCTGGAGCAGCTCCAGACAAGCGTCCTGCGGGGATGCTCCACGCGCCATCGAGTGGACAATCGAGACGCTGGTGCAGTAATTGGTCATCAGATCGCCGTCGCCGGTCGCGCTGGCGGCGCCCACGTTGTCGTCCGCATAGACACCGCAACCCACCAGCGGCGAGTCGCCGACGCGGCCGGGAATTTTCCAGGCGAGGCCAGAAGTTGAGCATCCGGACACGACGTGGCCCTGGCCGTCCGTCGCGACCATCCCGATGGTGTCGTGATTCTCGGTCGGGTCAACCCAAAACATTTGGCGCTTCGGGTCGGCTTTCCAGTCCAGCCATTTCTTCAGGCTTTCCGGCGTGAGCAGTGTTTGCGGATGGAATCCCATTCTCAGCGCAAAACGAAACGCGCCCTCCCCGGCGAGCGTTGTGTGCTTCGTCTTCTCAAGAACCTGGCGAGCGACCGAAATCGGGTTTTTGATTTTGTGGAGACTGGCCACCGCTCCGGCACGATGCCGAGTGCCGTCCATGATAGCGGCGTCCAGCTCGACCTCGCCTTCCTCATTGGGCAGTCCGCCGTAGCCGACGCTCGTGACGCTGGGGTCGTTCTCAGGCACGTTGATGCCGCGCTCAACGGCGTCGAGCAGGCTGCCCCCGGCGACAAAAACCTCCGCCGCGCGCTCGTTGGCAGGCTTTCCGTGCACCCAGGTGGAAAGGAAGACCGGGCCAGCGCCAGGCACTGCGCCCAGCTCCAGATCGCCGGCCGAGAGCGCCGCCGCTCCCGCAACCGATTTCATGAAATTCCGTCGATTGATTTGTTCCATTGAGCCCTCCCGCTAAAATCGGAAATTAGAAAGCAGAAATTAGAAAGCAAGAAAGAACGTGCAGCGTAAAGAATAAACTTGACCGCTTGCCTCAGCTCTCTGATTTCTGCTTTCTAGTTTCTGCTTTTCTTCAACGTGGTGTCGAGAAGCTCCGCCATCTGCGATTCTTCAACCTCACCGGAAGCGTTGTACACCACCTGGCCGGCGCTATCCAGAACTACAATGTGAGGAATAGATCCTCGATAGAATTTCTTCACCAGCGCCTGCTGCTCCGGCGATCGTTCGCGATCCAGGTCGATTATGACAAATCCCACGCGGCCTTTGTACTTGTCGTATAAGCTGACGGAACGGCGAGCCTGCCGTTTGGAATTGAATCAGCCCTCGCCATACATGAAAACGTAGTTCGGCTTGCCCTTGGCGGGGCCGTCCTGCATTCGGTCGCCGGTAATCAGCGGACCATCCTGGCTATCACTGTTGTAATTGAGCCTCGGATTGATTTTCAGGTTCTCCGCCGAATGAAGGGTTGCCGGCACGGAAAGGCACAAGCCAAGAACGGGCAAGAGCCCTGTAATTGTTATATTTCTTTTCATATAATGTAAATTGAATATGCCGGCTCTCTGCTCTCTGTGGCCAAGAAAGATCCAACACACAGTGCACTGAGCACCTCAGCGACCTCTGTGTTAAAGCTCTGAAGGCACGGCGATCACAGAAAACCTCCCCTTTTAGCACCGCCCTAGAATCGTGTCATGAAACACTGTCACCTGCTCCTGGCGTCGAACTCAATGATGAGTCCACCCGAAAGTCCGCAGGAGGCAATGGCACGGCTTCACTTCCCCGCCCCGCCAGGAACAGCCATCCCATCACCAGGAGGGTCACCACAGCCAACGCCCCGCCGTCCCACCTGAAAAACCTGGGCGGTTCGGAGAGCAGCGAGATCATGGGCGTGAGAATAGGGGCCAGGAATGCCGTCCCAATGTACGCCAGCACGTTGTCTCGAAAGAATAACGCCAAGATTCCGATGACCGCGACGGCGGTCAGCATGCCCATCCCCCAAGTGAGCATGAACTCGCGAACCGAATGAGCGGTCGGGGACCCGCGGCTGATGATGAAGATCAAGCCCAAAACTCCGATCCACCACTCGCGACGCGCCAGGCCAAAGCGGACGAGATAGATAATCACTGCCACACTCGCGGCGTAAAGGATGCCGGATTCGAGTCCGCGGAGAAAGAAACTCACGGCCGGCCGCGCGGCGTCGAAGGAATCCGGCACAAGGCCAACGCTGACCGGGAAATAGGCATGGAAACGATTTTCCACCAGTCCGCGCACTTGGCCCAGCGCGGCTCCCGCACTGATGCTGACCACAATCGCCACGAGAGCGTCGCGTCGCCACACTCGGCGTGCCGCGCCTTGGAAAATTCTCCAGGCGTCAGGATAAAGGCTGGTGGCGAGCCCCACCAGCACCCAGCTCCCAAGTCCCACCCCTGCGGCTCCAAGCAGCAGAGAAACGCCAACCACGAGGTGGAACGCCGAAAGTGGAATCGAGGTTTGATAAAAGCTGTCGAGAGTCGGAAGGGCGTTGATCTCTCCCAGCCCGGCGATGACCGCAAGCGCTATCCCGACTTTGCCCGCGGCTCGCCATGGAATTCTTCCGCTGCGGATTTGTTTCACCAGGATGATGAGGGCGCCTCCGGACAATCCCACGTAGAGCAGCCCGGCAATCGTTCCGAGGGCGATGGTCGACATTGTCAGAGCTTCTCTTTGGCGCACCCATTCATCGGGCAGCTTGAAAAAGCGCGAAACGCTGACCACTTGGTCGCCCGCGACGTTCACCTCGAGGCGATAGTGCTCCTCGTCCACATTGCGCGGGTCGGCCGGCTTTGCCTGCCAGACAAACGTGTAGTCCTGGCGGGCTTTTTTCTTTTCGCCCTGGTTTTCCTGCAAATCGAAATCGGCCAGCCGGTAGCCCTCCTGCTGGACGGCTTTCTCCGCCAGGGCGCGCGCCTCGTCCATCGAAAGTGACGCTCCGGCGGCGGCGGCGTCCAGCACGTGCTTGTAGGCGAACACACGCGCACCCTCGGCGTCCACCAGGATTTCGTATTCCTCCTTTTCGAGCGGCCGGAACAATCGGACTTCCCACAAGGCCAGCCGTGTGGCCTGGCGATAAATTCGGTCCGTCTCTTCGACGGATCGGCGCTCGAGCAAATACCTCGCTGTCGAGCCGTCTAGGTTTTCCCGCAGCCAGGCGGCGCGATGATAGCGGGAAGGATCCACGTGTCGCGCCTTCAGGAAATCGTCAGCCAGCCGGAAGGCATCCTGCCGAGTCGTTTTGAGCTTGATATTCTCGCCAAAGCGATAAACCTTGATCGACGCCAAAGCCAGAAAAATCACAACCAGCCCGGCGGCCAAAGCCAGCCTGGTCTGGCTGAGCGGTTGATAGGCGAGTGGAGCCTCGGCCTGGGTGGCGGGCGCAGGGCGCTCGCCGGGAGGCCTCGCCGCCGTCGCGCTGGCGTTGGTCAGCGACTCTTCCTCCGCAAACGTGCCCGTTTGCAAATACGCAATCAGCGCCAGGAGCAGGGGCACGAGCATGATGCCCGCGGTAACTCCGCCGCTCGCCATCAGATAATGATTGTGCGAGCGCAGGAGCAGAAACGCGGTATAAAGCGCGTCCACTGAGTAGTGCCAGATCATCGTGGCTACAACGCCGAACCGCAGCATCATGATGCCTATCACGATGCCGCCCAGGCCCACCTCAAGTCCCCGGATGAAGAAAGGCTGATTGGGATAGGCGGCGTGGCCGAAGCCCCAGATGAACGCCGCGAACACTATGGCGAGCGGCGCGGATCGCAAGAACCTGTTCAAGAATGGGATAGCAAAGGCGCGAAACATCAATTCTTCAAATACCGCAGGAATGAATCCAATGAAAAGCACCCAGACCCAGGGAATGCGGGTGTTCAGAAGGTCGGAATAATTCACCTCGGCAGGCGCCCAGGCCCCCAATTTGTTGGCCGCGAGGTAAAAAATCGTCTGATAGGCAAAGAAGAAAAAAGTGAGACCGATTCCGACCACGTTGGCCATAAAAAACGATCGAGAGCGAAGCCCCTTCCAACTGAGCGTGCCCCGCAGGGATTGAAGTCTCGGGAAGGCCTGGCGATAAACAGGCTCGGAACTCGCCACCAGGTAGAACACGAAAGCGCCCCAAGCGACGGCCGCGAGGAGCCCGAGCATGACATACCGCGTCACAAAACTCGCGTACGCATCCGTAGTTGTGTACCCGAATTCCTCCAGCGAAAAATTGTTCAGATGGCCGAGGAAGTACAGCACCGTCGCCACCAGCGCGAACGCCAGCGCCATGCGGACCGGCACATCACGCTCGCGTATTCGTTGCACAAGGACCACGAGCATGAAAATGCCCAGGAGAAAAAGGAACACCTGGTCCACCACCTGCGTGGTTTCGTTGCGCGAGCGCAGCCGGGCATAATCGCGGCTCCACTGATCGGGGACCTTGATGAACTCGTGGTAGCCCGAGACTTGGTCGCCGTTGACGTCCACTTCCACGCGCAAGCTGCCGTCGCCCAGGTTCACGCTCTTCTGTTTCCAGATGAACGAATGGTCCGTGCGCGCTTCCCGCTTGTTGGTGCTCTTCTCGACAAACTCCAGGTCATTCAGATCGCGCTTCATGACGTCGCGCAAGAAATTTTCAGCGATGCCCTGGGCGGAATCGGGATCCAGGTTGGCGCCCGGCGCCGTCTCCTGCATTTCGTGAAGGAAGCCCACGACCTCACCCGCCGGCGTCACCGCGACTTGATATTCTTCTTTCTGCTGCGGCCGGAACCAGCGATGCGCCCACCGCCAAACACGGATCGGGCCACGCGTGAGCTGGTTCATGCGCTCCAAACCCTGCGTCCGCTCCAGGTAGACTTTGCCCTCGTCGTCGTACTGAAAGGCCGCCGCATGGCGGTAACCAGCGACCTGGATATTCCGCCCCGCCAGAAATTGCCGGGCGATGGGTTCGGAGTCGTCCCGAGTTACGCGAAAGTCAATGGCCGCCTCTGGGAAGGCACGCCAGAAGTATTTGACGCCGATGGCCAGGGACGCCGCCGCCACCAGAATGGCCATGGTGATGATCCGGTATTCTTTCGAGGTCAACTTGATCGGCATCGGGTTCCCGTTATTCCTCTCCACGCGAGCGACGAGGATTATATTGGCGAAAGTTCACAAAACCCACACAAAAGTTTGCTCGGAGACTACAGCCGGAGTTCCTTCTAAGAATTGGGATGTTCGCACTCAGCCCCTCTCTTGCGTCGGCGGTTTCTAAGTGACTGTTAGTATGGCTGGCGGCGCCTCAGAGCCACTTCACCATCACCCACGCCGCGGCGCCGTTGGAGTAGTACCCTGGGATTTCTTCCACTTTCACGTAACCCAGGCTGCTGTAAAACGCCTGTGCCGGGCGGTTGTCTTGCGCGGTCTCGAGACAGAGCAATTGCAGTGATTCCTTCTCCGCCCACTCTTCGACGACTTTCATCAAGGCCTTGCCAACTCCGGCGCGGCGCTTTCCTTCGATCACATCAATGGTCACGATATGTCCGATCCGCTGCGGTTCCCTTGCTACGACGACGAACCCCACGGTTTTCTCATTCGCGAGGGCCACCCACGCTTTTGCCCCGCGACGGCCAATGAAGCCGGAAAGTTCGTTGCGGGAATAAGCAATCCCCGGCGGGAAGCACTCCTGGTCGATTCGGTAGAGAGTTTCGAGGTCCGAGGCTACGAAGGGACGAATCTGCATTAATGTTAAGTTACAACGGAATTCATAATTCCCACCGATCAGCCCACGACTTCTAAGACCTTCTCAATGTCCGCTTCGCTGTTGTATAGATACGGCGAAACACGAATCATTCCGTGCCGCAGGCTGACGGCCACGTGCTGAGCCGTTAATTTGTCAAACAACTTCTTGGTGAGTTCGGGCGAATCGGCCTGGAAACAGAGAATCGTCGAGCGGCGCTCGGGCCCGGCCGCCGCTGACAATCGAAGGCCGCGGCGCAACACTCCCTCGGCCAAGTGGTCGAGAAGCCGCCTGCAATGTTCAGTGACAGTCCTGACGCCCGCCCGCTGGACGAATTCAAGCGACGCGTCGAGCGCATAGAGATTCAGAAAGTTCGCGGTCGCGGGAACGTCGAAGACTTTCGCCGTTTTGGGCAGAGCAAACTGGTCGGTCGGGAGAGAATCAAATGCCTCGCTGCCCTCGACCGTCAACCAGTTCACCACGGGCAGATCCAGACGGTCCTGAACCTCCGGCGTCAAATATGCAAAACCTGTGCTGTACGGCCCCAGGAGCCACTTGTACGCGGCCACCACCAAAACATCGACGGGCAGCGCATGAACGTCCAATTCGAGCGCGCCCACGCCCTGAGTGCCGTCTACCAGAAAAAGGCTTCCGTGCCGGTGCGCCAGCTCCCCGAGTGCGATGAGGTCGATCCGAACTCCCGTCGTATAGCTCACCCAATCGAGTGCCAGGAGTCGCGTGCGCGGCGTGAGCGCCGCTGCCACATCCTCGAAGCGCAAATATCCGTCGACCGGCCTCAACACCGTCACACGCACACCCAGGCGCCGCAGATGGAGCCAGGTAAAAAGGTTTGACGGAAAGTTGTTGCTGGCGATCACCACCTCGTCCTCCGCCTTCAGACCGAGCCCGGAGGCCACCATGCCGACGCCTTGCGTGGCGCTGTTGGTAAGCGCAATTTCCGAGGGGTTGGCGTTCACCAACTCAGCGAGGCGCCAGCGGACGCTTTCCGTCACGTCAAAAAAGTGGTGCGACTCCATCCGCGCCGGATTGCACTTCAATTCGATGGCTTCGCGAATTCTCTCGACCGTCGCGCGGGGGAAAGGTCCATGGTAGGCACAGTTCAGATAGACGGTGGGTGCAAAATCGAAGAACTCTTGAGCAAAATCAGCCATAGGCGAGGAATTATGAATGATGAATTATGAATTATAAATTATGAATTATGAATTTTAAGAAGTTCCCGCGTGCTGTTCGCTGCGCTCCTCCCCGAGGACTCGCAGCTTTCCCCGCGGTCTTCATAATTTATAATTCATAATTTAGTGCCGCTGGGCCTGCTGGACGTCGTCGTTCAAATGCTGAATGATCAAGGCTGCTGTGTCGTCCACAGCTTTTTGCAGCGCGGGAGGGTTGAAGGGCCGCAGAATCGTGTCCTGCCAGATGGATGCACCTGTAACCCGGTCGCTGATGAACACTTCGGAATGCAGGCTTTTAAGTCGGCGGGACTCGAAGCACGTTCCGCGCATGACAGCGTCTGCCTCTTTGACCTCCGCGACGATTCGAAACGGCCCGGTCTTCCCGAGGTCCTCCACCAGCTTGTCGCTGAGCATGTTGTCGATGTTCTGAATAAAGATCTTCTTGATGTGAAGAAGCTTTCTCGCATCATTCGTGGTGGAAGAACGCGGACCGCTTGGTGACGAAGGTGTAGACGGTCCCAGCGTGGGTCGAGGTTTGGACTGGCCTTGGTCGTGTTGTTCGGGCGCCGGCTTATCGGCCGGCGTCCATCCCATCGGGCACGAAACCAGGAGCGCTATCAGGCAGAGTGAAATCCGTCGCATGGGAAACCTCGGCTATTCTTCACGGACAGTGTGCCGGAAGCAGCCGGTGTTTTCAGTCCCCCTCGCGGCGTCCGCCACCCAATCTCGCCCAACAGAGGCATGCCCAGAAACGGCTCACTGCCCGCTCATACCTTTCATACCTTCTTTGTAAATCTTTCGCCGGTCCTTCAAGTCCTGAAGTTCCGCTTTCTGTCTGTCCCGAAGGGCGCGCCGTTCTCTTAGCATTTCATGTTTCCTTTGTTCGCGGAGGGCTTTGGGGATGTGTGGGTCCTTGTAATACGCTCTCTCGTTGTACTCTTTCAGCTTGAGAGCTTTGCGCTCTTCTTTCTGGCGGGTCTTCATCAGATGTGTTTCAGAGTTTTGCATCTGAGCCGCGGTCAAAAGTGTCGAGGGAATGCCTAGTGCGGAAACTCCGACCAGCAACAACACTACTTTTCGCATGTTACCTCCGTGCGGTTCCTGGCATGGCGGTGACAGTTGCTCATCTGGCGCGATGCGTCGCCGCGCGCTCTTTCAGACTGTCGGAATCCCCTCTAGCTCGCATTCTAACGGGAATTCCACCGCAGCACAATCATTTCTTGGTTGTGTCAAGCATTTGTCAGTTGAGCTCCGCGAGAATACAAGACTTCGAACCAAGTTGTTCCGCAGCGAGCGATCCAGAGGCGGAGCTTGAGGAGGCGGTGAGCGCCGCGTCGTGTCCAGCGCA
>JBEKEZ010000056.1:0-32760 GCA_050013575.1 Terriglobia bacterium | reverse complement strand
TTGGCCGCTACCACGGAGGAGGTGTGCGTCGGCACGAGATTCCTGGTCGAGTTTGTGGGCCATAGTTCAAACGATCTCGACACGAGTCGCGCCATCTTTGGCGCGGATGAGATTTTGGCGAGGGACACCGTCGGATCGCGGAGAGCCATGCGCGTGTTTGGCGGCTTTTTGAAACCATGGTTTTGACGCGCGGCCGGGGAAGAGGTATAACGCGAAGCACCACGGACGATGTTTTCGATTGGCAGATGAAGGCATTCGAGCTCGCCAGGCAGGCGAGGCGAAGCGAAGCAGTTCCTTAAGGAGGACGCATGAGCAGCATGAACCGCAGACACTGGATGGGAAGAACAGGCGCAGCAATTCTTGCGGCCTTTGGGAAGGGACCAACTGCCGCGACCACGGCCGTGGCACAGGAATCGCCAGCAGGCAGGCGGCATCTCGAGCTCAGCGACTTCCAGCCCAAGAGCATGCTCCACGTACCGGAGACCAAAGTCCCGCGCTCGCGCTTTCCTGTGATCGACGTTCACACGCATCTCTCCAGTAAGGCCGTGAACAAAAACGGAGTTGGCATGGGCGAGAAGATGCAGTTCCTCGCCGAGCCCCAAGCTCTCTTGCAGGTCATGGACAGGAAGAACCTGCGCATGATGGTTGACCTGACGGGCGGAGTTGGTTCGGGGTTGGAAGAAACCATCCGCAAGTTTCACACACCGCATCCCGGACGATTCCTGGTTTTCACCGAGCCCTGGTGGGAGCGCTCCGACCAGCCTGATTATCCCCAATTTCAGGCGGACCAGATTGAGAGGGCGCATCGAGCAGGCGCCCGAGGCCTGAAAGTACTGAAGACCCTTGGCCTTTATCTTCGTGAGCAAATCACCTCCGGCCCGCTCGTGAAGGTTGACGATCGGCGCTTCGATCCCATGTGGGAAGCGTGCGGCGCGCTCAAAATGCCGGTGGCGATTCACGTTTCCGACCCCGAGGCGTTTTTCCTTCCCATCGACCGTTTCAACGAGCGGTTTGAGGAGCTCAACAATCACCCCGACTGGTCTTTCTACGATCGCGACTTTCCCAGCAACGCCGAACTGCTGGAGGCCCGCAACCGCATGTTCGGGCGTCACCCCAAGACGCAGTTCATCGCCCTCCACGTTGGCCACGATGCCGAAAACCTCGGTTACGTTTCGGAATGCATGGACCGCTTTCCGAATATGTCCGTGGAACTGGGCGCGCGGATCGGAGAACTCGGCCGCCAGCCGTGCACGGCGCGCAAATTCTTTGAGAAATATCAGGACCGGATTCTCTTCGGCACTGACGCTGTCCCCAACGGTCTCGAGACGCCGCAGCAGATTTTTGTCGATCAGCTTTATGAGATTTATTACCGCTTCCTCGAGACCGAAGACGAATACTTTGACTACGCCCCTGCGCCCGTGCCTCCCCAGGGTCGATGGCGTATTTATGGCCTCGGCCTGCCCGAGAGTATTCTGCGAAAGGTTTACTACGAGAATGCAGAGAGGCTGCTCGGCTTAAGCTCATAACAACATCATCTTTCCGCAGCCAAGCCTCGATCGAGCTCGAAGCGGGCCTGCCAGAGAAGCGGGTCCAATTCGAGACAACGGCGAAAGTCGGCTTGCGCCGCATCCTCGTGATTTCGGAAGCGTTCAGCGAGTCCGGCGGCGTAGAGGGCTTGGGCGCTCGCCTCGGGTTCATTCGCTCTTTCGGCGACGGCCGCCAACATTTTTTCGGCCTCGGGTGTTTGTCCCAGCTTTTGCAGAGCTCCGGCGGCGAAGACAGCGGCAGGCCCGCCGCGTGTTCGTCCTTCGTCCATGGCCGTGTTCCACGCTTGCTGCGCATCGCCCGTCTTATCCTCGGCCGCCAGCGCCACGCCCAGCCAGTACCAAGCTTCTTCGTCATGAGGCTTGTCGGGCATTCCCACGCCCAGGTTCACCGGATATTCGAGCGCCTGGCGGAATGAACGCTCTGCTCCCGCGTAACTCTTGCTCTCCAGCGCGCGCTTTCCTTTTTCAAGCTCTGCAAGGACGAATATCTCCCGAATGATTTGCCCGCCTTCCCACGGCTTGAAGTGGTGATTCATCAGGATAGCGAGCGCCTGATCGAATTGCCGCTGCTCGACCAGCAGCAACGCTAGCCGCGCGCGGATGATGTCACGATCGAGAACTGCTTCCGGAGCCGACGCAAAGAGTTTCTGGCGCCGCGAGACATCGCCCATTTGTGTGTAGATGTCGTCGAGGTCTGCGTAATAGCGATACTCCGCCGGCGCAAGCTGAATCGCTTTCTCGTAATATGCTGCCGCCTGCGGCAAGTCCTTCTTCACTCGCCATTCGTAGACGCCCAGGTTGCGCTCGAGGACTGGATCTTCAAATCCCAATTGCTTCGCGGTGAGCCATTCCTTCGCCGCGTCGTCGTAGCGGCCGTGCGCGAAGAGAAATGTTCCGAGAAGATAAGGCGCAAGACCGTCGTTTGGGACAAAAGCAGCTATTTCTTCGAGTACCAGTGCATCGGAGAGGCGTTGCGGAAAGACCCTGACGTGAACGGCCGAGGCTGCCCTTTCAACAAACCCGCGTGCCTGACCAGCTTGACCGTGCTGCCACGAGTTTGCCGCCAAGTAGTAATAGACCACCGGCGAGAGTTTATCGGCGGGCAGATCAGTGACGGCTGCTTGCAGGATCTTGTCAGAGGCATCCAGATCGCCCAGGCTGCGATACCACGCGGCGACTTCCAGGTAATTCTGCACATCCTGGGCGAAGGTGCGCCTCCAGGCCTGCGCGTCGACAGAGGCGAAACTGCTTGCTTCTTCTGCCGCAAAGGGAAGCAAAGGCATTCGCTGTGCGGCGCGATCGGCGGCCTGCCCCGCTTCTTTCGGTTTCCCATTCAACCGCAAAGCGACCGACAGGTCAGACAGCACCATTGCGTCCTCCGGGTTAAAGCTCAGCGATTGCCGCAACAAACGCTCTGCATCTCGGTAGTTGTGCTGTTCAATCGCGATCTCACCGAGCTGGGCGAGCGCGGCCGCGGGGGAAGCGTGAAACTGAATTGACCGCCAAAATGCGTCCTGGGCTTGTGTTAAATTGCCGGTCGCGTGATCGATTACGCCCGCGGCGTACTGGACCGCTGGGTCAGTGTTGTCACGTCTCTCGGCTGCCATAATTTTGCCAAACGCTTCGAAATCCACGGCCTGATAATCCCGCCAAGCCAGTTTTAAGAGTGCCGGAATAAATTCCCGGTCGCTTTGGAGCGTCAACTCGTATGTCTTCGCCGCCCCTTCAGCGTCGCCGTGTTTTTCCTGATCCACTCCGCGCAGGTAGATTTCCTCGATGTGCATAGGGTTGGGCGGCTTGGCATACTCCTTTTGCGCGCCTGCGGCGGAAACGAAGGCGGGATTGCCATCCACCGGGTCCGCGGCGGACCAGTGAAGCAGAGAACGTGACTCGGAATCCTCGACCTCGACCGAGAGCGATTTTCTGGCCTGCTCGAGATCATTCACCGCGACTTCGAACTTCACGGTAGTTGTCGGACTGAAAGAGGTTGGGCCGAACTCGCGCAGCGGCTTTCCATCAAGCGTCATGCTGACCTTTGCGCCACGAATCTCAATTGTCGGATTGAGCGCAATCTCCACGCGCGCGGCGGACGAAGACACGGGCGGGACGCCCGTGCCACGCTCGATGAACTTCACATTGAGCGCCAGCTCGTCTGTGGCCTCGACAAATCCACCGCCCAAACCTCGCACCGGATACCAATATTCGGTCCACGATTCCACGTGATGGGGCGGCATGAATTCCTGGCTCAATTGCGTCTCAAATCGTCCAGCCTGAATTTCGTTGTAGGGGCCATCCTGGTCGGTCAGGAGATCGGTCCAGACCAGGCCGTCGCCCGCCCCGCCCCAGCTCCAGATTTTCTTTCCGGGCACGTCGTGGTAATCGGCCCAATGGACCACGCCGTAATCCGACTTGTGATAGTAAGCGCCGAAGAAATTGCGGTGCACTCCAAGGCCGAAAAGCGAAGTAGGCTGGCGAATGTTTTTGTACCAGCTATAGTCCACGCCATTCCACACCGGATACGACCAAATTTCCGAATGCGAGTGCGGATTGGCCTCGCGCATGGGATAAATGAACTGCATGTCGTTGGTCGCGGGAACAGCGGCGTTGGCCCAATACCAGTAAAGGTTCTCAAGCGGCGTCGGGTTGAACAGCGTGACGCGCTGCTCCAGCCGCGCCTCGCCCGAGTGAAGGGTCAACTCCACCTGCCAGTACATTCCGCTGACCCAATCCATGCCACCGACAACCGCGCTCGCTTTCTCGGGGCTGGAAGCCAGCATTCGCGATGATACAGGCGAGACCGTCACCACCGTGTGGCCGTTGGGGAAATTGAATTCAATGCCGCCGGAAATCCATGCGCCGCGCAAGGCCACCAAGCCGTACTTCACCACGTTGTTGCGGTAAAACACTTCGCGCTTCGAGATTTTGTCGAAGAGCGAGTAGAGCCGGCCGCCGACATCGGGCAATATTGTCGCCTTCAGGTATTCGTTCTCTAGGAAAATGGCCTGGTAGGTCTTCACCTCGCGCCGATCAGTGAGATCGTCGAGCATCGTGTAGGGATAAATGTTGCGCCGGTTGAGAATGGGGAAGGGCGGGTTCGGATCCTCTTCTCCCAGCGCATAGGTTGGCAGATTGATCGAGCCCTCCCAGCCGCGAACCGCAGGGCTGGGGCTCGCACCGACCTCGGCGCACTGTCCGATGGCCGCCAAGCTGATCAGCGCAGCCAAAAGGAGAACAGACCCTCGCCAGATGCCGGCCGTTTTCAAATCGGGATTAGAGGCGAGAACCGCTAGACGTATTTTGCTCATTCTAAAGAACATTCCGGCTTCGTTCCAATCTCCGAGGACGCCCGTTACCAGTTTCGATTTTCGAGTTTCCAGTTTCCTTTCTTCGCAAATCGGGAGTAGAGAGGTTTGCACCATTTATTCTTCTCGGAAAAACGGCATTCTTTCCTTCTAAAACACTGAAATTAGGCATGTTAGCATCAATGGCTTTGTTTTGGCTCCGCACGGCGTATCCATCTGTATCTTATGGACTTAACTCTAATGGCTTTGTTTGGCTTTGTTTTTCCACCAGACTGGGAAGGCCACCCGCTGCTAAATCGGGGGTAGAAGGGATATCCGCGACAGCTATCAGCAAGAAAACAAAACACATTCCGGCTTCGTTCCAATCTATTTGCCTACCACTTCGTGCTCAATTCGGCGGCAGCCTTCGGCAAATCTCCGACGCAGCGGGTTTCGGCTGAAGACCGTCCTCTGTCGCGTCCGCCGACGGATTGTCCCAGCCACTTTGCCATTCTCAGTTCCCAGCGCCTCTATGCAATGATGAACTGCTTCACCGCCCGTCCTTTCTGATCGATTACCGCAAGCTTGTTTTTTCGCTTTTCCTCTTCCTTCGCCACCGCATAGACCGCCAACGCGGTTCGGATGACCCCGGCCTTGGTCTTGCCGCTGTTCGCCGCCAGTTCCTCCAGGAGCTCATAGGCGGTCAGATCGAAATCCAGCGTGAGGCGTCTTTTTGCCTTCATCTCAGCCATTTTTCCTCCCCTTAAACCGCCTCAAATCTGTGCTTCCTTTATACGCTTTTTATACATAATAACTCAGTGCGGGTCAAGCATTTTTTTTCTTGCCCAGTTGTAGGGCCGGGGCGTGCCCCCGCCTTACCGGCATCCTGCCCTTCGGGATCGGCCCCTGCGCACGGCCGCCGCGGCGCGCCTGTCCTCGTGTGGGCAAAGAATCTTGGATTAATGTTTCGCGATCCATTTCACCAATGCTTTCTCCGATTCAGACTCGAGCGGTGCTGTCTCAACTTGGAACGAGCCCTCAGCGCCCGAGCTTTTGTAAGCCTCTCGAACCGGCTGAACAGATTGCCTCGCTTTTTCCTCGGTCATTTTTCTTGTCATTGCATCCTGGGGATTCAGCACCAGCAAGGGGCGAGGCGCCAGCGATGCGAAAACGTCCGGCAAATCAAAATCCTGAAGCGCGCCCGGCAGCATCAGGCTGACCGGCTGGTTGTACAGCTTTGCAGCGGCGATCTCGGCGAATGACACGGGGATTCCTTCCACCGCGAGGCTCGAAACGCCCGGGTCGGTGGCGGCAGCAAACAGGGCGACGACTCCGGCCCAACCTCTCCCCGCTATCGTGAGGCGAGTTGGGGCGACATCCAGGCGGCCGCGCATATAGTCAATGACAGCGCGCGCATCGTGCACGCGCATCCCCAGCAGAGTCTGGCCGAGAAAGAACGACGCAAAAGTGAAATCAGCGTCCATCCCATCGCGCGGATCGAAGTAGCCGATGCCCGCCTCGGGAATCTTCTGGGGCGACATGGTCTCGCCAAAGCCGCGAACGTCCGCGACGGCGACCACGCGTCCCTGGCGAGCCAGATCTCCAAACATCGCTGCGCTGTCGCTCTCGCCAGTTCGATCACGCAGGTAAACCACGGATGGAAGGCTCGACGGGCGACTCCTCGGGAAAATCACTCGCACCGGAACGACGATTCCCGGCTCCGAGGTCAACAAGTATTTTTCGACAATGAGATCGTCGATTTCGCTTTCGCCGAGTTTCTGGGGTTTCTGGGAGTTTTCGCCTTCCGAAGGGAAAGCATTCACCACAGAGGGCACCGACGCCGTCTTCTCTGTGACCTCTGTGTTTAAGTCTTTCTCAGGGCGGTGCCTCGCCGCTGCCGCCAAATCAGGCTGCGAGCCTAACCGGTCCCGAACGGTCTCCAGGAGTCCGGCATGGAATGCCGGGTCACGCCGCTTCTCCTCCAACCGGCGAGCCAGCGTCTCAGCCTCGGCGCGGTTGAAATCGTAAACCGTCTTGCCGCCAAGCGAAGTCAGTACCTGGCCGTCGGCGGTGCATTGAAGCGCTTCATCCTTCTCAGTTGTGATGGCGGGTTCGGGAGCATTGCTTTCAATCCCCTTAAGCCAGCGGTCGAACCAAGCGTACGTAGACTCGCGCAGCGGCTGGCTGTACATGTGCTTGTGATCGAATTCCACCATCTTGATACGTTCCGGCACACCGAGCTGGCGATAGAGCTTCTGGGTCTCAGCGAAAGTCCGGCGAGCGCCTTCGATAGGGAAGAAATCGCGAGTGGCGGCGCCAATCAAAACGGGCCTTGGCGCAATCATACCCAGGAAATCGGTGTGGTCGATGCCGGCGGCGAGCAGCCCTGCAACATCCTGTTCGGGGTCCGATTCCGAATCGTTGATGCGGTTTTCGATTTTCTTCGGAATGGAAGTAATGAAGGTCACGATGGAAGAAACCTTCACCCGCGGGTCGAGCATGGAAATGTAGGTGGTCAGAGTCCCGCCACCCGAGCTTCCCGTCGCGCCGACGCGAGAGACATCCACCTCCGGCAGACTGGTCAGATAGTCGAGCGCGCGCATTCCGTCCCAGATGAAATAGCGGGCGAGATTTTGGCCGAGCAGATACTCCTGGATGCCCGCCATGCCGTGTTGATTGAATTTAAATCGGCGCCGCCCTGACAGGAAATCCCAATACTGGATGCGCTCGCCCTGCCCTAAAGGGTCGTAGGTCAGGACAACATAGCCACGTTCGGCGAGCCCGATGAAGAGGTGCTGATATGCATCGTAGGCCTTTCCATTGGGCGAATGGCCGCAGGGCGAAAGCACGGCGGGGTAAGGTGGCTTGCCTACCGTCGGCACATAAAGGTTGGCGGTGACGTAGAACTCGGGCAGGCTCTCGAAGATGACTTTGCGAACCACATAACCTTCGCGCACAACTTCGCCCACTACGCGCGCGTTCAACGGCGTTCGCTCCGCCGGCAAACCGCCGATGAGTTCGAGAAACTTTTGCCGGTTGGCTTCCTGCCAATTCTTGAAGTCGGCTTCGGAACGAATGCCCTCGAATCGGGTCAATCGTCTTTGCGTAGCCCTGTCTGCTTCGCGAAGCAGATAGTTGAACAGCATGTCTTGGTAATTTTTCTCAGCCCCGGATCCACTGATCACTCGCAAATCCTCGGGCGTGAGCCGGCTCTGTGCGGGAAGCAGCCCCGCGACGGCGACCGACAATAGGAGAGCGGCTAGCGAGCGCTGGATTGGAGTTTGCATTAGTCTGCCCGAGATTGTAGCCCATACTGAGCTTCGCTGAGAAATGTTTTGCGGCGGCGCTTGAAGGTGATAGAAAGTAGGCGGAATGTGGCATGCCGGAGCTTGCTTCTTGAATTTTTGATTTTGACTTTTGAATTGCGCGCATGCCAGCGAGGTGTTCTATGGTTCCCCGAATTCTTGTGCTATCCGCCGTCGCCACGCTGCTATCGAGCGCCGCGGCTGCGCAATCCGATATTCCTGACGCTGTAGTTGTCCGCCCCACCGAGATTCCAGACGTGCTTGTAAATCCCGGCATGGGCATTACCACTTTCCAGCGATTCAATGGGCAGGCTCTGAACCCCGGCCTTGAGTGGTCGGAAGAAGGTCCGGTGTCGAAGCTTCCGCCGGCGGCAACGAAGCCGGACTTTCCGGACACCTCAATTTCCTACTGTCGCTGGTTCTGGGACGTGATTGAACCCGAGCCCGGCAAGTTCCGCTGGGACATCGTTGATCTGGCGCTGGACGAGGCGCGCGAGCACCATCAGACGCTCGCCATCCGCCTGATGCCCTACGACCTCAAGCATCCGCTGCCCGAGTGGTATCGGAACTCGGGAGCGCGACGAGCCAACAAACCCACAGACAAGGACGGCAACATCTGGCAGCCCGACTTCACCGATCCGCTCTATCAGAAATATTGGGGCGAGTTGGTGGCTGCGGCGGGCGAGCGCTACGACGGCCATCCCTACCTCGACAGCGTTGATATCTCCTCGGTCGGCTATTGGGGTGAGGGCTGGAGCCCTTACATGCCGCCGTTCCCCTACCAGCAGGCGCTGATCGATATTTGGATTGAAGCGTTCAAACGCACACCGCTATTGATGAATTTCGACGAGCAGCACGCGCTCACCTACGGAACCGAACACGGCGCCGGTTGGCGGCTGGATTGTCTCGGGGACATGCGGCTGACGTCGGACAATCGCGACTTCAGGGCGGAGATGTTGACCGTCTATCCGCAGCAGGTGATGCGAGCGGGCATCCAGGATGTCTGGCAGCGCAGCCCCGTGTCCCTCGAAACTTGCTGGGTCCCGGGCGGCTGGTTCCAGCGGGGCTGGGATGTCAATTACATTCTCAATCAAGCCCTGCGCTGGCATGTGAGTTCGGTGAACGTTAAGTCGTCGGCGATTCCGGCACAATGGAAAAAAGAGTTTGACGAATTCCAGAAGAAGATGGGCTACCGTCTGATCCTGCGGCGGTTGGAGTACCCGCGCGTCGCGCACCGTGGGAAAATGATGCCCGTCCACATGTGGTGGTTGAACGCCGGCGTGGCGCCCGTCTACCGCGAATACTGGCCGGCCTTGCAGTTGGAATCTTCGGACGGCAGCGCGGTGCTTCGCATTCCAGTGGACATCAGGAAATGGCTACCGGGGGACGCAGTCTTTGATGGCTCGCTCTATATTCCTGGCATGCTGAAGCCAGGCACCTACAAATTGCGCATGGGAATCCTCGACCCGCGCACGGAAGCGCCCGCAATTCAGCTCGCCATCCAGGGCCGCCAGTCCGACGGCTGGTACGAGCTTGGTACGATTGTAGTTCAGTGAGATTAGAGCCGCCGCAGGCGCGGTGTCTGGTTAGAAGAATTGTCACGAGTGACTGCATTAAGGTCCGCACATGAGCCCCGAAAATCGAAAACGAATTCTCTGCTCTGTTCTTTACGTGTCTCTCTCTACTCTGCTGATTCCCGAAGGGACTCGGCGAAGCACTGCCGCGGAACAATCCGCCAAACCGTCGCGCATTGATGCGCCGTTTAACCTGGCCGTTGAGACGCCTCACATTTCGTGGGGTAAGCCATCGCCGGCTGGTCCGGTTCGGGCATACGCCGTGCCGAGCGTCAGCGAAGGCCGCACGCTGGTTGAACTCGCTGAGCGCATCGACATGAAAGCGGACACCGTCATGATCGACGACGCCTGGGACGTGAACACGTGGACGGTGGGGACCGATGACAATTACGAAGCGCGAAATTACAAATTGCTTTATCGCTACCTCGAAGAGGATCTGACGGCGGCGACGCCCTATGACGTCATTATCTTGCCCAGCCTTTTTGGCTGGAATCGATTGCCCCAGGCAGTGCGCGACTCCATCCGCAAACGAGTGGAGCAGGGCACAGGGCTGGTGCTCATTCATCCCGTGACTGGCCTTCCAGCGCCGGATGACCCTCAGGTGACAGGACCATTGAATGATTTCGCCCCCAGCCGCGAAATCGCTCCGGGCGAAGAACTCTGGGACATGTCGCCTTTGGTCGGTGTGCTCTCTGACCGGATCGACGCCAGGGGTTTCCGCGAAATCCGGCCTGATGCCGTGGCTGTCGGCCCTTGGAAGGTTGCCGTCAATCACTATATCTCCGCGAATGTACCTTTCGAGTCTTTTCCCACGGACTTCTTGAAGCACTACAAGTACCGGCTGGGCAAGGATTCCGATGCCCTCGTAACCGGCCCCAATGGCGAGCCGATTGTCGCGACGAAGATGTTCGGCAAGGGCCGCGTCGTCGCGCTGGGTTACGTGAACACCGGTTTCTCGCCGATGATTGACTGGAACATGGCAACTACGCGCGCCGTTCCTGATGACCACTGGTGGGAATACTTCTACTCCCTTCTGGGAAGGTCAATTCTCTGGGCGGCTCACCGCGAGCCATCGCTGGCCCTCGGACCGCTTGCCCGCGAGCCGCATTCGGGCACGCTGGGTGCAAGTGCGCAGCTCTCAGCGAACATCGAAAATCGAGCGGAGCCCATTGTTGCCAGGCTCACGGTGGCGGAGTCGGACGTATGGGGCAAGAAGGAGCAGACTTTAGAGCGTGCGGTCAAGCTGAGGGCGGGCCAAAATCTGTTCGAGCTGCCGCTTGCGCCGGTGGCGTCCGCGGGGCGGCATTACATGGACGTCATTCTGGAAGCCGACGGAAAACGTTACGACTGGGGTAGCCTGGTGTTCGATCTTCCCAAAGCGGACGAAATTGCGTCGCTTTCCACTGACAAGCAGTTCTACTCGCGTGGGGACACGATCCGGGTGAAATGGGCAACCAGGTCAGAGAGGCCTGCAAACGTATCGGCGGAACTTAAGGACAATCGCGATCGGTCGCTGGCGGTTGCGTCAGTAAAGCCGGCCTCCAGGCCGGCACAGGCCAATGTCCGGCTAGAGCCCGGTGCTGCGACGAATGAGTTAACCCTGAAGGTTGGAAACTATTCGACCAACATCGGCTGGGTCCGCTTGACTCTTTTCGACGGGGAGGATCGCGCAATTCTCGACCGTAAACAGGTTCGCGTAAATTTCGCCTCGCTCGACCGCGACTTCGGCGCCTACGAACTCATCATGCCGTGGTACGGACCTCCAACTTATCAACCTTGGACGGCGAGACTCGATGAGCAATTCCGAAAGATGGGCGTTACAGTATTGGAGGCGCCCGAGCGAAATTTCAAACTCGTCAAGCAAGTAAGAACGCCCGGCTTCGGCATTTACTGGCACTACCGGCAGGATTACCTCCAACAGAAAGACAAGTTTCTCCAGACGGGCGACAAGAAGTATCTCGTCCGCGAACCCGACCTGGCGGATGATCACTGGCTGGGGCAGCTTCAGGAAACGATGCGCGCCGACATGCAAGCGGAAAAGCAGTATCGTCCACTTGCCTACTATCTGGCGGATGAGTCGTCGCTCACGGCTTATGGGGATCCGTTCGATTATTCATGGTCCGGCCCGACATTGACTAAATTTCGCGCCTGGCAGAAGACGCAATATGCGAATCTCGATGCGCTAAATCAAGAGTGGGAAACGCACTTCGACAACTGGGACGAGGTCATTCCACTGACTACCGCCGAGGCCCAAGCCAAAGGGAACTACGCCGGCTGGATGGATCACCGGACTTTCATGGAGCAAGTGTTCGCCCACGCGTTGGAAGTGGCGCGCGACACCGTGAAGCAGGAAGATGCCAGCGGGCGCGCTAGCATTTCCGGCACGCAAGTGCCGGGACCGTCGAATGCAGTGAACTGGTATCTGCTCGACAACATCGTGGACTACCTTCAGCCTTATTCCGACGGCGATCAGGACGAGCTCCATCGAGGCTTCCTCCAGCGGCCGGGGCGTCCTGATCTCATTTTGACCGGCTTCACTGGCTACGAAAGGCATGGCAAGGAACTGCGTCACGAATTGTGGCACCGCCTGCTTCACGGCCAGACCGGAGCGTCCTTGTTCTGGCATTACACCGCGCTCAACGCCGATCTGACGCTCACCGAACAAGGCCGGGACTTATCTCAAACGGCCGATGAATTTCGCAACGAGGGACTGGCCTTGCTGCTTCGCGGCGCGGACCGCGAGAACTGCGGCATTGCGGTTCATTACTCTCTTCTGAGTGGCCGAGGTCAGTGGATTACCGATGGGCGCATCCAACCCCACGAAGTTTCAGATGGCGATCGAACGTCGGCGCATCTCAAGCGGTTCCACCAGAACCGTTCGGCGTGGCTCGAAGCGCTGCATGATGCGGGTTACCAGTTTGACTTGATGACCACGGAACAGGTCGAAGCGGGCAAGTTGGCGGGATACGGGGTGTTGATTCTGCCTGACTCGATCGCCCTTTCCGATGGCGAAGTGGCGGCGATGCGCAAGTTCGTTTCCGAAGGCGGATTTTTGATTGCCGACGCCGAGACGGGCTTGATGGACGGCCACGCGCGCTGGCAGGAAAAGGGCCGACTTGATGAAGTGCTCGATGTCGCGCGGCGCTCCGTAAGATCAGCGCCCGGCAGCGTGCCTTCGGCGACCCTGCAAGCTGGTGGCGGCGAGAGCGCTGTTTCGGTTCTCCCCTCGGAACCTGAGCTACAGGATAAGGACGGGCAGCCGCTGCTTTCCGGCCATCAAGCCCGTATGATCCATCACACGTTCGGCCGAGGCCACTCGGCGCTGCTCAACTTCTGGATGACCGACTACGGCCAGCTTCGTGAATCCGGCGCACAGGGGCCGCGCCTCGCGCTACTTCATGATCTCCTCGACCGTGCCGGAGTCCGTCCAGTGGCCAACGTTCACGCTGCGTCGGGCAAGCCTCTGGCGTGCTCCGAGGTTGTCGCGTACACCAGCCAAAGCACCCGGTATCTGGCCATCTTGCCGGAACCCGCCTGTGATAAGGATGCAGGTCCGATAGAAATCAAACTCCCGCAAGCTCGGTACGCATACGATTTGCGAGCCCATCACTATCTAGGAAACGTGTCGCGGGTGAGTGGGACCTTGATCGCAGGCGAGCCGGTCATCTATGCACTGCGGTCGTTACCCATCGGCCGTTTGAGTGTTGGCATCGCTGGAGCCGGCAGAGCTCCCGCGCAACTGAGGGCAGGCGATACGATCACGCTTTCAGTTCGCGTCACTAACCAACATTCGACAGGGACTCCGTCCATTGGGGCTCACAGCCCGCAAACTGACCAAGTCCCTGAGGATGCGGTGTACGTTGAGGTCCGCAATCCGTCGGGGAAAATCCTGGACTATTACGGGGCCACCGTTCTTGTGGCCGGCGAAGCGCAGGTTCACATTCCCACTGCGCTCAACGATGAGCCGGGCAGATGGAGCGTGACAGTGCGCGAGCCGTTCACTCATGCAATCGCCACTGCCTCGTTTCGATTGATACGATGATGGAGCAGAGGAAAAACGGTGTAGCGGCGGCTTTACGCCGCCATCGGGCGTTGATTTCGGTCCCCGGATTCTGCGTTTTCGTCGGGATGCGCACGCCGGCGAAGAAACAGTAAAGGCGCGTCGGCTACCGAGAGCTGCATTCGCGAATGGCATTGCGGACGTCAGGAAAAAGATGGCCGTATTCCGCCGCCGGCGCTTTCTGCAAGAAGAGTGTCAAATAGTGGACTGCTTGCGGATTGTCTCCGGCCTTTTGATAAAGCACACCCAAGTTGAGTAGCGGCTCAACCTCATCCGGACCTACTTCGAGAGCTTTTTCAAAATTGCGGCGGGCAGAATCTGCATCGTTCCGCTGGATGGCAACTAAGCCCAGCCCGTTCCAGGCGGCGGCGTATTTTTCATTCTGAACCGTCACAGCCTTGAAAGCCCGTTCGGCATCATCCACACGGCCGAGTTGAAGGAAAGCTGTTCCCAGGTTGCGCAAGTTGTCGAGGTCCGTGGGATTGATTTGATTGGCCTGAATCATTGCGGCCACGGCTTTGTCGAGTTCGTGCAGCCGGAGTTCATCCTTGCCAAGCCGTGCGTAAATCTGATCTGTCCCGATATTGATCCTGATGGCCTCCTCATAGATCTGCACGGCGCGCGCATACTGCCCCATCTTCTCGAAGCATGCGCCAAGATCGACATGGGCCAACGGATTCGTCGGATCCAGTTTGAGCCCGCGTGTCATTTCCGCGGCAGCCGCCGCATACGATTTGGCTTTCAGCAATCGTTCGAAGTCGGTGAAAATCTTCAACATTCCAACACGGTCCTTGGGATCGGGGGCGTCCGTGCCAAGCTGGATTTCGTGTTGTGAGCCGCCGCTGACGTAGCCGAGAGATTCCAACTCCTGCCGGGTCTCCGCATCCATCGGGCTGGTTGAGACCCTTTCCTGCCGCGCGCCGTTTCCTGCAATCTCCCAGATTCTCTTTTGTAATGTGTCCGCATCAGCGGGAAAGCGTGAGATCAAATTCTCTGATTCGCCGGGATCGCGTTCCAGGTTGTAAAGCTCGGGATGGGGCGCGACGATTAGCTTCCATTCATCGGTGCGCATCGCGCGTAGTTCTGACCAACCCATGTACGTGCGGGGATATAGCGTTTCGAGGTAGGCGTAGTTCGATCGCACGCGGCGGCCCTCGCGCATCAGCGGCCACAGGCTGACCCCTTGCAGTTCATCGCCGGGCGGGAGATTCAAAAAATCCATCACAGTCGGCATCACATCAATCGACCGTACCTGGTCCCCAATCACCTTGCCAGCCGGAACATCCGGCCCGGCGATGATGAGCGGGACGTGGGTCGTGGCGTCGTAAAGGAAAATCCCGTGGGTCATTTCGCCGTGCTCGCCCAGGCTCTCGCCGTGATCGCCGATTGCCACCACTAAAGTTCGCGATGAAAGCCCCAGTTTGTTGAGCCCGTCGAGCAATCGCCCGACTTGCTCATCCATATAAGCGATTTCGCCGGAATAGAGGTCACGAGCATAGATGTGCTTGAAGGGCTCGGGCGGGTCGTAGGGCGCATGTGGGTCGTAATAATGCGCCCAGAGGAAAAATCGTTTGCCGCCGTTTTGCTTCAGCCAATCGAGCGCGCGGTCCGTGACGACGGCGGCTCGCCGCTCGGGAAAAACTCCGGGCAGCGCTTCTTCATTTTGAGCAGTCATGTCGTCGTCGTAGGCTTGGAATCCGTTGGAGATGCCGAAGTGCTTGGCCAGCACGCGCGAGCCAACGAAAGCCGCTGTTTCAAATCCGGCCGAGCGCGCGATGGATGCGATCGTCGGATGGCTCTTCGCCAGCGTAAAGCCACCCATATCGCGCAGGCCGTGAACGGGCGGATATGTCCCGGTCATAATGCAGGCGTGAGAGGGCAAGGTCAGCGGGACTTGCGCCGTGGCGTGAGCAAAGCGGACGCCGCGCGCGGCCAGGGCGTCCAGGTGCGGCGTGTTCGCGGTTTGTAGGGCCGAGCGGCGCTCGGCCGGGCGGACGCCGTCCGCCCCAACGGGCGCCGTGTTATAGCAACTTAAATGGTCCGCCCGCGTCGTGTCCAAGGTGATTAGCAGGACATTGGCATTGCGCGGCTGCTCAGCGGGCTTGTTCGTTGCCGGCCGATGGCAACTCGCGCCTATCGCGACACCAACCCCTGCCAATACGGCAAGCACGCAATGGGATCGATTCATCGGTCTCTAGGCTAGCAAAAAGGGCGGCCCGAAGCCAAGCCTCGAGCCGCCCTAAGGCCGCAAAAAAAGAATTAATTTAGAAATTTACTCTCACAGCGAATTGGACCCTCCTCGCTCCATTGAACGGACCCGTGATCAGTCCGAACGTAGGGGACCCGAGGCTCGTGTCTGGGTCGCCCAGTCCGGTGCGGTTGAAGACATTGAACATGTCGCAGCGGATCTCCGCGTTGAAACGTTCGGTGATTCGTGTGTTCTTAATGATCCCAAAGTCCTCATTCGATTGGAACGGCCCTCGCGTTTGTGGCAGGTACCGCGGGGCAGTTCCGACCCGCAATGGATAGCCGCTGCCGCACAAGTCGGGGGTGGCAGGTGTGCAATGAGAGTCGGGCGGGTCAGCAAACGCAGCCGGATTCAAATATGGTGTTCCGTTGATGACATCCAAACCGCTGTGAGAAACAGTTTGGGGAACTCCAGAGATTACATCCGCACGCAGAGTGCCCGTAGCGATGGGATTTCCGTTACCCGAGTATGTATTTAGAGAGGAACTGATGGAAAGCGGGTCCCCCGAAAGGTAATTTTGGATGGCCGTAATCTGCCACCCAGAGAACAAGCGATCGGCTATCCCGGTTGAGTTCAGCCATCTCTGCCCGCGCCCAATGGGCAGCGAATAGATCCAGGTCAGTTTCAGGCTTTGCGGATGGTCAAAGGAGGCAATTGATTTTTCCAATTTGCGGTTGTAGAAGTCCTGTCCATTCCCGGCGTAGTAGTAGAGGGCGGAGTCGGTGTTGGTCAGGGTCTTGGAGAAAGTATAGGCGGCAATGAATGTCAGCCCGTGCGTCGAGTTCTTGCGCGCCGTGATTTGCAAGGCGTTATAGGTGGAGCTGCCCATGGTGGGGTAGTTGTTGGTTAGGCCGCTGTACTGTGGGTAAGGCAAGAGGCCGGTAGCGACGCTGGTGTCCCAGTTGTTGTTTTCGAAATCAGGATAAGGCAACTTGGTGATTCCGTAGGGCTGAAGGATACCGGCATTCAGCGCGTCCTGGAAGTCCATGTCCAGGTTATCGCCCAGGGCCATGTACTTGGCACTATATGTGTCAAATGAGCCAATAAACCCGCCTTCCAACAAGCGCGTCCCTTTCGATCCCACGTAGTTAGCCTCAATCATGACCTCATGAGGAAGCTGGTACTGGAGCCCGGCGCTCCAGCTTTGGACATAAGGTTGAGCCAGGGAAGTTTTGGGGAGGAAGTCGAGAGTGCTCCCATTGAAGGATGCAGGGTCACGGTTGGGAAGGGTACCGGTGAACGCGGGAAGTCCAACCTTTGCCCATGCGGGCAGGGCGGTGGACGCTAGTGGAGAGAGGAAGGTCACCGGGTCGATGCCGCTCGGCGTGCCGGAACGATGAACCCTAAAATCTGGGACATTGAAACCGGAAATGTCCTGGCTACCGAAACCATTCACGATCGGGGGGCCGTAAGAGATTCCGTACCCGGCACGTAAAACCAGGTTGTTCCTGATTTCATAGGCGAGGCCCAGGCGTGGTCCGAACTCCTTGTAATACTCATTCTGGAAAGAACTGCGACCGTTGCAGCCGGAGCAGTTCCCAATAAACGCCAACGCGCCGGGGATGCCATCTGCGCCAGGATTGGGCAGCGTCGGATCAAATCCGGACATGCGATCGAAGGCTTCCTTTTTCGGGAGAGGCAGTTCCCAGCGGAGCCCGAGGTTGAGGGTCAGTTTGGATGTGGTCTTCCAGTCATCCTGGATGAAGAGAGCCAGGACGCCGGCGCGATACCCAGGCTCCGTGGCATACACCGACCGGGTCGCCCCATCCGTAGCCCCCAGCATCCAGCTCGCGAAGGGGTGGCCCGTCGAATTTGTAAATCCGAACAGAGCAGTTTCGTTGCTGCTGTATGAGAAAGAGCCCGAAAGCGGACCGGGTTCGTCAGTGTCATAACGGTAGCGGGTGAAATCGCCGCCGATCTTTATGCTGTGCCTTCCGTGTGTTGTTGTGTATGTGTCTTGCCCGATGTAACTTTCCGACGGGTCAATGTTGGCGCACCCCACCCCCAGCGCCGACATGAACTGAACGTGCTTATTATTGGTGCCGAAGGCGGTGACGGGGAAACAGGTGTTGGGAATGCCTGGAATTCCCAATTGCGAAGTGTACTTGGCATTGTCGGTCAGATTGTTTGCATTGTTGGTCCGGTTGTAGGCCAGCGTGGCCAGGTTCACCGTGTGGTCATTAATCGTCCAACTGTGCTGGAGCCGTGCCTGGGGACCGACGACGTCTTGGTTCTTGTAAGTCGTGATGGGTTGCCCAGGGAAGGGGAAATAGGCGGAATCAGCTTTGTTTCGTTTCCACAGAACCCGGCTGTAATCGCCGAACATCGCGCTGATTCTTTGTTTGTCGTTAATAACTTGATCGACTTTCACATTATAGGCGTTCCGGTCCAAGACCGGCGTTGACGCCGCAATCCTGAGAATGTTCCTTGCGTCCTGGTCCAAAGTAGGATTAGGGAACAGTGGGAGAAGAACAGAATTGGCCTTGCTGAATTCGCCCTGAGGGATGACGTTGCCCGGGAACGGGTCGCGAATTGTGGTGGTCTTTGTGGCCGTCAACCCTGTTACGGGATCCACTGCCCCTTTTGTGACTTGGCGAGTGGTTGTGGGATCGTAGATCTCATTTGTGTAGACCGGCCGCCCCAGCGCGTCTGTCCCGACCTGCGCGCCAAGGAAGGAACTGAAATCTCCTCCTCGCATCTCCTTGGTGGGGATTGTGGTAGCGCTGCCATAGGAGAAGTTGGTGAATCGATCTCCCTCATAGCTGAAGAAGAAAAACGTCTTGTCCTTGCGAATGGGCCCGCCGATGGTGCCGCCAAAATTGTTTTCTTTCTCATTGTCTTTCACGCTGCCGGGATTGGAGTTGACCAGCACTCCTGCCGCGTTAAAGACCGGATTTTTATTATACTCAAAGCCGGTGCCATGGAACTGGTTGGTCCCGGACTTCATTGAGAAGTTAACGATCGCGCCCCCCGTGTCTCCGTACTCGGCAGAGTAATTAGTCATCTGCACCTTAAACTCGCCGATGGCGTCGGTCCCGGGATGGTACTCGTCCATGGCTCCGCCATTCATGTCGTAACGACCGACGGTCACTCCGTCTATCAAAATATTGTGGCTGAAATACTGGCCCCCATTGATCGAGCCCTGGTAGGGATCCCCCACTGCCCCGGGAAGGCTTCCAAAGATGAAACTCTGCGCCTGCCGTCCGCCGTCGTCGAGGGCGATAGGCAGCGTTTGGAATTCTTGTGGTGTGATGTTGGCGCCCACTTCGGCGGACGAGGTCGTGAGCAAAGGCGCTTCAGTGGTGACGGTCACAGATTGCGCCGAGGTGCCGACCTGCAGCGTCAAGTCAATGGTCACCACTTGCTCGACCGGGACCACGATGTTGTCGGCAACGGATTTCTTGAAGCCTTCGAGCTGGGCCTCAAGACGATACGTCCCCGGAGGAACAGGCACTCGGTAGTAGCCGGCGCTACTCGTTTTGGCTGTCCAATTCCCATTGGTCGCAACATTCGTGATGGTCAGAGCGGCCCCCGGAACCGCGGCGCCGCTCGAATCATAAACAGTTCCCGTAAGGGCGCCAAGAGACCCTTGCCCAAACGCCAGGCTTGAAATCATAAGCAGAGTGCAACCCACCAGAATAGTTACGGAGAACTTGCGCATGCGTACCTCCTCGCAACCCTCAAAACTCGCCGACGCTTGTATAAAACCCTGGCCGAACCGTCCCACGAGGTCCGTTTGACTGTGGGACCAACCTCATTTGCTGGCCGCGGGCAGCCGTTCATTCGTGTAAGATTCTCACCTGAATTTCGTAAGTTATCGAAAGCATACGAAACACGGTTCGTATCCTAAACAACCAAATTTCCGATGTCAAGGACTTTTTTGTCCGATTTGTCCCGTTCTCAGATAGCGCATAACGACGGCCTATGATAGGGTCTACAGGGGTGCAAATAGTTGTTGCAGTCCAGATGGTTTTGTGCCAAAGTAACCGCGCATTTCGAAAGAATACGTAGTGAAAAGAAACGGAAGCCATGACAGGCACAGCGACACCGGATGACAAAGCTCCTCATCAGCCGGCGAGAGTGCGAGTGCTGAGCGAAGAGCGCCGCCGAGCGATTCTCGATCAGATCAATCACGACGGACGCGCCGTGGTCAAGAACCTGGCCGCGAGGTTTGGCACGTCGGAGGTCACGATCCGACAGGACCTGGAGGTGTTGCACGGCCGCGGTCTGGTTCAGCGGACGCACGGTGGCGCCTTGCCCATCCGCACCGCGGCCCTTCTCGATCCGAGTCTGCAAGAGAAGGCGCGGCTACATCGAAAGGAGAAACACAGAATCGCCGCTGCGGCGGCACGACTGGTGAAGGAAGGCCAGTCCGTAGTGCTGGACTCGGGCAGCACGACGACAGCGGTGGCGCGCGCCCTCCGACATTTCCGGCAACTCAGCGTCATCACCAACGCGGTGAACATTGCTGCCGAACTGGCGGGTACCGACGTGGAAGTGATCCTCACGGGCGGAACGCTTCGGGAGAACTCGTTTTCCCTGGTGGGCCCCTTGGCGGAGGAGACCCTGCACCGGTTGAGCGCCGATCTCTTGTTTTTGGGTGTCGACGGTTTTGACGTCCATCGGGGCCTGACCACTCCCAACTTGCTCGAAGCCAAAGTGAATCGGGTGATGATGGAGATCGCGCGGCGGACGGTGGCGGTATGCGACTCGAGCAAATTTGGCCGCCAGAGTCTCTCGCTGATTGCGCCGCCCTCTGCAGTTCAGCAAATCATCACAGATCGGAAGATCTCAAAATCGGATTTGCGAGCTTTGCGAGAAGCGGGCGTCGAGGTTATTCTGGTTTGACCGGCCGGAGGGCGTAGGCGGATCAAGGATACGGAGGCACGAGCGAAGTCTTTCTGATTATGCGCACAGACACGCGAACTCCAGGCGGACACACGTTGTCAGAGATTCTCTCTGAACCCCAATGCTGGGCGGGGTGCTTGCGGGCACTTCAAGAATCTGGCGAGATCGAGTCCGCCCTCCAACTGCTACCTCCCCGCTCGGACTGGCTGTTCATTGGCTGCGGCTCCAGCTTCTACATAGCGCAGGCCGCTGCGTCGAGCTGGACTGCGCTCACCGGCCAACGTGCCCGCGCCATCCCTGCCTCCGACTTGCTTCTGTTCCCTCATATTGCACTTGCAGGCGTGCCTTCGCAACCCATCCTCATTTCGCGCTCGGGGCATACCTCCGAAGTCGTGAAAGCAGCGGAGCTTTTGGAATCGAAAGAGAACATTCGCACTCTCGCCATCACCTGTGCCGCGGGCCAGCAACTGGAGGAGGTTTCGACCGCCACTCTCCATCTGCTCGCCGCTGACGAGCAGAGCATGGTGATGACTCGTTCGTTTACTTCCATGTTGCTTGGGCTCCAGTTTCTTGCGGCGACCATCGGCAAGCAGACCGTGTTCCTGGAGTCGTTGCAGAGGCTGCCTGCGCTTGCCCAAGCCGTGCTGGACCCATTGCCTTCACGGATCCGGCAGTTCGTCGATGGGCATGACTTCGCCGACTATGCATTCTTGGGGCAGGGACCGTTCTACGGCGTGGCCTCCGAGGCGATGCTGAAGGTCAAGGAAATGTCGTGCTCCTATGCACAGTGCTTCCGGACTTTGGAATTCCGTCACGGGCCGAAATCCATAGTCAGCCGCGAAGTACTCTTGGGCTTTCTGCTTTCGGAGAGCGGCTATGAGGCAGAGCGCGAGGTATTGGAAGAGATGAAGGACCTGGGAGGAACGACTCTTGTGGTTGCTAATCGAGCGGATGGTGCGACGCGCCAAGCCGCGGATTTCCTGGTCGAGCTGGGTCTGGAAGTACCCGAATACGCGCGCCTGACGACTTATCTTTTGACCTTCCAGCTTTTGGGTCTTTTCACCGGCGTGAAGAAGGGATTTGACCCCGACCGGCCGCGCAATCTCAGCCGCGTCGTGGTACTGAACAATGGCAACTAGGAGCGCCCGTGGAGAGCGTGCGGCGTTTTGATGTCACGGTGGCCGGCGAGCTGAACCTCGACCTGATCCTCTATGGCCTGCCGGAAGAGCTTACACCGGAGCGCGAACTGCTCGCGGACCGGCTGGCGCTGACGCTGGGCAGCTCGTCCGCCATCTTCGCGCATAACCTCTCCGTGCTCGGCGGACGGGTGGGATTTATCTCCCGCATCGGAGCCGATCCCCTCGGCGAGATCAGCGCACAGCGGCTGGTTGAAGGTGGGGTCGACGTGTCGCGAGTGCGCAAGATCAGCGGCACAACGTCCACGGGGCTTACGGTGATTTTGCCTCACACCCGCCACCGCAATATCCTGACCTATCCGGGCACGATGTTTGAAATGTGCTTCGAGGATCTTGACCTCGACTATCTTGCCTCAGCACGGCATTTTCACCTATCGTCGTTTTTCCTGCACCGTGCTCTTCTGCCACGCATCGTCGAACTCTTCACCATCTTGCGTAAGGCCGGATTATCTATCTCTCTCGACACCAACGACGATCCCGCTGACCAGTGGGATTCTGATTTCTGGGACGTCTTGCCCCTCGTCGACGTCTTTCTGCCCAACGCGCGGGAAGCTTGCAGGGTGACAGGTTTGGCGGATCTCGACGCGGCGGTTGAGAGGCTTGCCGCATCCGTCCCCGTGGTCGCCGTGAAGCTCGGCGCCGACGGAGCGTTCGCGCAAAAGGGCAAGCAACGATTCACAAGCCCTTCTTTTCAAGTAGAATTCGTCGACCCGGTGGGCGCCGGCGACAGCTTTGACGCGGGCTTCATCTATCAGTACGTGCGCGGCGCTGACCTCGAGACTTGTCTGGACTACGGCAATCTGGCAGGGGCTTTCTCCACTACGCGCTCGGGAGGGACGGAGGCGTTTCGGGATCGCGAGCACTTCAGAAGTTTCTTCGCGACGCATTGGCCGCGACCCAGGACCGAAGGGACTGAAATGCACGAATCTCTCACGAAGGCGAAACGATGATTGATTTTCACACGCACCCCGTACTGATCAAAGAATTCGTCGGCAAATACCCGAACTACGAGCGATCGGCACGCCAGGTTTTTAACATCGGCAACAACTTCCAGCCCTTGGAAACTTTCCTCCTCCAAATGGACGTTGCCGGGATCGAGCGGGCTGTGCTTCTGCCCATCGATTGCCGTCGCGCGCGGAAAGACGGCGTGAGTTCCAATGATCAGATTGCGGAACTGTGCCGCACGAATTCACGCTTCATCGGGTTTGCGAGTGTCGACCCCTTGCGAAAGGGTGCGGCTCGCGAACTCGAATGTGCTGTGGAGAAACTGCAGTTGAAAGGACTGAAGCTCGATCCTTCCCTCCAGAACTTCGAGGTCGGCGATAGGCGAGCATTCGCAGTTTATGAGGCGGCCGCCGCGCTGGGCATTCCCTTGGTGATTCACACCGGAATGAGTTGGGCTCCCGAAACGCCGCTCGAGTTGGGCCAGCCGCTGCTTCTTGAACCCGCAATCCGCCGCTGGCCCACGCTCAATTTTGTTCTGGCTCATTTCGGCTGGCCGTGGGTGTGGGAAGCGACGGCGCTGGCGTTCAAGTACCCGAACGTCTATCTAGATACGTCGTGCCTGTACTACGACAGCCCGAAAGAATTCTTCCAATTTGAATTCAGCAAACAAATCCCAACTACGGTGATCGAACGCAGCCTGCGGAACAAGGTGGTGTTCGGGTCAAACTACCCGCGGGTCGAGATCAAAAACATGGTTCATGCGCTGAAGAGTCTGGCTCTGACCGAAGGGTGCCTCGACAAAATTCTGAAAGAGAACGCAGAGAGGCTCCTGAAGAAATTGTGAATTATGAACGATGAATTATGAATTGAGGAAAGCTTGCTTGCGTCGCTGCAACTGACAACCGGCAACGGACAACTGACAGATGATCATTAAACTCGAAAGAATCAAAATTCAAACCCGCAAATCGGAAGAAGCCATTGACGTCACGGCGAAGGTCGAAGAGGTGGTCGAGAAGTCCGGCGTCAAAAACGGTTTGGTGAACGTCTTGACGAGCCACACCTCCTCGGGTCTGTTGGTGACCGAGGGCATCCCCTGCCTTGAAGAAGATATCCTCACACACTTCTCCCGCCTTTTTCCGGAAGACGAGAATTACCATCACCGTCGGTATTTGGACTACGACGGACGTCTTGGCTTCAATGCGGACGCGCACCTGAAAAGCGTGATAGGCGGCATTGGGTGCGCATTTCCCATCGAGAACGGCAAGCTGGTCAGGGGCTCTCGCCAGACGATCTACTTCATGGAGTACGACGGTCCGTTGGAGAGAACCTATTTCGTCCAAGTCATGGGAGAGTGAAGGCGGGCGCCAAAGTTGGAAGTTGATTCATGTTGGCTCCGCCGCGCACAGAATCATTGCGGAGTGCAGTTGCTTGGGCCGGAGGAGGAAGTCCAGGTTTCAAATCAGAGGCTGGCATTCTAAGGATCGGCTGCGCGCGAGAAGTCTCACCGTGTGTTCCACCTACCACTTGGAAAACGACGAATCGGGGCATCATCGCGGAATAGAGCATGGCGCGCAAGGGGCTATTGTTTGCTTAATTCCAGCAGCAAGTGGTGGGTAAACTGCGTCGCCAGCCTTGGGCTTTGGCTATCAACCACGCCCAAGTCTTTTCCGTTCTCGTAGTCCACAGCGTGGTATCTTCCTGCCGCCAAGCCGCGCAACTCGATTTCACCCTTCCACGGCTTGGCCGCGTCGGGCGCGAAGAAGGCATAATACATCTTTCTGTCCTTTTCGATCGCGTACCCCTCAGGGATGTCGTAGCCGATTACATAAAGGTTCTGGAACGTACCGCGAGAAAGCATTTTGGAATTGTAGATTTCCGTCCACTTCTTCCAGATTGCTTCCTTTTCGGGCGTCAAAAGAACGGTCTTGAAATGTGGACCGGGATCGGGCCACACGAACTTGGTACCTACCACGGCGCCGGTGCCAACGGAGGATGCGAAGTCCTTTCCCAAGTCGAGCTCGGTCGCGCCGACGTTCCGAATCTCGGTCAACTCAACGTGGTCGCCGTAAACAGCGGCTTGCGGTCCCAGCAGCGCTTTGTACATCTTGACGCGGCGGCGCACCTGCACTGACCCTACAGGGTCGGCGGTGACGGCCTGATCCAGATACGGAAGCCAAGCCAGGCTGGGAGGAGTTCCGCACGGACAGGCCTGAGTTACGCTTTCGGGTTTCAGCGCCCGCGTGGTCTCGAAAATGACCTTGTAGACTTCACCCATCGCTTTGATGGAGTCATCGGGCGATTGGTGGTGATGCTTCGGGTTGTAACAAGCCGGCACGCTGTAAACGTTATCGAGTTTGTGACCGTCAAATCCCCAGTCGCGAATGAACCTTTCCGTCAGACTCTTGTAGTACTCCTGCACCTCGGGCAAGGCCGGACAAAGCGCTGCCAGGTTACGCACAATGCGGGCGTGCTTGCCGTTCTTGTCCAGAATCAGCCAGTCCGGATGCTGCTTCACCACTTCGGCCACTCCGTAGCGGTGCGACTCATACCCGGCCTGCCCATCCTCCACGCCGAGGGGCAGCCACCAGATTTGCACCCGCATTCCCTTTTTGTGGAAGCCGTCTACCATCTTCTTGATGGAGTCGCCGGGAAAAGTGTCGTGCCTCGGTTGCCAGTCCCCGTAGTTTTCGAACCAGCGGTCATCGAGTGTCGCCCATTTGATTCCAAATTCTTTTAGTTTGGGGATAGTGCCGAGCATCTGCGCCGGGGTGACGTTGAACTCGTACCCCCAGCCGCACCAACTGATGTTGTAATCTTCGTTCGTCGGTCTGGGCAGCGTCCAGCCCTCGCGCTGTAGGGCTGTGGAGTAAAGGCGGAGAGGTTCGTAGAAGTCCCCCTTGTAAACCGCGACGAAGCTCCGGGGTGTGGAGAACACTTCACCGGGCTTCAGCGTCGTCTTCGGCTCCATGACAATTGAGGTGTTGATCCGCCCGTCCCCGCCGGTCTTCACCGGCAAAGACAGAACGAGGGGCACGGTCTCAAGGTGCCCGATGGCTTCTCCAGCCGATGCTGTCCAGAAAGCTGCCACCGGGATGCCGCCGCCAATTCCCCTGGCCGTCGGCACACCCATGACGTTCGGCTGGAAGAAATGCTGAGAGATTTTCATGACGTCATCTTTGCCCCACTCGTAGCTCGATCCCTGAAACGACCACAGCTCGTAAGGCTGTGCCTCAGTGTCCAACAGGGATGCGTTCAGGCGGTGCGGTTGAGCAACAACCTGATCGAGCGTGAGCTCTGCCTGCCCAACATTCTTGTATGCCGTAGTCGCGACAGCGAGATTCGGGAAATCGTCATACACTTCGACGGCCAGCGTTTTCTCGATATCGGACGCACTGCGCCCGACCACCTCGATCCTTTTGCCCAGCGTGCCCAGCTTGCCTCGCGCGTCAGAAACCCTGGCGTGCTCGAAGTCCAGCACGAAATCACGGATCTCGTTGCCGCCCGTCACCAGCGTTTCGCCTTCGGTGCCTGGCTCGTCCAAAGTGAGGCGCCTTCCGTCTTTGACCAAAAATGCTTGCAGGTAACCCGAAGCCAGGAGATCGAACTCAGCGGTTGCGGTCTTGATGACCACCGGACCGCCCGGATTCGCTGTCACCTGAACGGAGGATCGCGGCTGTTGGACGGGCGGCGGCGATTGCTCGCGGCAGCCAATCACCACAGCGCCAACAGCCAGGACAACCAAAAACGAGACTAATCTCGCACTCTTGCTAGAGGCAACGGACAACCGGTATTGGACTTTTCTCATTGTTATCCTCACACCACTCGTAATCGGGCGTTTGGTTCAGAAATAAACCTTCAGTGCGAACTGGATCTGGCGCGCTGGCCGCGCCGCCGTGAGGAACCCGAACTGCGGTGTGCCAAAAGTCGTCGTGTTGATGGAGTTCTGCGGTCCCGACTTGGCCAGTTGCAGGTTCGCGTGATTGGGGAAGTTGAACATCTCAGTCCTGACGGGACAGGCTACCGCGGTTTTCAGTCCTTCCTTCTCCACCGCAACTCTGTACCGGCCGATGGGAAGTGGAGTAGCGACGTAGTCGCCCGAGGAACCGGTAGTGGTAACGAAGTTTGTTCCCTTGTCGACCTCGGTTACGGTGACCTTGGCGCCGGGAATTACCGCGTCCGTCGTGTGGTTGACCGTCCCTGCGATGCTGCCGGTATCTTTTTGCGCCCAAGCCGGTGAGCTACAAATGACGCAGAACAACAAGGCAAAGAAGAACCCCAATCGGCCGGTCGGATTCAGTCCGGCGCGACTGAACCTGTCGAGCTGTGTTGGTGCCAGCATGGCATCCTCCTTTACTATTTCCCAGCACGCAGAATGGGTGTGAGTATGATAGTTGAGCAGCAACGAAACGCAAGAGGGTCAGGAATTCGTAGTGGCATCAGGCTGCAAGTTCTCCAAGCCTCTGCCTACCAAAAATTTGGTCCGGCTTGAAACGACCAGCGTTAGACGCTAACCTCCTGAACCGATGCGCGCCCAATTCCTTCCTCTGCTCGCGACTGTTCGCTGTTGCTTCCGAAGTCGGCTGGCTCTGCATGCCGAGATCCTCGCCCTCCGGCACCGGCTTGCCGTTCTGAATCGAACGAACCGGAAGCGTCTCCGGCTGAGCTTCGCTGATCGCCTCCTCTGGGTTGGGCTTTCTCGCTTGTGGAGCGGGTGGAGGTCTGCGCTGTTGATCCTTAGACCCCAGACTGTGATCAAATGGCATCGCAAGGGCTTTCGCTTGTACTGGGCCTGGAAGAGTCGGCACAAGGCCGGTAGGCCTGCTGTCTCAGTGGAGCTTGGTGCCCTGATTCGAAAAATGAGCTTGGCGAATCCGCTCTGGGGAGCACCACGGATTCATGGCGAGCTGCTCAAACTGGGCATTTCAATCTCTCAGGCAACCGTAGCCAAGTACATGGCCCGCCAGCACAAACCACCATCCCAGAATTGGCGCGCTTTCCTCCATAACCATGCGGAGCAATGGGCCTCGACTGACCTTTTCGTGGTGACTGCCGCAAGCTTTCGAGTGTTGTTTGTCCTTGTGGTTCTGGCTCATCATCGCCGCCGAGTGATTCATTTCAACGTCACAGCCAATCCCACGTCGGAATGGGCGGCCCAACAAATTGCCGAGGCGTTCCCCTGGGACAGCGCCCCACGGTATCTATTGCATGACCGCGACTCGGTCTATGCAGGCTTGTTTCGTCAAAGGATCCGAGGCATGGCAATTCACGAAGTTTTGACGGCACCGAGATCACCTTGGCAAAACGCTTATGCGGAGCGGCTAATCGGGTCAATCCGCCGCGAATGCCTCGATCACGTCATTGTGCTCAATGAATCCTCTCTGCGCCGCATCCTGAAGTCGTATTTCCGGTATTACGGATATTCGCGAACCCATTTGTCGCTGGACAAGGATGCACCCGAGCCGAGAGTGATTCAACCACCTGAACTCGGCCCAGTGGTAGAGGTTCCCGAAGTCAGCGGACTTCATCATCGCTACGAGCGCCGAGCGGCTTGAAAAACTCACCCTTTCGTCGTAAACCGCGCCCTCAACTTCCGGCAATTCGTGAAGTGGAAGGACATAACTCTTCGCCCGGCCCTGTGCAGGAAGATTCTGGACTAACAAAAGCGAAAAAAGTCGAGTGGGTCAATCCCAGATTAACTGGACGCCAAAGAGTTGACGCCCGCTTCAAATCGTTTGCACCCTGCGATGGAGTTTTTGGCACGCACAATTGTTCCAAACTCCCCGGAAGCGAACAAACGGCGAAACTGCCATTCAATCTCCATATATAAGGATACAGGGTACGCGTCCCCCGCGAACGCCAGCGGCTTCCTTCTAGTCTCCTTATCGAAAATGCCTCGGCCCGCCAGCATACTGCCTGCCCCAAAAGGTCACTCGCTTGGGCCGAGGCATTTCCGATCAAGGCTAGCGACAATCCGGGAGTTATAGCGTGGTGGCTCAGTCCGCGATGATGGATCTTCTCCAAGTCCCTTTACGGTGTGACCTCCGTCACTGCTGTTTTGTCGCAAGCGATGTTTGACTCCCTATTGGGATAATGGTTGCTCGTTTTGTTCGAGGGGGGACCGCAGCGGGGCAATAATGGACAGCCCAGCGCTTGGCCCCGGTCAGGAGGCTCGTTTACCCATGGCCGATGTCGAAACCACGTCGCTTCCGGAAAACGCGTTCCAGCCGTTGAAGGACGGCGAAATCTATATGCCGCTGGTGCCGACCAGCATGGCGCCACCCGAGGTGACCTGGCGCGCGGTCCTGTGGGGCACGTTGCTGTGTATCGTCTTCAGCGTGGCGTCGGCCTATTCCGCCCTCAAGGTCGGCCAAGGAATGGAGGCGGCGATTCCCATCTCCATCCTCGCCATCGGCTTGGCGCGGGTCTACCAGCGGCGCTCCAGCGTGCTGGAGAACATGATCATCACCGGCATGGGCGGCGCCTCTGGCAGCGTGGTGGCCGGCGCCGTCTTCACCGTGCCGGCACTCTACATTCTCCACCTCGACCCGCATCCGGTGCAGACCATCTTCATCTGCCTGACCGGCGGCTGCCTTGGCATCCTCTTCCTCATTCCGCTGCGGCGCTACTTTGTGCGCGAAATGCACGGCAAGCTGCCCTTTCCGGAGGCCACGGCGATCACCGAAGTCCTGGTCACCGGCGAGAAGGGCGGCTCTCAGGCCAGACTGCTGATTCAGGCCACCGTCATCGCCGCGGTTTACGACTTCTTGGTCACCACGTTCCACGTCTGGAAGGAGTACGTGAACTTCCAGTTCGTACCCGCGGTCCGGTCACTGGCCGACCGCGGGCGCATGGTCTTCAATTTCGACGCTATCAGCTTCGTCCTCGGCCTGGGCTACGTGATGGGCCTGCGCATTTCCCTGATCTTTTGCGCCGGTGGCATTCTGGTGAACTTCGTGCTCGTCCCCATGATCTGGTTCATCGGCAGCCACATGGGCGACCTCACGGTGTATCCTGCTACCATCCCCATTTCGCACATGGCGGCCTCCGACATCTACCGCAATTATGTGCGCTTCATCGGCGTGGGCGCCATCGCGAGCGCCGGCCTCGTCGGCATCCTCAAGTCGCTGCGCGTGGTTGCCGGATCGTTCGGCATCGCGTTGTACGCCTTCCGCCACGGCGAAGCGCCGCACATGGAACGCACCGACCGTGACATTCCCATCATCACCATCCTCCTCGGCGTGGTGCTGGGGGCAATCGGAGTGGCCGCGTTCTTCGGACGCCTTCATGTTTCGTGGACCGTGGTCGCCGTGGGCCTGGCGCTGACGCTGCTCTTCTCATTCTTCTTCACCACGGTGGCTGCCAACGCCATTGCCACCACGGCCAACAACCCGGCCAGCGGCATGACGTTACTGACCGTCATCGTCTCCGCGATGGTGTTGCTGAAGTTCGGGCTCTCCGGGACCACCGGCATGTTCTTCGTGATGGCCCTCGCCGGCATGGTCTGTGTAGCCCTCTGCGCCTCGGGACAGTTCATTACCGACCTGAAAGCCGGCTACTGGCTCGGTTCCACGCCTTCGGCGCAGGAAAAGGTGAAGTTTATCGGGGTCGTCGCGGCGGCAATCACCGCGGGGTTAACCATCATCCTGCTGGCCAAGGCCTTCCAATTCGGAGAGGCCGTGCCCGGCGACCTACGGCAGGTCCTGGTCGCGCCCCAGGCCTCCGCAATGAAAGCCGTGGTGTCGGGATTCATGAGCGGCCAGCCGGTCGCCTATATGTTGTTCGGCATCGGCGCCATGGTCACCGTGGTGTTGGAGATGCTCGGCCTCTCTTCCATGGTCTTCGCGCTGGGAATCTATTTGCCGCTGCAGTTGACCACGCCGATCTTAGCCGGCGGATTTCTCTCGCACCTGGTGAACAAGCGCGGGGAGAAGGTCGGCGGCCAACACGGCAATGCCATCCGCGAGCGCGGCGTCATCATTGCGGGCGGCTTGATGGCGGGCGGCGCACTCGGCGGAGTGATTGGGGCGGCGCTACGCGTGCTGCCGCACTTCAAGGAAGAGTGGATTCAGACGCCTTTCTACGCGAACGATGCGGTGTCGCAAAGCGTCTCCGCCCTGCTGTTTGTTGGTCTGTGTCTGTATGCATGGTTCGGCTCGCTGAGGAAAATATCCGCAGGAGGAAAGTGAGGAGCGATCAATGGACACGATAGGACGATTTGTCGCAGATGCAGTTCTCGGTATCGACACGCTTTGGGGTGGCGATGTCATGTGTCCCTCTGGAACGGGACGATTCATCGCCGACTCGTGGTTCTCGGACGAACCACTCCCTCCGGTCTACAAGGCTCCGGCGGCGGCGCGGCTGCGGGAGTGCGGTGGGGTTGCAGGCAAGAAGGTGGATCGACAGGCGGTGGAGGAGTATCTCGGTGAGGTGGATCTCCCGCAAGCCATCGCTGGTGTTCGAGATGAGGCACGGAAGATTGGCGGCATGCGCGGTCAGTATCTGCTTGGCCTGTCGCTTTGCCTGGAGACCATGTGGGACCTTGCCATGGAAGTGCTGGGGAAAGGCAAACCGGTTCCATACGTCCGATGTGTTGAGGCCTCGACGGGGCGTCCACCGGAAGCCTCCCACCCGGAAGCAAAGCGGGAGCGTGTGGCTGAGTTGTTGGGCCGGGCGGGTTACGCGACCTCTGGCTCTGCCGGCCTTCTTGGGGCGGTCGATGCGTGGCGACGGGATCGGTTGGTTCCGATGGCTTCTGTCCGCGCCCTCGGCGCTGCAATGATCGCCCACTTTGACCGCCTCAGCGCGGTCAACTTGCTTCCCTATCTTCCGGAGGATCTCGTGTCGGTACCTCGGGCCAATATTGAATTCTTGCCAATTAAGGACGCATGGTTTTCGGGCTCGATGAACTACCTTGGGCGAGCGCGGAAGGCGGATGGCAGGCCGCAGTACGAAGCCACCTATGAGATTAACGCTGCGCTGCAGATCTCTGTGCCGGAGTTCGAGCAACTGGTGAGCCATGAAGTCGTGCCCGGCCACGTTACCACGTTTGCCTACTTGCAGGATCTCTATATCCGCGGGAAGGTCAACTTCGAAGCTACGGTATTGACCATGAACACCCGCTCCGCCGCCCTGTTCGAGGGAATCGCGAACAACGCGATTCTCATCGCCCATGGCGTAACTGAAATCGAGCAACTGCCCGACGAGGATTTGCAGATCGGCGTGTTGCTGGCGTTACTGCAGGACGATGCCAAGAATCAATCTTCATACCTGACGTGGGGAGAAGGAGCGCAGCGCGAGAAAGTGGCTGCCCATCTGCGAGCGGATTTCCTGGTCACCGAAGAGCGCGCGGACAAGCTCTCCGGCGCCTGGGGTCGACATCCGTTACTAGGCCGAATGTATCTTCCGGCCTACCGGGCGGGAACGGAGAGAGTCGCGCAATTGCGACGCGTTCACCCGGCGGATCACATTCTACCGGCAATCTATGGCTGTTCTGGGCTAGCTGATATCGTGACCATCGACAAGATGTTAAAGCAAGAGTAGCTCAGTCCGGTTTCGTCGGTGGAGTCAGAGATCTCCAGGCATTGTTTCCTGATGACGGGCTACTCGGAATCAATTCACTTTGACGTATTACGGCCATAACCGGCCAATCTCTGCCGATTCTCAGGGCGTGCCGAGTTTGCGCGCTTCGGTGGCGATCTTGGTGAGGCGGTTGGAGAGCCGGTCGAGACAACTGCGTGCGGCACCGACCGGCAGCGT
>JBEKEZ010000055.1:0-32865 GCA_050013575.1 Terriglobia bacterium | reverse complement strand
CAGGTTCTGCGGGCGGCGGACGGATGGCGCTGTAGGCAAATGTGGGATCTCAGAGCATTCTGGCTTCAGTATCGGAACCGCGTTGCGCACCAACTCCGGGCCGTCCTGTTTCATCTGGGCCAGAATTCCCGTTTTCAGTTTTCGCCCGAGCGGAAATGTACACCCGACCGTCTGCGACTTCAATGTCCGGCCGAGCTTTCAGTGCTGGGCGCTTCCACGGACCACGGAAGGGGTCAGTCCTACCTCTCCGAAGAATCCTACGGTTGCAGCGGCCTTTGACGTCCGTGTTGTCGGAGCGAATGTCGGTGATTCGAGCGGGAGGCACTTCTGGAGTTGGCGCGTGTGTTGGGAAAACGTCGCCACACCTTTACTTACTGATTGGCCGTCTTTGACGGCGAGGAGGCATTGGAAGAGTGGTCAACGAGCGACAGCCTGCATGGTAGCCGGCACTTCATCGAGACGTTGCGCAAAAACGGCGAAATCGGTCAAGTCCGCGCGGTGCTGCTACTGAAAGCAGCCGACCTACAAAACAGGTTCGTGCTAAGCTTGCTTCCACATTTCTCATGGAACCGAATGACTTTTTCAATTTGGAAGGCCAGGTGGCCGTGGTGACGGGCGGGGGCCAGGAAATCGGCGAGGGCATCGCCCGCCGGCTGCATGCCGCAGGCGCTCGGGTGGCGATACTGGACTTGAAGGAAGCGAACGCGCAAACCGTAGCTCGGTCGCTGGATGGTCTTGGACTGCGATGCGACGTCTCCTCCGCGGCGGAAGTCGAGAGCGCCGTGGGCGAAGTCCGGCAGCGGCTCGGCGACATCGACATTGTGGTGAACAACGCCGGCATCGTGGGCAAGACCGCGCCGTTGTGGGAACTGGAAGAGGGCGACCTCGACCGAGTTTATGCCGTGAACCTGAAAGGAGTTTTTCTGATGTGCCGGGCCGTGATCCGGCAGATGCTCGAGCGCCGTTACGGGCGGATCGTCAACGTCGCCTCGATTGCCGGAAAAGAGGGCAACCCCAACCTGATTCCCTATTCCAGCACCAAGGCGGCGGTGATTGCGCTCACCAAGTCTCTGGCCAAGGAAGTGGCGGGGAAGGGCGACATTACGGTGAACAGCATCACGCCCGCCGTCGTCCGCACCAAAATCCTGGAGACCATTCCTCAACCCACCATCGATTACATGGTCAGCCGAATTCCGATGGGACGGACGGGAACGATTGAGGAAGTTGCGGCGCTGGTCCATTACCTCGCTTCTCGCGAAGCTTCTTTCACCACCGGGCAGTGTTATGACATCTCCGGCGGCCGCGCGACTTATTAACGTAGTTCTGCCCCAGAAGTTCACGAAGCCCTTCGTTGTCATCCCTTCCCGTTGCTCAGGGCAAGCTCTGAGAGAAACGAAGGGGTGACATAAGGGAGGCACCCATCGTGACAGGGTGATGAGGCCTTTTGCAACGCAGCCGCGACACGGCGCTAGTGTCCTGTCCCCTCTAATTCTTTGCAGTGGCAAGACGGCGGCAGCTTCGCCCCGTACCGGCCGGCGCGGGGCTTCGCGGCCGCACTCCAAGGCGCCTGCGTCGCTTTCACGAAATGCGGGCGAAGCCCGCCGTGGACTGCGGTAGCGCCAGCCCCGATTCATCGGGGCCAGCTACCGCCTTGCGGTCCCGGCGCAGGGTAATTGTAAAACATTAAGCGGAACGGGACACTCGAATGCAGCACCGATGACGTGATGAACAGAGAAGCTTAACGACCAGACTTTCTTCTGGTTCCGATGAGGGCGACACCACCGGCAGCCTTTTTCGTGCGAGCGTGCCACGCCCGTTCCATCCACGGCCAGCCCGATGAAGCGGCAGTTATCGAAGGCCTTGTTGCGCTTGGCCTGGCGCACGGCGGTGACCGCCGCTCGCCGGGTGAGAGGCGCAGCGAGTCGCTCGGTGAAGTAGCTGAGCGCGTCATCTCCAAAGCGGGAAACGGCGAGTGCTGGGCGGGCGGAAGAACGGGCCAGCGCTTCAATGCCGGCGAAGCTCGAACGGCGCAGGAACTGTCCCATCAACAAAGCCCACAGTAAAGCCCTCGCCGGAATGCGGGGCTGAGTGCGGCCGTCGCCTGGCGATTCAAGATACGATTTCAGGCGCAGACACTTCTCCACATAGCGGCGCAGGCGACGTGGCGTGGGGCCTTTCACCGCCCCTTCTGTCGCCGCCAGAGCGCCAGCAGTTGGGCGTTGGCGGCGAAGACCTCGGCCACCGCTTGTTTGAACTCTCGCCCCGCCTCGACTAGTCGCTGGACTTCCTCTACCCAGCCGTTGGGGATGTGCTCCACGCGCTTCTTGCCTCCCACCATGAAGGTGAGCGACCAGACGGGATGTCCCTGCTTGTCTCGAGCGCAGTGGCAAGTGGGCTGGCCGCAACGGCGGTGAGTGAGCGAAAGCGAACCGGGGAGGAGGTCGGACGGAATGGAGAAGCGACGGAGGAGTTCAAACTTGCGTTGCCGGAGTCGAGCGGCTTGAGGGCCTTTGGGTGCGATCTTCATATGGATGTAATACTACATGCAGGACACGAAAAGTCAAGCCCCTTATCGCGAATGCGAAAATAGGAAGGGATCAAAGAAGAGCGACGGTCATGCTTCAAAAGGCGTGGCTTTCAGCTTCGGTTGGTGTCGCCTATTCTCCGATTCCGAAACTCCTGTTTCTTACCTCAGGGTGAACTCCGCTAGGGGTCCTTTTCATTTCATGGAGCCTCGGCAGCGATCAGGAGACCGCGCGCCAGACTGAGTAATAGACCTCGCCCCAGTTGACCACCGACATCGCAAGCGGGAATGACGAGCTGGCGCGCCACGCTGCGGGCGGCTCTCGTGCTTTCTGCAATCGACTGCGATGAACCGAGACCTTGGGACCATCTCGGGCAGAACTGCCAGCTGCCTCGCACCTGTCACCACTGCGTTCGGAGTCAGCCAGTGTTCTGTCCCACTTAATTCTTTACAAGCGTTCCCCTGAGCCCTTGAACGCGGTAGCTGGCGCTACCGCAGTCCAAGGCGGGCTTCGCTCGCATTTCGTGTGAGCGCCGCAGGCGCCTTGGGGTGCGACAGCGGAGCCCCGCGCCGGCCAAGTACGGGGCGGAGCTGCCGCTTTGCCTTGGCATTGGCAAGAATCAGACGGGACAGGACACCAGGCTGGCGAAACCGTGAATCCCCTAGTGCCGTTCCAACTATTTCGACCTAGTCCCGTGACCGCCTAAAGAAGTCCCGAACCCGTTCTGCCCACACGGCGCTTTCGTTGACTGCGAACGCTTCCGAAAAGAACCTAACCAGGCGGGCACGGGACTAGCTTCTCGGGGCCATCCCGATTATGGGGCGAAACTGAACGTACGTGTTGAACATAGGTCTAATAAGTTGGAACGGCACTAGCCTGCGTTGGCGCGGGATTCTTACAATTCTCTCGGTGATTCAGGAAGGTTCAATTCGGCTTTCGGCTTTCGGCTTTCTGCTTTCTGCTTTCTGCCTACTGCTTTCTGCCTACAGTCCGAAGTGGGCCCACCAGGACTCGAACCTGGGACCAACGGATTATGAGTCCGCTGCTCTAACCAACTGAGCTATGGGCCCGGACCGCAGAATTCATCTTACCAATGAGACTTGGTCGTTGTACACTGTGCTCCGTCGCCAGTGGTGATAAACTGCATCATGGAGAGAGGTCAAAATGTCATCCCCTGTGGTCGCGCCGGAGCAATCGTTGCCTACTTCACCGGCGGCCGTGCCGAAAGAATCGCTGATCGTTCCCGAACCATTGCCGGCCAACGCGAACGACGCCGAGAGTCTTGACGTGTGGGGATTTCGTGACAGCGGCTTCGCCATCAACGAGAACGGTCATGCGTTCTTCCTGGGCAATCGCTACGAATTGTGTGGCCAAGAGCTGACGCGCTTGCTGCCCTGGGTTCGCGAAACTCTCGGAGTTGCACTCGAGCCGAAAGACGTCAATTCGCCATCTTACCCTACGCACATTCCCCCGCCGGTCGAAAACGCGCCGTTTCTCGGCGAGATCAAACGGTTTTTCAGCGATGAACAAATCGCGGCGGATGGCCCGACGCGGCTGCGGCACGGTCACGGCCACACGCAGGAGGAAATGTTCGCCATCAAGTATGAGCGCCTGGCGCGGATTCCCGACCTGGTGGTGTTTCCGGAAAGCGAACAGCAAATCGTGCAATTGATTGCCGCAGCCAAGCGGCACCACGCTTCGCTGATTCCCTTCGGCGGCGGCACTAACGTCACCGACGCACTGGTCTGCGAAGCCAGCGAGAAACGCCTCATCGTCTCGGTCGATATGCAGCGGATGAACCGCATTCGGTGGATCGACAAGGCGAATCACATGGCCTCGATTGAGGCTGGAGCGGTGGGACGCAACATCGTGTCGCAGCTTCAGGCCTACGGCTTCACCATCGGTCATGAGCCGGACAGCATCGAGTTTTCAACCCTCGGCGGCTGGATTGCCACCAACGCCAGCGGCATGAAGAAAAACAAATATGGCAACATCGAAGACCTGGTGCTGGACGTTACCGTGGCCACCGCGAAGGGAAACCTGGAACGCGCCACCTGTGTGCCTCGTGAATCCATTGGTCCCGACTTGCGCCGCATACTTTTCGGCTCCGAAGGAACGCTGGGCATCATCACTTCGGCCGTGATCAAGCTTTTTCCAGTTCCCGAGGTGCAAACCTACGGCTCCATTGTTTTCCCAACCTTCGAAGAAGGCGTCAAGTTCATGCGCGAACTGGCGCTGGAACCGTCAGCGCCCTCCAGCGTTCGCCTGGTCGACAATTTGCAGTTTCAATTCGCCCTAGCGTTGAAGCCGGCGCCGAAGGGTTTGGGCGTTTGGAAGAGTCAAATCGAGAAGTTTGTGGTCACCAAGCTCAAGGGCTTTCGGCCGGATCAAATGGTGGTTTGCACGCTCGTATTTGAAGGCACGCGGCGCGAAGTGGCGGAGCAGGAGCGCGCGGCTTACAGCATCGCCAGGAAACACGGCGGAATGAAAGCGGGCGCGGAAAACGGGCGGCGCGGCTATCAACTGACTTTCAGCATCGCTTACATCCGTGATTTCCTGATGCCTTACTACATCATCGCCGAGTCTTTTGAAACTTCCGCCTCCTGGAGCAACGTTCTGCCGCTCATCGAAAACGTCAAGAAGCGACTCCAAGCCGAATATCGGGCGCGAAACCTGCCGGCCAAACCTTTCGTGTCGGCGCGCGTGACTCAAATCTACGAAACAGGTGCCGCCATTTACTTCTATTTCGGTTTCTACTACAAAGGCGTGCCGCATCCGGCCCAAGTCTACAAAGAACTCGAGAACATGGCACGCGAGGAAATCCTGCGTTCCGGCGGTTCGCTCTCGCATCACCACGGGGTGGGCAAAATCCGCCGGGCATTCTTGCCCGCCATCCTGTCGCCCACGGCTTTGGAGTGGAAACGCGAGCTGAAACGGGCCGTTGACCCGGAGAATATCTTTGGGGCAGGAAACCAGTGAAGAATAGGAATTAGGGATTAGGAGTTGGGAATTAGGGAGAAGAAGAAACGCGGATGCCGCTCCTGACCTCTGATTCCATGATCCCTAATCCCTAATCCCTAATTCCTGACATGAAGAAATGGGTGACGATTACCGGCGCGTCTTCAGGCATTGGCAAGGCGCTGGCGTTTGAGTTTGCGAGCAAAGGGTACAACCTGTTTCTGACATCCCAAGATGAGCTCCCCTTGCACCAAGTCGCCGCACAGTGCCGCCAGCAATACAACATCGAAACCCAAGCCTATGTGGCCGATCTATGCCACTTGGAATCGGTTGACGGTTTGATTGCAGCCCTATTCGCAGCGCCCATCGAAGTCGAATTTCTCGTCAATAATGCCGGGTTCGGCGTGGGCGGGGAGTTTCTAAAAACAGACCTTGCCCGAGAATTAGATCTGCTGAACGTTCAACTGGCTGCGATGCTGAAACTGACGAAAGCTGTCTTGCCGCAAATGATGGCCCGCAAAAAGGGGAGAATCCTGAATGTCGCTTCCGTGTACTCGTTCGCGCCCGTGCCGTTTCAGGCGGTCTATAGCGCGGCGAAAGCCTTTCTGCTCACCTTTTCTGAGGCGTTGGGCGAGGAATTGAAGCACACCGGCGTGACCGTAACCACCCTTTGCCCGGGAACAACGCAAACGGAATTTCGGGCTCGGGCGGGCATCGCGCAGAAAGACAAAGCCGCAGGAGCCAGCCCCGAAGCGGTGGCGAAAATTGCCGTACGTCAGGCTCTCAAAGGCAAACGCTTGGTTGTGCCCGGATTTGCCAATCGTGTTTTTGTGTTTTTCACGCGGCGCCTGCCAGTCTCGGTTGTTCCTCGCGTGGTCAGATACATCAACAGGGCGCGGGGAGTGAATGAGTGAGCCATTTTCGATTGCCGATTGTGGAATGCCGATTGTTAAGACGCCGCCCAATCGGAAATCGAAAACTTGTGCTGAGCGTAGCGAACGCATCGGCAATTCATTGCTTGCCATTTGCCCCCGCCGCGCGGGGCCACTCGCCACTGTTTTCTTGTCCGAACAAATTCTGAAAATTCTTCTTGTGCCGCCAGATGAGAAGCAGCGTCATCAGGGCCGCGTAAATGGCGGTCAAGCGGCCAACGAAGACAGCTATCAGCAGCGCAAAGAAGGCCCAACTGCTGATTGACGCGATGGCGCCTGCCTCTTTCCACTTCAGCTTGCGGCCTACCACTCGAAGCAGCACATACACCACCACCGAAATGGCCGCCCAAATCGGATAAAGAACCAGCATCACGCCGGTGGAAGTGGCGATTCCCTTTCCGCCGTGAAATTTCAAAAAGGGCGAATAGCAATGCCCCAGAACGACGGCAAATCCATAGAGCCATCCCAGCGTGATGCCGTCGCCGGACTTGTAAAACAGCCAGACCGCCAAAGCGCCCTTGCCCAGGTCGCCGATCAGGGCCACCACGGCACGCGGCTTGCTTACCCGCAGGACGTTGTTGAACCCAGGATTGCCCGAGCCTACCTTCCGAATGTCGATGCCCGTGCCCATCATCGCCAGCACAGCGAAGGGAATCGAGCCCAGGACGAAACATGCGAGCAGGCGGAGGAGCACCGGACTTACGGCTTCCAACGTGGACGACATGTTCTAAATGAAAAATCAAAAATTCAAAATCAGGGCGCGGAAACCAAGATGGATGACCGTCCAGCCACGGGCATCGAATGACGGTCTTGAATTCTCAATTCACCATTTTTCATTTTGAATTCTCACACAAGTGCGCGAGCTTCTCTCTCACCCGCTTCCGCTTCGCGGCGAAACCATTCTGATTCGCGCTCGATGACACAGCGGTAGTGCCCAGCAGAGTTTTGGCTCCGCTCTTCGACCGCATTTCGCGTTCCGCCTCCACCTCAGCGCGGCGGCGAATTGTTTGGGAGCGGTGGCCACGAGAGTACAACTGGGCCAACCTGGATTATAAACGAGGAGAGACCTTTTTGAGGGTGGGAAAAACTCGGGTTGACCTTGTTGGCTGGAATAATGTTAGCCTGCGGTTCTTCGATTTTGTGTTAGCCCACGCGAAATTCCGGGCCTATGAAAAATGGAATCGGTGGGGCAAAATGCCACACTTTTCCCAAAATCGCAAATTTCTGCAAATTTATTTTTTGCGCAAGTTCATTATTTACGTCAGTTAGAAAAATTAGTTTCAATAGTTTCAAAAGTTTCAATAGTTACATTTGGGAAGTCTCCTCGCGGCGTGTTTTATTTATACGTTAATATATCATGTATAATATTCCGAGCTCGCTGAAGTCCAAGCCCTGCCCCGGTAGCTTAGCCCGCGGCTCGATTCGGCTTGCGCTCCAAAGGAAGACGGTCGGCAGGCCATCCGCCAATCCTGGCAGGCAAAAGGCGCGAAGCGCCCTTATGGAGTCAGCAAGGCGCACGTCCGCGCAGCATGCTCCCGCAGCCTGCCTACGTTCCGGTAGCCGCCTTTTCGGATTCGCTGCCTGCGTCCTATGGGATCCCTAGGTGAGTGCGCGGCCGAGGCGGCGCCACCTCTTGACTCGGATCATCCATCGGCTGACAATGCGGGACGGGATGGCAGTTCAGCAGGAAGGTCCCCGCTCAAAGCGAATGGCCACTGTGGCTCGCGGCAGGCGGAAATCGGGCGGCTTGTCCGAACTGGCGCGGAGGGTCTTGCGTCAAGCGAACCGCGGGCTACCGCGCATCGACTTCCTTCGCCAAGTCTCGAAGATGCTCATGGAGTTCTCTCAGAGCGATGCTGTGGAGCTGCGACTGAATGATGGTGCACTGCACTACAGTTGGCAAGCGGCGAAGCGGCCGAAGCGTTCGTTTCGCTTTCTAGTTCTGGACGACCCTCGCGCAAAGAATCCGTCGCGCGCCAACCGGCTGACGCCGCAGAATGAAGCGGGCCTTCAACGCCTCTGCCAGGATGTCCTCGGTGGCCGCTTTCAACGGTGGTTGCCCTTCTCCGCGGGCCAGAGGAGTTTTTGGACGCGAGACGCGCACCAGCCGATGCGGCTTCGTGGTGCTGCGACGGTTCTCCTCGGAGGGTCTTATCGATCCGTCGCGGTGATTCAATTCGCTGTCGATGATCGGACCGTGGGGCTCCTTCAATTGAAGAGCCTTCACCCAAACCATTTCACCCGCGAGGCGGTCGAGTCATACGAGGAGTTCGCGCAGACACTGGGGCTGGCGATCGCCACCCGCCGCGTGCAATGGGCCTTGCGAGAGCGGGTCAAAGAATTGACCTGCCTTTATGGCATCGCACAGGTAGCCCAGAGGCCTGGCCTCGCCTTGGAAGGGATTCTCCAGGGTATTGTGGATCTTCTTCCTCCCGCCTGGCAGTATCCCCAAATCGCCACAGCACGAATCTTGTTGGATGGCCGCGCGCACACCACGACGGATTTCAAGGAGGGCCCGCATCGCCAGGCGGCAGACATATTGGTGGGTGGGGCGCGGCGCGGCGTGGTCGAGGTGTTTTACACGCGTGACAAGGCGGGGTTTGTGGAAGGGCCGTTCCTGAAGGAAGAGCAGAGCCTCATCGACACGGTGGCAAGGGAAGTGTCGCTGGTGGTGGAGCGTCGAGAGGCCGAGATCCACAAATCGAAATTGCAGGACCAGCTCAGGCACGCCGATCGCCTGGCTACCATCGGACAGCTTGCGGCGGGTGTGGCGCACGAGCTGAATGAGCCTCTGGCGAATATCCTGGGTTTTGCGCAATTGGCCAAGAAGGAGCCGGGAATGCCGGCGACGGCAGCAGGCGACCTGGAGAAGATCATCAAGACTTCGCTGCACGCTCGAGAAATCATCCATAAGCTGCTGGTTTTTTCCCGGCAGATGCCCTTGCAGAAGACGCAGGTGAATCTGAATCAGGTTGTCGAGGAGGGGCTGTACTTTCTCGAGTCCCGGTGCGCGAAAGCAGGAATCGAGGTGGTGCGCTCGTTGGAGCCGAATCTGCCGGAGATCAGCGCTGATCCATCGCAGTTGCAGCAGGTCGTGGTGAACCTGGTCGTCAATGCGATTCAGGCGTCACCGAGCGGGGGCAAGTTGACGATCGAGACCCATCGCGGTCGAGACTACGTTTCCCTGGCCGTTACCGACACGGGCACCGGCATAACCGAGGAAGTGAAAAGCAAGATCTTCACGCCTTTCTTTACCACCAAAGACGTAGACCAGGGAACGGGCCTGGGGCTGGCGGTGGTACACGGGATCGTGACCTCACATCGGGGCGTCATTCGCGTGGACAGCGAGGCTGGCCGGGGCTCGCGATTTGAAGTCCAATTGCCGGTGAACAGTTCCGGGAAGGCAGAAAAGAGTGGCTGAGATGGCCCGCACGGCTCATCAAGAACGAATCCTGGTTGTAGACGATTCTGTGGATACGCTGGAAGTCCTCCAGCGGAACCTCCAGTCGAAGGGCTACCAGGTTCTGACGGCCACCTGCGTACCGGATGCCATTCGAGCTCTGGAGCAGATGGCAGTGGACTTGGTGATCACCGACCTGAAGATGCCCAAAGTGAGCGGCCTTGATCTGGTGCGGCACGTCCGGGAAAACCTGAAGAACACGGAAGTGATGATGATCACCGGCTATCCTTCGATCGGCGGCGCCGTGGACGCGGTCAAGACAGGCGCTGAGGAATACTTGGCGAAGCCTTTTACCGACGAAGAGTTGTTTTCGGCGGTGGGGCGGGCGCTCGAGAAATTGCGGAGCCGCCGCGCCGCGCAAGCCCCCGCGTTCCGGACGCCAGCGTCACCCTCCGGACTGGTGGGCGAGTCGCCGGCGATGCGGCAGGTGTTCAGTGCGATAGCCAAGGTTGCGGCCACGCCGGCCACCGTGCTGATTACGGGAGAAAGTGGCACGGGCAAGGAGCTGGTGGCCAGGGCGATTCACTACAGCAGCCCGCGGGCGTCAGCGCCGTTTGTGCCGGTAAGCTGCGCCGCCATTCCCGAAGGACTCCTTGAGAGTGAACTCTTCGGACACATCAAGGGTGCGTTCACCGGTGCTACCGAGACGCGTGCAGGATTCCTCCAGACGGCCGAGGGGGGGACAATTTTTCTCGACGAGATCAGTTCGACCACACTTTCCACGCAGGTCAAACTTCTGCGCGTGCTACAGGAGAAGGAAGTGTGCATGGTGGGATCGACGCGCGGCCGGCATGTGGACATCAGAATTCTGGCGGCCACCAACAAGGATTTGCCGAGCTTGGTGAAGAAGGACGCTTTTCGAGAAGATCTCTATTTTCGCCTGAACGTGCTCACCATTGACGTGCCTCCCCTGCGGGACAGAGGGGATGATGTCCTGATTCTGATACGTCATTTCGCGGAAAGATTCGCCGGAGAAATGGGAAGGGCGGTTCCCGATTTCTCCGACCAGGCACTACAGGTGCTACGCAATTATCATTGGCCGGGGAATGTTCGGGAACTTGAGAATGTCGTGCAGCGTCTTATCGTGATGAATGAGGGTGGTGTTGTCGAAGTTCCCGACCTGCCCTCGCTGATGCGGTTCTCCGCCCTGCAAAGAGCCTCGTTCGACCGGACGTTGGCGGAGGTCGAAGCCGAGTACATTCGCAATGTCTTGGCAAACGTCAATGGAAACCGCACCCGGGCGGCGGAGATACTTGGCATTGACCGCAAGACGCTGCGCGAGAAGTTGAAGACCTCGGCGGCGCCCCTGTCCTGAAAAGCCGGTCACTGGATACTGCTTCATTTTGCACGCGGCTACGGAATTCCATACAATCCCACCAGCCGGTAGCGCGGACTTCCGCTCTTCGAAGTCCGCGGTTATTTCTTCCGGGTCGCCCTTCCGTGCAATAGGCTAGCAGTGTGGCCTGGCTACCGAAGATAAAACCGCAGAGTTTCACAAACCGAAGCCCTGCTGCTGCTCTACGGATGCGGCCTGGCTTGCCGCATCTCCCTCTGTCTGATAAGTGTGTTCGTCAGGCCAGCATTCTCGAAGTACTTTTCGGCGACCGGCGAATTCGCAAAATTCTCGAGCAGACGTTCTTGCAGAATTTTCAGAAGAGAATGGCGCAATATAAAGCTGACACACTCCAAGCAGACCTGAACTAAGTTTAGATCACCGTTGAGACCGCGACGCACCTTTTTCTGAAAGAACTCATCGGGCGTCTTATCGCCATGGGCGACATAATTTCGAAGATCGTACAGCTCTTTGACTATTTGACCGACAGTCAAATCGGACTGTGGGCAAAAACTGGGAATGTCGCCAAGCGGGTATAAGGGCGTGTTCGCACCGAGGAACCACTTTATGCGCTCGCGGGCAACATTACTACCGCTGTGTTCTCGGTCCTGCGAGGTGTAGATGGACTCCAATCCCGAACACCAAAGCATATAGCGTGCCTTCCAGAACAATGCCCCGTGAAAATGACCAGCGTCGTGAAACTGCACTGCAATTCTGAATTTCCAGAACTCTCCCGCCATCGCCCTCAGAAATTCGGGTGCCAACTCCCGAAGTGCGTCTGCATCGCGATTGCTTACGCAAAAAAGCTTCTGTACCTCCGGGACTTCTAAATCAATGGGGTGATCAAAGGTTTTGACATCAAGGGTGTCATCGCGCCGGAACTCGCCTTGTATCAATAGAGCACGCTGCGTCATTGGACGAATCAATCTCAAAAGAGCGGCAATATTTTGTATCAGCTTCCTTGAATCTGAATGCGCTCCTAAATTGACCGCCTCTTGCTCGGTCTCATACCTGTGAACAATTGCGTGCCGGACACCTTTCAAATCATCCAAGCTGCGCTTCCCGACATAACTTTGGAGCCAATCCCAAGTCTCATCGCTAAACAAGGGAGAAACCAACTCCAGCGTGACATTGGGGATGACCTCGAAAGGCAGGACAGCCTCGTTAAACGGTTCGTCCTCAGGCTGACCAGCTAAGCCGTATAGGGGATATATGCTGATTCGCCTTGCCACGCCACCATTCTACCTCAATGGCGAGCCGGGGGCGGGACCTCACGTTGGCGACACCGCTCGCTCGATGCCCCGCCATCGCGCAGAATCGCCCCAGCAAGTGGGTAGCGCAGAGCAGCGCAGAGTTTCGTATTTTGAAACTCTGCGGCTCTTGGTACGAAACGGTGGCGTGGTTCGAGGTTTAATAACAGGGCGTGCGACGACATGATTCGTGTGGCGACAAAATGATACGAACGAATACGCGCGGAAAAAGCCGCAGACTTTCTGGAAAGCGAAAGTCTGCGCTACCCACTACCGAAGATAAAACGGTGGAGTTTCACAAACCGAAACTCTGCGCTGCCTGCTCATTGAGGGACGGTCACCCGAGTTTCTAAATCCTCGACGAGACGTGCAGCAGAATTAACGGTTTCCTTCTCTCTGTTCTTCTCCCGCCTTGCCAGTTTTCGATGGTCAGTCTCTGACCAAAGGGAATTCTTCGTCTTGGCGTCGTAAACGGTGAGAATCAGTTGAGGATCGACAATCTGGGCGCTGTGGACCTGAGTTGTGTTGTTGTAGGTGTTCGTCGAACTCCAAACGCGAGTGCCCTTGTCTTCGACGCGGTAGGAAAGTTCAACTATTAGGTCTGCTTCCTCAGGCGAACCAACGATCTCATACTTGCCCCACTCCTTCATCTTCGAATAGAAAGCATCGTAGGCGAGATTGCTGCCGCCGCCATTTGAGACGAAAATCTTTCTTGCATTTACAATCGCGGAGGGCAAGGGCGCAACCGGTACGTCTTTCCTTCTTCCCTTAGCGCCTGCTAGTCCGGGCGACGAAAGAATTGCGCTCAAAGCTAGGGAGATGGCTAGAGTTCGCATAGGCCGCCTCATTCAAGCTGATTGTCGGAACTTCAGACCTCAGATTTATGCCTTTGGAACAATCCGAGCCTGCTAGCCTACCTGATAGGATTTTCCGGCGCTTCTTTCGAAAGAAACCTTACCCCCGCTCTCGAGTCTCCGTCTCAAGTCGGACCACTCGTTCGGAGTTACTTGAAAGTTTGCGCGAAGCCAAAGCTCTGTCTCCCGCAGGTCCTTGCAGGTGTGAGCCGTCGGCAAAACCTCGTAGCCTCGCTCGGTTTTATTAATGTTCACCAAGTATAACAATTGAACCCCCTTCAGTGGGTCTATGCGTCTTTGAATCCGCTTTTCGCCTGTCGTGATTGTATCATGCGCGATACCACGACGACGCGAATTCCGGGAGAAAAGCCGCGGACCTCAGAGGCGGAGGCTACCAGCTTGACCCAAGAATAGCCTGGGGTGCACAATCCTCGGACGAAGTGAGGAGGTGCACCATTGTTAGGTAATTTCCTAGATTGGGCGGTCGTGATTCTCCCGGCGGCCTTCGGGTTTATGGTGGAGCTACTTGACGAGCGAATACGAAAACGTCCGATCTGGAAAGTGGGTGTCGTTGTTTTCGGGATAGTCATAAGTGTTTCAGTATATTTTCAACAACGCATTTCGCGCGAATCCGGTTCACAAGTGGTTGCTCAATTGAAAGAACAGATGACACAAGAAGGAAAGACTATTACAGCAGAAATTGATTCGTTGGTGGCTAGACTTAACCCGCCATCGGTGCTCTCTCCGAAACATGCTAGATTACCTAACTTACAAAAAAACCGCCAACCAAGTCCGACCAATACGGAACAAGTAGTGACACCCGTTGCTCCGACTGTCCATGTGCCAACCACGGAGGAATTGGCTACAGCCGTTGCGGACAAGCTCCGCCAAGAACAATCTATTCCTAAAGAGGCCGCCGTGACGCCGCAGGAAATTAGGCCGTGCCGTGGGGACGACCTGAGAGATTGCACTGACGAACAACTTGCCGTCTGGGTTAGGCCACTGACAGAAAAACTTAGAACTATTTCGGGTAGATATTCAAGTGACATGGAGGCGATAAGCAAGCACAAGCAAAGCCTTCTGGGCGCGTTGATACGCGGCGACGACACCCCAAAACTCCTCGACCAAGCGGACCAACGAGCCGCCGATACCTATCGAGAGTGCTGTGCCCAGGACATGCTAAAGTATGAGCAAGAAATGAGCCAGAGAGTCGGTGCAGGATCGCGTGACGCACATCTGTGCGAGTGGTCTGAGAAACTGCTTAGTCCTATCGGCTCTCGTGAATGGAAATCTGCTAGGAAAGAGGGGGGAGGTGGGACGCGGGACGCATTTTACCGTGCCCAGTTGTTCCCTTTAGAACTACAGTCAAAAAGGAGCAGCGACGAATACGAGAGAGTTAAAAAAATACTGGAGAAACTAGAACAAGCGCGCAAACATTGAAAGTTATCCACTTTTAGCTATGAGTTCCTTGAATTCCAGATTTTGGCGGGTGGCGCATACGTCCTGACCTTCTTGGTCAGGATGTATGCGACCCCTGGTGCGCGGCGGCGATCAAAGAACTCTATCCACGGCCAAATGCCCAGTCCGTAACAGTGTTTCTGACGAAACGCCGGATGAAATCGCAATCTTCAAAGACCGCATACATCGCAAAGTGCACGACGTATGCGCCACCCGCGTATCGACACTGAAAGAATTACTGACTAAGATTGGGCAGTAACCGGAAAAGCGCGACCGTGAATCGGGCCCTTCTCTGGTTTTCCAGAAGTTGTTCGGGGCGCATTCGGGCGCACACCTTATACTACTGGGGGGTGTGCGCCGTGACAAGCCTTTATGGCGACCCCGTAATGCCGGACTGCTGGTCGAACTGTGAGAATGGAAAGCATTCCCCGATGCCCACCGCCATTTTCATCGTTTATACAAGGGATGGGTTCGTTATTGGAGCAGACGGACGACAGCGCAAGGGCGAAATTGAGAGTGCCGAGATAGTTGCCGACAATGCGCAAAAAATATTCCCCATCGAAAATCGCGGCAGGTCACTCGCATATGCATTGGTCGGGACGGTGGGACTCGGCAATCCCGCCAAGAGCGATGAGGTCGTAATGGACCTCACTTGGGAGATTCGCGACGCCGCGAATTTATTGGCAAACAAGCAATTTGTGGAACCAGCATTCTATATGAAGAGCCTCTGCCGACCGGCGCACGATAACCTCGTAAAAGCCAAAGAGTCTGGGAAGATAACTTACCCGAACAACCCTGAAGAAGGCGGATTCAATGAGCCCGGCATGGCCATAGCTAGAGTTTTTGTGCTTGGCTACCATAACCACATCCCTTCATTTTATAGCGTCAGATTCTTTCATCGAAATCAAGACTTGGGTGCTCTACTACCGCAGGCCATCCAGCTACAACCCCGGGGAGGAACGTGGTTACGGCTCTCAAAAGGTCTGGGATGCCCTGAACGATTTCAAGGACAAACGTTTTGCTAAGTACCGGGTATATAGGGCATCGCCGCAAAGCTCTACAACTATACCTAAGGCCGTTGACATCGTTCGTAACCACATCCTCGCATGTTATGACCCGATGGCTAAGAGAATTGATAAAATGATTTGCGATGGAATCGGCGGTCACCTTCACATTGCATCGATAACCCCGCCAGCGGGCTTCAAATGGATTAGCGGTTTTGAGCCTGTTCGCTGAGTTATCCGCATCAACGCACTTTTCAGACACTACCCGCCACCGGGGAACTATTCCCCGGCGGTACAAAACTCCCCAGCCTCCGCAACGAAACTCCTTTCCCTACGTGCCATCTGCCAGGTTTGCATCCCTCTGATTGTAGTTGAGTTGCGCCGCCTGAAGGGCGATTGATCCAGGCGGTCACAGGTTGGCCACCAAGTTGCGCCATTGTGCGTGGGTGTTGGTGAGAAAGCACGTACCGCCCACTAGGAGACGAGCAATGGCAATACTGACTGAAGCAGTGGCGAAAACCTGCGGTATTTGTTCGGCCTGTGTGCACGAGGCAGTTTGCATTTACCCGAGGAACAAGGGACAGATCGTCCTCAACTGCGGGCAATTTGAGCCGTGCCCGCCGATTCGGCGGCCACCGCCCAGCCCGGATCAGGTGGAACTCGAGAAGCTCTGGAAGAAACCCTCCAGTAGAGAATCCGAGACCAAGTTCAAGGGGCTGTGCAGCAGTTGCGAGGACCGAAACGTCTGCATTTATCTCAAACCGGCTGGCGGCGTCTGGCGTTGCGAGGAGTACCGGTAGTTCTGCGTCGCGGGCGGCCTCCCCTTGGGCCATGGAGTCGATATGAGTTCGGAGGACGTTTCACGCATTGTAGAAGAACACGCTGGCAAGTTTGGAGGGCTGATCGGCATCCTTCAGGGGATTCAGGCCCGGTACGGCTATCTTCCGCCTGATGCGCTCGGGGTGGTGGCTGAGGAGACCGGCCGCTCCCTCACGGATGTCTACGGGGTGGCAACGTTCTTCCGCTCCTTCAGCCTGAAACCGCGAGGCAAGCATCTTTGCTCGGTTTGCCTGGGTACAGCGTGCCACGTCAGAGGGGGCCCGGTAATCGCGGAAGAGTTTGGACGGGCCCTGACCATCGCACCGGGAGAGACCACCGCCAGCCGCGATTTCACGCTGGAAACGGTGAACTGTCTGGGCGCCTGCGCCTTGGGCCCGATCGTGGTGGTCGACGGGCATTACTTCTCGAACGTGAGCCCGGTCCAGGTCAAGGAGATTCTGGAGAAGGCCCGGAACGGTTTGGACAACGTGGACGTGACGACCGACCAGCGCATCTTCCCTGTCGAGGTAAGTTGTCCGCGGTGCAACCACAGCCTGATGGACCCAGTCCATCGGGTGGATGGCCAGCCTTCGATCAGCGTCACGGTGGCTTTCGCGGGTGAACACTTCCGGTTGCGGTTGTCGTGCCTCTACGGAAGTTACAACCTGCAATCGGAGCGCGAGATCCCGGCGGAGGTGATGGTGGACTTCTTCTGCCCGCACTGTCATGCGCACCTCATCGGTGGTTCCAGTTGCCTCGAGTGCGGCGCGCCAATGGTCCCGATGATTGTTCGGGAGGGCGGCGTTGTCCAGATTTGTTCGCGAAGAGGTTGCAGAGGCCACATTCTCGATCTGAGCGGCGGCACACTCTGAACGGGGTGGCTGGGGGAGTCTGTCGATCGGCCGACGGGAGACAGGCATGGAAAGAGTTGTATCGATCGAGGAGTTCAAGGCGCTGCAAGAGCGGTTCATCGTCGACCGCGATGCGCAGATCCCGGTGATCGTCATCCCGGCAGGGACGTGCGGCCAGGCGAGCGGCGCCAATGATTTGATCCGCATCGCCAAACGCGAAGTTCTGAGCAATGGACTGGCGGAGAAGATCCGGATCCGCATCACCGGCTGCCACGGATTCTGCCAGGCGGAGCCCAGCGTGCTCATCGAGCCGGAGGGCACCTTTTACCCAAGGCTCGGGATCAAGCAGATGACCCGGATTGTCGAGGCGGTGAGCCAGGGGCGGGTGGTCGAAGACCTTCTTTGGCGTGATTCCAAAACTCACAAGAGGATTCAGAAGCAGAGCGATATTCCTTTCTTCAAAGGACAGAGGCGCACCGTTCTGGCGCGCAACGAAAAGATCGACCCCATTCGCATTTATGACTACATCGAAAATGGTGGGTACTCGGCCCTCGTAAAAGTTCTCGAGCAAGGGAATCCACGCTGGGTGGTGGGTGAAGTAAAAGCCTCCGATCTGCGCGGTCGCGGCGGAGCCGGATTCCCCACTGGCCTCAAGTGGGAGTTGCTGGCGAACGCGCGCGATGGTCACGGCAAGTTTTTGGTGTGCAACGCGGACGAGGGTGACCCGGGCGCCTACATGGATCGCAGCGTCCTGGAAGGGAATCCGCAAAGCATCATCGAGGGAATGCTGATCGGGGCCTACGGCACTGGCGCTACGCAGGGGATCGTCTATGTGCGCACTGAGTACCCGCTGGCGATCAAACATCTGGTCATCGCGCTGCGGCAGGCGCGCGGACTGGGGCTTCTGGGCGAGAACATTCTGGGCACCGGCTTCTCCTTTGACATTCAGATTGTGAAAGGCGCTGGCGCCTTTGTGTGCGGCGAGGAGACGGCGCTCATCCGGTCGGTGGAAGGCGAAAGAGGCGAACCCCGCCAGCGGCCGCCTTATCCCGTTGAAAAAGGCATCAGCGGCAAGCCGACCGCCATTAACAACGTGGAAACGTGGGCGAACATTCCGATCATCATCAACGAAGGTGCCGTCGAGTTCGCCAAGGTCGGCTGCCCCCAGAATACAGGGACGAAAATCTTCAGCTTGGTGGGAAAGGTCAAGAACACCGGGCTGGTCGAAGTGCCCATGGGCGCCACCATCGGGGAGATTGTCCACGGCGCAGGCGGCGGACCATCCGGGAGGGCAGAGATAAAAGCCGTGCAGACGGGCGGGCCAAGTGGCGGGTGCCTCCCCCTGTCGATGTTCGACCTGCCCATCAACTACGAAAGCCTGACCGCGGCGGGCTCGATCATGGGATCGGGCGGCATGATTGTGATGGACGAGAACACCTGCATGGTGGACGTCGCCAAGTACTTCATGAAATTCCTGAAGGACGAGTCCTGTGGCAAGTGCTTCATCTGCCGCAAGGGCACGCAGCGGATGTGGGAGATCCTGGATGACATCACTACCGGCAAAGGGACCTTGGACCAACTCGACCTCTTGAAGGAACTGGCCCTGGTCGTGAGGGATGCGTCGATGTGCGGGCTGGGACAGACCGCGTCCAATCCTGTTCTCAGCACGCTGCGTTATTTCCGGGATGAATACGTCACGCACATCGAGCGCAAGTTCTGCCCCGCTACAGTATGCCGGGACCTGTTTACATATCGCGTGATCGCTGAAAAGTGCACGGGTTGCGCGTTGTGCGTAAAGGTCTGTCCGACAGGAGCGATCACGGGGCCAAGAAGAGAAGTTCACAACCTGGACCAGTCCAAATGTATCAAGTGCCGGGCCTGCTTTGAGGTCTGCAAGTTCGACGCCATCGCGGGCGATGCGATCATCGCCGTACCGCCGAGATAAGCGAGCGTGAAGAGGAACCCATGATCACCCTGACCATGAATGGACTGCCGGTGACGGTCGAGGGAGGAACGACGCTGCTCGAAGCGGCTCGTTTCCTCGGTTTCCCCGTCCCGACGCTCTGCCATCTCGATGGGCTGACGCCGTACGGAGCCTGTCGCCTCTGCGTGGTCGAGATCGGCCGGGGGGAGAAGGCGAAGCTGGTTACGGCTTGCACGTACCCAGCCGAGGAAGGGCTCGCGGTCCGGACGGGCTCCTCGCGCGTGATGCGGGCGCGGAAAATGATTCTGGAGTTGCTGCTGGCGTCGTGCCCGCAATCGAAGATCATCCAGGACCTCGCCGCGGCGCACGAGGTGCGCCGGCAACGCTTCCGCCAGGAGCACCAGGACTGCATCCTGTGCGGCTTGTGCGTGCGCATGTGCGAGGAGCAGATGATGGCCAAGGCCATCGGTTTCCGCGGGCGCGGCGAGAAGCGGAGCATTGGCACGCCCTTCGACGTGCCCTCCGAAGCGTGCCGGCTGTGCGGCGCTTGCATGTATGTTTGCCCCGCCTGCCAGCTCCGCTGCACTTACAACGAGCCGGAAAAAGCGATTTGCGGCAGTTGCGCGAACCTGAGCCCGCCGTGCCTTGAGAAGGAGCTGTTCGATGACATGATGTGTTACATGGCGCCGTGCGTGGCGTGCGAAATCAGGAAAGACTAAGCCGCTTGGACAAGGCCCGGCAACGGGGTTTTCGTCCGGAAAGTGCGGCGAATCATTGAAGAGTCGTTCAAGGGAGGCACCGCGATGTCGTTCTCAAGAGTCAATTCCTCGGCTGCAACTCTCACCAAGAACCGGACCGAAGGTTCGGTCGTTCCCGCTTCCGGCATGTGCGTAACCTGCGTGGACGGCTGCATCGGCATGTGTGAGATCGGCAAGTCGGCCTATCGGGGTCACGAGGTGATCTATCCGCAACCCTTCGGGGTGATTACCACGGCGGGCGAAAAAGCGTACCCGGTGGATTACTCTCACTTCAACATCATGGGTACCGCTACCGGTGCGCACGGGATTGAAGCTGACAGCGACAAGGCCATCTTTCCCGCCGTCAAGCTGGAAGTCGCGTTCGGTCACGACCACAAGCTGAAGTTCCGCTACCCGTGGATTATTCCCGGGCTCGGGTCGACCAACATTGCCAAGAACAATTGGGAAGGGCTGGCGATCGGATCCGCGCTGGCTGGCACCGGACTGACGATCGGCGAGAATGTCGCCGGCATGGATCCCGAGGCGGTCATCCAGAACGGCCGGGTTGTGGACACGGCGGACTTGAAGCGGCGCGTGCATCTTTACAGAAGCTGCCAGCGCGATGGATACGGCGCCATCATCGTCCAGGCGAACATCGAAGACACCCGCCTGGGGGTGCAAGAGTACGCAATTAAGAAACTCGGGGTGGAGTGCGTCGAACTGAAGTGGGGTCAGGGGGCGAAGAATATCGGCGGGGAAGTGAAGATCAACTCGCTCAAGAAAGCCCAGATGCTGTACCAGCGCGGATACATCGTGCTTCCCGATCCCACAGATCCCGTCGTCATCCGCGCCTTTGAGCATGGCGCGTTTAAGGAGTTCGAGCGGCACTCGCGCGTCGGCATGGTCACGGAAGAGTCTTTTGCGCGGCGAGTGGAGGAGCTGCGCGCGGCCGGGGCGAAGTACGTTTTCCTCAAGACTGGCGCATACCGTCCCGCCGACTTGGCGCGCGCCCTTTCCTTCGCGTCAAAGTGCAAGCTGGACCTTCTCACCGTGGACGGGGCGGGTGGGGGTACGGGCATGAGCCCCTGGCGCATGATGAACGAGTGGGGGGTTCCTCCGGTGGAACTCCACTCGCTCTTGTATGTCTACGCCAAGCGGCTGGCGGAGCAAGGGCAGTACGTTCCGGCGCTGGCTGTAGCCGGCGGGTTCACCTTTGAGGACCAGATCTTCAAAGGGCTGGCGCTAGGCGCGCCTTTTGTAAAGCTGGTCGGCATGGCGCGTGCTCCCATCGCCGCGGCCATGGTCGGAAAGACCATCGGGCGGGCGATCGAAGAAGGACAACTGCCGGTCTATATCGAGCGCTTCGGCAGAACACGAGACGAGATCTTCGTGACAGCGACGGAGCTACGTCAGCAACTGGGTGCGGAAGTTTTCGAGACACTGCCGGCCGGCGCCCTCGGTCTATACACGTATTACGAGCGTCTAGCCCAGGGTCTGCGCCAGCTTATGGCTGGAAGCCGGAAGTTCTCGGTTGAGCACATTAGTCGCGACGATCTCGCGGCTCTGACCTATGAAGCATCGGAAATCAGTGGAATTCCGCACGTGATGGACGTGGACAGGGCGGAGGTGGACGAGATTCTGAGTGTACCGCAGTGCGTACGAGCTTTGTGAAAGGGTGCAGGGAGAAGCAATCCCAAGATCTATGTTCGAGGGAACGGCCTGACGGCGCGGAGCCCGGCCCGGAAGACTACGACGAGCTCGTTGAAGGTAAGCCTTGAGTCCGGAGCTGAAGGCTTCCGACGACCAATGAGACTCTTGGCGAAGCCGGGACCGCAGACCCGCTCTGTGAGTCTGCGGTTCGTCAAGTGCGCACCCCGGAAGCGGCGGGCGGGTGCCGGAATGTCTTTGGCCTATTTTGACAGAGGCGGCTTGAGGGCGGCGGCCCCGACTTCGAGGTAAGTTTTCAAGCGTGTGAATTGCTCCGTCAGCACGGTATCGACGGGCGCGGCCCAGTGCCGTTCCAACTTAATTCGGCAATCTACTCCACCTGTACCTTGCTGACCGGGTTTGCGCCGTGGATGACCCGTTTTAGCCGAGAAAAGTTGGAACGGCACCAGGCGTTCATCCCTGTGGGAAGGTAGCCCACGACGGCGTAGGTGGCCTCGAGTTGGGTGCCTTCGGGCGCGGGGGAGAGATCGATTCCCAGGTTGCCCGTGGCCGCCATCGACTGAAGCGGGCCCAGCGCGCCGGTGAGGCGCAGTCTCTTACCCGGGTCAAAGTACACCACCTCCATGTGGCGGACGCTGCCGCGCGCCAACTTCTCGCAGAAGCACCCCATCGGCTTTTCTTCGATGCTCAGGTGGTGAGAGTCCTGCGAGTCAGTGTGCTCGGAGTTCCACCAGTCGCCACGGAGTAAGGCTGCCTGCTCCCGGCCTCTCCTCGATCTAACTTCTGAAGCTTACAGGTCTAGAATGAGTTGGTCAGCAGAAATAGGCCTCGTGCCGTTCCAACTTGTTACGCCTATGTATTGCGCCTACGTCTTGCGCAAAGACTCTCTGACTGGCTGAAAACTGTTTGCCCAAAAAAGTTGGAACGGCACTCGTCGCGCCCCATTTTTGCCCCTTGAGCTAGCTATCACGGAATTCCTTGCCGCGCCCTCGCCTCGATGAATTACGAAGCTTGAATCTTGAATCGACTGTGCGAGCGCGGCACTCGGCGGAAAACGACAGGAAGCGGGCGCGCTGCGTGACGCCAGCGTAGATGTGAGGCAGCTTCTCGACGGCAACTCCGTCGCGTTCCCAAGGGCGGCAGGAAGAGTGAGAGGGGAGCCAAAGATAGTCCTGTTTCAGCGGTCGTGCCAGGGCTACATTACACCAATGTTAAGCATGTCGTGGAGGCCAAAATTTCTCTTGACATAGCGGTTAGACGCACTTAATATCCCCTCGCAATCACTGCATCAGTTAATAAGCTCTTATTGCGTCGGTTCATTAAGCATGCGACGGTGGCCGTGCACGACGAGATTCGAAAGCCATAGCGGCGCTGAGGTGTATCGGCCCGAGTGGATGCGAACGCTCGCGTGAGTTGCTGAGCGCTTAGGCGCGCAAGTGGTGGGCGGTCGGTGTGTCAGTTGGCCGGTACTTCAGCTTCTCAGTAACTGAGGGACTGAAGCACTGACTCACTGACCTGCTTGTGAACTCTGTCCCCTTTTGCGCGGCGCTTGCGCGTTTACCTGTAGAGTGGGATTTTGGATTTTAGATTTTCGATTTTGGATTGGCGGGGCACCGGAACCCAGAATCCTGGGTCCGGGATCGACGAGAGCGATTTTGGATTGGGGTGGCCCCCACGGGCATCTACACGATCGACCTTTAAGGAAGGGAGAGAACATGGTTGACCATTCTCGAATGAAGCTCGGCAAGAAGCCGCGCCGGTTTGACCGCCGCACGCTGAGGCTCGCTCGGTATCTGACCCCAGCGTTGCCCCCTCCGCCGCCTGCGGTGACCAATTCTCAAGGCATCACGAGTTGGGGGATGATGCTGAACGACACCCTCGGAGACTGTACGATCGCGGGCGTGGGTCACGCCATCCAGGTGTGGACGCTTTCGCAGGGGAAAGAGGTCACCGTTCCCGATTCGACCGTCCTTCAATTCTACGAGCAATGGGATGGATACAACCCGAGCAATCCGGCGAGCGACCAGGGAGGAGTCGAGTTGGACGTCCTCAACGACTGGCGCCAGAACGGATTCAACGGCCACCCGTTACTCGCCTTTGCCGATCCCGACACACAGGACACCCTTCACGTGCAGCAAGCCATCGCCCTGTTCGGAGGCCTCTACATCGGAGTGCAGCTGCCGATCAGCGCGCAGACTCAAGACGTGTGGGACGTGGATACGAGCCCCAACGGCAAGCCCGGCTCGTGGGGAGGCCACTGCGTCTTCGTCCCCGACTACGACGCCAACGGCCTGACCTGCATCACCTGGGGCGCGCCCAAGAAGATGACCTGGGGATTCTGGGGCACCTACTGCGACGAAGCTCATGCGCTGCTCTCTCCGGACTGGCAGCCCCCGGCTGGTTTCGATATGGCCACGCTCCAGGCTGATCTTACGGCGGTGATCTCATGAGCAACCGCTACGGTTTGCCAGATTTCACGCACGCATTTCAGCGCGGCGAGGGACGCAGAGAACTGGGTTTTGTAATGGCACGTTTCGCTCGCGATTCTCGCCTTCAACAGTGAGGAATTCGGAACGATGTCTCGCCGGTTTGAGAATGAACGAGAGAGATTCTGAAAAAGCAAGTGGGTAGATCAGACTATTCGTTTCTCAGTAAGTCTGCGGTACTTTCTTGCCCGATTAGCGGGGGAACAAGCCGCAGAGTTTCAAACGACGAACCTCCGCGCTATCGGCTTCAAGGACGTTGGAAGCTGGCGTTTACAACCGAGAGCGGGGCGGGTGATTTTAGGCCTCTATCGGTTTATGAGAAAAGGCAGGAATCTCTAAGCGAGGCAGAAAGGTTTGAACCATGCCACAAAAGACAACGCCGACGCCCAAGGCTATCGACCAGGCCATCCGAAAGAACCTGACCCGGCTTCGCAAGCCCGGTGTCTTAGCCGTGCGGCCAGGGTACGAGATCGCGAAGCACCAGCTCACGGGTAAGTCGGCCATCGTCGCGACAGTCCACACCAAGAGAACCGGACTCCCGAAAAACGAAATGCTTCCAAATACCATTGGGAGCATCCCTGTGGATGTCCGCGAGGCGACTGGGCATCAGCGTCTACGCGCGCACGATCCGGCCGCAGCCGCGCTAGTGCAGGCCTACGGACGCCCCGAGGACAAGGAGCCTTCTTGGCCGTTCGAGCGAGAGATGCCGAGCGGTCAACTCCTGGAGGACCCGCAAAGCATGAAGCCGCAGGCGCTCGCGCAGTTGACGGCCCAACAGCCTGCCACGAAGCGTGCACTCGGCGCCCACGCGACGAAGCAGCCGATCCAGTACGTACCTGCGGCCAACGCGCCGCTGGTTCCCATCTCCACGACCACGACGATCACGGCACATGTGAGCCCCGATGCGGGACTCGCCACGCTCGAAGCTTTCCTCGCTGGCACGCAGAAATCCCTCATCGTCGGAATGTACGATTTCACGTCGGGCCGAATCCTCAGAACATTTGAGAGCGTCGTCGTTGGATCGAAGACGCTGCAAATGGTGCTCGACAATCCTGCGCCAAACCCGACGCGCGACCAGACCGATACACAAACCGTGCAGGAACTCGACGGATCCATCGGCAATCGCGCCAAGATCGTGCGCGCCCTGGTCCGCTCCGACACGTTCGTTTCCGCGTGGATGTTTCCGTACGCCTACCATATTAAGGTCATCGTCCGTGACGACACGGCGTTGTGGTTGTCGAGCGGCAACCTAAACAACAGCAACCAGCCCGACCTCGCTTCGCCGCCGCATACGGAAGACCGCGACTGGCACGTCATTGTTGAGGACGAAAAACTAGCCAAGATCTTCGCCGCCTACCTCAATCAGGACTTCGCTTCCGCGCGGCAATACCAAGTTCTTCAGCCGAGCAACGTGGCGGCGGCGGTGTCCGACGCTAACGCCAAGCTGGCGGCCGAAGCTAACCCGCCTCCCGCTCAATCTGTCAGAGCAACGATGGCCAGCCTCGTTCCCGCCAAAGTGTTTAAGAATATCAGCGTCAAGATTACGCCACTACTCACCCCGGACACATTGCAGGGAGACGCGGCCAAGGGGCAGTACATAACCAACATCCTCCAACTCATCGCGAGCGCTCAGAAGACGCTCTACATTCAACTCCAGTACATCGAGGCCTCGACCGGAACGGGAGACTACGACGCGCTGCTTAGGGCAATCGCCGAGCGTGTCGCAGCCGGAGTGGATGTGCGATTGATCGAGAGCCTTCAGTACGGTGAGAAATGGGCCGAGAAGATGAAGTCGACGGGCGTCGATCTCACTGCGAATATTTCCCTGCAGCCCGATGTGCACAACAAGGGCTTCGTAGTCGACTCGCGGGCCGTCGTTGTCAGCAGCCAGAACTTTTCCCCCGCAGGCATCCGGGAGAACCGCGACGCAGGCGTCATTATCGAGAGCGAGGAGATTGCCAAGTACTTCGGACCAATCTTCATTTCGGACTGGAATCAAAAGGCCAAGCCGTTCGCTCCGAAAGCGGCTGCGCAGCAGCCGAAGCGCAATGCCCGCGCGAAGAACGCTCCTGGGAAATGACCGGCGGTCGATTCCGCGAAGCGCCCGCAGAAGGCGAAAGCACGACGAAGGAAATGAGCGGGTAGCGCAAACTTTCGTTTCTCAGAAAGTCTGCGGCACTCTCTGTAGCAGCGATTTCACATCGCCAAATCTTGGTTTCTGAGTGATGCGGATGGTCGGAGCACTTTCCCATCCGGATTACGGAGTAGCAAGGCCCGGAGTTTCAAACGACGAAACTCCGCGCTGCACCCTAAGAAAAGTCTTGACAAGCGTACTTAGCTGCATGTTTAATAACCGGGTTCTGGACGGGTGGTTCGCCAAAACAACTAGCTTGAGTAACGAATGAAGCCCTACGGCTACCTCGCGAGGGCAAGACCCCCGGGTTAATTACACGACAGACGAATGACCCGGCCCGGGGCGTTCGGCCCGCGCAGAAGCGTAGGCTGCTTATTTGTCGCTTGAACTAACATTTTCAGTCCGGTACGCATTTTTCACGCAGACTCTTCCGGGCAAAAGGGGATCGCCAATGGGACGGATTTTTTGGACGGCATTCTGGGTATTGGCAATATCTCTGAACGGACTCGGCCAACAGATTGTGACGATTGACTGGTCAAGTGCTAACCCATCACTTGCTGGCGCGCCTGCCACCATAGACCGCAAAGTAACTTTGCAGGTTATCGTAACCAACGTGAATGACATACTTTATCAATATTCTGTGAATACAGCCGTGTCAACCGCGGCGATAGATGACCTTGCTAATCTTCTCGCGGTGCTGAATCCCGGGACAACGAAGGCTGGCGGCGAGGATGCGTGTTCCGGTTTCAAGTCCCAACTTTCGGCACTCGAAACTTCAATCAAGACCGATCCTAACCTGAATCCCTCGTTAAGTGGTGGGGCATATTCAAGTATCGCGTTAAAGGACTCGCTGGCGGCATGGACCAAGTTGGCGCCGCTCGCTACCATCGAGAAGCTGAAGACTACGGACCCGTCGGGTTGCGTGGGTACTCTCAACGGCCAAACACCAAAGGGCTTCGACCCTGTTTATGACTGGATCAAGTCCGTAGATGCGAGGGTAAACGCACCTGGCCACCAAACGGATCCCAAGACCTGCACACTGTCGCCGGGCCAGCAGTGCACGGTGACCGTGAACGAATACTTCATCCCCGCGAGCCAAATACCCGCGGGACAGCCACCCCCATCTCAACTGCAGATGAAAACGACGGCAGCCGGCAAGACGTTCACGATCACGCCCGCGTCCAACATCCTGGTGCTTTCGGCTGGTTTCATGGCGACGACGCTGGCAGCCCGGACATACACGTCTGCCAATGTACCAGGGCAGACTCTTCCCGTCCTGGCAGTGGGTAATAACTCTCGCATTAGACCCGGCGCGGTGGCGCTTCTTAACTATGAGGTACCGCGGCTAGATTCGTACGAAGCGGGTCTTGCGCTATCGGCTGGCCCCGTCATCACTTTCGGGTCGGGGGGAGCAAACGTTTCGACGCTCGGATTCTTCGCCGGCATTTCCGTTCATTTCTGGCATCGGCTATACATTACACCGGGTTTCCATTTTGGCCAATTTGCGGACTTCCCGAAGGGATTTGGCGACGGCACGCCCATTCCCACCAACGTAGCTACTCCGACTGCGCTGAACCGTTGGACGAGCCGATTCGCCGTCGCCATAACGTTCCAGACGCCGAATTTCAGCAAGCTCACCGGCGGTGGATCTACAACCACGACCGCATCCGTGAATCCTGCTAACCAGACAAAGACGACGCCGAATAAGTCCGCACCCGCTCCTGCGGCTGCCTCAAAAAAATGATATACCGCCCCACACGCCATCGCCGTCTCGCAATCACGCTATTGGTAATCTGGTTCCTTGCGCTTGCTGCGGCGCCAGCGCTGGCCGAGGACTTGACGTCCTCCGACGGGGACGGAGTACCCGACAAGTGGAAAAAGAGCGGCGTTGATGTAACCTTCTCCGATGGCCAGACCGTTCACATTAACCTGACCGGCGCTAGGCCCGGGCGTAAGGCCGTCATCGTCTGGGTGGATTGGATGGCCGCAGCGGACCACACGCACCGCCCGGTTCCCACTTCCGACAAGCAACCGACGCCATTCGGCGCACCCGCCGACGCCCACGCCATTGAGAACTCGCCTCTCGAGCGGGTAGTTCGGGCCTTCGACTTCGCACCGGTCGATAACAACAAAGGCGTGAGTCTTGTGCTCATCTGGCCCGATAAGATTCCGGGCAGGCCATTTCAGCCGATTCCCGAGAAGACCTCTCTCGGCTCGACTTCATTAGGGGCCGATCGGATGTTGCACTATGACTGGACCGAATTCGACCGAATTCGCGCAGCCAGGTTTCCGAAATCTCCGGCGTTGTTTGGCCACGGGTTCCACTACGCCGCATTCATCCACCAAATGGCAGGACTTAGTAACACGGGGCTGTCGAAGACCATCCCTGGCGACGAATTTTTGGTTTCCCTCGGCGTTCTTCCTAATGCTGATGCCGACGACCAATGCGGCACCTTTATGCACGAGTTGGGTCATAACCTTGGCCTGAATCACGGTGGTGCTGATGACACCGGGTATAAACCGAACTATTTGAGCGTCATGAATTACATGTTTCAGAGGGTGGGCGTGGCGAATTTCGGCATTTTTGGCCACTTCGATTATTCTCGATTCGCCTTGTATGATATCAATGAGAACCAGTTGAGTAACATAAACGGAATTAGCTCCGACGGTGCGCTCGTGACATGGGGCACCGCGCACGTTTGCACCATCACTCCGCCCGATTGCGGGAGCGGCGACTACAATATTGATTCTTATAGCCTCGTATGGCGTCTGAACTGTCCGGTAGACTGGCAATGTGCCCACCCCACAGGTGGCACCGATTCCTGTGCCCTCACGGACGGGGTTCAGCCGATGACATTTCAGCAGGACGTCAACGGGGACGGTTGTCTCGGAATTCTTAAGGGCTACGACGACTGGTCGAACCTGAAGTATTGGTCGCCGATACTTCCCGGCGGCGGCGAGGTGATTCGTAAGCCTGGCTTGCCGACCCAGGAGCTTGACGCAACCACGCCAACGCTGGAGACCTCGCTGACCGTGGGCAAAGTCAACGCGGTCCAAACGCCGCAGGGCGTCGACGTTAGATGGTCGAGAATTCCATTGCAGAGGGTAATTGGGTACGAAGTGCTCCGTAAGGGCCCTTCGGGAATCCCATCGATTGTCCAGCGGACAAAGGAGAGCGAATTTATCGACCGGGGAGCTGTGCCGGGAGTCCGATACGTTTATTCTGTGCGGCCAGTTTTTGCAGTGTCGCTCAAATCTGAGGTTCACAAGCTTCAGCAGCGCGTCTCGGACGCTCTCCTCCCTGCGGCCACGATGCTTGAACAACGTGCCAAACGCATGAACCTCCTCCCCCCAGGCTCCCAGCTCCTGCGCGGCGGGTCGACATCGGCCCGTCAGGTCGTGGCGGGCCAAACAGCGCCGAGATGAACTAGCTCGTAGCCACAGCGGGTAGCGCAGACTTTCATTTCCCAGAAAGTCTGCAGTACTTTCTTTCCCAGCCGAAAGACGGACGAACAAGCCGCGGAGTTGCGAGCGACGCAACTACGCGCTCGGAATTAGTGAGGTACCTAGTGTAGTGCGTCCAACGCTTCTTTACATTTCGCGACCTCCGTCAGACGCCCGGTTTTGACGGGCGGGATGATACTCCGAAGGCCAGAAATAGGTAAAGATATGTATGACGCACTACACTAGCGCGCTATCCCAGGGCAGCCAAAGGAAAGGGACGGCAATGAGGACATTTACTATTGCATTTTTGTTCTTCGCTTTGGCAATTTTCGCTGCCACAACTCCAATACTTTCTGATTGCGTACCGGTTCCCGAGACTGATTCAGAACTCATAGTAGATCCTGTTGCCACCGCCGCAATGTCAAAGGCAAAGCTCGAAGCTGGAGAGCTTTTCAGCGTCATGCGAATTGTTTCGCAATATGAAACCGGCGGCTGCTGGGCGGGAGCCACCGGAAACTCGGATGGCCAATGGCTTTCGGTAGGGGTCATGCAGTGGAACTTCCGCCAAAAGTCTCTCCAGCCGCTTCTGAGAAGATTCAGAGAAAAGTTCCCCACTCAAGCTGACTTTATTCGGGAACGCAATCGGTTGATGCCGCAATTCGGGAAGGAATTGTTTAGTCCATCTTGTCGTGCTGTCCCACTTGGACTTAACTGCGGGAAATTCTTGGAGAACCAGTATGTCGGAGCAAATAAAGGCCTGTCGCCGGAGCTTAAATCGGAAGTGGATAATCTATTCAATAGTTTAGTGATGCGCCAAATTCAAGTCGACTATTTTGCGCGAAACCTTACGCGAGTCTTGGACGATCTTGAGAGGATATTCGGCGCAACTGAACCAGCAGCCTGGCAAGTTGCTTGGGCCATGGACCTAAAGACCCAACAGAATAGATTCCCGGCAGACGCGTCCATCAAGAGAATCAGGGAAGAACTATCGCAACAAGGACTTGGCAAAAGAAGAGAAAGGTTAGACGGAATAATAGAATGGTACCATGGGTTATGTAAGTCTGGAAACGCTGAAGGCGTTCAACATGACTGCGATTACAACCGCGATGCTTGGCATGACCAGATTGAAAATCACTACCCAACTCGAGATCGAGAGGAAGCCGTGCATTTCACTCATTTAGTGAGTCGTACAGCCCAGAACAAGGAGGGTCAATACCAAGCTGATGCCTTTCAACGTCGTGCCACGATAGCTTTCGGCAAGGGCAGCGTTCACGGACATCGAGTCAATTTCTTGAGGTAACCGGCAAGTAGATTCTCTCTTGGTTGTAAAGAAAGAAATTGAGCTGGCGGCTGGTAGTACTTTCTGACGGAAGCATGCGAGCGAAGCGGCGCCTTTGGTCTCCGTTGTGGCGGAAGGGAGAAAGTCTATGAGCACTGTCGGCCCAACGTCGTCGGCGAGCACTGATTTAGCTGTCCTTCTGGAGAAATATGAGACAGATCTGAAACAAGTCACCAGTGCATCAGAAGCTCAGCTCTTGGGGTTGCTGTTGCTGAGGGACAGAATTTCAAAGCAAGTTGCCGACGGACTCGGTAGCGCCGAGGACCGCCTGAGGCTCGTGGGCATCGATGGGAAGCTAAGGACGTGGTTCCGTGGCAAATCCTTTCGGGCAAGCGAGTTGAACGAGTGGCGGACCTCTTTTGGTAGGGCTGACTCGTGGTGGTGGAACTTGGAAGGAGATGACCGCGATTACCTGGCCGGCGCCCTTGGCTGGACGGCCGCAATTTTCGTGGCGGCCTCCATTATGTTACTGATCGCTTATTGCAAGAAGCTGTGGGATGCAGGCGAAGGATCGGGCGGCGTAGCCATCTTAGTGGAGTTCGGAACGGCGTTACTGGCAGGGCTTTCCATAGCATCGTTGAAGCGGAGTGTGGTTGACCTGTCGCTGGAAAATCTTCACCTTCGGAGACTCTACCGCCAGGCGATCGCATTCGGAGCTGCGGTGTGTTTGCTCAGTTTCACCTATTTCGGGACGCGGGAGTGGGCGAAGCGGAAAGCTCTTTGGTACGTAAGATCGGCTGCATCGAGCATGTACAACGGGGGAGTGGGCGGAGATATCGCGCTCAGGAAAGGCATGACGCCTCATGCAGTCGCTGATCGTCTTTCAAGGGCGATCGCCTTGGATCCCGATTCCAGCGTCGCGCATTACCAACTGGGGTGTCTCTACGAGCAGGAGGTTCAGGGGGAGCAAGCAATCCAGCAATACCAGCAGGCCTTAAGCCTTGATCCAAACCGTGGCGAAGCATACTCCAATTTGGCTCGCGCGCTCATTCTCTATCGGAATGACTACGCGGATGCAATCAAGGTCATCGAGGAATCGGCTAGGGCCCAGCCAAAAGGTTGGGCGCTTGCCGCGCTGGACCGCAACTACGGATGGGCGATGATCAGACTCGGTTATCCCAAGGATGCGGCAGCGCAGCTTGCCAACTCGCTCGACGTTGAGAAAAAGCAGGTAGGCGCCCATTGCCTGCTTGGCCAAGCCCTCGATAAGTTGGGACGCCCGGAGGCCAATGCGGAATTCAACGCCTGCGTCGATGCAAACGACGCCCGTATCAACAACCCGAAAGACTGGACTGATAGGCCAGAACCCGATTGGATATTGGAAGCCAGAAAACATGTTTCGAAATAGCCTGTTCAGAGCGATTTACATTCTGAGTGCGATGCTCTGTGTGCCGTCGGATTCCAACGGGCAGGACACGAGTACGGTAGAGAAAAAGCGGGTAGCGAAGACTTTTGTTTCTCAGAAAGTCTGCGGTACTTTTTCTTTCCCCAGCCGAATAACGGGGGAACAAGCCTCAAGAGCAGTGACGAGTGGCGTCGAGGGCCGTGGCAAGTGGTTAGTGGCCACTACTGTCCGGTCATAAGTCGAATAAAGCGAGTTGGTTGCAAGAAGTGACCAACTCGGTTAGGGGTTGAGGTTGCGAAAAAGCCCGTAAAATGGGCATTTTCAAGAGGAGCGTGGCGCTGAGA
>JBEKEZ010000054.1:0-34380 GCA_050013575.1 Terriglobia bacterium | reverse complement strand
TTCTGCCTTCTGCCTTCTGCCTTCTGCCTTCTGCCTTCTGCCTTCTGCCTTCTGCCTTCTGCCTTCTGCCTTCTGCCTTCTGCCTTCTGCCTTCTGCCTTCTGCCTTCTGCCTTCTGCCTTCTGCCTCCCGTTGTGGTATGATGCCGGGGAAGCTTTAGCTCTCGACAAAACCTATGGATAAAGAAGTCGAGCCAACGACGGAGCACCGGCGCCGAAGCAGCCGAATCGTTCTGCGCATTCCCCTACTGATGAATACGGCCGATCCGGCCGTCGAAACACAGTGGGAGCCGGTGGAGACGATCCTGGTCAGCAAGCACGGAGCGATGGTCCGCTCTCAACAGAATTTCCCGGTCGGCTCCACCCTTGACATTCGGGTTCGCAACAAAGAGCTTTCCGCGCAGGCCCGAGTGGTTTGGACTTCTGCCACCCGGACCGAAAAAGGTGTGGAACTAGGGTTCGAAATCATCGGTCAAGATGGTTTCTGGGACATCAAGTTTCCACCCGACCAGTGATCGGCGCGGCGCGCGCTCCCGAGCCTTTGGGCGAGCGGACGCGAACGGTCGCTTGGAGAAAGGATGACGCCCATGGTGGTGCGGGACATCATGACGACGGAAGTGGTCACCGTGCAGGAGACCGACACCATGCTCGACGCGGCGATGGTTTTCGCGCGATCCTCGCTGCGGCACCTGCCCGTCCTTCGCGATCAAACTCTGGTCGGAATATTTACGGAGCGCGACATGAAGCGTTTTGCTCCCGGCCTGCTGAGCGGCGTCAGCTCGGACCAATACAACGCCGTGCTGGAAACCACTCCGATCGGCAAAGTGATGACGCGCGACCCCATGACTTTGAAGCCAGGCCAACAAGTTGGCGAGGCCGCTGACCTTTTTTGCACAAAAAGGTTTGGGTGCCTGCCAGTCGTTGATGACGGCAAACTGGTGGGCATCGTGACCACCACCGATATGCTGCGACTGATGGCTCAAATGATGAAGGGCCACTGAGCGGCGCTCCGGCTTTTGCACTGCGAGAGGGCTGCTCGGTTGGGTTTCGGGTTTCGGGGTTCGCAGACAGGGGCTCAGGTCGGTCTGCTCTGCGAACCCCTAAACCCGAATTCCGAACCCCGGAGGGTAAGAATGTCTCGCCCTAAGAAGATCGCTCTTGGCATTGTCATCGCGCTGGTGGTGATCGTCGTCGCGGCGGTGATTCTCATTCCGATTTTGGTGGACGTGGACCGCTACCGCCCCGAGGTCACGGCGCGCATTCAGACCGAAACAGGCAAGCCCACCCAGATGGGTCACTTGGCCCTGACGCTGTTTCCCTCGATTGCCATTCGCGTCGACGATTTTGTGATGGGGAATCCGAAACAATTTCCCGAGGGCGATTTCATCAAGGCCAAGCGCATCTACGCCGTGGTGGATGGCAGCGCCCTATGGAATCGGCAAATTGTCATCAAGTCAGTCGAGCTAGAGCAGCCGGAGATCACACTTCTGGAATCGGCGAAGGGGCACTGGAACTTCGAAAATCCGGCGGCCTCGGAGCGCATCAAGAACGCATCGCTCGCCGATGCGACTCCGTTTTCGTTGGGGATCATCGCCAAGGTGACGATTGCGCGCGGCAAAGTCTCTGCGGCCAACCTCTCCGCCTCCGGCCGCCCCGAGACCGCTTTTTTCGAGGCTCAGGGAATCTCCAGCCAACTCGAGCAAGTGGACTTGAACGCCTTCGGCAACTCTGCCCCGAAAGCACTCGCGCCGGAGCAAAGAACGAATATGGCCCAAGAGTCTCTGTGGAGTCCTGCCGTCGTCTATGCCGCCTCCGCCGATCCCACGCGTGAAGAACCGGCAGAGGGCCCGCCGGCGGCGCAGGGCACGCTGAATGCCGACGAGCTGCGCTTCCAGACTTATCACGTGAGCGCGGTGAAAACCAAAGTGCGCCTCTACGCCAAGGAAGTCTTTCTTGACAGCCTTGGCATGGACCTCTACGGCGGAAAGGCCAAAGGAGATATCCAATTCAATTTCGCCGAGCTGAACCCGCACTATCGCGTCAAGGCGCAATTGAGCGCGGTGGACATGGCCAAACTGTTGGCGGACATTCCCGGCGCTGCGGGCTGGATGACGGGAAAAATGCACGGCGACATTGACCTGATTGGAGAGGTGGTTCATTCGCAAGACCCGCTGGCGGGGATGCGCGGCACCGGAAACATCAGCGTTCGCGACGGGAATATGCCCAAGCTCCAGTTGAACAAGAATTTGTTGGAACTCGCCAAGGTTGGAAACTTTGGCCCGTCGAAGGGAGATCCCGGCGCTTTCTCTTCCATCGTCGCCGACCTCAACATCGCGGCAGGCAGAATCACCAGCCACAAGATCAACGTCGTCGGCAATGGCGTGGGCGCGGACGGCGCGGGCAGCATGACCTTGGTAGGAGATGGCACGCTGGACTACCAGGGCGTTGCCAGCCTCGTGGCCCAGTCTAACGGGCTCACCAACATGCTTGCGGGCCTCTCTGGCGCCACGCTGGCTAATGGCAAGATGAATTTCCCGTTCGCGATCGGCGGAACTCTTGCGGCCCCCAAGTACTCGCTGAAAGGCGCAAATCCATTAGGGAATCTCGGCAAGCTGGCGGGAGGAAATAATGCCGCGCCAAATCAGAATCAAAACCCAGTCGGCGCCGTGCAGGGCATTCTGGGAGCGTTCAAGAAGAAGAAACAATAAATGGGTAATTTGTGATTTGCGATTTGTGATTTGCCAGGCGCACTTTATCTCGCCAACTTGCCGTACACCTCTTTCACTTCGATCCCACTCCTAAGGAACCGCTCGTTCGCCTCGCGGGCCGTTCGATTCCCCTGGTATTCGTCACTCGCCACGTCAAGCGCTCGTTCAATCGTCTCAGTCTCCGTATCAGTCCTCAAGGGTCTCTGGGCACACTTGATTTTTGGGGCGTCCAGGCGGAGGTGCTTGCGTGCAATCTGCCGTTGCGCGGTGGCCATTTCAATTTCCCTCCCATTTCGATTGTAACGGCATAGGAACATGGAACGAAGGAATGCGAACATTACAGGCGGTTTTCAAGGCTTACCTTTTCCTAAGCCGCTTTAAGCTTCACTTGGACGCGCCACCCGAGCACCGCGGCGACCTATGAAAACGTCCGTCGGGAGGCCTTTTCACCGACGCATCGGCCGGAAAGCGTAGCCCACTCGGTGCTGGAGGAGTGGATGGCGAATACTGTCTGTTGCGCGGCTTGGCAGGCAGAGTCGAAGTTGAGGAGGTGAGTCTGTTTTATGATGAATTCCTTCTATTTCTCAAAAGTTACTGCTATTGCTAACCCTAGGGAAGCGGATACCCGTATCGCGAAAAATCGCGGAACGACGCTGGAATGTCCTTTAGAATCAATGAAAGCTTCTGGAACGAATCCGACTTTTTGAAAGCAGTCGCGGGTGGCATGTGGCCAGAAACAGCAATCGGTTGCCGATTTGCGATTGCCGATTGATGAAGAACCGAAACTCAGAATTCGAAAATCGAAACTCAAAGCTGAGTCACGTGGACGGATCTCGAGTTTCGTCGTCGCGTTAATCGGCAATCGACAATCGAAAATTACTCGCCACTTGCCCCTTGCCGCTTGCCCCTGTTAATCTAGGAGCGCCATGACCCGGCAACTCAAGAACCTGCACGAGATTTTCGCTGCCACTCGTCTTGAGCACGTGCGGTACGCCATCCGCGACATGGCCGTGCTGGCCGAGAAGGTGGCGCGAGAGGGTCACGAGATTCTGCCTCTGAATATCGGCGATCCGCTCAAATTCGACTTCCAGACGCCTCCGCACGTTGTCGAAGCCGTAGTGAAAGCGATGCGGGACGGCAAGAACGGGTACGCGCCTTCCCTGGGCATTGATGAAGCTCTCGACGCGGTGCGGGCCGAGGCGGAAAGAAAAGGCATTCGCAATATTCAGAGCGTCTTTATCACGACAGGCGTCAGCGAGGCGGTGGACGTTTGCCTTTCAGCTCTTGTGAATCCCGGAGAAAGCGTTTTGACGCCCAGCCCGGAGTATCCGCTCTATTCCGCGATTCTCGCGAAGCTGGGCACTCAGCCCAACGCCTACGCCCTCGATGAAGGCTCTGACTGGGAGCCCGATCTGGCGCACCTCGAAAGCAGGATATTTACCGGCACGCGCGGCATTGTGGTGATCAATCCTAACAACCCGACGGGCGCTGTCTACTCGCGGCAGAGCTTGGAGGCGATTGCGGAGCTCGCGCGGCAGCACAACCTGGTGCTGTTTGCGGATGAGATTTACGACAAGCTCATGCTGGACGGTGAGCCCCACTATTCTTTGGCGGCCCTCGCGCCCGATGTGCCGGTGGTGACCTTCAACGGGCTCTCCAAGGCTTACCTGGTTCCCGGCTGGCGCGTGGGATGGGGCGTGGTCAGCGGCGAGCGCGAGGCCGTGAAGCCTTACGTGGAAGGAATTCACAAACTTCTTCGGGCACGCCTCTCCGCCAATTGTCCGGAGCAGTATGCGGTGCGGCCGGCGCTCGAAGGGTCTCAAGAGCATTTGGTGGAGATGGTCCGCAAGCTGCGCGCGCGCCGCGATCTCACCATGAGATGGTGCGAGAGCACACCACGCCTGACCTGCGTGAAGCCGCGCGGGGCTTTCTACGCATTCCCGAGCCTGGATATCTCCGGCAGCGACGAAGAGTTCGCCAGGGATTTGCTGGTGGAGAAGCACGTGCTGGTGGTGCACGGGAGCGGATTCGGACAGGCCGAAGGGTCTCGCCACTTTCGCACCGTGTTTCTGCCGGATGAGGCGACGCTCGCTTGCGCCCACGAAAGCATTACAGCGTTCTTGCGGGAGCGGGCGGTTTGAATTGCTGATTGATGATTGCCGATTTTCGATTGGCGAAACATCCCTGGAAAGGTAGCGCCGGCAATCGGCAATCAGCAATCGAAAATCGGCAATTCGATGGTCGGCTAAGAAAGACCTCGTTGGAGACCGGTTGAGATGGGCATCCCTGGCTCGTTTCCAATTTGGGCGACGTTGGCCTTGGGCTTCGTCCTGGGGCTGCGACACGCGCTCGACGCCGACCATCTGGCGGCAGTCTCGACGTTTGTCACCGAAGAGCGGAACATTTTGCGATCGTCTCTGGTGGGGATCTACTGGGGCCTCGGCCACACCGCGGCCTTGCTGGTGTTTGGAGCCGCCATCGTCCTCTTGCGATTTGCCGTGGCGCCCCGCCTCTCGCAGTTTCTCGAGTTTCTCGTGGGCTGCATGCTCGTCCTCCTGGGGCTGAGAGTCCTTTTTCAGTTCCGCAAAAGCGAGTTGCTCCACGCCCATACGCACACCCACGATGGGACCACGCACTCTCACTTGCACGTGCATCTGGGCGCCACTGGGCACGAACACCAGCATCACACCGTGCGCTTCGGGAAGAGGCCTTTCGTGGTAGGCGTGGTGCACGGCCTCGCGGGCACGGCCGCGGTTCTGTTACTGGTGGTGGGCGCCATACCGTCTTTGCTGCTTGCCTTCGGAACGATTCTCATCTTTGGTGTCGGCACTATCGGCGGGATGATGGCCATGAGCGTCCTGATGAGCGTGCCGCTGGCGCTGGCAACGGGACGATGGGTCGCCGTCGAACGGGCGATTCGGCTGGCAGCCGGACTATTCAGCCTCGGCTTTGGAGTTTACTGGGCGTGGGAAGTGGGATTTGTGCAAGCGTATTTTCACTAAAGGGAAGTCCCGTGAGTGAGGAGAGGCGCGAACGGATCGAGACCGCGGCACCGGACGAGCTTCCGGTTCAGTTCTGCCCGGTGTGTTCGTCGAGACTCGAATCTCGACGATGTAAGATGGTCTGCCCCCGGTGCGGCTATTTCATGTCCTGCTCGGAGTTCGAGTGAGCCGGATGGCCGTGCGCTCCCAAAGGGGAGCGGGCTGTGCAAATGGATTTACATCTTGTGATGGCGCTTGTACAATCGGCGTGCGTTGCATCCGGCGGTCGACGAAAACCGAAGGAGTCGACGAGCTCAGAGATCTGCTAGTTCAAGGAGAAACGACATGGCGCTGCAAATGACCGAAAAAGACTCGGGCGGTATCACAATTCTCACGATTTCGGGCCGCATCACTCTAGGTGAGGCGAGTTACGAGCTCCGAACCAGGTTGAAAGATTTTCTCGCTCAAGGTAAGACGCGGGTGGTGCTGGACCTGGGCGATGTGAGCTATATTGACAGCGCCGGGCTGGGTACACTGGTGGCGGGGTACACCTCCGCGCGAAATGGCGGAGCAATGCTCAAACTCGCCAACCTGACGAAGAAAATCAAAGATCAAATGCACATCACTAAGCTTGTGACTGTATTTGAGACTTTCGACTCCGTCGACGACGCGGTCAAGTCGTTCGGGGCAGCGTGACCAAAAGCAGTGGCCATTGGCTGGAATTGTCGATTGACGATTGTCGATTTTCGATTGAAAGGTGTCGACGGAATGATTGCGGCTGCAGTCGGCACTCAGCAATCGAAAATCGGCAATTCGCCGGCCGCCTGCCACTGATTTTCAGATGCCGTCCGGATTGTCCAGCCAATAAGCGGTGAGGCCCGAGAGCAGCTTGGGATAGAAGTCCGTGGATTTTTGTGGCAGGACCTGACCCGCGAGGGCATTCTCCCACACTGCCTGAACGGGCGTGGAATTCATCAGGAAACAGAGCTGGGCCTTGCCGGTCTCAACCATCCTCAAAGCCGAATCAAACTCCCGCACGTAGTGCAAGGTCTTTTCTTCGCGAACCGCCTGGCGGTCGATCCCCAAGACTCGTTCGAGCAGGAGGCGGTGCAGGATCACCACATCGAGGCGTGCCAGGCTCGAGGCAACATCGGGCAGCACGTGCGCAAGATTGACGTCTCGTCGGAGCGAGAGCAGGCCCTGAGCTTCCGGCCCGGCAAACACACCAAAGGTCGGGCATTCGAGGCCGGCTCGCTCCAATGCTTGTTGGAAATGCGCTGCTCCTTCGCGAGATGGGTTGAGCTTGATCGCCTTCCAGTTGAAGAGTTCTCGCGCGTCGTTGATGAACCCGCGCCAGTCGAAGTTGGGAAGACTGTGCAAAACGCGATGAGTGGGCAGAATCGTCAGACCGTCGGTCTCCATCCGAATGAAGGTCATCATCACGTACTCGGCCGGCGAGGCTTCTTCGCCTCGTTCGCGGCAGAGGTTGCGATAAGCTAGCGCCGTCTCGTAGCGGTGGTGCCCGTCGGCAATCGCCAGCTTCTTGGGCCGCATGGCTTCAACAATGCGTTCGATCAGAAGAGGATTGGTCACACGCCACACCGAGTGTGTTGCCGAGTCCTCGTCGACCACACTTTGCCAGGGCTTGCCGCGCACTTCGCGGCTCAAGGCGAGTTCGATCTCTCCGGACGGATCGCTGTACAACACAAAGATTTGCCCGAAGTGCGCGCGAGTCGCTTTCAAAAGCTCCAGCCGATCAACCTTGGGCCCCGAGAGCGTCTCCTCGTGACGGTGGATGACACGGGTGTCGTAGTCCTCGACGCGGCAGAGCGCGATGAAACCTCGACGCAGCCTTTTCGCTTCTGGCTGACCCGCTAGTGAGTATTCCTGACAGTAGGGGTAGAGCGCGGGCTCAGTTTCTGAAATCAGGATTTGGTTCTCGATCCAATCGTGAAGGTAACGCGCGGCTCGCGTGTAGACATTCTCAAGCGGCGTGTCTGCGGCTCTTGTTTGCCCGCGGATGATGCGCACCAGATTGTACGGGCTCAGCTCGTAATACCGAGCCTGCATCTCCGGCGAGATCTTGTCATACGGCTGGGTAACAACTTTGGCCAACTCGCCAACCGTCTGGGTGTCGTAGTGAAGAGCTCGAAAAGGAATTATTTCAGCCATGGATTTTTCTCTGTGAGCGGAGACCGAGTGCGCCGACCTGTGGTGATTCTCAAAATTAACATAGCGCCCGAAACGCGTCGAGGCCTTTCGCGCGTCGTGACGAGCCCGAATGTTTCAAGCTACAATGAATGATGTGCTCCATAACGATGCGTTCCGCCTGGTTCGATTGCTGATCTTCGATTTGGACGGCACGCTGGTGGACAGCGAGACCGACTTGACTTTGAGTGTGAATGCCGTCCGCGAGCAGATGGGATTCGCTCCGCTTCCTCGCGCCACGGTGGCTTCTTACGTTGGACAGGGCGTGACCACACTCATGCAGCGTGCCCTGGGCGACCAAGCCACGGCCGCAGATCTTGAGAAGGCGGTTGAGCTGTTCATGTCCTATTACCGGCTCCATATGCTCGACAACACGGTGCCGTATCCGGGCGTGTGCGAGGCGCTGGATGCACTGGCCGGCCGGAATAAGGCGGTGCTCACGAACAAACCCGAAGGCTTCAGCCGCGCCTTGCTTGCGGGATTGGGGATGGCAGACTACTTTTCGTTCATCTATGGCGGAAACAGTTTCGCGCAGAAAAAGCCCGATCCGGTCGGCGTCATGAAGTTGATGGACGATATGGGATTCTCGAAGGAGCAGACGATGATGGTCGGCGACTCGGACACCGACGTGTTGACCGCCCGCAACGCCGGTGTGAAGGTGTGCGGAGTCTCTTACGGTCTGGGTTCAAACACGCTGGCGAGCACGCCTCCGGATGCCATGATCGGAGATCTTCGGGATTTGGTGCCGCTGCTGGACGGCAGGCAAGCTTGAGCGGAGGATCGCCACGTGAGGCAAGGATCGACGATCCGGTGTTTCATTGTTCCAACCGGGCCACATGGCGCTGCATCGAACTGAAAGCCGCGTGTAATATGCGAAAAGATAGGGCAACCGAGAGAGGAGGGCGATGACGCGTTCTGCTCTGCTGCGCGCGCTCTGCGGCTTTCTCTTTCTCAGTTCGGCCTCAGCTCAGCAACCGAACCCTCCGGCTTCTGCCGCAGCTCAACCGCCGAATTCGGCTTCTGCCGCTCAGGAGGCGCAACAACCCGACAACGTCGTGCTTCCGGGCGATTGGGCGCCAGAACTCCTGGACACCATTTTGAGCTCGCCCAACGCGGACGCTCGCGACTCGCTGCTCGACGCCGCGTTTGCGGCCGGCCCGGCCCTCGTGCCGCAACTCGAGGCTGCGTTGAAGGACGACCGCACGGCGGAGTTTGCCGCGCAATCGCTGGCCTTCATCGGCGGCGACAAAGCATTTGAAATCCTCACCAGCCTGATGAATGACCCGCGCGACCTGAACCTGAGACGATTCTTCTACGGCGCGCTGGGCGAGTCTCGGAACGCAAAAGCCACTCAGGTCTTGCTGGACGTGATCGCACGCGCCGACGCGGAACCCGACCGGACTGTCACCGAAGCCGCCATTCTCGCTTTGACAGTTCGCTCGGATCTGGGCTTGCTTCCCACGCTCCGCGAGACCCGCAAGAAACTCAAAGATGTCGTCATCCGCGATGACGTGGACAACGCCGTCGAGGTGATCGAGGCGCGCGGGCACTATCTCGCCTCGCCCGAAGGGAAAGAGGAAGGAGTGTCGGTAGAGCGAGCAGTGCGAACCTATTTCTACCCAGCACTCAAATTGACGGCGCCGGCTCCCGAATCCGCTAGCCTGGCAGCCAAGAGCCCGAGGCCGGTGAAGTCAGCCGCCGCCCAACCCGCGCCGCCAAAACCTGATGTCTCAGTCGAGATCCGCAAGGTCGCGTTTTCTCCAGACAAATCTCGGGCGCTGGCGCATGTCGTCTTTGAAGACCCGACGGCTCTCGCCAACTACGACATGGTCTTGCAGAAACAGTTTGGAGATTGGACCATCGCCAGCGTGTGGCTGGGCGTCGAAATGGAAAAGCCCGAGCCCGCCACGCGCCCAGCAAGCGCGCCGGAAAACTGAGAACGTCAGGATTTAGGATCCAGGATTCAGGATGTAGGAGCCAGCAAACTCCCGGATAGCGGGCCTTCAACCTGAATCCGTAGGCTGGTCGTCGGTGGGAGACCCTAGATCCTAATTCCTGAATCCTAAATCCTGTATCTATGAAATACATCGTTGTTGGCACGGCCGGTCACATTGATCACGGCAAGTCTGCTCTCGTCGAAGCGCTGACCGGAACGAATCCCGACCGCTTGGAGGAAGAGAAGCGCCGCGGCATCACTATTGACCTCGGGTTCGCTCACCTCGACATGGGTGAGGGACTGCGCGTCGCTTTTGTCGATGTGCCCGGCCACGAACGCTTCGTGAAGAATATGCTCGCCGGCGTGGGCGGCATCGATCTGGTCTTGCTGGTGGTCGCCGCCGACGAATCGGTGAAGCCGCAGACCCGCGAGCACTTTCAGATCTGCTCGCTGTTGGGTATTCACCAAGGTCTGGTGGCAATCACGAAGGTCGATCTTGTCGAGCGCGAGATGGCGGACCTCGTCGCTCTCGAAATTCACGACCTCGTCCGAGGCTCTTTCCTGGAAGGCGCGCCGATCGTTCCGGTGAGCGCGCGCACCCGCGACGGCCTCGATCTGTTGAAGAAGGAGATTCGCCGGTTGAGCGCGGAGGTCGAGCCGAGACCGGCCGACCGCCCTTTTCGGCTGCCGATCGACCGCTCGTTTGTGATGAAGGGCTTTGGAGCGGTGGTGACGGGAACGCTCATCGCCGGAAAAATCCAAGTGGAAACGGAAGCAGAGATCTTCCCATTGGGACGCCGGGCGCGCGTGCGCGGGATTGAGGTGCACAACCAGCCGGCACGAGAGGCCATCGCCGGCCAGCGGACCGCGCTGAACCTGGTCGGCATCGAGGCCCGCGAATTGGCGCGCGGTATGGTCCTCGCACCGCCTGGATTATTTGACGCGACAACACGTGTCGACTGCACCCTGGGTCTGCTCCCATCGGTCCGCCCGTTGAAAAACAGGGCGCGAGTTCACTTCCATTGCTGGACGGCAGAAACGGTGGCGGAAGTGGTGTTGCTGGACACGAAAGAGCTGAAGCCCGGCGAACGCGCTCGCGCCCAGTTGCGATTGGCGGACGCAGGACTACTTCTGCCGGGCGATCGCTTCATCATTCGTCAGTTCTCTCCTCTCATTACTCTCGGAGGTGGAACTGTGCTGGACAATTTGCCCGCCAAGCACAGCTCTTTGGACGCAGGCACCACGCGCCTCCTCGACATACTCGACCGTGGTGATCCCGAACAGCGCCTGGAAGCTTTGATGGAGCAATCCGACGAAGTTCCTCCTCTCACGCTCGTTGCCAGGAGCGGGTGGGATCTCTCCGAGATTACGCGTGTCGCCAAGCGACTGGAGAATCAAAAACGATTGATGATTCTGGGATCCCCGCCGGCCCTGATCGTTCACACGGAACGCTTCAATGGCTTGACGCAACGCGTCCTCGCGCAACTGGAACAATTCCACAAGAGCGATCCTCTAGCTCCGGGAATCTCAAAAGAGGATTTGCGCGGAAGGGCTGCCGCCCACAGCGGGCCCAAGCTGACGCCCGTGCCGCCATCCTTGCTGCTCTTTAACGCGGTGCTTGAAGCGCTCAGCCGGCAAGGCAAATTGGACGTTCAGGGTGAAATCGTGCGCCTCAAGGGCCGTGAGATCCAACTCAGCCCGGAGGAGGCTCGCGCCAAGGACGAGATCAGCCGGGCCTTCGAAAACGCAGGCCTCGCCGTGCCGAGCGCGCGCCAGGTGATCGAGGCGCTTCGTGTGGACCGGGGACGCGCCGAGAAACTACTTCAGATCCTTTTGAGAGAGAAAGCTCTGGTGAGAGTGGCTGAGGACCTGATCTTCCATCAGTCCTCCCTGGCCAGACTCCGCCAGTTGCTGGCCCAACGCAAAGCTCAGAGCAGCCAGCTCAGCGTGGCCACTTTTAAGGACCTCACAGGCCTCAGCCGGAAGTACGCCATCCCTCTGCTCGAATACCTCGACCGCGAGCGTGTCACGCGGCGTCAAGGCGATGAGCGGATCATCCTTTGATGGCCCTCTGGTGATCGCAGGCCAAGTAAGGTTTCAACATTTCATAAACGAGATGGACCGGCAGGCCCATCACATTGAAGTAGCTGCCCTCAATGCGGGTCACGAATCTTGAAGCCAAGCCCTGAATGCCATAGGCCCCGGCCTTGTCGAGCGGCTCGCCGCTCTGAACGTAGTCGTGAATCTCCCGCTCATCCAAGGCGCGGAAAGTGACGCTTGTGACTGCGTGCTTCGAGGCTTCGATGCGATCCGGCGCTGAAGCCAGGCAGACACCGGTGATCACGACGTGCACGCGCCCGGCGAGCAGACGAAGCATGCGTGTCGCGTCGTCAGCGTCGCGCGGCTTGCCCAGAATCAGCCCATCGATCACAACTTCGGTATCCGCGCCCAGCACCAGGCTGCCCGACGCGGCCAGCCGCGCGATGGCCAGCGCTTTGTCGGTGGCCAGCCTTGAAACGTACTCTTCCGGAGTCTCGCCGGGGCGGTGTACTTCCTCGATGGCGCTGGCTCGCGTTTCGAAGTCGAAGCCGGCGCTGATCAACAACTCTTTGCGCCGCGGCGAGGCCGAGGCGAGAATGAAGTGCATGGGAACTGGATTATAAGAAACGTGCGCGGTGAATCACAAGATGTTCCCACAAGGCCGCGCGATATGCTACACTTCCCTTCCCCAATTTCATCACCTCAGCAGAAAGAAGGCTGCCGTGGAAGAAGTCGGAAAGATTCTGCCTGCTCTATTCAGAACGCATTTGCGCCGTGACGACGCGCCGCTGGTCGAAATCATTGCGCCGCTCTGGCCCCGAATCGCGGGCAAGGAAATCGCGGGCCAGTCGCAGCCCACGGCCTTCGTGGCCGGGAGACTCACGCTCTCCACCTCATGCCCGTCGTGGGCAGTCCAGCTCCGGCGAATGACCCAGGAGCTGCGCGCGGCGATCAATTGTTTTCTAGGCTGTCCTGTGGTGAAGAAAGTCCAAGTGAAACTCACGACTACAGCCCCGCGAGCGGGACATCCCTGGCTGCACGAAGAACCCGTCGTCGCGGAGGCAGCCCCGGCCGCCATGCATTTGCACTCCGGGCGGGCGCCCAGGCAGCCGAAGGCCGGCATTCAGGCGGGCCGTGAAGGAAAAGGCGATCGATGGCTCTGACCGAAAAAGTTGTCCGCTACGTCGCCGAGCTCGCCCATTTGGAATTGAGCGAAGAAGAAGTAAGGAAATTCCTGCCTCAGCTCGACTCTATTCTGGAGTATATCGACAAGCTTAACCAGTTGGATACGACGCGCGTCGAGCCGATGGCCCAGGTCACTTACCCAGCCTCGGAGAACCCGGCGTTGCGACGGGATGAGCCTCGGCCTTCTTTCACCCAGCATGATGCACTGGCGAACGCTCCTGAGCCAGCGGCGGGATGCTTTAAGGTGCCGCGCGTCATTGAACGAGAGTGAGCTCGAAATTAGAAGTCAGAAATCAGAAATTAGAAAATCGAAACTAGGCATGTCGAATTCGGTCCTCGGTTGCATCTCTTCTCTGCTATGAACTTGACCGCTCTCACTATCAGCCAAATTCGGGACTCGCTGACACGCAAAGAAACGTCGGCGGAAGAGTTGGTAAAGGCTTATCTCGCCGAGGTCGATCAGAAGGACAAAGACGTCCGCGCTTATCTCACTCTTTGCCCGGAGCGGGCATTCGAGCAAGCCAGGAAAATCGACCGAATGATCGCGGCTGGCGAATCGCTTCCTCGCCTGGCTGGCGTGCCAACCGCTGTTAAGGACGTGATCCTGACCCGAGGTGTCCCGACCACTTGTGGGTCGAAAATCCTGGAGAACTACATCCCGCCCTACGACGCCACGGCGACCGAACGGCTGGAGGCTGCGGGCGCGTGCATCCTGGGCAAGACCAATTGCGACGAATTCGCCATGGGTTCGTCCACCGAAAATTCCGGCTACTTCACCACGCGGAATCCCCACGACCTGACGCGCGTGCCGGGCGGATCGAGCGGAGGGTCGGCCGCGGCGGTGGCCGGAAACCTTGCGGCCGTGGCTCTCGGCTCGGATACTGGTGGATCGATTCGCCAGCCCGCGTCGTTCTGCGGAGTGGTGGGCATGATGGGGACCTACGGCCGCGTGTCGCGCTTCGGCCTGGTGGCTTTTGCTTCCTCGCTCGACCACATCGGCCCGTTTGGACGTTCGGTCCGAGACGTGGCGACGGTGCTGGAAGTGATTGCGGGGCGCGATCCCAAGGACTCGACTTCCGCCGACGTGCCGGTTCCCGCCTATGAAGCGGCGCTCGACCGCGGCATCCAGGGTGTCAAGATCGGCGTCCCGACTGAATACTTCGCCGGTCTCAGCTCAGAGGTTGGCGACAACATTCAAAAGGGGATCGACCTCCTGGCGAAACTGGGCTGCAAAGTCGAGACGGTCAGTCTTCCCCACACCGAGTATGCCATCGCTTGTTATTACATCATCGCAACCGCCGAAGCGAGCTCTAATCTCGCGCGGTATGACGGAGTGAGATATGGTTTCCGCGCCCCGGAGTACGAAGACTTGCGATCGATGTACCGGAAGACTCGCGACGGCGGCTTCGGCGCCGAGGTCAAGCGGCGAATCATGTTGGGCACCCACGCGCTCAGCTCCGGGTACTACGACGCCTATTATTTGAAAGCGCAGAAGGTGCGCACCCTCCTCACGCGCGATTTCGTCGAGGCTTTCGACGAAGTCGACGTCATCGTCACGCCCACCTCTCCCAGTCCCGCATTCAAGCTGGGTGAGTTGGTCGACGACCCTTTGCAAATGTACCTCGCCGACATTTACACCGTCACCGCCGATTTGGCCGGCATTCCCGGCATCTCCGTCCCCTGCGGCAAGACCAAGGACGAGTCCCATCTGCCTATTGGCATGCAGCTTCTCGGCAAGCACTTCGACGAGGAGCGGCTCCTCGCAGTCGCGCACGCGTTCGAGCAGGCGGGCGGATTCGAAATCGCGTAGCGGCGGCTTTGCGCCGCCATTCGGCGTCGCGGCCACGGCTAACATGGCGGGATAAACCCGCCGCCACCTCTTTTGAACAGCGAGTCGAATTTCTTCTTGGGGCCTGCCGACGTTGTCATTCTGAGGCCGCTCGGCGGCCGAAGAATCTCCGTATTTGGCCTGTCGCTGCTCAGAAATGCGGAGATGCTTCGCTACGCTCAGCATGACAGTGTGGAGGCACGTGGGGGCACAGCCCGTAGCGCAACGTTCGTCGTTTAACGCTGCGGTTCTCCCAGGGCCTTCGCAAGGGATGGAAATGCCGCAGGGTCAGAACGCGGACCCTGCGCTACTGGCTGTTCTCAGGACCGGGGGCTTCGGCGGCGGGCGGCGCTTCGGAGAGCCCGTAGATTCCTCGGATCTCGTTGACCATTTCCTCGTGCGACGGCCGGGGTTTGCGAGGCCCTTTGAGTTTTTCCAGGACGGCTCGGGTCTGTTTTTCCTTCAGCAGGAGCGCGCGGTGTTGGAGCTCGAGTTTACGGCGCTCGCGCTGCTCGCGGTAGAGGTCCATGATGTCGGCCTCCGCCAGCTTGCTGCGGCTCTGGACAATCTGGTGGGCGAGCATGAGTTCAGCAATCTGGGCGGCGTCGAGCGAGGGGTCGGCCTTCATCTCCTCGATCAGGGCGCGCGCCTGAGCGTGGGCCTGGCGGTAGGCTTCGGCTTCCGCAGATTCCTGAGGTTTAACCCTCACCATGTAGTAGCGAGACAGAGAATGGACGGAAAGTCTGACCCCACACTGCTCGTAGACCTGGCGAGCGATCTCGGGTAGGCGGACGCGCCGGCGCAGCAGGGTCTCGATCAGCGCGCGCATTCCCGGATGGTCCTCTTCCACCCGATCCACCGTCGAAGCCGCGCGGTAAACATACTTGTGGCGGGCCTTTGGCCTGCCTTTGTTGTCATCCTGAGCCCGTCTCATCCCTCCATTGTCATTCCGAGCGAAGCGAGGAATCTCGCTCTGAGTCCGTGGCGCGCCTTTGTTGTCATCCTGAGGAAGTCCCGCCTGGCGGGACGACGAAGGATCCCCGTATTTTCGTTTTGCCCTGCTTGAGGCCGGCCTTGGTTTGCTCATAGGCCCACCCCCGCTTCCTCGGCGATCCGCCCTTCGGCCAGGTCCACGCCTTTCGCCGTGGCCCGCACCGCCGTCAGTTCGAGGCCGGCCTTCGCCGCGCGCAGTTGCTTGGTTTCCACGTAGCCCTTCTGTCCGAGATAATTCAGATGAAGCTGCAAATCGTCATCGGAGAGCTGGTATCCCGCGCGCCGCAACAAGCGCAGGCGCAGCTCGCCGACCGGCATCCATTCCATGCGCCATTCCACCAGAATCTGCACGATCGAGCCTCGCTCGGCTTCCTGCTTGATGGCCTTGCTTGCGGTTTTCATTGCATCCACCTCCTGATTCCATCTCGTAGGGCCGGACAGCGTTCGGCCTGGTCTCCGTACGGCCATGCCGCGTTCGGCCTCGCCTCCGTAGCGCCGAACAGCGTTTCCCAACACCCCGTTGGGTGGCGGCGGACCGGCCGAGCGCAACTCGGCCCTACATTACGGGCGCCGCTGCTCCCGGCTTGCTTCGGATTGGTCTGCCCGCCAGAGACACCTCTCCGGGGCGAATTGTCGGTAGGCATATAATATCTACCATAAGAGCATCGATTTTTCAATGATGTGCGTCACATGTGCTCGTGAGCCCCGAAGGGACGACTCACCTCAGCCCAGGCCAGCGGCCGGGGTGAAAGTGGGGACCGTTTTTTCAGTTGGTAGCCGCGGTCAGCGCCTTCCTGACCGCGGGCTCTTCATTGCAATTGGGGTGAACTTTCGGCGAGTCCCGGAGCGCACCGACGGGCATCAACTCTCTGACCTCAGAGTAGGAGGTCTTTCACGAATCGCGAAAAAGCGCCCTGAATCCTTCTTGTTCAAAATGCCGGTCATTGGTAAGAACCTCGGTCAGTCGTTCTTTGCGCATCGTCTGCATGGAAATACAATCGACCAAGCTGTAGCCCTTGTCCGGCCGCTCTGCATAGAGAGCCATGCCGGAGAGAAATGATTCCCGGCTCTGCGGAACCACCCTGACATCGGAATCCTCCATAATGCGCTGGGCGTTTATAACGGCTTTGCGACGCATCTGCTCGGGAGCGGTCGCGAAGAAGGTGAGATACTCACCTAATACTTCGTCCGTGGTCACGATCGGAGAGTCCGTCCGCTCACGCGTCAGGGCCAAGGCGCGCTGGTGAGAGCTGTCGGTGAAATCGACCAGGGCGATCCAATAGAACGTGTCGGCGAAAATCGGGGTCATGCCTCTTTCTTGGGCCAACCGTAGATGTAATGATCGTGCTGGCTGGCGCCGTCCTTGGGCATGCGGGCCATGACTTCAGGTGGTACGTCCTGCATATTTTCGACGATTGCATCCGCAATGTGACGGTGAGGGCGGGTGGTGGCTGGGCGCTCCTTTTCTGCAAGTTTCTGGAGCCACGCCTCAAGAGAAAGACCCTCCGCGGCGGCTTTTGCTTTCAGTGCGGCCGCCTGTTCGTCGGGAAGCTCTATAACTGTCATTCGAAGCTCCTCGTAACAGCGTCGATCTTACCCCATTTGAGAAGGTTTGTCACCTTGGTTGGGCAATTCAGAGCAGAGCGGTTTCTCAGTGGCCCTTGGGCTTGATTGAATTTGGAGAGCCCATGCGAAATTAGGGTTCGCTGGCGCGAACTCGCAGACGCCCAATGGCAAGCGTCTGCGCCAGCCCGCCTATGAACAGTAGACGGGACACCTGCGACACGGAAAAGACGCGGACCGCAACACCGTCGGTCCGCGCTACCCGCTTTTGCGCGGCCGGCCAGAATGAACGGCGGACCTGAAACCCGCAGATCCAAGCTGTCCTGCCGAAAATGAAAAAGGCCGCCGAGTTTCTCAGGGGCGAAACTCGGCGCTACCTGCTCGATTCCCTAATTGCACCACAGCTCCATGTGGATGAGGCGCGGTCTCGGGCAAGCGCCGGAAGGAAGCGGCAGCGCCATGCCGGACTTCCAGTAACCCAAGCGTTGCTGGATATTGGGCATCTCCGAGTCGATCACCGCAAGAGGGTTGCCGTCGCCGTAATGTGTCGCACTTCGATAGCGTAGGGCGGTCTTGTAGGTATACTGCGGCGTGAGGACGTTCACAGTCACCCAATAACCGTAAGGCGCATTTTCCGTTGGATCGACCGAGATGATGGCGCCCCTCAGTCTGCCAGTCTCGATATAGCGGACCTCGTCATTATTGTTTGTTCCTATGGTGTATTGGTAGACGCGCACGAATCGGTTTTGAGAATTCTCATAGGTGAGCGCCTGCGTGAGCACGAGTTGACTGCCGTTTCCGGCGTGCTGGCTAGCCGCCTGGACGAACAGGAGAGGTCGGTCAGTACTCCCGCGGGGATAGACGATCTTGACCACGTTGAGATAATGCGGCTGGGCAAAGTAGTCACCGCCACTGGAGGCGGCGCTTAGAGCGGTCAGGAGTTGAGGATCGCAGGGAGCCGACGGGGTCGACTGCAAACAAAGCTGGATACGCCCATCCTCTTCGGCGCCGGATGCAGTATCATCCCCGGCGACAGGCGGTCCCTGATTGGCGATGAAGCGCCAAGGTTCGCCTGTTGAAAAGGGCCTTGAAAGGTCAATATTTGAAATCACCGTCGATGTTGTGGATTGGGCCGCAAGGAAAGTTGGTAGCGCTAAAGCGACAACACAGATTTTCGACCTGAACATTTGAGAAAACCTCGTCGCGCCGAGATTCGTGACGCGGCGTTGCTTCGTTCCGCACATGACTATACACCTGACTTGATCGGCGTGGAAGATCACGACCGACGTAAGTTCAAAGGGGATCGTCCAGTAGCTGTGAAAGCGTTTTCATGCCTCACGGGGAGGCGAAATGCCTCCAATTTATGCGGTTATTTATCCTGCCGAGAATACTGCAGAGCCGCACCCCAGCGCCAGTCACCTCATAAGTGCGCTAATTGACGAATGGTCGGCAAACCGGGAATTGGGACTCTCAGAGTGCAATCCTTGCATGGAGGGCAAAGTTCTCCATCGCCCGTCCATCGACACGCCAAGGGAGAATTGGTTGCAGGCTCGCCTTCAGACCTTTCGCAAGAACTCCATGAGATTGGGATCGTCTCGCCATCGCTTTTTTCGGCGGCCCCCGCCTCCCGGATCGCAAGCAGCCGGAGCTTTCGGTTTCATTGCTCGGTCAGTTTCCGCGCAGATCCACCGCTCGGCGCACCCCTTTTTTTATGTGGCGACAACCGCAAGAAATCCCTTTCAAATGAGGCGCTTCGTGGACCATGCCAACATAAGTGATATCCCAACATATCTCCGCTTATGTGGTCGACCACATAAGCGCAAGTATCACGCGTGCCCACGCGGCTGGCGGCCGCCGTGACTTCAATGCTCCCGCCGCATTTCCAGCAAGAGAACTGCATTCGAAACTCGAAACTCGAAATTGGAAGATGGCCTTAAGGCAGTGCCGAGAGGCCAGTGGCTGGCGTCGAGCTCCGGCGATAGCGCGGGAGCTCCTCTTGGCTTCCCCGAATCCCTAAACACTAATTCCCAAATCCTGAGCGCGTGGCCCTACTGCCGGAGGGCACGGAGGGCGGCTTCGGGTTCCCGGCTGATGATGGTCAACAAGACGCGCGCCGCGCCTGTGGGCTCGCGTTCGCCGTTTTCCCATTTGCGGACGGTAGCAGCGCTGAGACCGAAGGTGCGAGCAAACGCGTCGCGGCTCAGGCCAATTCTGCGGCGAGCGGTTTTGATATCGGCGGGCTTAACAGGAACATGAATGGCCCGCCCGGCGGACTTATCACCCTTCGCATAGGCAAGGGCATCCTGCAGCCCCTGTAGAATTCCTTCATAAGCGCGCTTGCTCATATTTCGCTCCTCTGTAGCTCCGCTTTGATCTCCGTCACTATCTTGGCTAGCGCGTTTCGCTCGGCGTTGCTGAGGTCGGCCTTTTCGTTTTTGCCGAAGATCTCCAGCAGGAAAATGGGATGGTCGGCGTTGTAGTAGTAGTAGATCACCCGCACGCCGCCGCTTTTGCCCCTTGCGCCTCTCCCGAACCGAACTTTGCGCAGGCCTCCGGTACCTATCACGACATCGCCTTTTAGCGGATCGGCTGCTATGAAATCGATCAGCTCGTGCCGCTCGAGCTCCGACAGAAGTTTCTCGACACGTCCTATGAAATGCCGCGTCTCAACCACTGTCTGCATCATTTGAAGTATGCCCCATTGGGGCCATTCGGGTCAAGAGGAAAGGCGGGCGTAGGGAGTCTGGGGGGATTTTCGATTTTCGATTGCCGATTTTCGATTGTTGGAACCGAGGACAGTGGCTAGTGGCTAGAAGCTATTTCAAAACCCTCCGTAAGGCGATCATGAAGCAGGCGATATGAAAAAAGGCCTGGTAAATCGTCAGCGAACGGTCGTAACGCACCACCAGTCGGCGGAAGTTACCGAACCACGCGAAGGTGCGTTCGACGGTCCAGCGTCGTCGATAGCGGCGCAACGCCCGTGCCACGAGATCAAATCTTGAACAACGAATCGAATTTCTTCTTCGCGTTCTCGGCGGGCGACAAAGACCGCCTGCCGGCGCGCAAGATTGGATTGGGGGAGAAATAATCGCAGTAATTGGAAGCCTCTTTATCGCGCACCCACTCGGCCTGGGTTTCGGCGCACTGATTGTGCTTGGTGGGATCGTAGAAACGGCAGTTGCGGCAGGAGTGAAGATCAGCGTCGCAGCGAGGGCAAGTATCACGGGTGCCCACGCGGCTGGCGGCCGCCGTTACTTCGATGGTCTCGCCGCATTTCCAGCACGAGAAAGTCATCAGTTCTCAGTTGTCAGTTCTCAGTCTGCAGTTCTGCGGTTTGCGGCCAGACAATCATTGTGTCGGATAGAGAGCGGCCAGCCGTCAGCGTCCTCAACTGACGACTGACGACTGACCACTGACAACCCTTTCTACGTGTGCGCTTCGTCTTCGTCCAGAAGCTCGGGCGCTGCGGCCGCAGCCGCCGGCAATGCTGCCTCGCCCGGCTCGCCCTCGACCTCCGGGAGCTCCGGCCTGGGCGGCCCGACTTGCGTGAGCAGTTTGAAATTCCGGTAGTATTCCAGGCCCGTGCCCGCCGGAATCAACCGCCCCATGATGACGTTCTCTTTCAGGCCGCGCAGGTGGTCCACGGCGCCGCGGATCGACGCCTCGGTGAGCACGCGAGTGGTTTCCTGGAACGACGCCGCGGAAATGAACGAATCCGTAGCAAGCGAAGCCTTGGTGATGCCGAGCAAGAGCGGCCGGCCGGTGGACGGCTTGCCACCGTTAGCAACCACGCGCTCGTTCTCTTCGCGGAACCGGAACTTGTCCATCTGCTCATCGAGCAGGAACTCGGTGTCGCCCACCTCTTCCACTTTCACCCATCGCATCATCTGGCGCACGATCACTTCGATGTGCTTATCGTTGATGTTGACGCCCTGGAGCCGGTAGACTTCCTGAATCTCGTCTACCAGATACTTCTGGAGTTCTTTCTCGCCCAGCACCGCCAGGATGTCGTGAGGGTTACGCGGGCCGTCCATCAAAGGTTCGCCGGCCTTCACTTGTTCGCCCTCCTGCACCGAGACGTGGACGCCACGAGGCAGCGCGTATTCTTTCGCCTCGCCGTGCTCGGGCACTACGAGAATTTTGCGTTGGCCCTTGGCCACATCGCCGTACTTCACGACGCCGTCGATCTCGGTGATGACGGCGGTCTCATGCGGCTTGCGCGCCTCGAAGAGCTCGACGACGCGCGGCAGTCCGCCGGTGATGTCCTTGGTCTTGGTAGTCTCGCGCGGGATCTTCGCCAGCACATCGCCGGCGTTGACCTCGTCGCCATCCTGCACCATCAGGTGGGCTCGGGACGGCATCAGATATTTCTTGGAAGTGCTGCCCTTGCCTTGAATGACGAGCTGGGGCTGGTGCTTTTCATCCGGGGCCTCGGCCACCACCCAGCGCGAGAGGCCGGTCACTTCATCCACTTCTTCGTGGAGCGTGATGCCTTCATCGAGGTCCTTGAACTTTGCGGTGCCCGCGACTTCGGTCAGGATGGAGAAGGTGTAGGGGTCCCACTCCACAAGCACGTCGCCCACTTTCACCGGAGCGCCGTCGGCAAACTTGATCTTTGCTCCGTAGACCACGGCGTGGCGCTCACGCTCGCGGCCCTTTTCGTTCACAATCACCACCGAGCCGTTGCGATTCATCACCACGAAGTGGCCTTCGCGGTTGGTGACCGTCTGGAGGTTGTGAAACTTCAGGAAGCCGTTGTTTTTGGCTTCGAGGCCCGATTGCTCGCTCACGCGGCTGGCGGTACCGCCGATGTGGAAGGTCCGCATGGTGAGCTGCGTGCCCGGCTCGCCGATCGACTGCGCACCGATGACGCCCACCGCCTCCCCCATCTCCACCATCTTCCCCGTGGCGAGGTTGCGGCCGTAGCAGCGGACGCACACCCCGCGCCGCGACTCGCAGGTGAGCACGGATCGAATGCGCACGCGCTCGATGCCCGCCGCTTGAATGGCGCTCGCCAGGTCTTCGTTAATTTCCTGATCGACGTCGACGATGACGTTGCCCTCGTAGTCTTTGATCTGTTCGAGGGAGACGCGGCCCACAATGCGGTCGCGCAGCGGCTCGACCACTTCGCCCGCTTCCACGATAGGTTCAACGTAGATGCCATCCACCGTCCCGCAGTCGAATTCGGAGATGATGACATCCTGCGCGACGTCGACCAGCCGCCGCGTCAGATAGCCGGAATCCGCGGTCTTCAAAGCGGTGTCGGCCAGACCTTTGCGAGCGCCGTGCGTGGAAATGAAATACTGCAACACGTCCAAGCCTTCACGGAAGTTCGCGGTGATGGGGGTCTCGATGATTTCGCCCGAAGGCTTGGCCATCAATCCGCGCATGCCGGAGAGCTGGCGAATCTGCTGCTTGGAACCGCGCGCGCCGGAGTCCGCCATGATGTAGATCGGGTTGAACTCCTGTCCCGCCTTATCCTGCGCTTCCATGCTCTGGAACATTTCATCAGCCACCCGGTCGGTCACGTTCGACCAGATGGCGATCACCTTGTTGTAGCGTTCGCCGTGAGTGATAGCGCCGTCTTGATACTGCTTCTCAACTTCGACCACTTCCTTTTCCGCGGCGCTCACCAGGCCGGCCTTTTGCAGAGGAACCACCAGGTCATCAATGCCGATCGAGATTCCGGCCTTGGTGGCGTAAAGGAATCCGAGAGCCTTGATCTCGTCCAGCATCTGGACGGTGGTATCGAGCCCGAAGCGCAGATAGCAATAATTTACCAGCGCCCCGAGCCCTTTCTTCCGCAGCAGGCCGTTAACGAACGGCATGATGGGGAGCATGGTCAGCGGATCTTTCGGCAAGTGGTCGTTCAAAATCACGCGGCCGACCGTGGTGTTGATAAACTGATTCTTCACCGTGATCGGCTCGGTGTGGATGACGTCCTGATCGTCATCAGCCAGAGTGAGGTCGATCACGCGGCCCGTGTAGCGCAAGCGGATCGGCGTGAGAGTCTCAACCTCGTTGGCTTCGAGAGCCAGGAGAACTTCATCGATGTTGGCGAAGGTGCGCCCCTCGCCCCGGGTTCCCTTCTTTTCTTTAGTCAGATAGTAAACACCCAACACGATGTCCTGGGTGGGAATGGCGAGCGGCTGGCCGCTGGCCGGCGAAAGAATGTTCCGTGAAGAGAGCATCAAGACCGAAGCCTCGATCTGCGCTTCCGGTGAAAGCGGAATGTGCACGGCCATCTGATCGCCGTCAAAGTCGGCGTTGAACGCCGTGCAGACCAACGGATGAATCTTGATGGCTTTGCCTTCCACGAGCAACGGTTCGAAGGCTTGAATGCCGAGCCGGTGAAGCGTAGGCGCGCGGTTCAGCAACACGGGATGGTCCTTGATGACGTCCTCGAGGATGTCCCAAACCACCGACTCCTGGCGCTCCACCATTTCCTTGGCGGCTTTGATGGTGGTGCAATGGCCTTCCTGCTCCAGCCGGTGATAGATGAAAGGCTTGAAGAGCTCGAGCGCCATCTTCTTGGGCAGACCGCACTGATTCAGCTTCAAGTCCGGCCCGACTACGATCACCGAACGGCCGGAATAGTCCACGCGTTTGCCCAGCAGGTTCTGGCGGAAGCGCCCTTGCTTGCCTTTCAGTGTGTCGGAAAGCGATTTGAGCGGGCGATTGTTCGCGCCGCGCAAGATGCGGCCGCGCCGGCCGTTGTCAAAGAGCGCGTCCACGGCTTCCTGCAACATGCGCTTCTCGTTCCGCACGATGACATCCGGGGCGTGAAGCTCCATCAGCTTCTTGAGCCGATTATTGCGATTGATCACGCGCCGGTAGAGGTCGTTCAGGTCCGAAGTGGCGAACCGCCCGCCATCCAGCGGCACCAGCGGCCGCAGCTCCGGCGGAATCACCGGCAAAACGTCGAGGATCATATTCTCCGGCCGGTTGCCGGATTTCCGAAACGCTTCGACCACTTTCAGGCGCTTGGCGTACTTGATGCGCTTCTGCTGCGAGGGATCGGATTTCATCTTCTCGCGCATTTCGACCGAGAGCGTCTCAACGTCGACGTGCTTTAAAAGCTCCTTGATCGCTTCCGCGCCCATTCCAGCACGGAATTTGCCTGAGTATTGCTGCTGAAGCTCGCGATAACGCTCCTCCGTCAACAGCTCCTTTTCGTTTACCGGAGCTTCCCCGGGATCAAGGACGACGTAACTTTCAAAGTAGAGGACCCGCTCGAGGTCGCGGAGCGCGATATCGAGAAGGTGCCCGATGCGGCTCGGCAATCCTTTGAAGAACCAAACGTGGGAGCATGGCGAAGCCAGCTCGATGTGACCCAGCCTTTCACGGCGTACCTTCGACAGAGTGACTTCCACGCCGCACTTGTCGCAGATCACGCCGCGGTGCTTCATCCGCTTGTATTTTCCGCACAAGCACTCCCAGTCCGTCACCGGGCCGAAGATTCTGGCGCAGAACAGACCGTCGCGCTCCGGCTTGAAGGTGCGGTAGTTGATGGTTTCCGGCTTGGTGACTTCGCCGTGCGACCACGACCGGATTTTTTCCGGCGAGGCCAAGCTGATCCGGATGCTGTCAAACTCGGCAATCAAACTCACTCGATCATAAGGGCTGCTTCGAAACAATTTTTGCCTCCTTAAAAAGAAGGATCGAAACTTGAAATTCGAAAATCGAAATTAGAAAGCCCCTGCGGTCGTGCACCGCCACTACTGGGAGGCTTTAACCCCTGCAAAATCAGTAGTTACGTTCCAGTCGAGGCCTCTCGGGTTCGTTCCTCGAGAATTGTGGGTTCGAACCCAAGCTCTACTGATTCTAAAGGAGTTCTTGGGTTCGTGTTTCATCAAAAACCGCTCAAATCTCGGGTTCGTTCCAAGAAGTTTTATTGATTCTAAACAACTTCTTGGGTTCGTTCCTCATTTTTCCATAGGGGGGTACCCCCCGTTTCGCCGTTCACTCTGCCGCTGCCGCCGCCACCACCGCCTGTTCGCGCGGCTTTTTGAGCAGCTCCACATCGAGGCAGAGGCTCTGAAGCTCGCGCACCAGAACGTTGAACGATTCCGGAACACCCGGCTCGATCGCCGCCTCCCCTTTCACGATGGCCTCGTAGATTTTGGCGCGACCGTAGACGTCGTCGGATTTAGCGGTGAGCAGTTCCTGCAAAATGTACGCCGCGCCGTAGGCTTCCAAAGCCCAAACTTCCATTTCGCCGAAGCGCTGGCCGCCGAACTGGGCCTTTCCTCCCAAGGGTTGTTGCGTGATCAACGAGTAGGGTCCGATCGAGCGCGCGTGGATCTTGTCGTCGACCAAGTGTGAAAGCTTGAGCACATAGATGTAACCGACGGTCACTTTCTGCTCGAAAGGATCGCCCGTGATGCCGTCGCGCAGGGTTTCTTTGCCCGAAAGCGGAAGCCCGGCTTTCTCCAGGTATTCTTTGATTTCTTTCTCCGTGGCTCCGTCGAAGACCGGCGTCGAAAACGCGACGCCTTCCTTAATGCTGCGCGCGTAGTCCAGTATCTCCTCGTCATTCATCTCGTCGAGCTTGGCGGCGAAGGGGCTGTCGCGATACGTTCCTTTCAACTCTTTGCGGACCAGCTCGGCTCGAGACTCGGTGGAAAGCAAGTCGCTCACTTTCCTGCCCAGCTCCCTGGCCGCCCAGCCCAAGTGAGTTTCGAGAATCTGGCCCACGTTCATTCGCGAGGGGACACCGAGCGGATTGAGGACCACTTCTACCGGCGTGCCGTCGGGCAGGTAGGGCATGTCCTCCTCGGGCAGGATGCGCGCGATCACCCCCTTGTTGCCGTGCCGTCCGGCCATCTTGTCGCCGACGGACAGCTTGCGCTTCATGGCGATGTAAACCTTCACCAGCTTGATGACGCCGGGCGGCAACTCATCGCCTTTTTTCAGTTTCTGGATGTTGTCTTCCGTGATCTTTCCGAGGATGTCGATCTGCCGCGAGGTCATTTCTTCGATCTCGTCGATCTTCTCGAGCAGCGACGGGTCCTTTTTGGCGATCTTGATGCGCTTCAGGTTTCGAGTGGAGATACGCGCCAGAACATCGCGGTTCAGTTCCGTATCTTTGCTCAGAAGGCGCTTGTTGGTTTTCTCATCGTGCAGGTCGGCGAGCAGTTTCTCGCCTTCCAGCAGCGCGCAGAGCCGCTTCAGCCGCTCATCGTTCAAGATCCGAATCTCGTCGGCGAGGTTCTTCTGCAAGCGCGTCACCTGAGCGGCCTCGATGGACTTGGCGCGCTCGTCTTTTTCCGCGCCCTTGCGCGAGAACACCTTGACATCCACCACGATGCCTTCGATGCCGGGCGGGCAAGTGAGCGAGGCGTCGCGCACGTCGCCGGCCTTCTCCCCGAAGATGGCCCGCAAGAGTTTCTCTTCCGGAGTGAGCTGGGTTTCGCCCTTCGGCGTCACCTTGCCCACCAGGATATCGCCCGGCTTCACATACGCCCCGATGCGGATAATGCCGCTTTCATCCAGGTCCTTCAGCAGAGATTCGGAGACGTTCGGGATATCGCGCGTGATGTCTTCCGGGCCCAACTTCGTGTCGCGCGCTTCGATTTCAAATTCTTCGATGTGAATGGAGGTGTACGAATCCTCCTTCACCAGTTTCTCGCTCACCAAGATCGCGTCTTCAAAGTTGTAGCCCCGCCAGGGCATGAAGGCCACCAGGACGTTTCGCCCCAGCGCCAGTTCTCCGCGGTCCGTGCACGGCCCGTCGGCCAGAACCTGTCCGGCCCCCACGCGTTGGCCCTTGTACACGATCGGTTTCTGGTTGATGCAGGTATTCTGATTCGAGCGGCGGAACTTGATGAGCTGGTAGATATCCGCCCCGACTTCGCGCGAAAGCTGGCCACTGTGGCCGTCGCCCTCAACGCGCACGATGATGCGCTCGCTGTCCACGCTATCGACCACGCCATTGCGCCTGCAAATCACCACCGCGCCCGAATCCCGCGCCGTGACTTCTTCCATGCCCGTGCCCACCAGCGGCGCTTGGGCGCGCAGCAGAGGCACCGACTGCCGCTGCATGTTCGAACCCATCAGAGCGCGGTTGGCGTCGTCGTTTTCCAGGAAAGGAATCAGCGAAGCCGCCACGCTCACCAGTTGTTTGGGGCTGACGTCGATGTAGTCGATCTCCTCGCGGTTCTTCAGCACAAAGTTTCCGGCCTGACGGGCGTTCACCAACTCGTGGACGATCCGGCCTTTGTCATCCAGTTCCACGTTCGCCTGCGCGATGATGTGCTGGTCCTCTTCCCAGGCGGAGAGGTAGAACGAATACGGCTCGGTCTCCACCAGCTTGCGCTTCTTTTCGCGGATGTCATCGTTGACCAGTTCGACTTCGCCCAGCTCGACATGCTCGCCCACTTTCCAGGATCCATCGCCGCCATGGGTGATGGTCACATAGTCCACAACCCGTCCGCCGCGCACCTTGCGGTAAGGGCTCTCGATAAACCCGTATTCGTTAATGCGCGCGTAACAGGAGAGCGACGAAATGAGTCCGATGTTCGGGCCCTCCGGCGTCTCGATAGGACAAATGCGCCCGTAGTGAGTCGGGTGGACGTCGCGCACCTCGAAACCCGCTCGCTCGCGGGAGAGACCTCCGGGGCCGAGGGCGGACAGGCGCCGCTTGTGAGTGATTTCCGACAAGGGGTTGGTCTGGTCCATGAATTGCGACAACTGCGAGGAGCCGAAGAATTCCCGGATCGACGCCATCACGGGCTTGGCGTTGATCAAGTCGTGCGGCATCGCCGTCGACATCTCCTGATAAACCGACATCTTCTCCTTGATCGCCCTTTCCATCCGCACCAGGCCGATGCGAAACTGGTTCTCCAGCAACTCGCCCACGGCGCGCACTCGCCGGTTGCCCAGGTGATCGATGTCATCCACGGTGAAACTGCCGCCCGGGTTCTTCCGCAGCTTCAGCAAGTAGCGAATGCTCGTGTAGAAATCCTCCGGATCGAGGGTCCGCTTATCCAGCGGCAATTGCACGATCGAGGCTTCAGAATGATCGGTGGCCAGGGTGCCTTCGCAGCCGCGCACCACTTCGGAACAGACGTTGTCCTCGCGCTTGCCGACGAACATCTTCTCCTGATCGACCAGAAGATAAAAATTCGCCGCCGGCAGATTTTTGGCCGCTTCCATCTCAAACGTGGTGGCCTTCTCGTCAATCCGCGTTTTCAGGCTGGTGTAGTAGCCCATCTTGATGTTGAACTTCAGGCGCCCAACGCGCGAGAAGTCATACTTGCGCGGATCGAAAAACATGCCGTTGAAGAGCGCGGTGGCCGTCTCGAGCGTGGGTGGGTCGCCGGGGCGCATCTTCCGGTACAGCTCGATCAGCGCCTCCTGCGGCGTCTTCAGCGTGTCGCGCTTCAGCGTCTGGCTGAGGATGACGCCCACCTCGTCGCGCTCCGGGAAAAACACCGAGATGTCGGGAATGTTGGATTCCTGAATCGAACTCAGGATGTTCGGCGTCAGCTCGTTGTTGGATTCGAGCAGAATCTCGCCGGTCGCCGGGTCCACCACATCGGCGGCCGAATAGGCGCCCTCCAGGTCGTGCGAGGCGATCTCGACCTGCGTCAGATGCGCTTTCTGAATGTCCTTTAGCACCGAAGGCGTGATTTTCTTGCCGGCGTGAGCGATCATCTCGTGGCTGCGCGGGTGCTCGATGTTCTTGGAGATTCTCCACCCCACCAGGCCCTCGGAAACCTCCCAGAAAAGTTTCCGCTCTTTCAGGTGAATGTTCTCGACCTGATAAAAAGTCTTGAGAATTTCCGAATCGTTCTTCAGCCCCAGGGCGCGCAGGAAGATCGAGGCCAGGAACTTCCGCTTGCGATCGATTCGGACGTAAAGGACGTTCTTCGTGTCGTATTCAAACTCGACCCAAGAGCCGCGATAAGGAATAATTTTGCCGAGAAAGTAAGTCTTCTGGGGGTTCGACTCGAAGAAGACTCCGGGCGAGCGGTGAAGCTGGCTCACGATCACGCGCTCGGTGCCGTTGATGATGAACGTGCCGTTCTCCGTCATCAGGGGCACTTCGCCGAAGTAGACCTCTTGCTCCTTGATGTCGCGAATGCTCTTGTGTCCGGTGTCGGCGTCCTTGTCGTAGATGGTCAACCGGATGGTGACTTTGAGCGGGGCGGCGAACGTCATGCCCCGCTCCTGACATTCCGCCACGTTGTACTTGAGCTGCAAGGCGACCGGGTCGCCGCACTTATTGCAGAACGTCACCACGTTCTTGTTGAAAGTGCCGCACTTGGTGCACAGAACGTCGCCCATCTTGAACGGGTCAGTGATGACGGTGTGGCCGCAGTTCTTGCACGTGCTCCGCAGATGGTGAAGACCGCGCAGGTTGCCGCACTTGCACTCCCAATTCCCGATCGAATAATCCACAAAGTCGAGCTGCGACACGCCGCGAAAATCGTTGATGGGAAACACCGAATTGAAGACGGCTTGCAGCCCGCTGTCCTCACGCTCCGACAGAAGCAGGTCCATTTGCAGGAAGCGCTCGTAAGACCGCCTCTGGACCTCAATGAGGTTGGGAATTTTGATGACGGTTGGTATTTTGGAGAAATTAATGCGCTGACGCACAGCGCCGTTCCCGCCGTTAGGCATTCCGGATACTCCTCGCGAAAATTTTGTGGAACTCAAGTGGCAACGTCGACACGCAATTCTGGTTAAATTGGATGCACTCCCCGGGGAGGAAGATGCATGCCCCCGCTCCCGCCCGGAGAACTGCCTGCCCCGCTTCCCGACACTCTCTCGGGCTGTCCCGCGCCGTTGTAGCAGCGCTCGGTGCCTGCCCCGCGGGGCGGCGAGCGCCGAAAGGCGGCGGCCCCGGCCAGGCGAAGCTCCGGCCGCCGCTACAACCGATACAGGGCTACTTCACTTCAACGGTGGCGCCGGCTTCGGTGAACTTCTTTTTGATGGCCTCGGCTTCTTCCTTATTCACGCCTTCCTTGATGGGCTTCGGCGCGCCATCCACCAAGTCCTTGGCCTCTTTCAGGCCCAGGCTGGTGACCTCGCGAACGGCCTTGATCACGCTGATCTTATTGCCGCCAATTGCGGTGAGGATCACGGAGAACTCGGTCTGCTCCTCCGCGGCCGGCGCAGCCGCAGCGCCTCCCCCGGCAGCACCCGCCACCACCACCGGAGCAGCCGCGGCGGCAGAAACTCCCAGCGCGCCTTCGAGCTTCTTCACCAGGTCAGCCGCCTCCAGTAGCGACAGCGTTTTGATTTCTTCGACGATCTTGTCAACCTTTTCTGACATCAGTTTTTCCTCCTCCAAGAATCCTGCGCGGTCTCGATCCGGCGAACGTCAAACCTTCGCCGCCGAGACTAGCTGCCGGTTGCTTCCTTGAACTTCCCTTCCTTCACCCCTTGCTGAACCACAACAGCGAGTTTTCTCGCCACGCCCGCGATGGCCGAAGCCACCCGTTGTGCCGGCGAATTGCACAAGAACAGAATCTTTGACTGCAAAACCTCGAGTGGCGGCAAAGTGGCGAGCGCGCCCAACTCGGCCAGAGAAACCACGCGCCCTTCCACCACGCCCGCCTTGAATACCAACGCCGGATTTTCCTTGGCATAGGCGGCCAGAACTTTGGCCAATTGGACCGGGTCCGAATCGGTGTAAGCCAGCGAAGTGGTCCCGCGAAGCTTTTTGGCCACCGGCTCGACCGGCGTGCCCGGCGCGGCGCGCTCGATCAAGCTGTTCTTGACAACTTTGTATTTTCCGCCCGCTTGCGCAACCTTGCGCCGGAGCTGAGTGTCTTCGGCGACGTGCAGACCGTCGAAGCCGGACAGGATGACGCTCTTGGCTTTCGCCAGTTCCTGGCGCAGCGCCTCGGCCAGTTTTTGCTTTTCGTCCTTCTTCATCGTCAAGCTCCTCAAAGGAAAACTACGCCGCTTCGACGGAGGCAGGATCGATCTTGATCCCCGGCCCCATGGTCGAGGAAATCACAATGCTCCTCACGTACTTGCCCTTCGCGGTCGCAGGTTTCGCCTTCAAAACACTGGCAATCAATGCTCCGGCATTCTCCGCCAGCTTCGCGGCGTCGAAAGAGACCTTGCCCACTGCGCAGTGGATGATGGCGGTCTTGTCCACACGAAACTCAACCTTGCCGGCCTTCACCTCGCGCACGGCGCGCGCCACGTCGAGAGTGACGGTTCCGGTCTTGGGATTAGGCATCAGCCCGCGTGGACCGAGAATCTTGCCGAGCCTGCCCACGGACTTCATCATGTCTGGCGTGGCGACAACGGCGTCAAAATCCATCCAGCCGCCTTGAATCCTCTGCACCACGTCGTCGCCGCCTGCTTCGTCAGCGCCCGCTTCCCGCCCCTCTCGCACCTTGTCGCCGGAAGCGATCACCACCACGCGCTTCGTCTTGCCCAAGCCGTGAGGCAGCACCACCGTGCCGCGTACCATCTGATCCGCGTGCTTGGGATCGACGCCCAGCCGGATGGCCACTTCCACCGTCTCATCGAATTTGGCAAACGCGGCCTTCTTGAGTATCGGCATCGCGTCGGTCAGGGTATAAGCCGGCTTGTCCACAAGCTTTGCAGAACCGTCGTATTTTTTACCCATCGTCGAATCCTTCCACGAAACTGGAAAATGGAAAATGGAAATTAGAAAATGGAAGTCTCTCCTCACTGAAGCTGCAAAAGCTTATATCCCGTTTCCATTTTCCAGCTTCCAGTTTCCAATTGCCTTTACGGTACAACTTCAAGGCCCATGCTGCGCGCCGTGCCCTTCACCGTCTGGACGGCGGCCGCCAGGCATGCCGCATTCAAATCGGGCAGCTTGGTCTTGGCGATTTCCTCGACCTGTTTCTCAGTAACCTTCCCGACCTTGTTCTTGTTCGGCTCTCCCGATCCCTTGGCGATGCCCGCCGCCCGCTTGAGCAGCACCGAGGCCGGCGGCGTCTTGGTGATGAAAGTGAAACTCCGGTCGTGATAGATCGTAATAACCACGGGAATGATGAGCCCTTCCTGATCCTTCGCGGATGTCTTGGCGTTGAACGCTTTGCAAAAGTCCATGATGTTCACGCCGTGCTGCCCCAGCGCCGGGCCCACCGGAGGCGCCGGCGTCGCCTTGCCCGCCCCAATCTGAAGCTTCACCATTGCTGTAACTTTTTTTGCCATTTACTTCCATCCTTTAGACGTCGATTGCCGCCACAATTCCTGATCGGCGGCGGTAAACCTTCGGCGCGACGGCGAGCAGCGCAAGTCCGACGGTTGGTACCAGGACTTTCTTCACCGGGTCGGCTGCCAGTCCCAACCCTTCCAGTGTGAATGCCCCCAGCACTTCACTATCACCCGCTTCCGCCATGACCACATTGTCGCCGCCCGTGTATCCGTCTACTTTCACAAATACAGCGGCAACCTCACGTTCGATCATTCGGCCCTCGATGGTTCGAAAAGCCATCCGTCGCGATGGTCGAATTCCCAAACCAGCAAGACGCGAGCTGGAAATCCAACTATAGCTGGCCCCTGTATCCACCATGGCCTCAAGCTCCTCTGACTTCGAGGGTTGGGCGGGATTCCGGATGGTCAGTTTGACCGAAAACACGCCCATAAATCGGCCCAGCCTTTCACACCTTTTCCACCTGGTAAAAATCCAACTCCACCGGCGTAGCACGTCCGAAAATCGTCACCATCACGCGCAACGTGGAGCGGTCGTCGTTGATTTCATCCACCGTCCCGTTGAAATCCTTAAATGGACCATCGGTGATCTTCACGCTCTCGCCTTTCTCATACTCGAGCTTGGGCTTGGGATTCTCCGCTGCAACCTCTACCTTATGGACAATCCGGTCCACTTCCTCTGGTGTGAGCGGGCTCGGCATCTGTCCCGAACCCACAAATCCCGTCACCCGAGGCGTCGAGCGGACGAGGTGCCAGGTGTCATTGTTCATGTCCATTTCGACCAGGACGTATCCCGGATAAAACAGCTTGGACGTCACCACCTTCTTGCCGTGACGCATTTCAATCACGTCTTCGGTGGGGATCATGATCTCGCCGAACTGGTCGGAGAGCCCCGCGGCCTCCACGCGGCTTCGCAGCGTTTCCGCCACCTTCTTTTCAAAGCCTGAATAGCTGTGAATGATGTACCAATTCTTGGGCATGCCTGACTTTCCTTACCCCCGCTTCATCAATTGCAAGAGTTTTCCGACGATGCGCAGAAAAGCCTGATCGCAAGCCCAGAAATAGAATCCCAAAAGGGCGGTCGTGAGGATGACCATCACGGTAGTCCCATAGATTTCCTGCTTGCCTGGCCAAGTGACCCTCTTCATTTCCACACGAACGTCCGCGACGTAAGCGCGGAACCGGGTCCATGGATCTTTCTTAGCACCGACTTCATCAGCCATACGAGTTCTCAGTTTTCAGTCGTCAGTTCTCAGCCTTTAGTCTCACGCATTCGTTGCGACAGGTCCGTTTCTGACGACTGCCTTCCGCCTACTGCTTTCTGGTCTCTGGCAGGGGCGGAGGGAGTCGAACCCCCATGACCGGTTTTGGAGACCGGCAGATTAGCCATTAATCTGACGCCCCTTTGAAAACCAGTAGGCAGAATGCAGTAAGCAGTAGGCAGCGAGCCTCCCGAACCTCGATATTGTCCCGCGCTGCCTACTGCCTTCTGCCGACTGCCTACTTCACCTCTTTGTGCACCGTATGGTGCCGGCACTTCGGACAGAATTTCTTGAGCTCCAGCCTGTCCTGGTGCTTCTTCTTGTTCCGCGTCGTCGAGTAATTGCGGTTCTTACAATCGCCGCATTGCATCGTTATGATTTCGCGCATTACTGCAGCCCTCAGCTCTCAGCCCTCAGCTATCAGCTCTCAGCCAACGCGTTTTGCTGATGGCTGAAGGCCGACGGCTGACAGCTCTATTGAATCACTTCCGTCACCGTTCCGGCGCCGACGGTATGGCCGCCTTC
>JBEKEZ010000053.1:0-35190 GCA_050013575.1 Terriglobia bacterium | reverse complement strand
CGCTGGACACGACGCGGCGCTCACCGCCTCCTCAAGCTCCGCCTCTGGATCGCTCGCTGCGGAACAACTTGGTTCGAAGTCTTGTATTCTCGCGGAGCTCAACTGACAAATGCTTGACACAACCACGCCTAAGTCGAGGCTTGACTAAGATTTTTTATCTATGCTATAAGCAAAAGTTTTAGAAGACGCTCTTTGGCTCATCTCAGGGGTGTATCCTTCCGATGAAAGAATGCCGGCGAGCCCGCCGAACCGGCTGTAGGGTCACGAGAGCAATAAGATGTCGGAGGCAATTTTCATGGACAATGGGGCCGTAGTATCGACATTGAAGGGTATACGAAGATTGAAATCACTTTCGTTGGGCGTCATCTGCATGGTGGTGACGTTGCTGGGCGCGGCCCAGGCATTCGCCAAGCCTCCCGGCGAGGGAGCGGGCGGCGAAGCCAGTCTCAAGCTCCCGGACCTCTCGCAGGTCCAGTTCCTTGGCGTCGATGGCCACAAGCTGCTGATGATCGGGATTCTGTTCTGCGTCTTCGGGCTTCTCTTCGGCCTGATCATTTACAGCCACTTGAAGAACCTGCCCGTCCATCGCGCCATGGGAGACGTTTCCCAGTTGATTTGGGAAACCTGCAAGACGTACCTGGTGACGCAGGGCAAGTTCCTGGCGCTGCTGTGGGTGTTCATCGCCGCCGTCATCGTGCTTTACTTCGCCGTGCTCCTGCACTATGAAGCGTTGCGGGTGGCCGTCATCCTGTTGTTCAGCGTGGTCGGAATCTGCGGCAGTTACGGGGTGGCGTGGTTCGGGATCCGCGTGAACACCTTTGCCAACTCCCGCACCGCGTTTGCCAGCCTGCGCGGCAAGCCGTATCCCCTCTACCAGATCCCGCTCGAGGCTGGCATGAGCATCGGCATGATGCTGATCTCGGTGGAGCTGCTGATGATGCTCATCATCCTGCTCTTCATTCCGGGAGACTTTGCCGGGCAGTGCTTCATCGGATTCGCCATCGGCGAGTCGCTGGGCGCCGCGGCGCTACGCATCGCCGGCGGCATCTTCACCAAGATTGCCGACATCGGCTCCGACCTGATGAAAATCGTCTTCAAGATCAAGGAAGACGACGCGCGCAACCCGGGCGTGATCGCCGACTGCACGGGCGACAACGCCGGCGATTCGGTGGGACCGACGGCCGACGGGTTCGAGACTTACGGCGTGACCGGCGTCGCGCTGATCACGTTCATCCTGTTGGCGGTGAAGAACCCCATGGTCCAGGTGCAGTTGCTGGTGTGGATCTTCGTCATGCGCATCATGATGCTGGTGTCGAGCTCGGGAGCCTATTTCCTCAACGGGCTCATCGCCAAGATCCGCTTTGGCAACTCGGACAAGTTCAACTTCGAGGCGCCGCTCACCTCGCTGGTCTGGATCACCTCGGCGGTTTCGATCGCGCTGACATACGTCGTGTCAGCGCTCATCATTCCCAGCCTGGGCGGCGACACCACGCTGTGGTGGAAGCTCTCCACCATCATCTCCTGCGGGACGCTGGCTGGCGCCCTGATTCCGGAATTGGTGAAAGTGTTCACCTCCACCGAGTCGCGGCACGTGAAAGAGGTGGTGACCGGGGCACAGGAAGGCGGGGCGTCGCTGGGCATCCTCTCCGGTTTTGTGGCCGGCAACTTCTCCGCTTACTACCTGGGGCTGGCGATGGTGCTGCTGATGTCCATCGGTTCTGCCGTGAGCAGCCACGGGCTGGGAAACGTGATGGTGGCGTCGTCGGTGTTTGCTTTCGGTTTGGTGGCCTTCGGCTTTTTGGGGATGGGGCCCGTGACCATTGCAGTCGATTCTTACGGCCCGGTAACGGACAACGCGCAATCGATCTATGAGCTTTCGCAGATCGAGGAGGTTCCCAACATCAAGCAGGAGCTTAAGAAAGACTTCAATGTTGACGCGAGATTCGACGTTGCCAAGGACCTGCTGGAAGCTAATGACGGCGCAGGGAACACGTTTAAGGCAACGGCCAAGCCGGTGCTGATCGGCACGGCAGTGGTCGGTGCCACGACCATGATCTTCTCCATCATCATGGCGCTGACCAATGGCTTGGCGGAGAATACGGACAAGCTGTCACTGTTGTACGCGCCTTTTGTGCTGGGTCTGATCACCGGCGGAGCGATGATTTATTGGTTCACCGGTGCTTCCACCCAGGCCGTCACCACCGGCGCTTATCGCGCCGTAGAGTTCATCAAGCGGCATATTCACTTGGAGAGTGCGGACAAGGCCTCCGTCAGGGACAGCAAGAGGGTGGTGGAGATCTGCACCCAGTACGCGCAAAAGGGCATGCTGAACATCTTCATCGCGGTTTTCTTCGCCACGCTGGCCTTTGCCTTTGTGGAGCCCTTCTTCTTTATCGGCTACCTGATCTCGATTGCCACCTTCGGCCTGTACCAGGCGATCTTCATGGCCAACACGGGCGCGGCGTATGACAACTCCAAGAAAATTGTGGAGGTGGAGTTGAAGCAGAAGGGTACGCCTCTTCACGACGCCACCGTCATATGCGACACGGTGGGCGATCCGCTCAAGGACACTTCTTCTGTGGCTTTGAACCCGATCATCAAGTTCACTACACTTTTCGGCCTGCTGGCAGTGGCGCTGGCCGTCCAGCTCACGGCCACCAGCGGCGCCCTGTTGACCCACTTGCTGGCCGCGGCGTTCTTCGCTGTGTCTATCACCTTTGTCTACCGCTCCTTCTACGCGATGCGGATTCGCGGGGGCGCAGACGCTGAGGAACCGCCGCGCGCCGCCGCTGACTGACCTGCGTCAGGGCGCAGTGACGGCTACGCGGCTCTCCCTACGTTCGACCTGCCATCGGACGTGCATCAAGCCGCCTCATCACTGTCCTTTGGCCGCCGTCTTGATTTTCCTCGCCAGCTTTTCAATTTTCTCGGCCTTGTCCACCACCTTCAAGGAGAGAACGTTCTCGTTCGAGGTGTCAATTTCTTGTTGGAGCGATTTTGCCAGCGCGGCGAGATCGGCCGCGTCCTTCTTCAGTTTCTCGAAATTCGACTTTAAGAGATCCTGCTTCTGTTTCGGCGTTAGGGGAGGGCCGGGTTCATTTTCGGATGGGGGAAGCTGCTCCTGCGCCTCGCGCGTCAACGGAGGAGGCTGTGGGGTGTGCGCCTCCGCAATAGGTCCATACTGCTCGAACAGTGAGAGGGCCACAGCAAGGTAAGCGGCCGCTCCGAGAACGCTCCAGAACATGACTCGCCTCCGACGGCCGCTCATTTGCTTCGCCGGGTGTCTGCGCCCCTCCGCCCGACCTGCACGATGGAATCCTCGTCGCCAGTGGCCAAACAAGTTCACCATGATGAAAGTCCCTTCTCCGCTTCGCGCTCGCACGTGCCCCCGCGAAAGAGTCGCACTGCAGATTTGATTCTAGTCGTTCTGGGGTCGGGGCGGCAATTCGACTCATGCTCCGCCTGCTCACAGCCGATGACATGGTTAGACGAACTGATACACTCGACGTTCGTCGAATCCTTTGGAGGCGATTCTATGCACGTCTTCGATCGAATAGACCCTCTGCTGATCGAGCGCCGGAGTGCGCAATTATGGGTTCTGGCGGTAGCCAGCATCGTGATTCTGGCGAGTGGGATCGCGTTGCTGATATATCCATCAGCCTTTGCCGAGCCGGTGGCCATCAGCGGACCAACGATGCGCAGACTCTTCTTCGGATTCTGCGTGATCTCGGCCTTGTTGGTTTCTTATCTTTCCGACCGGCAGATGGTTCTCCAGGAATTGCGACGGCAGCTTAAGGCGGAGGAATCCCGTAACAGGAACTTGCTGCTTCAGGCGAGTGTTGATCTCCTGGGCATACTTCCTAATTTGGAGCATTTTCAGGACCAGCTCTCCATGGAATTCCGCCGTGCCGTGAGAGGCATGCAACCCTTATCGCTGATTGCGGTTTCGCTGACGCCGGGCAGCGTCCTCGACAAGAATGAGTTGGCCACAGCGTATGGGGACTCTGTCAAAGCGATTCTCCGGCGGCTGCGGAGCGAAGATTCGATCTACTGTCTTCGGGATGGGGTGTTTGGCGTGATTTTGCCTGGCGTCAGTGCCAATGACGCAGACCGAGTGGCGACGCGTTTGGAGGAGGGGCTAAGGGAGGTGTCCAGCCCTCGTCATGCTTTCGGGTTCGAACTCAAAGTCGTCAACTACCCTGACCACGCTCGCTCAGCGCGCGAAATCGAGGACTTGGCGAAGGCCGCTTTTTCAGGCAGACTATCGCTGGCACGGGCCGCTTGACGGAATGCCACTCTCGCCCATCGCCGCCGAACAAGGCCAACGTGTGCGCGAAGCATCGATGACAGCGGCGGTGCGAGAAGCTGGGCGAGAATGCGTCACACGAGGTGAGGCGGGGGAGGCTTCAACTAGTCTGTTTGTCGTAGCGCACACCGTAGATCTTGCGATTCGTCCCTTCGATGCTCTGCCGGCGAACGATCTTGGCGCTCACTTCCAGATTCTGGTTGCTCGCGCCGCTGTAAGGACAGGCCACCATTACGCCTTCGCCAATGAGGAAGCTTTTCTCGGAGGCAAAGCAGAAACCGCCCTTGGAGACGTTTTCGCTCTTGGTAATTTCGAAGTCGCCGGAATAGTCTCGGATCAGGACCGGAAGCTGCAACGCTACCCGCCGGTGTCGCCGCAAGTCAATCCCGCGCGCCATCGCGGAAGGTGCTCCGACGGCCGCAAGCATGGCGGCTTCGTCTGGAGGAGCATTCATTGCCACTTGCTTCTCCGCCTGACCCCACAGGGTGATAGTCTTGCAGGTTTCGCAGGGTTTCGAGAGCAGGCCCGCAGTCCCCAAAACCTCGATTTCCACCAGCGAAGTTCGCATCAAGGCAACGGTGTGACACCTCCGGCATTCGAGCAGTGCTGCCGACTCCGCTTGTTGTCCAGCGGGCGGAGGTGGAAATTGGATACCCCAGATATCCTTCTGTCCGTCGATGCACTCCACGCCCCACTCCCCGCCCTTCGGCGAATAGGGTGTGATCGGTCCTACAACGCGAAAATTCGCCTCTCGATGAATGACCAGGTTCGTGAGCCGCACGATCTGGCCGCCGACCAGCAAGCGCGCCAACGCGATTCGCGCCCCGTGACGATTCAGGGTGATGGTGCGTGCGTTTTCCTTGAATTCGTTGCCCTGTCGGTCCACGCCGCTCACGTGAAGAGGGATTGTCAGCAGCAGCCGGTCGGAACGGCGTTTGTCGGGCTCCATCGCCTTGTTGTCCCTATCTGCGTATTTATGGAGAACGAGGCAAGTCTATGCCCAAGACAAACACTTTGGCAATGCCTTTTCGTGAATGCGCGACGCAACCTCCTCAGTGCGTCAGCATTATGGTTTTTCAGTCGATGACGAACTGCACGAGCCCCGGGGAACAAAGTCGGCCTTGCGTTTCGCGCGCACTCAAGCTAAGTTACCCAGCAGACCAGATTCTTGGGAAAATGAAATGAGTCACGGATCACGGAAACAAAGCGGCGCCGCTGTGACGGTCGAGATCGAATGTTTAACTTGCCACGCTCAAAAGTCGGTCGAGCTCTCACCTGAAAAGTTCAAGGAGCTGAGCCAATCGTGGAAAGTCCGAGAATCGTGCGACAACTGCAACGAGGTTACCGAGTGGAGTTTCGCCCAAGCCGCGGTTGATAAGACCGAGCAGGAAGATTTTTGGGATTGGATGGCCGCGACCGGGGAATTCTTTCAGCCAGAAGGCGAGGCCCAGCAAGACGAGCGCCGCAAGGAACGCCGGATCGACGTTCATGTTCTGTTGCATATCTCGGCGAGCGACGGAGTCGAAGAAGAGGTGACTTCGGAAAATATCTCGAAGAGCGGATTCTGCTTTTCGAGTGCCCGGGTCTACGAGTTGGGTAAAACGGTTCGAGTCACACTCCAAATCCCGGGCGCGCTTGACCCGATCACCAAGATGGCCACCATTGTTCGCGCCGGAACCGGAGCCGATGACAAGTACGTCTACGGCGTCCGCTTGGAATCCTGATTACAGCTTCGTGTTTGAGACGTCCGCGGGCAGCCCGAATAGCTCACGCAAGCGGCCCTAGTGACCGATGGGCTGAGAGGAGGCGCCGGGTCGCGGCCGATCAGGCCCCCACGCTCGGGATTTCCCAGCGCGACTCCTTTCCCAATTCCACCCTGTCGCTTGCGGCGCACGCCCGGCCCCACGCTTGAGGCTCGGCACCCCCGTAACCCCAAAAGAGAAAGCCAACACTCCTAAGCAACAACCTTGTTGGCAACAAGCCTGAATTTCCAAGGCCGCAATGTAGGAGCGCCGGAGCATTCAGGAAAGCACGCGAGCCCAGGTGGAAGCGTGTTGCTCCACGGCATCAACCGTGGCCGCATGAGTCGTCCACTGATTGGCACCAAATAAAAGGCTCCGTTGGAGCGCGGAAAACATTGACAGAGCAGCGAGGCCCGCGATAATGTCGCGCAAAGAGTCTGTGGAGGAAGACCATGCAAAAGCATCTGATTTCCCTGGCAAGTCTTATCGTGACCGCAGTGGTGGTAGTGGTCATCATTTCATTCGGCCCAAATCGCAGCGTCATCGCGCAATCGGACCAGTCGCCGGCGCACTGGAAGATTCATGACCGCAATCGGCCCCAGCCGCCGGTGATCACCTCCGGCGAGTGCAGCACGCAGGAACATGCCGGTGCGCCGCCCTCCGATGCCATCGTGCTCTTCAACGGAAAAGATCTGGACAATTGGGAAAGCATCAACGGAGGTCCGGCGAAATGGAAAGTGGGCGACGGCTACTTCGAGGTTGTCCCTCAGACCGGCAACATCCGAACCAAAGCGAGCTACGGCGACTGCCAGTTGCACGTGGAGTATATGCCGCCCTATCCGCCGCGCGGTGAGGATCAGGACCGCGGCAACAGTGGCGTCTTTCTGCACAGCCTCTATGAAATTCAGGTACTCGATTCTTACCAGAGCAAGACCTATCCGGACGGCCAAACCGCCGCCGTTTACGGCCAGTACCCACCGATCGTCAATGCTTGCCGGCCGCCCGGCCAGTGGACCACCTACGACATCGTTTTCCATGGCCCGCGATTCGATCAGGAAGGTCAGCTCACGCGTCCCGCAACCGTCACAGTTCTGCACAACGGTGTGCTGGTCGAAGACCATGTCGTCCTCACCGGCCCCACCGAGCACATGCAGCGACCGCCCTATAAGCCTACGCCGGAGAAGCTCCCGCTCATGCTTCAGGACCACAACCATTCGGTGCGGTTTCGCAACTTATGGATTCGGGAAATTCCCGAGCCGATACAGTGAAAGCGATGCGGCTCTGAATTACAACTCAGACAAAGGCAGCGCCTGTCCACGGGTGCCCGAGGCTGGCCCGATCTGTTGATTACGTAGTTAACTAAGGCTGGGCTAAAGCAGCAAACTGATCCAATACTGCGGCTGAAAACCACTCCCCCTTGCTTTCATACACATTCCGGCTTCGTTTTTTCATTAACTCCATTTGTTTTCTACAACATTCCGGCTATTTCGGCTTCGTTTTTGAGAATTCCACTTTGTTTTCATATACATTCCGGCTTCGCTTTGCACTCCCATACTTTTTTCAAAATCCTGTTTTTCAAAAACTATTTGTTGATTAAAAAGGACTTCTGCTGTCTCAGGCTTCCGTTGTTTCGCGTTTATCGTGATTTAGAATCATATAAATTCCGGCTTTCGAGGCTCTTTCAAGGAATTCTTCTCGTTCCCTGGGCGGCACCCATCCTGCGTTTGGCGACTCGCCTGAGGCCGGCCACCGATGAGATAGTTTACATTCGGGTACACTTCTCACGTTCTAGAAGAGCTAGCTTATCATGTTCTTATGTTATTGTACGGCCTTATGTTGGCACATTTACTATGCCCCGGCGACCGATCGCCTGAGCGCACCCACGAGGGACGACGGCAGAAGTTGTTATTGGATCTCCGCACCGGTCAGCTTATTTCCGCGGGATTTCGCGGTCCAGGGCGAGATTGAGTTCCAGCGCATTCACGCGCCGTTCCCCGAGGAAACCAAGTTGGCGTTCTTGAATGTGGCTGGCGATGAGCTCCTCGACCTGTTGCACCGACGTGCCCCGAGCCTTGGCGATGCGTGCCGCTTGCGCTTCCGCGGCCGCTGGACTCAAGTCCGGATCGAGGCCGCTGGCCGAGGCGGTGACGAGATCAGCGGGAAGAGGTCCCTGATAATCAGGGTTATCCTTATGGAAAGCGTCAATGGAAGATTTGAGGCGGTCAAATAGCTTTTGATTGGTGGGACCATAATTCGACCCGCCGGATGCGGTTGCATCGTAGCCGTTGCCTGCCGCCGAGGGGCGCGGCTGAAAATACTCAGGCTTCGCAAAACCCTGCGCGATAAGTGACGAGCCCACTACTTGGCCGTTCACCGTAACAAGACTGCCGTTCGCTTTATCGTGAAACAGCAATTGGCAAAGGCCCGTAACGATCCCGGGATAAATGAGTCCCGTAAGAATCGTGAAGATCAGCATCATTCGAAACGACGGTCCGAGTTGCTTCAACATCGTTGTTCCCTCTATTCGCAGTGGCAATTGGCAAGGATTCAGGATTTAGGATTCAGGATTTAGGACTGCGGTGGCGGCTGCTGCAACCTAAATCCCAGATCCTAAATCCTAGATCCTTTCTTGTCACATGTCACATGCCACATGCCACTGTCCTTTTCACGCCAGCCTTATCCACACCAGCAATTGGTCGATCAACCAGATACCGGGAAATGGCGCGATGATTCCCCCCACACCGTAGATCATCAGATTGCGACGCAAAAGACTCGCCGCGCCCTGCGGCCGATATGTCACGCCACGCAGAGCCAGCGGCACGAGGGCGATGATGATCAGCGCGTTGAAGATGACCGCGGCTAGCACCGCGCTCTGGGGCGTGTGCAAATGCATGATGTTCAAATATTCGAGAGCGGGATAGGTTGTCGCAAACATGGCCGGAATGATGGCGAAATATTTGGCCACATCGTTGGCGATGGAAAAAGTAGTCAGCGCGCCTCGCGTGATGAGCAATTGTTTGCCGATGGCGACCACGTCGACGAGCTTGGTGGGATTGCTGTCCAGGTCCACCATATTGCCCGCCTCTTTAGCGGCGGAAGTACCGGTATTCATGGCGAGTCCCACGTCGGCCTGCGCGAGCGCGGGCGCGTCATTGGTGCCGTCGCCGGTCATGGCGACCAGGCGCCCCTGACCCTGCTCTTTCTTGATGTAATCCATCTTGTCCTTGGGCGTGGCCTGGGCGAGGAAATCGTCCACGCCCGCTTCGTGAGCGATGGCGGCAGCGGTGAGCGGATTGTCGCCCGTGATCATCACGGAGCGGATGCCCATGGCGCGCAGCTGGGCCAGGCGTTCGCGCATGCCGCCCTTCACGATGTCCTTCAGATGCACAAGACCCAGCAGACGCGGACCGTCCGCGACCGCGAGCGGCGTGCCGCCGGAGCGTGAGATAACGTCCGATTTTTCCCGGAACGACGCCGAGATAACGCCGCCCTCCTCGCGCACGAATGTCGTGATCGCGTCCGTCGCGCCCTTGCGCAAACGACGCCCGTCCCAGTCCACGCCGCTCATGCGCGTGTAAGCGGAGAAGGGAATAAAGCGCGCTTCGAGCTCGGAAACTTCGCGGCCTCGCAAACCATATTTCTGTTTGGCCAGGACGACGATCGAGCGTCCTTCCGGCGTTTCATCGGCCAGACTCGAAAGCTGCGCGGCGTCGGCCAATTCGGCTTCGGACACGCCGTCGGCAGGAATGAACTCTACCGCCTGACGGTTGCCGAGCGTGATGGTGCCAGTTTTGTCGAGGAGCAACGTGTTCACATCGCCTGATGCTTCGACGGCCTTGCCGCTCATGGCCAGCACGTTATGCTGCATCACCCGGTCCATGCCGGCAATGCCGATGGCGGAGAGCAGCCCACCGATGGTCGTCGGAATCAAGCAAACCAGCAGTGAAACCAGCACCGCCACGGAAGGAACGCTGCCCGCTCCGGCTGATGTGACACTGTAGACGGCGAAAGGCTCGAGCGTCACCACGGCGAGCAGAAAGATGAGCGTCAAGCCGGCGATCAATATGTTCAGGGCGATCTCGTTTGGCGTTTTCTGCCGCTCGGCGCCCTCGACCAAAGCAATCATGCGGTCCAGGAAGGTTTCGCCGGGGTTGGAGGTGATTTTGATTTTGATCTGGTCCGACAAGATCTTGGTTCCGCCAGTCACGGCGCTGCGGTCTCCTCCCGACTCGCGGATCACCGGAGCGCTTTCGCCGGTGATGACAGACTCGTCGACGGTCGCGATGCCTTCGATGATCTCACCATCGCCGGGGATGATGTCGCCGGCCTCCGCGATCACAATGTCTCCGGCGCGGAGCTTCGAGGCCGGGATGATTTCAATCTTGTTGCTCCTATCGACGAGCTTGGCCATCGAGTCGGTTTTGGTCTTGCGCAAGGTGTCGGCTTGCGCCTTGCCGCGCGCCTCGGCCATGGCCTCGGCGAAATTGGCAAACACCACGGTGAACCAAAGCCAGAGGGCAATCTGGAACTGGAACCCGATGCTGGGGCGACCAAGGATCATGTCCCGCACTAGGAAGACAGTGGTGATCGCCGCTCCGACCTCGACTACAAACATCACCGGATTTTTGATCAGTGTGGCCGGGTTAAGCTTCTTCAAGGACTCTTTGGTGGCCCGCTTCACAATCTCGGGATCGAAGAGCGGGCGAGCGCGCACCAGTTTCTTCGGCAGCAGCGTGACCGCATCATCGAGAGCCGGAGGCGGGCTGATCATCATCGTGGCCATGGTTAACTCCAAATGGGGAAGTGCAATGCCGGCAAGGCAGAAAAAAGCTTGCCCTGGTGCATCAGAAAGTGTTCGACAATCGGGCCGAGCGCAAGAGCGGGAAAGAACGTCAAGACGGCGATCAGGATGACGGTCCCCACAAACAGGCCTATAAACAATGGCCCGTGCGTGGGAAAAGTGCCCGCGGTCGCAGGAATCTTCTTCTTCTCAGCCAAGCTGCCTCCCACGGCGATCAATGGGATCATGAAGAAGAATCGTCCAATCAGTGTGGCCAGGCCTGTTGTCAGGTTGTAGTAAGGCGTATTCGCGTTGAGGCCGGCAAACGCGCTGCCGTTATTTTCAGTAGCGCTCGAATAGGCATACAGGATTTCACTCAATCCATGAGGCCCGCTGTTGGTCAGATTAGCCGTGGGCGGCACGCTGGCAGTCGGGGCGGGATTGGGATTGCCTGACGCCGGATTCCAGTACTTGCTGTGGTCCCAATCGAGCTTGGCCACTGAAGTGACGGCAGCGAACCCCAGAATGCACAGCGAGGTCGCGATGATGGCCACCATCGACATCTTGACTTCTTTGGATTCGAGCTTCTTGCCGATGTACTCTGGCGTGCGGCCGACCATCAGGCCGGCAATGAACACGGCCACAATCGCGTAGAGCAGGATGCCGTAGAGACCGGCGCCGGCGCCACCAAAGATCACCTCGTCCGTCTGGATATTCAACATGGGAACCAGGCCACCGAGGGGTGTGAAGCTGTCATGCCAACTATTGATGGCGCCACAACTGGCGTTCGTGGTGACCGTTGCAAACAGCGCCGAAGCCGTGTTGCCGAACCGCACTTCCTTGCCTTCCATGTTGCCGCCCGGCTGGGTGGCGGTCGCCGCATTTTGCACGCCCAGCGCGGCGACCATGGGATTCCCTTTTTGCTCCTGCGGATACGCGACAAACACTCCCATGAAAAACATTAGGCTGCAGGCCGCAAAGATCGCCCAGCCCTGCCGCGTGTCGCGCACCATCTTGCCAAACATGTAGGTCAAACCGGCCGAAACGGCCAAAATCATCAGCATCTGCACGAAATTCGAGAAGGGAGTGGGGTTCTCGAAGGGATGTGCGGAGTTCGCGTTGAAGAAGCCGCCGCCATTGTCGCCCAGCATTTTGATCGCGAGTTGCGAAGCGACCGGCCCTTGGGCGATCGTCTGTGTCGTGCCCTCGACTGTCTTAACCACATCGTAGGACTTCAAGTTCTGAATGACGCCCTGAGAGCCAAGAACGAGCGCGCCCAGAAGCGCCAGGGGCAGAAACAGGTAAAGGACTGCACGGGTCAGGTCGACCCAAAAATTGCCAACGGTTTTTGATTCGTGCCGGGCGAAGCCGCGGACGAACACTAGCGCGGCACAGATGCCCACGGCAGGAGAAACAAAGTTCTGCACCGTCAATGCCGCCATCTGCACGAAGTAGCTGAGCGTATTCTCGCCGCTATACGCCTGCCAATTTGTGTTGGTTAGAAAACTGTCGGCCGTGTTGAAGGCCAGATCGGGCGTCATCGGCGTCGCCCACGAGGGCGTGTGGGACGTGCCGAAGTGCATGGGGTTGAAAGGAAGAATTCCCTGGAGCCGCTGAATGACATACACAAACAAGAAACTCACCAGGCTGAAAGCAATCAGCGAGGCTGTGTACTGCGTCCAGCGCTGTTCGTCGCTCTCGCGGATTCCGCAAAGGCGGTAAATCAGCTTCTCGACCGGGCGGAGAATCGGATGGAGGAATGTCCGCTCGCCCTCAAACAGCTTCGCCATGAAGAGGCCGAGTGGCTTGGTGATAGCCAGCAGCAGCAGAAAATAGATCGCGATGTTCAAGAGGCCATTCGTGGTCATGGCTCCTCCTCAAAACTTCTCCGGGCGCAAAAGTGCGTAAACCAAATAGCCGAACAAAAAGAGCGCGGCAACGCCGGCAATTACGTAATCCATGGATCCTCCGAGAAGTGACGAGTGACAAGTGACGAGTGACGAGCCAGAGGCCATTTTCATCGCTTGTCACTCGTCACCTGCCACTGCTTCTCACAGCCGGTCGCAGGCCTTGGTGAAGGCCCAGCAACCAACGAAGAACAAGACTGCAATCGCGATGTAGAACAAATCCAACATTGCAATCACCTATAAGGGACGAAAACGACGCGGTGGCCATTGCGCTCAAGCGACTCTGTAATGCGAGTGGTTTCTGAGCCCCACCAACGCCTTTTCTCTCCGATGACAACCAGCGACCTCGGCGGCAGCGCCTGCAACAAGGCCCGCTGCCTGTCTCGGCACAGATACAACATGACGCTGGTTTCCAGGTCTCCCTGGGCTCCAAGGCCGGCAAGGGCCTTGAGGCGGCGCTCCGTAAAGTCCACGGCCACCGGAGGGTGATCGACCGGAAACGCCAGCGGTACAGCGTGCGCGACGATAAGATTGATTCGCGCGTTGAGGTCGCATCCCAAGTCGCCCGCGGCTTTCAGCGCGGCCAGCGTGCCCGCTTCCGTGGTGAAGATCACGTTGACCACCAACTCCCGATCTCTTTCGCTGTCCGCCGCGTCGTTTGGCGCGTCGAAGCCGGCCTTCAAAAGCTGCCAGTCAGACATGTAGCGATTCATGGGAGTCGACCACAGAATAGTCAGCCGGACATAAGGAAGTCATAAAGAACCCCTTAAAATTGTGTAACCGCTGCGGCTGACCTTGGCAACCCGTGTCGGAGCGTCAAAGTCGGGAAACTCCCGCGTGGGATGAGAGAATTGCCAGCCTTCCAGGGGGATAGTTTGCTCGAGCTATGGCAGGCTGATCAAAAAATGGCCCGGAATCTCGTAAGCACGTCGTCTTCAGGGCGAGATTCCTCGCTTCGCTCGGAATGACAGCGCCCAGGAGCGTTTTTCATCAGCCTGATGGGATTCACCTGAGTTTCGCGCGGGGTGAGGAAGTCCGGGCGGCCGCTTGCTTCATACCGACAAGGCTTAGCGGGTGAGCGATTAACGGCGCGCAGAAATTCGAAACTTGAAAATGAAAACTGATCACTCTTTCTACCTCCAGCTTTGAGTTCGCAGTTTTCGACCTTTCTTCAATGACTCAATGGCTTCATTCGTATCGCAGGGCCGCCATTGGGTCAACATTGGCGGCATGGCGCGCGAGGCGGTCCAACGATCCTTGGCCAAGAGATTTTTTTCCTATTGATTTTGGATTTTGGGTTCAAAAGACGTCCGTTGCCCGCGGTCAGTTGACAGGTGCGGGGATTGCTCCATTGAATCATTGAAGGCGGTCGGACAGTCTTCTTCCAATGAATCAATGGAGCAACGGGTCGAGGAATCAATTCTTGACCTCGGACGACGAACAACGGACGAACGATCAATTCTTGGCCGCCACCGTTGTCCTCATCAAGGCGTTGGCGACATTGTCTTTGCCAAGGAAAGGAATCTTGTAGAGGTTCTCGGCCAAGAGGCAGTCTTGGCCCTCGCTGACAGCGGCGACCGCTCGCTGCGCGTGCTCGTGCTGGCGCGGTTGGGGAGGTTCCAGGCCGCTCAGCGCAGCGGCAAATTCCATTTGCGGCTCGTCGTCCGCACGTCCGCGAAGACTGATGGCTTTCTCGACCGCGGCGTAACCATCGAAATTCGCGGCCAATACTGAAACGTTTGAGCCTTCGCCGTTCTTGCCCGGCATCCAGGCCGTTTGTTTGTAGCATTCGACCAGGTAGCCGTAGTCAAACCACGCCAGCGCGTCGGGCCGGCCTTTGGCATCTGAGTCAAGGGCGCGCGCTCGAAGCTCGAAGAGCAGCCGCTTCGCCGCCATCGGGTCTTTCTGCGCGTAGAGCGTGGCGCGGCGCAAGGTCTCCATGCGAACGATCACCGGCATTTCCGGCGTCAGCAAATTCAACGTGTCCTCCGCCAGCCGCGCCGTGTCGTAGCTTTGATTGCCGGACAAATTCCATCCTTCGCTCGTCCACGGCAATGACTTTGCCTGCCCAATCAGGATGGCATGGCAGATCAGCGGCGGCCCCGCCACCGCGGCCGTCGGAGACATCGCAAGTGCCGACAAGATTGACAGCCCGAATAGACTTTTCTGAATGTGTTTCACGTTTATAGACTCCTTCAATTTTGGATTCTGAAGACGTCTGTGGCCCATTGTTCGTCGGCCATTCCAGACTGCTACTGACCACTGACGGCCTTCTTCTGGCTTCTCGTTCACCCTGCCAAGACGCTCGGTGAGCAGCGAGTGTTAACAAAACTCCGGCCCCGGCCGCCCGATCGCATCCCACACTGCCTCCTGGTGCTGCGATGCAAAAAACAGACGCGTACCCGCGCTGGGTTGACTCTGAGGGCGAGATGTGTGTACTATGTGCACATTGCCGCTTGGAGGGAGGACAATAGCCTGCTGATGCGTAGCCTGGCTCAGCGTGTCGTGTCTTCCGTCGTTTTGGGATTGGGGTTTGTCCCTCAGGTCATGGCGGCGCCCGCGACGGTCAAGCTTCCTGACTCGACGCCCGTGAAGCTAGTGTCATTGGACAGGCTGAGTTCTGCGATCAATCAAATCGATGACATCATTCATTTCGAAGTGGCTGAGGACGTGAGAGTGCACGGAATCGTGATCATTCCCAAGGGTGCCTTGGCGAGCGGGCACGTCGTGGAGGTCCAACGCAGGGGAAGAAAAGGTCGATCGGGAAAGCTCGACTTCACGCTGGACTACGTGAAAGCCGTGGACGGTTCCAACCTTCAGGTCCGCGTCGCCCCTCCGCGCCATGACAAGGGCAGGCGATCTCTCGTGCCGGATCCGTTCCGTCTCATCGAGCGAGGGAAGGACGTCGAAATTCCTCAGGGGGCTCGATTCGTAGCCTACGTCGACGGAGACGATGAGATTTCGCTGGACAATATATCATCGGCTGAGGTCTCAAGAGGGGGTGCGCCGCGATCCTCCGCATCAGCGCTGAATGAATTATCCGTGGTGACGTTCACCTCCACTCCCGACCATGCGGATATTACGGTGGACGGCAAGTTTCTCGGAACCACACCTTCCACGGTGCGGCTCGCTTCGGGCGATCACTCAGTGACGATAGAGAAATCGGGGTTCAAGGCTTGGCAGCGAATCATGACCGTAGGCATTGGTGGCGATATCTCGCTGGACGTGACACTTGAAAAAGCTCTTTGAGGCCGCTAGCGAGCTTTTCTATAGGCAAGCTTGACTTGCCCAGAGAGTGGTGGTATTCATGGCACAGTTTCCACTCAAGCAGAGGTGCTGAAAGAAAGGGGGGATTCCTTTATGACCAGTTCGGCTGAGAGCGCCAGCCAGCATATTGGGGTAACTATGCGAAGACTATTACTGGTGGTGTTGCTTCTCTTTCCATCAACAACCTTTGCTAAAACTCACGAAGAGCCCTTCGACGCTCCGTGCCCCAGCGTTTGGGCCGCAGTCCGGCAGGTGCTCCTGTACTCCGGCAAATACGGACTTCTGTTTGCGAGCAACGAGGACATGGCGGCCTCGTACAATATTGGAGGCGGCCTCGGCGGGAAGCGCACGAACTCGGTGCACCTGAAAGCGAACGGGGAGGGGTGTACAATGATCGTGCAGACCGCCTTTTCAGGGCTTGGACATAACGATTCAGGAGATTTCGCAAAGCGCGTTAAAGAAGCGCTTGCCCAAGTCCCTCCTTCGAAGCCTCAGGGGGCAAGCTCGTCGGAATCAGTCCCCCGGACCTCTTCCACAGCGCCCTCGCCACAGCCGGCGCCTTCCGGCGATGCCGGAAAGTCGGCTGAGCCCGCGAAGTCGGCCGAGCCCGCGAAGTCGGCGGCAGTCGCCAGTAGCTCTAAGGCACTCAGCAAGGCGGATATCCTCGACCTCCTGAAGGGAGAGGTTACGAGCGCAAGAGTCACAGTCCTCATCAAAGAACGCAACATCAGCTTCACGCCGACGGAAGACGACTACAAGGACATCCGCGCCGCAGGCGGCGGCGATGACTTGATCAATGTTCTGAAGGCTGAGGCTATTCTGAGGCAGTGAAGCCGCACCTTGCGTGATTGAGCGATTTGGCCATTGAGCGAGAAGCTGGAAAAGAAAAAACAAGCTCACGCAAAGATGCCGAGGCGCCAAGAAATGCCAAGCGGAACTCCTTCTCTCTTTTTGTAAAGCTGTGCGTCTTTGCGCCTTCGCGAGAGATTGTTTTGCTTTTTATGAATTCCCGCTAATCTGACTCGTTTCACCTCAGCGAATACGTCCATCCCTCAATGCCGAATCCTGCGGAGTTGCCGATGAGCGAATTCCCAAGTTTCGATCTGAAGGGCCAAGTAGCGCTCGTGACGGGCGCAGCGCGGGGCTTGGGGCGCGCGATTTCGCTGGCGCTGGCCCACGCCGGCGCGGACGTGGCTTTGGGTCTGCGCGACTTGAGCACAGGAAGCGAACTGGCACGCGAGATCGAAGGCCTGGGCCGGCGGGCGTTGGCCTTGCAGATGGACGTGACGCGCCTCGACCAAATCTCTCGCGCCGTGGACGACACGGTGGCGCACTTCGGGCGGCTTGATATCCTGGTGAATAATGCCGGTGGAGGATTCACGAGCCTGGCGGAGGATGTGCCGGAAAAAGAATTTGATGAATCAGTCGCCTTGAATTTGAAGGGAACTTTTTTTGCCAGTCAGGCAGCCGGACGGGTGATGATTCGCCAGAAGCGGGGCCGCATCATCAACATGAGTTCGCAGGCAGGTTTCGTGGCATTGCCGACCGAGTCCGTTTACTGCATGGCGAAAGCCGGCATCGCGCACCTCACTAAATGCTTGGCGGTCGAGTGGGGCAAGCACAACATTACGGTGAATGCTGTGGCGCCTACCTTTATCTTCACGCCAGGCACGGAGGCGGCCTTGACCGACCCGGCGTTTCGCGCCGACACGATCGAGCGCATTGCGGGTTTGCACCGGATCGGAGAACCAATGGACGTCGCCGGAGCCGTTGTATTTCTGGCTTCGCCCGCAGCGTCTCTGATCACTGGCCACACCATCCTGATCGACGGCGGATGGACGGCGAGGTAGGCTGTTGCCAGCCTTCGCGCCAAAAGCTTCCATTCTTCCGTGGGTTATTTCAGAGGTGCTGTTGAAAGGCTGCTCGCCATGTTCCGCCACCTAGTCCCACTGGCCACTATCCGTTAGTACTGGTGGACGGATGCGACGACATCTCCGTTGAAGGTCACGAACAGCGAGTGAGGCGGCAAGCCGTAAATCCAGTCTTCCTTTTCGACGCCCTCCCGGACCTCACGCACTTTACGATCGGGTGGGCCTTTGGAGGAAAGCACGCAGTCGCGGTCCATGCCGACTAGCACCTCATGTTTCTTAATGGCGTCTTTGAACTGCGGCGGGACGGCGGGCGAATAGAGAGCGGTGGGCGCGTGCCGCTCGAAGTCGAGCACCGAGGCCAGCATTTGCTTCGCCTGCTGCGTAGTGAGATTGGGGACTTTGCCGGGAAACGTCAGCGAGATGTAGGAGCCGTAGGTGAGCACGGGCGGCGACTGCCCGGATTGCTGCTCGGGTGATTGACCTTGCTGTTCCGGTTGTTGGTCAGGTGACTGGCCCGGTTGGCGCGGCGCGGGCAGAGGCTGTGTGGCGCCCCCCACTCCGATCTGGATATGCTGGTACCATTTCTTGGAGCTCTTCCCGCCTCCGTTGATGTCGAAAACGATTCGGTCGGACTTAAAGGTGATCTTGGTGATCTCGACGGGCATGCCGGCGCGAATCGCTGCGCCGTTGGCTCGGATTTCACTATCAGCTTCGGTCTGGTTGACTTTTCCCTTGTCGCTGACATAGATCCCATGCTTGCCTCGCGGCATGGCAATTTTCGCGACTGCAATTTCACTGGAGAGCCCGCGGATAAGTTCGATGCGGCTATCCTTCGAGAGGCGCTCCTCCTTGCCCTGGCACGGTTGAGTATGGAGGACAAACATCAACATCAATGAGAGCCAAGCCAGACGCTGGCGAGACCAGTGTGCGCTCCCGAAGCTCGACCGATTTCCTACCTTGCTTTCACTCATGCCCGGCACTCATCCCCGTCGGATCGACGGTCTGAAGGAGAACATTCCGCGCGGCTCCAAGTGGCATTCCGTTCGCCGCGCCCAGCGCCAGTTCCCTCATTTCATCGCTCATATAGATGCTTCGCGAGAACGACAAGTACACCGTTGCGACGACGATCACGATGGTCGCCAATCCACCTCCCTCCGGGCCATATGTCCCACCCGTCAGCCATGGGAGGCCGTTCACATTGGCGCTGAATAGTGTCCTCGTAAACGCAATGCCACTCACTTGAAATCCCAGGCCGTAGCCTAAAATGAAATTCCAAGCAAAGTGAATTCCGATGGGCAGCCAGAGGGCACGCGTACGAAGGTAGGCCACTGCCAGCGGCACACCGACCAGCGCGGTGTTGAGAGTGGAGAGCCAGGTGTGCGACGGGTTTCCGAGATGCGCGGCGCCGAACAGAACGCTCGAGACTCCCACCGCCGCGGCGGGGCCAAGGGCTTCAACCAGACGTTGAAAAGGATAGCCGCGGAACATCAGTTCCTCGTTCGTCGCCGCCACGGCAAAGAGCGCGCCGTAATAGGCGCCGCCCTCCATCACCTGTCCCATAGAAATCGAATTCCACGAAAAGCGGGCCGCTCCTAATCCCAGTTCCAGGGCCGCAACCGCCAAAACCATGAAAGTGCCCAGCGCCAATCCGATGCCGAGTTCGGCCGCCCAACGGCCGCAGAAGGCGAGCCCGATTGAACGCAGAGGTTTCTTTTCGAAGAAACTGGTCAGTATTTTGAAAACCGCCAACAACGCAGGAAGCGTGAGACAGCTTGCCCAGAAAAGAGCGTGCGCCGGTTCCTGTCCGGCGATGTCGAAGGTAATGCCCAACAAAATCGCGACTGAGAATTGGGCGGAGACGACCATGGCCGCGGAAATCAGGAAACGCCACCCCGCGCGAACTCGGCCGTTGGAGACCAAGACTTCTACCCATTTCACTGCCGTTCAATCCTTTCCCCTTCCCACGAGGTCTCGGATTCATCGGAGCGGACCTCTAAGCCAGTCCGCGAGACTGCGAAGTTGATGATTTGCCCTCCCATTTTGACGAGCTCGGTCTCCACTGCGGACTTTGTGCCCGCTTCCACCAGGAAAACCACACAACCTCCGCCCCCGGCCCCGCAAACCTTGGCGGCAAGGGTGCCGTGTTTGCGAGTCTGTTGGATCATGCGGTCGATTTTCGGAGTGGAAATCCCCTTAAAGTTGCGCTTGCGGTTTTGCCACTCGAGCGCCAGCAAGTTGGCCACGTCGTGCCAGTCGTGAGCCAGAAGCGCCTCGCGCATGCGAATGGCAATGGCAGTAATCTGGCTGAAATTCCCGCGCACTTTGGCGTCGCCGTCGATGTGCGCCTTCATGACTTCCCAATTGTTGATGGCCGAATTCCTCGGCATTCCGGTGTAACAAAGAACGAAGCGTTCTTCCCAATCGGCGAAAGGAATGGGCAGCTTTTCTCGTTTCACACCGTCGCGATCCAAATGGATGGCGCTGGCGCCGCCATACAGGGCGGGGAAATAATCCTGCCAGCCGGTGGGCACCTTGATTACCACGGCCTCGACGTTTTTGGCGATTTCGAGTATTTGCGTGCGCGGGTAGTGCTTCCCCGTGACGCGCGCCAGCGCGCCGCACAACGCGATATTCAGCGCCGACGAGCCACCCAGTCCTGCCCCCGCCGGCACTTCCGAGGCGGTTTCGAGCGTGATGCCGCGGCGCGGCTCAAAGAAAAGTACCAGCTCTCGCAGCAAAGGCAGCGTGGACTGGCCGCGCGCCAGGTCCGAATACGATTCGAACGTTTCGTGGATGTTTTGATCGCGGGAAACGAGCTCGATGCAGCGGTCCGGCCGAGTCTCAATCACACAGGACGCGTAACTGCGTATGGCGATGTTGACCGTCTGGGCTCCGGGATGGAACAAGTAAAGCGGCCAGATGTCTACGGTCCCACCGGCTAAGTCGACTCTTGCAGGTGCTCGCGATTCAACTCTCATGTCGGTTTCTGTTCTGGGTCGGTGATGTGTCGCGAAAATTGAGCCATTGATTCATTGGGCCATTGAAAGACTTTTCTCTTCCAATGGTTCAATCACTCAATGGATCAATTCCCGACGACTGACGACTGACTACTGCTGTGAAACTTGCATCGTGTCGTCGATGGTTAGCGTGGGCCAGCCAGTCTTGGCCGCGTCCGTGGGCGTGGCCGTGATTGTGAAATGCTGGCCATCGTCCACGCTGAGCGCGTAACTGTAGCCGCGCCTGGAGCCATCCGAAACGGTGGCGCCGTCCTGTTGAAGTTGATCCAAGGTCGCGTAGGAACCGTGGCTCGCCAAGTAGAGCCTTTCGGCCTGACCGATGGCGATCAAGTCACTCTTCACTCCAACGACGTCGATGGTCTGCTTGGGTGGCGTCCCGCCTGTCGGCCCCTGGGTAAATTCCGCCTTGTAGATGAACAACACGATTCCGAGCACGACGACGAGACCGACAATTCCTCCGATTGCTTTCATGCTCCCTCCCGCCGACTTCTACAGCCTACCGTTTACTTCAATTGCCGCGTCCCCGGTGAGTGTGTCCCTGCTTGCCACTTGCCACTTTCCACATGCCACTGACTTTTCATCGCGTCCCCCAGAGCGCGCGTTGTTGTCCCTCTTTGGCGTACGTCAGCGACAGGAACGACTTCAAATCGTCGAAGCTAGGAAACATTTTGGTAGTGCACGCCACCACCCAGCCGCTGACTTCTTCCACCGGCATTTCCGTCACCAAGTAAACTGGAATGCCCTTTCGATACGCGGCCGTGAGTCCCGCCTGAGTGCCTCCGCCCCTCGCCGCAGCCTCATCCCAAAGGCACACCACGTAGTCCGCCTGGCTGGCCATCGCATCTATGTAGTGGTTAATGACGATGCGCATCGCCTTGCGATAGCGTTCGAGGTCGGTAAGCTTCCAGTCGGAAAAACAGCGCAGGTCTTCTTCATTGAGAGCCCGCCGCGCTTCAAACGCCGGATCGTAGACGCGATGGTTGAGGTTCTCTTGAATCCAAAGGCGAATCCGCTCCCGCCACTGCCGGCCGCCATCGGGGGAGAACTCCATCCCGCCGCAGAGAAATGCAAGCATAGAGAATTCCCGTGTGACCTTATTCTCTCCCCTTGCGCGGCGGGATGCAACCTTGACTTTGCTTTCCCAGGAAGATTACTGTTGATGCTCACCTGATTTTTGAGTCGAATCTTGCCGCTCGGGCACTGACCATTTTGAAATGAGCGATCTGACGGGAACGATTTTGGGCGAGATTGTTGCCAAGCGAAGGCTTGCCGTCAATGAGGCACGTGCGCAGAAGCCGCTCGAACATGTGGCGCGAGCGGCCGAAGCTCGTCACGAATGGCGCGACTTTGCTGCGGCGCTTTCGGCTCAAGGATTGCAAATCATCGCCGAGCTGAAACAAGCTTCGCCCTCGCGCGGATTGCTCCGCCAAGATTATCGCTGTCGCGAGCTCGCGCAGAGCTACGAAGCCGCGGGAGCGGCAGCTCTCTCTGTGCTGACGGAGCAGGAGTATTTTCGCGGGTCGCTGACCGACTTGATCGACGCGCGCGATGCCACGGGATTGCCGGTGCTGCGCAAGGATTTCATCCTGGACGAATACCAAGTCTACGAGTCCGCGGCGGCTGGCGCCGACGCGATGCTGCTGATCGTGGCAGCCTTGGCCGATCTGCAACTGCGCGCTTTGATCGAACTTGGGGGGCGTCTGCGGCTCGCTGTCATGGTGGAAGTTCACACTGAAGAGGAAATGAAGCGGGCGGCCCAAGCGGGCACACGAATCATCGGGGTGAATAATCGCGACCTGAAGACCATGGAGGTGAATCTCGAGACGTCTTTCCACCTTCGAGAAAAGATTCCATCCGGATGTATCGCTGTCAGTGAGAGCGGCATCAAGACCGTGAATGACCTCCGGCGGCTGAGCGAGGCGGGCTACGATGCGGCTCTCATCGGCGAACAATTCATGATGGCGGAAGACCCGGGCAGGGAGCTTGCCGAGATGCTTGGAAGGTTTCACAGCGGCCCGGCGTAGAAGTCTGCGGCGAAGAAAGACGTCCGTTGTCAGTTGCCCGTGGCAGGTCGAAACTCGAATTCGCACATCGGCCGCCGGGGAACGAGTTTCGGGTTTCGATTTTCGAATTTCGAGCGCACAACTGACGACGGACAACGGGCAAATGACTCGGGTTAAAATCTGCGGCATCACCCGGCTGGAAGACGCGCAGCTTGCGGTCGAGCTAGGCGCTCCGGCGCTGGGGTTCAATTTCTATCCGCCTTCCCCGCGTTACATCGCGCCCGCCGAGGCCCGCCAGATTATTCGGCAATTGCCGCCTTTTGTAACGGCGGTGGGAGTTTTCGCCAACGAAACGGATAGCAAGCACGTGGCCGCAGTCGCCCGCCAAGCCGGCGTGGCCGCGGTGCAATTGCATGGCCCGCGGTTTCCGAAAACAGACCGACCGCTGGCGCGCTATCGTCTGATCCGCGCCGTGGCTGTTCGACCCGGATCGCGGTTTGACGATTTGAGGTGCTGGAAAGCAAGCGCCTACCTGCTCGATGCCTATCACCCCCAATTACTCGGTGGGACTGGGAAACAGTTCGATTGGAGACTGGCGGTAGAGGCGAAGAAATACGGCCCCATAATTCTGGCGGGCGGTTTGACGCCGAAAAACGTCGGAAAGGCGATTCGTGAAGCGAAGCCGTTCGCCGTCGATGTGGCCAGCGGGGTGGAGTCCGCGCCGGGAAAGAAAGACCCCGCAAAACTTCGAGCGTTCTTTGAGGCGGTGAAGAAGGCAGATGAGGCGCTTTGAGTTGATGATTGAGTGTAAGATGGAAGATCGAGGCAACGGTCATTAGGGCGAGTCTGAATCGAGACCGCAGCAGAAATTACTTCTCGAACAGGCCGCAAAGAAATCATGTCAACCACGCCATCTCCAGTGAACTGGCCCGACGCCAAGGGTCGCTTCGGCGAATTCGGCGGCCGCTTTGTGCCGGAGACGTTGATGCAGCCGGTGGAAGAGTTGGAACGGGCTTACTTCGAAGTGCGCGGCGATGAGGTATTCCAGCGCCAACTCCGTTATCTCCTCAAGAAGTTTGCCGGTCGCCCGACTCCGCTTTTTCACGCCCGCCGCTTGACCGAGCATCTGGGCGGAGCGCAGATTTATTTGAAGCGTGAAGACCTGCTGCACACCGGCGCGCACAAAATCAACAACTGCCTGGGCCAAGGGTTGCTTGCCAAACGCATGGGAAAGACGAGGCTGGTGGCCGAGACCGGCGCTGGACAACACGGCGTGGCGACGGCCACAGTGGCGGCGCTGCTCGGCATGGAGTGCGTGGTCTACATGGGCGAGGAGGATATGGCTCGTCAAGCGCCCAACGTTTTTCGCATGCGACTGCTCGGCGCGGAAGTGGTGGGCGTGGCTTCGGGTTCCAAAACGCTCAAGGACGCCATCACTGAAGCCATGCGCGATTGGGTGACCAACGTCGCCAACACCCACTACCTTCTCGGCTCGGTGCTCGGCCCGCATCCTTACCCGGTGATGGTGCGCGATTTTCATCGCATCATCGGCCAGGAGGCGCGCGAGCAACTTTGGTCAGAGACGGGCGGGCTGCCCGATTATCTGTTCGCCTGCGTCGGCGGCGGTAGCAACTCGATCGGCCTTTTCTATGACTTCATCCCGGACGCAAGCGTGAAGATGGTGGGCGTGGAGGCGGGAGGCCGCTCCTTGCGCCTGGGCGAGCACGCGGCGCGATTCTCAGGAGGCCGGCCGGGAGTTCTGCACGGGACGTACACTTACGTACTACAGACCGAGGACGGATTGATTTCGACCACGCATTCGGTTTCGGCAGGGCTTGATTACCCTGCCATTGGGCCCGAGCACGCGGCTCTGTATCGGCAGGGCCGGGTGGAATACACACACGTCAGCGACGCGGAAGCGCTCGACGCGGCGCTCACCTTGTCGCGAAAGGAAGGTATCATTCCGGCACTCGAACCCGCTCACGCCATTGCAGAAGTTATTAAGCGCGCGCCCAAAATGAGCGCCGAGACCGTGATCGTGATTAATTTGTCCGGCCGGGGCGACAAGGACTTGGGAATTTTTCAGTCGGCGGGAATTTTTTAGGGAAGGCAAAAGGTTGGAGGTTAAAGGATGAAGGGTGAATTCAAGATTTGCGGAAAGGATGTGTTCATCCTTTACCCTTTAACCTTTACCCTTTAACCTTCTTTCGCGCATGCCTACAGTTTCTACATCACGCATTCAAGATCGTTTTCGCGGCCTGCGCGAACGAGGCGCGAAAGGTTTGGTGGTCTATCTGACGGCGGGCGATCCTTCGCTCGAGGATACCGGAAAACTGCTGGCGGCACTGGATCGTGGCGGGGCCGATGTGATCGAGTTGGGCGTGCCCTTCTCCGACCCGCTCGCCGATGGGCCGGTCATACAGCGCGCCTCGGAACGGGCGCTGAAAGTGGGAACGACGCTCAGGAGAATCATCGAGCACTTGCCGCGCTGGCGCGAAACAGTCCGCGCTCCAATGATCTTGTTCAGTTACTACAATCCGATTCTGCAATATGGCTTGGAGGCATTCGCGCGGGATGCGGCGCGGGCTGGCGCGGACGGCGCGTTGGCGGTGGACCTGACTCCGGAGGAATCGGAGCGGTACGTCCACGCGATGCGCGAACAAAATCTAGACACGGTGTTTCTGGGATCTCCGACGTCGACCGATCGCCGCCTGGAACTCGTCGCTGGACTTTCGACGGGATTTCTTTACCTGATTTCGCGCACCGGCACAACGGGCGAGCGCAGCGAAATCTCCTCCGGCTTGCGGCCGTTGGTCGAGCGCGCGAGAAAGTTCACCGCGCTGCCGCTGGCGGTCGGTTTCGGCGTATCGAACCCCGCCCACGTGCGTGAAGTCCAGTCAGTTGCTGACGCTGTGGTGGTAGGCAGCGCGCTGGTGCGCGCGATTGAGGAGAAATATTCATCCGCAGGGCCCGACGCCATTGAGCAGTTCGTGCGCTGGCTCAAGGAGGGATGACAAAGTAGACAGCAGACTGTAGACGGTACACAGGGGAAAGGAGGGTGACGACAGCAGTCTTCCTGTCTCCTGTCTACCGTCTACAGTCTACTTTTCTCTGAGGTTGAAATGAGCGATGTTGATGGCTGGCGAAAGCGCATTGACGAGATTGATCAGCAGCTCGTGAAGCTGTTGAACGAGCGCTCTCAATGCGCCGTGGACATAGGGCACCTCAAGAAAAAGCTGAGCATGCCGGCGTGGCAACCGGAGCGTGAGGCGGAGATTCTCCGCAATGTGGTGAAATCGAATCATGGCCCCCTGGACGACGCTGCTATTCGAAGGCTGTTCGAGCGCATCATCGATGAAGCTCGCGCGCTGGAGCGCCACTCAATGCAGGAAGCGAGTCCGCCCGCGAAGGAGTAATGGCCCATGGTCGTAGTGATGAACGAAGGCGCGACGGAAGAACAAATCCAGCGCGCCATTAACAAATTAATGGAGATGGGGTTCGACATCCACCGCTCCACGGGTGCCCAGCACACCGTGCTCGGGGCGGTGGGCGCGGTGCGGGACTTTGACACCCGCGACATCGAGTTGCTGGAAGGGGTCGAGGAGGTCCTGCGGATCACCGCGCCTTATAAGCTGGCGAGCCGCGCTTTTCGGCCTGAGGGCTCGTTGGTGCGGTTCGGTCCGGATGTTGTGGTCGGCGGCAAACAGGTGGTGATGATGGCCGGACCTTGCAGCATCGAAAGCGCGGAGCAAATCGACACCATCGCCGCCCGGCTTGCGCGAAATGGTGTGCGCGTGTTGCGCGGCGGGGCGTTCAAACCGCGCACGTCTCCTTACAGCTTTCAGGGCTTGGGGCTGAAGGGCCTGGAATTGATGCGCCGCGCCGCCGACCAATACAAAATGCTGGTGGTTTCAGAAGTGATGGACCAGACGCAGATTGCCTCGATGGAGGAGTACGTCGATGTCTACCAGGTGGGCGCCCGCAATATGCAGAACTACAATTTGCTCAAAGAGCTCGGCAAGGTCTCCAAGCCGGTTCTCCTGAAGCGTGGCATCTCCGCCACCATTGAGGAGCTGCTGCTCTCGGCGGAATACATCATGTCCGGCGGGAATTACAACGTGGTGCTTTGCGAGCGGGGCATCCGCACGTTTGAAAGCTACACGCGCAACACGCTGGACGTTTCGGCCATTCCGGTGATCCAGAAACTCTCCCACCTGCCCATCGTCGTGGACCCTTCGCACGGGACCGGCCGGCGCGATAAAGTGCCACCCATGGCGCGCGCGGCAGTGGCGGCGGGAGCGGATGGGCTCTTGATCGAGGTTCATCATGACCCCGAGCACGCGCTCAGCGACGGTGCGCAGTCTCTCTTCCCGGACCAATTTGAGCAGCTCATGAGCGAATTGCGCATGATCGCGCCGGCAGTGGGAAGAACGATTTGAGTATCCACAGATTTCGCAGACTAAGCAGATTCAATACAGACTGTCAGTCGTCCGTTGTCCGCGGTCGGTTGTGCCCAGGCGCCTTACTTTTGATCTTTGACTTTTCTTTTCTCGAATCTGTGAATTCTGTGTAATCTGTGGATTCGATGAATTTTTTTGATCGCATATCGATTATCGGCCTGGGCCTGATCGGCGGATCTTGGGGGCTGGCGCTGCGGGAAAACGGCTTCCGCGGGCTTCGCGTGGGTTTTGATCGACCGGAGGTTTCGAGCCGCGCGCTGGCTGCCGGCGCCGTGGACGAAATTGCCGCGGGTGTTGCCGGCGCCGTCCGCGATGCGGACCTCGTGCTCCTCGCGACTCCGGTGGGCGTGATCATCGATCTCTTGCCGCAGGTGAGGGCCGCTGCCAAGCGCGGCGCGCTGGTGACGGACGTCGGCAGCACCAAGCGCGTGATCTGCAATCGAGCGCGCGAGATTTTTGGCGACGAGCCGCTTTTTTTAGGTGGACATCCGCTGGCCGGCAAGGAACACTCCGGATTCGAGAATGCGGACGCGGGGTTATTTCGGAAGGCGCGTTACGTCCTAACTCCGTTGAGCCCGGATCACCTCGAAGACCCACGCGTCAAGGCCTTCTCAGTTTTGCTCGAATCCATCGGGGCGCGACCTTTCGTGGCCGATGCTCGGAGCCACGACCGCGCCGTCGCCTTCCTCAGCCACTTGCCACAGCTCGTTTCCACCGGCCTCGCGAGTCTGATCGCAGAGCAAGGCGCGGAAGATTTCTTGCCGACCGAGATGGCCGCATCCGGCTTTCGCGATGTCACTCGTTTGGCCGAGAGTCCTTACGATGTTTGGCGGGACATTTGCCTGACCAACATCGAGGACATTCAATCGGCCCTGGAGGCGCTCATCGACAAGCTGGAACACATGAAGCTGCACCTGACCGACCGGGAGTTGCAACGCGAATTCAAACAAGCCCTGAGTCTGCGCGAAAGACTGCGCGAAACACATTGAGCACTCATCTGCCTTGGCGGAGTGTTGCTCTCGGCATGTGGTCCGCCGGCCCGGCGAGCGCAATCACCAAAGCTGGAAAAAATGAACGAATAGTGGCAGAGTGAAGGGTGTCCCACACTTCGATGCTCGAAGACGTATTCGCGATCCTGGCCTCCACACCCGAAAAGCTTCGACGAGAAATCGCCACGCTATCGCCGCACGAAATGAAGGCCCGTCCGGCGCCGGACAAGTGGTCGATTCAAATTGTCTTGGCCCACCTTGACGACGTGGAAGAACTGGGCATGCGGTCGCGCGTCGAGGCGATGGTGACGGAGGACCGCCCAGTTCTGAAGTCTTTTGATCAAGTGGCGCGAGTGGTTGAACAGGGCTACGAGCGAAAGGATCCGCGGCAAACCCTGGCTTCGTTCGGGCGCCAGCGAAGAAAGAACGTTCGGTGGTTGCGCCAATTGCGGCCGGCGGATTTCAGGCGCAAAGGCGTGCATGAAAAGGTGGGAGAAATCAGCGTGGAAGAGCTCGTGAACGAGTGGGCCTTCCACGACCTCGGACACTTGAAGCAAATTCTTGAAATCAAGCGCTGTGCGCTGTTTCCGCGCATGGGAAATATGCGGGCGTTCTACCACCTGAGTTAGGGCGGGCTCGTCGATATGGAATCAAGTGGAAAGGAGAGGCGCTGAGGTATACTGATCTTTGATATGATTTTGAGTTGGAGGCATCAAAGCATGGCCACCACCGTTCGTGGAGTTGTTCGCGACGGCAAGATTGAGATTCTGGAAAAAATGGATCTGCCCGAGGGGGCCAAGATCCTGATCACCCTCGTTCCTGATGACGAATCCCAATTCTGGCTTGGCGCAAGCCGGAGCACCCTGCACGCGATATGGGATAACCCCGAGGATGATGTCTATGCTGAGTTACTCGAAAAATGATGTCGTCCTAGTTAGCTATCCCTATTCAGACCTTTCGGGTTTAAAGCTCAGACCAGCAGTCGTCGTCAGCGAAGCGCACTCGTCACAGGATATTTTTCTTGTTCCTCTCACGAGTCGCCTCATTGGCCTCCTCTCCGGCGAGTTTCCACTCGTGGATTGGCAAGCAGCCGGTCTAAACGTTCCAACAGCAGTCAAGCGTGGAGTATATAATTTTCACCAGTCGCTGGTTGTCAAGTTGCTAGGGAGACTTTCCGAACGCGACGCGCAGATGCTGCAACTGTCACTTCGTGGATGGCTGGGGCTATGAACAAGGTTTTCCCCAATGCGGACGCAGCAATCGCTGATGTTCCCGATGGCGCCACCATCATGGTGGGAGGCTTTGGCCTCTGCGGCATTCCGGAGAACCTGATCGAGGCGCTGCGGCGCAAAGGCACGAAGAACATCACGGTGATGAGCAACAATGCCGGGGTGGTAGGTTTCGGCCTCGGCCTGCTGCTGGAGACTCGACAAATCAAGAAGGTGATCGGAACTTACGTCGGGGAAAACAAAACGCTGGAAGAGCTGGCGCTGAAGGGTGAAGTCGAATTGGAGCTCACACCTCAAGGCACTTTTTCCGAGCGGATACGCGCCGGCGGCGCGGGCATCGCGGGATTCTTTACACCCACCGGCGTCGGAACCCTTGTAGCCGAAGGCAAGGAAGTGCGAGAGTTCGACGGGAAGACTTATTTGCTGGAGCGCGCGCTGAAAGCCGATTACGCTTTCGTCAAAGCGTGGAAAGGCGACCGGTGGGGCAATTTGATTTATCGTAAGACGGCTCGCAACTTCAATCCCGTTATGGCCACGGCAGCGAAATGTACCATCGCGGAGGTTGAAGAATTAGTTGAACTCGGCGGCCTCGATCCCAATTGTGTGGTGACGCCGGGAATTTATGTGAAGAGGATTTTTCAGGGCACGAGTCACGAAAAGCGGATTGAGAAGCGTACGGTGAGAAAAAAGTAGAAGACCTCAGTTGTCCGTTGTCAGTTGCCCGTTGCGCCAGCGAGTGGAATACGGGTCTTCACAACTGACAACGGGCCGCGGACAACGGGCAGGTTCTATGGACAAACGCGAACAAATCGCGCGCCGCGTGGCCAAGGAATTGAAGGACGGGTACTACGTCAACCTGGGCATTGGCATTCCGACCCTGGTTTCAAACTTTATTCCGCCCGGCATGGAGGTGGTACTCCAGTCCGAGAATGGGATGTTGGGCATCGGCCCGTTTCCGTTCGAAGGCGAAGAGGACCCCGACCTCATCAACGCCGGAAAAGAGACAGTGACGGAAGTTCCAGGCACTTCCTATTTTTCGAGCGCCGACTCCTTCGCCATGATCCGCGGTGGCCACGTGGATTTGACCGTGTTGGGCGCGATGGAAGTGGATGAGCTTGGAAACCTGGCGAGCTGGATGATTCCCGGGAAAGTGGTGAAAGGCATGGGCGGCAGCATGGACCTGGTGGCCGGTGCGAACCGCGTGATTATCGCGATGGAGCACACCACGAAGGAAGGAAGGTCGAAAATCTTGAAGCGATGCACGCTGCCCCTGACCGGCGCCGGCGTGGTGGACGCCATCGTCACGGAGCTGGCCGTAATCGAAGTGACGCCCGACGGCCTGCTGCTGACGGAAATTGCGCCGGACACCAAGGTCGAAACAGTGCGGAAAGCGACCGAGGCTCCACTGCGGCTAAGCTCAGATCTCAAGGCCATGGAGATCTGAAGAGCCAGTGGCGAGTTGAAGGAGGAAGAATCATCTGATCGCTGCGTTCTTCCCCTCCGCCGACGGAAAGGAACAATGGTTCCATGCTGCACTCCGGATTGTACTTCGTCAGCGTTGCGTTTCTGCTGTTCCAGATGGCTGCTCCGTCCTACAAAGCGCAGATCGAGCACTGGCGGCAGGAGCGCGAGGCTCGACTCAAAGCCGATGACGGCTGGCTCACCGTGGCCGGCCTGTTCTGGCTGAAAGAGGGGAAGAATTCCGTGGGCACGGACAAGTCCAATAGCATCGTGCTGCCCCCAGATTCAGCGCCAGCATCGGTGGGCGAGTTTGAGTTTCACGACGGCCAGACGGTATTCCGTTCTGCTGGCTCGGCAAATGTGACCCTAAACGGCCAACCGGTGACGGTGGCCAACCTCAAGGCTGATTCTTCTGGCGCGCCCGACATTCTGCGAGTGAACGATCTCACCATGTTCGTGATCCAGCGCGGCCAACGTTTCGCGATTCGTCTGAAGGACAAGAACTGCGCAATGCGTAAGGCTTTTACGGGACTGAAATACTTCCCGCCCGACGAGCGATATCGGGTGAAGGCGAACTTCGTGCCCTACAATCCGCCCAGGATGATTCCTATACCCAACATCCTGGGCGAGACGGAAGAGGAAGCGAGTCCCGGCTATGTTGAGTTCACGCTCAACGGCCAGAACTGCCGACTCGATCCGGTCGCAGAGGGTGATTCCCTGTTTTTCATTTTCAAAGATCTGACTTCGGGGAAGGAGACGTATCCGCCGGGCCGCTTCCTGAACACCCCGATGCCCAAGGACGGCGAGGTCACGCTCGACTTCAATCAAGCCTATAATCCGCCGTGCGCCTTCACGCCGTTTGCGACGTGCCCGCTTCCGCCCAAGCAAAACCAACTCGCCGTCCGCATCGAGGCCGGAGAGCTGCGGTACGGACACTAGGCAGGCTGATGAAGAACAGTGCAGATGCGGCTCGGGGACCCCATGAAGGGTTGAAACCATTCGAGGCGTGGCGGGGCAAACCCGCCGCTACATCGCGCTCGAATGACGCCAGGTGAAACATGGCTCGAATCCGAGGGATCCCGAAAGAGAAGGCAAACTTGGCGTGCCGCTTTGCGTATTGGATGTGCCGGCGCCGCGTGAAGGGATGGGCTCCGTAAAAAAGGATAGAACAGGACCATGGAAATCAACTCCATCGTGATTATCAGTCTGGCTTCCCCCAAGGAGAAGATCTGGGGACAACTCCTCGCCCTGAACGCCGCCGGCGTGACGGTTCGAGGCATGGACATCGGCTCGTTTGACGATTTTGTTCGCCAGGTTCGCTCCGGGGAAGAGTCCACGGTGGGTTTAGCGGTGGTCTTCTATCCCATGCATCGGTTGGAGCGAATCGCCTTGGACGAGCCGAGCGGCGCCATCCCGTCGCTCGCCGACCGCTTCCGGGAAAAAGCCGGAATGACGATTCAGGAGTACCTCGGCATCAAGCATCCGCTAAACCGGAAGGTGCAGTAGACTGACGATGACCTCTCGAATACTGACGCCCGCCAACCAGATCACGCTTCTGCGCCTCGCGTTTATTCCGACCTTCGCGATCCTGGAAGTGCAACAGAGTTACGGTTGGGCGTTGACCGTTCTGGCGGCTGCGATTTTGTCCGACTTCGCAGACGGCATCCTGGCGCGCATTCTTCATCAGGAATCCGAGGTTGGGATTGCGCTCGACCCGATTGCCGACAAGTTGCTCATGGCGACCGCGTTCTTACTGCTGGCTTTTCGCGGCGTGCTGCCTTGGTGGATCACGATCCTGGTGCTCAGCCGCGATGTGGTGGTGATTGTCACGACCCTGGTGATCAGTCTGGTGGCGGGTTACCGGCCGTTTCGCCCGTCTCTATTGGGAAAAGGCTCGACCTTTTTCCAGATGGCGACGATTTTCGTGGCGGTGAACGCTCAGGCGCACGTTTCCTCTGTCAACGATGCGATTGTTCGGGTGGCTATTTATCTCACTCTGGGTTTTACCGTGGCCTCCGGGATCCATTACCTCCTTACCCTTCCGCAGCGAGCCGGACAACGCTCCTCCGATGAAGCGGCCCCCGCCACCTCCGAGAGCGCAAAAAGGGAATAGCAGGACGATGAAAAAAGGGTGTAGAGGCGGATCGGGGACTCTATGCCGTGTTGCAGCCCTCGCGGATGTGGCGGGATAAACCCGCCGCCACGCCCTCGCCGGGTGCCTTTTTCATCAGCCTTCAGGCGCCGTGGGTGCGCCGGATTTCATCCCGCGCCAAAGGAACCACAAGGGCACGCCCATCATGCCGAGCCAGCCAAGAACGCGCACCGCCGCGCCGATCTGGGTGTCGTGCTGGAGGAGACCCAGCTTCGAGAAAAGGTAGAACCAATCGTGAATGGCGTTTTCCGGGTCGCCGACGGTCACCAGTTGCAACTCCTGGGCTCGCGCGTCGGCCATGTAAGGTCCGATGGTCAAGAAGTTTTCGAAGAAAAAGAACGCGCAAAACGTGGTGCCGGGAAGTTGGCGCTGAAAAACAAAAAAACAGGCGAGCAAGAAGGGCACCAACAATTGCATGATGGTCCCGCCCGCGATGCCAATGGTCTGCCCAAACCAGCCGAAAAGTAAATGGCCGCTTTCGTGAACCACCAGGTTCACGTTGTCAATCAGCAGGCCGTCGCTCGCCTTCGCCGCATAAAGCAGGAAGAGGCCGTAGAACGCCAGCCACGCAATCAGCGCCGGCTTCGATACCGGCTGCCATTTTTCCTCGAGCGGAGCCAGAAACTCGAATTCCATTCATCACCGCCGCCCATTCTAGAAGCGAAAGGCGAAATTAGAAACTCGAAATTGGAAACTCGAAAGTCGAAATTGGAAACTGGGAACGCCTGGCTACTGACTTCTGACTCCTGGCTCCTGTCTTCTACCTCCTAGCCCCAGCACCTAGCCCCTAGCACCTGCTTTAAGCAGCCCGAGAAGCCCGCGGCACCAAAACCGTGCCGCGGCTGCCAGCTTTTAATCAATGGGGCGAGAGACAGTGGTCTTTTTTGAACGGACAGCTCATGCCTCGAGCCATCACCCTTTTCGCCGACTTGGAGTCCCGCAGATCCCGAGCCACGCCACGAAGTGGCGCACCTGGCAGGAATTTCTCAATGGCTTTGTCTTGGCTGCCGATAACCTTTCTAGTCACTGCTTGGAGGGCTTCACAGTGAGTCCAGAAACGATTTTGATCCAGCGGGAATGGAGCCAGGGTGTCATTCGGCCGAACGGCCGAGTGAAAACGACTGTGCCTATCCGGCCGGCGGCGAGGCATCGTGCCAATTCATGGTGCCGGTGACCATGAAAAAGGAGCTTAATATGCGATCTATTCAATGGCTTGGTTTTTCTCTTATGGCAGTGTTGCTTCTTCTCTGCGGGTGTGGTGGCGGCAGCAGCCCCAGTCCGAGTCCTGTCCTTCAGGCGCCCTCGGGGCTCAGCTACACTACCGCCACGGCGGTCTACATCAAAGGGACGGCGATCACGCCGAACAGCCCCACCAGCGCCGGCGGAGCGGTGACCTTGTACGGCGTGAGCCCGGCCCTTCCGGCGGGCCTGAGCCTGAGCACAACCACGGGTGTTATCAGCGGAACCCCCACGGCCGTGACCGCCACGGCCAGCTACACGGTAACGGCTTCCAACGCGGCCGGCAGCACCACGGCGACCCTGACCATCACGGTGGAAGACGCGGCCCCGGCGGGCCTGGCCTACACTACCGGCACGGCGGTCTATACCGTGGGGACGCCGATCCCGCCGAACAGCCCCACCAGCACCGGCGGAGCGGTGACCTCGTACAGTGTTAACCCGGCCCTTCCGGGAGGCTTGACCCTGAGCACCAGCACCGGTGTTATCAGCGGAACCCCCACGGCCGTCACCGGCACGGCCAGCTACGCGGTAACGGCTTCCAACACGACCGGCAGCACCACGGCGACCCTGACCATCACGGTAAATCCCGCTCCCCTGAGCGCCGACAACATCAACCTGATCTTTGTGGTGAGCGAGGATTTGGCTTATCAAGCTTCCGGGGACGTCAATCCACTCACGGCCAACCTCACCAGTCAGGGTTTACAGCGGTCGCTCCTGATGGCCCCGTTCCTGCAACAGAACGTCTTGGGTGGTGAGAATGTAACCGG
>JBEKEZ010000052.1:0-37675 GCA_050013575.1 Terriglobia bacterium | reverse complement strand
GAAAAGTCTGAACGGCTGACTTTTCCACCGCGCTTGGAAATCCGGCAAAAGTCGCCGGATTTCCACATTCCCACAGCGCCGACGGCGACCCTCACCTCTCAACTGCCCAAAAGATTACACATCCACGCCTCGACACCGCCCCGATGCCCCGAGCGGCCAGAGGGCTGTTGACCGGGAGAATTGTGTCTTGGCCTGTTTTCAATCTGGAAGAGGGAGATGGGAGTCTCTCACGCTGGTCTCCGCCTGGCCCCGTCAGCGCCGGAACGGGAACGCGCCCACTGACTGCGCCTCCTCCTCGCTCCAGCCCAGGATGTTGCGGATGTCCGCGGGGAGCGCCGCGCCCCCCGGAAGCGCCTCGAGCAGTTCGTACCGGCCGAGGTCCGGGCTCTTGAAGATCGACCGCGGAGTTTTCTCGATCTGGCGTCCGCCGGCTTCGAACGCCGGCATCAGCTTGCGGAACTCGTCGAGCGATGCAAGCCGGGTGGTGCAGCTATCGGTCGCGGCGGGGCTCCACACGATAAGCGCGGGCGCGGACGCCGTACCCGGAGGAGCGGCGCGCACGTAAACGTTGCCGTCAACCTCTGTGGCGAGCGGGCGCGGCAGCCTGGCGCAGAGCGAGGCCGGTTGCTCGAACTGAAGCAAAGGCTCGCGGTACGCGTCGCTCGCAACCAGCAAGTTGTTCACGAACACGTGGCCGTCGCGTTTGTCCAAGTCCGGGCCGGTTGAGGCATGCCAGCCGAACGCGTCGCCCGTCGCGGTGCGCCCGTTGCGCTCGAACGACGCCGGCGTGTCCACGAAGGTGTTGTTGTACACGCGCACGTTCGCGGAGTTCAGCACGCGGACTCCCTTGTCGCAGCGGACGAAGACATTGCCCGCCACAATCGCCCCGTGTGAGATCTCGAAGAAGAAGCCGTCGATCGCCCCGTCGATCCAGTTATCCACGATGACGCCGTCGTGGTTGCCGACATCGTACCAGACGCCGTTCGAGTAAGGCTGCTCGAGGATGAGGTTGTCGCGGAAAGTGACCCGGTACGTCTGGTTGAAGATCTTAACCGCGGCCGGGTAGTAGCCGGTAATCTGCTCGATGTTGTTTCGCCGGAAGATGTTCCTCTCCAGGAGGACGTCGGACGACCCAATGATGTAGATCCCTTCCGTGCCGGTGTCGCTGACGAGCGAGTTGCGGATGACGAGGCCATCCCCGCGGAAATAGCCGGCCACGCGTGAACAGTGAGTGATTGTGACATTCTCGACCACCGTCCCGGTCACCTCTTTGCCGTACGTGGCGGGGTCCGCTGGGCCGACAGGCTCGTCGGTGGGCTCGTTGGCGGCGGTCAAGCGCTTCTTGCCCTCGACCTCCAGCGCGCGGAAGGCGTACTGGGTGAACGTGATCCCGCGGATGAGCGGGCCCTTGCGATCGGACGGCTTGCCGTGAGCCTCGCCAGCGATCCGCACCAGCGCGCTGTCGAAGGCGGTGATCTCGACCAGGCGGTTGGTGGGATCGAGGCCGATGTAGACGTAGCCGTCTTTGTAATCGACGTAGAAGGAATGGGCGTCGAGCTCTCCCTCCCAACCCGCGGACTTCAGCCGCTCGCCATCCGCGAACACCATGTCGTTGTTGAACCGGTGCAGCGGTGTCCGCATGCCCTCGCGGTCGCGCCGCCACCAGGGCTGTGGCGCCGCCGGGAAGAGGCGCGTCCACGCGGTCCTCCAGACGTTGCCGCGCAGCGCCTCCCACTTGGTCGCCACCTGGGTGCCCTTGAGGATCGGCCGTTCGTCGGCGTACGGTTGCAACGTGATGCCCTGATTCAGGACCAGGCCGCCGGTGCGGTAGACGCCCCCGCGCATCACGATGGCGTCGCCGGTGACGACGCGCTCGATCGCCGCTTCGAGTGTCGTCGGTTCCGCGACCGTCGTCCCCGGGGAGTCGGCCTTCCCGTCGGGGGCGACGTAGTAGACGTGCGCGGCCTTCGGGATCTCGTACCGCTGATCAATCGGACCGTAGGGCCCGCCGGACGGCTGCGCGTACCCCGGCGCGGCCGCGAAGACAAGAGAACAGAGGAAGAGGCAGCCATGAAAGTGTTGTGTCATTCGTTGAACCCGACGCATCTGGTGTCCTTTCGAGACGAATCCGCTCGTCAACAAGAATCCAACCAGGATTTCCAATATACCTTCCTGGACAGCATTTATTGTACAGCGGGCGACCCCTTTCGGAGCCGTGTTCTTCATCATTCTCATCCTGAGCGGCTCTGGCGCGGCCAAGAGCGAAGTGCTGAAGGGAAGATGGAATGGTCCGTTTCGTTTCTCACCCGATGGGTGTCGTCCTCCGGAGTGTCTTCATTGCGTTCACACCTGCATGAATAAAGGCGTCCGAAGGCGTCGCGAGGCTAGCAGTAAGTGGTCGAAAACGGCAATCCAGGGTTGACATCCGCTCGCGTCATGGGTTAGTCTGGCTGCCTTGTGGCCGGGCAGGGCCCACACGACACCGGGAGCGCGCCAACGCTTCGACGGGGACCTCGCCTGGCGGACGTCCCGCGTTGCGTACGCACGCGTTAGCCCCGCGGCCGTCAACGTCGATCCGAGCGTCCCTGCCGCCGATGCGTTTCGAGCCTCATCCGATGTTGGGTCTTTCGAGTAACAGGAACGGAACATTGTTGAACGAAGGACGCGCCCTCGACCCCCGTAGGTGTCCTGTACCAGCGCGCGGACTCGTCTCACACTCGGTTGATAAGGAGCTTAGAGTGGCCACCAAACGGGATCTTGAAATCGTTGCCGCAGGGCACACATGTCTGGACCTCATCCCCGCCTTCACGATCGACGGCAAAGTCGACAAGATGACCGACGTGCTCGTGCCCGGGAAGATGATCAACATGGGCGAGTGCGTCGTCGTCGGAGGGGGGCCGGTCACAAACGCGGGGGTGTCCATAAGGCGACTCGGCGTCAAGACCGAGCTCATCGGCAAGATCGGCGACGACGACTTCGGCAAGCAGATACTGCGCTGGTACGAGGAGCACGAAGGTCATTTTCAGGGGATCAAGATGGTCAAGGGCGAGTCTACGTCGTACACCATCGCCATCTGCATCCCCGGGATCGATCGCTTCTATCTCCACCATTGCGGCGCGAACGACACCTTCGGCTACGACGACATGGACTTCGACCTCGTTGGCCGCGCCAAGCTGATGCTCTTCGGTTACCCACCCTGGATGGCGAAGCTCTACGAGAACACCGGGCGCGAGCTGACGAAGATCCTTGAGAAGACCAAGGAGCTCGGCACCACGACGGCCCTGGACCTCTCGTTGCCGGACATGAACAGCCGCGCCGGCCAGCTCGACTGGCGCGCGATCCTCATGGACTGGGTCCCGCTGTCGGACTTCATGATGCCCAGTGCGGAGGAGATCTTCTACTTCCTTTACAGGGACAAGTTCCTCGAGAAGAAGGCCAAGCTCGGCCCCAAGGAGAGCGTGTTGGATCACCTGACCGTGAAGGAGATCGCTACCCTGGGAGGCGACCTCTTGAGAATGGGCGCGGCGATCGCGATGATCAAATGCGGCCACAGGGGTCTTTACGTCCGCACCGCCGACCAGGGACGCCTACAGAAGATGGGCGTGGCTGGCTGTTCCGACCTGGAGAACTGGGCCCACCGCGAGCTGTGGTTCCCCGTTTACCAAGAGGAGCGCTTCGTGGGCGCGCTCGGTTCCGGCGATTCGGCGATTGCGGGATTCCTCGCGGCATTCGTTTGGAACCACAGTATCGAATCCTGCCTGAGGTACGCCAACGCTGCCGGCAGCATGAACGTCACGGTTCCGGATGGTCTTGCCTGGAACAAGGGATTTGACGACCTGACCAGACGCATCAGGGCAGGATGGAAGACGAAAGACCTCCGCATTGACGAGCCCGGCTGGAAGAAGGAAGGCGAGTTCTGGGTGGGACCGGAGAACCGCGGTAAGTGGCAATTAGCGGCGTGACAAGGAACAGGAGACTGAAAATGGCCAAGAAAGGCAATCCGAAGCGAGACGCTTTCATCGCCCAGAAACTGGCGAAGATGAGCCTGGCGGAGAAGATCGGCCAGCTCCTGACGTTTACCCGGCGCGGCGCGATGCTCACCCCCAGCGGGATCGAGCAGATCACCAAGCTGCATTGCGGCGGCCTGTGTCTCGAGCCCTACGCGGTCGAAACCTGCAAGAACCTCTACTGGGGCAACTCGCAGATCGACCAGAACTTCCAGAAGCCCGCCGACTACTTCACGATTGCGAAGACCTACTTTGCCGGCAAGTCTTTCGGCATCAGCATCACTCCGGAGGACTACACCAAGGACCTTAACCGACTGCAGAAGATCGCCCTCGCCCGGCCCTCAGGCATTCCTCTGCACATGACCATCGATTTCGAAGGCGATTTCAAGAACGACTACATGGCCGGCGGCATCCGCCAGTTTCCGCCTCCGATGGGCATGGCGGCCATCGGCGACGTGAAGCTCACGTACAAGATCGGTGTCACGATCGCGAAGCAGCTTGCCAATATCGGCGTCACACAGATGTACTCGCCGGTCTGTGACGTCAACATCAATCCGAAGAACCCGGAGATCGGAGTGCGGTCCTTCAGCGACGATCCTGAGACTTGCGCCAAGCACGCCGTGGCGCTGCTCAAGGGCTTTCAGGATGGCGGGATCGCGGCCACCGCGAAGCACTTCCCCGGACGCGGCGACTCCGCGACGGACGCCCACGACGTGCTCGACGTCATCCGGGCCGACAAGAAGAGGATGCACGAGGTCGAGCTAGTGCCCTTCAAAGCCGCCATCGCCGCGGGCGTGCAGGCCATCATGACGGGGCACTCGGTATACCCGGCGTTCGACGACAAGTTTCCCACGACCCTCTCAGAGAAGATCCTGACGGGGCTTCTCCGAGAGGAGCTCGGCTTTGACGGCGTCATCGTCTCGGACGCCATCGGCATGGCCGCCATCCTCAGGCAGTGGCCGCTGCCGCGTGCTTGCGCGCTGGCGATCAAGGCGGGCTGTGACACGATCCTCCTCAAGGCCGATGACGAGTCGCGCACGCAGTGCTTCTTCGGCATTAAGATGGCCGTTGAGTCCGGCGAGCTCTCCGAGAAGCGCATCGACGAAGCCGTGACGCGTCTCGTGCGCATGAAGCACGACCAGGGCTTGTTCCAGACTGCCGGCAAGAGGGACCCCAAGAAGGCCCAGGCCTACGCGATGAGCAAGCCGGCCGTCGACTTCTCCTGGGACGTCGCCAAAAAGGCTTTGCTCACCCTGCGCGACAACAAGATGCTGCCGCTCAAGACCGACCACACGATGCTGGTAATTGAGCAGCGCATCCCGTACGAGTTCTGCGGCAAGGACCCGTACATGCACCAGCACATGTTCGCTGAGGCGATGGTCAACTACTCCACGAACCTGATCCTGGTGGACACGGACTTCACGGCGACCGAGGACGAGATCGCGGAGTGCATGGAGCTGGCCAAGCCGGTTGACACGGTGGTCATGACGAACTACTACGCCCGCATCGTCAAGAGCGGGAATAACCGCCTGCTGGTCAAGAAGCTCAAGGAGGCGGGCAAGAAGATCGTGGTGATGACGAACTACCCGTACGTCGAGGGCACCACAAACGAGGCGGACGCCGTGGTCTGCAACTTCAGCGGCACGCCCGACTCGATCAGGGCGGCGGTGGACGTGCTGTGGGGCAAGCTCAAGCCTTCAGCAAAAACGAAGCTGCCGATCAAGTTGGGCGTGCAGCAGGAGTCCGCTGTGAAGAAGCCCGTGCCGGCGAAGAGCACCTTGGAGCTGTCATACTGCTGAGGAAAAGCACATGCCGAAAGCGAAGAGCGTGACGACGACAGATATCTACACCATCACAGGGCCAGAGATCCGGAGGCGCTACGTCGACAACAAGATGTCGGTGCACTTCCAGGGGATGTCCAAGACCCTTCTATTCCCCCACACGATCGCACTCCTGGGCACGCCGACCTGCTCCGTCGGCATCTCGCCCGAGGGTCTGTACAACCGCCTGAACGACGCCGGCAGACTCATCCTAATAAATCACAACGGCCTTCAGCTTGGTTCCGCGCCCTTCGTGCGCGTCGCGGGCAAGACTTTCATGCTTACAACCAGGGACCCGCAATCGGTCGAAGGGCCGGATGACGTGCCGGCCCTCAAGAACTACTACTATCCTCCGGTTAGCGAGAAGCAGACGAGCCTGTCTCTCGCCACGCCCCTCGCGGAGCTGGCCTACAAGCTCGGCAAGATCAAAGTCGTCCGCCGCATGATCTCGCCGTTCTTGTCAGGGACCGATGACGCGCTGATGCCGATCAGCGTCGAGGAATTCGAAGTCACGAACACATCTAACGAGGAGCAGCAGGTCATCCTGGTGATCCCACGGCCGTCGCTGGTGAACCTGCAAGAAAAGGAACTGAAGCCGACGGACCAGGACACGGTCTACGCTTGTTCGGCGCCGGTGAAGGGCCAGTTGCACAAAACGTTTGCCTCGCCGGGCATGAAGGGCGTCGTCATGGCCAGCCAGGAATGCGCGGACCGAATGGTCCTGGCAGTGCCTGAGACGGAGGGCGTCAGCGTCGACGTGCATCCTTCCTTCTGCCTCAACCATCTCAAGCAAGATTTGCTGCTGAACGACGACGGCACCTTCTACGAGAAGCGCGCCGTCATTCCGAAACAGGACTACGGGGCCGCGATCAGCCTCACGTTCACGCTCCAGCCGAAGGCCAGCCGGAAGCTGCCGGTCGCAATCGCGCTGGATTTCCCGCAGCAGAGCTACATCGACGGAACGACCTTCGAACGCAAGTACGTCAAGCGCTTCGAGAACAAGGAGACCCGGGCAGTGGACCTGGCCAAGATCGCCCTGGACAACTACCCTGCCTGGCTCGAACACACCACGACGACCCACAACAGGATCTTCGCCCACATCCGCAAGAGCCCCTCGTACAAGAAGGACAAGGCGGGCGCCCTGAGACTCACCCGCCTGATCCTCAACGAGTTCAGCTTTCCCCTGTCGAACGCCTGCATCTGGGTGGAAAAGGACGGCAATGACGTGGCGCGATTCCTGGAGTGCTTCGACTACGCCTACATCGACCCTTCGGACGTCGACTGGTACTCGATGGTGCTGCTCATGCTGTTCCCGGACGTCGAGCAGGAGCTGTGCCAGCGTTTCATCGACTCGGTCCTGGCAGAGGATCTCACCAAGCGCTTCTACCACCTGCATGGCTCATTCGTGGAGGCGCGCAAGCATTTCAAGGAACACCCGGAGGAATACGAGGGCCGCTCGCTGACCCAGATCTGGGATCACACCAAGATCAAGGGTAGCGTCGCGCACGATGTCGGCGCCATGCCAAAGGGCCATCCCCTGCGCGGCACCAGCGATTACACTTGGTACAACAACAACTATTGGGTCGATCTGTTTCCCAAGCTCGCCACGCGCGTGCTGCGCAACGTCAAGTTCCTCGGCGACGCCGACTTCCTGAAGCGGAACTGGCCAACGCTCAAGTTCGGCTTCGACTTCCTGAAGACCTACGACATCGACGGCGACGGCATCCCCGAAGGCAACCCCCACGAGGTCAAAAACACGTTCGACAACCTGGTGCTCTTCGGCGCCGATGCCTACGACACGACGAACTACATGGCCTGCTGCGAGTCCATGAAGATCATGGCGCAGATGATGGGCGACGAGCCGGCGCGCCAGCAGTACCAGGCGGCCTTTGACCGGGCGAATGCGGTCTTCGAGAAGCTCTGGCGCGAGAAGAAGAACCGCAAGGGCGCCGAGCTCCAGTACTACGTGACCTGCTACGACACCAAGACCAAGAAGATGAACACGGACGTCTGGACCAACCAACTCGACGCGTTGTGGGCCATGATCGCGATGGGCGAGGAGCCATTCATTCCTGCCGCGAGGGCCAGGCAAATCCTCAAGACGATCTACAAGACGAACCGAACCACGATGGGCTGGGCCATGACTCGGACAGAAAATGCCGAGGCGGTCGAATCAGAACAGGGCCAGGACGTCTACACGACGTCCAACTACGTGTTCGCTCAACTGCTCGACTACTATGGCCTCGTCAAGGAGAGCAAGGAAGTCTACAAGGCCATGGACAAGGTCATCTTCGAACACGGCAACACCCTGATCAGCCCGGACAACCTCAGGGCCGAACTGGAGAAGGAACAGGGTGAGGCCGTCAAGGGTCCGCACTACATCGTGGCGGCCTATCCTCGGCCGGGCGCCGTCCTGACGCAGTTGGTCATGCAGTTCATCAAAGAGACACAGGAGCGGACCGGCGCCACGAAGGTCGACACTCCGGCGCTGCGCTCTTTCGTGAGTTCGATATTCGGCAAGGCGGGCCAGTCACCGGGGCCGCCCGTTGGAAGGAGTACACATCATGAAATATTCCGGAAGTCCAAACAAAAAGTCAGGAGGGAGTACTACTATGGGCAAGAGTGTAACACCGGCCGGCTTCTCGATAGGCGGTTGGTGTGGAACCAATCCGGGCGGCGACCCTTTCGGGGACGCTGTTCGTAACATCGGCATGGACGCATTCCTCGACGTGCTCGGAACGACCGCCATCAAGCGGGTATCCTTTCACGATCGCGATCTCTGGCCGGACGACGCCGCGCCAGCCTTGGTGACCGATGTCATCGGTCACACCAAGGAACGCTGCTCGGCGGCCGGAGTGGAAATTTACAACTTCACGTCTAACAACTTCTCCAACCCCTGTTTCCGGTCAGGCGCCTTCTCCAGTCCATTTCCCCAGGTTCGCGCCGCGGCCATCGTAAAGGGATGCAACGCTGTCGACCACGCCAACGAGTTCGGTGCCAAGCACGTTATCTGGTGGGGCGGCCGCGAAGGCAGCGACGGCGCCTATGAGCAGGACCCCGGGCTCGGACTCGCACGCTACATGCTAGGCCTGAAGATCTGCGTGCGCTATGGGCTCGAGAAGGGCTACAAGCTGATCCACACGATTGAACCCAAGGTCTACGAGCCGCGGCTCCTGGCCCTGTACGCCGGCACCGGGGCAAGCGCCGCCAGCGCCATTCGCCATTACTTCAACGAACCGGCGTTCGCCGGCCGCGTCCTCGTGAATCCGGAATATCCGCAGCATGTCATGATGCTGAACCTGGATCCAGTATTTGAGCTCGGTCAGTTGCTCGAAGAGGGAATCCTGGCGCCGTTCATCCATTTCGGCGGGCAAATCGCCGGCCGCATGGACTGCGACCTGCCTCCCGGCTTCGGCTCGAATGTCTACACGGACTTCATGATCGTGCTCACCCTCAACCGGCGTGGCTGGAGAGGCGTGGTCGAATTCGACTGCCGTCCGCCCCGCACCACCACGTCCTGCCAGGGACTGACCGGTTTTCTCAACGGCGCCGTCGGGTACTGGCGGATGCTTGAGGACAAGGTCGCCACGTACTTCGCAGACGCCCAGATCGCTGACCTGGAAGGCGCGTTGACGGCTGATGAAGACAGCACCGTGGGCAGCCTCCTGGCTGCGTCAACTGTAACCAAGGGTGTAGGTCAGCTTCGCGCCAACTTCAAGGGCTTTGCCGCCGCGGCCGACGTGAACACCGACGTCATCGAGGCCTACCAGCGGCGGGTGATGAGCATTATCACCGGCACGGCAAAGTAGCCGGCGAGCAGCAGCGGTAAGATCGAGCCAGCTTGTGTTTCGCGGGGCAGGCGCTTGCGTCTGCCCCTGCTTTTGGGTAACGCCCGATTGTCCCGTAAGAAACTACTCATCCGGCTTTACTTCTGATATCTCGTGTCAATTGGGGCTACGTCCAGATGACCAGGGAATTGGCAGACCGGCGAAAGGAGTACGCGTTATGAAACGCTTCGTTCAACGCTCCGTGAGGAAACATTCGGGGCCAATGTTCATTGCGGCGACCGCCTTGAACCTCTTGCTCCTGACTCTCGGCTTGTTGCTGGCTGAGCAAGCGCCGCCGACGCTCAAAGAGGCGTTCAAAGGCTCTTTCCTGATCGGGTGTGCGCTCAACCCAAGCGAGTTCACCGAAAGTGATGGGCGCGCTGCCGCCCTCGTCAAGGCGCAATTCGATTCCATCTCGCCGGAGAACGTTTTGAAGTGGGGGAGTATTCATCCTGAACCGGACCGCTATAACTTCGATCCGGCCGACAAGTACGTCGCGTTCGGCGAGAAGAACCACATGTTCATCATCGGCCACACGCTAGTGTGGCATCACCAGACGCCCAACTGGGTCTTCGAGGATGCGAAGGGAAATCCCGTCGATCGCGAAACGCTTCTGAAGCGCATGCGGGAACACATCCAAACGGTGGTGGGCCGCTACAAGGGCCGCGTGAACGGCTGGGATGTGGTCAACGAGGCGCTCAATGATGATGGCACTCTTGGCCAAACGCCTTGGCTGAAGATCATCGGCGAAGACTACATTGCTAAGGCCTTTGAGTTTGCGCATGAAGCCGATCCCAAAGCGCAACTCCAATACAACGATTACTCAATGGAAAACGAAGCTAAGCGCAACGGCGCTCTCGAGCTGATCAGGAAGCTCAAGGCTCAGGGCGTGCCGGTCACCGGCGTCGGTCTCCAAGGACACTACGGAATGGACTGGCCCACGGTTGATCAGTTGGACGCGAGCATCGCCGCCTTCGCGAAACTCGGCGTCAAGGTGATGATTACGGAACTCGACATTGACGTACTGCCTTCCGCATGGCAGTACCATGGCGCGGACATATCGCGTAACGCTGAGTTACAGCCCAAACTGAATCCCTACACGAACGGATTGCCGGATTCGGTCCAACAAGCGCTCGCCCAGCGCTATGCCGATTTATTTCGGGTGTTTCTCAAACACCGAGCGGACGTCACCCGTGTGACTTTCTGGGGCGTCACTGACCGAGGCTCGTGGCTCAACAATTTTCCCGTTCGAGGAAGAACGAACTATCCGCTCCTGTTTGATCGCGAGGGCCGGCCGAAACCAGCCTTCGATGAAGTCATTAAGGTGGGGTGCGGAGCATCTTCGGGGAGGTAGCGTCTAGCTCTAGGCATGGAAGCGATTCGGGCCCGGTTTAAGGGCGCGCCTGATATCGTCGAGAGCCGCATCGTTCTCGCCGTTGGCGGTGTGTGCCACGCCGCTCTCATAAAAGCGGGCCGCGGCCGAGAGGTTGGCCGGCGATGACTGGACCCGCAATCCTCACGCCAGCTCTTCGGCCGAGCCTTTCGCCGGCAGCAACAACGTCAGCTTCGAGTTGGTCGTCGCGCCGCGGGCGCCGGACATTTGCTGCGGTGAAATGGTTCGTGTTGGCTGCGACGAGAGCTTGACAGTTGACCTTCACCCACTTTCATTTCCTTTATCAGGGCACCGCGTCGCACCCCGCCGACTATATCGACATTCCCTGGCGATTGTCCTTGTCTCACTCATCGCCTGTGCCGCTCAGTACGAAAACTGGCCTTTATAGGTCATATCTTCAGGCTTGAAGTCCATATACACAGTCTGTCCGGCCTGAGGCTGCCATGAAAGTTGAAAGCGCAACTTGCTGGTAGCTCCGGGCTGGAGGATGGGCTCGCCTTTGAACAGTCGCGGGAAGATGAATCGGGCCCCGAGACCGCCGCCGCCTTCCTTAGGGGGAATGTACTTGAGCAACGTAATCTGGCCCGCGGGAGTGAAGAGATACGCGTTCTGGTTCAGTGTGTCGGTGGTTTGGGTGTCGAACCACTGGTTCATGTCCCGCTGAGCGATGGGATCGTTGGTTTTAAAAGAAAGGGTGATGGTCACTTCCTGGCTGACGTCAGCGTGCAGAAGCCCGTTCACTTTTTCGTCGAACGCCTTTTGCTTGTCGGCGGGGAGCGTGTCGTAATGGTTCATGATCTGAAGCATCCGCACGTAAGCCTCACGGATGGGCTGGGCGGAAAAAAACCTGGCCGTGAAACTGTATTGCGGCACATCCGTGCCCAGTGTGGCGCCCTGGGGACCCATGGTCGTGTTCGTGCTTCCGTGTTCGCCCTGCACTTGGCCCCGAAAGTCTTTTGTCTGAGCCCAGGCGGATTTGTTGAACACCTCGTTTACCTGCTTTTGGTCCCATTTGGTAAAGGGTTCGTCCATCCAGTTCGCATCGTTCTTGCGTGCGTAAACCATCCCTGCGACTAAGATCATCGCCGTGCAGGCAATGAGGAAACGACGACTTCGCATGCTCACCTCCGCAATTATCGTTTGGATTCATCCTCGGGCGCGGGCTCGCCCCGTAAAACAGCTACGCCCGGAGCATAGTACTTTCTGCAAGCGCATTCAAGGTGTTTTGCACGAGAGACTCTCGCCAGGGTTGTGACGCAAAATGACCAGCTTCTTCCGCAAAGTGTCCCTTGACAGATGGAGGGGCCATCCAGCAGAATGCCGCCATAATTGATTTCGAGTATTCAAGCGTGTCTTTCACTGTAGTCATGCGTCGCGGTTGGGGTAGGGAAGCAAGAACTAACAATCACCACCGTGCAGGATTCAAAGTACTCTCGCGCAAAATCCCATCAAGATCGCAGCGTAAGCTTGTCTGCGCGGGCGCAAGGTTGTGGTTCAAGGTTCCGCTTTTGGTGGGCCGTTTCAACTGAAATCTTCGAGCGACTCACATCCGAGTCTTAAACTTTGAGAAGAGTAGAGAGGTGGCCAACCATGAAGAATCTACGGCGAGGAGAAGTGGTGAGCGTGTGGCTTGCGGTGCTGGGCTTGGCTTTGATTCTCGGCTCGCCGCTGGCTTTCGCCCAGCAAGGTAACGGCACCGTTTCTGGAACAGTCCGCGACGCGTCAGGGGCGGTCGTTCCAGGGGCATCGGTGGTACTGCGCAATGAGGCATCCGGCACGGAACTGAGAACCACTTCGGATACGAGTGGTTTGTTTGTCCTCAACTACGTTCCCGTTGCGACCTACACGCTGACGGTTTCGAGCAAAGGTTTCAAAAAGTCTGAGCAGACGGGCATTCACGTCGCTCCCGACGCGGCCCTTCAAGAAGACGCGACCCTCCAAGTGGGCACGCAGGTGGAAACCATCGAGGTCAAATCCACAGCCGTGAATCTGATCCCGAAGTCGTCAGGCGGGATGACGCCCACCATCGGCGCGGCACAGATTCAGAATGAGTCCACGGTAGGGCGCAACGCTTTGGAGCTGCTCAACATTTTGCCCGGCGTGGTGGGCGGGACAGGGATTCCCGGCGGTACTGGGCAAAATGGCGGGTATGATCCCTCGGGCGGATCGGGTTTTCAGGTGGCCGGCGGGGGCATCAATAATTTCAACATCAACGGGCTGCGCAACGACCAGAACATGGTCAAGCTCGATAACTCCGACATCATCGATCCGGGCAACGCCGGAGGGTTCACCGTCGAGCCCAACATGGACATGATCCAGGAATTTTCGGTCAAGCAATCGGGCTTTGAAGCCGCCCAGGGCAACGGCGGTATCATTGTTGATGCGGTGACGAAATCCGGGGGAAGCAAGTTTCACGGCGAGGGCTACTATTACGGCCGCAACGCCGCCCTCAACGCCAACGACTGGTCGAACAACTACGCGGGTGTCCCCAAACCGAACAGCAAATTCAATTACCCCGGCGGCAACATCGGAGGGCCGGTCATCATCCCGGGAACCGATTTCAACAAGAACCGAGACAAGCTGTTCTTCTTTTATGGCATCGAGATCCAGAGGCAACTCCGGGACCCTGGCACTACCCTGTTAACGTTGCCCACAGCAGCCATGCGGAATGGGGATTTTAGCCAACTCCTATCTTATCCGCAGTGTCAAAAGGGCAATCCAAAGTACACTGGAAATGCGCTCGGCATGCCTTGCGTTGTCAACGATGTCATAACGGGTAATCCGGCGCCCGGCAATATCCTCCCCGCCAGCGAGGTTACGGCGGACGGCCAAGGCTTACTGAATAGCACCTATCCGTTTCCCGATCCCTTCTACAACGACCCGCAGGGGAACAGCGACTTTGCCTCTCGCCCGTTATACCCCACAAACCGGATCGAGAACGCTATCCGCGTGGATTACAACCTGACCCAGAACACTCGCGCCTTCCTGCGCCTGGATCAAAACTCGGATACCGAATATTACCCTTACGGGTTGTGGTGGGGCAATGGCATCCCGAGGATTTCCCCTGACAAGGGGAAGCTGAGCGGCGAGGTCGCCACCATCAATGTGGTCCAAGTCATCAATCCGACCCTGACCAACGAGGTCCAGTTCAGCATGAACGCGAATAACTTCCCTTGGAAGCTGCAGGATCCCTCCAAGGCGGTCAACTCCACGGTAACGCAGGACCTGCCGGGCTTCAACTGGCTTAAGGGATATGGGGGAAATTTCCATAACCGCTCCGCGGCGTCCCCCTATATCTGGAACGGCGTTGATAACACGGCAAGTAACTGGACGGGATCAGACGACACGTTCAATGGAGTGATCGGCGACAAGACCACCTTCGAGGTCAGCGACAATATCACGAAGGTTAAGGGTACGCATACCTTGCAATTCGGTCTCGATATCCTCCACACGCGCAACGACCAGAATTCAGGCAATGCACCCCAAACGGAGGGCGAATTCTGGGCCACGGGCGGGTCAAGCGGTAACGCCGGAAACGTCTACGCCGACCTTCTGGACCAAGGCTATACCTGGTACGAACAGAACACCAACGACGTGGATGGCTTGTGGCGCTTCTGGAATTACGAGTGGTATGCCCAGGACTCCTGGAAGGTAACCAGGAAACTGACGCTCAACTACGGCTCACGGTTTGCCTACATGCCGCCTTGGTATGAAGCGCGCGGGGATGTGGGCTCATTTAACCCCAAACTCTGGACGGTGGCCGACGATGGGAGCGTCAACGATGGAGTTCAGATCGGGTCAGGTATCAAAGATGTCGCGAAGGAGCCTTGGGTTCCCTCGTCCCTGATCTCGGGCTACACTGGCGGACTGGCGAATAGCGGTGGGTTCCCCAACCCGCACATTACGATCGAGCCCCGGTTGGCGTTCGCCTACGACGTATTCGGAACCGGAAAGACGGTGGTTCGCGCCGGCGCCGGAGTTTACGAGACGCGTGACCAGGGCAACACTGTCTTTGGCGCCGCGCAAAACCCTCCCTTCCAGTTCAATGCAAGTGTGGCCACTTTCGCGAACAACTACCTTACGCCATCCGGGGGAGGATGGGCTAACATTCAGACCTATAACCCCTATAGCTCGGCCGCTGGCCTCTCCAACCTCATGTATGACCAGGGCGACAATCACGGCCCGATGAGTTATGAGTATAACTTTACGATTGACCAGGACATCGGCCACCAGACAATTGTTGAAGTCGCTTACGTGGGCAATGTCGCGCGGCACCTCTTCATCGAGAACATAGTCAACGGGAGCGCGATACCCTTGGGGACGATGTGGGTTCCGGGAACGCAGAATGTGGCGCCCAACGCCTTCGGCAGCCCGAATTCGTTCCGCTACTACAAGCCTTGGGGTGGCATAGACATTCTCCACCACGTCTCCACGTCGAACTACAACTCCTTGCAAGCGACGGTGCGGCGGAACGTGACCCACGGCCTTACCCTGCTCACGTCCTACACTTACTCGAAGACGCTGGGGTACAACGGGGCTTTCAACGGGGTAGTTGATCCGTTCGATTCAAAGCTTAACTACGGCCTGCTGTCGTACGACCGGCCGCAGAACCTCAACATCTCCTACATCTACCAAATGCCGGATGCAGGCACCAAGTATTTTGGCGGCAACAAAATTGCCGACGGCTTTCTAAACGGCTGGCAGCTCTCCGGAATCACCAACTACCAGAGCGGCGCACCAATGACCATCGGCGGGCCGAGCTTTGTCCCGCCGAACGGCGTGGGCAACGGCTGCATTTCTCCTGACCCGGCGCCTAACCCGTGCACCAACAGCCAATATTGGAATAACGGCAATGACTCGACCATGTGGTACGGAACCCCCGACCGCGGTTTTGCTCCCCAGCTTGTGTTTAACTCACAAAAGGGCGCCAATTTCAAGGGCGTCAATAGTACCTGGCTCAACCCAGCTTCGGTTACGGTCTCCCCGATCGGCAACCCGGGCACACGGGAGCAGCCGCAAATGCTCGGCCCGGCGTCGAATAACTGGGACATGACGCTGTTCAAGAGCTTCCCCTTCGGCGAACAGCGGCGCGTCGAGTTCCGCTTTGCGGCTTTCGATATCTTCAACCGAGCGCAACTCGACAACCCGCAGACGAGCCCGGTTTTCCAGTGGATCTTGCCGTCTGGGGCGACAAGTCTTGCCCAAGGCCACCCGAGCCAGATGCTGAATGGCAATGGCACCTGCGCTAGCGGCGAGCAGTTTGGCTGCATCCTGGACAAGCACGGACACCGCGAGATGGAGGTGGCCATCAAGATCTACTTCTAAGGCCACGCTTCCAGGCCGGATCGAGGATGGAATGAAACTTCAAGGGGCGGGCGCTTTTCCCGCCCCTTTTTCTTTTTGATGCAGAGGCGGCTTTAGGCCGCCATCTGGCGAGCTAAACTCGCCACTGCATTCTCTTGGACTGAATCCCGCGCTTTGGGATAAAATGAGGCGATGACAATGTTCCGGAGAATCGGGCTTTTCCCGGTAATGCTGCTGGTGGCGAGCCTGGCCCTGGCCGGTTCGAGCAGCGAGCCGCCGGGATGCATTCTGGGCGATCAAGCGCTGGCGGGGAAACAGCCGGACCTGGCGGTGATCGAGTACAATAGGTGCCTTTCCAAAAACCCTCCGACGTTCAAGATCCTGTCCAATCTTGGCATTGCCTATGCGCAGCAGAATCAATTTTCCGAAGCTATTCAGGCTTACGTGCAGGCGCTGGCGCTTGAGCCGGACAACGCGATCGTTCGCGAAAACCTTGGCTTGGCCTATATGAAGACGAATCGCCCCAAGGAAGCGGCGGAGCAGTTTGCCCGCTCGTTAATGGCTGACTCGGGCAACGGCAAGACGCTGGAGTTGCTGGCGTATTGCCATCTCAAGTTGGGCGAATACGCGCTGGCGGCTTACGAGGCGGGCTTGGTGCATCAGGCGTCGCCCGGCGATCCATCGGCCGCCTATATCCTGGGCGTGTCGTACATGCAGTTGGGAATGTACGTTCAGGCCATTCCGCTGGTGGTGAACTCGCTTTCGCGGGCGAAGTCCGCCGAGGCGTACATGACTCTGGGAGAAGCTTGGCTGGGCGTCAGGAATTCGCCGAAGGCGCTGGAGGCCTTCCAGAATGCGGAAAAAATGGATCCCAAACTGCCGGGCGTATACGCGGATCTGGGCGAGGCGCTGACAGACTTGGGCGAAATGGAGGAAGCCAAGGCGGCCTACCTGAAGGAACTCGCAAGGGATCCTGGAAACTTCAAAGCCAATTATATGCTAGGCCAATTGGATCGCCTCATAGGAAACGATGCAGAAGCCGGAAAGTATCTTGAGAAGGCGAATGAGTTGCAACCCGGCGCCGCGGGCCCCGCTTATGAGCTTGCAGCCCTGGCCATGCAGGAACAAGATTACCAGAAGGCCGAAAGGATTTTGGAGAGCGTCGTGCAACAGCTTCCTAGCTTCACGAACGCTCACGTGCTGCTTGCGCAAGCCTATTCTCGACTGCACAAGACCGAGCAAAGCACGCGGGAAAGAGCCATCGCTGCTGCGCTCCAGAAGGCTGATCACGCGCGCCTACAAGCCGAAGGTGAGCGTCTGAAATGGTTATCCGGGGGCAAGAGCGCGGCCCAAGCGGCCGGGAAACAATGAAGGCATGGCAGCCGGGGCCACGTAAGCATGAAGCTTAGGCCGCAGTTCGCAGCTAAAACTCAATTCGCATTGATGATCGCGGCCTGTTGCGCAGGGCAGGCTTTTACCTCGGTTCTCGCCCGCGCCGCGGCCCCGCAGGAATCTCCCGTTTCAAAAAGCGGCCGGGCGGCGGAATACGAAGCCGCCGCAAGGGAATACGAAGCCCAAATAAAGAAGTGGCCGCAGTCTGCCAAGGCGTGGAGCAACCTCGGCGCGGTACGGGCGATGCAAGGCGACTGTACTGCTTCGTTGAACGCTCTGAGCCGCGCCCGCGCCCTCGATCCCACCCTATTTGTTCCGTGGTACTTCAGCGGCTATTGCCACTTGGCTGTTCATCAGGATCGCAAGGCCCTGGAAGAACTCGAACGGGCGACGAGTCTTAATTCGAAGGATGCCAACGCATGGTACTCTGAGGCCGAGGCGGCAGCCAACTCGAATGACTTAGCGCTATCCCTGGAAGCGGTTTCGCGCTCGCTGCTTCTCGATTCCCGACGGCCCGAAGGCTATTATCTGGCCGGGCAAGACGCCCTCGGGATCGCTAAGGAACAATATGATTACGTGGTGACTCACCAGCCTAGTGCGTACGCGTTCCGCCTGAGGGCCGAACGAAACGCCGGGCAGGGAGTTTGGGCGCCTGCGGCAGTCGATTATCAGAAGGCGCAGGAACTTTCCCCCGGCGCCCCGGATATCCCTTTCGGGCTGGGCAGCGTCTATCTGGAAAAAGGGGACTACGCGGAAGCGGAAAAGGAATTTCAAAATTGCCTGGAGCAGCTTCCGAATTCGGTTTGGGCGAGACTTCGGCTGGCCTTGGCGTTGGCAGCCCAGTCAAAGAAAGATCAGGCTCAAGAAATCCTGGCGAAGGTTTCGACCGCCAGCTTGGTCTCGCCTCCCGAGTGGCAGGACTTGATTGCCGCTGAGGATCTGCTCGGTCAAGCGGAAGCCGCAAAGCATGTGCTGGATCAGGCGGAAGCCTTGTTTCCCCATTCCCCCGAGTGGCAGAGCTGGACAGAGCGCTTGGCTGCCGAGGCGGCGAATCCCAGAGCGCCGGCGCAAGATCCATTCGAATTCGAGCGTCCGGGGACGATCGGGCTTTCGGTAAATTTTCTTCTGGCGAGTGCGCCGGAGCAGGCCAATTTCGTGCGCCCGGTTTTTCCCAGCCCTTCCGCCTTTCAGTCCTTCCGCGCCGCGTTCTTGAGCGGAAACGCTCTCGCCGCCTCGAAGCAACTGATGCCGCTCGTCCGCGGGCAGCCCTCCGATCCGGGGCGGGCGTTTGCGATCGGCCAGATGCTTCACCGGCTCGGTCTTGACTTTTTCGAGCGCCTCGAAACGGAATATCCAAATTCCCAGCCGGCGATGATATTGGAGGCAGAGAACTATTCCTCCGCCGGCGATCAGGCAAAGGCGATCGAAATTTACAAAGACTTGCTGAAGAATGGCGGGCCCTCGCCGGACATTTTGCGAGACCTTGCCAGCGTCTATTGGAAGCAGCATCAATGGACCGAGGCATTGCCCGTTCTTCAAGACCTCGCTAAAATAGACCCTTATGACCCGACCATCTTCATTAATCTTGGACGCATCTACGTTTATCAGGAGCAGTTGAAAGAGGCGGAGGAGAATTTCCGTATCGCGGAGCGAATTCAACCGGATATGTTCGAAGCGCATCTGGGGCTGGGCGAAGTTTTCCAGCGCGCAGGCCAGGAGCAAGCGGCCATCGCCGAGTTGAAGGTCGCGGAACGCGCGCAGCCTTCAAATCCGCAGACGCATTATCTGCTCTCGCAAATGTATCGCAAGGTGGGCGAAAAGATTCTGGCCGCACAAGAGATGGCGAATTTCCAGCGGCTTCAGGCTCTGGCAGGGCCCGAAACCGCTGTCCAGGGTGGCAGGCTGGTTCCCCTTGATTGAGCGTATGCCAAATTTCCGTCGAGACGCGGCGTTTCGCTGGTGGCTGAGAATGCTGCGAGCGGCAGTGGGGACTGTGGTTATTTCCGCCCTGACGGTCTTGGCAAGCCAATCCCCGGCTGGCCGCGAAAAGGCGCCGCAGCAGGCAACGAAAACCACGGCCGAATTCAACCGCCTTGCCCAACAGGCTTCGCAAGCCCGCAAAGCGAACGATGTCAAACGCGCGACCACCCTTTATCAGCAAGCTCTCAAATTGAACCCGCGCTGGAAAGAGGGATGGTGGTATCTGGGAACGCTCTATTATGATGACGACCAATATCCCCGCGGCCTGGACGCGTTCCGAAACCTGGTGGAGCTTGATCGGGATTTAGGGACTGGCTGGAGCATGCTGGGCCTCTGTGAGTTTGAGACCGGCGATTACCCGAACTCGTTCCTCCACCTCAACCGGGGAATTCAAAAGGGATTACCGAATGATCTCAATATAATCTGGGTAATACATTACCACATCGCTCTGCTGGATATCATGCGAAGCGATTTCGATGCGGGCTACGACCTTCTTCGAGGCATGGTGTTTCAGGGCAATAGGTCGAGTCAGGTCCGGTTTGCCATGGGGCTGGCGCTTCTCCGCGTTCCCCTGCTCCCGAGCCAAGTGGATCCGACCAAGGATGCGGTCATTGATAAGGCGGGCGAAGCCGGCGAACTGATGGCATTGGAACACTTCAACGAGGCTGGGCCGGTCTTTCAACAATTGATCCAGGAATATCCCACGACGCCATTCACTCATTACGCTTACGGTGTGATGCTTTCCAAGTTCGCGCAACCCGAAAATGCGGCGGAGCAGTTCAAGGAGGAGATCAAGGTTAATCCGGACAGCGCCTGGCCTTACATTCAGCTTGCCTACGCTTACCTGAACCTCAAACAATATCAGGACGCTCTCACCTATTCCCGCAAGGCGCATGAGGTGGTGCCGGATTTATTCATCCCGCGCTATCTGTCAGGGCGCGCTTTGCTGGGTCTCGATCAAGTCCACGACGCAGTCGACGAACTCGAGGCCGCAAAGGACCTTGCCCCTTCCGTCGCGGAGATCCGGTATAATCTCGCCATAGCCCTGGCGCGGGACAACCAGCCCAAGGCTGCGGCGGTGGAACGGGAGGCCTTCCAGCGCCTGGAGGCCCTCATCCAGCAAAAAAGCCGTCGGGTCCACAGCCCGGAGAATTCGACTGGGGCGTCCACGTCGCTAGGAACGCCAGGCTCTGGTCAGGCGCGGGATCCGTCGCGGAATACCCCTCAGTGAAGAACTTGGCCGGCGGCAAACACCTCGCCGCGACCGTCGGGATCGAAACAGATTTTCATTCTGAAATCGAGAGGGAGTCGAAGGCATGCGTCGAACGGGAAACAACAGGGGAGCGTCAAGCTCGCGCCGCAGGTTTTTGGAGACAATTGGAATTGGCGGGCTTGCGACGTACGGTCTGTCGGGGCGGGTTGTGCGGCTAGCTGCCTCGGCCATGCCGCCAGTCCCCAAGCCCCCCGACGGGCTGCCTGCTTTTGAAATTATTCCTAACGCGGCCAGCGGGCTCAATTTTGTTCACCAGAGCGGGCGTTCTCCGGAGTTCTACCTTCCGGAAACTTTGGGCGGCGGGGGCGGCTTCATCGACTACGACAACGACGGCTGGCTGGACATCTATCAGGTGAACAGCGGCAAATGCGATTTCTACGATCCCAAGCCTCCGCTGCGCAACGCGCTCTACCACAACAATCGCGACGGCACATTCACCGACGTCACCGAAAAGGCCGGAGTGTCTGCCGGCGGCTTCGGTTTGGGCGTTGCCGTGGGCGACTACGACGGAGACGGCTTGCAAGATCTGTTTGTCTCCCAATACCCGCGCTCCATTCTTTATCATAACAACGGCAACGGCACGTTCACTGACGTCACCGAAAAAGCGGGAGTCGCCTCGCCGGGGTTCACGGCGAGCGCCGTCTGGTTCGACTATGATAACGACGGGCGGCTGGATCTTTTCGTCTGCCGGTCCGTGCAGTTCAGCGAGGAGATCAACCAGTTCTGCGGCAACCGCCAAGCGGGCGACCGCGCCTACTGCATCCCGAGCGTGTATAATCCCATGCCCAGCTATCTCTTTCACAACAATGGCGACGGCACCTTCACCGACGTCAGCGAGTCGTCGGGCATCGCCAGCGTCAAAGGCATCGCCTGGGGTGTTGTCGCAACCGACATCAACAACGACGGACTGATGGACCTTTTTGTGTCCAACGATACCGTGGCCAATTTCCTCTTTGCCAATCGCGGCCACGGCAAGTTCGAGGAGATCGGTCTGCAATCCGGGACCGGGTACAGTGCTGACGGCCGCGCCCGCTCCGGCATGGGCGTGGATTCCGCCGATTACGATCAGGACGGGAAGATGGACCTTTTCTTAACCGATGTGGATGAGGAAATGTTCTCGCTTTACCACAACAACGGCGATGAGACTTTTGAAGACGAGTCCCTCTCCAACGGCATCGGGCTGACGGTGCGTTTTATGAGCGCCTGGGGAGTGAAGTTCCTTGATTACGACAACGACGGGAATATGGACATTTTTATTGTTACCGGACACCCGGACAACAAAGTCCAAGACCGGTTCAGCATGGTCCAATTTAAGGAGAAACCGATGCTCTGGCGACACAATGGGAGCCGCGACTTCAAGCACACTTATGAAAACGTGAGCGCCCAGAGCGGCCCCGTGTTCCAGACGGCCTACGCGGGGCGCGGTCTGGCCATCGGTGATTTTAATAACGACGGCGGCGTGGACGTGCTCATAATGATGAACGAGGGCGCCCCCCTCCTGCTCCGCAATAACATTGGCAAGCTTAATCATTGGCTGGGAATTCTTTTGAAGGGCAAAGTCGCGAATCCGGATGCTGTGGGAGCTAGAGTGACCTGGCAGGCCGGCGACCTGAGACGTTCGGCGATGAAAATTGCGGGCGGCGGTTATCTCTCCTCCCACGATCCGCGCATGGTACTGGGCATCGGCCCGCGCACTCAGATGGATTGGGTGGAGGTGAAATGGCCGCAGCCCAGCGGCAAGGTCGAACGGCTCACCGGTCTTCCCATCGACCGATATATCACGGTGCAGGAAGGCAGAGGGATTATTGGTTAGCGCGCAGCACGCGCTCGTGCCAAGATGAAGGTTGCGCGGCCCACAGTGTGGCGTGCTGCACGAGCGCCCCCACCTCCATTCGCAGATCCGCATGCAGTTGGCTGCGGGCCACCGTTGAACGACTGTTGGATATTCAAATTGCGTCGGGTGGGCCGGCGCAAGGAGGACGAAACGTCTCCCTTATGGCGTCCCTGAAATCTGCTAGAACCCATTTCAAAACCCTGTACAACTGGGTGAATTTAGGGTAGTTGTTTTGGTCATGGAGGTGGATGGCAAAAGTAAGCAGCGCCAGAGGGAGGGCCGATGGCGCGATACGGTCGGTTGCTGACCGACGCCCAGTGGGAAAAGATCTGGCCCTTGCTCCCCAAGCGACCGCCGCGACCCCGTGGCGGTCGGCCTCCGGCCAATGACCGCAAAGTGTTGGAAGGCATTTTGTGGATTCTGCGCAGCGGGGCTCGGTGGCAGGATTTGCCGGAAGAGTTTCCTTCCCCGGCCACCTGCTGACGGAGGCTGCGGGACTGGGAAGAGCAAGATGTTTGGCTGGAGATCTGGCGCGCGTTTCTGGGCGAGTTGAATGAACGCCAACAATTAAAGTGGAGCGAATCCTTCCTGGATGGTAGTTTCGCTCCCACCAAAAAAGGGGCTCCGCCGTCGGCAAGACCAAGCGGGGCAAGGGAACGAAGTGGATGGTGGTGGTCGACGGCGCGGGTCTTCCTTTGGGAAACCACCTTCACTCTGCTTCCCCGTCGGAGGTCAAGCTCGTCGAGGCGACGCTTCAGACGATCCGGGTAGGACGAAGGCATGGGGCCGGGCGCCCGAGGCAAAAGCCGCTCCGCCTCATCGCGGATCGCGGCTACGATAGTGACCCGTTGCGCGAGCAACTGGCGGCACGCGGCATCGAGTTGATCTCGCCGCATCGGAAGAATCGGCGCAAACCTCCGACCCAGGACGGTCGGGCGCTGCGCCGCTATCGACGACGCTGGACCGTGGAACGCACCTTCGCATGGTTCGGTAACTTCCGCCGACTGGTGGTGCGTTACGACCGTTCGCTGACGATTTACCAGGCCTTTTTTCATATCGCCTGCTTCATGATCGTCTTACGGAGGGTTTTGAAATAGCTTCTAGGCAAAATCAAGACGGTAAGAGGCCGCGGCACCAGGCCACGAGAGGCCGATGGCCGCAAATTCCCGAGGTCGCACTGCTGCTGGAAACCTCCACTGAGTATGGCCGCGGCCTGCTGCGCGGCATTCTGAAGTACGTTCGCCTGCACGGGCCGTGGTCGCTCAGCGTGGCGCCCGGCCACCTGGACCAATCGCTGCCCAGTATGGCGTCGTGGAAAGGGACAGGCGCAATCGCCCGCGTGCGCACGCCGGAAATGGCGAAATGGGTCCGCTCGACACGGCTTCCCTTGGTGGTCTCTTCCCTGCTGGAACCGCCTTCATTCTCGCCGGATGGCCGATATGGCGAGATTCGCACCGATTCGGAGGCCATCGCGTGTATGGGAGCGAAGCACCTTCTGGACGCCGGACTGAAGTATTTCGCGTTTTGCGGATTGGCTACCGTTCGATGGTCCGCGGCGCGCGAGCGAATGTTCACTGAAATGGTGGCGGAGGCAGGCTACAAGTGCTCAACGCTTCGCATTGGTTCGGCCAACTGGATGCAACGTCCCAACTGGATGGAAAGCTGGGAGCTGGAACGGCCTATCTTGGCCAGATGGCTGCGGGCTTTGCCCAAGCCGGTGGGCCTCATGGCGGCCAATGACGTCTGTGGGCGCGAAGTGCTCCAGGTCTGCACCGCGGAGCGAATCCAAGTTCCAGACGAAGTGGCGGTCGTGGGCGTGGACAACGACGAGATGATGTGCGAGTTGTCCATTCCGCCGCTCTCCAGCGTGGCGCTCGACATGGTCAAGGCGGGATACGAGTCGGCGCGTCTGTTGGACGCTTTAATGCGCGGCCAAAGAGTGGCGGAGCGCGTGGTTTTGGTGGAACCTACACACGTCGTGCACCGGCGGTCGAGCGACGTGATCGTCCGGGAAGACGAGGCTATCGGTGGAGCCTTGCGGTATATTCGCGAGCACGCTCGGCACCCAGTGAGCGTCAGCGAAGTGGCGGAGGCGCTAGGCATCTCTCGCCGTGCTTTGGAGCGGCGTTTCCTGGCGGCCCTAGGAAGAACGATCTTAGATGAGATTACGCGCTGCCATTTAGCGCGAGCCCGCCAACTGCTGGTGGAGACCGACTTGCCTTGTTACCAGATCGCCGACGAAGCGGGCTTCGGCAGCCCGAAAAGCTTCAACCGCACATTTGCCAAGAAAGAGAGAATGACGCCGCTCCGTTTTCGCCAGCGCTCTACTGTGGTCCCCTCCGCGCCTTCCATGAAGTAAGCCGTCCCTGCCCTCTGGATCTTGCGCGGGCGAACGGTGGACGCGCACGAAGCATCTCTTTCGACGCCGCCTCTCAGCCGTAACTGGTCTGTATGCCCAGCAACAGGTCGCACCGACTTCTGTTGCGCCTTACGAGATAGCAGCGATCCTGTCAAGGCAAAGTAAGAAGTTCCTGTTCTTAGCAAAGTAAGTAGTTCCTGTGGGCGCTAACCGAAGGAGCCCGTAGGGCGACTGAGGTTAGCGCCCGCCGCGCGCCTCACGGGGTGCTTCCTCTCACCGTGCCCGCTCCCTGTTCTTGCCTCATGATTTTCCATAGTGGGGGACTCTGACGCAGATCGAAGCCTTTCATCCATGTGCTACCGGGTGTTCCCCGCCGAGGCGTAGCGGTGGGGCGACGCAGGGCGGAAGGGGCGGGCTGGGTGGGGCGTGCCATCGGCTCACACACGCTCACCCCCAGGTAGTGATCCCGGAAGCGCACCCATACCGTCTGGTCCAGCCGCTCCTCCACCCGCACGGTCGCGCCTCGTAAGCCCGGACGAATATCCGCCCGAGTGATCTGGTAAATCTGGGCGTGGTACCGAATCGTGTAATCGTTGGCTACCACGCGCTCCTCCACGTGGCTCAAGATCGCCGCCAAGTCGTGCTCGGCCCGCAACGGTCGGTGCGCGTCGGTGGCATTCTCCGCCTGCACGGTGAACCGGCGATTCCATAGCGGCAGGTACTCCTGCTCCAAATAAGCGTTGGCTTCTTCCACGGATCGCGCCCCCGCCTGGCGCAGCCCCTTCACCAGCCGGTCCTGGGCAGTGCCGAAGAAGCGCTCGATGCGCCCCTTGGCCTGCGGGGAGTGAGCGGCAATCCATCCCGTCCCCAGTTCTTTCAGCGCCCGCCCGATCTGCGTCCAAGCCTCTGGCCAAGCCTCGTCGTCGGCCTCCCGCGCCGGTCGATTGACGGTAAACATGCTGTCCTTGTCGGTGTAAAATTCTCCCGGCCGCCCCCACCGCTTCAGGTAATTCTCCAGCAAGCGAAAGTTTGCTTCCGTCGTGTCGTGCTCGGCAAAGTGCGCCAGGGCACGGCTGGTGGCGTCGTCGAGCATCGCCAAGAGATAAAGCTTCGGCCCTCGTCCCTCCAGCCAGTCGTGTTCCGACGCGTCCCACTGCACCAGTTCGCCGCAGCACGGTCGGCGCGCCCGCCACACGTGCACCTCCTCCACCCGCCGTCGCTTCCGCTTCCACACTCCCGCCTCCATCAGGATTTGCCGCACGCTCTCTTTGCTCACCACCACCCCGTGCTTGGCGGCCAGATACTCCGCCGCCAGCGTCGGTCCAAAGTCGGTGTACTCCCGCTTCACCAGCCTCACCACTTTCGCCCGCACCGCCGCGCTCAGCTTCCGCTTCGAGGCCCGCCCCCGCAGCCGGTGCAGGATCCCGCCATCACCCTCCTTCCCCAGCCGCGCCACCAGCCTTCGCACCCAGCGCTCGCTCAGCTTCAATTGCGCCCCCGCCTGCTTCTGCGTCAGGTGCCCCTTTTCTGCCTCGTGCAATACCTGCAACCGGTCCCGATCTCGTTGGCTCATCCACAGCTCCTGTTGTCTTTGCATCCCGACAGTTTGCCGGTTCCCAACAGGAACTTCTTACTTTGCTGGAAGAGGATCTTTTCACGTTGCTGCGACACCGGTGCGTTCAACCTAGCCAACCGGTGCCGTTTCACGATATACTGACGCTGTCGGGTCAGGGCACTCATGGGAACGGATCTCATCCAGATTTCACCGGCAGCTAATCCTCAACCGGGGAACGCTGCGGCAGAGTTGTGTTCGCCGGGCAGCATCTGCCGAGTCCAGCCCGAAACATATCCAACCTCAGATCCCGCCGGCGCCAAGACCTTCTTCATCGAGACATTTGGCTGCCAGATGAACGTCCACGATTCGGAGAAAGTGGCGGGCGTGCTGATGGCGCGCGGCTACAGGCCCATTGATGACCACCGCGAAGCTGATCTGGTTCTGTACAACACTTGCAGCATTCGCGAGAAGGCGGCGCAAAAGGTTTACTCACATCTAGGGCAGTTGAGGAAGGTGCGCCAGAAGAAGCCGCCGATCATTGGGGTGCTGGGATGCGTGGCGCAACAAGAGGGCGAGCGAATCTTCGAGCGCGCGCCGCAAGTGAGCTTGGTGTGCGGGTCCGCAAGTTATTCCAGGTTTGGCGATCTCGTGGCGCAGCTCGAAGGGGGCGACCGGCGCGTGACCGGGCTTTTGCTCGACATCGATGAGTGCTTTGAAACGGAGTTTACCCGGCGCGACAATCCTTTTCGAGCCTATATCACGATTATTGAAGGCTGCGACAAGCGCTGTTCGTTTTGCGTTGTGCCCATGACGCGCGGCCCGGAGCGCAGCCGCGCCAGCGACGGCATCCTGGCCGACTGCCGCCGCCTGGCCGAGGAAGGATTTACCGAGATTCAGTTGCTGGGACAGACCGTGAACTCTTACTGCGACCCGTCCCCGGAGCGGCTCAGCTTTGCCGAATTGCTCTTGAAAGTTGCCGAGGTGAAAGGCGTGCGCCGCGTGCGGTTCACCACGTCGCATCCGGTCGATTTCACTGCCGACATCGTGCGCGCCATCGAGAGCACGCCTGCCTTGTGCGACCAAATCCATCTTCCTGTTCAATGCGGATCGAATTCAGTGCTCGCCCGCATGCGCCGGAACTACACGCGCGAAGAGTACCTGGCAAAAATCGATTGCATCCGCCGCGCCAAGCGTGCTATTAGCATCTCGACGGACATCATCGTCGGGTTCTGTGGAGAAACAGAGGAAGATCTTGGGCAGACGCTGTCGCTTCTCGACACCGTAGAGTACGACCAGGTGTTTTCGTTCAAGTACTCGCCGCGGCCGATTGCGCCGGCCGGCCAGTGGCCGGACGACGTGCCGGAAGAGGAAAAAACAAGGCGGCTAGCCGTGCTCCAGGAGCGCCAGCGGCAAATCCAGTTGCGGCGCAACCAGGCACTCGTTGGGCGCGAATTTGAAGTCCTCGTGGAAGGTTACCAGCCGCGCCTTCAGCAATCGGTCGGCCGCACGACCAGCAACCGGACGGTGAACTTTGCGGGCAGCCCGGATTGGGTGGGCCGGTACATGAACGTCCGAATCACGGCCGCGGGGCCGAATAGCCTGGTGGGCGAGAAGGTGGAATGAATCTCGGGGCGATCAGGCGCGAAGCCGGAATGTCACCAGGGGAGTGGGGAGTGGCAAGAACGAGGGATTGCGAACGAAGCCGGAATGTCCTTTAGAATGAGCGAGATCCGTCGTGCGGATATCGCTCCTAATCCCGATTCGCCGAGGCAACTGTTGGAGCGGTCGAGCTAGGCTAAGCGTCCCGATGGTCTTCATTGGGACAAGGAGGATTCGATGGAAGTCGAGATGAAGATTCGCGGGCTCATGATGGACCCCGTGACCAACATGCCCATCGTGATCCTCAAAGACGTAAGTGGCACCGCCGTGCTTCCGATCTGGGTCGGCATTTACGAAGCGAACGCCATCGCGCTCGAGATCGAAAAGGTGAGCACACCCCGCCCCATGACCCATGACCTTTTGAAGAACCTTCTTCTGGGCCTCGAAGCGCGCGTGCACCGCGTGGTGGTGAACGATTTGCGGGATGACACTTTTTACGCCGTCATCTGGCTGGAGAAAGACGGCCAGATCATATCACTCGACTCGCGGCCGTCCGATGCCCTGGCTCTGGCGCTGCGGGTCGACTGCCCGATCTTCGTCGAGGATGATGTGCTGAAGAACTCGAAGGTCGCCGGAGTGGCTACCGACAAAATCTCGAACGACGAATTGCGGAAGTGGCTCGAGAACCTCAACGACGAGGACATGGGCCGTTACAAGATGTAGCAGTCCGTCGGCCGACGGACTGAGCCGGAGCGCGGAGTGGCTATTGTCATTGTGATCGCGAACCAGAAGGGCGGGGTCGGCAAGACGACCACAGCCACCAATCTAGCCGCCGCCTTTGCGCAAAAGAAAAAGCGAACCCTTCTGGTTGACCTCGACCCGCAGGCCAACACCACGCTGACTTTTTTTTCTCCCGAAGAAGTGACGAATTCTATCTACGACGTTTTGGCCGACCACCAATTGGGCCTGGGGGAAATCGTCAAGCCGACGAAATATGCGAACCTCTGTCTGGCGCCGGCCAAAATTTCGCTCGCGAAACTCGAGGCCACTCTCGTGGGCCAGTTCGATGGACCTTTTCGGTTGAAGGATGCGTTGACGCCCAGCCGGAAAGACTTCGACATCATTTGCATCGACACACCGCCGACCCTTGGCATTATGACGGTGAACGCGTTAGTGGCGGCGACGCACTTGCTCATTCCGATCCAGGCGACCTATTACGCCATGGAGGGGACGGACGACTTGATGGAAACTCTGGAGCGAATTCGCGCCCGTCCCAATCCCGAGTTGCAGCTTCTTGGGGTTTTGGTGACTCTGTTCGACAAGCGCACCAACATCGCGCGCGATACACTGAAACAATTGCAGAATGTCTTCGGCGCCAAAGTTTTCAAGACCGTGATCAGCAAGAGCGTGCGATTGGAAGAAAGCCCGGCGTATAAGGAAGCGATTTTCACGTTCGCGCCGGGCTCCTCGGGAGCCGAGCAATACGAGCGGCTGGCTCGGGAGGTGTTGCAACGTGTCCATTAGACGCGCGGGATTGCCGGCGACATTGAAGATGCGACATAACGCGCATTACGTGGAGGAGATCATCTCGCGGAGCGGCGCGGCGATCGGCCGAATGATCCCAATCGAGCAGATCCAGCCCAACGCCGATCAGCCTCGCAAGGACAAGGGCGACCTGCGCGGGCTCATCGAATCGGTGCGCGCCAAAGGCGTGCTGGAGCCGCTCCTGGTGCGTCATCTCCCCGAGTCTGACAAATACATGATTATTTCCGGCGAGCGCCGCTACCACGCGTCGCGCGCCGCAGGATTGGCCGAGCTGCCATGCATTGAGAAGGACGCCGATGAAGCGGAAACGCTCGAATTGGCGCTGATCGAGAACCTGCAACGCAAAGATCTGACGCCCTTCGAGGAAGCCGACGGTTTGGCGGCGCTCGGCGATCGTTTCGCGATGACCCATGACGACATCGCGCGAAGGCTTGGGAAGTCGCGCTCGTCCATCACCGAATCGCTCAGTCTCCGCGCCATTCCTGATGAGATCAAAGCCCTCTGCATCGAAACGGGAGTGCTTTCAAAGTCGCAGTTGCTTCAGGTGGCCCGGCAGCCGACCGAAACGAAGATGCGTGAGCTTATTCGCCGATTCGGACTGGGGACCGTGACCCGAGATCAGGCGCGCGAGGAACGAAATCCTGAGAAGAAAGTGCGCGCGTTCCGCTTCGTTCCGCCGGGCAAGGAATTTACCCTGGTCGTGAAGTTCAGAAGAAACAATATCCAGCGCGAAGAGATAATTCGAGCCCTGCGAGAAGTCCTCGCCAAGCTGGAATCGGAAACTTGAAGTCCTCAGAGAATTTCTGTTTTCCTCTGCGTTGGGAACCCGCCAGTTTCTTACCGATAAATGTCCTTACGGTGGCCTGCTTCTAGGACGTGTATGGTTTCAGGGTCTTCAAAATAGAAGATCACGCGCCAGTCGCGCGTGATGCGGAATGAAAAAAAGCCTGCAAGCTCGCCAGATAGTTGCTTGGTGTGAAGGAGAGAATGATAGGGATTAGTCTCAAGCAAGCCGAGGAGTTCGCCCAACTTCTCTTTTATGCTCTGCGGTAGCCTTCGAGCGGATTTCAAGAAACTCTGCTCGAGAATGACCTGCATAAGATGAGGCCTACCTGATTTTGTTGAGGAAATCAGACGCGTTGGTAAACCTCACGCCGGCTTGCTTCCTTCTGGCGAGCCTCAGCACTTTCTTGACAAATTCCGGCCGATAGTCGCCTTCCGGGTCGGTTTCGCCGACCACGCCGATTACAGCAGAGCGCAGCATGCCTATCTCCTGCGCGAGGTCGTTCAATCGCTTCTCGATAGTACTCGTCGACATCTTGCACCTCAGAGTAGAATATTGGCGGAGGGAAGTCAATTTGCTTGACCCTTACTTCTGTACGAGTCCACTTTCATGAGGCCAATGCCAGAATCGCAATCCTTTGAGTTAACGCCGGCACAGATCAAGACGCTTCAGAGGTTGTTGGCAAGCGGCTTTCAGTTTGTGCCGATGGAGCGAATCACGCGACACGTGGTGGTGGAGAAGGACGGCTTCATAGCGTTGCTCGATCCAGCGGAAGGCAAGCTGAAGCTATTCGGGCAGGTCGGCTATCGTGTCGGCGATGGCATCGGCATGCTGGTTGAACAAGGCCGACAGCACAGCTTCGTGTGGAAAAAGCAGAGTATTCCGGCCACCCCCGTGCTGCTTTCGGCGTGCTCGCGCGTGAAAAAAGAGCTGGCGGAAATTCTCGTCGACGTGCATCAATAAGACTATGCCTGAAATCTTCGATGTGATCGTGGTAGGCGCGGGGCCGACCGGCCTCGCGTGCGGGATTGAGGCAGCGCGCGCGAAGCTCCAGCTCCTCTTGATCGAGAAGGGCTGCCTAGTGAATTCGCTTTATAGTTACCCGGCCAATATGACTTTTTTCACCAGCCGGGAACTCCTCGAAATTGGCGACCTGCCGCTGCCCAGCATCAACGTAAAGCCGACACGGGCGGAGGCGCTCGAGTACTACCGTCGCGTTGCGGAGTTTTATCGGCTGCCCATTCACTTCCAGGAGCGCGTAACGGCGATTGCGAGAGTCGAAGCGGGCGCGGGCTCTGCGGCTGGCGGGCATTTTCAGATCGACACCCAGGCCGCAGATGGAAAGCGGCAATGCTATGTCACCCGCCATGCCATCGTCGCAACCGGATACTATGATTTGCCGAACATGCTGGGAATACCCGGAGAGAATCTGCCCAAAGTTTCTCATTACGCCCTCGAGGGGCACGAATTCTTCCAACGCAAGGTGGCTGTGATTGGCGGGGCAAACTCGGCCGCCGTGACTTCGCTGGATCTCTACCGTCACGGCGCCGACGTCACCGTCGTTTGTCGCGAGCCAGAGTTGAGCCGGCACATCAAGTACTGGATCAGGCCGGACCTGGAGAATCGAATCAAGGAGGGGGCGATCCGCGCGCTGTTTGAGTCGGAGGTGAAAGAAATTGGACCAGATTGGATCTTGGTTCAGCGCGCGTCAGGAGAAACGCTGCGGCTGGAAAACGATTTCGTCTTTGCCCTCACCGGATATCATCCCGATGTCGATTTGCTGCGCCATGCAGGCGTGAAGGTCGATCCTGAGAGCTGCAGGCCGAGCTGCAATCTCGAAACTCTGGAGAGCAACGTCCCCGGCCTCTACGTCGCCGGAGTCGTTATTTCCGGCCTTCAAACAAACGAAATCTTCATCGAAAACGGCCGCTTCCACGGCAGGCAAATTATCGCCGACATCTTGCGCAAAGCCACGTAACCCTGCTGCGCTGTGAACGGCGCGCGCAGACTATTGCGAACTAGTGTCCGTCGGTTTCTCAGCCTTCTTCGCGACTGCATCGCGTGAAAGCACAAAGCTCAATTCCGTGCCCTGGGGAAGGATCAGGTCTTTGTGTTTCTTGAAAAGTGTGTGAGCGACTCCAGTGATCGCGCCGATGCCCAATCCGTACAGGCTCCCCGTGCCGCCATCGGCGATGGCACCGACGCCGGCGCCCACACCCGCTTCGATCCCGGTCTCTTTAGCTGCGTCCTTCGTACTCTTGCCGGACCCTTGAATGGTCCCTTCCTCGCCTTTGACCTTTGCGCCCTCGGCCCCTTGGGCGTCTTGAAGGCCGGCGGCGACGGTGTATACGGTGCCCTCTGGGGTGGTGATGCTGTCCGCGACCAATCGCATCTCGGCGACGCCGGTCACGCGGCCCGGCGACTTGACGAACGAGACGTGCCCTTCGACCGTACTGTTCGCGGGCACGATTTCCGTTCCACCACCGAAAACCGGCTCAACAACGCGTGCCGTGAACGGGTCGCCGCTCTTGCTGGTTTTCGTCGTGAGCAGCGTGGTCAATTCAGCGCGAATCGTAGTGCCCGAGGGAATGCGCGCGGTGTCGTTGGCGGCTTGCGCGCCGGGAGGAGGTGGCACCTGCTGTCCGAAGGCCAGCATCGCGGAGAAAATAGAAATCGTCAACAAAGCTGCCGGCGCTACGAATCTGATTTTCTGCATATGATTTTCCCTCGCTTTGAAGTTCATTTGTCCAAGTGTCGCCTTTGTTGCGCGTGGTCACAAGCCATCATACCTTAGATTCCCGCGGCCGAGGGGCTGTTGCCCGTCGGTCTCCCGCTTTTGATTTTTTCTGACCGTGGACAACGGACCACGGACCACATTTGTCAAGCGGCAGTCGAAAAGAACTGGTCCAAAACCGTCCAGCAATCATTGACCTCGCGACGGTATTCCTCTATATTGATTCGTGGTTGGCGAGCTATGGCGAATATACTACAGGAAATTGCTGATTCCACGGTTGCGATCGCCAAGGGCTTTGGCATCACCCTTAGAACGATGCTGTTTCGTCCGACCGTGACCGAGAATTACCCGGACGAGCCGGTTCATTTTGAGGACCGGTACCGCGGCGTCCACGTTCTGCGACGAGACGAAAACGGTTTCGAAAAATGCGTGGCCTGCTTTCTCTGTGCCGCCGCTTGTCCTTCCAATTGCATTTACATCGAAGCGGCGGAGAACACGACTGAGAAACGCATCAGCGCCGCCGAGCGCTACGCCAAGGTTTACAATATCGACTACAATCGCTGCATCTTCTGCGGCTACTGCGTGGAAGCCTGCCCCTGCGACGCCATCACCCACGGCCAGGGCTTTGAGATCGCCGCCTATAACACGAATGAGCTCGTGTGGCGAAAAGAGCAGCTCCTCGAAAAATGTTCTGCACCGGTTGCATCCAAGAAAGAAGCGGTCACAGAGTAATTATGAATTATGAATGATTAATTATGAATGAACGCAGGATTGGCTCTGGCGCAGGGCATTCGAGTTCCTATCTCAGGTAATTTATAATTCATAATTTATAATTCATCATTCATACCGCAGCGCCTCGATCGGATTCACCCTGGTTGCACGCCGCGCCGGAACAAAGCTGGCGATGAGCGCCGTGAGCGTCAGCAGCAGCGCCACGCCCGCAAACGTGAGCGGGTCGGTCGCTTTCACACCGAACAATAGCGACTGAATCGTGCGGGTCAGGGCGAATGAGCCGGCAATTCCGACGGCTACGCCGGCCAGCACTGTGATCATACTCTGGCGCAGCACCAGCCGCAGAACGTCAGCCGTCCCCGCTCCCAGTGCCATGCGTACGCCGATTTCCCGCGTGCGCTGCGACACCCAATAAGCCATCACTCCGAAAATGCCGACCGCTGCCAACATCAGTGCCGAGAACGCAAAAACGCCGACCAGCGCCAGATTGAATTTGCGAGTGTCGAGCGAAGCGGAGAACACATCCTGGAAGGTCTGGAATCGGGGCGCGACATCGGGAGCGAGGTCGTGCAAAGCGCGACGAGCATCTTGCAGCAGGAGATTGGGCGGCGTCGCGGCGCGCATCACCACCGTGAAATCCCGCCCGCCGCGCAGGCGCTGGCGGTAATCGACGTAGACCGTTGGCTGCGCCGGTTTCTCCAGGCTGCGGTCGCGCACGTCGCCTACCACGCCGACCACGGTGAGCAGCCGCAAATCTCCATCCATGTTGCCAAACTCAATGGTGCGGCCCAGCGGATTCTGATTCGGCCAGGTGCTGCTGGCCATCGATTCGCTGACCACCGCCGCGTGGGGCGCATCGGCTGTATCGTGCTCGTCAAACAAGCGCCCGCGAACCAGGGGAATGCCCAGCGCCTGGAAATAGCCCTGACTCGCTACGGCGTAATCCGCCTCGCCGCCCGGCGCCGAGTTCCAGAGCTTCTCGAGACGCGCATTATCTTCCGGCTTGTTGAAATCGAACTGCGGCTGCTGGCTCAGCAGCAGGAACTTGCCATCCGGCGCCCATCCGGTAGCAAGCGGCAGTACGCTGACTCCGCCAACTTGCTCCATTCCCTGAATGTCCCGCAGTTTACTGAAGAGCGTGTCCATAAACATCGCCGGATGCTTGTCGGTAGCAGGCCATTCAGGCGCGCCAGGCGTCTTTGGCACCTCCAGTTCCATGGTGACGATGTTGGTTGTGCGAAAGCCGGGATCAATGGAGAGCACACTCAGCAAGCTGCGTCCCAGCAGGCCCGCACCTCCGAGCAGCACCAGCGTGATTGCCACTTGGCTTCCGATCAGGAGGCGAGCAAGGCGGCGCGAGGCGAGCGATCCGACGGCGCCGCGGCTGCCCTCGGCGAGAGCCGCCTGCGGGTCCGCCGACGTAGCCCGCAGCGCCGTCACAGTGCCCAGGCTAACTGCCACCAGCACCGAAATTCCCAGAGCGAAGGCCAGGACCGGCAAGTTCACAGAGACGTCTTCGGTCCGGGGCAGGTTGGCCGGGGCTAGAACCAGCAGGGCATCCACACCCCAGAGCGCCAGGAATACCCCCAGCGCGCCGCCGGTCAGCGAAAGGATGAGCGACTCGGTGAGAAATTGCCTCACCAAGCGGCCGCGCCCAGCGCCCAGGGCGGCGCGAATGGCCAACTCCCGCTCCCGAGCCGCGGCCCGCGCCAACAGTAGATTCGCGACATTGGCGCATCCGACCAGCAGCAGGAAACCAACCGCGCCCAACAGAACCAGCAAGGCCGAGCGCACGTTCGCGGTCATGGCCTCGCGCAAAGGCATCACGCTGACATCGGTCATGTCGATATTAGGCTTGTACTGCTGGTAAAGTTGATGGGCGAGGGCGGAAAGGTCAGCGCGAGCCTGTCCAAGCGTGACGCCGTCGCGCAGCCGCGCCACCGCCACATCCCCGTTGTGCGACGTGCGGCTGGGGCTTTGATCGCCAAAGAATTCAGCCGGAAACCACAAATCCGTATGCGCCGGGAAGCTGAAGCCCGCGGGCAAAACTCCAACCACCGAGAAGACGTGATCCTCCGCCTTAAGCTTTATGGATGAAAGGTCATTCGAGCCGCCCAAGTGTTGTTTCCAGTAACCATAGCTGACAAGCGCCGCGGGCGTTCCTCCTTGGTGCAGCTCGTCAGCCGAAAAATCCCGGCCCATGATGGGCGTGATTCCCATGACGCGCAGGAAATCATCGGAAAGGACGGCGACGCCGACTCGCGCCGGTCCGCTGCCAGCTGAAACCGTGACCTCGTCGTCGTAACCCATCGCCATGCCCGAAAATGAATGGTTCATGGCGTGCAAATCGTGGAAGTTCGGATCGGCGAAACGCATCAGATGGCCGTCCGCAGCCACTTCCGAAATGCTCACGATCTGCTCTGGCTTAGGATACGGCAGCGGTCGCAATAGCACGCCATATACAACGCTGAAAATCGCCGAGGTCGCGCCAATGCCCAGTGCCAGCGTCAGCACCACCACGGCGGTGAAGCCGGGGCTCTTAGCGAGCACGCGTACAGCGTAGCGCAGGTCTTGGACTAGATTTCCCATTAGATTTCCGCCTCAAATTCCCGAAGGCCCTTCCGCAGATTGAGTTCCATTGTCGCCGCCTCTAAAGGCTTTAGAATCAATGAACGCGAAGCGCTAGAGTTGCCCAACGGCATTGGCCGTGTCCGCTTGTGGGACATCGACTGTCCGCAACCGAAACGCGCCTCGCCCTCGCCTAACGACCATCGAAACGGGATTAGGGAGATGATCCGCAAATCTTATCCTACAGACAATAAAAGACATTCCGGCTTTGAACGTAATTCTCTCCATCTTCGAGTGTCGGTTTTCAAGCTTCCATTTCCTGCTCGTCGCAAATCGGGAGTAGAGGCAGTAACCGTGAAGTCTACAATGCTGATTCTAAAAGACATTCCGGCTTCGTTCCTGATCCCTGGCTCCTCCAGTTCGCCCATCTTGGACGCCAACGAGCTGCGGACTACTAAGAGACATTGCCGTCTGCCGCTTTTGCCTCCTTCTGGTCTCTGATCTTGCGTTAACCATTGGTCCGCCCTGCACTTCGCAAATCGGGAGTAGTGCATGAACCGGAGACGTAATCCTACAGAAAATAAAGGACATTCCGGCTTCGTTCCTGGGAGAGGAGGCCTGAAATCGATGGGCGACATCCGAGCTTTGGAACTCGGAACCCAAGCCTTGAAATTGAGGTTGGCTTCGGAGGGAACCGACGCAGGCATTCGGGTTGGGGAGTTGGGCACGCACGAACCACCTCCTGCGCGCGGCCACCTTCCCCCAACTTACACTCATGGCCGAAAGCGTTCATATGCAACATAGTACAAATATAATGGTTTGTCAAGTGAGAAATGTGTGGGTGTCAAAGCTCTTTTAAAATGTCCCCTTTCTTACCTCGTTTAAAATGTCCCCTTTTTTGATTTTGTCTTTTGGTTTTGTTCTTGGTTTCTGTTTTTGTTTTTGCTCTTGGTTTTGCTTTTGGTTTTG
>JBEKEZ010000051.1:0-37828 GCA_050013575.1 Terriglobia bacterium | reverse complement strand
CGCTGGACACGACGCGGCGCTCACCGCCTCCTCAAGCTCCGCCTCTGGATCGCTCGCTGCGGAACAACTTGGTTCGAAGTCTTGTATTCTCGCGGAGCTCAACTGACAAATGCTTGACACAACCGCCAATTGCTTGCAGCTTGACTTCGTGCTGGCAGGTGTGGTATTCGTCAGCACAGTAACGGTTCCGAGAAAAAGGCGGAGGTCGGCGTGACTCGAACCATCTTGATCGCAGACGACAGCCCCACTGTTCAGAAGAAGGCGAGCGGTATCTTGACGGGCGAGGGCATGGAAGTGGTCACTGTCTCAAACGGCGTGGCAGCCATCAAGAAACTGCCCACCGTGAGACCCATGGTGATCCTCGCCGACGTGTCGATGCCGGGAAGAGACGGCTACGAAGTATGCGAGTTCGTTAAAGGATCGGCGGAATTCCCCAATGTTCCCGTCCTGCTCGTGTTCAGTGACGATGATATTTACGACGAGCAAAAGGGCGCCCGGGCGCGAGCTGACGGACGAATCAGAAAGCCATTTGACCCCGCCGAGTTGATCAACACAGTGACCAAGTTTCTTGCCATCTCAGAAGCCGCTCACACGCCGCTGGGGGCGACCGTCGTTTACAAGATACCTACGCGGGCACGGCCCGCTCCGCCGCCCGTGGTCGAGCCGATCGACGAAGAGCCTGAATATGTTCCCAAGAAGGCGGAACCGGATCTATCGGCGCTGGAAGGTGGCGTGGCGCTTGGAGAAACGCCGCTGGAGGAAATGGAGGCGCCCCCTGCCGAGGCTGCACCCGCGTTCGAATCCTTCGCTCCGCTCGAAACTCCACCGGCATTCGAACCCGCGCCGGAGCCTGAGCCCGAGCCGATGCCTTCATTCGAATCCGCAGTTCCCTTTGAGGCACCACCCGTTGCCGAACCAGAGTTCCCGCCGCCACCTCCTGAACAGCCGGCGATAGCCGAGGAAGCACCCGCGGCCTATGAGGCCGCCGCCGAGCCTGCACCGGAGGTGGCGACGCCCGAGCCGATGGCACCTCCGCAAGAGGAAGTCCCAGCCGAACCAGTATTCATCGAAGAGCAAGCTGCGCCACCACCGCCGCCACCCTCGCCGCCGGCACCCGAATTCGGGCGGACCATGATGTTCCGACTGACCGACATTGCCCAACCTGTTCTGAGCGACGAGATGGCCCCAGCACCCGCGGCAGCCGAGCAAGAGGCAGCCGAAGTGACTGCGGAAGCTGCTGCCACTGCGCCCGCTGAGCCCGAGGGGCCGCCGGTCTCAGCAGCGTCGCTCGACAGCTACTCACTGAGCGAAGCGGCGGCAGGTCACGTGCGGTTTGCGGCGCGTGAAGAGGAAGCCCCTGCGGTCTCGGCTGCCGAGGAAGTCCCTGCGGTCACGCCTGCCGAGGAAGCCCCTGCGGTCTCGGCTGCCGAGGAAGCCCCTGCGGTCTCGGCTGCCGAGGAAGTTGCCCCTCCCGCCGTAGAAGAGGGTGTTGCCGCGCCCGCAGAAATTAGCGCTGCTGCCGCGGCTCCTGCTGCTCCGGCCATCGATCCTTCGCACGTCTATACGATCGTTCAAATGGTCGTCACCAAGATGTCTCCACGGATGGGCCCTCAGGCAGTAGCGGAATTGGCTAAATGCTTAGCCGACGAGATCAACGCTGAACTCAACGCTTCCTCGCCGCCGAACGCTTGATAGACTTGCCGAAACTCAGCATCGATCCAGTCAAAGGAACGCGACAGGCCGGCGCAAAGAAATCAGATCCTTCTCCGGCGCCGCGAGATACAGGATGACATGTGATTCTCAGCGCAGCGAAGAACCTGCTGGCAAATGAAACCATCAGTCGCGCTGTGTTTGACGGATTCTCGGTCGAAAGCTATAGTTGATTGGTTAAGACTCTTTCGACTGCGTATCGTGAAGCGCGCTAGAGATCGGTCGCCCCCGTCGGCTAGGACTCGGCTGAAGAAAGGCAAGATTGGAACTCGAACTCGAAATCCCCAAAGTTTATTCGCCGGAAGCTATCGAGCCGCGGTGGGCGCGTCAGTGGGTCGAACAGAATCTGTACCGGCCCAGTGATGACGCGTCGCGCCCGCCATTCTCACTGGTGATCCCCCCGCCCAACATCACCGGCTCACTCCATATGGGCCACATGCTGGAACACACCGAGATTGATATTCTCATGCGATGGCACCGCATGCGGGGGGAGAACGTGCTGTGGCTTCCGGGGACCGACCACGCGTCGATCGCGACGCAGATGATCGTCGAGCGCGAGCTTGGCCGCGAGTCGTTGCCCAATCTCGAGCCGGGGCCGGAGACGCAACGCCAATGGCAAAAGGAAGGCCAGCGGCTGCGGCGGGCAATGGGGCCGGATAAATTCATCGAGCGCTGCTGGCAATGGAAGGAGGCCAACGGCGGGACGATCCGCGAACAAATGGAGCGGATGGGCGCCTCATGCGACTGGACTCGCGATCGGTTCACCATGGATCCACCCTACACGCGCGCCGTGGTGGAAGTCTTCGTACGGCTGTACGAAGAGGGCCTCATTTATCGTGGAAAATATATTGTCAACTGGTGCCCTCGTTGCGGGACCGCCGTCTCAGACCTCGAGGTCGTGCACGAAGAGCGACAAGGGAAACTCTGGTACATTCGCTATCCGTTTGCGGACGGCGAGGGACATCTTGTCGTGGCTACGACGCGGCCGGAAACAATGCTGGGCGATACCGCCGTGGCCGTGAACCCTGCGGACTCTCGCTACCAGGCAGCGGTGGGCCGCCATGTGATTCTGCCGCTGCTCAATCGCAAAATTCCGGTCGTGGCTGACGATTTCGTCGATCCGAAGTTCGGGACGGGCGCGGTGAAGGTAACGCCCGCTCACGATCCCAACGATTTTGAAATTGCCGAGCGGCATAAGCTCGCTCGTCTGGAAGTGATCGACGCGGAAGCGCGCATGACGGCGGAGGCCGGTCCCTACAAGGGCCTCGATCGCTTCGACGCCCGCCACGCGGTGCTCTCCGATCTACGCCAGCAGGCTTTACTGGAAAAGACCGAGGACTATCAGCTCAGCGTGGGGATCTGCCAACGATGCCATTCCACCATTGAGCCGCGGCTCTCTACCCAGTGGTTTATGAAGATGAAACCGCTGGCCGCGCCTGCCATTCAAGTTGTCGAGGATGAGAGAATCCAGATCATCCCCGCCCACTACCGCAAGATTTATCTCGATTGGATGGGAAAAATCTATGACTGGTGCGTCTCGCGCCAGCTCTGGTGGGGACACCGCATTCCCGCCTGGTATTGCGACGCATGCGGCGAAGTGATGGTGGCTCGCGCGGCGCCCACGGCTTGCGCCAAGTGCGGCGGCAGCTCATTGCGCGCCGAAACCGACGTGTTGGACACCTGGTTTAGCTCGGCGCTGTGGCCCTTCGCGACCCTGGGTTGGCCCGACGACACACCGGACCTCCGCCGCTTTTATCCTCAGAACCTGATGATCATGGGGTTCGACATTCTGTTTTTCTGGGGCGCGCGGATGATCATGATGGGCATGAAATTCATGAACGATGTGCCTTTCCGCGAGCTTTACATCCACGCGTTGGTCCGTGACCCGGAACGGCAGAAGATGTCGAAGACCAAGGGCAACGTGATCGATCCCATCGAGATCACGGCGAAATACGGGACGGACGCGGTGCGCTTCGCTCTCGCCATCAGCGCGGCGCCGGGCACCGACATCGTGGTCAGCCCGGAAAAGTTTGATTCGTACCGCGCCTTCGCCAACAAGATCTGGAATGCGGGCCGCTTCATCTTGATGAATTTCCGCAAGCTGCCCGAGGCAACGCAGACCCAAATCACAACTTCGCTTCAGCCCCTGCCGGGTTTGGGTTTGGACGCGGCCGCGGCGCCCGAACATCAGGCGCTGGCGGACCGCTGGATCTTCTCGCGACTGCTCACCATCACACGCGAGGTGAATGAGTCTCTAAGCCAGTTCCGGTTCCACGAGGCGGCCGACTGCGTGTACCACTTTTTCTGGCACGAATTCTGCGATTGGTACCTCGAGTGGGTGAAGCCCGAGATTACGAAAACCGGTGGCGAGCCGGCGTTGGCGACATGGATGAACCTGACGCGGGTTTTTGAGGCAGCGCTCCATTTGCTCCACCCATTTATGCCGTTCATTACCGAAGAACTGTGGCACGAGCTTTCACGCCGTTCACGAGAAGAATCCATTTCGCTCGCCGCGTTCGATCTGGTCAGCGAGCGCGTGGCAGACCCCATCTCCGAAAAGCAGTTTGAGACCGTGCAAGAGTTGATCGTCGCGGCGCGCAATGCCAAGGCCGAAATGGGGCTGCAAAAACAAAAGCCGAGCGCTCAAGTGGCTTGCGAAGACCTGCGGATACTCGAGCTGTTCCGCACCCATCTCGATGCGATTCACCGGCTGGCCGGACTTCAGGCGACGAATTTCCTCCATGGCCGGCTCGCTCCTACGACGCCCGGCGTGCGCAGGATCGGCGCGGACATCGACCTTCGCGTGTTTCAGGAGCAGGCGATTGATTCCGGGGCTGACCGCGCGCGCCTCGAGCGAGACCAGGCAAAGCTCGAGCAGCAGCTCGCGGCGCTTGAACAGCAACTTGCAAAAGATGACTTTGTGACGCGCGCCCCGGCGGAAGTGGTGCGCTCGACACGAAAACGCCGGGATGATCTGAGAGCGCAGCTCCATCGAGTGATCGAATCCTTGGAGATGCTTCCGCCTAGCGAACTCTCTTATCATCCTTGACGGTTTGACCTTCATACTTAAGGACGATGCTTCACCCTGTTACCGACCGAAGAGTCGACAAACTGATTCACCTGCTGGTGAAGAACGCGACCGTAGTTGTGCCTGGCCCCAAGATCGCCTCCCAGATTGGGGTCACGCGCTCGACAGTGTGGATGTATATTGAGAAACTTCGGTCGCTCGGCGTCGAAATCAAAGGGCACCACTCGAGCGGCTACCAACTCCGCACGCTGCCGGACATTCTGGCTCCCAGCCTCATTCGGACCGAGCTGGGCGAGAACGAAATCGGGCATAAGATCGTTCATTATTTCCGAATCGAATCGACCAACGACGTGGCCCTAGCACTCGCAGCACAGGGTGCGGAGCACGGAACCGTGGTGCTGGCAGAGGAACAAACCGCCGGCCGCGGCCGCTTCGGGCGCACGTGGTTCTCCGAAAAATCCAGCGGCATCTACGTTTCCGTTGTCCTTCGGCCTGACCTTCCTCCGGCCGCTGCACCCGCTCTCACGCTGCTGGCCGGCGTTGCGGCGCATCGCGCCATCACGGCCGCCGCCGGCCTGGCCGCTGACATTCGATGGCCGAACGACTTGCTGGTGAACGGCAAGAAAGTGTGTGGCATTTTGACGGAAATGAGCGCGGAGCTGGGCCGACTGCACTACGTGGTGCTTGGAATCGGCATCAATGTGAACCAGCAGACGATGCCTGCGGAAATCGAATCCGCCGCCACCTCGTTGCGCCTGGAGGGCGGACGATTCTATTCTCGTCAACAAATCCTGGTGAGCCTTTTGAAAGAGCTGGATAAGTATTACCGAGCTTTTCTCGATCGAGGCACTGAGCCAATCATCCGCGCGTGGGCGGAGGCGTCGAGTTACGCGGCGGGCAAGAAAATCCGCGTGCATTCGAGAAACGGCGATTTTGAGGCCGTTACGGTAGGGCTCGCCTCCGACGGTTCGCTGCGTATCCGCCGCGAGAATGGCCTTGAGGAATCGTTGGTCGCGGGAGAGATTGCGGAAGTAAAATAGAAAAGGCTGTCAGCAGTCGGCCCTCAGCGATCAGCTCAGAACGAGCGAGGCCACTGGCTGATGACTTGTCCGTCTCTCCTCAACGCAAGCACGATTCGCCTCTGGATATGGAGATGGTCGATACGAATAACATGCTTCTCGTGATCGACGTTGGGAACACCAACACCGTCCTCGGTGTCTTCAGGGAGGCGGAACTCCTCGCCCAGTGGCGACTGACTACCAACCGCGCGCAGACCGCGGACGAATACGGAATCCTGATTCGCAACCTGTTTTCGCTCGACGGAATTCGGGCGGAGGGGATTTCCGGAATTATGATCGCGAGTGTTGTTCCGCCGCTTAACACCCTGCTCGAGGAAATGGCGCAGAAGTATTTTCACCTCAGAGCACTTTTCCTCGGTCCGGGCGTGCGGACCGGCATGGCCATTCACTATGAAAATCCCCAGGACGTGGGCGCCGACCGCATCGCCAACGGCGTGGCCGCGTTTGAGAAATACGGGGGGCCGTGCGTCATCGTCGATTTCGGCACAGCCATCACCTTCGACGTAATATCGGAAAAAGGAGAATACCTGGGAGGGGTGATCGCGCCGGGCGTCGGGATTTCCTCCGAGGCGCTTTTTCAGCGGGCCGCGCGACTTCAGCGGGTGGAGATCCGTGAGCCTCATCACGTCATCGGAACCAACACCGTCGCCAGCATGCAATCAGGGCTCTTCTACGGTGCGGTCGGCTTGGTGGATGGCATCCTGGACCGCCTCTTCGGTGAACTAGGGAAGAAAACCAAAGTGATTGCCACGGGCGGCCAGGCTTCGCTGGTGGCCGCAGCGTCGAAATACAAACCGCCGGTCGATTTCGCTTTGACCCTTGAAGGACTCAGAATTATTTACGAGCGAAACATGGGAAACAGGAGTCAGGAGTCAGGAGCCAGAAGCCAGAAATGAGAAGACAGAGCTCGGGCGCCAGAGCATAGCTAAGAGGATACAGATCCCGCACATTGTCAATTCAACCCTGTCCTGCTTGCTTCCATGCCAATACTGGCTTCTGACTCCTGACTCGGTCATTTGCCGTGGAAAACTATTTCAATTACTTCACCGAAATCGAGGAGTGCTTCCGCCGGTGTCGTGGCACACCCACATTGCTTTCCACCCTCGACTGGGCTCTGATCGAATCCTGGAAGGAAAGCGGAATCCCGCTCGAAGCGGTTTTGAACGGGGTCGAACGCGCATTTCAGAAGTTTCAAAAGCGCCGCAAGCCGTTCCGCAAGGTCAACGGACTCGCGTACTGCTCGCAGGAAGTCTTCGCTGCGGCCGAGGAATTGAACGCCGCGCTGGTGGAAAGCGGCGCACGCACGCCGGGCCCATCCCACTGCGAAGCTCCCTTCTCGGTTGAAGAGGTTCGCGCTTACCTCAACCGAAACGCCGATGCCCTGGAAAAGACGTCGCGGGTTTGCGAGAAGAACGAACAATCCGTCCTCGCCCAAGACTTGCAGGCATGCGCGGCGGCAGTGCGCGAAATTTCTTCGCGCGAGGATTGGGTGGCGGACTGGCAAGGGCTGGAGACGGAACTATCGGCCATCGAGGACAAGTTGACCGCGGCGCTGACGCGAGGCACGCCGGTGGAGCGGCTGGCCCAACACCGGCGCGAAGTGGATTCTGGCCTCGCGAGCGCACGCCAAAGAATGACGGCGGCACAAATCGAATCTCTGGAGCGTCAGTTCCTGAAAAAGAGACTGTTTGAACATTACGGCGTTCCTCGACTGAGTTTGTTCTATCTATAGTTTGTCCCTTGTCCTTAGTCCTTGGTCCTCCGTCAAGTTTTGCGGCGCTGGGCCAACGCGACATATAACGGACAGGGGACAAGGGACTAAGGACAGAGGACGCCGTTGTCGTTTCAATTCACCGCAGAAAAACTCGTTTACGGTGGCGATGCTCTGGGTCACCATCAAGGCCGGGCGGTCCTGGTCCCACGAGCGCTGCCCGGCGAGCGCCTCGAAGTGGAAGAGTTGCGCACGGCCAAAGGCGTGGTTCATGCGCGCCCGTTGCGAGTGGTGGCACCTGCGCCCGAGCGTGTCGATCCGCCGTGTCCGTATTTCGGGCGCTGCGGTGGCTGCCAGTATCAACACTTTAACGCCGAGCATCAAATCGCGGCCAAGCGGGAGATTCTCCGCGAGACATTGCGCCGCATTGGAAAGATCACGTGGGATTCCGAGATTCGAGCGCACGCTTCCCATCCCTGGAACTATCGCAATCAGGCGCAATTCAAAATCGTGCGCCAAGCAAGTGGCGAGGTTGCGCTGGGATTTTTTGAAGCGGAATCTCACAAGCTCTGTCCCATCGACGCCTGCCTGATCCTTTCGCCGCGGCTCAACGAGATCCTTACCGAGCTGCGAAAACCGGAATGGACGAAGCGCTTGGCTAGCTTCAATGAAATCGAACTGCTCGCCGATGACCGCGACGAGCGGGTTATGGTCACTCTGCACGGAAGTCCCAATGACGAACGCGCTGAGACCTTAGCTGAAGATTTTCTGGCGCGACTGCCCGGTGTGGTCAGTGTGGCTAGCAAGGCTGGCGATGGGTGGCGTGTTCACGGCGCATCGGCGCTGGAGTATGGCGTCGGTGAGTTCACCTACCGAGTCAGCCCGACGTCCTTCTTTCAGGCATCACGATTCTTACTTCGCACACTTGTGGAAACCGCAACGGTCACCGAGAAGGGAGAGCTCGCGCTCGATCTCTTTGCCGGAGTCGGCTTGTTGACCCTCCCTTTGGCTCGTCGCTTTGACGAGGTGATAGCCGTGGAAGCCCACGCACCGGCCGCTCAAGACCTCGCCGCCAACGCAACGTCGCACTCGCTTGGCAATGTCCGCGTCGTGGCGGAGTCCGCTTTCGACTTTCTGCGACGGTTTGCACGCGCCGGGCCGGACTTGGTGGTGCTTGATCCGCCCCGCGCCGGCGTGGGATCTTCCACCCTCAAATTCATCGCCGCGCTGCGGCCTCGACAAATCCATTACGTGAGTTGCCATCCTCCCACGCTGGCGCGCGACCTTGGCTTCCTCCTCGCGCAGGGCTTCGCGTTGGCATCAGTTGAATTGTTTGACTTCTTTCCGCAGACCTTCCACATGGAGTGCTTGGCGAGACTCACGCCGCGCCGGTAATCCTCCAAGAGGGTTCCTGCGGCTTCTCCGAGCGCTTCTCCTACTGGTCCACTACTTCGCCATGAGCCCATTTGCCACTCGTGGTAATATCTTGCCCACACAGGCCGTGAACGATCGCCCTTTCATCGGGTGCATTTGTGGACTCCGAGAGCGAAGCAATACGACCGGTCAGAAGCCCGCTGCTTTACATTGCGAGTTCCTTCGCGCTTGGGATACTCCTGGTTCATCCTGAACAAAAGCCTTTGGGTCAGGTCATCGGAGATATTAGCCTGCTTCTCGTTTCGGCGGGGGTTTGTTTCCTCGCCGGCTTGGTCATGCTCCGGTCGGAATGGCCAAAGGTTTCAGCCTTACTGGCGCTGGCCGGTTTTGTGGTTGCTGGCTCGGCCAGTTCATTTCTGTTTGAAGCTCGATTTCCGCCGAATCACGTCCGTCACCTGGCGACTTCGGGAATCGATCTCACCGACCCGATCCGTTTGGAAGGCGTCCTCGTTTCGACGCCCCTTCGCACTCCCTACGGATTGCAGTTTGATATCGAAACGAAGGGGGTCGAGGTCGCGCGCCGCAGAACCAGCGTCACGACTCGTCCTGCGGAAGGCAAGGTTCGCCTTCGGCTGGAGACTTCGAACGACCCGGCAGCGTGGTCAGAAATGGAGTCGCTACACCTCCAATACGGCGACAGGATCCGCGCCTTCGCTCGCCTTCGTCACCCTAAGAACTATCGAAACCCTGGCAGCTTTGATTTTCGTTGGTGGATGAAATCCATCGAAGACATTTATTGGGACGGGACGATCAAGAGCCCGCTTCTGCTGGAAAAGTTGCCCGGGACTTCCGGAGCTGGACTCGCCCGCATGTTGGAGAAAGCTCGCCAACGCTTGATTGATGCGATTGACGTTCTCTATCCACCTTGGTCGAACAACATGCGCGACGGAGCCGTGCTCAAAGCGGTTTTGCTCGGTGAGCGAGCTTCTCTTGATTCCGAGACCATCGAGGGTTTCCGTAGCAGTGGGCTCTATCACCTGCTGGTGATCGCCGGCCTTCATATCGGCTTGCTGGCATTGATTGCGAACTTCCTGCTGCGTCTTCTGCCATTGAGTGCAACTTGGCGATCCGTATGGTTGCTGATATTTCTGGTCGCGTATGCCGCACTGGTGGAACAGCGAACCGCAACCCTCCGCGCCACGGTGATGATTGTTGCCTATCTGGTGGCGCGACTGCTTTATCGCGAACGCGTGCTTCTGAATGCCATTGGGCTCGCGGCGCTGGTGTTGCTGCTCCATCGTCCGGCATGGCTGCTGGAATCCGGTTTCCAGCTCTCGTTTTCGGCGGTGCTGTTGATTGCCGGACTCGCGGCGCCGGTTCTGATGCGCACGATAGAACCTTATCGCCGCGCTCTATGGAAAATTGACGACATCAACCCGGATATTCATTTCAGACCTCACCAGGCACAGTTCCGCCTGGATGTTCGGGCTTTGATTGGCGTGCTAAAACGGCGCGAAGGATTCATGGACCGGCATCCCGCGCTTGCGTCGTGCGCTGTGACGGTACCAATTCGGTTGGCCTTATGGACTGCGAATATTTTGTTGTTTTCCGCGATCCTCCAAGTGGGCCTGCTTCTACCCATGGCGGAAACGTTCCATCGGGTCACAATTGCCGGCATCGGGCTGAACGCCTTGGCAATCCCTGTGATGGTAGCTCTTCTGGTCACGGCAGTTCCGACCGTTGTTCTGGCGACGTTCGCCTCCTCACTGGCGGTCTGGCCTTCGAAAGCAGTGGCTTTAATTCTGAAGGTCCTTTTCGCCCTGACTGAAGTTCCAAGCCTCGCACATTGGCTGTCGTTCCGCATTCCCGAGCCTCCCGCGTGGGTGGCTCTTGGTTTTGCTTTGTCGGCGATCATCGCGGCTGTCACGCTGGCAAAGCGGCCCCGCGTTTCTTGGATTCCTCTCATCGGCATGGTCTTCTTTGCCCTCCTGATTTCCGTTCATCCTTTTGCTCTGCGACTTTCCAGCGGCGTCCTGGAACTTACGGCACTTGATTGCGGCGGCGGTGATGCCGTTTTTGTTGTCCTGCCGGATCGGACGACGATGCTGATTGATGCCGGAGGAAGCCGAACCCGCAACACGCGTGAAGGCGCATCTCAGGGACGGCGCTGGGACCCGGGAGAAGACATCATCTCGCCTTACTTATGGTCGCGCGGCATCCAGAAGATCGATATCGTCGTGGTGAGCGACGCCCGAGAAGACGTGAGCGGCCTTCTGGCCATATTTCGCAACTTTCGTGTTGGCGAAGTATGGCGGGGCGGGAATTCGTTCACTCCTGCCAACTTGGGATTGATGGAAGCAATCCAGCGTCTGGGGATTCGGATTCGAGAGATGACCGCCGACGACATAGTGACTCGCGGAACCACATCGATTCAGGTGCTGAGCCCGGCCCGCGGGAGTGGCATGCTGTCAGCCTCCGGCTCCGTGGGCGATGGTCCCCTTGTATTGCGAATCTCGGACCAAGGCACGAGCGCACTGTTGCTCGGCGATTCCAGCGCGAAATTAGAAAGAGAGTTGGCGGGTTCATCTTTCCCGCTCGAAAGTCAAGTGCTGAAGGTGGCGCGTCAAGGCTCGAAAACATCTTCAACCCGAGAGTTTCTAAGCCGAGTGTTGCCGCAGGTGGCATTGGTGAGCGCGGAAGGTGACGGACGCGGAGAGCCTAGCCACGAGATGCTCGGAGGTCTTCGGTCTATCGGCGCACGGGTGTACAGGACGGATCTCAGCGGCGCGGTCACCGTAGTCATGGACGGCGGATCGATCGGGGTTCACACGTACGGCGCTGCGCCAGATGATTGAGTCGCCGCTCCCGGGTCTGGCGCGGGCCTTCTCAGGGTGGTGTAGAGGTTGCCTGAAACGTGGGCGCCGAACAGCGTTACCGCGGAGGAAATGTAAAGCCATGTCATCAACGCCACGACCGCGCCGATCGACCCGTACACGTGGCTGTAATTGAAACGAGGCAGGAGCAGCGTGAACATCGTGCGCGCGCCTTCCCAAAATATCGCCGTGAGAAAGGCGCTGGGCAGCACGTGCCGAGTCTTCAGTTGCCGGTTGGGCAGCCGCCGGAAGAGAAGCGTGAAGATACTCAACGTCATTGCAAACGTCGTGGCGGCAAAAAGGATCTGATAAGTGAACTCGGTCAGGGCAGGAGCCGGATGGAGTTCCGCCCATCGATAGAATTTACCCTGAATATAAAAGTTCCAGCCGACCAAGCCGGTGTACACGGAAACAAAAAGCGCGAAGAGCAACGCCATCTCCAAGGCAAGCAGATAGCTTCTCCACCACGGTCTGGTTTCCTCCACTCCCCAAGCGCGGTTCAGCGCTTTCTCCAGGGGCCGGAATATTCCTGAAGCGCTCCACAGGAGAATCGCGAACGAAATCACGGTGACGCGGCCAAAACCCTCCGAGATCTTCACCAGTTCGCGCATGATGAAATCGGGCTTCATCGGTAGAAAGCCTTGCAAGACGACCGTGAGATCGCCGCTGAGTTCAAAGTGTCGGATGTAAATCCCGCTGAGACTCACCAGTAGAAGCATCATGGGGAAGATCGACAGCAGGCCGAAGTAGGCGATCGAGGCCGAAACGGTCAACGAGTCTTCCTCAAAGAAGGTCACTAACGACCGGTCGAGGACTTCACGCGCGCGGCGCCACCGGCCGGCCCGCTTCTCCAGCTTTCCGGCCGGAATTGAGTTGGTATCGACCGAAGGCACGTCTTCCATTTCGGTCCGTGGGATCGGCGAATCACTCTTACCCCAACTTGCGTTCGCCTGAGTTATCATAATCTGAGGCGGGCTGAAGTGAAAGCTTCATGCGGATTTTCCCGCCGCGAGGAAAAGGTGGCCACGCAATCCGAGATCTTTGAAGAGAATCGCAAGGTGCGACGCCTCCAAATTGTCGTCGACCTGGTGATGAACGTTCTGTCTCAATCGGAAATCTCCGTGGAAGAAGCCTCGGAGCTCGTAGGCGCAACGCGCGAGTTCGCTCTCAGCCTGTTTCCCGACAAGGAACAAACCTACGACCTCATCTACAAGCCACGTTTTCAACGGCTGATGGCCGAGAAATACAGAATGGTTTGAGCGTCGCACCTGGGGCAAGAATCTCAGTGCACAGGAGCCTGCATCATTGGCGCCGATGACACCGACTTCAAATTCGCGGTGATCGTGCCGACCGAAACCGTCAATCTCAGACGGAGCGGCAAGTGTTGCTCGTCATCGCTAAACCAAACGAGCAGTCTCCCCTTCCTCTTGTACAACGATCCGAAAATTTTCGGCTCAACACGGATGGCCCTGCGGCTGCCGAGCGCCGTCTGAAGCTGGTCTTCCGCCTGGACTTCTACCACGACTGCCTGCGTCTCCCCGCCGTCATTGACGGCGAGCCGAATCTCCTGGCCGACGTGCAGGGGCTGGCGTCGCATGAAATAGAAAGCGGTTACCATGTCCTCCGCGCAAGGCGGGAGTGTGTGTTCGATGTGCTTGGGAGGAGCGTTCGGCGCGTTCAGGTCACGCTCGTCCACCACGGCTACGCCCTGTTCGCTGTTGAAGGCGATTTCCATCTCCCGGTGCCGGCTCCCTTCGCTGACCTTTTTTGAGATCCTCCGCGAACACAGCGTTTGCGGATTGAAAAACGAATGGTACTCATCCTGAACTTTGTAGAGGAGTGACGCGACGCCCTGCGACCGGGCGCTGGTGATGATTTCCGATGGGCCATCCTGGTCAGTGCCTGCGAGTCTCGCCACGATTTTTCCGGCAGTGAAGACGGACCAGTCCACCTCGTAGGTCAGCGTTTCTGCCGCAGCGAAGGGTTGCGGGCCCGACGCCTGCGCGTGACCGGGGTTCAGGCCCGGTGCGACAAGGGCAGCGAGAATGGCGCCAAGGACCTCGACGAGCCGAACTTTCATAACTGATGTTTGGACGCGAAACCGCATCCTGGAGCGGCCTGGGCAATTTATCGCAATTTCATCTTCGCGGCCAGAAAAACCAACCCAACGATGTAACCGAGAGCCGCCTCGTATTCGCGATTATTACGGTAGCGCTTCCATTGGAATCTCTCTCGGGCGGAAGCGCTCGTATCTCTCCCAGCGCGACGAAGAAAAGTGGGGAAGAACAGCGGCACGGAACCGGCGTATCGTTCGTACTCTCCACCGAATTGCCGTTGCAACTCTTCCTCTTCTCGGCGCATGACGGGCGCGTAGATCAGGAGAAAGAAAACCAGGAACGCCAGGCCCAGAGTCCATGACGCGGCCGCTATCGCAAAGCCCGAGCCCATCACGAAACTGCCAAGGTAAAGCGGGTTGCGCATGTACCGGTAAGGCCCGTGCGTCGCGAGTTTCTGCCCTTTCTCAAGATAGCCTGCCGCGGAGCCCCGCAAAAGAAGCCCGACCAGCGCCACGGCCGCTCCGCCCACGAGAAACCGGGGTGTGGGTTGCGACAAAATGACGAGGGCAATGGCCATCGCAAACCCCAGCGGCACTCGCCATCGGGCCGCCCAGGCGGCATAGTTCTTATCCATGCGTCCTCGCCCCGAATTGCCGGAGCCTTGCTAAGCGCTCGCGAGTGGCGGCGAGCACCGCCTCAACGCTGACGCCTTCAATGTACCGCGCGGCTCGCACTCTGCGCGCGGACCGTTCCCGGCCGCCGTTCGTGATAACCACGTCCTCCGAAAGAAAAGGGCCGTTGCGTTCAGCGGTGTTCAGCGGGTCGGTTGTTGCGAAGATTGCCACGATGGGCGTCCCAACCGCAGCCGCAAGGTGCAAAGGCCCTGTATCTCCTCCGATGAACAGCCGGGCTCGTCTGGCCAGCGCAATGAACTGCACGAGCGTCGAGGGAAAATAATGCGCCTCAGCCGAGCCTGATAAGCGAATGATCTCATGAATCAAACGCTCCTCCTCCGGAGAACCGGTCAAGAAAATCTTGCTGCCCACCTCCAGCGCAAGCCGGCGGATGAGTTCCGCAAAGTTTTCCGGCGCCCAGCGCTTGGATTGCCATCCGCCGCCGGGATTGACCACGATGTACTCCTTAGCTCCAAATGAAGCCAAACGCCCGGCGACGTAGCCGTCATCGGCCTCCGTTCGCAGCAGGGGAAACTCCCACTGATCGACTTCCGGGGTGCGGACGCCCAGCGGTTCAACCAGCGCGAAGTTCCACTCGATGACGTGATGGCGGCCGTGCGGCGCCACTCGCTCATCGTAGAAAATTCCCGCGGCCGGCTCGCGCAGCCAGTTCGCCGCAAAACCCAGTCTATATCTCGATCGGCTGAGCCAGGCAATGACTGCGGACTTGTAAAGCCCTTGGAAATCGACCGCCGTGTCGTAGGCGGCCTCACGCAGCGATGCCACGCCCAGTCGAACCTCCTGAAGAGTAGCCAGCGAAACCAACCTCTTTCGCCAGCCGAGCGTATCCAGCCCGATCACACGCCGCACATAGGGATTTCCCTGGAGCAAAACGGCGAAACGCTTCTCGACAACCCAATCAATCTCAGCTTCGGGAAAAGTCTTGGCCAGCCACGACACGGCAGGCAGAGCGTGTACGATGTCCCCGATCGAGCTCAGACGTATGATGAGGAAACGCATCCGGTATTCTAAACTTGAGGATCGCAGATCGGAAGGCCGGTGTTCAATAGTAGGTTGCCACATCTTATGTAGTATTCACTATCCTGCCGAGCTATAAGCCCTATGGTCTCGGAATTCGGAAATCGCTTTCCCCCGCCGTTTCCCTGGCGTCTCTTTCCCTAATCACAAATAGTCCCTGTCCGTTTCGCCGCTCGCCGGTTAGCCCTTGCCGCTGTTTTTCCCCCAAATCCCTAATCCCGACCCCCTCATTCCCCGTTCCTGGGCGCCTGCCCTTATCCCTCTTATTAAATCATACTAAATCGGATATTGCGCTTCGTAGACATTCGGACCGCCCTAAGAAGCCTGAGATCAAACCCATTCGAAGCCAATGTAGAGCTTCAACAATGGCTCCGCATTGGGGATCGTCCTAGATGGAACTCCTGTATTTTCAATCGAATGATGGCGTCGAACCGCATCTTCGCTTTTTCTTCACGACGAATGGCTTCGAACCGAATTTTTGGCTTCGAACCAAATCGACTTTCCTTTATTTTCAACAACATGGTGGCTTCGAACCGCATTTTTGCACATTTTTTTGACCCGGCGCGCCCACAGTGTTCTTTTGGCCGCTCCGCGCACTGCTATACGCCAAGTTACGATAATCGATTCTGGTGAATACCCCTTCCAACAACAAATCCGCCATAGCCCCGACTCCCCGCTCCTGCCCTCCCTTCCCCAGGGCGGCACGCGGTCACGCCGCTCTCCGGGAACAAGTCTCTCATGATTCTCAATTGCAGCATATTTCGAGTTTCGAATTTCGAGTTTCGATTCTCCAGTTTCGAACCGCGGCGCCGCGCGCCAAGGCTCGCGGTAGTCAGTGTCTACTTCCTGAGAAATGGCATCGCAAACTCCAGGGGATTCTTCTGGCAGTTCTCCGAGCGACAGTGGCCCGCTCCAAGACATCGCGACGGGCAACTGACCACGGACAACGGACACTGCTCTTCTGACTCCAGACTCCTGGGTCCTGATTCCTACTTTTTGTCTTCTTTCTTCTTCCGCAGGCGGAAGCGCGGAGAAGAACGGTACTACGCGCATGAGTTAAAGCTGAAATGAGTATAGCTCTGCGTTATTGTTTGTCAAGTAAATTCTGGCGGAAATATCCTGCTCCGCTCAGCCGCAGTCGTAGGGCCGGGTCCGTAACGAAGAGTTTCAAGTCCGGAGACTCTGCGGCTTCTTGTCGCCATCCCCTGCCCTCTTGACCCCTTCCCATAAATATGGGAATATCAAAACATGAAAACCACGCTGGAGATCCCAGATGCCATCTTTCGCCGCGCGAAGTCCGTGGCGGCCGAGCGCGGAATACCGCTCCGTGAATTGGTGACGGAAGCGGTGAAGGACAAGCTGGCCGCGAATGCCAAGACAGGCGAAAAACCTTGGGTTAAACTCATGGGCAAGCTGAAGCACTTGCACAAAGAGAACGAACGCATCAACCGTCTCATTGAAGCGGATTTCGAGAAAATCGACACGGAGATGTGGCGTTGATTCTGGACACGAACGCTTTGTCCGCCGCTGCGGAACGCGAGCCCGCCGCGCTGGAGGTGGTTGCCAACGCTGAGCGAATAGCGGTTCCGGTGATCGTCTTGGGAGAATATCGGCTCGGAATCGCTCAGTCCCGGCACCGAACCCATTACGAGCACTGGCTTGGGGAGTGGATCACAGCGGTGACTATCCTGCCTATCGATGTGGAGACCGCACAGCACTACGCAGCCATTGGCCTGGAGTTGAAAGTAATGGGCAGGTCGATTCCCACTAACGACCTTTGGATCGCAGCCCTTTGCCGGCAACATGCCCTCCCGCTTTTGAGCCGTGATCGGCATTTCGATGTGGTCAGGGGCATCCAGCGGATCGGCTGGTGACTCAGAAGCTTCGAAAGAATCCCTGAAAAGAGAAAGAATCTCTCGTGAAGGCGCAAAGACGCAGAGGTCCGTAAAAGACCGATTGGATGTGCGCGCGATATTTCTTGGCGCCTTAGCGTCTTTGCGTGAGCTTGTTTGTTCTTTCCTCGGTTCTGATCGGTCACTGTTGCGATCTCTCCGGTATCCAGGAACACTGTGCCGTGCAGGACGCAGCCGCTGTTTCGCCAGCCTGTTAGACAGCTTTTAGTCCCTGCCAAATCGCTTCACAATTTCAGCGAGGACATCGCGCGTTGAATGCGTCTTGGCGTCGCCGACGATGCGAACCTCGCCGCCCAGGGCCTTCATCACTTCGCGCTCGGGGACTGTCTGCTCGGTGTAGTCGGTACCTTTGCAATGAACATGAGGCCGCAGGTCGCGCAGAACAGGCTCGGCGGTGAGGTCATCAAAAATCACAACGTGGTCCACGCACTCGATTGCCGCCACCAACTCCGCGCGCGCTTCGGCGGGAAGCAAAGGCCGGCCTTCGCCTTTCAGGTCTCGAACGGACCGGTCACTGTTTATTCCCACCACGAGCACATCGCCCTGCTCCTTCGCTCCCTGGAGATAGCGAACGTGCCCAACGTGGAGCAAGTCAAAACATCCGTTGGCAAAAACGATGCGCTTCCCTTCCCGGCGCCAACGCTCGCCCCGGCGGGAAAGTTCGGCGCGTGCAACCAGCTTATCGCTCACGCGTTGCGAATGGCCTCCTCGAGCTCCTGTCGCGTCACCGTCGCGGTGCCGCGCTTCATCACCACCAAACCTCCCGCGCAATTGGCGAGCTGAGCCGCGTTGAAGAAATTTGCGCCCGCCGCCAGCGCCAGCGTGAATGCCGCAATCACCGTATCGCCCGCGCCCGTAACGTCCGCCACTTCGTCGGTGCCGAAGATTGGGATGTGCCGGGGTTTCGAGCGCGGCTCGAACAGGACCATCCCGTCGCGGCCACGCGTGACGAGCAGCGCCTGGAATCGCTGCCGCTGAAGCGCCTTCTGGCCGAGTTGATGAAGGAGCTCGATGTTATTCCCGATGCGCTTCCCAAACGCCGCCTCGAGTTCCGGCTCGTTGGGCGTTGCCGCCGTCAGGCGCGAGTATTTCAGCAGGTCGTAACGCGAATCGACCGTGATGGCGAGCGCGCGGCGGCCGGCGCGCCGTCGCAGAAACTCAACTTCACGATGGTCGGTCGAGCCAAAACCATAGTCGGAGGCCAACAAGGCGGAGGCTTTCGCGAGCAGAGGCACGACGCTCTCGCTGAAACGCCGGCGAAACTTCGGGCTGACCGGCTCGGGCGGCTCGCGATCGACGCGGACAATCTGCTGGCGTTGCCAGTGAGAGAGACCGCCGAGGACGCGCGATTTGGTGGGCGTCCGGTAGCCCCGCACGCGGAGCACGCGCCGAGTGGAGACACCCTTTTGCCGAAAATAGCGAAGCAGCGCCTCACCTGATTCGTCGTCGCCGATTCCGCCCACCAGCATTACTTGCGCGCCCAAATCCGCGAGGTTGTTGGCGGCGTTGGCGCCGCCGCCCGGGACAATCTGCCTCTCGCGCTCCTTCAAAATCAGCACCGGCGCTTCGCGGGACACGCGCGCGATCTCGCCGTAAACGAACTCGTCCGCCACCAGGTCACCAAGGAGAATGATGCGCTGCTGGGGAAAGCGCTCGATGAGCGCGAGCAAAGTGTTGCGGTCTGCAATGGTAATTTTCATGAGTAAATCAGAAATCAGAAATTAGAAATCAGAATCAAGCCTCCAATACTTCTGCTTGCTGGTTGCCTTCTGGTTTTTTCTGATTTCTGCTTTCTAATTTCTGCTTTTCCTTCTGCTTTTCTGCCGCCCTGGCTTGCTTGATCAGCGTCACAAGAATAGCGCTCAGTTCCGACGTCTCGGTAACTAAGGGAACAAGCTTCGGTCCCGGGATGATCTGGGAGTGCTCCAGCAGCTCAAACCAATAAAGAGTCTCCTCAAGCTCCATCAGCCCGATGTTGAGTTTTGCCGCATATTCAGATTTGGAACGAGCGCGCAGACCCTCACGATAATTAGCACCGACCGCCGTCCCAGACCGCAAAACCTGCCTCCCAATCACTTGGGCTTCCGTCTTTTTCGGCAGCGACCCATATAGTCGAATCACCCGCAACGCGAAGTCTCGGGTTCGCACTTTCAAGTCTCGCGGCTTCTCTTTGGTCGCTTCCATGGGATCTTCCTCCTCAAATCAAAATACGTCTTCCACTTTCCATTGTTTACGTTCTGAGTTTTTCTGATTTCTGACTTCTAATTTCTGATTTCTGATTTCTCCCAATATTTTTTCGACCGCTTCCAATAGATTTTCCGCGATCATGTCCGGCTGGCGTCGCCAGCGATGCCGCAGGTTTTCGTAATTACCGCGGCCGTACCCCGTCATCACCAGAATCGTGCGCACTCCGGCGTTGAACCCCATCTCCATGTCGCGGCTGCTGTCACCGACGACATAGGAAGACTTAAGATCGATGTGGAACCGTTTCGCCGCCTCATCCAGCATGCCCGTGCGCGGTTTGCGGCAGTCGCAGTCCTTTCGGTAAGCCTTCTCGCTTGCCTCCGGATGGTGCGGGCAGTAATAAAACGCATCGAGCCGCGCGTCGCTGGCGGCCAGCTCGAGGGCGATTTTCTGGTGGACTCGCTGCACCAACTCCTCGGGAAAATAGCCGCGTCCTACACCGGACTGATTGGTGGTAACGATCACCAGGACGCCGGCCCGGTTGAGCTTGCGGACCGCCTCGGCCGTCCACGGAAAGAGCCTCACCCGGTCGATGTGATTGACGTAGCCGACTTCTTCACAAAGAGTGCCGTCGCGGTCCAGAAAAACGGCCGTGACGCCACGGGCCCTTCGCGGGCGCTTGGCTGCGGCGCGCTGCAACTTCGCCGCGCGGGAACTGCGAAGACTCTTTCTCACCGACTCCGAAATTTCTCTCAGCGTGCCAGGTTTGTTCTTGTTTGTCACTTGTCACTTGCCACTCGCCACTGTATTTTAGCCCGAGCGATCATATCGAATATCCAATTCCTTCACGAGTTCCAAAGCCGCCCGGTAGACATCTTCGACCGTCAAGCCCATCATGCAACGGAAGTCGATGGGACACTCGCGCAACAAGCAAGGGCTGCACGGCACGTTGTGCTTCACAACTCTCGCTCGCGAGCTCATTGGCCCAGTCGCGCGTTCATCCGAGGAGCCGAATATTGCGACCACCGCCAGGCCCAGTGCCGCTGCCAGGTGCATCGGACCGGAATCGTTGGTCACCACCAATCGGCACTGGGCAAGAAGCGCCATGAACTGCCGAAGCGTGGTCTCGCCCGCCACGATGGTGGGAGTGTGCTTCATGGCGCGAGCGATTTGTTCCGCCAGCGGGCGTTCGGCAGGCGACCCGAAGATTAACACATCGGCATGAAGGGCTCCAATCAGGCGATCGGCGAGAGCGGCGAAGCGGTCAGGGAGCCAGCGCTTGGCCGGCCCGAAAAACGCGCCGGGGTTCAGGCCCACCAGGAATCGCGGGCCCTCCAGACCCAGCAATCGGAGATGATTGGCCGCCCAGGCTCGCTCCGCATTCTCGAGAACCAAGCGTGCCTCGGTGATGGGCCGGGCAGGTTCGGGCTTGTCGATCACGCCGGCGCGAAACAATAATTGCAGGTAGTAGTACGCCTGGTGGCCGTAAGCGGCGCTGGGCGGCACTTCGATGGCATCGGTCAGCAACGCGGCCCGGCCGTCCCGCGCGTAACCCAGGCGCACCGGTACACGCGCGCGCCACGCCATCCAGGCCGCATGAAACGCGTTCTGGAGAAGGATGGCCGCGTCGAAGGCCTCGGCGCGCAGGGCGTCAATCAGTTGTCGGAATCCGCGCGCGCCACGATGCTTCCCATCCGCGTCGTAAACAATTTGCCGGTTGACGGCGGGGTGGTGCGAGTACAACTCGCTTACCCAGGGCTTGGCTACCAGAACTATCTCGGTGTGAGGAAAGCGTTCGCGCAGAGCTTCCAGCGCAGGCAACGAGATTACTGCATCGCCCACCCAGTTCGTGGCGCGGACCATGATCTTTGCGGGATCACGTAAATCGCTGGCACGCGGCATCAGGCACTCCCCTTCGCAGCTTCGAGACGCTCAAATAATGCTTCCGCGAAAGCATTGGCCCCGTGCACTTCAGACTGCACAACACAAGCCCATAGGGGCATCTCTGTTTTCTCGACGGCGGGAAGGTTGAGCGCATCCTTCTCGGTGGTGATCAATGCCTTTGCGCCCGCTTCGCGCGCCTTGGCCACGAGCCGACTGACATCGCTCGGCTCGAAAACATGATGGTCCGGAAAGCTGGCCGTCGCGACCACGGCGAAACCCCATTGTTCGACGTTTCGAAAGAAAGCATCTGGATTCCCGATTCCGCAAAAAGCATGGACACGAGCGGCGCCGACGCTCTCCCGCGATGCGATCTTCCCGCTAGAAACGTCCACAAGATCCTTCAGTGTCGTCACGCACCGAAAGATAGAGGCCCGAGACTTTGCGTCGCGCAGTCGAATCTCAAGCGGCTGGGGGTCCGCCAGTTCCGTGCGGGTGATAACCACAAGATGTGCGCGGTTCAGCGCCGACAACGGTTCGCGCCACCGCCCGGCGGGCAGCAGCGTGTAGTGCAATAGCTCCTGCGTCGCATCGAGAAGAACGATATCTAAATCACGCGCCAGCGCCAGATGTTGAAAGCCGTCGTCCAGGATGTGCACATTGACGCCAAACTTTTCTTCGGCCAAAAGGCCGGCGCGGTATCGGTCCGCGCCAACCACGATGGGGACTTCGGGCAACTTTCTCGCCAGCAGCGCCGGCTCATCACCAACCTCGCGTGGATGGGGAGCGCGCCTGTCGCCCTGCGCAATCGGCACCAACTTCGCCCCCTTGCGCCGGCCATAGCCTCGCGTGAGGATGCCGGGCTTCCATCCCCGCTTCATCAAAAGTTCAGCGAGAAATGCGACGAAAGGTGTCTTCCCCGTTCCGCCTACGCTGAGGTTGCCCACACTCACCACTGGCCGGTTCAATCGGCGAGTCTTGAGCCAGCCTCGCCCGTAGGCGGCGGTGCGCAGCGCAACTCCCATTCTAAAACCCACGGCGAGCGGCATAAAGATTCGATTCACCGTTGCTCACTTCTCAGGCGCGGGTGTGGGCGGAAGCGTGAACACCGAGCATGATCCTGAGCTGCTCCAGAGTGCGCTCCGTGGCGCCCGCTCCCTGTTGCATCAAGTGTCGGGCTCGGTCACCCATGGCTCTCCGGCCATCCTTATCCCGAAGCAGGTCCGACACGGCCCGCGCCAGCTCGTGCGCACTGTGGACCTGCACTGCTGCTCCCGCCGCCGTAAACTGTTGCGCGATGTCGCGGAAATTTTCCATGTGCGGCCCGAACAAAATGGGCTTGCCCCAATAAGCGGGCTCGAGCAGATTATGTCCGCCCGTGGGCACCAGACTTCCGCCCACAAAAACCGCGTCGGCCAACTCGAAGATTCCTGCCAGCTCGCCGATGGTATCGAGCAACAAGACCTCCGGCGCCGCAAGTTGCTGCTCCATTCCCCGCGAGTCCGGCTCAAGCGCCGTGCGCCGGACGAAACTTCGTCCCGATTGGAGAAACAGCGAACTGACTTCCTCAAACCGGTTGACGTGTCGCGGCGCCAAAATCAAAAGCGCTCGGGGATGCTGAGCGCGAATTTCCTTCCAGGCCTGAAGGAGGATCTGCTCCTCGCCCGCCATCGTGCTCGCTGCCACCAACACCGGACGACGGCCGGAGCTTTCCAAAGCCTCGCGCAGCCGGCCAGTGAACGGGCTGATCTGCGGCGGCTGTCCGTCGAATTTCAAATTGCCCACCACGGCCACGCGTTCGGGTTGCGCGCCCAGAAGCACGAATCGCTCCGCATCCTGCGCAGTCTGAGCGCCGATCCAATCCACGCACTCGAGGACTCGGCGCATGAAAGGCTTCGCCAGGCGATAGCCACGGAATGAGCGGTTCGAAAGCCGAGCGTTCACGAGCGCCACTCGCGTGCCCCTTTCGTGCGCGGCACGCAGCAAATTGGGCCATAGTTCTGTTTCCACGATCAGCAAAAGAGCGGGATGCAACCGGTCCATCACGCGCCGGGCTGACGCCCGCCAATCGAGCGGCAGGTAGAAGTGGCCGGCAACATCGGGCAATCGCTTCTCGCCCACCTCGCGGCCGGCAACGGTGACGGAACTCAAAAAGACCTTGCGCTCGGGAAATTCCTTTTGCAGTCCCTTAACCAGCCCCGCCACGGCGAGAGTCTCGCCCACGGAAACGGCGTGCACCCACAGCGCGCCGCCGGCGCCAGCCTGCTCTGCACTAGGAAAGTGCGCGGGAAGAAATCCGAGCCGCTCGCGCCAGTCGGCCGCCGAGAGAATCTTCCCCCTCAGACGCCACAAGTAATACGGTGCCGTCAAGACCACACCCAAAGTGAAAAGCAGACTGTAAACCAGAAACATAACGGGGCGGACGTGAGGTGGATTCGAATTCGTAAACAGCGAAATTGATTATAAGCCGAAACGCGAGGACCGGCAACGCGCCGAGAAGAGTAGGCAAAAGGCAGTAAGCAGTAGGCAGCAAAAACTACCTTCGAAGGTAGGTCTGCCTTCTGCCTTCTGCCTTCTCCGGCCTCATCGCCATTGACCCTTGTAGCTCATTCGTGATATTGGCACAGAGAAATCGCAGTCGAGTGTGTGCTGGAAGCGAGGTCGCTAGACCCCTCGTCCCACTCGGGAAAGGATCGAACTATGCGGTTCAAGCATCTCGGCAAGCTTGTGGTCATCTTGATTCTGGCTGCGCTTGCGGCCCAAGCCCAAACAGCGAAGGAAAGCCCTGAACAATTCGAACGGCGCACGGCGTGGTGGCGCGAAGCGAAGTTCGGCATGTTCATTCACTGGGGCATCTACTCGGTGCCCGCCGACTCGACAGACCTCCAGGGCAAGAAGGGCATCGGCGAATGGTATTTCTCGAACAAGCAGATGCAGGTGAAGGACTACGAAAAATTCGCGGCGCAATTCAACCCTGTCAGGTTCAATGCGCGAATCTGGGTGAAGACAGCGAAGGACGCCGGGATGAAATACATTGTCATCACCAGCAAGCACCACGACGGGTTCGATATGTTCGACACGAAGCTCAGCGACTATTGTATCACCAAGGCGACGCCTTTCAAGCGCGATCCGATGAAGGAACTGGCGGCAGAGTGCGCGCGCCAGGGCATCAAGTTGTGCTTCTATCATTCGATTATGGACTGGCATCACCCGGACTATGTGCCGCGCCGCAAATGGGAAGTGGTGTCGCGTCCCGCTGACGGCGCCAACCTGGACCGGTACATCGATTACATGAAGGGCCAACTGCGCGAGCTGCTGACCAACTATGGGCCCATTGGCATTCTTTGGTTCGATGGCGGTTGGGAGCACAACGCGCAGGAACTGCACTCGGAAGAAGTGAACGCGATGATCCGGTCGATCCAGCCCGGCATCCTCATCAACGACCGCAACAATCTGCCTGAGGACTATGCAACGCCCGAGCAAAACATTCCGGCCAACGCGCTTCCTAATGGGCGCTTGTGGGAAACTTGCATGACCATGAACGACACCTGGGGTTACGCCAAGAACGACACCAACTGGAAATCGTCGGAGGATTTGATTCGCAAGCTGATCGACATCGCGAGCAAGGGCGGGAATTTTCTGCTCAACGTTGGTCCCACCGGCGAAGGCGTGTTCCCCGACGCGATCGACGAGCGGCTGGCACAAATCGGCGCGTGGATGAAGGTGAACGGCGAAAGCATTTACGGCACCACGCAAAGCCCTTTCCGCAAGCTCCCGTTCGACGGACGCGTCACAACCAAGGCGAATACGCTTTACTTGCACGTTTTCAGTTGGCCGAAGGAGGAACTGAGGCTGAGCGATTTGGAGACCCCGATAGTCGGCGCTCGCGCGTTGGAGGGCAACGAAACGCTGACGGCGAAATCAGAGCAAAGCGGCGGCGTGAAAGTCGTCGCTATCGGCCAGCCGAAAAAACTCAACCCGATCGCCACGGTCATTGAGCTGCGGCTTGCTGGTCCGCCCAAAGTCGCCGAGGGAAACAGGGCCGTAGCTGACGGCAAGGTGGAGTAAGATTCGCTACGATGGATCTGAGCTTAACCGAGGACTGGCACCACAACGGAGCGCACAGCCCGCGCATCATCACTGAGGAGTGCTCGAATGACGCGCGCCACATCTTCCGTCTTCACCCATTTGGAAAAATCGGCTTTGGGCATGGACTTTCGATTGGCTTCGGTGTCCATCGTTCCCGGCATGATGCAGTGGACGTGGATGTCGTAGGCGGCCAGCTCGTCGGCCAGGATTTCGCTGAGCTGCCGCACGGCGCCCTTGGAAACAGCATAGGCTGCGATGCCGGCTCCTCCCCCGCGCAGGATTGAACCGCTCGAAGTTGTGACAATTCGGCCGAATTTCTGCTCCATCATCACCGGGACAACGGCGCGCAGCGGGACAAGCAGCGAATGAAGATTCAGGTCGAACATTTTGGTCCACGCCTCGTCGCCGGTTTCGTAGCTCTTGCCGGCAGCGAAGCCCCCAGCCAGGGCCACAAAAAAGTCGATGCGCGCCCATCGGGCGCGAATTGCCGCCACCATGCGCTCGACTTCATCCGAGAGAGTCAGATCGACCTGCTGGCCGAAGAGCTTTTCCGTAAATTCCGCCGCGTGGCGTTGGAGAGCTGCCCACTCAGCGGCGTCGCGATACGAAACGGCCACGCGCGCGCCGGCTTTCAGCAACTCGAGCGTCACGGCGCTGCCCAGCGCGCCCGTCCCGCCCGTGATCAGCGCCACACGATTCTCAAATGCCACAAGTGCTCCGTGGTGTCCTAAATGTTCGTTGTTGAGGGAGCTCAAAACGAGAATGCAACGTATCCGCCGGTTCCATCGTATACCATGAGCATATGCCTCAAGATATCCCTCCCAATGAGAACCAGGCAGCCTTGGTCTTTAACATTGACCCCTACAATTGAAGCGAACTCTAGCGGTGGCAAAGGCGTCCCAGGAAAGAGCAGCTTAGCGGGATACAACAGTCTGGTTTGCGTACCATTCGGGGTGGATAGCTCAATGGTCCGAATGGGGTTGATGCCTAGCTGCTTCAAAACATCTTCATCAACGGCAGTTACCGATGCACCGGTATCGACTAGTGCGTATCCAGAATGAGACTGTGGAACGGACTTCCCAGACTGAGTGAGGTTCGCAGCCAGTAAGTCCGTGACAGCAACCTCGACAGGAATACTCGGACCTATACTCCGTAAATGGTCAGGGTCGGACTTTCTAGATTTGGAATCTATGAACCGTCTATGAAAGACGGGCATTTGACAGTCCTAGAAAGAACGCTGGAATCTGCTCAGGGGGCTCTACTTTGAGAATTGGCTTTATCAAGAAAGGCCCCGCACCGAAGTGCTTGACACCCTCTTCGTACGCCTCTTCTTCTTTGGTAAAAGTGCCAATGAGTTCTTCGCCTCTGACGAGGGCATATTTTCCCTCATGGTGGAGAAGCCATTCGTCTTTATGCTGACGAAAGTATTCGACTTCTTTTTCAAGTGGCATATTCCTGCCAGCCGATCTTAGGATCGCTCTCTAATTCATTATAGTACAGGATCTTCAACACTCCAAGCATGAACTTCAACTCCTGCATCCATTGCGGGTGTGGCTCTAAGGTTTTGTTGCTGTAAAGCGAGTTTGCCGGCAGCGAAAAATAGCCATTTTCGGCTTGACCGGCGGTATACTCATCGCACCGTGACAAGCCCACCGAGAAAGGCCATAGCGTGCCCAGAAGAATGATCATGCTGTCCGCAGCGTTTCTTATGCTAACGCGTTTTGTAAGCGCTCAATCCACCGCAAAAACGAGACTAGCCATCGTGGGTCTCGACCACGATCACGTTTGGGGGCTCCTGGGAGCCATCGCCAAGGAGCCGGAGGCGGAACTCGTTGCCATAGCCGACCCGCACCCGGAGTTGGTGGATAAAGCCAAGCAGCAAGTGCCGGCGGAGGTGAAGTTTTATTCCGATTACGTCAAGATGCTGGATGAAGCGAAGCCGGAGGCGGTGATTGTGACCACCGCCAACAATCGCCATCTCGAGATTCTGAGAGAGTGCGCCAAGCGGCATATTCACTATTCCACCGAAAAGCCGCTGGCCTCGACCGCCGCCGACGCGCGCGAGATGGAGCGCCTGGCGAACGCCGCGCACATCAAGCTGATGGTGAATTATTGGAATGCCTGGGCTGCCTCGACGCACGAGCTTTTCCATCGGGTTTATGCCGGTGAGTTGGGCCCGGTCCAAAAAATCATCGTGCAATACGGCCACGAGGGGCCGAAGGAAATCGGGGTGTCGAAATATTTTGCCGATTGGCTCTACGATCCGGTGAAGAACGGCGGCGGCGCGATCGTGGATTTCGGCTGCTACGGCGCGGAGTGGGCTTTGTGGCTGAAGGGCCGGCCATCGAGCGTTTTCGCCTACTCACTCAAACTCAAAACCGCGCAAGCGAACGCCGTGGATGACGACGCCGTGATTTTGCTCGAATATCCCGACGCCACCGCTATCATCCAGGCAAGTTGGGATTGGCCTTATTCCAAAGGGCAGGTGCAGGTCTTCGGCCCCAAGGGAAGCCTGCTGGCGACTGGGGACGGCGTGCTTTATCGGGCGGCGAAATCGCAAGCAGATGTCGACCACCCGGACGGCCAACCCGTCACGCTTGGGCCGGTGCCGCATGAGACGAGCAATCCGATAGCGTATTTTCTTTATTGCATTCGCAACGACAAGCCGATTGAGAACCCGGTCGCGGCCAGCCTGAATGTGGGCGTAGTTGAGATACTCGATGCGGCGAAGGAATCGATCCGCACCGGGCGTGCTGTGAAATTGCCGGCGAACTGATGAAGGCAGTGGCGAGTGGCAAGCGGCAAGCGCCGAGGTTGTGCGGCTCCAGTAGCCATTCGCAATCTTGAGGAGCGTGCTTCTAAGGAGAGCTATGAAAAAGAAAATTCTTTGTTCGCGACTTTGTCTGCTGGTGTTACTGGCATCTTTTGCTTTGGCGCTGATCGGCGCTCAAGTTCTCGCCGACGAGGGCATGTGGACCTTCGACAATCCACCCACGAAACAATTGAAGGAGCGCTACGGCTTCACGCCCACGCAAGAATGGCTGGATCACGTCCGCCTGTCCAGCGTTCGATTTAACGACGGCGGTTCGGGCTCGTTTGTCAGCCCGCACGGGTTGGCACTCACCAATCACCATGTGGCCTTCGGCCAGTTGCAAAAAGTCTCCACCCCGCAGAAGGACTACGTGAAAGACGGGTTCTATGCGCGGACTCAGGCCGAAGAGTTGAAATGCCCTGACCTGGAAGTAAACGTTTTGATTTCTATGGCGAACGTAACGACGCGGGTGCTGGGCGTCCTGAAATCCGGGCAGAGTGACAAGGAAGCGCTCGAAGCACGAAAGGCGGAAATCGCGAAAATCGAAAAGGAAAGTCAGGATGCCACCGGGCTGCGTTCTGACGTCATTTCGCTTTATCAAGGCGGAGAGTATTGGCTCTATCGTTACAAGAAATATACGGATCTTCGCCTGGTTTTTGCGCCGGAGCGGCAGATCGCCTTCTTCGGAGGCGACCCCGACAATTTCACCTATCCCCGCTACGACCTGGACATGGCGCTCTTTCGCGTTTATGAAAACGATAAACCCATTGAGACACCGCATTATCTGAAATGGAATGCCGGCGGAGCGGCGGACGGCGAGCTGGTTTTTGTCTCCGGCAATCCGGGCTCAACCGCGCGCCTGGACACGTTGGCGCAGATCGAGAACACGAGGGACTATTATCTCCCGCTAGCGCTGAAGATTTTGAACGCCCGCCTGAAAGTCCTGAGGCAATACTCCTCTGAAGGACCCGAGCAAGCCCGGCAAGCGGCCAACCAGATTTTCGGGATTGAGAATTCGCTGAAGGCACTGACGGGAAGGTATAGCGGTCTTCTGGACAAGGATTTGATCGCCAAACGCCAAAAAGAGGAAGCGGATTTCCGGGCCCTGGTGGCTAGCAAACCCGAATGGAAGAGCCAGTATTCGTCGGCCTGGGACGATATTGCCGAAGCCGAGAAGAAAGGTGTATCCCGCTTGAAAGAATCCCGTTTTCGGAATGTTGGCGGCTCGCGACTGGCCAGCAACGCTTTGACCATCGTGCAATACGTCGCCGAAGTGAAGAAACCCGATGGCACGCGGCTCGACGGATTCCATGATTCGCAGCTCGAGTCGCTGCGCTTCCGCCTTTTCTCCCCCGCGCCCGTTTATCCACATTTGGAAGAAACGATGCTCGCCCATTCGCTCAATGTGGCGGTGGAGGAACTCGGCGCAAACGATCCGTTTGTGGTGGCCGCGCTCGACGGTGGCACGCCTAAGGCCGTCGCTGAAAAGCTCGTCGCCGGCACCAAGCTGAAAGACGTGGCGTTCCGCAAATCTCTCATCGACGGCGGCGAGGCCGCGGTTGCGGCTTCGACCGACCCGATGATTATGATGGCGCGAAAGATCGATCCCCTGGTCCGCGAGATCAGAAAATGGTTCGAAAACAATGTGGAAAGCGTGGAAACCTCGGCTGGGGAAAAAATCGGCAAGGCGCGCTTCGCGGTTTACGGCAAGTCAACCTATCCGGACGCAACTTTTACCCTGCGCCTTTCCTACGGCGCCGTCAAAGGCTATCCCATGAACGGTACCATTGCCCCGCCGTTTACAACTCTCTACGGGCTCTACGACCGTGCCTACAGCTTCGGCCTGAGGCCGCCCTTCGATTTGCCGCAACGCTTCGCGGAACGAAAGAACAGCCTTGACCTCACGACGCCGGTGAATTTTGTCAGCTCCTGCGACATCATCGGCGGCAACTCTGGTTCACCGGTGATCAATCGGAACGCCGAACTGGTGGGCCTGATCTTTGACGGCAATATCGAGGGCCTGGTGGGTGATTACGTCTTCAACGAGACCAACAACCGCGCCGTGGCCGTCCACACCGGCGTGATGATCGAGGCGCTGCGAAAGGTCTACGACGCCGGGGTGCTGGCGGACGAGCTAGAAGGGAAATAAGCTGGCCCGGTCCCCGCGGCTTCAGAGATTTGGTGATTGTGCGATTGAGTGATTGGGTGATTGAAAGGCGCCCAAACCACCCATCTGACCTAATCGCACAATCACTCAATCCGGCATTCCCTACCGAAAACAAATTCGAACGCTTCGCGCCAAGTCACAGTCTATATCCGCGAGGGCAGAATATGGATCTGGGGCAGGTGAGCTTGAGCGAGCCTTTTCCGGTCGCCGACACTGCGGCGAATGAATTCGAAGCTGCCGTCCGCGATCACTCTCGCCTGGTCTATCGGATCGCTTACTCCGTGCTTCGAAACCACCACGATGCGGAAGATGCCACGCAAGAGACCTTCATCCGCTGTCTGCGGTCGCTCCGGCGCACGGTGGTGCGTGATTGGCGAGCCTGGCTGGCGCGGACCGCCTGGCGCGTGGCCCTCGATCGGCGGTCGCGAGCGCAGGAGATTTCGATGGACGAAGCGGCGGAAACGATTGTAAGCATGCGCGTCGCGGGCGCAAGTGTTGAAGAGATAGTGGGGGAGCAACAGATGGAAGCACTGCTCGAACGCCTGATCGCCGCGCTGCCAAACGAATTGCGCGAACCACTGACACTCTCAACAGTGGAAGAGTTGGCCTCGCCGGACATCGCGCAGGTACTGGGCATTCCCGAAGGCTCGGTGCGCACGCGCTTGATGCGCGCCCGGCAGATCTTGAAAGAGAAGCTCTCAGCAGTGTTGGAGGGCAAACGTCGGACGTAGGGGCGATTCGTGAATCGCCCTTACAGATAAGTGAAGCAAACATGGAAAAACAGGACCAATTCGTTGACGAACTGCTGGACGCCGGACTGGCGCGATATGGCAATGTAACGCCTCGACCGGGATTGGAAGGGCGCATTTTGGCCAACGTCCATGCAGAACAGGGTGGCCGCGCATGGTTTGCTTGGGCGGGCGGGCTGGCATCAGGAGCAGTTGCAGCCGCGGTCATCCTCGGCGTTCTTGAGCTGCCGCACTTGCGCATCCCGCCCCCGCCACCGGTTCCCTTCGTCCAACGTGGGGCGGCAACGAATGTGCTGGCCCCGGTCGTAAGTCCGGCGCAGCCGACTCATGTGCCGCACGGCACGCTGACGCCGGCTCACCCTGTGGCGGGCGTCACCGCAAGAACACTGGCACCGGAACCGCACCTCGCACAGTTCCCTTCCCCGCAGCCGCTGACGGACCAAGAAAGATTGTTGATCGAATACGTGCGGCACACGCCGGCGGAGATTCTCTCGGCCAGAGCAACGGAAAGCACAGTCATCCCCGAGTTAGAAATCAAGGAATTGGAGATAACTCCTTTGGAGACGGAGCAAGCAGAAAGTCAACCCAATTAACAAGGAGAGAAATCATGCGACGACTTATGATGGGTGGATTGCTGACGGCTTTGGCGGCGGTTGCAATGCTCGGATTGCCGAACGTGGCTTTCTCCCAGGAAGCGCCAAAGGCTGCGCCTGCCCAGGCCGCAGAAAAACCAGCTAAGCAGCTCTCTGTCTATCGTTTGGAGTTTGCCGTGCGCGAGGTGGAGGAGGGCAAGCGCCTAAACGTTCGGTCGTATACCATGTCGGCTCAGGACGGTGACCGGGCGTCAATACGCGTCGGCAACAGAATCCCGTACGTCACGGGCTCCCTTGGCGCCAAGGGCGAGTTAGCGAGCACCCAGTTTCAGTATTACGACGTCGGAATTAACATCGACTGCCGCCTCCACGAACGCGAAGGCTACGTGCTATTGGACAGCGTCTCGATTGACATCAGCAGTGTGGTGAAAGGTGACGAAGGCACGTCAGGGACACCTAATCCCGTAGTGCGCTCGGCCAGGGCTCAGGTTGACGCGGCCGTCACGCCCGGCAAGCCGACGATGGTCACCACGCTGGACGATGTCTCCTCAAATCGCCGCTACGAGGTGGAAGTGACGGCGACGAAGGTGAAGTAAGTCAGTATTTCAGTTGGTCAGTATTTCAGTTCGTCAGCTCAGACCGAAAGACCGAAATACTGAGATACTGAAATACTGACCTGCTGACTTCATCAGGACTCGGCTTGGACCGCCGCCTTTCCGCGCCGCGCGAAAGCGACGGCAACGCTTCCGATCAGGGCGCCCACAACGATCGTGAAACAGATCCACCAGACTAGTTGTGGGATCAAGCCGAAGAGCACGTATTGCTCCAGGACGCCCATCCGAGATTCCGGCACCACTATTGCGTTGTAGTGAGATTCCCACACATTTTGGGTAGCAATATACATCACAACGGCGACCGGGATTCGAGCCGCGTATCCGTAAGCAAGCAACACTCTCGCCAAGACCGGCCAAGCGAAGAACTGAAGAGCGGCGCCCACGACAGCTAGCAACCACATCAGCAACAAGTAGCGAAAATGGAAGCCAAGAACAAAGTTGAGCAATACGAAGCCAGTAGCCAACAGGAGGAAGCCCACTAAGGCAAGAACAATAGCGCGGCCGGAAGACGCCGGGCGCTCGCCCGCACCCGCCAGCTTCAGGGCAAAGTAAATCCCAAAAATCGGCACCAGCCATACGATGCCGACGACCGCTGCACCACCACCAGGCGCAGGACTGAAAAATGTCTTGGACCATCCCTCCAGCTCGCCCACCATCCGCAGGAGCGTGACTGCCAGCGTGATCACGCTTGGGATGAGAATTAGGCGAAGAGTGGAGATTCGTGAGTCAGCCATGGAAAACTCGAAATTCGATATTGGAAAATGCTAATTTCCACCGCCATTTTAGCGCTGCTCATAGAGCGGCGCTACAAGTTCTCACGCCGCCGTCTGCACCGTGGGCTTATCCCGCCGCACGATGGCCGCTGCAATGCCGCCGAACAACGAGCCCACGATGGTCGTGAATGCGGGCCAAACGATCAATTGCGGGGCAAGTCCAATCAGCGCGTACTTGGGCCAAAGCTCAGCCGGCCCATTGTAATTCGGAGGAAGGGCGTCATAATGCGTGCCCCAGGTGCCGCTGATCGCGAAGTACATGATGATTGCCACCGGAATCCGGGCGGCGTATGCGTAAGCGAGCAGTGTTTTGAAGAGCGCCGGCCAGCCGCTCCATGGCAGCAAGCCAGCGACGGCCATTATTACCAAGCCCACGATCGTTTTTCCGGGAAACTGAAGTTTGGGCGCAGCGGTCAGAATACCGCCCAGAACCATCAGCACAAATCCCAGGACCGCGAACCCAATCACCTTGCCTTTACTGGATGGACCTTCACCTGATCCGATCAGCTTTACTGCAAAATACGGCCCGAAAATAAACGGAAGCCAGCTAATCCCGACGATGGCTCCTCCGCCGCCTGCGCTGGGGCTGAACAACAGCTTGGGCCAATGTTGTAGTTCGCCGACCAACCGAAGAACCGTGATGGCCAGGGTGATGATCGACGGAACCAGAATAAGCTGCATGGTGCTGGAACGCGCGCCCGAAGTCGTCTCTGGCATACAGACCTCCCTTCAGAATTGTCGATCTTCGATTGCCGGTCAGTACTTCAGTCAGTCAGTATTTCAGTTTGTCAGTCCTTCAGTGGGGTCGGCCCGTCGGTATCTGACAGACTGAAGTACTGACTGAAATACTGACCGACTGAAGTACTGACCTACTGACGGGGCATTCTAGCCGATTCAGCGGCCAAGTTCCAGAGCCAACCATCGTCAGTCGCGTGAAGGGGGCCGAGCGGAATGTCATCCGAACCCCAAAATATTGTTTTGGACATTGGCGATTCGATGTTAGACTTCATCCTGTCGAAGAGTTGATGTGTTGGCGGTTCTTTCTGCTCCTTGATCGCGTGCGGCCGAGGGCGCAGATTCTCATTGCAGGCCCACCCATTTCCGCTCCAAATCCAGAAAGGGCTCCCTATGAAAACGCTGATGGTCTATCCAGAGTTCCCGGATACTTTCTGGAGCTTCAAGCACGCGCTCCCGTTTCAGGGAAAGCGGTCAGCATATCCGCCGCTGGGCTTGCTGACGGTGGCGGCGATGCTGCCGCCGAGCTGGCCAAAGCGCCTAGTAGACTTGAACGTCCGGCGTCTGAGAGATTCGGATCTGGACTGGGCGGACGTGGTCTTCTTCAGCGGCATGATGGTGCAAGGGCCGTCGATGAAGCGGCAAATCGCGCGATGCAAAGAGCGCGGGTTGCGCACGGTGGTAGGCGGGCCGATCGCCAGCGCCAAGGACCCGGACATTGCTGAGGCCGATCACGTGGTGGAAGGCGAATCGGAGGAGTTGATTCCCTCGCTGGTGGCCGATTTGGAGAGCGGCGAAGCCAAGCAACATTACAAGTCAACAGATTGGCCCGACCTCACCCAGGTGCCGCTGCCGCATCTCCATCTGGCCAATTTGCGCCGGTACAGCGCCATGGCCGTCCAGTACTCGCGCGGCTGCCCGTTCACCTGTGAGTTCTGCGACATCATCACCATTTACGGCCGCAAGCCGCGCACCAAAACGCCGGATCAGATCTGCGCGGAGTTCGATCAAATCTACAAGCTGGGCTGGCGAGGGCCGGTTTTCCTGGTGGACGACAATTTCATCGGCAACAAAAAGAACGTGAAAGTCCTCCTGCCGCGCCTGGTGGAGTGGATGCGCGATCACAAGCACCCATTCTCGCTGTTCACCGAGGCTTCCCTCAATCTCGCCGAGGACGAGGAGTTGCTCGGCATGATGCGCGAGGCACACTTCACGCGGGTCTTTTTGGGCATTGAGACTCCGGTGGTCGAGAGCCTGAAGGAAACGACCAAATTCCAAAACCTGCGCGGGGATTTATTGGAGAGCGTCAAGCGAATTCAGGCGCGCGGCATTGAAGTGATGGCGGGATTCATCGTGGGATTCGACAGCGATCCCCAAGACGTCTTCGACCGCCAGATCCAGTTCATCCGCGATGCGGCCATTCCTCTTTCCATGGTCGGCCTGCTCACCGCCCTGCCCAACACGCAATTGTGGCACCGGTTAAAGGAGGAGGGGCGTCTCCTGAAGCAAAGCGTGGGCAGCAACACACTGGTCGACTTGAATTTCATCCCCAAAATGGACATGCAAGAACTCCTCGCGGGTTACCAAAGGATTCTGAAGACGATTTACAATCCGAAGGAATATTTCGAGCGCGCCTCAGCGTTTCTGTCCCAACTCGGCGCCTCAGCGCGCGCCCCCATGGTTTTCTCCGACCTGTTGGCTTTCGGGCGCTCCCTCTGGCGGCAAGGCGTTTTGAGCGACTATCGCACGCACTATTGGAAATTCGTCGCCCAGGCGCTGCATCGCCATCGACAACATTTTGACAAGGCCATCACCCTTGCCATAATGGGCCATCACTTTTTTGCGCTGACGTGGGCGGGGGATGAAGTGGTTAGTGGTTAGTGGCCAGCAGACGGTCAAGTGGATCAGTATTTCAGTTCGTCAGTTCTTCAGTACTGAAAAACTGAAATACTGACGCACTGAGAAACTGAAGTACTGACTCACTATCCTTTCTTGAGGTCCGCAAGCACGAGGCGCGCCACTTCTTTTAAGGTCTCAAAGACGCCCACACCCTTGTAGGCAATGGCTTCCAACGCCGGCTCGCCTTTCTTGCTCAAAGCCTTTTTCAAGTCATCCACTGGCAACGCGCTGGGCAGGTCGCGCTTGTTGAGCTGGAGGATGTAAGGCAGCTTCATGAAGTCGTAGTTGTGCTCCTTGAGGTTGTCCTGCAAGTTTTCCAGCGCCTCGTAATTGGCATCCATGCGCTCTTCCTGCGAATCCGCGACGAAAATGATTCCATCCACGCCCCGCAGAATCAGCTTGCGGCTGGCGTCATAGAAGACCTGTCCGGGAACGGTGTAAAGGTGAAAGCGGGTCTTGAACCCGCGCACCGTGCCGAGGTCCAAAGGCAGGAAGTCAAAGAAGAGGGTGCGGTCAGTCTCAGTGGCAAGCGAGATCATCTTGCCGCCGGTCTTGCCGAGCGTCTGATCGAAGATCCACTGAAGGTTGGTGGTCTTGCCGCCCAGCCCCGCGCCATAATAAACGATCTTGCAGTTGATTTCTCGCGCGGCAAAATTGATGAAACTCACGCGGCAAGTTCCCCTTTTCTCGGTTCCGCAATCGGCTCAGCGCGCCGTCCATGCTGTCGCCCCCGAAGCACGCCGGCTCCCGAATCGCGTCCAAGCGCCGTCTGCTGCCATTTGCACTTGATCCGAGTGGCAGCTTTTATAACACAAGGCTGAGCCGATGACAATAGCCGCCGTCACGCAGCAAAAAGAACGGTGGCGAGGGGCCAGTGGCAACAGAGAGCCATCAGCGGTCAGCCGTCAGCTTTCAGCCATCGTCCGGTTCCCTCAAGGGCTGGCGGAGAGCTGATAGCTGAATGCTAACCGCAACGCTTGCCACTTGCCACACCCCACTTGCCACTCTCGCGAAGATAGCAGTCCGAGGCGGCGGACAGCGCCTCACCAAGCGACTGGGTGGCGCGGTCCCATTCCCTCTTCGCTTCGCCGCGGCTCGACCCGTAGGCGTGAATGAAGATGGTGAGGTAATATCCCCAGCGTTCCCTCGGATGGAATAAGCATCGCCGCACCGCGATTTCCATTTGGGCTTGGCGGCGCCAGGGGCGCGCCGCTTGCTCCAGCATTCGTCCGAGACGCAGTTGAGGTTCGAGGCGAGAGTTCAGCCGGACTCGATCGAAGAGCAAATCAACGTAGCCACCCGCTTTGAACGGCAGTTTGAAATCGATCCGCTCGTCTTCGCTCAGCCTCGTGGTCGTCCACACATCGCACTTCGCGGTGCGGAACAGCGAGCCCGGCGAATGGATGGCGCGCAGCAGGGCGGCGAGCGAAGGGTGGCGGCGACATTCTTCGAGTCGATCGATCTCCTCGGGAAATGTCTTCAGATCGATGTATCGCAGCCGGGGCTCCGTGGAGCTGGCCCAGGGGATTTCGAGCGTGGCGTCGCCGGCATCAAGTTCTTCGATAAGTTCCGTCCTCACACACGCTCTCTTATCATAGGCGGCCGTCGGCGGAAAACAAAAAGTGGGCAGAAAACAGAAGGCACCCGGCAGTAGAGAACAGTAGGCAGTACGCACAAAGCAGTAGGCAGCAAAGAACAGAAGGCACTAGGCAGTAAGCAGTAGGCAGTCAAAAAAATCTACGAAGGTGGATCTGCCTTCTGCCTTCTGCCTTCTGCCTTCTGCCTTCTGCCTTCTGCCTTCTGCCTTCTGCCTTCTGCCTTCTGCCTTCTGCCTTCTGCCTTCTGCCTTCTGCCTTCTGCCTTCTGCCTTCTGCC
>JBEKEZ010000050.1:0-38599 GCA_050013575.1 Terriglobia bacterium | reverse complement strand
TGTCGTCCCGGCTCGGAGCCACTGTTTCAAGGCGCTCTCTTCGTCGGGCTTAAGGGTGATCACTGCCGCCTGTCTGCTCATAACGGCAGTGTATCATATAACGCTAACTATCGCAACTAAGCACTAGGCATTCTCGCCCGGCAGGCACGCGATGACAGTCAACCGCAAACCTTCGCATCGACGTCTTTATTTCGCTGCCGGCATCCTACTCGCCGGCGCTCTGTTGTTTTCCAGCGCCAGCCTCTACTACAACTACTCGGGCGGAAGGTCCTGTGCCCGTTGCCACGAAATCTGGCAACCGTACACGGACTGGCATACATCAACGCATCGCAACGTCGCCTGCTCCGCCTGCCATGAGAGTGTCTTCACGCTCGACGCGGGGTTTCACTTAAAGAACATGAGTCGAGTGATCGTGCACCTGCGCGGCAAGGTCCCCGAGCAGGTGCGGCTGGGAACCGATGACGTGCTGGAAATGAACGAGCGATGCCAGAAGTGCCATCAGCACGAATTTGCGGATTGGGCCGCCGGCTCGCACAGCGCGACGTACGCGGAGATTTTTTTGGACAAGACCCACAATCGCCAGCAGCGCCTGATGGATGACTGCCTGCGCTGCCATGCGATGCACTTCGAGGGCGGGATTCGCGACCTGGTGACTCCTATTGACACGAAGGGGCCATGGACGCTGCACAATCCGAAGCTCGCCGCCCTCCCGGTGATCCCCTGCATGGCATGTCACCAGATGCACCGGCAGGGGGCGCCGCTGGCTCGTCCGGCCGCGAAGCCTCTCTTCCCCGGCGCCAGCCAGGAACTCTTCCGGCCTTCACTGGCGCTGTTTGACCGGCGGGAACTTGACTACGTGCCCGTTGGGCGCTTGCCGCTGCCCGCGATGCGCGAGGGCGAGCGGCCAGTGAAGATCAGCCCGGACCGCCGGCAGGCTCTCTGCTACCAATGTCACGCGCCGCTGGCCAACATGGAGGTCAGGTCCGGCGACGATCGCACGCCGATTGGCATCCACGAAGGGCTCAGTTGCCTCGCTTGCCACCAGGGACACGGCCAGAAAACCCGTGCTTCCTGCTCCAACTGCCACCCCCAGCTCTCCAACTGCGGCCTGGACGTGGAGACCATGGATACCACTTACAAGTCGATCAAGAGTCCGCATAACATTCATTTTGTGAAATGCCAGGACTGCCACACCAAGGGCGTGCCCAAGAAAAAACAGAGAGGCATTCTCACGCCAGCGGTCGGAAGCGCGCGGAGCTTGGCCACGATGTGATCAACGCCCGCTTCGGTGCGGACGCGCTCTCGGGTTGACAGACGCGCGCGTACGTGCAAAACTAAAACCTCGGTCAATGCGCTAACGCGGCCAGGGAGAGCCACGATTCTGCATGTCCGTGGGAAATCGCAGCGACCCGCATTTTGCTCCTGTGCGCCCGTAGCTCAGCTGGATAGAGCATCTGCCTACGAAGCAGAGGGTCGGGTGTTCGAATCACCCCGGGCGTACCAACTCCTTGCAGCTGATGCATTTAGCCAGCATTTTCGGCGCCTCAAAATTTTGCTTTTAAAGTCCTCCGATGGATCAATAGAAAATCTCAACCTATTAAGGGAAAAGGACTTATTGGCTAGCCTAGACCATCTGCTGCGAAAGCAGATGGTTCGGTATCTCCGTCAACTGCGAGTGCAACTAAGTCTCCGGCCCAGAGTGGACTACGTTCGGCACCACAGCATGAGCACATCGAACGTAATGAAACCGTAGTGAAACCCCTACTCTAGCGGAAGCCGTAACATTAATCCTCTCGCACAACTTCTGTTGTCAGCCGAGTCGGAAATGCCGAGTCTGGCTTATACGAATCTGATCTCCGCTTCCGCACAGGCAGGTAGCCGACCCCTTCCTGAAGTACAATGCGACTCTCTGGCCTAAACCCATAGATTAAGGTCGTGACGATCCGTCTCTTCGAAATGGGCCAAAACCGCGCACTGGCGAAACTGAAATCGGGCATGGTTTTTGGCCACCCATGGGGACGGAGCAAATCTGAGCTTCGGGTGGGTCTTTACGCTCGCGTCTCGACCGAGGACCAGCAGACTATCCCGCTGCAGATCCGCGCCATGCGGGATTATGCGGCGAGGCGGGGCTGGGCTGTCGTCGTGCAGATCAAAGAGGTGGGCTCCGGAGCCTCGCAGCGTGAACTCAGAGAGAAGTTGCTGGAGGCAGCGCGCCGCCGGGAGATCGACGTGGTGCTGGTGTGGCGGCTGGATCGCTGGGGCCGGTCGGTCACGGACCTGCTGGCGACCCTCCAGGAACTGGAGCATCTCGGCATCGGGTTCGTTTCGCTGACCGAAGCGCTGGATCTGACGACCCCGGCCGGTCGAGCGATGGCCGGCTTGCTGGCGGTGTTCGCCGAGTTCGAGCGAGAGATTCTCCGGGAACGAGTCCACGCCGGCTTGGCGCAGGCCCGCCAGAACGGCCAACGCCTGGGCCGACCAGTAACGCCGGCACTCCACGCCGACCAAGTACGGAGGCTCTACCGTGCGGGCCTCAGCAAGGCCGAGATCGCCCGCCGCTTGAAGATTGGGCGTCCGTCGGTGCGCCGTATGCTGACGCGCAGAAAGGCATCGTGATGTCGGGGAAGAAGAACCGTCTCTTATATCAACTCAAGGCGACCCTCGAGGACATACAGCCGCCCATCTGGCGGCGCATCTTGGTCCGGGAAGATGCGACCCTGGCTCAACTGCACCGCATCTTGCAGATCGTCATGGGCTGGGAAGATTATCACCTCCACCAGTTCGAGATCGGGCGCCATCTTTATAGCGTGCCTGACCCGGACGACGATCTGTACGAGCGTAAAGTCATCGACGAGAGCCGAGTGCGGTTGCGGCAGGCTGTCCCGCGGGTCGGAACCCACTTCGAGTACTTGTACGACTTCGGCGATAGCTGGCGGCATGACCTGCTGCTGGAAGCCATTGTCCTGCCGGATCTGGGAGTACAGTATCCGCACTGTCTGGCTGGGGAACGCCGCGCGCCACCCGAGGATGTGGGCGGATCCCCCGGCTATGAAGACTACCTGGAGGCGTTGGCCGACCCCGAGCACCAAGAGCATGAGAATGTGCTGCGATGGAGAGGCCCTTTCGATCCCGAGACGTTTTCACTTACGGCCGTGAACCAGCAACTGCAAAAGAAGTTCCGGTCGGTTCGAAAGAAACCAACGACGCACCCTTCGCCGCCAGAGAATATCACCACGCATCGGTCACCCGATTCGGCACTGCTGCTTCGCCTGTTGACAGGATCAGGGACACCGCCGAAAGACCGGAAGCGGATTCGACCTGACGAAAAGATCCCTCTGGAGCTGAACGACCGCGAGCGTGAGCTGATTCTGGACCACAGCTTCGCCGACGAGGAGTTAACGGGCCGTTTGCGCGTCGCGCCCCGGCCGAACGAGCCGCCCGTCTATCGCTTTACGCTGGATGAATGGGATGAACTGGCAGGGTATGTTGCGGCAGAAGCCAACCATTCCAAGGAAAAGAAGCTACAGAAAGAGTGGGACCAACTGTACGCTCGGATCGCCGCCGTGCTGGAGTCCTACACCGACGAAGACAGTTAGTCGGCACGATCCGACGTTGCCCACAAGCACCCCGTTTAACGCAGCCTTGCCGAAAGCTCACAGTCCTCCGAGGCGTAAGAGCCCGACTTCGATTTCTTCTAGGTCAGATCGAACAAGCGCAGGGCACTATTCGAAGCCCGCTTCTGTGCAAGAAAAAAGTGCGGGGAGCAATTTGTATAGTTAAAGGCCAAAGTCCAGGGCACGGGCACTCTTGCTTGTGCCGCACCGCCAGGAGCGGCGGTGCCACAGTGAAGAATTATCGGGGACAGCACGCTAGTTAGGCCTTTCTTGGAAGAGCCTTGGCGCGAAATCTTTTAGATCGCGGCGCCACGTCTGCCATTCGTGCGACGTGCCCGGGGATTCGTAGAAGACGTGCTTGATGTTGGCTTCCTCGAGGGACGAGTGCAGTCTCAGCAACCCTGCATGCATCATTTCAGGTTCCTCGGTTCCGACACCTACCCACAGCAAGTGAACCCTCTTCGCGAAGGCGGCCGGATCCGCAAGCGCCCCGTTGTAGGCTGTCTTCAAATCCGGTTGCTGATTGCCAAAAGCCAATCCCGCTCCGCTGAACCCGCCGATGTAGGAAAACATGTCCAGGTGATCGAATGTGATCTGGAAGGTCTGCATCCCGCCCATCGATAGTCCGGCCATGGCGCGATGATCGCGATCCGCAATCGTCCTGAAGTTCGTATCGATGTACGGAACCAAGACCTGGGTTAAATCGTCCTCAAAGGCTTGGAACATCTGCTGCATCGCCTTCCTCATTTCCGGCGAACCAAAAGGCTTTCCGGTCAGGTCAGGAGAAGGCTGGCCAGCGGGCCTGGCGTAACCGTAGGCCATCACGAGGATCATGGGCTTGCACTTGCCCGCCGCGAGCAGGTTATCCAGTATGAAATTGGCGTGACCCTGCCTGATCCACCCCGTCTCGTCCTCGCCGGCGCCGTGCTGGAGATAGAGCACCGGAAAGCGCGTGTTCGTCTGCGTATCGTAGTTGGGCGGCAGGTAGACCAGTGCGTGCCGCCAACTGCCCGTCACCTGGGAGTTGTACCAGATTTCACGGACCTGGCCGTGCGGCACATCCTGAATTGAGTAATACGTTGAGCCCGGCTCCGGAATCTCAATGCCGCTTGCGTCCTTGCCTCCACCGAAGAATGAATGACTGTTCAGGTCGGTGACCTCTGCGCTGTCGATGATCAGCGTGTAGTAATGAAAGCCGGGAACAAGAGGCGGCGTTGTAACCGTCCAGAATCCATCGGGCTGCTTCTGCATGTCCAGCTTCGGCCCGCTCCAGAAATTCAGCCGGACTTTCATAGCATCGGGAGCTTTCACCCGAAACTCCGCCCGCCCAGCACTGTCAACTCGAGGATATTCCGCTCCCCAAACGTTGGTCTCGGCGGGCTGAAAATTGCTCTGCTCCTGCGCACAACAGATACTTGCAAATAAGACCATTACCATAGCCCCGTACTTCATCGCTTTCCTCCTGATTGACTTGAATCTACACCGCGCCGCGCGTGCGTGCATGGCAACGGATTCTTTTCCGCCTTTGCAAAGGCCGCTCGGTCGAGATCGCTTTCTGCTTCGCCTGGTCGTCTCACATAGCATCACAGCCGGATTCTATGAAGCGCGCCATCCAGCACGACAGACTTGCGAGGCTTAATCCGCGCCTCTACTGACTGGTCGCCGTAGAGCACGCGGTATGTTATCGCACGATCGGATTGCAGGCTGAGTTCCGTCAGGCGCCCATCTTTCCACACGATGTCCACCTTGCCGCCGCCCCGGACGCGCACTCCCTTCAGGCTGCCGCTCGGCCACCGCTGCGGCAGTGCAGGCAGCACACGAATTTCCGCGGGAGTACTCTGCACCAGCATCTCCGTAATCGCGGCCGGACCGCCCAGGTTGCCGTCGATTTGAAACGGCGGGCAGAGATCAAACATGTTGGGCAAGGTATTGTTCCTGATGAGCAACTTCAGATTGGCGTAAGCGCCCTCCGGGTTTTGCAGCCGCGCCCACAGAGCCACTCGCCACACCGTTGACCACCCGGTTCCACCATCACCACGCAGTTCGAGAGTCTTCTGCGCGGCCGCCGCAAGATCGCGAGTGGTTTGAAGGCTGATGCCATTCCCCGGGTACAGCGAGTACAAATGCGAAACGTGCCGATGCGCCGGCTCCGCTTCGGGATAATCCTCAATCCATTCCTGGAGTTGCCCGCGCTTGCCAATTTGCAGAGGTGGCAAGCGCTCGTGCATGCGATCCAGTTCCGAGCGGAACTCAGCGTCTGTTCCGAGAATCTCGGCGGCGCGCCGGCAGTTTTCGAAGAGCTCTCGAATCAGCTCAATGTCCATGGTGGGGGCGTACGTCAGGCTTTGGGGCTTGCCGTGAAGGACATATCGGTTTTCCGGAGAAGTCGAGGGAATCGTCACCAGCCGGCCCGCGAAGGGCGTTCCCGCAGGCGCCTCCACCAAATTATCCAGTATGAATTCCGCGGCTTCCTTCATCGCAGTATACGCTTGCTGCCGCAAGAATTCGCGGTCTCCGCTGAACTCGTAGTGGTCCCACATCTGGTTCGCCAGCCATGCTTCGCCCATGGGCCAGATTCCCCATGGGCCATCAACAGGTGTGGTGGCGCGCCAAAGATCGGTGTTGTGGTGCAGAACCCATCCTCGGCTGTGATAGTCGACGCGCGCGGTTTCGGCGCCCGCAACACGCAAATCGCGGATCAGACTCCAAAGCGGCTCTTCTGTCTCCCAAAGGTCGCCCGCATCGGCCTGCCAGTAATTCATCTCAAGATTGATATTCGTCGTCCATTTGCTGCCCCAGGCCGGATTCAAATCCTGGTTCCAGATTCCCTGTAAATTTGCGGGCTGGCCTCCGGGCCTGGAAGACGAGATCAACAGATACCGGCCGAACTCGAAGTAGAGAGCGAGCAAGCTGGGATCGTCGTTTTCAGCGAAATCTTTGATGCGACGGTCGGTTGTCTCGGTGGAGTGGTCTTCACCCAGGCGCAACTGCACGCGCGAGAACAACTGGCGAAAATCGTCCACATGCCTCTGCCGCAACTGCTCATACGACTCCTTCGACGCCCGCTGAACATAGCCCTGTGCGGTGGCCAAAGCATCGCCGCCGATGTCCTGATAGTTTCTGAAGCTTGTCGCGTTGCCGAACAGGATCGTGACCGAGTTTGCCCCGGAAATCTCCAGACGGTCTCCAGCACTTCGAACTGAACCTCCCTCGGTCCGCACTCTTACCATTGCCACGAACCTCATGCCTGGCTGGTCCCAGGATCCTGTCCAAGACCGCGCCGGGTTCTGCCGCGGTTGGATTTGACCGGTGAGTTGCAATATGTCGTTGGCAGTGCTCTCGACGTGCGTCCCAGGTTGCGGAGAATCCATCCCTACGCTGAACGTCAGTTGGCCTGGCTGACTGGTCGTGATTTGAACTACCAGAACCTGATCAGGATAAGAAACGAACGCTTCCCGCCGGAAATCCACTGCGCCTACGCTGTAGGCTATCTCTGCGGTCGCATCATCCAAGTGGAGTTCACGATGGTATTTTATGGCCTGATCGTGTCCCGGGAAGTGAAGCCGCAAGTCACAAAAGGGCTGATAAGGCATCAGCAGCTTCGGTTGCCCCATCACGGTTCCCGAGAGCTTCTCCGCTTCAGCCACTTTGCCCGCGAAGATGAACTGCCGAACCTCCGCGAGATGAGCGTATGCCTCGGGATTCGTGTAGTTGTGCGGACCTCCGCCCCAGAGGGTGCTCTCATTGATTTGCAGTCGCTCATCTTCAGTACCGCCAAACACCATCGCACCGATGCGCCCGTTGCCGAGCGGCAAAGCTTCGGTCCATCTTGCGGCGGGTTTGTCGTAAGTCAGTTTGAAATCGGACGCTGCTCCGCTGAGCGCCGCGATAAGCGCCATGGCAGTCGCCAGGACCAAAGACAGCTTCGAGAGTAAACGCATCAGTTTTCGCGGCACCTCCGTCCGGTCGTCACTGCTCCGCTTGCACAACCGGGAATTGGTAGATGTTGAAACATTCTGCCTCCTATTGAAACTCCGGCAGGCTCAACGTCACTGGCAGACAAAGTTTTTGGCGTCCTCCGTGTTCCCTTGTCCCGTGTACTGGGCATGTTTGGGATAGGCGCAGAGTGGACGGCTCCGCCCCGGAAACGCGCGCCCGGTGGCGATCACCGAGTCCGGCGCAGTCCCCTTCTCCACCCAGTTCACCACCGCGCTGAGCATGTCAAAATGGTCCAGAGCCGGCCCGCCGCCGCAGTGGCCCATTCCCGGGACAGAAAAGAACCGACTCCATCCTTCCACCTTTTCCGCGCCGCCGTTGGCTGGCGCCAGCGAGTTGTAGTACTGGAACGTATCCAGAGGCGAGAACCACGGGTCGCTGTCCCCGTGGAAAAAGATGAGTTTACCGCCATTCCCAGAAAACGTGGACAGATTGGTCCCTGCCGGCTCGACGAGCGGGTCGGAGGCATGCAGCGCCTCCTTGTCCACGTCGATCGTCGTCGCCGTTGTGTATGGACCGAAGAGGCCGCCCGAGCGGGGGGCCAGCAGGCCTGGGACCGGGCCGGTCACCGCAATGCCAGCGTCATATAGGAAGCCCGGGTACACCTGCGTACCGTAGGCATTTTTCGGTCCCGCGAAAGCCTTCTTGATGGCCGCGATCTTCTCCGACGCGATGCATCCTTCGGTTTGGCCAGACCGGCAGGCCAGTTCTGCGGGATCAAAGTCGCACCCGAGGGGATCGAATATCATCCCGTCGGCCACCCCATCCTTCGCGTCGCATCGCTTCATAAGCGCATCCATGAAGAGCTTGCGCTCGCTATCGGTGAGAAACTTCTCAATCTGCGGTCTGCCTGAAGCATCTTTGGGCGCGGCTTGGTTGTACGCCACCGGAATCCACTTAGCGATGGCGAGATTGGAAAGCCCGGTGCGCATGGCCGGATCGCCGACCACGATGCCATTGAATACCGTCGGATACCGTTGCGAGAGGATCATGCCCTCGCGTCCTCCCGTCGAGCAGCCGACGAAATAGGAGTAGGCCGCGGGCTTGGCATAGTACCTGCCAATGATCTGCTTGGCCACTTCGGCCACCTCGGCGTTGGCCAGATAGGCGAAATCGAGAGAGGCCTGCTGGTCGCGCACGAAGGAGAAATCGAACGGACCGGTCTTCGCTTTGTGACCCGTATCCGTGCTGGCCACGGCGAACCCACGAACCAAGGCCGGTTTGTCGCCGGCGTACGATGCGCCCAGGGGGTAGCTGATCACACCATTGCCGCCGCCTCCGCCCTGCATCATGAAGTCTCCGTTCCAAGCGTCCTCGGCGGGTAGAGCAAGCGCAAATCCGATCCCAAACTCCTCGCCGCCAACGCCCTTACGCCGATGGATCACGCCATCAACGCGGCAGTGCGCTGGTAAGGGTCCGAGGCTGGGAGCGCCCGGAAATGACGGGACGGTAGTTCCCGCCGGCATGATGGCGGTCTTCGTGATCTCAACACCATCGAGTTTGAGATTAGTAAGAGCCGCGCAGGAGTCCGTCGACTGACACTGAGCAGCAACGGCGGCACATAAGACAGCCGTTACGAGGAGCAAGAGCCTAGTTTGCATTGTCCCTTCTTTCTCGCAGGCGACCCGATCTTGGAAAATTGGGATGACACGCCGAATTGACCGCATCCACTCGAGCAACATTGATGGACTCTACTTCAGCAACTGAGCGCTCCTAACCTGCGGGATCCTTGCTTTGGTATTGCTGCTCGCCCGGTCTGGTGGTTCCCACCGGCCGAGTGAGTGAGCCTGGTTGTTACTGTGCGCCTCTCGCAATCGGAATTCGAAAAATGTTGATGCTGATCGGCGCAATCGAGAACGTCGTTGCAGTGTCAGTAATCGGAATTTTCTTCACCTCAACCTGTGGCGGTTGGCCGACGCGGTTGGAGGCATCCAGATCTTTCCCGGTCATCTGCCATAGCGTCGGTTTTCCTGCCAGCCGGACGCCGATGACATTCAGTTCCAGCGGGTGAACCGACTCCGTCGCATTGACGACCGCAAGCGTCAAAAATTTGCGGTCCGCGCTCAGCGCAGCCACCATGTCAAGCGGATAGGTCGGGCTGCCTGAGTTTGTCTTGGGCTGATCGCCGCCGACGGGATACCTGGGCGCCGGTTGAGGTGAGTTCCCTGATATCTCAACCGGAATCGAACCGGTTCCCGCGTGATCGCCATACAGCTTAAATAGAAGTCCGGTGCTGTTAAAGCTCGCGGCGGTGGGGCTATAGTCAAGCGTCGAGACGCCCATGGTATGCGCCGAAAACCTCAGGAAATCGGTGTGCCGGAGCATTTCGTTAAAGATCATGGCGTAGGCGAGGGCCAGTTTGAGATTTACCCCCCGGCCAAAACCTCCGCCGAAATAGGCGTACTCATCGATGGAAAGGAAAATCTTCTTGTCGAACATGGCGGGGAATCGCTGCTGGTAGCCCTGCCACTCTTCGGCCTTGCGGTGCACGACGTTGGCCGCATAGCGCGCCCACTCCAGTGGCGTCTGGTCAACATTCACATAGGCCCTGTCGGTGGGCTGATCCGGCGGCAGGCTCTTTGCCTTCTCAAGATCGAAGTGCCTGCCTCCCTGCGCGTACCAGTGCTCGGCGATGCCGTCGAAATTTCCCCAGCAGTGCGCAAGAAGACCGCCGGTCCAGTCTTCATCCGTTCCGAACAGGGGCTGGAGATTCCCTGTATACTTGGCGCGCGTTTCGCCTTTCAGGTTCATGTCCTCCATCATCAGCCCCGAGGCAATCAGGGTGATCGAGGGGTCCACTTTTCGCATCGCTTTCGCGAATTCATTGTGCTTGAGAACGAAATACTTCAGAGGTGTGTAGCCAAGCTGAAAATCGCCCCAAGGCTCGTTGCCGATATTCCAGTATTTGACGTGATATGGCTCGGGATGGCCGTTGCGCGCACGTATGGCGCCCAGGCGCGTATTGGACGCGCCGTTGATGTACTCAACCTCTTCCGCCGCCGAGTGCGCGTCGCCGAAGCCAGCGTTCACGGTAATGTAGGGCTCCACTCCGATCAGCTCCCAGAGGGTCATGAATTCGTCCATGCCGACGTCGTTCGACTGCATGGCATTCCAGGCATAGTCAAACACGGGCGGGCGCCTGTCCGGGTCGCCGATGGCGTCGTACCAACTCCAGCCGGAGAGGAAATTGCCGCCCGGCAGCCGCCACATGCCGGAGTGGAGCTGACGCAGAAGCTCAATGGCGTCGGGCCGGAATCCCTCAACGTTGTCAGCCGGCATCAGTGAAACGGCGCCGATGTCGAAGTTGCCACTGCCCGTGCCAGTAATTTCAAGAGCGCCATTCGCGGTATCGGTCTGAGAGGTTAAGGTCAGAGGAAACTTCTTGTACACGTTCGGTACCGTGGCAACAGATATGGTCTGCCGGTCGTTTACTCCTTCTCCCCAGATCAAGCCGACCTTAACCTTTGAACCCGGAGTGCCGCGAAGCCAGATCCGGCCTGTGTACTTCTTGCCTTTCACCAGAGCAATGCCGGACTGCCGGATGCCGTGCGGCGTGGACGGGTCGAGTTGGATGCGCGGGCTCTGATCGCCGACAAAGGGATGGTCTTTGTCCATCACCACGACTTCATCGGGACCAATGGGCCGCCACTTGCGAAGCTGCATGCCGCGGAACGGGCCGGGCTGCGCAGGCGCGGATTCCTTGGACGAAATCGGAAAATAGAACTTCCGGTCATCCAGCATTTCGGCCCACAGGCTACGATAAATCAGGGACCCGATATGCTCAATGAACATCCCATATTCGTATTTGCTGACCGGCTCGCTAGTTTTGGTGGCGTCGATCGTGGCAACCACCCTTTTGGAGGATTGGGCTGTTTCCTGTCCATATGCCAGGCAGGGAGCCGCAAAGACAAGCATCAGGAACAGTCTCATTAGCGTTTTCGTTTGCATATCGTGTACTCCGCAACGACCTACGTCGCACAGGCACTCATGCCTGTGCGGCACCGCCGAGAGTGGCGGTGCCACTTCATTGCCCGACCGACACCACAGTGACTGATTTGGGTGGCAGCGTCAGCGCCAACTTTCCACCCTGGACCTTCGCTGATATCGGCTGCGGCACGACGGTGTTCGGCGCGTCAAATGTGTTGACGCTGTCGACCTTGGGCGCGGTCAGGGTTTCTCCGGCGGCCGAGGTCTCTGTGGCGCCGGCCAAGCTCGCTTCGATCTCAGCGGGTTGATTGGGATCGAGATTGGTGATGGCCAGCCACAGCTTGCCGCCAGGATCCTTGGCTGCGATGGCATCCACTCGCGGCAGAATAATGTTGCCGTGGGTGTAGGCGCCGGCGTCAAAAGCGACCGGCACAAAAGTGGAATCCTGAAAGGGCACGTACATTTTGAAAACGTAGTAGGTCGGCGTCAGGACCATTTTTCCCTTGTCCGTCATGATCGTCGCCTGAAGCACGTTGATCATCTGCGCGATGTTGGCCCCGCGGACACGGTCGGCGTGGCGGGCGAAAATATTCAGGTTTAGAGCGGCCAAAATGGCATCGCGCAAGCTGTTTTGCTGGACCAGAAAGGCGGGGTTGCTGCCGGGCAGCGGTGCGTACCACGCGCCCCATTCGTCAACCACCAGCGCGACCCTCTTCTGCGGATCATACTTATCCATGATCTGGGAATGCTGCCGGATGAGGTCGTCCATTTCGAGAGTGGACTTGAGAATCTGCGCGTACTCGGTCTCGCCAAACCCGACGGACTTATAGGAAGGCGGCCAGCGCACCACGGTGTAGTTGTGCATCGAAAGTCCCTCGATGTTCCAACTCCACTCATGGTGCTGGTATGCCTTCATAATGGTCTCAGTCCAGTTGGTCCACTCAGGTCCGCCGCCGCCGGGGCCGACGGCGATCTTCGACATTTCCTGCTGGACCTGCTGCGCCGGATTGTAGTTCCTGATGAAGTGGCTATAAACCTTCAGCAGGTTCAGATAGTAGTCCGGAGTCATTGAGCCACCGCAACCCCAGCTCTCATTCCCGACGCCCAGGAAGCCGACCTTATATGGATCAGGATGGCCATTTGTGGCGCGCTCATTGGCCAGCGTCGCCGGTTGTGGGGCGGTCATGTATTCCAGCCATTCGGCCGCTTCCCTAGGCGTGCCCGAGCCCACGTTAATTGACACATAGGCACTGCTGCCGATTTGATTGAGGAAGTCCATGAATTCGTGCGTCCCGAAAGAGTTCGGCTCAATCACGCCGCCCCAGTTGGGATTCAGAGTCACGCCCCGCTGCGGGCCGATGCCCTTGCGCCAGTGATAATCGTCTGCGAAGCAGCCGCCCGGCCAGCGAACGTTCGGCACTTTCAGAGCTTTGAGCGCCGTGACCACGTCATCGCGAATGCCGCGCGTGTTGGGAATGTTGGAATCCCGGCCCACCCATATGCCGTCGTAAAGCCCGTGGCCCAGGTGCTCGGCGAACTGGCCAAAAATGTTGCGGTCGATCTTCGCGCCGGCCTTGGAAACGTCAACCGACAATTCCACCTTCTCTGCGGCGAATGCTGGTGCAGTGAGTGCCAGCAGAATAAGAAAGAGACTTACAACGCGTGGACGCATGGCAAATGTACCTCGAGAAGAAATTGGAGCCTCAATGAATTCAAATTCACGATTCGCGGGAAGGTGCGGGTGGGCTCTCCCGTGTCCAGTAAAGGATGCCTCAGCTTCTTGAAGAAATCAACCCGGCCTACCTAAACCGCCGACACAAGACTATTAACCGTCATCTCCTTCGTTGGTCGAGAAGAAAAGACCCAACATGGAGATGATAGGAAAACTCCTGAGATTGCAGAGGCGGATCAGCAGCCATTCTCTGTGGCCTTTGTTTTTCCTCCGCGATCCCCGTGTGAAACTCTTTTTGCGTCGCGGCTTTGCCGCGCCAGGACATCGGCGCAGGCAAATCGCGAAGCCTCACCCACCCTAAGCGACTCCCAATTTCTTCTGCATTTCTTCCAGGGTGACGCCCTTGGTTTTAGGGAAGGTGAAGAGAACGACAAAAAACTGGATGACCATCATGATTGAGAAAAAGGCAAACGGATATCCGCCCGAGGCCACGGTCAACGACGGTAACGGCAGTGCCTCCACGGCCGTCCGTTCGCACCGAGCAAAACTTGCAGCGAAATGTCGGGGCGTGAGCGCTTTAGGCCCTGCCGGCAATCACAGACGCAACGTGGTATCATGGTCGCGCAAGTGTCTCGACTGGCGGGCGCGACCTGCTCAAACGAGACAACCCCGCGCAGAAGATAGCACCAAAGGAGAAAGTGTCCAATGACGCGATGGCAGAGGCTTGTCGTAGCGGAACTCGTTCTTCTGGCAGGTTCCCAGGCTGGGACTCTGTTCGGAGCCGGGCCGCAAGCGTACAAAAACTTCAAAGTTACCGTCTTTATTCCCGTTCAAGTCGTCGAGCAGATGGGCCACGATTCGGCCTGGATGCAATCCGGCTGGCAATCGATCAGCAGCCGCCTGCACGTCGACAAAGTTTTCATTGAAAATTACCGCAGCGGAACGACCGCCGATGACGAGACGCTCGCGCGCGTGAAGGACTTCTTCTTGTCGCGGGGCGTGGCGGTGGCCGGAGGGATGGCGCTGCTGGGGCCGGGTGGCGGAGGGCAATTTCAGACACTCGACTACACCGACCCGAAGGTTCGCGAGCTCGTCGAGCGCGTATCCGCTCAGGCGGCGCGGCACTTCGACGAGTTTGTCCTCGACGATCTATTCTTCTTCAATACTAGGAGCGAGTCCGACATCGCTGCCAAGGGGAAGCGCAGTTGGGACGAGTTTCGGATGCAGACGATGGACGAGGTCTCGCGGGATCTCATTCTGAAACCGGCGAAGGCCGCTAATCCCAAGGTAAATGTGATCATCAAATTTCCCAACTTTTATCCCTCCTTTCAGGGAATGGGCTTCGACCTGGAACATCAGCCGCAAATTTTCCCTGAGATCTGGACCGGCGACGAAACCCGGGAGCCTTTGACCACCGACCAGCAATTACAGCAGTATGAAAGCTATGAAATCTTCCGCTACTTTGAGAACATCGCACCGGGCCGCAACGGCGGCGGATGGGTGGACCCGATTGCGATGGGTTATTTAGATCGTTATGCCGAGCAGTTGTGGGACACCATTCTGGCTAAGGCGCCTGCCATCAACTTGTTCGAATACTCGGACTTGCTGCGGTCGGCGGAACCCGGCGATCGTACAGCTTGGCAGATGCGGCCCACGACTTTCAACTATTTCCAAATGATGTACCAGTGCTGCGGTTTTCCCGGCAGCCCTGGGGCCAAGCCCGTGCTGCTGGCGGATGCGGCGGCTTACGCTCTTGGCCGTGTAGACCAAGTGGCAGGGGAGCTGGGCACGCCCCTCGGCTTAAGTAGCTACCGGCCGTATCATTCGAGTGGCGAGGATTTTCTGCACGAAGTCTTGGGCATGATTGGAATTCCGGTCGAGATGTATCCCCAATGGCCGGATTCCAAGACCGCCCTGCTCACCGAGGCAGCCAAGCGGGACCCCGATATCGTCGCGAAAATCGAGCAACACCTGCTTGCCGGAGACAACATCATCATCACCTCCGGACTTCTAGCCGCGATCCAGGACCGGGGAATGGACCAAATCATCGACATGCGTGTGACGGGACGCACGCTAGCGGCGACTTCATACGTAGAAGGTTTTGGGTTCGGAGGCGGCGCGGTCATCGGCGAATCGAGTCCCATCCTGTTTCCTGAAATTCACTTCTACACGAACGAGGATTGGGCTGTGGTCCGCGGGCTGGCCAACGGACGCGGCGTGCCGCTAGTGCTAACCGACCGTTACGGCAAAGGAGAGCTGCGAGTCCTTACTGTGCCGGAGAGCCTTTATGATTTCTATCGCCTGCCTTCCGGGGTGCTCGACGCCATACGAAGAGATCTTGGCCTTGGATTACCTGTGAGGCTCGAAGGCCCCGCGAAGGTAAGCCTATTTGAGTACTCAAACGGCGCTTTCGTGGTGGAGTCTTATCTCGATCAACCGGTGGCGGTAAGGGTGACCTGCAACTTCGAGAAGATTCGGAACATCGCGACTGGGTCGACGCTGGACGGCGAGACTCTCGGCCCCGAAAGAGGGTTCTTTTCACGCCTCCCGCGCCCAGGGGCCGCACCGACGGCTCGACAATATGGCTATGAACTACAAATCGAGCCGCATAGCTTCGTAGCGTTCAGGGAACAGCCGTAAACCGCCGTCAAAAGGTTGCTAAATGCATCCTTCGGACGATTTACGTCCTGTTGCTCAGCCTGCTCCTCCGCTCCGCCACCGAGAATTCCCGCCTTCGCCGAATGGGACACGAGCTACTCCGGTAAGTCGCTCTGGCCTTCAACTCGGAAGTGTCCGGTCACGCCCGGCGCCCCCGTATCAGGCTGACCTCCGCCGATGCTGATGGTATATTCGCCGCCCGCGATGATCGGATCGCCATCCTCCGTCACCATGCCTAAGTCTCGGTCCTTCAGCTCAAAATGAACCTTCTGAGTTGCGCCCGGATCGAGATGAATGCGCTGAAATCCACGCAGTGCTATTCGCGGCGCTCCGTTCACGGACGGGAATTTCAGATAAAGCTCGACCACTTCATCCCCTGCCACCTTGCCGGTGTTGGTCACGGTCACATCCGCCGCAACCGGATCGCCCGCTTTCACGCCCGCCTGCGGCAGACTGAGATCGCTGTAACTGAAAGTCGTGTAACTCAGCCCATAACCGAATGGATAGAGTGGCTTTCCCTGGAAATAGCGGTAGGTGCGGTTTTCCATGGAATAGTTTTCAAAATTAGGGAGTTGGTTGACGTCCTTATAGAAAGTAACCGGCAAGCGCCCGGCGGGATTGTTTTTCCCGCTTAGTGTTTCAGCGATGGCCGCTCCGCCTTCTTCGCCGGAATACCATGACTCGAGAATGGCATTGGCGTGTTCACTGGGCCAGTTCACCGCCAGCGCGCTGCCATTCATCAGCACGACGATCAGCGGTTTGCCGGTCGCCGCCACAGCCTCGACCAGGTCTTCTTCCGGCTGCGGCAGGTCGATGCTGGTGCGGTCTCCGCCGAGAAAACCGGGTTCGTTCACCGGCATCTCTTCGCCTTCCAGCCGGCTGGTAATGCCGACGACGGCAATCACGACGTCCGCGTTCTTGGCGGCGGCGAGAGCAGCCGGATCAGGCTTGTCGCTATATGGCGCCCAGACGAGTTGCGCCTCGGGCGGGCCGCCGCGGAAATGCCCATACGTCAACTCCAGCTTCAGCGGGTGTCCCTTCTCCAGATGAACCCTGCCGAGCCGCGAGCCGTTCCCGAACACGGCCGCGACCTGCTTGTCCTCCAGCGTGAGGCGCGCGAATCCGCTGGCCTTGATGCCCACAAGGTAATCGCCCGTCTTGGACGGATTCAGGAAGCCGGTCCATTCTACGGCGATGGCGGCCTTCCCTTTCGCCTGCTCGGGAAGGTTGCTTTCCTTCAGGTCCACGCTGGGTTCGACGCGCGAAGTGAGCGGCGTTGGCGGCTGGCCCGATGGGCCGAAACGCATGCCAGAGCTGTATTCGGCTTTCACGCCGGGCTTGCCATCCGGCGTGGTCAGCATCGAGGCGGGCACGGGGTCGCCGCCCTGGTTCGAAAGAAATTGCGTGCCCGGGACGTAGCTGATCTTCGCGTCGCGAAATTCGGCTTTCAGGCCCTCTAGCATGGTCACCGTGTGCGTCGGGGTGCCGTTGTAATTGCCAAGCAGAACGGCGGTTTGATCGGCTAGCGGGCCGACGATGGCGATGCTCTTAATCGACTTCTTGAGTGGCAGAGTGCCATCGTTCTTCAATAGCACCATGCACTCATTTGCCAGCTTGCGAGCTAGCGCGCGGTGCTCGGCGCTGTCGAGTTCCTTGGGATCAATCTTGGAATAGGGCACCATCTCCGGTGGATCGAACAAACCCAGCTTGAATCGCGCCGTGAATAGGCGAATCAGCGCCGTGTCGATCGCGCTTTCTGCAAGATATCCCTGCTGCACCGCTTGGATGTACGGCCGGTAGTCCGAATCATTTGGGAACTGCGTGCCGTAGCACTCGTTGTCCATGCCGCGCTCGAGCGAGATGGCTGATGCTTGCGGCTGCGTGGCACGGAAATGGTGACCGGAGAAGATGTCGCGGACAGCGCCGCAGTCGGAGACGACGTATCCCTGGAACCCCCACTTTCCGCGCAACTGGTCTTGGAGCAGGAACTCATTCGCGCATGCCGGCTGGCCATTGATGGCGTTGTAAGCGCACATTACCGATCCCGCATGGCCCTCCACGATGGCGGCGCGAAAAGCCGGCTCATACGTGTCCAGAATGTCGTGCTTGCTCACATCTACGTCGGCAAAGTGCCTAGTCGGCTCCGGGCCGCTGTGCACGGCGTAGTGCTTGGGCGTGGAGATCACCCGGTAGTACTTCAGGTCATCGCCCTGCATTCCAGTGACAAAGGCGACGGCCATGCGCGCGCTGAGAAAGGGGTCCTCACCGTAGGTTTCCTGGCCGCGACCCCAGCGCGGATCGCGGAAGATGTTCACGTTGGGGGACCAGAAGTCGAGGCCGTGAAAGATAATCGAATTCCCGTCCTGCACAGACTTTGCGTTCACCACGCGCCCTTCAATGCCGATGTCCGTGGCCATTGCGTGAATGCCGGGCACGTCGAATGTGGCGGCCAGGCCGATAGGCTCCGGGTACTCCGTCGTACCATCTGAGGCGACTCCGTGCAAAGCCTCGCTCCACCAGTTGTAAGACGGGATGCCCAGGCGCGGGATGGAGCGCGACTCATTAGTGAGCTGCGAGGCCTTCTCCTCGAGCGTCATGCGATGTACCAGGTCGGCCGCGCGCTGCTCGGGCGAAAGGCTGGGATTCATGTAAGGTAATTTCGCAACGTCCTGTGCCATTGCGTTAGAAACCATCAGGGCGAGGCACGCGATAAGGACGACGCACGATATGCCAGGAGCCAACTTGCGCTTTCCATAAAAGTCCATCTTTTCCTCCGAAGGGTTTCGAGGCGCAGACGCGCAACTTTCCGAAGACGGCGGGAGCACCTCAGAATTGCAGAGAAGCATATCGGCGGGCGGCTAAGCTGTCAATAAGAACCAGATTGCCTCGAGCCGTGACCCGGTCGACCCTCCGCGCTCAAGCTTCGATTGCCCTGCAATGGCACTTGTCGCCGGGCCTGGTGATGGGATACTTTCTTGCTAGCCGATCCCAGAGTTTGGCGAATGCAATTGTTAGCTCCCGGTTCCAGTGGCGTGACTTGGGGGCTTTTGCACCAGAGGGAATGAGGAAAATCCCTTTGAGGAGGCGGACCAGTCATGTCCACCAAGAGGTACAAGCAGGAGCAGATTGGAATCCCGAAGATGAAGAAGTTTTTTTTGGCAGTTGTCGTGATGGCGGCGCCAGTGATGGGGATCTCCGCGGGCACCACCGCGAAGGTTGAGCAGGGTATCCTCCAGGGCACAAAAGAAGATGGACTCACCGTCTACCGCGGCATCCCATTCGCCGCCCCTCCCATCGGCAAGCTGCGCGGGCGCGCCGCCGTCCATTGCTAGGGGCCCGATTCCACGTTCGCCGTTCCACCGCTCGACTCGCTGAGCCCATTCGGCTTCGGAAAACTGAGACTCAGCGGCGAAGGTGGACCCAAACGCCGTGGGCGCGTCCTGCAATGCACTCAGGCGAAATGTCCTGAAGTCCTCCCAGGTACGCATCGTGATCGGGACAATGGTCGTCATGGCATTCCTCGATGAATATGCCGAGACTTTTCGCCTTTGGCAAGGCGGAATCCCCGACCGTATCACGGCGAACTCGGACTGCCGGTGTCCCAAGCCCATGCCAACGTCATTCCGATCCCGCGGAGCGATGGAGGAATATGACTTTGTTCGCACCTGCGCCGCTGTGTGATCCAAATCACAGCGTTTCCCCCTCTTGGCGCTTAGGCTGGGGTTCAATTGAACGAAAAGGAGGCAGCAGTGCAAGAGGCGTTACGACGGCATATTTTCTTGGGCTTGCTCCTTGCAGGCTTTCTGTGCCTGGGCGTGTGGGCCGCGGCCAGCCATCCTCTAGCCCCGGCGAGCACGAACGTTCAGCTTATCAAGGTCGATTATCCACCTAATGGAGCGATCTTCCCGCCCGAATTCGTTCCGCCGCTTTTTGTTTGGAGCGACTCAAGCCCCTCCGCCAGGTTCTGGAGAATCAGGATCACCTTTGTCCGCCAATCACCCGCCATTCAGGCGGAATCGCGCGGTGAGTTGCCGCCTATCGGCCCGATTGACGAGGATTTAGCGAAGGCCGGAGCAGTTCCACCCCAGCTCCCGCCAGACGAGCGCACGGGGCATTCCTGGAGGCCGGACCCCGTGATGTGGGAGACCATCAAGCGCCGCTCCATCAATCGGCCCGCGCTCGTGACCATCACTGGCTTCCCGGACGAGGCTACGACTCAGCCCGTCTCGAGCGGCGAGGTGAGCATCGAGACTTCAAGCGATCCCGTCGGCGCCCCGATTTTCTTTCGTGACGTTCCGCTGGTGGTTCCCCAAGAGGCCAAGAAGGGCACCATTGCGCCGGTCCCCGTGGCGTTGATGCCCTTGATCGCCTGGCGGTTGCGCTACGTTTCCGAGCCGAAAAGCCGGCTGATGTTGACCAACCAGCCCACCTGCCTCAACTGCCACTCGTTCTCTCGTGACGGGAAATGGATGGGGCTCGACGTGGACGGCCCCGATAACGATAAAGGCCTGTACGGGATCGTCCCGGTGAAGAAGCAGACCTCCATCCAGGACAAGTACGTGATTCGCTGGAACTCATTCGTGAAGAAGGACGTCAGGCGATTTGGTTTCATGTCGCAGATCTCGCCCGACGGCCGGCACGTCATCACGTGCATTGAACCTCCCGTCGGCCAGATGCGCGACCTCGAATCCCGGATCTTCAACGGCGCTTACTACTTTTACGGTTTTGGACAGGTCTTTTACCCGACCCGAGGCATTCTGGCCTGGTACGACCGGAGCACAGGCAAGCTCAAGCCTCTGCCCGGCGCCGACGATCCGGATTATGTGCAAACCAGCGCATTCTGGAGTCCGGACGGCAAATGGCTGGTTTTCTCGCGCGCCCCTGCCAAGGATCCGTACTATCCAGGCCAGAAGGCGGCAGCCTTCGCGAACAGTCCTGATGAGACGCAGATCCAGTACGACCTGTACCGTATCCCCTTCAACAACGGCCAAGGGGGCGCACCCGAGCGCATTGTAGGCGCTTCCCAAAACGGGATGAGCAACGATTTCCCGAAAGTGTCACCGGATGGCCGCTGGATCGTCTTCGTAGAGAATCACAGCGGCCTGCTGATGAGGCCGGACAGCAAGCTTTACATCGTGCCGTTTAAGGGCGGCGAGGCGCGGCTCATGCGCTGCAACCTGTCCTTGATGAACTCCTGGCACAGCTTTTCTCCCAACGGCCGCTGGCTGGTTTTTTCTTCCAAGGGCCGCTCGCTGTACACGCAATTATTCCTGACCCACATCGACACAGAGGGCCGCGATAGTCCGGCGATTCTGATCGAGAACGCGACCGCCGCCAATCGCGCCGTGAACATTCCGGAATTCGTCAACCTTCCCATGAACGGATTTCTCAAACTAACCGCGCCGGCCACGAATTATTACCAAATCATCACACGGGCCAAAGACCTGGATGCGAAACGTGATTTCAAGGCGAGCCTGCTGGAGTGGCAGAAGGCAGTGGCGTTCGATCCGCAGGACGGCAAGGCCCACTTCTATATGGCGATGACGCTTGAGCGGCAGGGCCAATTCGGCCAGGCGCTCGAGGAGTTCCAGAAGTCCGTCGCCCTTGATCCCAATGATGCGCTTGCATACACCTACTACGCCTACGCCCTGGAGCGTGCCGGCAGGTTGGCCGAGAGCATTGACGCTTTCGAAAAAAGTCTGGAAATCCGTCCTGAGAACGCGCTGGCCCAGAAGGATTTGGGCATCGTGCTGAGTGAAATTGGACGCAACGACGAGGCGGTGGTCGCGCTTCACGGGGCGCTCACGCTCGACCCGCAACTTGCCCAAGCGCATTACGCGCTGGGCGTGATCCTGGCGACGTCCGGCCAGTCGGACGCGGGTACCGACGAGTTACAAAAAGCTGTGGCGCTCAAGCCGGAAGACTATCAGTCCCAATACCTCCTTGGCCGCGTCCTGGCGGCGCGGCACAGCTTTGCCGAAGCCATCCCGCACTTTCAGAGGGCCGTGGAGTTGTCTGCCCAGGAGCCCAAGCAGCAACTGGATAGCCTGCAAATGCTGGCGGGCGTGTACTCCGAGGTGGGAGAATTCCAGGACGCCGTCCGCGCCGCCCAGCAAGCCTCGGACCTTGCGACTCGGGCCGGCGATTCCTCCCTTGCGGACACGCTGAGGGCTAGGATCGCTTACTACCAATCTCAGGAATCCAAGCCCCAGTAGCTGCGCAGTTTGCGGGTAACGGGCCATGCGCCGCTCACGTCCGCGGCGCGCCCACCGTTGCGGTGACGGGATAGGGAATCCGCCGCGGCCACCGGAACGAGAATCTGCCGCGCTCAAAGCTGAAGATCGAGCCTCGCACGCCGTCGAGATGAATAGGAATGACGGGCGCATTCACACTCCCCAAAATGCTCTCGATGGCTGGCAGGCGCGGCTTGCCGTTCGCGCGGCGATGGCCGACATCGATCCGGATTTGCCGCTGTCCGACGTGAGGACGATGGAGGAGCGCACCACGCTTTCGATGTCGTCCCGCCGCACGTCGCTGCTGTTGGCGATGGCCTTTGGCGGCCTGGAAAAGGCACGCTCCATCGCAAGGCTGATTCTCGTTCCGGGTATGTCGCATTGAATCGGCGGGCCGACAACTGACGAGTTCAATTCGCCGGATGCGTCGAAGCAGTGGGAGGAGCTCGGGAGAGATCCTGAGAGCTTCCGCGCGGCGAGCAGACCCTCGCGGCCGTCGATCATTATCAATCGATTTTCTTGTGATATTTCGCCGTGCGAGCACTTGCCCGGTGCGTTGACCGTGTGATAGCTTTCGTCTGCAAATCGATCCACGGAGAGGCCGCGTTCGTGATCGATCCGCTGCGACGATCGGGTGGTTTTGTTTAGCAAGCGCTTCACCGTCTGGTTATCAAATGAAGCCAGAAGGAAGATGACCGCGAGGCATGCCTTTTTTGCTGGAACTGGAAGCGGAAGGACCGGCATGATCGCAGTTCAGATGCTGCGACCTCCGCTCCTGCCCGACCATCCGTACGAGGTCACCGAAATCCGCCAGATCAAGCGAGCCGTTCAACGCAGCGGCTACTGGCCGGACGCCGATATGCTCGCGTCGGGATTGCGGTCGAGCCGCGAGCCTGCGTCCTGCCGATGCTCACGAAGAAACAGGCAGACGAACACCGGACAAGGAATGCATGTGCCGGAGCGCGGAAGCAGCGGGTTCAAAACCCCTTCCATGAGATCGTTCCGGCAAGGAAGGAAAATCGAAGATGAAGACGTTTATGCTGGCAGTTGTCGTCGCGGCAGCGCCATTGATGGGGCTCTCCGCGAGCACTAACGCGAAGGTTGAGCAGGGTGTCCTCCAGGGCACAAAAGAAGATGGACTCACCGTCTACCGCGGCATCCCATTCGCCGCCCCACCCATCGGCGAGCTGCGCTGGCGCGCGCCGCAGCCGACCGCGAAGTGGGCGGGCGTGCGTCCCGCTGACAAGTTCGCGCCGCAGTGCGTACAGGGCGGCTTCGGTCCACCGCCGGGCGGGAGCAAGCCCCCCGACATGAGTGAGGACTGCCTCTATTTGAACGTCTGGACGCCGGCGCGGTCCGCCTCCGACCGCATCCCCGTGCTGGTCTGGATCTATGGCGGCGGATTCAACGGCGGCGCCACCTCGGTCCCCGGTTACAGCGGTGAGGTCCTGGCGCGCAAAGGCGTCGTGCTGGTCAGCATCGCCTATCGCGTGGGTCCGATCGGCTTCCTGGCGCATCCGGAACTTAGCGCGGAATCGCCCCAACACGTCTCCGGCAACTACGGCCTTCTCGACATGATCGCCGCCCTCCAATGGATTCGAAAAAACATTGCGGCTTTTGGCGGCGATCCGAACAAGGTGACCATCTTCGGCGAATCGGCGGGCGGCATTGCTGTCAGCATGTTGTGCGCGTCGCCCCAGGCCAAGGGTCTGTTCGACGGCGCTATTTCGGAGAGCGGCGGCTCCTTTGGCCCTCCGCGCCGCGCCGGCGCGCCGGGCGAGAACATGCGATTGCTCGCCGACGCCGAACGCGACGGCGCGTTGCTTGCCCGGACCGCAGGCGCCGCTTCCATCGCCGACCTGCGCAAGATGCCGGCTGAGAAGATTGCACGAGGCCTGGCCTGGCCCATCATCGACGGATGGGTCATCCCCAACGACCAATACACTCTTTACGCCGCCAAGCAGTTCAACGACATCCCTGTCCTGATCGGATACAACTCGGATGAGGGAGCGAGCTTTTCTCATGACCGCACGCCGCGGGAGTACATCGACGGCGTACACAAACGCTACACCGGTTTCGCGGACAGCCTGCTGAAGGCCTATCCCGCCGGCGAGACGACGGTGCCCAAGACCGCCCGCGACCTGAGCCGTGACGCGGCCTTCGGCTGGCACACCTGGATCTGGGCAGAGCTCCAGTCGAAGCTTGGAAAGTCCAAGGTCTTTTATTACTACTTCGATCAGCACCCGGAGCCGCCTGCCAACTCGCCCCAGCCCGGGCTTGGGGCGCCGCATGGCCGGGAGGTTGCGTATGTTTTCGGCCACCTGAACGAACTCCACAATGAGCAGCCCACGGAGGCGGACCGCGCCATCTCCGACGCGATGTCCACCTATTGGACCAACTTCGCTAAACACGGCGACCCGAACGGAAAGGGCATGCCGAAGTGGCCGGCATTCAGCGACCAGTCTCCCGAGCTGATGTACTTCGCCGGAACGCCCCACACCGGACCGGTTCCGAGCGAGGAGGGGCTCAAGGCGCTCGATGCCTACTTCGCCTGGCGGCGCTCGCCCGAGGGCGTGCGTGCCTCCGCCATCGAGGATGCGCAGCCCGCCGCGACGAACGTGATGGGCGCTGAGTATCCTCGCGTCCTCGCCGACCACAGCGTGGCCTTCCAGTTCAAGGCGCCGGAAGCCAAGAGCGTGGCAGTCGACATTGCGCACAAGCAGTATCCGATGACCCGCGACGCGGACGGCACCTGGAGTGTCACCACTTCGCCACTGGTCGAGGGATTCCATTACTACCAGCTCATCGTCGATGGCGTCCGCATAAACGATCCCGGTAGCCACGCCTACTTCGGCACCGGCAAGGACGCCAGCGGAATTGAGGTGGCCGAGGACGGCGCGGACTACTACCTAGCGAAGGATGTGCCCCACGGCGATGTCCGCATCCGCGTCTATCACTCAAAGATTACGGGCGCCTGGCGGCGCTGCTTCGTCTACACGCCGCCGGATTACGACACGAACCTGAGTGCGCGCTACCCGGTGCTCTACCTCCAGCACGGCATGGGTGAGGATGAAACGGGATGGATTTTCCAGGGCCACGCCAACCTGATCCTCGACAATCTGATCGCTGAGAAGAAGGCGGCGCCGATGATCGTGGTGATGGACAACGGTTACGCCTCGCGGCCATCGGGACCGTTCGGGCCGCCTCCCGCTGCAAGGGGAGATTTCACGGCCTTCGAGGACGTGATCACCAAGGACGTCATCCCCATGATCGACTCCACTTTCCGCACCATTGCCGACCGCGATCACCGGGCCGCGGCGGGCCTCTCCATGGGAGCCAATCAGGCTCTGCACCTCGCGACCGACAACCTGGATACCTTCGCCTACATGGCGGGCTTCAGCGGCACGATGAACGGGCTCTCGACGGATGCGCTCGATCCGGCTACGGCCTTCAATGGGACCTTCAAGGACGGCGCCACATTCAACGCGAAAGTCAGACTGCTCTGGCTCGGCATGGGCACCGAGGAGCCGGAGCCATTTCCGCACGCCATCGGCGCCTTCCGCGCCATGCTCGACAAGGCGGGAATCAAGTACATCTACTTCTCCTCGCCCGGCACGTCGCACGAGTGGCTCACTTGGCGGCGCGATCTGAACGACTTCGTGCCAAGACTCTTCCAGCCAGCCGCGGAATAGCGCAGAGTTCCGGGGTTTGGAACTCTGCGGCTTTTCTTCGGTGCGTGCGGTGGTCTTGGGCCGCGTCGCGTCCTGGGCGAGCGGCTGCGGGAGAAATCCAAAGGAGGAAGAACCGCGGAGTTTCTGGAGTGCCAAACTCCGCGCTCGGTTGCTTTTGCGACCGTTCTCGAATATGCTAGGCGGACACAAGGGGACAAGCCCGCAATTGCGTGCGAAGCCATTCCCACGAGCCGCCTGAGGAGCTGTGACTATGAAAACTGTGATTCGAATAGTGGTGTTCTTGGCAGCCGTGCGCCTGGTGGTTGCGCAAGCTCCCGCCGGCGCGGGGGGGAGCACGGGTTTCGGCATTCGCAGCCAGTCGCCCGACTTCATACAGCGGACCTACACGGTTAACGGCAAGGTGCAGACCATCCGGCGCGATCCCATCCGCGGCGCCAAAGTAGTGCTCAGAGTGACAAACATGGCGGGCGCCATCCGGGAACTTCACACCGACGACCGAGGAGAGTTCGGCACCGAATTCACAATCAGCCTGGAAAGGGCAGCGGGCTTTGAAGTGGATGTCAAGGCGGAGAAGCACGGCTACAAATCGGATCACGAAATCGTGGACTTCGGCACTTCCGGCAACACGCGGAAGCTGACCATCACTCTGCGCGATCTGCGCGAGGATGCGGATTTGCTTTTCCAGGAGGACCTGATCGCCGACCTGGCCCCGCGACTGAAGCAATTATCCTCTGCAGACGGTTTATCAGGGAAGTCGGTCAAGGACTATGAGCATGGCGTAAAGGAGTTTTTGAATGAGGATAATCCAGTTGGCGCCGTTTCCAATTTTGCCAGGGTAGTGGGCCGCGATCCCTCTTGCGCGGCGTGCCGAACCATGTGGGGCCTGGCGCAGCTCGCCATGGGCGATTGGGACGGAGCGGAAGGCAATTTCGGGGAAGCCATCAAGACGATACGCGCCGACTCCAGCAAAGCGCGTCCGGAACCCGACATCGCCTTGGGCGTGATGGAAACGTGGCGTCACAATATGGAAAGGGGAGCGGACTTTTTCTACGAGGCAGTGAAGTTTGCCCCTGAAGACCCGCTGGCCCTTCAGGAACTCGGCCGCACGCAATTGGCGCTGGAGAACTGGCAGGAGGCCAGCGACCAGCTTCAGAAGGCCATCGCTGCCGGCGCCGGCCGGGATGCGCACCTGATGTGCGCGGAGGCCTTGCTCCACGTCGACCGGACCAGGGAGGCCGACCGTGAATTGACTACGTACCTCGGCGGCCGGGATGTGAAAAAAATGCCTCCGAAGGTTCGCCAGCTTTGGCAGGAAATCCAGACCCAGGAAGGAGAGGAACTTGCCTGGACCGGGGGCAGCTTCAGCATGGACCGATCCACCGACGAATTGATTCAGGCCATGCCCGCGCTGAAAGGGCTGGAGCCCGCGGCCGACCAGAGCCAACTGGCGTCCATCCTGGACGAAACCGGCAAGCGGGTAGCAGATTCTTTCCGCGATTTTCCCAACACTGTATCCGTGGAGGAGGTTCACCAGGAAAAACTGCAACGTGGAGGAAAGATCGGAGGGAGCCAGGACCAGGAGTTCCGTTATCTTTGGTTGATGGAGCCGGGCCCCGCCGGACCGGCCATCACCGAGTACCGAGCGGACAAATCTGGGGGCACGGCAGCGCAGAAGGGTCTGGATGACGGCTACATGTTGACTTCCGGATTTACCTCAGCGGCACTCAAGTTCCACCCCTTCTACCGCGGCGACGCCCAATTTCGTTATCTTGGGCGTCAGAAATTGGACGGAAAAGAATATTACGTCGTGGCCTTCGCGCAATATCCGGGAAAGGCGCGCCTCGCCGGAGATTTCCGCGTGAACGGCGCCCCCTTGTCATTCTACTTCCAAGGCTTGGCCTGGATCGATACCGGGACCTACGAAATCGTTCGCCTGCGACAGGACCTGTTGGCGCCGCTGCCCAAAATACACTTGGAGCGTGAGACTACTGAAATCGACCTTGGCGCGGTTCGATTCAAGAAGTTCACGGCGGAATTCTGGCTTCCGCAGCGAGTGTCGGTGGCCGTCGATTGGAATGGCAAGCGCCTGCGCAATGAGCATCGATACTCGAAGTTCGAGTTGTTCAACGTGAGCGCCACGGAAAACGACAATCAGCGCCGCACTCCGGCGACGCCTGCGTCCAAAGTCGAAACCGGCCCCGGCACGCCCTAATGAATTGTCGATTTGTCACTTTCGAGCGCCGATTGATGGAAAGCAAAGGCCGAAGTCGAGCAAGCCAAGCGCAGAGTTCCGACGTATGATCTCCAGATCCTTACTCGCCGCAGCGGCAGCATCCTTCCTTTTGGTTGCGCCGGCAGGCAGCGCGCGGGCGCAGGCCGCGCCCAAGGAGGCGCTTCCGGCGGCCGTCAAGCCGCTTCCGCTCGTCAGCCCTATTTTCGGCGACAACATGGTCTTGCAGCGCGGCAAGGCCAACAGACTCTGGGGATGGTCCGAACCCGGCGATACTATTCGCGTCCAGATTGGCGAGAACACGGCCTCCGCTATTGCCGGGGCCGACCGTCGCTGGGAGGTGAAGATTCAGCCTCCGCCGGCTGGCGGCCCCTACACGCTCCGAATCTCCGGTCGCGAGACCCTTGAACTGCACAATGTCCTGGCCGGCGATCTCTGGCTGTGCGGCGGCCAGTCGAACATGGAGGTGCCGCTCCGCTTCGCGCGCAATGGCGCGGACGAAGTGAAGGCCGCGAATTATCCCGAGATACGTTTCTATAATGTCGCTGGCCACCCGGCCTACCATCACACGGACCTCATCGAAGGAAACTGGAGGACCGTCACACCCGAAACCGCCAATGGCATTTCGGCGGTCGCTTACTACTTCGCGCGCAAGGTTTACGAGGAGATACACGTTCCGATCGGCCTGGTTATGGACGCGGTGGGCGGAACGCCCGCCGAAGCCTGGACCAGCGCCGCGGCTCTGCGCACTATCAAGGACTTCGACGTGCCTTTAGCGGAGCTTGATCGGCTCGCTGCCGCGGGGGCGCCTGAATACGGCAACTACATCATGCACTGGTACGACGAGCACGACATTGGCCTCAAAGGGAACTGGGCCGCGCCCACGTTCGACGACTCGCGCTGGAACACCGTCAATATCCCAGGCGGATTCGCCGAGCTCAGTGTCCCGGACACTCCGGCCGTCGCCTGGTTCCGGAAAGAGATCACTCTGCCTGACCCCGTTCCCGCCGGAAGGGCCTTACTCTTCCTCGGTTCAGTGGAGCGGATGGACACGGCGTGGATCAATGGAGTTCAGGTCGGCGCCAGCGCGTGGGTCGAGAACCCCCGCGTCTATTTCATCGGCGGCGGCGTGCTCAAGCCCGGCCGGAATGTTGTTGTGATTCGCGTGCTCAAGACGAAACCCGACGGCGGTTTTCTAAGTAAGCCGGAAGAACTGCGCCTCCTGCTCGGCGACAAGACTGCCATTCCGCTGGCAGGCCGGTGGAAGGGGCAGTTGAGCGTGGATGCCCGGCCGCCGCATCTACTGCCCATGGGCTATGAGAACTGGCCCGTCATGCCAACGGTCCTTTATGAAGGCATGCTGAAGCCCATTGCGCCGCTCTCGATCTCCGGGGCCTTGTGGTACCAGGGCGAGCAGAACTCCGAGCGCGGATACCACTACCGCAAGCTGCTGCCCGCGATGATCGCCGACTGGCGCAGGCTCTTTGCCCAAGGCGATTTTCCCTTCTACATCGTCAGCCTGCCCGCCTTCAAGCATCGCAGCGCTACGCCAGTGGATGACGCTTGGGCGGAAACTCGCGAATCGCAGGCCGTCGCAGCCGCCTCGGTGCCCAACTCGTGCCTCGCCGTCACCATTGATACTGGCGATGCGGACAACATTCATCCCCAGGACAAGCTCCCGGTCGGTGAACGGCTGGCGCGGTGCGCGCTGGCCAACTACTATGGCAAGCATGTGGTCTTTTCCGGTCCCATCCTCGCTTCCGTCGAGCGGCTCCCCGGAGCGATACGCCTTCACTTCGACCACACCGACGGCGGACTGATTGCAAAGGGAGCAAAGCTCGAAGAGTTCTCTATCGCCGGCGAAGACCAGAAATGGTTCTGGGCCGACGCCCGCATCGAAGGCGACACGATCGTCGTCTCATCCCCTTCGGTGCCCAAGCCACAAGAAGTCCGCTACGCGTGGCAGGCCAATCCCGCCGCCACTGTCTTCAACTGGGCCGGCCTGCCCGCCGCGCCGTTCCGCACCGACCACTGGCCCGGCATCACTGAGAGCCAGCGGCCCTATTGAGCGGGCAGAGCATCAGAACTCGGGCCTTGCGGTTCTTCGTGGGTAGTCAAGTGAGGTAGCCTACCGTGCGCAATTGGGGTCGGACGATACCGAACAGACACGCTACGAGCTGGCCTTCTCGAGATTGCGTAGTCCCTGATCTCTCGGCATGCACATTAGGAGCTGATAGGGCACGTAACGGACCTCCGCCTTCAGATTGCTGATTCCGGCGCTTCCTCATCGAGAGCGTAGATTTTTGCGGGGCGGCGCCGCGCGCCATAAGCGGGCCGCTGTGTGGACTTGCTGTGATCCAAATCACAGCGCCGCGCTCGATGTGCGCATAGGCTTAAGTTCAGGTAGACGGATAGGGAGGACCTGTGCCGCGACCAGTGCGATGGCATCATCTTTTGGGCATTCTCCTCGTGGGGTACTCAGGGCTGGTCTTATGGGAGACAGCCAGCCGGGTTCCCGCCGTAAAGGCAGCAACCCTAGCCACCATCGCCGTTGATTATCCGCCTGTCGGAGCTGTATTCCCGCCCGATTTCACTCCGCCGCTTTTTGTTTGGAGCGACTCAAGTCCCTCCGCTCGGTTCTGGAGAATCAAGATCACATTTGGCCGCCAATCACCCGCAATTCAAGCGGAATCGCGCGGTGAGTTGCCGCCTATCGGACCGATCGACGAGGATTGCGCAAAGGGAGGCGCGGTTCCGCCGCAGCTCCCCAAGGCTTGGCGCGGCGGGCACTCCTGGAGGCCGGACGCGGCAACGTGGGAGGCCATCAAGCATCGCTCGGTCAACCGCCCCGCGATGGTGACGATCACGGGTTTCCGCGACCAGGCCGCGACCGAGCTCGTTTCGCGCGGCGAAGTCAGCATCGAAACTTCGAGCGACCCCGTGGGCGCCCCGATTTTCTTTCGCGACGTTCCGCTGGTGGTTTCCAATGAGGCCACGAAGGGCTTCATTGCGCCGGTGCCCAAGGCCCTGATGCCCTTGATCGCCTGGCGGTTGCGCTATGTTTCCGAGCCGGAAAGCCGACTGATGATAACCAACATCCCGACTTGCATGAACTGCCATTCGTTTTCGCGCGACGGGAAATGGATGGGGATCGATGTGGACGGCCCGGCAAACGACAAGGGACTGTACGGAATCGTGCCGGTGCAAAAGGCGACGTCCATCCAGGATAAGGACGTGATTCACTGGAGTTCCTTCTCGACCGAGGGGACCATGCGCTTTGGCTTTATGTCGCAGATCTCCCCCAACGGCCGGTACACCGTCACCTCCATCGGGGCGGCCGGCGGGAAAGAAAGCTCCTTTGTATCCCGGTTCTACAACGCTGGTTACGCCTCTTATGGCTTCGGCCAGGTGTTTTACCCGACGAGCGGCATTCTGGCGTGGTATGACCGTATCGCGCATACGCTGAAGCCGCTTCCCGGCGCCGACGATCCCCGTTACGTGCAGGCCAGCGCTTTTTGGAGTCCGGACGGCAAATGGCTCGTTTTCTCGCGCGCCCCCGCCAAGGATCCGTATTACGCGGGCCAGAAAATGGCGACTTACGCGAATGATCCCCTCGAGACTCAGATCAAATACGACCTGTACCGCATCCCTTTCAACAACGGCCAAGGCGGCACGCCTGAACGCATTGTGGCCGCTTCACAAAACGGGATGAGCAATGATTTTCCCAAGGTTTCACCGGACGGGCGCTGGATCGTTTTCGTCGGGAACAGCAATGGCCTCCTGATGCGGCCCGACAGCAAGCTCTATATCGTCCCGTTCAAGGGCGGCAAGGCGCGGCCCCTGAGCTGCAACCTGCCCTTGATGAATTCGTGGCATAGCTTTTCTCCCAACGGCCGCTGGCTGGTTTTTTCTTCCAAGGGCCTTTCACTCTACACCGAACTATTTCTGACCCACATCGACGCCGAGGGCAACGCCAGCCCGGCGATTCTGATCGAAAACGCCGCCGCCGCCAACCGCGCCGTCAACATTCCGGAATTCGTCAACGTGCCCAAGGACGGCCTGATGAAGATGGGCGCGCCCGCCGTGGATTATTATCAAATGATCAGCCGGGCCAAGACATTGGATGAGCTAGGCCATTTCCAAGAGGCCATGCTGGAGTTCCAGCAGGCGGCCGAATCCGAACCGAAGGAGGGCATGGCGCACTATTATATGGGGCAGGCCCTCCAGAAGCATGGCCAGCTTGCACAGGCGCTGGACCAGTACCAGATGGCCGTCACACTCGATCCCAATGGCGCGATGAATTATTACTACTATGCTGCCGCCCTTTCCCGGGCCGGCAGGCTTCCCGAGAGCATCGCCGCGTACAAGAAGGCTCTCGATCTAAGCCCGGCTAACGCGGTGGGCGAGGAAGATTACGGAACCCTCCTGATTGAAGCGGGGCGGAACGACGAGGCGGTCGTCGCGCTTGAAAAGGCAATCAAGCTTAATCCGCAGCTCGCCGAAGCGTATTACCTGCTGGGCGTTCTCCAGGCGAAATCCGGCCAGTCGGATGACGCCGCCGCGCAGTTGCAGAAGGCCGTGGAGCTGAAGCCTGAAACTTATGAATTCCAGTACGTCCTCGGCCGGGTCTTGGCGGCGCGAGGCCGCTTTGCGGACGCACTTCCGCACTTCGAGAAGGCCGTGGATCTGTCGGTCGGCAATCCCGAGCAGCAACTGGACAGCCTCCAGATGCTAGCGGGGGTGTGCTCAGAAGTGGGACGCTTTCCGGACGCTGTTCGCTCCGCCCAGCAAGCCCTGGCTCTCGCCACCCAAGCCGGCGACTCCTCCCTCGCCGGCACGCTGCGCGCGAGAATTGACTACTACCAGTCTCAGGAATCCAAGCCGCAATAGGTTCGCGACGGGCAGGGATTCATCGTCGGATGGCCTGGGCTAGGGTAGAGCGCGCGCACCCTTCCTAGCCCGGAAAGGGCTCATTCACTTTCACGATGCGAATGTTGTGGTCTGAGAATTTGAAGTGCGCGCCGGGCAATTCGGTCTTGGGCATATGGCAGGTAGTGCAGCGATTGGCAGACACGCGGCACTTTTTCGCGCCCACCTTCCCACCCCCATGACACGCCAGGCATTTTGAATCATAGTCGCTTGGATTGGTGTCTATTTCAACGTGAGGGTTATGGCAGGCAAGGCAACTAATGCGCGAGTCATCGGCATTGTAACATTTACTCAAAGTCAGCCGGTAAGGCTGGAACCGCACATCGGTGATATCAATACGGCCTAAGGCCAAAACGTCTGCCCAGGTGCGATGACATTGTCCGCAGAAATCGAATACTTCCTCCGTGGAGAGCTTGGACAAGTCCTTCATCAAGACGCGCGGAGATTCGCCCGTAGTCGCCCATTGAACGTGCTTCTCTGTCGGCCCGTGACAGTGCTCGCATTGCACGCCGGGCTTCATGACTTCCAGGGTAAGCTGGCGCCCCTCGGTTGCATCGGTGGCGTGACAGAAAAAGCATTTGAGCTTCTCTTCGAAGATTATCACGCGTCCCGCCGCCTCAAGAAGGTCGGCAGGCGCCATACCCTGGGCGCCTAGAGTAAGGTCCAGCCTCTTGAGTCCGCGATAATAACTCACCCGACTCTCATAAAATTGTCCGTCTTTCTCAAGGATATAAGTTTGTCCGAGACCGAAACTAGCACCCATCACCCAGCGAATAGGCAGGGTCAGCGATTGATGGCCATCCGAGACGGTATAGAGGCCCTGACTGCCGCGGCGTTCGATGCGGTACGAGTATCTGTCGTCCTTAAAGGTGAGGAGAGGATGCAAGGCGAAGGTGCTGCATTCTTCCACAGTTTCGAGGGCGTGGCCCATGGAAGTGGCGGGTTGTGATTTGCCCTCTTCGTGACAGGATGCGCAAACGGGAACAGGACGCGAGCTGGTTTGCGCGGCAGCCGAGGTCGCTAGACTTGCACAGACCGATAAGAGAAGACACGCGAATTGTCGGCGACATGTCATTGCGGGTTCTGTACCACGGTCGCGCTCGGGCCTCTGAGCCTCAGAACTCGGCGCGCTCCACGGGTGCATCTTCTTTCCATCCTGCCTTGGCGTAAAGCACAGTGAGCGCAAAGTGGGCCTGAGGCAGCCAAGTGACAAGGCGACGCGCAACAAGGCCAATGACGTTCCATGCCACATGCAGGTTACGCTACGCCAGGACTCACACTGGGATGGGCGGATGGCGCCCGGCGGGCCCGATAATTCGCAAGCCTGGGGCGACAGACGCTGGCCCTCCCGCAGCCGCATAAGAAAAATGAGAGCAACAGACCATCCAGCCTTATAATATCCACAGAGGTCCGGCAATGCAAAGGGGATGTGGTGTTCACGAGAGGAGCCGATAGCATGAAGACCGGGACCAAGTTTTTCCTAGGGTTCGTCACCGCGATTCTGATGTTTGGCAATCCTGCGAACAAACACGCCTATCAGGACAACGGCGTCATTCGAACCGAGACGCGTTTGGTCGAGATCAGTGTCGTCGCTCAGGATTCGAGCGGGCGGGCAGTGACAGACCTTTCACGCAACGACTTCACGCTTTACGACAACGGCAAACCAGTTCCTATTGATGAGTTCTCGGCCGTTTTGCTCCAGCGCGCGCCTGCGGAGACGCTCCCGCCGAACACTTTTTCGAACCGAGTCGGCGGCCAGCCAATCATCACGGTGGTTCTCCTCGATGGCCTGAACACCAGCTTTCACGACCAATCTTGGGCGCGCACAGAGGTGGTCCGGTTTCTGGAAAAGCTTAGGCCGGAGGACCGCGTCGGCATCATGATGCTGGGGGAGCACCTTTATGTGCTCCAGAATTTCACCAGCAACCCGCAGATTTTGCTGGCGGCCCTGAGAAATGCGCCGGTTCGCAACCCGAGGGAAGTCGCGGGCTCCGCGCCGCCTCCGCCCAATCCTGACGAAGCGGACGCAGCGTCGGTCAACGTGATGGGCTCCGCCGTTCCCTCATCCGTCGACCCGGGTTCCATGCCGAACGCAGCTTTGGCACCGAGCGCCAGCTCCGCAGCGGCGGGTGCTGCGGCGGGATTCGCGGGCGAAGCCGCTGCCATGGCTCAGGAGGAAGCGATAATGAATCAATTCCTGGGGCACGAGAGCGCCTACTTCCAAGTCGACAGCGCCCAGCGTACCTTGGACGCGCTGATTGCCATTGCCAAATATCTGGCCCACTTCCCCGGACGCAAGAACCTGATCTGGGTTTCGAGCGCCTTTCCGATATCAATTGGTTTTGACACGCCTCGCCAGCCCGGCGATACGCGCGACCAAATCCACTTTACGAGCGATCTCGAACATAGCTACAAAGTTCTCAACTCAGCGCTAAATAATGCCAGCATGGCCATATATCCCGTGGATGCGCGCGGGCTGGTGGCCGGGGCGCCCGGCACGACGAACTGGAACAATCTCTACTCATCCCAGGGCACGATGAACGAACTGGCGAGCGCGACCGGCGGCCGCGCGTTCGTCAACACCAATGACATCGCCCGCGCCATGCGCGCCGCCGCGGATGATTCCCAGGCCAGCTACGAGCTCGGTTTTTACCCTCATGACATCAAATGGAATAATCAATTCCATGCGCTGAAGGTCAAGGTCTCACGGCCCGGCGTCCACTTGCGTTACCGCCAAGGATATTTCGCAACCAAGGAAGCTCCGAGAACTGCGAAGACCGGGGACCAGGACAAGGTCGAGACCCAGTTCAATCAAGCCCTTTACAGCCCTCTTGACGCGCCGGGCCTGGGGCTCAGGGTCACGCTGGAAAAAGTCACCCATCACTCCGACACCCGCCGGGTGATGGGGACCAACAAGGTCGTCCCATTTCACAAGGACCGCGCCCTCCTCGCCATCGATGTGGACGCCCACGACATCAAGCTTCAGGGCGGAAGCGTGCTACTGGCCGTCGTTCTCGCTCAGACAGGACCTGATGGCAAGGTCTTGGATGCAACCCGGTATGACATGAAGATGCGCGTCGCGGCCAACGGAGTGCAACGCCTTCTGGGACAAGGGTTGCGGATGGATAAATGGGTCGACCTCGTCCAGGGAGCGACGTTGCTGGAACTGGTGGTGCGCGATCCAGGCTCCGGCGAGCTCGGTTCCGTGCGAATCCCTGTGGGCGGCGTTTAAGCGCGCCAGGCCATCTGCCTGACCTCACGGATTCTTAATTCCATTCGCTGGTCAACCAATCTAGGATACGACAGGTCAAGCGCACCGTAGTTCGCGGGCGATAGCGCGTCCGTCGGCCGACGGGGTTGCGCCAATCACATTGACTAGCCTACCTGGCTTGCCTATAGGGAGAATGCCCGCAGACCCATCAGCCGACGTGCGGTCGCTACCCGCCGCGGCCTCCAACCGATTAGCGCGGGTCTATGGCGCGAGATTCGGGGCCGGTCAGGAGGTCCGGGAAGGGGCCGGGCAGACGGTCGCCCGCGACAGGCTTCCCATAGAAATCGGTGTCGATTGACTTCCATGCCGCGACCGGCTTGATTTCGCTCTGGACCGTCAGCGACAGCGTGAGCTGGTCCGGGTCGAGCGAGGCTCGAATTTGCCCTTCGGCGCCATTCTTGTCCCAGCCGTGCTGCTCGCGCCAGGACCTCAGGTTGTCCCACTCCGGCGGCTCCGGAGTCTTGACCCGAAGGTAGGGGCCAAAGCCGAAGCCGAACGGCCCTTGCGGCCGCGAGTAAAGATTGCCATCGGCATCATTGTGGGCGTTGGTAAACTCGATCGCCGAGCGGCCCATGCGCGCGAAGATATTGCCGTACACCATCAAGTTATGCACGTCGATGGTGTGGCCGAAGATGGGCCGCGGACCGTTGATCCCCGAAATCGTGTCCACGCCCACCTCGTCGCAGTCGAGGAACAGATTGTAGGCGATGATGACGTTGTTTGTGTCGCGGATCAGGATACCGCCCGTCAGCTTCGAGAAGATGTTGTTGTCGATCTCATTCAGCTCCTCGCTGCCCTCGATGTGAACGGCGTGCGGGTTGACGTTGCCGGGAATGTCGGCAAACAGATTGCCGGTAATGCGCACGTTGGCGTTGCCGATGTCGAGCCAGATGCCGTTGGCATGGCGGATGTGGCGCACCACGTTGTTGCGGAACAGAAGATTGCGGGCCGTATGCATCTTCGTGCCACCGGACTCCGACATCATGGCCGCGTCCTGCCAGCCGATCCATTCGAAAAGATTCCGCTCGACGAGCGTATCCCGCGGACCTCCCGTCCCGCCCAGGCCCTCGATGCCGCAATAGCGGAAAGTGTTGCCGCGAACGACATCGAAGCCGACCGGCTCGGGCGGACGGCTCGCCCCCCAGTCCTCATTGCCGATATCGAGGCCCACGCTGTTGGCCCACTCAAAGGTGTTGTCCTCGAAGATGAAATGATTGCCGCGGTTGGTGGAGACCATGCCGCGTTGCGGCACCGGAAAGCCGTTGCCCGCGTGCTGGAAGGTAATCCCCTTCACGCGGATGTAGGACTGGTGGCGCTCGAGCGGCGAAAATACCTGCTCGTCGGTGGTGATCTCAATGGTGTGCCGCGAAGGGTTGTCGTCGTTGGCCAGGCGGATGTGCAGCGTCATCCCGTTGGATTCGATCCAGACCTTGCCGGCATAGGGCGAGAATTCCTGGAAGAGCGGTGACCAATGAACCGTGCTGAAGAAGTTCATGGACCGCATCGACGGACCGGCCAGCTCGGTCGAAAGCTCGACCGGCTCCAGCGGATGGCCGTCCACGAACACCATACCCCGCCTGCGGAAATACGTGGCCATGTTGTCCTTGGCGTAGTCGATCCAGTACCGGTTGCCTATCACGTTGTCCACTTCGAAGGGGTTGTAGCCGTGGAACAGCGCCGGATCGAGCGGCAGCTCCCAGGCCTGTACCGGCTTCTGCGTCGACGGATCGAAACCGAAGTTCCAGCCCCGGCTGGGACGCCAGCCGGTCACGACGGTCGAACCCTTCACAACAACCTTGGCGCCGGGGGCGGCCTCGTAGCTGATCATCGCGTCGGGGCTGGTGCCGCCACGCGCCGGACGGACAAACTCGCGGTAGACGCCCTCGGCGATCACCACGCGCTCGCCCGGTTTGAGAATCTGGGCCGCGCGGCTGATGGTGCGGAAGGGGCGCTGCTCGGTGCCGGGGCCGTTGTCGTCGGCATTCGCCGCCTGGCCGTTGACGTAGTACGTGTGCGTAAAATGGAGCGGTTCCTCCCAGGTGGGGAACTCGGCGCCGTTCGGCAGCGTCGAGCTGGAGGCGGAAGTTGGTGATACCGCGAGAAGAACAAAAAGCGCACAGGATAAACAGCGATTCATGACCAATGGATCCTTCTTTCACACGCCCGCAGGAAGACGCCCCTCCGCGCCAACGCTTTTGACGGCATCATAGTAAATTGTTTTTCATAGCCTGTCGAGGATCGCTGCTATCTTGTCGCAGCAACGTGAAAAGATCCTCTTCCAGCAAAGTAAGAAGTTCCTGTTGGGAACCGGCAAGATGTCGGGATGCAAAGACAACAGGAGCTGTGGATGAGCCAACGAGATCGGGACCGGTTGCAG
>JBEKEZ010000049.1:0-39735 GCA_050013575.1 Terriglobia bacterium | reverse complement strand
GCGCTGGACACGACGCGGCGCTCACCGCCTCCTCAAGCTCCGCCTCTGGATCGCTCGCTGCGGAACAACTTGGTTCGAAGTCTTGTATTCTCGCGGAGCTCAACTGACAAATGCTTGACACAACCTCTGCCTTCTGCCTTCTGCCTTCTGCCTTTGGAAAATGTTATCATCGCCGCCCGCCCGGCGCACAGCGTCCGAGCCCGACATGATGGACGCTGGGACACACCCTTCTAATCCATATGGCATCTAACATGGTGTTGTAGGAGAATTGTCGCAGTGACGGTTTGGCGGACGGCATTTTCAGTGGCGGGATTCGCGGTTGTTGCGCTAGGACTCGGACGTTGGCCGCGGCCTACACCAGTTCTGCGGGCAGGCGGGAGGGCAGTGCCTATCGGCACGCCGGTCGTCACTCGAACTCCACTCGGACTTCCGCCTGTCCCGATTCCGCCGGATAACCCGCCCACTGCCGAGACCATCGCGCTCGGCCGAAGGCTTTTCTACGATACGCGCCTATCTGTCGATAACACAATTTCATGCGCGAGCTGCCATGATCCGGCGCTGGCGTTTTCCGACGGGAAGCAACTTGCTGAAGGAGTCCAAAAGCAAAAGGGCGTGCGCAATGCCCCGAGCTTGTTGAATGCCGCTTATCGAGAGGACTTTTTCTGGGATGGCCGCTCTCCGAGTCTGGAGGCGCAGGCGGAAGAGCCAGTGAAAGATCCTCTTGAGATGGCCCACACCCTGCGCGGCGTGGAAGAAAAGCTCGCGAGCGACCTCACTTACCGCGTGGCCTTCGAAAACGCCTTCGGTCCCGAGCCCATCTCCTACCTGGCGGCTGCAAAAGCAATCGCTGCCTTCGAGCGCACGCTGCTGTGTGGGAACTCGCCCTTCGATCGATATTTCTACGGTCACGATCCCAACGCCTTGAGCGAGTCCGCCCAGCGTGGGCTCGAAATCTTTCGCAGTCCCGGCGAGGCCAACTGCGCCACCTGCCATACCATCGGCGAAAAGTACGGGCTCTTCACAGACAATAAGTACCACAACAACAGCGTGGGAGGTGAAGACGAGAGCGGCAATCCGCTGGACTTGGGGCGCTACCTCATCACCAAGATGGAAGACGATAAAGGAGCCTTCCGCACGCCGTCGCTGCGCAACGTCGCCCTCACTGCTCCTTATTTTCACAATGGCAGCCGCGCCACACTCGAGGATGTGCTCGGGTTCTACATTCGCGGCGGCAATCCCCTCCGCCATCGCGATAAAGAGATTCAACCCCTGTGGCTCAGCGGTCAGGACCGCGCCGACCTCGTGGAATTCCTCAAATCACTCACCGGCGAGATGCCTGCCAACGCCGGACCGCCGGAAAAACAGTAGGCAGACAGCAGAAGGCACACGGCAGTAACGCGGCCTCGACCGTGATGCGTGCGCCTACAACGGGCTTGCCGTGGCACGGCCCTCCAGGCCGTGAATCATAGAACAAAACACCGGCGGACTTTGCCCTGAATCCGCCCGCAGCGTCACAGCAAGTCTCTCTCTCGCTTGCGCTACTGCGCCTTGCGAGATAGGATGGTGACATATGGAGAAGCAAACAGTCACTTTCCCACTCGACTCAGACAAAGTTGCGGCGCTCGACACTCTTGCTGAGGCTTTGGACCGCGATCGCGACTCTCTGCTGAGTGAGGCGGTCACCGCCTACCTCGACGTGCAGCAGTGGCAGGTGGAACAGATCAGGGCTGGCCTGCGGCAGGCTGAAGCTGGCGAGCTCATCGACCACGATGAAGTGCGAGAAATGGCCGCAAAATGGCGGCAAAAATGAGGCTCCGCTGGACGCCGCTCGCCGCCAACCATCTTGAGGCGGCCCATCAGTTCATTGCTAAGGACAATCCCGCTGCAGCAGATGAGCAGGTCGAGCGCATCCTTACAACGGTCGAGCGGTTGGAACAGCATTTCCATCTCGGTCGGGAAGGGCGAGTGGAGGGCACCCGCGAGCTAGTCGTCACTGGCACGCCCTTCATCGTAGCCTATCGGAGGAAGGGCGACCAAGTTCTCATTCTTGACGTGCTCCACGGCGCGCGAAAATGGCCGGAACGCTTCGAAGAATAATGCAAGAGCCGGAATGGAATTTCGAAGCGGAGCTAACGGTCAGCCAGTTTCCAATTTCTGACTTCGATTTTCTGCTTCGTCATTCCTCCTCCGGCGGCTCTTTCTCCGCCTTGGGTTTCTGCTCCGGATCAATCGGCGGCAGGTTAGCGCTCTGAAGCTGGCGATTGAGCGCCGCGAGGTCAGTCTTCTTGAAATCCTCCCAGCGCTTCATCACAGCCGTGAGGTCGCTCGCCGTGGCTGCGGCGGCGGCCAATTGAGTCGCGGTGGGCGCGGCGTCGGCGCCGGTCACCGCGCCATAGAGCCCGCCAGCCGCGCCGTTCACACGGCCGAGCGTGACTTCGGCCGAAGGCGGCGCGAAGAATCCCCCACCGCCTTCTCCCGCGATTGCGGTAAGTTTCTTATCGGCATCTTTAATCGAATCCGGAACCGCGCCGCTGGCCTGCGTTGCAACCTTCTGAAGTTGGGCGCGCACCGAATTCGCCTGCGTGATCGCTCCCAGGCTGCGCGTCATCATCTCGGCAAGGCGCGTCTCGAGCTGAAACTGTTGCGCGAGGACGGCAGGGGTGACTTTCACGCGCGGGTCCATCTTTACGCTGAGCGGCGCGGTAAAGCTGTGGCCGTTTGCGGTCAGCCTAATCGTGTACTGGCCCGGGATGGCGGTCGGGCCGAGTGGATAGCGCGGCGTGTCATGCGGAATGGCAGAGATTGGATAATCGTGTCGCGCCGAAGCAGGCGCAGGGTAGTGCAGGTCCCACACCCAACGGTGCATGCCCGCATCGGCGAAGAGCGTCTTCGGCATCCGAATCCAGTAAACAGGGATGGTCGCGGTCTTCTTGAGCTCTTCCTCGCTCACCTCGGGCTGGTCCGCGCTCGAATAGCGTCGCACGAGCTTTCCGGCCGCGTCCAAAATTTCAAGCGTAACCGCGCCGGAAGCGGGCTGAGCGAGCCAGTAATCAATAATGGCGCCGTCGGGAGGATTCTGGCCGGCAGGCTCGTCCGGGGGAAGCGGGGTATCCGTGTTCGCGTCGCGCCGGACTCGATAGGCGGGCTCAGGCTTGAAAAGAAAAGAGTCGGCGCGCGCCATCGAGTCGCTGAGCTGCCTGAGCGGCGTGATGTCGTCGAGAATCCAGAAAGAGCGGCCATGCGTCGCCACGATTAGGTCGTTGTCTTTGATCCACAGGTCGCGCATCGAGGCGTGGGGCAGGTTGAGTTGCAGAGATTGCCAGTGGTCGCCGTCGTCGAACGAAACCCACACCTCCTTCTCTGTGCCGGCGAAGAGCAGGCCCTTGCGAACCGGATCTTCGCGCACCGTGTCCACCGGAGCATCGTCGGGCAGGCCGTTGACAATCAGCTTCCAGGTCTTGCCGCCGTCGTGCGTGCGGTAGATGCGCGGATGCAAATCGTCAATGCGGAACCGGCTGACCGAAGCGTAGGCGGAGACGTCATCAAAATGTGAGGCAATGAGTTGCGTGACTTTACTCCAAGGAATAAGGTCGGGCGGCGTCACATCCTTCCAGTTTTTCCCGCCATCGCGCGTGACCCAGATGAGGCCGTCATCCGTGCCCGCCCAGATCGTGTTCACATTCTTGAACGACGGGCCGAGCGCGTAAATCACGCCGCGCACTTTTTGAGCGTTTGGATCTTTGTCGGCCAACGTGCCGAGGCTTGCCGGAATGCCGGGATGCTCTCGCGTCAGGTCCTTGCTGATAGCCTGCCACGAATGCCCGCCATCCGTCGTCTTGAAGAGTATGTTGGTGGCGTAGTAAAGAACGTGCGGATCGGCGGGCGAGAAAATAATGGGCTCCGTGCGGTCGGCGCGGTATTTGACGTCGCGCACGGCAATGGGCGTGACGTTTTGCACCTGACCGGTATTCCAGTCGAATTTCGAAACCTCGCTTCGACCCGCGCCGTAGACGATGTTCTCGTGCAGCGGGTCAGGCGCGACGTAGCCATATTCGATCACACCCACGGGATGAAACTCCCGGAAAGTGATCTCGCCATCGTTCCCGCGGCTGGCCACGCCCGCTGAGCCGCTTTCCTGCTGGCCGGCATAAACCCAGTACGGAAACCGATTGTCGGCGATGGCATGATAGAACTGCGCGGTGGGCTGGTTGTACCACGAGCTCCAAGTCTCGCCCCGGTTGACGCTCACGATTGCCCCCTGATCGCTGACCAGCAGAATGATGTTGGGATCGTTCGGGTTGATCCAGATATTCTGATAATCGTCTCCCCCGGGTGCGCCGCGAATGCCGGTCCACGTCTTGCCGCCGTCCTCGGAGCGCCAAGTCACAATGCTGGTCGCGTAGATGACGTCGGGATTTTTCGAATCGACCTTGGGCACTGGAAGATCGCCGCCGCCGATACGTCCCCGAGGGCGGGTGTCGGTAGTCGTCTGTTGCCAACTCTGCCCCGCGTTGTCGGATCGATAAATTCCAACTTCGTGCGCCGTCGCCACGCTGGCATAGAGTCGATCCGTTTCGCTGGGGGCGATCGCCACATAGGCTTGCACCACGTCCTCAGGCAGACCGCCAGCCAGCCTTTCCCACCCGTCACCGCCATCAGTAGACTTGTAAATGCCTCCGCCCGCGCCGCCATAGGAGTTGCCGTCTTCCCACGGCCCCTGCCGGCCTCGCCACAGCGTGGCATAAACCACATTCGGATGCGCGGGGTCAATTTCCACATCGTCGCCGCCGGTGTTCTCATCCAACGAAAGAACTTTTTCCCAATTCTGGCCGCCGTCCGTGGAACGGTAGATGCCGCGCTCCGCGTTAGGCCCGTAGGGATGGCCCAGCACGGCCGCGAACACGCGGTTGGGATTCCGAGGGTCGATGGCCAGCGCCGGAATCTGCTGGCCATCTCTCAGGCCGAGATGCGACCAAGTCTTGCCGGCATCCGTGGATTTGTAAATGCCGTCACCCACGGAGAGATCGGGCCGCTGCAAGCCCTCGCCGCTCGAAACGTAGACGATGTTGGGATCGCTTGGCGCAACAGCAATGGCGCCGATCGATTGCGTGGGCTGGTCGTCAAAAATCGGCGTCCAGGTGCGGCCGTAGTCGTCCGACTTCCAAACGCCCCCGTTGACCTGAGCCATGTAAAACACATTCGGCTGGCTCGGCACACCGCACGCGGCGCGAGTGCGTCCGCCACGAAATGGACCTATCATGCGCCATCGCATTTCCTGATATAACGAAGGCGAATATTGCTGCGCATCCCCAATCGTTGAAAATGAGAGGTTGAGAATGAGAGTGAACAAAATCGGCGCAAACCGACGAACGATTTTCACGAAAGGCCTCCTGACGAACAGACGGTGCGTCAAAGCATAATTCAAGTGAGCCCCGACAGACAAAAATTCATTTGTCGGCGTCGCCGGTGCAAGGCCTCGGCCTATGCGACCGGTTCGAACACTGCGGGGTCACACACGACCACACGTTGATCACCGGGAGCAGGCCAGGACGAATGACCCGGCCCTTCGTCGTTAAGGCGTGCTGACTTGCGAAGTGCAAAACCCGCAGCGCGTGGCTTTAATCGGAATGGCCATGAGGCAATACGGGCAATCCCGCGTAGAAGCCGCCGGAGCCGGCGCTGGCGCTTTGAACCGATTAATCTGCTTCACTAACAGGAAGATCGTGAAGGCCACAATGAGAAAATCAATTAACGTGTTCAAAAATGTCCCGTAATTGACCGTGGCCGCACCCGCGGCCTTGGCCGCGGCCAACGAATCAAACGTCCGGCCGGAGAGATTGATAAACAGGTTGTTGAAGTCCACTCGGCCGAGAACCAACCCGATCGGCGGCATCAATATATCGTTGACGAACGACGTGACGATTCTTCCAAAGGCCACCGCGACCGTCAACCCAATTGCCATATCCACCACGTTTCCACGAATCGCAAACTCTTTAAACTCTTTCCACATAGTCTTCGGCTCCCTTCGTTGTCCTGGCTTGAGATCGTCCCGGGTCAGCACAAAAAGACCCGTCCACATTCAACTGATGACGCTTCTCCCCAGCCAGCGAATTGTGCTGCCGATTCTAAACCATTCAGTGCGAGGTTGGCTCGATTTGGACGTGATGGCGGTCCAAGAGCCCGCCGGTGGCGTGGTCCACTGCCGCCACAGCCACCTGGTATCCGACTTCCGCTTGCACCAGGCCCGACTCGGCGGTGGCGAGATCGGTCTGAGCCTGCAGCACGAACTGGATCTGCTCGCTGCCCAGCTCGTACTTGCGCTGCTCCGCCTCCAGGTTTTTCTGGGCGAGGTCGCGCGAGATCTTGGCCGCCTCCAGTGACAACTTGCTTTGCTCGAGTTGGTGCACCGCGGACACCACGTCCAGGCCGATTTGCTGGTCCTGCTGGCGGAGCCGGTAGAGGTCGCTTTTCTTCTGCACCAACGCTTGACCCAGTCGGGCGGCAGCGCTGCGGTTGCGCAGGGGCAGGTTCAGTGACAGGGTGAAGCCGTAGGTCGGATAGTTGAACCCCCAGAGTTGGCCGAGGGCGTTACCGAAACCTCCAGGGATAACGGTGGGGGGCGTCGCCGTGCTAAGTTGGTTCCCACCGATGCCGTTCGAGGCGTAAAGTCCCGTCAGCTCCAGATCCGGCAGCAGCGAGTTGTGGGCGAGCCGGAGGCTGGTGTCGTCGTTCTGGAGTTGCTGCTCCAGCGCGAGAAGCTCGGGTCGATGCTGAAGGGCCTGGTCAAGAGCGGTCTTGGCGTCGACGGTCAGGAGGTCCCCCTTGGGATTGGGGTCCTCCACCAATTCAAGGTCGAGGACGCTGATGAAGGGATCGAGGTCGGCGCCCACCAGGGGCCGGAACGCGTCCTCGGCCTGCTTCAGCGCGTACTCCTGCTGGATCACCTGCACGCGCCGCTGCGCCATCTGTGATTCGGACTGATAAATGTTGAGCGGCGGGAGTGCCCCGAGCTCGAGCGCGCGCTTGTCGTGCTCATAGCTCTTCTGCGCTTGCTCGAAGGAGCTTTGCGCCACGCGCAGGCTTTCGCGCGCCTGGACCACCGCCCAGTATTGGCCAATCACCTGCTGCAGCGTCGTGCTGACCAGGGCCTCGAAGGTGTCGCGCGACTGCGCCAAGTTGCGTTGCGCGATCACGATGGGTGCGCGATTGGGAAAGAGTCCGCGATTGCGAAGCAGCGGCTGCGTGAACTGAAGGTTCAGTCCGGCGCTGAGATAAGGGTTGATGAAGTAATAGCTGCTGTTGGTATCGCTCTTGCTGCCGCTGAACTGGATGTTGAGGTTGGTGCCGGTCTGGAAGGTCTGGGAATAAGTGGAGGTGTTTTGCTGGGAGAGGGTCGTGACCGTGGACGCGCCTTGCAACTGGTTGGTGGCCGGCGAAGTACTGCGGTTCGAGCTGTAGCTCGTCTGAAACTGGGGATCGAAAGGCGCATAGGCGCTGAGCACCCCATACTTGGCGTTCTCGATCTGCAACTGGTTGACGCGCACGTTGGTGTTGTTCAGCAGCGCCAGGCGCACGGCGTCCTGCAAGGTGAGGCGCAGCTTGCCACCGGCCACATAGTCGTGCAGACCTTCCGGGCCGGGCAATCGGGTGGGCACGGCCGGCCGGACAAATTCGTCGTGAAAGTAACTGGAAGTTGGAAAAGTCTGCGCCCCCGCGGGCGCGACGGCGAGCAGCAGAAACAGGAAACCACAGCACAGGCGACGGCAAGTCATTTTCTGCCTCCTGGACTCATGAAAAAGTGGCAAGTGGTTAGTGGCAAGCAGCAGTCTTTTGCCGATTTTCGATCGTCGACTGCCAATTGAAAGAATTCCTCGGCTGTTCTTAATCGTCGATCGAAAATCGCCAACCGAAAATTACTCGCCACTGACCTCTGCTTTATTCGTACCGAATGGCTTCCACAGGATCGAGGCGCGCGGCCTGCATGGCGGGATAGATTCCGAAGACAAGCCCCACTGACACCGAAACCATGAACGCCAACACGATGGAGGTGGCGGTGACAATCGTGGACCAACCCGCCACCCACGCAATTAAGCGCGACATGCCGAAGCCAAACAGAATGCCGATCACGCCACCAACAAAAGAAATGAGAATGGCCTCGATCACAAATTGGCGCACGATGTCCATCTGGCGGGCGCCCACGGCGCGGCGGACTCCAATCTCCCGGGTACGCTCGAGAATGCTGGCCAGCATGATGTTCATAATCCCGATGCCGCCCACTAAAAGCGAGATCGACGCAATCGCCACCATCACGATGTTGAAAAGGCGCTCGGTGCGTTTCTGCTCCGCCAGCAGTTCGGCCGGGACGATGACGCTGAAGTCACCCGCACTGCGATGCGAAACGTTCAAGATGCTCCGCACGATGTCGGCGGTGGCCACGATGTCAGTGGCAGAGTCCAAGCGCAAATAGATGCCGTCAATCTCGTCTTTCAAGTCGCTATAGGTATCTTCGAGGCGAAAGATGGCGGAATAGAGCGGCACATAGATCAAATTGTTCCGGTCTTGCGCCGGGATTCCAGCCACCTCCGTCTGCGCGCTGAGCTGCGGCCCAACCACACCGATCACGTGGAACCACTGCTCGTTGACCTTGATGTACTTGCCGATCACCTCTTGTTCACCGAAGAGACTGGCGCGCGCTCCCTCCCCCAGCAGACAAACGGGTGCCGCGCGGTCGGTCTCGTCTTGATTAAAGAACCGGCCCTCGACGACGCTCAATCCGGCAATGCGTTGGTAACTCGGGTTCACGCCGTAGACCGCCGGCGTGTCCTGCTGCGGTTTGGGAATGAGCTTGGTGGGCGTGAAACGCTTGCGCGGCGTAGAATCCGCGATGCCGGTCACATCTGAGCCGATCACCCGATAGTCCTTGAAAGTGAGGCCCGGCGAAATTTTTCGGACTTTCTGAAGGTCCTGATAATTGGCGGCCTCCTTGGCTTCGATCATCAGGTTGTGCACGCCCAGTTGCTCAATGAAGGCCATCACCTCCTGCTGTGCGCCGGCCCCGATGGAAAGCATGGACACCACCGCCGCCACGCCGAAGATCATGCCCAGCATGGTGAGCAAGGAGCGCAACTTGTGCAGGAGCAGATTGTCGAATCCCAATCGGAAATCGGGCAGGAACTGACTCCAGGTCCTGGGCGGCGAGAGAGGCGCGGCGTGGGCCGGGGTACTCATTGCCCGCCACCACTGAGCGAAGGGCCGACAGGACCGGAAGCCTTGGGCGCTTTCTTGCCCTGGGCTTCGGGATTCACCAGAGCAACCTCGGTGCCTTCGTTGAGACCTTCGATGATCACTTCGCCTTCGGTGCGGCGGGCGATTTTCACCTCGCGCGGCTCAAAACGTGAACCGGTTTTCACATAGACGGTCGGCTTCCCTTCCTTATCGAACACGGCCTGGGGAGGCAGATACAGCGCGCTCTGGGTCTTATCCCCTTGGATGACAACCTGTGCAGTAATACCTGGCCGAAGGCTAGCATCGGCTTGGTCGAGTTGGAAGCTGGTGTCAAACTTGCGCACGGTCTGTCCACCCCAAAAATTGCTGGAGGCCATTCCTGCCACGGTCTTCACTTTCCCGGTGTAAGTCCGGCCGGGAAGCGCATCGACGCGCACCTCCACAGGCTGACCGGGATTGATGTTGGCGCGATCGTTCTCATCCACCTTCGCCTGGATTTCCATTTCCTCGACGTCCACCACCTGCGCCACCACTCGGCCCGGCCACACCTGATCGCCCTCCCGGTATTCCGGCAACACCATGCCTGAGAAGAACATGCCACCAGATGAATCCTGGTTCTCCTTGACCGCCACCAAGCCATCGAATGGCGCGCGGACGGTCATTTTTTCGATGTTCGCCTGGGCCTGCTGCATCGCGACGCGCGCTTTGTTCCGCTTGGCTTCGCTGACCGCGATGGTCGCCTGGCCGGAGGCAGTGCGCGACTTGATGTCCTGCTCGAGTTGCGCCAAATGCCGCTTGGCCTCATCCAGCGCCAGCAGGTTTTTCTTGGCGTCGATGGCGCTCAGGAGCTCGTTCTTGCTCACATCGAGCTCCGCCCGGCGCACGTCGAACCTGGCCTTGAGCAGGTCCACCTGATCCTGCGCGGATTGGACGGCAGCATCCGCTTTCGCCTTGGTGATATCCTGTTCCCCCTGCGCCAGATCCGCCTGGGCCTGTTCGAGGTTATATTCCTGCTCGCTGGGATCAAACTCGATGACGATCTCATCCTTCTTGACCCGCGTGCCGGTGGGAAATAGGTGAATGATCTGGAGCGTCCCTCCTACCGGAGGCGCTATCAGTGTCGCAGTTTTGCTGGGCCGCAACTCGCCGGTTGTGTAGACTTTTGTTTCGATCGTCCCGCGCTTGACGCGAGTGGTCGGAACTTGAGTTTTGGAACTGCGCGTTTCCTGGAGCGCTCCGGTGCCGATTACACCGAGCGAGACAAGGACCGTCAAGCTCATCGCGGCCTGTACTTTGCGTCCGCTGCGCATTGTTACTCCGACGCTTCCTTAACGGTGGGGTCTTTCAAAGCCACCCGCTCGTTACTCTTCAAGCCTTTGGCCACCACCACTTCTTCCGTGCTGCGGCGCGCCACCTCAATCACTCGCTCCTCAAAATTTGAACCGTGCAACACATAAGCCACTGTCCGTCCCTGTTTCGAAAAAGCGGCGCGAGCCGGAATCAGGATGGAATTGGGAAGGCGTTCCACGGCGACCCGAATCGTAGAGCTCATGCCCGGCCGCAATCGGGGATCGGTCTGGTCGAGTCGAACAATCAGGTCGAAGTTCTTCTTGGGGGGCCAGCCTGAAGAGAAATCCAGTTTGGCAAGCGCGCTAATTTCAGCCACGTGGCCCGACAGCTCCTTGTCGGGCACGGCGTCGACGCGAATCGACACGGGCTGGCCCGCCTTCAAACGACCCCGATCGATCTCATCGATGTGCGCGGTGACTCGGAGCGATGACAGGTCAGGCAGCTCGGCAATCGCAGCGCCAGGCCAGGCACGGTCGCCTTCCTTGAACTCGGGAGGATTATCAGAGAAAAAGCCGCCGGCACGCGAATTCGGCATGAGCGTCACCATGCCCGCGGCGGGCGCGTTGACGGTGAGTGCGGCGATCTGGCGCTCGGCTTCTTGAACGTCGTAGAGCGCCTTATCGCGTTTCTCTACGCTCCCATGAACGTCCGCCTCCGAGCCCGATTTATCGGACTTCAACTTTGCTTCGATCTGCCGCAGTGACTGCTCGGCATCGGCAAGTTTTTCCTTCGCCTCTTCTCCCTCGATGACTGACACAATCTCCTGCTTGCTGACTTCCAATTTTGCCCGCTCTACATCGTATCGCGCCTTCAAGAGGTCGGTCTGGTCCTGCTCTTCTGTCAGCCGGCCCTGGGCACGCGTCTGCACAATTACGTCTTCTGCTTGTTTCAGAACCGATCGCCTTTCGTCGAGCGTGCGTTGAAGCGTGGAGACATCGAACCGGACGATCAAGTCGCCCACCTTCACCTGATCGCCGTTCTTGACGAGCTTGACGATTTGCACATCGGAGCCGGCGTTGAACGGCGCGGTGACCACCTTGGACACCAAGGGCTTCAATTCCCCGCGCATCTGCAAATGGTCCACGAATTCCCCAACTTTCACCACTGCTGTTGGCACACTCGTCCCTTGCCGGGCAAACCGCACCGCTCCCCAGGCAAGGCTCGAGACCAGCACAACCGCGCCGCTGATTAACCACCAGCTTCGCCGGCCTCGCAGAGTTTTCAATTTGCCTGCCATACGTCTAGACTCGACAGCCCATCTCCCGCTTCAATTTGAACCCCCTGCTGAATCGGGAATAGGAGCAATATCCGCAGAAGCTATATCGCTGAATCTAAAGCACATTCCGGCTTCGTTCGTGAGTGCTGCCGAAACCAGTTTCCGCTCTTGAAGGCCCCTTTTCCAATTTCGAGTTTCGAATTTCGAGTTTCCAATCTCCAGTTTCCAATCTCCAGTTTCCAGTTTCGAATTTCCAATTTCCGTCTCTTCCAATCACCCAATCGCTCAATCACCCAATCACTCAATCACCCAATCACTCAATCACCCAATAGACTAGCTTCCCCTCAACACGATGGCTCCCGCCGCGACGCCCGATTCCACCACCGCCTCGACGTCGCTCATCGGCCCGAGTTTCACTGCTCGCTTATCAAAACCGATGCCACTTTTCACACGTACATAGGATTGGTCCTTTTCCGTGATCACCGCGTCCCGAGGGATCACCAGCGAGTCAGGTTTCCGCTCGATCTCAACATCGATGGCGGCGGAGAGATCGGGCATGAGCCGGGGATCGCCGCCGCGCACCGAAATCTCTACGGAAAAGTAATGGACTTTGTCGGACATTTCGCTGGTCTGACCGATGGCGGCAATTCGCTCCAGCTTGCCCGTAAAAACCAAGTCCGGGTAAGCGTCAAGGTGCATCTCGATGGGTGCGCCGGCGTGCAAGAACTGGACATCCGCCTGATTGGCCCGCGCTCGCGCTTCCATCGTGTCCGGGTTCACCACCTGCATGAAGGGCACGCCGGGGCGCACCTGATCGCCTTCCTGCACATCACGCATCTGACCGTTCATCCAGGTGCTATTCAGGACGGCCAAACCATCCAGCGGCGAGTGAATCGCCATTCTTTCCGAGTTGCTGTCGGCGTAGACCATGGTCGCATGAGAACGGTCGCGCTGAATTTCGAGGCTCTTCAGGTCAGCCTCGGCGGCCCGGCGCTTTAACTCGAATGTCTCGTGAAGCTGTTTCAAGGTCGCTTCCGCTTCTTCGAGGTTCTCTTGGTTCTTCTCCGCGTCGATGCGGGAGATGACTTCGTTCTTTCGCATTTCCAATTTGGCGGTTTCCAGAGCGTCTTCGGCCTGTTTCAGGTCAGTCTCGTCCTTGGCCAGGGCAGCCGCCTGGTCGGCGCGCTTCTTTTGGATCTGGTCGACGAAGTTGAGATAGTCGGCTTTCCTATCCATCGAATTCTTGATCTGATCCTGGCGATCGAACTCAACCAGCAGGTCGCCCTTCTTGACCTTGGTTCCTGAGGGCGTCAGCTTGGTAACCGTCAATTGGCCGATTTGCTGGCCCGACAGGCGAGGCGCCCCAATCGTGTAAGACTGGAGAGCCTGAATGGTGCCCGTCAGCCGCAGAGTGCGCACAAAATCCCGGCGCTCGACGACTGCGGTGCGCGATCCTGCGGCCCCGCTCAGCGCGACCGCCGACGACTCCGCTCCCTGTTTCCGATTCGCGCGCCAAATCGCCACTCCAACCGCCAGTACGATCAAGGCGATGAGGCTGAGCAACCACCGCAAGAGTTTTCGCTTCGGCCGAAGCCGCTTCGGGGAGACGGGCGGGCGCGGTAAAGTAGGAAGCTCGGGCGAGGCAGGCGGCAGCTCCTCCGCTGGCGCTCCTGGGGCTTCACTAATCACCTGCTTGAACAGCGGGTTGACCAATTCAGACAATGCGTTGCTCCGGCGCCTGATGACAAAGCGCGCCACAGAACCTTACTCTGCCGCCTGAACCACTACCAAACTATAACATTGGACGACATCACTGGGAAAAGGTTTGCCTCAGAAAAGCGTCATTTGTCATTCGTCCGTTGTCCCTGGTCCCTTGTTCTCCATCCCGCGTTCCCGGCCGAGGCGGCAAATGACGAATGACCAAGGACAAAGGACACGCCTTTAATGAAAACCGTCCTTTGTCATTTGTCCTTTGTCCCTTGTTCTTCATCCCTCGTTCCCGGCCGAGGGGACAAATGACGAATAACCAAGGACAAAGGACACGCCCTTAATAAAGACGTTTCAAAGCCGCGTGGCGTTAATGAAATATTTTCCTCAGGACGCCACTCTTGACGTAGGTACATATTGTAGCTACATTCGTATGTGGAATGCGCTATGAATGGGACGAAAGCAAAAGGCAATCTAACATTCAGAAGCACGGAATCGACTTCATTGGCATCGAGGGGGTCTTTGCTGGCTATGCAATCACGATCTTGGATGACCGGTTCGATTACTGCGAATCCCGGTTCATTACGTTGGGGTTGCTCAGCAGTCGTGTGGTCGTCATAACACACACCGAGACCGATGAAGTAATCCGAATCATTTCGGTCCGAAAGGCGACAAAGAATGAAGAAGCCAACTACTTCAAGGAAATCGCGAACTGATTGGGAACGAGTGGACGCGCTGCCGGATGATAAAATTGATTTTTCAGATACGCCGAAAATAACGCCTGAGATGTTTGCCCGAGCCGTGGTGCGGCGAGGCTTCAAGCCTGTGGCGCGGAAAGAGCAACTTACGATCCGCGTCGATAGCGACGTGCTCGCATGGTACAAGCGGCAGGGGCCGGGCTATCAGACGCGCATTAACGCCTTGCTCCGAGCCTACATGCAAGAACACGCCAGGAAAACGGCTTGAACCAAACTCATCTCACCAAGGCTTAAGGGAATAATTTCTTCAGGACGTTTTCGCACGCTTCAAGCGTCTTGTCGATTTGGGCCTCAGTGTGGCTGTAACTGATGTGGTTACGCTTGAGGTTGACGGGCATCTTGAAAACTCCGCGATCGATGAGCTGCCGGCGATAGTCGACAAATCGCCGGGCATCGTTACGAAGAAGGTCGGTATAGTTCCGGATGGGACCGTCAAGAAAATACGTCAGAAAGATCGAGCCGAAACCGGCCACCGTGGCGCGGACGCCCAGCCTCGAATGAATCTCGCCGAGACCTTTCCTCATGCGCTCACCGAGCCGAAAAATGTGCTGGTGAACGGGCTCGCGCTCGAGGACCTCCATGGTGGCCAGGGCCGCGGCGCAGCCGGCGGCGTTGCCGTTAAACGTCCCGGCAAAAAAGGTGTCGCCGCCGGGGAACGTGCTGAAGCGCTCCATGATCTCCTTCTTGCCGCAAACCGCAGCGATAGGAAAGCCGTTGCCCATCGCTTTCCCCAGCGTCGTCAGGTCGGGCGCGACGCCGGAAATGGCTTGATATCCCCCTAGGTGGTGGCGGAAGCCGGTGATGACCTCATCAAAAATCAGGACGGCTCCGTTCTCAGTGGTCATGGACCTGAGGCCTTCGAGGAATCCCGGCTCAGGCAGCACGCAACCGATATTGTGGGCGATCGGCTCGACGATGATGGCCGCGATCTCATCGCGATGCGCGGCGAATGTCCTCTCCACGTCCTCCAGGCTGTTGAACTCGCAAACCAGCGTGTTCTCGAGCACCTCGGGAAGAATCCCCGCCGATCCCGCGTCGAGCTTCCCCACTTTCTCGGCCGGACTCGTGACATTCCTCAGCACATAGTCGTGAGTGCCGTGATAGCAGCCCTGGAACTTGATGATCTTCTTTCTCGCGGTGAACGCGCGCGCCACGCGCAGCGCATGATAGGTGGCCTCCGAACCGGTATTGCACAACAGCACTCTCTGGGCGGAGGGAATGTGCCGGCAGAGCTTGCGCGCCACTTCGATTTCGAGCTCCGTGGTGCCGACGCCGGCGAGCAAATACTTCTCCAGCGATTCGATAACCTTCTGGCGGACGAAAGGGTGGTTGTGCCCGAGAAGCGCCGGCCCGAATGCACCGTGGTAGTCGATATATTCCGTGCCGTCGGCATCGAGCAGAAGGGCTCCCGCCGCGCGCTGGATCACAAGATGGGGATGTATGCTGCGTTGAGCGCTGTTTACGCCACCGGGAATGCTCTCGCAGGCCGCCGCATAGAGCCTATCGCTGTTCGGAGTCTCGCGCTTTGCTGAATTCATTCGCACCGTCACTCGCTTAACCCACCACAAAACGTGAGACCCATGGCAGGGACTCAAAGCGTTCTTCACGCCCGCACCGCGTACCCTCAAGCCGCCGCTAAGGTAGTTTGCCTGAGAAATCGTTCAGCCTTCCGCCGCGTCGCCCTGCGCTGATTGCGGAGTTGCCTTCGGACCATGCTGACCACGACGTTGCGATTGCGGATATGCGAAAAGAATTGCTGCAAGGAAGTGATCGCGTGCCCGAGCGCGACATTGCGGCATTCGGGGGTTTGATAGTGCGCGGCTTCCACCTTCAGAATCTCTTTTGCAATTCTGTCCGCCAGTTTAGGCTTGGCGAGTGCGATCTTCGCCGCGCCGCCGATGACGTTTCCGGCTGTGATCATAACCGGACCCGGAATGGGCTCAAAATACTTGGCAAAGATCTTTTCAATTTTGGCCTCGGAATCAACCCCGGCCAGGTTTCCGATGATGATGATGGCGTTCCATTGGAGAATCTTGTTGTCCGACTCGAGAAAAGCAGCCACGCGGTCAAAATGGGGATAAAGGATCGCCGGGGACTTTTCGCTGACGAGACGGAGAACCTTCGCACAACCGTACTTCGTGCGTGCCTGCGCCGCTCCCAGTCCCTCAAAGATTTCGGCTAGCATTTCAGGCCGTTTGGCAACCTTGCCGGCCATGCCGGCGAAATCGGCTCCTTGCTTACTCAACTGCGACAACAATCTGACTTCATGCATGTTCACACCTCCGCGGAGACTCGCCATGGCGAGCCTCACGTCTTTTCCTTTCTTGGAACCCAATAAAGCTCTCGTCGGATGAACTCTTTCTTGAAGCCGCGGCGCTCCAGAATGCCTCGAGCGTTTTCGATCATCATGGGCTGTCCGCAAAGATAAGTGGTGGTGTCAGCCGGTTCGAGCCCCAGAGCGTCAAGGTACTTTCGCAACAAATCCTCCGCGCGGCCTACTTCGCCTTTCCACGCGGCGTCCTCCCACGGCCGGCTGACAGTGGGAATATAGTGAAACCACGAGCCCGGTCGCGAGAGCGCCTCGAGCTCTTCGCGGTAAGCAAATTCCCAGGAGCGGCTGGCAGCCTGAATCAAAACCAGGCGCAGGTCGGGCGGCTTTCCCTCTTGCGCCTCGCGCGCCAGCGTGCGCACCATGCTGACGTAAGGCGCCACTCCCGTCACGGTGCAAATCAAGAAGTGTTGTTTGTGACCGGACTTATCGTCCAGCGTGAACAGCCCTTTGGCCTGCCGGCGCATCATCAGGATATAGCCTTCCCGGATCTCGTGCAGGGGCGGCGTCAGTTCGCCTTCCGGCACAAGCTCAAAGAAAAACTCGATCTCATCCTCGTAGGGGCTGGACACGATCGAGTAGGCTCGCTCGTGGATGCGCACACCGTCCTCCAAGCCGAGCGTCGCGTATTGGCCAGGCTTGAAAGGCAAGCGCTGGTCAGGCTTGACGCGAATCGACCAGAGGTCGGGACCGTAATCTTTCCGCCAAGTCACTTCCGCTTTTTGATATTTTTCCGGATGCGCGATCATGGAAAGTGGTCCACGCTCCTTCGATCACCTCCCACAAACCACGGCGTTAGAGCTCAGGAGCGGATCGTAACCAACGTATCTTACACCGATTTCCCCCATTGGAGCGACGGGATAGGAGCGGGCGGGAGCAGTCGACAGTTAGGGAAATTAGAAATCAGAAATTAGAAATCAAAATCAAAGACTCAGCGATTGAGGTTCTGCTTTCTGCTTTCGGATTTCTGCTACTTGCGATGCCGCTTCACGCGGCCGCAGAGATAAGGTAAACTAAAGCTTCGCGCCTGTAGCTCAGATGGATAGAGCGGCAGCCTTCGAAGCTGAAGGTCGGGGGTTCGAATCCCTCCAGGCGCGCCACTCATTGCCGATTGCCGATTTGTGATTTCCGATTGTCTGCTGAAACCGGGATGGAGAATTCAAGCGGGCCAGGGTGATCAACTGGGGTTGTTTCTCCAATCGGCAATCGGCAATCGACAATCGAAAATCGGCAATCCGCTGCAATTGTCAATCGAAGGCCACACTTCTCCCCGGCCTTGGGCGCGCTGGGATTAAGCAACAAGAACGGCGTCGACGCGCTCGCTCACTGTTTGGCCAGCTTGGCAGCCATGGTCAGCAGCAAGGTGCGATTGGGGCTCGACATGCTCTCGAAGAGTTTCACCAACCTCTTGGCGGGCCCTGAAATCTCTGTCTGCTCGGGCAGTTTCGGGCTGGTGGGCCGGCCTTGCCCCTCGAATAGCAGTTGATAGGGTTCGACGCCAAGAGCCTTGGCAAATTTCTCCAGAGTGGAAAGCGAGGGAGCGGTGTAGCCGCCCTCCACGCGGGAAATGTAGGAGCGTAAGAGTCCCGACCGCCTTTCGATATCACCTTGCGAAAGGCCTTTTGATTCCCGTAATTCTCTTAGTCGTTTAGCGATGTCCATGCAGATATCAAAACACAAATTCCAGCCTAAAGTCAATAGTACGGATCTGGTTTATTGACAAATTGCTTAAAACCGGCCTTACGCGGGCCGATGGCCGTCATCGGCCGCAACCCCGCGCTCTTCGGGACGAGAGCGGGAGTTGTGAACCAAGGGGTAAGCTACCAATTCGAGCAGCGCCAAAGCCAGCGTCGAGCCCACCATTTCAGTCGAACTGGGGAGCATCAGGGTGAGGGTCGAAGCGTTTGCGAGTTCACGGTCGTTGGCGTCAGTCACCGCAAGAACCTTCACGCCGGCCTTTTTGGCTTGCTGGGCTCTCGCATGAGTTTCCTTCTTCACGCGACAAGCCGAGCCGGAAAGAAACAGGACCGCGGAACCTTCCCCGCCCGGGTAAGAGAAATCATTGCCGGCGCCGGCGGCGTCAACTCCATCCGCCTGCATTCCTGCGAACTTTCGCAACAAGCGCGCGCCATGGAGAGCCACCGGATGATAGAAACCGCCACCCACGATCCAGAGATGAGCGACGCTCTTCAGCTCTCTCGCAAGAGCGTTAGTCGCATCCGCGAGCTGCGTCCGAATCAGCTCGACAGTCGCGGGCAGTTTCGTAAACTCTTCTTCGAGTACGTCGAGCTGGCGATGATGCCGTTTCAAAACTCGAGCTGCCACGAGAGCCAGGAAGCCGAGCGCGGCTTGCTGGGCGAGAACCGTCTGCAAGCCAGGCTTTGAGGCTTCGCCGGCGCGAAGAAGGAACACAAAGTCAGCCGCTGCCGCCAACGCGCTCGCCGGATTGTTGGTGAGGGCCAACACCTGTGCGTCGCGAGCCCGCGCGGCGCCAGCCGCGTCCAGCGTTTCCCGAGTCTCACCCGAATTGGAGACGGCCAGAAAGACTGACCGCAGCCGCATGACCGAAGCCGAATAAGCCTGGAATTCCAGCGCCGGCCGCGCCATCACCGGCCAACCGAGCAGCGACTCAAAAGCATAAACACCCGTCAATGCGGAGAGAAAAGAGGCTCCACTCCCCACTATGAAGATCGGCCCGTCGCCCCACCGCACCCTGCGCACCAAAGCCTCGTATTCGGGCCGGCCCTTCTCGAGCGTCTCTCGAAGAGCTCGGGGAGTGTCAAGGACCTGCTGTCTGATATCCATGGTCCCGGGTCATTTGTCCTTGGTCATTTGTCCGTCGTCCGTAGTCCGTTGCCAGCCATTCCAGGTACATCGGTCTACCAGCATTTCAGTCTATCAGCTTTGACCACCGAAATACTGACACGTTGAAAGACTTCCGGCACAACGGACAACGGACCACACACGTCCCAAGACCGTTTGCTTCGCGCCTTCGGTCGGCATTAAACTGCATCAAAAGACTTAGGAGGATTTATCATGCGCACAAGATTCTTAACTCTCGTAGTGGGCTCTTTTCTAATTCTTTGGCCGGCCTCGAACGTCGGCGCCAGTGGTGTCCCGCAAGCCGGCAAAGATGTCAAGAAGGCAGTCGATGCGACCGAGGATGCCACGACTAGCGCCGGCAAGACCACCGGGTACGCGGTCAAAAAGGAAACGAAGGTGGCCGGCGAGAAGACTGAGCACGCCACTGACGTTACAGGTCAAGCCGTCAAAAAAGGCGCTGCCCATACCGGAAGCGCCGTCAAGAAGGATACGAAGGTGGCTGTGGCGAAAACCGAAAACGCCGGCACGGCCGCGGGCCATGTTGCCGGGCACGCGGCAAAGAAAGGCGCAAAGGCTGCGGGCCACGCCGTCAAGAAATCAGCCGACGCGGTGAAAGACACCGTCAAGTAACGGTGGACGCGCGCTTGACGCTCGGAGCGCTGGCCAATAAAATGATGATCTCGCATTCCTGGCAGCTACGCGATCGAGAGGTGCTATGGTCCATGCTCCGATTCCGGAAGCCTTAACTTTTGACGACGTTCTTCTGGTTCCTTCCAAGTCCGCGGTTCTGCCTGCCCAAGTCGACACTCACACTCGCCTGACTCGCAACATCACGCTGAACATTCCCATCGTCAGCGCGGCCATGGATACGGTTACCGAATCGCGCTTGGCTATCGCGTTGGCGCAGCAAGGAGGAATCGGGATCGTGCACCGCAGCATGCCCATCGAGCGCCAAGCCATGGAAATCGACAAGGTGAAGCGCTCGGAGAGCGGCATGATCGTGGACCCGGTCACGGTCGGCCCAAAGAACAGAATCTCCGACGCGCAGGAGATCATGAGGAAATACAAGATCTCCGGCGTCCCGGTGACCACCGACGGGAAGCTGGTGGGCATTCTGACCAACCGCGACCTGCGCTTCGAAACTCGCTTCGACCTGCCGGTTGAACAAGTGATGACGCGCGAAAACCTGATCACCGTGCCGGTGGGAACGACATTGGAGGAAGCGGAACAAATCCTCCATAAGCACCGCGTGGAGAAACTGCCGGTGGTCGATGAAGGTTTCTACCTGAAAGGGCTCATCACGGTCAAAGATATCCAGAAGAAAATCAAATACCCGAACGCCGCCAAAGACGCTCATGGACGGCTCCGAGTCGGCGCTGCGGTGGGTGCGACGGGAGATTTTCTGGAGCGAGCCCAGGAGCTGGTGAAGACCAAAGTTGATATCCTGGTGGTCGACACGGCGCACGGTCACTCCACGCGCGTGCTCGATGCGGTGAGGGCGCTCAAACACGCGCTTCCCGACGTCGATCTGGCGGCCGGAAACGTAGCCACCTTCGAAGGCGCGTGCGACTTGATCCAGCTTGGCGTGGACGCTGTAAAGGTCGGCATCGGCCCGGGCTCAATCTGCACAACTCGGGTAGTGACGGGCGCGGGCGTGCCCCAAATCACCGCCGTCGCCGAGTGCGCCCGAGCCGCAGAGAAAGCCGGCGTGCCGCTGATCGCCGACGGGGGCATCAAGTTCTCCGGAGACATTACCAAGGCCGTCGCCGCCGGCGCCAGCACCGTGATGCTGGGCAGCCTTTTTGCAGGCACCGAAGAAAGTCCCGGCGAAACCATTCTTTATCAGGGGCGCACTTTCAAATCCTACCGTGGGATGGGCTCCATCGCCGCGATGTCAGCGGGATCCGACCGTTACGGCCAGTTCACTGAAACCTCCAAACCCGTCCCGGAGGGCATTGAAGGGCGAGTGCCTTACAAGGGCATGCTGGCGGAAATGGTGGCGCAATTGGTGGGTGGGCTGCGTTCGGGAATGGGTTATTGCGGCTGCGCCACCATCGACGAACTGCACCAGAAGGCCCGCTTCATCCGCATCACCTCCGCAGGACTTCGAGAAAGCCACGTCCACGACGTCATTATCACGAAAGAGGCCCCGAATTACCGTCTTGAATAATACTTCAGGTTCGGCGCCACGGAAAAATGGTGTGCAAGCCTCGGTGCGATGGGGTATCACCATCGTCTGGGCGGCGCTGATCTTCACCCTTTCCACCGAAACATACTCCAGCTCCTTCTCGGCCCTTCTCCTGCGCGATTTTCTGGACTTGGTTCGTGTGACCGTGTCACCCGCGACGTTCGAAGTCCTTCATCACCTTGTACGCAAGTCGGCTCACGTGACCGAGTATGCGATCTTCGGCCTCTTGCTCTATCATTGTCTGCTGAGAAGCAACCGCACGGACTGGCGTCCTCTATTGGGTGCCTGGTCCGTTCTGATCGCGGCCGCCTATTCGCTGACCGACGAGTTCCATCAATTTTTTGTTTCTGGGCGGACTGCGTCTCTGTGGGACTGCGGGATTGACACGATGGGAGCTGCGCTGGGAATGTTGGTGGTCTACGCGTGGACGCGCTTCTTCAGCGGTCGCAAGGCAGTCGTGATTCTGCCCAAAGAACAAACGGCCGATCCTGCCTAGCGGGACCGGCCGCCCGTTTGAAAATTCGTGATCTGACGTCGTTCCCGAACAGAGACTATTTCTTCTCTTCCTCCTCGGGTGGGCCAGCAGCCTTTTCCTCTTCCGCTTCCTTCTCGGCAGCCTTGCGACGGGCTTCAACTTTCTTCGCGCGTTCTTCGGCGCGCTTCTGGAGGACTTCAGTGCCGACCAGCTCGAGCACGGCAGTGTCGGCGCCGTCTCCCTTTCGCCATCCCGTCTTGACGATTCGCGTGTAGCCGCCGGCGCGATCGGCGTATCGCTTGGCCAGGTCGTCGAAGAGTTTCGCTACGGCCGGAGGCGTCATACAATAGGCGGCGGCGAGGCGGCGCGCGTGCAGGTCGCCACGTTTGCCGAGCGTGATCATTTCCTCAGCAATGCCCCGGGCGGCTTTGGCCTTGGCCACGGTGGTTGCGACACGCTCCTCGACAATCAGAGAGGTCACCAGATTCCGCAGGAGGGCGCGGCGGTGCGAAGTGTTTCGACTCAGCTTTCTGCCATAGTTCCGATGACGCATGCAAGCTCCTGCTGGCTATAATTCTGGGGGCGGCGCTTCAGCTTCCCCTCCCACTGCACCTTCCGGTTCCGATCCCGGCATGACCGGCTTGCCTTTTTCGTCAAACTTCATGCCCAAGCTCAAGCCCATGACTCCCAGAATTTCCTTGATCTCGTTCAGAGACTTGCGCCCGAAGTTTTTGGTTTTGAGCATGTCCTGCTCGGTTTTCTGCACCAGCTCACGGATGGTGGTGATGTTGGCGTTTTTGAGACAATTGTAAGAACGGACTGAGAGTTCGAGCTCCTCGACCGACCGGTCCAGATTCTCATTGCGAGCTTCCGCCGCTTGTTGCGGAGTCACTTCCTCGGCCTCGGTCACTTCCTCAAAGTTGATGAAGATGGCCATATGGTCTTTGATCAGCTTGGCGGCGAGCCCGACGGCGTCCGCGGGCACAATCGCGCCGTTGGTCCAGACGTCGAGGGTCAGCTTGTCGTAGTCCGTCATTTGCCCCAAGCGGGCGGCTTCCACCGTGTGGTTGACCTTGCGGATGGGGGAGTGCGCAGAGTCCACCGGGATGTACCCGATGGCCAGATCCTCGTCAAAATTCTTTTCGGCGGGAACGTAACCACGGGAGATCTTCACCCGCATCTCAATATTCAAGCTCCCGCCCTCGCTGATCGTCGCCAAGTACACATCCTTATCGAGGATCTCGACGTCCGGATCCTCTTGAATCATTCGCGATGTGACTTCGCCCGGCCGGTCCACGTGCAGGTAGAGGGCCTTCGGCCCTTCGACGTTCATTTTGAGAGGAATCTGTTTGAGATTCAAAATGATGTCGGTTGCGTCCTCGACCACTCCCGGAATGGACGAAAACTCGTGCAGCACGCCCTCAATCTTGACCGCCGTAATGGCCGCGCCGTCGATGGACGACAACAAGACACGACGCAGGGCGTTGCCGATGGTGGTGCCAAAGCCGCGCTCGAACGGCTGCGCGGAAAACTGACCGTACTTGTCAGTCAGCGTCTCCGTGTTGGCGGCCAACCGCTTCGGTTTCTGGAATCCTTTCCAAAGCATTGCTGTTATGCCTCCCTGGCTGAAACTGGAAAATAGAAAATGGAAATTAGCAGGGAACCAGTTTCCATTTTCCAGTTTCTAGTTTCCGTCTAGTTTCCAATTTCCAGTTTCTAGTTTCCCTTTCCCTACTTGGAATACAGCTCGACGATCATCTGTTCCTGGATGGGGAAATTCACATCCTCGCGTTTGGGTATAGAGACGACGCGCCCTTTCATGTTTTCGCGCTCCACGGCCAACCAGGGCGGAACGGATCGGCTGCCCGCCAAATCCAGGGCGCGCTGGATGGTCACTGATTTCCGGCTACGTTCGCGAACCGAAATTTCCTGTCCGGCTGAAACCTGGAACGACGGGATGTTCACATTCCGTCCTGCCACCTGAATGTGCCCGTGGCGAACCAACTGGCGGGCCTCGGCACGGGAAGTAGCCAGCCCCATTCGATAGACCACGTTGTCCAGGCGGCGCTCCAGCATCAGCAGCAGGTTCTCTCCCGTGATGCCCTTCATGGCCGCAGCTTTTTCAAAGTAGGAGCGGAACTGGTCTTCGAGTATTCCGTAGACCCGCCGCACCTTCTGCTTCTCCCGAAGCTGAAGTCCGTAGCCCACCAACTTCGGCCGGCGCGACTTCCCGTGTTGGCCGGGGGCAAAGTTGCGCTTCTCAATGGCGCACTTGTCCGACAAGCATCGCTGCCCTTTCAAGAACAGCTTGATTCCCTCCCGGCGGCATAGCCGGCAAACTGCGTCACGATACCTCGCCAAACGGCCCTCCTTGCAAAATCAGAAACTGGAAATTAGAAACTGGAAATTGGGAAATCGAGATTGCCGACCCAATTGCGCTAGTCTCTAATTTCCATTTTCCAGTTTCCATTTTCCATCTCACACTCAGCTTCCATCTCACACTCTGCGCCGCTTCGGCGGCCGACAGCCATTGTGCGGAATCGGGGTCGCGTCCTTGATCACTCGAACCTCAAGGCCGGCGGAAGCCAGCGCCCGGATCGCCGACTCGCGGCCCGAGCCCGGCCCTTTCACGCGCACTTCCAGGGACCTCATTCCATGGTCTCTCGCGGCGCTCGCGGCTCGCGCCGCTGCCTGCTGGGCGGCGAAGGGCGTTCCCTTCCGGGATCCCTTGAAGCCGAGTGACCCGGCGCTCGACCAGCAAATGAGCTTTCCTTCCATATCGGTAATACTCACCAGGGTATTATTGAAGGTCGCTTGGATGTGCGCCACGCCAATCGGCACATGGCGTTTTTCCTTTTTCTTGAAGACCTTCTTCTTTCCTGTCTTGGCTGCTGCCGCTTTGGCCATGTCACCCTTTCAAAGGGAGTGGCATGTGGCGAGTGGCAAGTGGCAAGAAAATTCCTCACTCGCCACTTGCCACATGCCACTAGCCACTGTTCTTCTACGTTTTCGCCGTCGCCCGTTTCTTGTTGGCGATCGTGCCCTTTCGCGGCCCCTTGCGTGTCCGCGCGTTGGTATGCGTTCGCTGGCCGCGGACCGGAAGATTGCGCCGGTGCCGGTAGCCCCGGTACGAGCCAATCTCGATCAACCGCTTGATATTCATGGCGGTATCTTTGCGAAGATCCCCTTCGATGCCGCCTTCTTCCTCCAGGATCTGGCGAATTTTTGCCACTTCCTCTTCCGTCAGATCTTTCACCTGCTTGTCGGGATTCACTCCCGCCCGCACCAGGATGGACATCGATCTCGCCCGTCCGATGCCGTAAATATAGGTCAGCCCAATCTCGACCCGCTTCGTCCTCGGTAAATCAATACCTGCTATTCGCGCCATTCATCACCTCTTAACCGGCAACGTGCCGCGGAAACTGGAAATTGGAACCTCGAAACTGGGCGAAGTTGAGCCAGTTTCTAGTTTCCAGTTTCACCCCTGCCTCTGTTTGTGCTTGGGGTTGGAGCAAATCACGCGCACCACACCCCGGCGCCTCACAATCTTGCACTTACTGCAAATTTTTCTCACGGATGAGCGTACTTTCATTCTTGGTCTCTCAGTTTGTCAGTACGTCAGTACTTCAGTAACCCAGTGTTTCAGTGTGTCCGTCTCCCCGGCGGGCCGACTGAAATACTGACAAACTGAAATACTGACCTACTGACCTGGCCTACTTGTATCGATAAACGATTCGTCCTCGAGTCAAGTCGTAGGGCGAAAGCTCGACAGCGACCTTGTCGCCCGGAAGGATCCGAATAAAATTTTTCCGCATCTTCCCGGAAATATGAGCCAGGACCTTGTGCTTGTTGTCCAACTCCACGCGAAACATGGCATTGGGCAAAGGCTCAATCACGGTCGCGATTACCTCAATGGCTTCTTCCTTCGCCATAAACGACTAACAATTCCTCGACTTGATTAGATGTTCATTCGCGTCGTTCGATTGCGCTGGAAACTGGAAAATGGAAACTGGAAAATAGAAACTGGAAACTGCAAGCGGCAACTTTTAGCGAGATGCGTCGCGCCCCAGTTTCCAATTTCCATTTTCCAGTTTCCAATTTCATATTCGTGTCAGCACGTCCGGCCCATTCCGCGTCACCGCCACCATGTGCTCGAAATGGGCGGTATTTTTTCCGTCGGCCGCCACCGCGGTCCAGTTGTCGTTCAAAATCCGCAACTCCGGACGGCCCTCGTTCACCATGGTCTCGATCGCCAGAACCATTCCTGCTTTCAGCAACGGTCCGTGCCCCGGGTCGCCGTAATTGGGGATTTGCGGTTCTTCGTGAAGAGCGCGCCCGATCCCGTGGCCCACGAACTCCCGCACTACCGAGTACCCGTTTTTTTCGACATGCTTCTGGATCGTCGCCGAGATGTCGCCCACTCGATTTCCGTGGCGCGCTTGAGCAATCCCCAGCTCCAGCGCCTCTTCGCTCACCCGCAGCAGCCTCTGCGCGGCTTCCGGGATTTCTCCGATGGGGATGGTGAGCGCCGTGTCCCCATAATACCCGTTCAAGATCAGGCCAAAGTCCAATCCCAGGATATCGCCATCCTTGAGTCGCCGCCCCGACGGGATGCCGTGCATGATCTGTTCGTTGATCGAAGTGCAAAGGCAGCGGGGATAGCCCCGATAACCTTTGAAAGCCGGCTTCGCCCCGGCCTGCGCCAGCCTCTTCTCAACGTAACTGTCGAGCTCGAGCGTGCTCACTCCCGCCCGTGCCCGATCGCGAACCTCATACAGAATTTGTCTCCCCAACCGAGCGCTGTTCCTCAGCTTCTCGATCTCGGCCGGAGACCTACAGATGATCATTCACCCCTCAAGAACTCGATCAGCTCCCGAGCGATCACGGGCGGCTCCTTGCTGCCATCCACTTTGTGCAACAAGCCCCGCTTCTCATAATAGTCCACCAACGGGCTGGTTTGCTTCTCGTATGCCACCAAGCGCTGGCGGATGGTCTGTTCATTGTCGTCGGCCCGGTGAAGCAGCTTGCCGCCATCCTTGTCACACAGCTCGTCGTTCTTGGGGCGGTGGAAGTAAACGTTGTAAATCTCTCCGCAAATCGGACATGTCCGCCGTCCGGTGAGCCGCTTGAGGAGCATGTCCTCGTCCACCGCAATATCAATCACCAACGGGTTTCCGCGCTTCTTGGCCTGAAATATCTCGGCGGCGTGTTCAGCCTGCGCCAAGGTGCGCGGGTACCCATCCAAAATGAATCCTTTCACACAATCGGGCGCGTCGATCCGCTCATCGACCATGGCGGAGACGACTTCGTCAGGAATTAATTCTCCCGCTTCCATCTTCGCTTTCGCCGCCAAGCCCAGTGCCGTCTGACGCCGGACGGCGTCGCGGAGAAGATCGCCCGTCGAGATTTGCGGTATTCCAAACTCCCTTGCTACTTCCCGCGCCTGAGTTCCTTTCCCTGCTCCCGGAGCCCCCAAGAAAATTAGCGCTTGCGCCCTCATCGTTCCCCCTGACTCTGAAATCTCAAATTTGAAATCTCAGAGGTTTCCGTTTTCGCCGCCCGCCGCGGGCCGTGGCCAGGCAGCAGCGTCCTTCCCAAATCACTTGATCACTGCCGCCGTCCGCGGATGCGACCTTTCTTTAAGAAGCCTTCGTAGTGCCTCATGATGAGCTGCGCTTCCACCTGCTGAACCGTGTCCATCGCAACACCCACCACAATCAGCAGAGACGTGCCGCCAAAATAGAAATTAAGATTAAGTCCGTGTAACAGCCACTGAGGCATATGGGCGTCAAACCAATTGGCCCCCAGAATGGTGGGCAAGTGATTCAAGCGCAGACCGGCTAGCATGACCTCGGGAATCAGCGCGACGATGGCGAGATAGGCGCCGCCGACCCAGGTGATCTTGGTCAAGACGTCTTCCAGATAGTCCGCCGTTCGCTTGCCCGGACGGATGCCGGGTATGAAGCCGCCCTGCTTTCGAACATTATCGGCAACATCGTCTGGGTTGTAGACGATGGAAAGATAAAAGTGCGCAAAGAAGAAAATCAGAATCACGTAGCTCAAAGTGTATAACGGCTCGCCCCACCGAAACTTCTCCATGAACCAGCCGATCACGTCGCTGAGCAGCGCCCAATTCTTGGGCACAAACAAGCCGATCGTCTGAGGAAACGTGAGAAGCGACACGGCAAAGATGATCGCCATTACGCCGCTGCTGTTCACCTTCAAGGGCAAGTGAGTTGAGACGCCGCCCATCACCTTCCGCCCCACGATCCGCTTCGCGTACTGAATCGGGACGCGGCGCTCTCCCCGCTCCACCAGCACAATGAAGGCGACAACCGCCAGCATGAACGCCACCACCAACAACAGCACGGCAAGGCTCCAATCGTGGGTGATGAAGACTTTGTCGAACAAACTCTTGGCGCCCGGAAGCAGGCCCGCGACGATGCCCGTGAAGATCAGAAGCGACATGCCGTTGCCAATGCCCCGGGAAGTGATCTGCTCCCCAATCCACATGACGAAAACCGAGCCCGTGGTAAGCGTCAGGACGGTGGTGAAGACGAACATAGGGCCGGGGTTTGCCACCAGCGCACCGATTGTCCCTGTTTGCCGCTGAAGAGCCACCGCAATTCCAAAACCTTGAAAGGCACTGAGCCCGACGGTGAGCCACCGGGTATACTCCGTGATCTTCCGGCGGCCCAACTCGCCTTCCTTCTGCAATTTTTCAAGCGTCGGCGAGACCACTCCCATCAATTGCAAAATAATGGAAGCCGTAATGTAAGGCATAATGCCCAGCGCGAACACCGTCAACCGGCGCAAGCTGCCGCCCGAGAACATGGAAAGCAACCCAAACAGGGAACCAGCCAACTGGCCGAACATCTGCTCGAACACGTCCGCGTTGATGCCGGGAGTCGGGACGAAAGAACCCAGGCGGTAGATCGCGAGCATCAGGAGGGTGAAGGAAATTCGCTTCCTCAGCTCCGGAATCTCGCCCAGACTCTTGATGGACTCGATCATGCTCGAATGACCTCGGCTTTGCCGCCAGCCTTTTGTATCTTTTCAAGCGCCGACTTCGAGAAGGCGTGAGCGGAAATCTCGAGCGGGGCCTTGATGTCACCTTCGCCCAAGACTTTCAGGCCGTCGCGAAGCTGCTTGATCAATCCCTGCTTCATCAGCAGCTCTGGAGTGATTTTTTCCGCGGCTTCGAACTTCTCCAAATCAGCGAGATTGATTAGCGCGTAGCGCTTCTTAAAGATGTTCGTAAAACCGCGCTTGGGCAAGCGGCGATGCAGCGGCATCTGCCCGCCTTCAAAGCCCGGCCTTGTTCGCGAACCGGCCCGCGAACGTTGGCCCTTGGAGCCCCGCGTCGCGGTCTTCCCGTGCCCAGAACCCATTCCGAAGCCAATCCGCTTAGCTGGCTTATTGGCGCCGCGAGGTGGTCGAAGTGTGCCGACGTGGATCGCCATTTTCGCTGGACCTACTTTTTCCCTTTCTTCTCGGACTTCCTGGGCTTCGCAGGCTTGGCGGAGCGCCTCGGCTCTTCAGCCTTGGCGGTCTTGCCTTTGCCTTTTGTCGCCTGGGCGGCGCGCTTCGCGGGCTCGGCGTGGCGCTTCGCAGCCTTTTCCTTCTTGCTCGCCGGCGCGGGCGCCGCCTTCTGAGCGTGCTCCTCATCTTCTTCGCGTTGCTTCACCTCTTTGGGCGGCGCCGTTTCCGCCGCTTCAGGAGCCTCGCCCACAGGCTCGACAGGCGCTGAAGTTCCCTCGACCGCAGCGGTCACAGCCTCGGCCTCTCGCGCCGGCTTCGGTTCCGGCGGGTGGATGGTATATTCGGGCGTCGAATGCCAAGCCGGCGCCGGCTTCGGATCGACAATCTCCACGAAATGCGGAATCTTCGCCACTTGCCCGCGGATCTGTGGTGTGTCTTGCCGCTCCACCACTTGGTTGAGCCGCGTGAGGCCCAGCGACCGAATCATCTGCTTGGTATGATAATCAAAACCAATCCCGCTCCGCACGTACTTGATGTGAATCGTGTTTTGTTCCGCCATCTTATATGCCAGTCAATAAGTCCGTTCGTCAGTGGCAAGATGAAGGATTTCTTCATTCGACTTGCCACTCGCCACTGTTCCTACAGTTCTTCCACTGTCTTGCCCCGCGATGCGGCCACCTGTCCGGCGTCGCGCAACTTTAACAAAGCGTCCATCGTCGCTTTAACGACGTTCTGCGGGTTTGTCGTGCCCAGCGATTTGGTCAACACGTTTTGTATTCCCGCCGCTGACACGACGGCCCGGACCGTACCGCCTGCAATCACACCGGTACCTTCGGGTGCTGGCTTCAGCAAGACTCTTCCCGCGCCGTATCGACCGAGCACGGCATGGGGGATGGACGTGGCCGTCACGTTCACTTTCACGATGGCTTTCTTGGCCGCTTCAATGCCCTTGCGAATGGCCATCGGGACTTCCCTGGCTTTCCCGGAGCCATAGCCCACGTGGCCGCCGCCATCGCCAACTACCACCAGCGCCGCAAAACTGAGGTTCTTGCCGCCCTTCACCACCTTGGTGACTCGATTGATGGAGATCACCTGATCCTTCAGTTGCAACGTATTCGGGTCAATCCGATTACCCAATCAATCCTCCCATTTCAGTGGCAAGCGGCATGTTGCAAGTGGCATGTGAAGTACCAAGAATCAATTTCCTTGCCGCCACTTGCCGCGCCCGATTCAGCCTAATCGGGAATAGTGACGTAACCGGAAGACTTAAGTAACTGACTCCAAAGGACATTCCGGCTTCGTTCCGCGCTCACCTCTTCCTCTTGCCACATGCCACTTGCCACTTGCCCCTGGTCTTTAGAACTTGAGTCCACCTTCCCTTGCCGCATCGGCCAGCGCCTTCACCCGCCCGTGATAGGCATATCCGCCGCGATCAAAAACCACTCGCGTGATGCCTGCGGCCTTGGCGCGCGACGCCAGCACTTGTCCAACGGTCTTGGCCGCCGCGATATTCCCTCCGCTCCTGATCGTCTTGCGGACTTCGGGATCTCGGGTTGAAGCCGCTACCAGGGTGTGGCCCCTGGTGTCGTCGATGATTTGAGCATAAATGTGCGCCGATGATCGAAACACGTTCACTCGCGGTGCATGAACGACGCCGCGGAGCCGGGCGCGACTACGCACATGAATGCGCCGTCGTACCAAGTTTCTGGAAGCAAGTCTCAGCATGGGGACGCACCCTCTCAACTTCGCTTATTGCTTGGCGACGCCTGCCGCAGCAGCCGCAGCCTTGCCCACCTTCTTCTTCAAGCGTTCGCCCGTGTAGCGGACTCCCTTGTTCTTGTAAGGGTCAGGCGGGCGCAACCCGCGAATCTCCGCCGCCACTTGTCCCACCTGCTGCTTGTCGGTTCCGCTCACGATCACGTGCGTCTGCTTGTCAACGCTGATGGATATTCCCTCCGGAACCGGGAACTCGATGGGGTGGGAATAACCCAGCGTGAACACCACGGTCTTCCCTTTGGCCTCGGCGCGATAACCGATTCCGACGATATCCAAATGCTTTTCGAATCCCTTGGTGACGCCGTGAACCGCGTTCGCCACCAGGCTGCGCACCAACCCGTGCAGGGCGGATTGTTCATCATTCTGGCGCGATGTGACCAGGCGGCCGTCGTGCTTCTCCACGCCGATTCCCGAAGGCAACGCAACCCGAAGTGAACCCTTCGGCCCCTTCACTACCAGCGCCAATCCTTCCGGCTGCACCGTCACCCCGGAAGGAATCTCGATCGGTTTGGTTCCAATTCGTGACATAGTCAGCTCTCAGCCCTCAGCTTTCAGCTCTCAGCGATCAGCCTGTGCTTGCTGACGGCTGATAGCTGACGGCTGATAGCTGCCGTTCTCCTTACGACACGCTGCACAGCACTTCCCCGCCCAGGCGCGATTTCCGGGCGTTCTTGCCGGTCATCACGCCGCGCGGAGTGGTCAGGATGTTGATGCCCAAACCGCCCATCACCTTGGTAATCTCCGCCGCCCCAACGTAAACGCGGCGCCCAGGTCTCGAAACGCGCTCGATGGTCGAGATCACACTCTCGCCGTCGGCGTCGTAGCGCAGGAAGACTTTCAGGGTTTTCTTCTTGCCTTCCTCGGCGATCTTGAAGTTGGCGATGTAGCCTTCTTCCTTCAGGATTTTCGCCAGCTCAATCTTGAGTTTCGAGGCGGGCATGTCCGCGCGCTGGTGTCGCGCGTGAATCCCATTTCGAATTCGCGTCAGCATGTCCGCAATCGGATCGGTAACTGCCATTCTTTGAACTCCATCTAATTTATGAATTATACATTATGAATGATCGGACTCAGAGATCCCGCTTGTGTCCGGTCTTTCATAATTCATCATTCATAATTCATAATTTCATCTCACCAACTCGACTTCGTAACGCCTGGAATATCGCCTTTCAACGCCAGTTGGCGGAAGCACAGGCGGCACATCTGAAACTTCCGCAGATAGCCGCGCGGCCGCCCGCAGATGCGACACCGGTTTCGGTGACGAATCTTGAACTTGGGTTTCCGCACCAGCTTGGCCATCATTGAAGTACGCGCCACGAATTACCCTCCTGCCTTGGTCTCACCGGACTTTGGGCCGACCGGCGCCGGCTCCGGGGCGGCCTCTGGCCGGCGCTGAGCCTCTGCCCGGAATGGCATACCCAGCTTGCGCAACAAGGCCAGCGCTTCGGCGTCCGTCCGGGCGTCGGTCACAATCGAGATATTCAGCCCTTTGATCTTATCCACCTTGGAATAATCCACTTCCGGAAACACCAATTGGTCCCGCAGGCCGAGCGTGTAATTGCCTCGGCCGTCGAAGGCGCGAGTCGAGAGGCCGCGAAAGTCTCGAACGCGCGGCAGCGCCACGCTGGTCAAGCGGTCGAAGAACTCGTACATCCGGTCGCCCCGCAGCGTCACCGTGCATCCGATGGGCATGTTCTTTCGCAGCTTGAAATTGGCGATCGATTTCTTCGCCCGCGTGATCACCGGCTTCTGGCCCGCAATCAAGCCGAGCTCGGCTGTCGCCGAATCCAAAATCTTGGCGTTTTGAATCGCCTCGCCCAGACCCATGTTCAGAACCACCTTGCGCAGGCGCGGCACCGCCATGGAATTCTGGTAACTGAATTCCTTGATCAAGGCCGGAACGACTTCTTTTCGATAACGTTCTTTTAATCTCGGCGCCATGTTCTAGATCTCAAATTTGAAATTTCAAATCCTCAGTCCAATCCTTTCCCGCATTTGGCGCAGGCGCGCACCGTTTTCCCCTTGCCTTTGGCGCCGCCTGCCATGCGCTGATGCTTGATGCGCGTGGGACCGCATTCGCTGCAAATCAGCGCCACATTGGACACGTGGATCGGGCCGGCCTCCTCCAGAATTCCCCCGCGGATTTGCTTGGCGGGATTGGGCCGGACGTGCTTCTTCATCTTGTTCACGTTTTCTACGATCAGCCGGTTCGTTTCCGGGAGGACTTCCAGCACGCGGCCGGTCTGGCCCTTATCGCGTCCCGCGATCACACGGACCGTATCGTTCTTGCGGATTTCAATCTTCATTCGCATCACAGAACCTCGGGCGCCAGGGAAACGATCTTCAGGAATCTCTTCTCGCGCAGCTCGCGTGCGACCGGGCCAAACACGCGGGTGCCGACCGGTTCATTCGCGTCGTTGATCAGGACGGCCGCATTCTCATCAAAGCGGATGTAGCTTCCGTCGCGCCTCCGCTGTTCTTTCCGCATCCGCACGATCACGCACTTGACGACTGAACCTTTCTTAACGGCGCTGTCGGGCGCGGCTTCCTTCACGGCGGCGGTCACCACGTCGCCCAGGCCCGCCTGTAGTCCCACATCGCCGCCCAGAGGCAATATGCAGGCGAGGCGGCGCGCGCCGGAGTTGTCCGCCACTTGCAGGATGGTCCGCATTCCGATCATAGGACACTCTCCGGCAAAGGCGCCACTTGCGCGGCCTTGGAAATCACCTCGACGACGCGCCAGCGTTTTCGCCGCGAAAGCGGGCGTGTCTCACCGATCCGGACGGTGTCGCCGACGCGGCACTCGCCCTTCTCGTCGTGAGCCAAGAAATTCTTGGAGCGCCGGACGACACGCTTATACAGCGGGTGCGTGGTCTGCCGCTCGACGGTGACCACCACACTCTTCTGCATCTTGTTGCTGGTCACGATGCCGACTTTTTCCTGACGTTTGGCCTCGACCACCGGCTTTGCTGCCGCCGGCGTGGCGGGAATGCCCGCGCCTGTTTCGCTCATGATTTCTTCACCGCCTCGGCTTTCCCCTGGCTCTCGCGGAGGAGAGTCTTGACTCGGGCAATATCCTTGCGCAGCACGCGAATCTTCTGAAGAGTGTCGGTCTGCCCGCTCGCCATCTGAAACTTCAAACGAAAAAGCTGGTCGGAAAACTCCCGCTCCTTGGTCCGAAGCTCGTCTGCCGTCCATTCCCGCATCTTCTCGACCTTCATGCCAACCCGCTCCCCTATCGCTTACGCCCAACTGGCGCGAGCCACAAACGTGGTGGGCACGGCCAATTTGTGGCTGGCGAGGCGCATCGCTTCCCTGGCATCGGCCTCGCTCACGCCTTCCATCTCGAAAAGAATTCTGCCCGGCTTCACTACCGCAACCCAGAATTCCGGAGCGCCCTTGCCTTTGCCCATTCTGGTCTCGGCCGGTTTCTTGGTGACCGGTTTGTCCGGAAAAATTCGGATCCAAAGCTTTCCGCCGCGCTTGATGAACCGCATGATGGCCACGCGGCTGGCTTCGATTTGCCGGTCGGTGATCCATCCCGCTTCGAGCACCTTCAGGCCGAATTGCCCAAACGAGAGGTCTGACCCGCGCCACGCCTTGCCGCGGCGCCGCCCGCGCTGTTGCTTGCGATATTTCACTTTGCTCGGCATTAACATAGTTAGTTCTCAGCGATCAGCTTTCAGCACTCAGCCGGGAAGGTTCTCTGCCTTCTGCCTTCTGCCTTCTGCCTTCCTACGCCACCGCCGCTTCCACCGGCTCTTCCACTTTCTCCTGTTTTCGCTTCTGTTCCAGGATCTCGCCGTTATAGATCCAGCACTTCACACCAATCACGCCGTAGGTCGTCATCGCCTCGGCCAGTCCGTAGTCGATATCGGCTCGCAGCGTGTGCAGAGGAAGCCGGCCCTGAAGATACCACTCGGCGCGCGCAATTTCTGCCCCGTTCAGGCGCCCGCCGCAACGAATCTTGATGCCTTTGCATCCGAAGCGAAGTGCTGAGTCCACGGCCTTGCGCATCGCTCTCCGAAATGCGGTCCGTTTCTCGAGTTGCAGGCAAACGGCCTCCGCCACGAGTTGCGCGTTCAATTCGGGGCGGTGCACTTCCTGAATGTTAATGGGCAGAACCTCGCGCCCGGTGCGTTTCTGGATCTCTTGACGCAGGCGATCGATCTCGGCGCCTTTGCGCCCGATGATGATTCCCGGCCGGGCGGTGTGGATCGTAATCTTCAGCTTGTTGCCCGGCCGCTCCACTTCGATGGACGCGACGCCGGCGCTCTTGAGCTGCTCTTTCAGCTGCCTCTTCAGCTTCAGGTCTTCGTGCAGCATATCCGCGTAGTCTTTCTTCGCGAACCAACGCGACTTCCAGGTCTTGGTGTATCCGAGACGAAAGCCAAACGGATGAACCTTCTGACCCACAAATACCTCCTTCAAAACTCTCTCGCCAACGACAGCCTCATGCACCTTCCGGCTGCTCTACCACCACCGTGATCGCGCTGCTGCGCCGTTGATAACGATAGGCGCGACCCATGGGCGCCGGCCGGATGCGCTTCTGCCGGGGACCTTCGTTCACGTAAGCCTTAGTCACAACCAAATCGTCCACATCCACGCTATCCGACTTCTGCTCGGCGTTCGAAATCGCCGAGCGCAGAACTTTCTCCACTTCGTGGGTGATGGCCTTCTTGGTCAATCGCAAAAGGCTGATAGCTTCGCCGGCTTTCCGGCCGCGAATCAAGTCCACCACCAACCGCGCCTTCTGCGGCGAAACTCTCACGTATTTTACTGTCGCTCGCGCTTCCATAAGTCCCCATGAGGGCCAATTGCGGCCTGTGAAATTAGTTTCGCAAATCTCAAGATTTCAAATTTGAAATTTGAGATTTGAAATCATCCTACGTGCCACCCCCTGCTGGCGCTGCCGGCTTGGGCGCGCTCGGCGCGCCGCCACCTGCCGGAGCCCCTCCGCCCGACGGCGGAGCACCCGGACCCGCCGCTGCGGCTGCGGCCCGCTCGGCGGCGATCTTCACACTATGCCCCTTGAAAGTTCGTGTCGGGGAAAATTCGCCCAGCTTGTGGCCCACCATATTTTCGGTGACGTACACCGGAATAAATTTCTTGCCATTATGAACGGCGATGGTGTGTCCCACCATTTCCGGCAGGACCGTGGAACGCCGCGACCAGGTCTTCACCACTTTCTTTTCGAATCGCCGATTCAAAAGCTCAATCTTCTTGAGCAGGTGGCCATCCACGAACGGACCCTTTTTGAGCGACCTTGCCAATGCTTCCTCCCCGTCACTTCTTCTCGCGCCGTTTTACAATCCAGCGATCGGTTTGCTTGTTGCGGCGCGTCTTATAGCCGCGCGTCGGCTGACCCCACGGAGTGACCGGATGCCGTCCGCCCGAGGTCTTGCCCTCGCCGCCGCCCAGCGGATGATCCACCGGGTTCATGGCCACGCCGCGGACCGTCGGCCGGATGCCCATCCACCGTTTGCGGCCCGCCTTGCCGATGGTAATGTTTTCATGGTCGAGATTCCCGACCTGGCCAATCGACGCCATGCAATCGACGTGCACCTTGCGGACCTCGCCGGAAGGCAAGCGCACCTGAGCGTACTCGCCTTCCTTGGCCAGCAATTGTGCCGCGCCACCTGCGCTGCGCACAAGCTGCCCGCCCTTGCCCACACGCATCTCGATATTGTGAATCATGGTGCCAGTGGGAATGTTTTTCAAGGGCAACGCGTTGCCTACAACGATGTCGGCTTCCGGCCCGGCCACGATTTTGTCGCCGACCTTCAGACCCAACGGGTAAAGGATGTAGCGCTTTTCGCCATCCGCGTAGTTCACGAGTGCGATGAAGGCGGAGCGATTCGGGTCATACTCGACGCTCGCCACGCGCGCCGGAATTCCGACCTTGTCGCGCTTGAAATCGATAACCCGGTAGTGGCGCTTGTGGCCGCCGCCGCGGCGCCAAATGGTCAGCTCGCCCTGGTTGTTTCGACCCGAGATTCGGTCCTTCTTCTCGAGCAACGGTTTGTAGGGCTTCGATGTGGTCAATTCCTCAAACGTCAGCCCGGTTTGGTACCGCCGAGTTTCCGTGTAAGGCCTGTAGGATTTGATTCCCATGTCTGTTCTCTTCTTCTATCTGTTCTACGCCATGGCTGCATGGGCAAGATGCCTATGCCACTGGCTCTACCCTTCCAGTCCGTATTCGGGCATTTTTTCACCAGGCCGCAGCTTCACATACGCCTTCTTCCAATCAGTCCGACGCCCGAACGTCCGTCCGCGCCTGCGCATTTTGCCGTGATAGACAGCCGTATGGACGGACTCCACTTTCACCTTGAACACCTGCTGGACCGCCGTTTTGATCTCGCTCTTCGTCGCATGACGTTCCACGTGGAAGCAGAGCGTGTGCGCGCGCTCCTTCACGTCCAGCCCCTTCTCCGTAATGATCGGCTTCTGCAAGATCTGGTAAGGACTCTTGATCATTGGAGCCGCTCCTGGAGCCGCAGCAGCGCACTTTCCGAAATCAATAGCCGCTCGTGGCTGAGCACGTGATAAGGATGCACGGCGTGATGCCGCATCAGGTCGCAGCCCGGAATATTGCGCGATGAAAGTTCCAGATTGCGATTAGCGGCATCATCCACCACCAAGACCTTGTTCCCAACTTCCAGCGTTTTGAGCGCCGCGGCAAGAGACTTCGTCTTTGCCTCTGATAACTTGAATTCATCGACGACCGTCAGCTTGTGCTCCTGATACTTGGCCGCCAGGGCGGAGCGTAGAGCGCCCAGCAGCACCTTCTTATTCGTCTTTTCGGAGTAATCGCGCGGCTGAGGTCCGTGAGCGATTGAACCGTGCCGCCAGAGGGAGCTTCGGATGCTTCCCACTCGCGCCCGCCCGGTCCCTTTTTGGCGCCAAGGCTTTTTGCCTCCGCCCGAAACTTCACCGCGGGTCTTGGTTTTGTGCGTGCCGCGCCGGAGCCCCGCGAGATAGGATTTCGTCGCCTCCCAGAGCAAACTCTGGTTGGGCTTCGCCGCGAAAATCGCATCCGCGAGCTGAAGCTCCTTCACCGTCGCGCCTTCCAGGTTTTTCACTTCAACGGTCGCCATAATTTCTCGCCCTGCGCAAAAAGCTGATCGAAGGGGAACTGCCTTCTGCCTTCTGCCTACTTTTTCTTCTTGCCCGCTTCCGCCTCCGGCTTGCTGACTGAAGGTTTCACGTGGGGCGCTTTCGCCTTCCGCACCACAACGTATCCGCCTTTGGGGCCGGGCACCGCTCCTTCCACCACCAGCGTGTTGTCTTCAGCGAGCACACGCACCACTTTCAGATTGCGCACGGTCACTTGGTCCACGCCCATGTGTCCCGCCGATTTCATTCCTTTCAGCACACGCGAAGGCCACGCCGAAGCTCCGATCGATCCCGGAGCGCGATGGAACATTGAACCGTGCGCCGCGCCGCCACCGCCAAAATGGTGCCGCTTGTGAAAGCCCGCAAAGCCTCGCCCCTTCGAGATGCCGACCACATCCACGAGTTCGTTGACGGCGAACTGGTCGACCAGAACCTTGTCGCCTACTTTCACCTCGCTCGTCTTCGAACCCAGCCTCACCTCGCGGAGGAATCGCGCCGGATTGGCCTCGGCCTTCTTGAAATGCCCGGCGAGCGCCTTGGTCACGCGCTTGGGGCCGGGAAGCTCGACCAATCCGAGCTGAGCCGCTTCGTATCCATCTTTCTCCGTGGTCTTGCGCTGAACAACCACACAAGGCCCGGCCTTCAGAACGGTCGCGGGAATGGAGTCTCCGTTCTCCTGAAAGATCTGCGTCATGCCGAGCTTTTTGCCGAGAATTGCGTTTACCATGTTCATTGCCTCGGGGTTCGGGTTTCGGAGTTCGGGATTCGCAGAACTCTGATCAGTCGTGAGAGGTCATCCCGAATCCCCAACCCCGAAACCCGAATCCCGATCATTTCGTGTGTTCCTTCCCAAACGCCTTAATCTCGATATCCACGCCCGAAGGCAAATCGAGCTTGGTGAGCGCGTCGATGGTCTGGGGCGTAGCCTCCAGGATATCCACCAGGCGCTTGTGGGTCCGAATTTCAAACTGCTCGCGCGACTTCTTGTCGCTGTGCGGCGAGCGCAGCACACAATATTTGTTCTTGATGGTCGGCAACGGCACCGGCCCCGCCACCTGAGCGCCCGTCCGCTTCGCGGTGGACACGATCTCCGCCGCGGACTGGTCCAAGATCCTGTGATCGTATGCCTTGAGTCGAATTCTGATTTTCTGATGCAGCATCATTTTCTCAGCTCTCAGCCCTCAGCTATCAGCTCTCAGCCAACGCGTTTTGCTGATGGCTGAAGGCCGACGGCTGACAGCTCTATTGAATCACTTCCGTCACCGTTCCGGCGCCGACGGTATGGCCGCCTTC
>JBEKEZ010000048.1:0-40525 GCA_050013575.1 Terriglobia bacterium | reverse complement strand
GGCCGGTAACGTTGGGGTCGACGTTGCTCACGTCCACATCGTCTTGGATCGAGGTCACATCGGTTTCATTCCGGCTGACCACGTTGGCCTGAAGTGTTGTTCCCACCACCCCGATGACGGCGGTGGGCGTGGTGGCGGTAAACTTGCCACCCGCTTTAACCACCTCCGCCCTCACCTTGCCGGCGGCAATTTCGATCTGGGTTTGGTGGCTGGTGGCGTCGTGGCTTTTGATGGTCATCTGCGAGCCGGCCCCCACAAAAAGCTCAGAGCCGTCGGTCAGTTTGATTCGCACCCGCCCTTTGGCCACCGTGTGAACCTTATCCTGCCAGTAGACGTTATCATTGAGGTTCAGGGGAAGATTCGCTTGTGCGCCGCGATCGACCTCCCCTTTCGGCATTTCGCCCGTCACGCTGCCGGCCAGTTGTCCCCCCGCCTGGGGAAGGCCGTGTTCCAGCCGGACGGTCTTGCCGCTGCGCACCATCACCGGCGCGCCGGCGCCATGGATCTCAGCCTCACCTTTATCCGCGATCACCACTGCCGAGGCGTTCACCGCCGCAATTCGACAGATGCTGGGATAGTCGCCGCCGCCGCGCACCAGGACAAACGCTCCCGGAAGGTTGACGCGGGCCGGCTCAGCGCGGTTGGTCCGCACCACGACGGCGCCCTTGACCAACGTCATGGCGGCCGGGCTTCCCGTCGCCGCCAGCGCCAGCTCGGTGTTCTCCACCAAGATGGCCGCCGTGCCGCGCAGGTTGAGATAGGCGCCCGAAGCCACGCCGGTGGAGACCACGTCGCCCGCGAACACCGCCTCTTTGGCGATCACGGGCTGATGGTCCACCAGCACGTTGCCTTTGGCGCCCACGATCGAGCCCACCACTTCCGCTCGTGACAATTTGCCCGCCCCGAACCCATTCCCTGCCAACCATAAAGTTGTCCCTACTATGATGGCCACTGCCCGAGAATTAAGCATTTACAGCCTCCTTCGTCTTGTGAAGTGGCGAGTGGCAAGCGGCGGAAACGGGGTTCGGGATTCGGGGTTTGGGGTTCGGGTAAGAAGGGGACCTAGTGCCGTTCCAACTTGTTACGCCTATGTATTGCACCTACGTCTTGCGCAAAAACTCCCAGAGTGGCTGAAAACTGTTTGCCCAAAGAAGTTGGAACGGCACTAGCCGTACTTCTGCGAAACCCGAACTCCGAAACCCGAATTCCTCCTCACTTTCTGCCTTCTGCTACTCCCTATTCCCTATTCCCACTCCCTACTCAGTGCACGGTCAATTGCAGCGTGCTGTTGTGGACGATCTGAAGATCGGTGCCCGCCACGTTATAGGTGGCGGTGACGATCAGATTGTAGCTGCCCGCGGGCGTGGCGTTGGAGACGGAAGACTGCGGCGCCATCCCGCCGCCGCACGCCGCCCAGGTCGCCACCATGGCCACCATCAGTCCCGCCGCCATCATGGCCAGGCGCAGGCGGACCGGGCGCCATGGCCGAGCCTTGACGTAGGCTAGCGCGCTGGCCAGCAACGCCAGAATCACCAGCCCCAGCGGCCCGCTCGGAGTCCCCCCGGGAACGCGCCAAGGGCCTCGCGGCGGCACGAGCGACCGAGCCGTGGTGGTTACGGTGACGGTTAAATTCGCCGGGTTGGTGTCCGTGAAGGTCACCGACGGCGGCGAAACATTGCACGTGGCTCCCTGCGGCGCGCCCGTGCAGGCGAGCGAGATCGACCCTGTCAAGCCGTTCTGCGGAGCCAGGGCCAGGGCAAAGGTCGCGGACTGGCCGGCCGAGACACTCTGGCTCGAAGGCGCCGAAGTCAGGATGAAGTCCAGGAATTTGACCGAGAGATTGGTCAACAGGTGCTCCAGCGCGGCATCGCCGTGCACTTGGAAGGAAAGCCCTCCGCCCGTGACCGCCTTCAAGTTGCTCAGCGTCAGCGTGCTCGGCTGGCCGGCGGTCACCGTCGCCGGACTAAACGTGCAGGTGGCCGGATTCTGATTGGTGCAGGAGAGTTGCACCGTGCCCACCGCACTGCACGCCTGATGCGCCACGGTGAACGTGGTCGTGTCCACCCCGCGCGGCACCGAGGACGAAGGCGAGTTCGAGCCCAGGAAGCAGGGCGCCAAGCCATTCCCGGAGAGCGCCACGGTGTTCGGACTGTTCGCCGCGTTCGAGGTTATGGTAAGCGTTCCGGTCTGCGCGCCGGTCGTCGTCGGTGCGAAAGTCACGGTCACGGCACAACTGTTTCCCGGCGCCAGCGATGCCGGGCACGTATTGGTCTCAGTGAACTGCCCGCTGACCGTGATGCTTGAGATCGTCACCGGCGCCGAGCCCGTGCTCGTGAGCGTCACTGTCCCTGGCTGGCACGTCTGGTTCACGTGCGTGTCGGGCAATTGCAGGCTGTTGGTCGAAAGTGTGACGGCTGCACCGCTGATCCCCGTGCCCGCCAGAGTGATGCTTTGCGGGCTACCCGAGGCGTCGTCGGTGATCGTCACGGCGCCGGTCCGCGTCCCGGTCGCGGTGGGCGTGAAAGTCACAGGGATGCGGCAACTAGCGCCTGCCCCCAGCGTTGAACCGATGAGCAATTGACAGGCGATCGGCCCAGGTGTGCCTGGAAGCGCCACAGCAAAATCACCGGGGTTCGCTCCGGTAACAGTAATGCTACTGATGGCCAACGCTGCGCTGCCCGTGTTGGTGAGTGTAACGGTCTGCGCCGCGCTGGTAGTTCCCACGATCTGGTTCGCGAACGTGAGGCTGGTGGGCAACAGTGAAACCACCGGAGTAACACCTGTCCCGCTCAGCGAAATGGTTTGCGGACTGTTCGAGGCGTTGTCGGTAATCGTCACCGTTCCGGTCCTGGCGCCAGTTGCGGTTGGAGTGAAGGTCACGGAGATCGTGCAATTAGCGCCGGCCGCGACGGAAGTACCACAAGTGTTGGTCTGAGCGAAATCACCGCTCGCCACGATGCTGGTGATGGTCAAAGTCCCGCTGCCCGTGTTGGTGAGCGTTACGGTTTGCGCGCCGCTGGTAGTTCCCACGATCTGGCTCGCGAAGGTGAGGCTTGTCGGCGCCAGTGAGACCGCTGGAGCGCCTACTCCGTTTCCGCTCAAGGTCACGGTTTGCGGGCTTCCAGGGGCGGTATCTGTAAACGTCAAGGTGCCGGTCTGCGGGCCCGCGGCGGTGGGGCTGAAGACCACGTTGACAGTGCAAGTGGCACCGGGCGCGAGCGAGCTCGGACAGTTGTTGGTTTGGCTAAACTGGGGAGAAGTCGCAATGCTTGAAATCGTGAACGACGAGCCGCCGGTATTACTGACGGTCACTGTTTGCGGACTGGACGATTGGCCGACCAGCGTATCCGGGAAGGTCAGGCTCGTGGTTGAGGCCGCGAAGCCCGGCGGTATGACGCCGCCCGCACGGACGTTGAAAATGTATTGGCCGAGGTTGGAGCTGTTCAGGCTGTTAAAGATGAGGCCGGTTTGGGTGTTGGTGTCCAGCAGCGCGCCATTCACTGCCGAACCCGGTTGTTCGTAAAAAGTGTTCGGCAGTTGTGTGCCGTTGGAGAACCCGACGCGTGCCGAAGCACCGCCCAAACCGTCGGACCCGCCACTGGCATCGCCGGTCTCCCACTGGACCTGTCCGTAGTTGAACTCGATGTCGAAATCACCTGGCGCAATATCCGAGCGATTGATCAGAAGGAGCTGAAACGCGTTCAGTTTGTCGGTGGCTTCGTCGAAATACCCGACGTTGAAGTAGTTCACGCCAAAGGCCGTATGGCCGTTGACGGTATCAGTCCCGTAAGTGACGAGCTGCGAGTCGTTGTTCGGCCAGGCGCCAGTGTCCACATCTGCGAAGAAGGGCCCGATGATCACCGTGCCGGTGCTGGTCAAATCGAACGGCGTATATGTCTCCAATTGCGTATCAAAGGTCACATTGCCATTGTTATTCACGAACAGGCCGTTGTATTGGTTGCCGAAGAAGTTGACGGTGAACGGCAACGGCACCATCGAAGTCGAAAGGTCGTCATTGGGGCCGAAAACGTTGGTGGTGAAGCCCGGGAGATTCACGATGGGGCTCGCACCGAACAACCCGACAATCACCTGGAAATAGCCGCCGCCGGCTGAGACCGTAAGAGTGCCGCTTCGGGGTCCGGTTGCCGTCGGGGTGAAGGTAACGCTGACGGTGCAGCTTGCGCCGGCGAGGATCGTGGTGCCGCACGCATTAGTCTGGCCGAAGTCACCGGAGGTTGAGAAGCTCACCCCTGTTTCGTCGAATGTCTGAGTGTTGGTTATAGTGACTGTTTGGGGCGGGCTGGTGACTCCGATCGGCTGGGGAGCAAAGAAAAGCAGCCGCGCCGACTGTGTCACACTCTCGCCCACGCCCAACAGCGAAACGATCTGTGGGCTGTCAGGGGCGCTGGACGTGATCGTCATGCTGGGGTTTACTTCATCGTCTGTCGCAAAAACGCCGGCAGAGGTCGGGGAGAACGTGACGCTGATCGAGCAGCTCGCGCCGGCAGCAATCGTCGTGCCGCAGTTATTCGTTTGGGCGAATTGCGAGTCGCTGGTGGTAATGCTGCTGACCGTCACGGCGGTGGTGCCGGTGTTGGTCAGCGTGACAGTCTGGGGAGCGCTGGTGGCGCCCACGCCCTGGTTGTCGAACAACAAGGTCTGGGGCGAGAAGCTCATGATGATCCCCGTGCCGACCAAGTTCATGCTCTGCGGGCTGTCCGGTGAGTTGGTGACCACGGTGAAGATGTCACTGATGGAACCTACCGCGGTGGGAGTAAATGTAAAGTTGAACGTGCAGGTCCCGCCGGCCGGAACCGTATTGGCGCAGGTGTTCGTCTGAGCGAAATTGGTGCCGATGGTGAGGGTTGCGCTGGTGATGGTCAGCGGCGTGGCTCCAGTGTTAATCAAGGTGGCCGTCTGGATGGCGCTGGTTGTAGCGACGGTCTGCGCGACAAACGAAAGGGTGGTCGGTGTAAGACGGGAGACGAAGCCCGTGCCGGTCAAGGACATCGTGACAGTTCCGAGGCCGGTGTTGACAACCAACGTCCCGGACCGCGAACCGTCCGCGGTGGGCGTGAATGTGACACTGATCGTGCAAGTGGCGCTAATCGCCACGGTGCCGGGGCAGTTGTTGGTTTGCGCAAAGTCGCCAGTAGTCGAAATGCTGTTAATCGTCAATGGCGCGCTGCTGTTGTTCGTCAGCGTCACGATTTGCGGCGGGGTGGTCAAGCCCACGGCCTCGGGATAGAAAGCAAGCGAAGTCGGAGACAAGAGATCGAAACCCGTGCCGTTCAGAGAAACAAGCTGCGGGCTGTTCGCCGCATCGTCGGAAACGGTGAGAGTCTCCGACAGAAACCCGGCGGCGCTCGGACTGAATGTAACGTTGATCGTGCAAGCCGCTGCCACCGCCAGTATGGCAGGGCAGTTGTTCGTTTCGCCAAAGTCGGATGATGCGGTGATGCTGATGCTGCCCAACGGCCCCGTGCCGGTATTGGTCAGCGTTACGGGCTGGGAGGTGCTGGTGGTTCCGACGGGCTGGTTAGAGAAGGTAAGGCTCGTCGGCGAAAGGCTCGCGACGCCATCGGAAGCTCCGGTCCCATTCAATGTGACCGTAGTTGGGCTGCCAATCGCGCCGCTGGCAGTAATCGTCATGGTGGCGGTCTCGGGGCCAAGGAGGGAGGGCGTGAAGGTGACGGAGATGCCGCAGTCAGTTCCTCCCGAGACGGGGCTGGCGCAGGTATCGGTCTCGCTGAAATCAGCGCCGTTGGTGCCTCCAAAGGCTATGCTCGCGCCAGCAAGGGTATTGCCGCTCACATTGTGAACCAGCACTGTCTGGGGCGAACTGTGGGTGCCCCCAGCCTGGGGCGCGAAGGTCACACTTAGGGGCGTCACAGCCATGGAAGGCGTGGTCAGGTCGCTAATCCGGGCGACAAAGGAATCGTTGGAGTCATTTTGATTCGACGTTTGGAAGGCTCCGGCGATAACGGGAAAATCCAACGAGCCTGCGAACCCGGCGACGTAGATGTTGCCCGAGCTGTCCACGGCGACTCCGGTTCCTTCATCGTTATAGGTCCCGCCGAGATAGCTAGAAAACACGAGCGCGGAGCCGGCAGAATTCAGCTCCGAGACGAAAGCGTCAGTTGCTACGGTTTCCGTCAGGCCACCTCCCAACACAGATTGCACGGGTGTCATGAGAGGAAGATTGTCCGCGTCAGTAAAGCCAGTAAAATAGGCGTTGCCTGAAGTGTCTGCGGCAATCCCGAAAATCTGGTTGCCGTAAATTCCAGTACCCTGGTAAGTGCTTCCCCCGAAGTACGTGGCGTAAAGGTTGGCCCCGGACGGGTCGAACTTGGCGACGAAGCCGTCCCACGTGCAGTACGGCGAGCATGAACCCTGGTAATTGCTGTGAATGGGAAAATCATACGCGTCCGTGAACCCTGCCACGTAGGCGTTGCCGGTGGAATCGACAGCAATGCCCTTGGCTATGTTATAGGCAGACTGCGTGGGCGGACCGTTGAAATAACTGCCTCCAAGGTAGGTCGAGTAAACGAGCGGCGCGCTTAGGGTAGCGCTGAATTTGGTAACGAATGCGCTGTCGATGGCACTGCCGAGGCTGGACTGGTACGGGTTCAACGTGGGGAAATTAGTTGAGGACGTCGTACCCGCCACCACGGTGTTCCCGGATGAGTCCACACCGATGCCCACCGCACCGTCATAGCCGGCGCCACCCAGATAGGTAGACGCGATGAGCGAACTCGAACCAGCCTGAGTGGTGTCAATCTCCGCCACGAATGCATTTTGCGACCCCGCCAGAGTCGCCTGGAAGACGCCGGCTGTGGTGGGGAAATTTGACGAAGAAGTGGAGCCCGCAACGTAGACTTTTCCCGCCGAGTAGAAAGCAATCCCCCCGCCGGAGTCAGTGCCGCTGCCGCTCAGATAAGTGGAATAGACGAGAGCGTTTCCGGAACCATTCAACGTCGTCACAAACGCGGCACTGGAACCGTTCAAGGCCGACTGATAAGCATTGAGGGTGGGAAAGTCGCTCGATTGCGTTGCCCCGGTGATGTAAGCTTGGCCTGTGGAGTCCACCGCAATGCCGCTGCCCGAGTCACTTCCCGTGCCGCCGAGATAGGTCGAATAGACCAGCGCAGTGCCCGTGGAGTTCAGCTTGGCGACGAATGCGTCTTGGTCGCCCTGCAAAGCGTTGTTGGGGGCAGGGAGGGGATTCACGACGGGGAAACTGGCCGAGGTGGTGCTGCCCACGAGATAGGCGGCGCCGGTCGAATCGACGGCGATCGCCACAGCGCCCTGGTAAGGAATCGGGCCCAGGTAAGTCGAATAGCTGACCGTCGGGTAGGTCACGGCGGGATCGATGATCAGGGGCTTGTTGTGGTCATACGAGCCGACGTGAAAAGCCAGTTCGTGATTGCCTGTCAGGACGAAGTGGCCGTCGAGGAATTGCCGATTGTCGGCTTCTGACTGCTGACTTCTGTCCGTCGGCTGACGAACTGAACCCTCTTCTTGGTACACCATCGGCTTGCGGAACCGGACCTCATCACCGTCGGTCTTGATCACCAAGTCGCCGTTCGATTCAATTTTGAGTTCTTCATTTTGAATTCCGGATTGGCCGCTGCCTTTTGCTTTCTGCCCACTGCCTGCTTGTCCGTCTGCATCGATAGCTATTCGGATCAAGCTAGGATCGGCGCCGGGGGCTACGACGAAGTCGTATTCCAGTTGTTGCTGATTCCCGTAATAGATGAGATCGACGCCGGGGTAAATGTGCTGATAGCGAACCTGAGCGTAGTTGGGGACGTTGACTCGCCATCGCTTGGGATCATTGCCGATGAAGTAGTTGCTCTTGCCGGGCAGTTCGGCGAGTCCCGTCACTTGAGCGGCTTGGTTCGCGCCCACGAGCTTCATCCGAAGAAGGTCGCCGCCCGAAGCGGTGGAGTTCTCATTTTGGCCTTTGCTTTTTGCTTCTGCCTTCTGCGTTCTGCCTTCTGCCTTCTGCAATTCGAGCACCGCCTCATTGCCGGTTAGGAATAGATGGTAGCCGGGGCCGTGCGAGAGAAACTGGACTTGAGCATCAACCTGGCCCTGGTTCGCCTCAAAGCTCAAGGGGAGTCGTCCGTAGGCGGCGACCACCCGCGCCTGAGCGGCTTTGTCCGGCGGCACGGCCGTGGCAACGGGAGGGCCTGTATGATTGATTCGTGGCACGGGGTGTGGCGGCTGGGCGCCGAACAGTGCGACAGACGCAAATGCCGATACGAGACAAGCGGCGAGAGTTAGGGCCGCACTTCGACCTGAACGTCCAAAAAAGAGAAGATGACTTCGCAGCACGATGGCCTCCCGCGGGAATTATGAAATCTGCCTTGTCGAGAACAGACGCTTTCCGCCTGCCCGTCCATAGATACGATTACGAGCTTCAAAAGTCAAGCCAACTCTTGGGGGGGGCGGGGAACAATGTGCAAAGTTTTTCTCTCGGCGGGTCGGGCACCCAAGAGGCTATGGTTGTTGGGTAATAACAATTACCTGACTGATTTGAGAAACGGCGTTGCAACTTCGGATAGTAAGTCAGCGCGCCCAATAAGAGCAACGAAGGCCTCGGTCAGGGCGGGGGGTGACGCTGCCGCCTTGCAAGGCCGGCGAGGGCTGCCAGCCTTCGCGAGGCTCGGATGAGTCAACAGAAGAGCCAGCGGCGAGAAGAGAATTCCAAGGTCCATATACTTACGATGTATTAGTATATAAATAATATGCGGCCAATTTCTGCCCGCGAACGTAACTAATGCAACTTTTGAAACTTTTGAAACTAATTTTTTTATCTGTTGGAAATAATGAACTTGCGCAAAAATAAAATTTGCAGAAATTTGCGATTTTGGGAAAAGTGTGGCATTTTGCCCCACCGATTCCATTTTTTGTAGGGCCTCAAAATTTTAGTAGTTCCCAATGATGTTCCCACGCTGCTGCCTTTTGGCGCCTCGATTTTAGAGTTTCGAATTCGGTCCGCGGACTTCGATAACTTTGTGACCGCAATCACAACCTGAAGTGCGCGCCATTACTGCACAGTGATCGCTCGTGGTCTAGCGTGGGCGTAACGAGAAAGCGAGGCTGCGCTCGCTGGTCACTTGCCGTTAAGCTGACCGATTTCTGGCGGGGGCCAGCGTGGCACCGGCATCTTGCTTGAGTTGTCCCTTGAGCGAGACGCTCGTCGCACGTAACAGGCAGCACATGGCGAGACTGCCGTTCAGGAACCGAGTGGAAGCTGGACGCGCCTTGGGGCGAGCGCTCCGATTGCTTGCAGATCGGCGCGACGTCGTGGTGCTCGGTCTGCCTCGCGGCGGAGTGGTTGTGGCCTTCGAGGTGGCGCAGGCGCTGCACGTGCCCTTGGACGTGATGGTAGTCTGCAAATTGGGTGTTCCTGGCCAGGAAGAGGTTGCGCTCGGCGCGATCGCCAGCGGCGGCGTCCGAGTGCTGGACCGTCAGTTGATCGAGACGCTGGACATTCCTTCCGAAACGATCGAAGCCCTAACCACGGAGCGGAGGGCCGAGGTCGAACGCAGGGAACACCTTTATCGCGGCGAGCGCTCTCCACTGGACGTAGCGGGGAAGGTTGTCATCCTGGTGGACGACGGCATTGCCACGGGCTCGACGGTGCGGGCCGCCGTATCTGCGCTGCGCGAGCGTCGGCCAGCGCGCATCATCATCGCGACCCCAGTGGCGCCCGCCAGCGTGTGCACGGAACTGAGGAGGGAAGCGGACGAGCTCGTTTGCGTCGCTCAGCCCGAAAACTTTTTTGCCGTGGGACAGTGGTATTGGAATTTCTCTCAAACCAGCGACGAAGAGGTTCGTGAGCTGCTCGACCGAACATCAAAAGTTGGCGTCACCCACGCGGCGTGACTGCAACTCCTAAACCCACACTGCTAAGACAGGCCGAAAAGCTGGACGGGCTCACTCCGCCATCGCGAAGTGAGCCCGTTGGTTGCGGGGGCTGGATTTGAACCAGCGACCTTTGGGTTATGAGCCCAACGAGCTACCAGACTGCTCCACCCCGCATTCACATCATAGCTCAAGTGAGTTCACCACGCAACTTTTATTTGCACGCACAGACTAACGCCAGGCCGTGATGCCTAAACGTGGAGAGGAGTCGAGTGCAGGGGCCGGACCCGTATGTTATGATGCTAAGTTTTGAAATGCCAGTCGGGCGCGACAGTGCGCTATGGGTGCAAAAACGGCCAAGCCGGAAGTCAAAAACTTTGCGGTCAACCGCCAGGCCGGGCACTACTATCATTTGCTGGAAAAATTCGAGGCGGGCATCGAGCTGACGGGCACCGAAGTGAAATCCATTCGTGAAGGGAAAGTGAATCTGAAGGACGGCTATGCGGTGGTGAAGGGCACGGACATCTGGCTGGTGGATTGCCACATCAGCTCGTATTCATCCGGCGGCTACTCCAATCACGACCCGCTTCGCGACCGCCGGCTGTTGCTGCATCGTCAGGAAATTAATAAATTGAAAGGGCGCACGCAGGAGCGCGGCTTAACGGTCGTGCCGACGCGCCTTTATTTGAAGAAGAACCTCATTAAGTGCGAAATCGCACTGGCCAAGGGGAAAAACGTGTACGACCGGCGCGAGACCGAACGCCGACGCACGATCGATCGCGAAGCGGAACTGGAAATGAGGGAGCACAGAAATCGACACAAGTGAGGAATGATTGAAGTGGCAGGTGGTTGATCCCTATTTTTGCGAGGAGCTCCTTTGAAAATCGAATTTCAAAATACGCCGCTGAGGGAGCTTAAGTCTCCCGTCGTGGCGGTGTACGGATTTGAAGGAAGCGCGGCTCGGAGCGGGACGGCAGAGCACCTCCCGGCCGAAACCCGCGGCCTGCTTGAAGAGCTCCAGACTTCGGGCGAATTGACGGGCAAGGCTTATGAGTGCACGCTTGTCCATCGTCCTCCTGGACTGGCAGCCAGCAAGCTATTAGTCGTGGGCGCCGGGAAGAAAGAGAAATTCAACTGCGCCCAACTCCGGAGATTGAGCGGCGCCGCTGTGCGTCATGTTCGCGCGCGCGGGCTGCACGAAATGTCTTGGTTGTTTCCTGGAACTGAAGTCCTGCCTGGCGACGTTCAGAGCGTTGTCGAAGGCGCCATCCTGGCGGACTACGATGCCGACACTTATCGCACCGAACGGAACGGGGAGCGTCGCATCGATCGGTTTGGCGTCGCCGCGCCTGATGCCCAGGTGGGTGAGCCCGCACGCGCCGCCCTCGAGCGCGGCCGCATTATCGCTGAGGCGCAGAACTTCACTCGCGCGCTGGTCAACGAGCCATCCAACACGATGACGCCCTCCGTTCTTGCCCAGCGCGCGCAGGAAATGGCCGCGCGCTACGGGCTGGAGTGCCAGGTGTTTGGCCCCGACATCATCCGTGATCTGAAGATGGGTGCCTTCTGGGCGGTGGCGCAAGGCAGCGATGAACCGGCCCAGTTGATTGTGGTCCGCTACGCTCACCGCGACGCGCCGGATTCGCCCGTGATCGGCCTGGTGGGGAAGGGCATTACGTTCGATACGGGCGGCATTTCTATCAAACCCGCCGCCGATATGCACGAAATGAAGACCGACATGGCGGGCGGCGCGACCATGCTGGGCGTGATGCAAGCCATCGCGCAGCTCAAACCGAGAGTTCGCGTCTTGGCGGTTGTGCCGGCAACCGAAAACATGCCGAGTGGAAAAGCCTACAAGCCCGGCGATGTAATCACCTCGATGTCCGGCAAGACGATTGAAATCCTGAACACCGACGCGGAAGGCCGCTTGGTTCTCGGCGACGCCATCACCTACGCCAAGCAACTGGGTTGCACCGCTCTGATCGACGCCGCGACGCTGACGGGTGCAGTCACCATTGCCCTCGGCAATATCACGACCGGCGTTTTTGGCTGGAACCAGGAATGGGTGAACCGCGTGCTCGCGAGCGCCGCGGCGGCGGGCGAGAAGATGTGGCAGTTGCCCATCGATGATGAGTACCGCGAGCTGTACAAGAGCGCGATCGCCGACATCGCCAACACCGGCGGCCGACACGGCGGCGCCATCACCGCCGCCATGTTTGTGGGAGAGTTCGCGGGCGACACGCCCTGGGTCCATCTCGATATCGCCGGCACGCGCTGGTCCAACGAGGAGAAGCCCTATCGCGCCAAAGGGCCCACCGGCCACGGCGTGCCCACGCTGGTTCACCTGCTTACGAATCTTCCGCAATGATCGGGAGGGGCGGGTCGCGAACCGCCCTACATTCGCTCCGGAATCTCAATCCCCAGCAACTCGAGCGTGCGGCTTAGCGTTCTCTCGACGAGAGAGACAAGGTAAAGCAAAAAGTTTTGGCCGGCTGGCGCTGACCTTTCTGTTCAGGTCTGGGCGCTTGAGGCTCAATTTACGTAACGATCGCAGACCCAAGGGGCTGCAGCAGCCACGGAGGAGGTATGACAGTCAAGCAATTACGAGGAAAGTTGTCCCAGTTCGATGACGAAACGCGTGTTGTCGTGTACGCAGAGGATGGGAATCCGGTGCTTTTTGAAATTGATGACGTGTCCATCCACACGGAGACTCCATCAAGATCTGGCGACGGGAAAGCAGCCTTCGAGTTTGAGAGAGACGGCTCAGCGTCTTGGGCGTTTATTAGTGTCAGTGCAGCTTAGGGATGGGTAGCGGGCAGCCATGACACGCTTTCTGTGTCGTGGCTGCGCACCTAAGCGCTGAGCCTCGCAATCCGCAGTTTCGCTTGGTTTTGGCGGATTGAACCATCGTTGGGGTCACAGGGCCAGGCGCAAGTCTGCGGTAACCGGCAACTCAAAAAGATCATTTCGCAGGAGCCGGGTCGAAAAGAACAACACTTCGAGGTTTTCGACCTGACCAGTCTTGGGATTCAAGCGCGCCACGACATCGTCGCCTAGCTCTTCTGATTCCTGCTCTGCGTAGGGCGGGCACTTGTCAATATGGAGGATGTCGGCCTCGCGGTCGTACCTGAAAGTCAGTCTCGCTTCCATTCCACTTCTCCTTGCGGCACGGGCGGCTCGCCCGTGAAACAGCACGGCCAGGATGGCCGTGCCACGTTTCCCCTACATTCGCTCCGGTACCTCAATGCCTAACAAACTCAACGTCTGGCTCAGAGTTTTCTCAACGAGCGTGACGAGGTAAAGCAAAAACTGCTGGCGGCCGGAGTCGGCTTCATTGAGGATGTGAAATCGATGATAGAAATTATTGAATGCCTGCGCCAGGCGGAAGGCGTACTTGGCCAGCACGGCGGGCTCCTCGGTGGCAATCGCCTGATCGACGATCATTTCAAGCTGCGCGGCAAGCAAGGTCAATTCCCAGAAATCCCGCCCGTCGGGCTCGGCCAGAAATCGGCCGAGCAACTGGGCCGAAGTTGATTCGCCCAACCGTCCAGAATTGAATTCCGGGTGCGCCTCACTGTACTTCCTGAAAATGTTCCGGGCCCGCACCACGCCGTACTGCAAATAGGGTCCGGTCTCACCCTCGAAAGCCAATGCGTCCTTGAAGTCGAAGGCGATCATGATGCGGCGGGAAAACTTCAGCAGAAAATATCGCAGCGCGCCGACGGCGATCATGCGCGCGTACGCGCCTTGTTCGGCTTCGTCCTGAGTCAAGGCGCGCGATCGCACTTCCTCCACCGCTTTCACCAGCAAGCGATCGATTAAATCGTCGGCTTTCACGCCCAGGCCTTTGCGCCCGGAAACCTCGATCATGCCTCGGGCGCGGTCTTCTTCACTTAACACGATCCCCAATTCTTCGGCGCACCGCGGCGTGAGCCCGACAACTTCGTAAGCAAAGTGGTGGAGCTTTGCGGCCTGCTGGTGATAGCCCAGGGCCTGGAACGCTGCGTGAACAAGGTTTTGGAGATAGGACTGGCGTGTATCGATGACGGCGTAAGCTTCCGAAGCGCGGCCGAAAGCAGGCGCACCAGGTTGTCCCCGGACCGCTGTCCGCCAGACTTGCCGGTCCTGCGGCCCGTCCTCGTAGGTATAGAACGGCTCGTATCCAAAATCTCTGCCCAGCAAGCCGAACTTCCAGAGATGGTAAGCGATGTCTTTCCCCACGTAGGTGACGGTGCCATCCGAGCGCACAATGATTTTGACGTCTTCCGCCGCGGGCTCCGCCGCCGATTCACCCGCGGAGTCGCCTCCCGCGACATCGCGGCCCATCACCCAGCACCCGCGATTCTTTCCAGCCTCCTCGAAGCGCACCGCGCCCTTCTGCTTCATCAACTCGAAGGCGGACTTCCAGAAGTCGAGCCTCAGAATCTCGCTTTCCTGGACGAGCAGGTGATAGCGAACGTTGACGCGGAGCATGGTTTCGAGGTGCAATTTGACGATCGTCGTCGCGATCACATCCGCCATCTCTGCCAGCTCGCCGCGCCCTTCTTCGATAGCCTTCAGCACCTGGGAGCGAAAGACGCGCGTGTCTTCGTTTTGCTCATAGTGCTGGAACACGCGGGCATAAAGATCCCAGCAGTAGTAATCGAAACGCGGCGCCCGCGAGTCGCTGAGGTCCGGCACCGTTAGCTCGCGAACATCTTCGACGGATTGTTGTTCGAGTTGGACAAACCCCACGACGACGTCCGCCACCTGCACACCGGTGTTGTCAATGTAGTTCTGGACCTCCACCTCATGGCCGCGAAAGCGCAGCAGGCGGACAAACGTGTCGCCCAAGATGGCGTTCCTCAGGTGCCCGATGTGTGCCGCTTTGTTCGGATTGATGCTGGTGTGCTCGACGAGAATTTTCGCTCTCCCGTCCGAGGGCGGTGGAACAGGGAATATACGCTCTTTGAAAAGAGACGCCGCCACGCGTGGACGGTCCAGGTGAAAGTTCAGGTATCCGGCTCCTGCGACACTCACGCGCTCGATGCCTTCGAGCGGCAACAACCGGGCGGCCAATTGCTCCGCAATCTTGCGCGGTGGCTGGCGAAGTTGCTTGGCAAGCTCGAAGCAAGCCGCCACCGAGACCTCGCCCATTTCGACGCTGGGCGGAAAGCCCAAAACGGGCTCGCTGACCTCGCGGTCAAAAACTTCTTGAACCGCTTGGGCAAACTTCGCGCGAATCCTTTGTTGAATCTCTAGATACAAGATATTTCTCCGTGTGAGTTCCCAGATCCAGAGTCGCTTCCTGGCGTTCTGGTTGTCACTACCACATATGAGCCGCCTGGTGGCCGAAGCCTTCTCATGGCATACCGCAAGAAACTGACCGGTGATTATAGCAGAGGGATGCCTCGTGGCCAGAATCGCGGTAAAGTTTGGACACTGCCCGAAATTTATGGTGTTCTATAATCGGCCACAAGGAAGCGTGCGCAGGTGGCCTTTCCTGGCACCGTGAACCCACTCGACATTGAGACATCATTCTGATATTATTCTTTCGTCGCGCGACCACCGAAGGTCGTATAGGATTGAGAGGAACCAATGCCAAAGAGGAAGCGCCTCAGCATAGATGCAGCAGCGAAGAAGATCGCTGCGATCGTTGAGAAGGGTCTCGCTAAGTTCCCAGCTAAAGAAAGGGATGCTCGATTGGAAAGGATATGCGGCATGGCGTCTAACGCCGGCCAGTCGCCTCGCAAAAGATTTTCAAGGCAGTCTGAAACTCCCGCGAGTCCTCTTCATGCCCAGCCTCATGCAGAATCTTAACTAACGCCCTTTCGTCTCCGTCAAGAATCGCCCTTCTGATACGCTCGAGCAGCCGGCGAGCCTTTTTTCGTTCGTCGATGTCAATGGGTCGTCGGCCGCGGCTTCGTTCTTCTCTCATCACGTCACGTATTTCCTCGTCTTCTGACATGATCTGATTTCCTTTCCCTCCCAAACCCTCCGATGCGGGCCTAATCGGCTCGGCTTGACGGCAACTGGAAGCTCCAGTCATACTTTAGCAGGTTGATGAAAAAGCGGGGTCGGGCCGGGTGGCGGCGGGTTTCGCCGCCACAATCTCGATGTTTGCGGCCAAAGATGGGGTCCCCGCGCCGCCTCTACGGACTTTTCCCTCAGCCTGTCGGGGAATGAAGAGGGCGGTTTCTATCCCCGGCGAACTTTACCATAGAGCGGCGCACTTGGCGCAGCCGATTGTTTACCGATGCACTGAGGGAGTATTTGGCGCGGCATGCCTCCGAAGAAATAACCGAGGCGATGAATCGCACCTGCGCCGCTGTGGGTGAAACGACCGATCCCTTTGTCTCCACCGCCGCCCACTGCGTTCTGGAGCGTATCGAGTGGTGATCCGCAGAAACTGATTTTGCTACACCAAGATGGCGTCAACTAATATCAATCAGCCGCTGGCGAAGATCGGCACCGGCTACGGGCCGGGCGAAGCGCCGCGCTGGAGCAATTATTCCAAGTGCATTCACTGCGGACTCTGCCTGAATGCCTGCCCAACCTACCGCGAGCTGGGCCTCGAAATGGATTCGCCACGCGGCCGGATTTACCAGATGATTCAAGTGGACAAGGGCCGCCTGCCGATCGGCGAAAACTTCGTCCGGCACATCGACCTCTGCCTGGACTGCCGCGCTTGCGAGACCGCCTGCCCCTCGGGCGTAGAGTACGGCAAGCTGGTGGAAGCCGCGCGCGGCCAAATCGAGCGCAACTACCAGCGGTCTCTGGCCGCGAGATGGCTGCGCAAGTTTTTCTTTTACCGTCTTCTGCCCTCGCGCCAAGGGCTCGAGCGAGCTGGGAAGATTCTGCGAATTTACCAAGAATCGGGATTGGAGAAAGCCGTTCTGGCTTCACGAGTGCTGAAGCTTTTTCCGGGACGGCTCGAAAAAGTGGCGCGCTTGTCGCCGCGGATGGAGAAGCCATTCTTCACGGAGCGATTGGGCACGGTCGTTCCGCCAGTCGGGCCGCGCAAGTATCGCGTGGCCTTTTTTGCGGGATGCATCGCCAATCTCTCCTTTGCGCGGCTCAATGATGCGACGGTCCGAGTCCTGGCGCGCAATGGCTGCGAAGTGGTGATTCCCGGTGAGCAGGGCTGCTGTGGCGCCTTGCACGTTCATGCGGGAATTCGGGACTTGGCCCGGCAATTGGCCAAACAGAATATCCAAACCTTTCTGAACGGCGCTGCCAGCGGCAACCAGCATTTTGACGCCATCATCAGCAATGCCGCAGGCTGCGGCTCGGTCTTGAAAGAATATCCGCTGTTGTTTGAGGAAGCGGAACCGGAATGGGCCGAGCGCGCCCGAGATTTTTCGTCACAGGTGAAAGACGTTTCCGAATTTCTCGCCGAGATTGACTTCAACCGGGATTTTGAAGTAATCAAAGCCCGGGCGACTTATCAGGACCCATGCCATCTGCTTCACGCTCAGCGCGTGAAAGCGGCGCCCAGAAAGTTGCTCTTCGCCGTCCCAGGCCTGGAACTCGTGGAACTCAAGAACCTGGAAGTATGTTGCGGAAGCGCGGGGATCTATAACGTGGCCCATAACGAAATGGCGGAACGATTGTTGGAAGGGAAAATTAGGCAGATCGATGAGACAGGCGCCGAGCTGATTCTAACCGCGAATCCCGGCTGCCTGCTTCAATTGCGCGCTGGCTTGGCGCGGTGGGGCAAGCATGACAAGCAGCGCCGCGTTTTGCACGTCATCGAATTACTGGACGAAGCGTACAAGAAATTATGAATGAGGAATTATGAATGAGGAACGGCTACAATTGCCGGAAACGCTTGCCTGAGTAGGCGATCAGCATTCAACGGTTCTTAATTCATAATTCATAATTCATAATTTTAAGGAGGATCTGTGGCTGATTCCACCGCCGTTCCATCTGAAAAACTCGACGCCCTTTTGCAGGAAAACAGGACGTTTCCGCCATCCGAGGAATTTCGCCGCCAAGCCAATATGAAAGACCCGTCCATCTACAAGCGCGCTGACGGCGACGGCCTGGCATTTTGGGCGGAAGAGGCGGAACGCCTGGAGTGGTTCGAGAAATGGAGCAAGGTGCTCGATTGGAACGTTCCCTGGGCCAAATGGTTTGTCGATGCAAAGCTGAACATCACCCACAACTGCGTCGACCGGCACGCAGCCTCTTCGCGCCGAAACAAGGCGGCCATCATCTGGGAGGGCGAGCCGGGTGATTCGCGCGTCCTAACCTTCGGCATGCTCCAACGCGAAGTCAACAAATTTGCCAACGTCCTCAAGTCGCTAGGAGTCGAGAAGGGCGACCGCGTCGCTCTTTACATGGGCATGACGCCGGAGTTGCCCGTCGCCATGCTGGCCTGCGCCAAGATTGGCGCGCCCCACAGCGTGGTGTTCGGCGGATTCTCGGTGGACTCGCTGCGCGAGCGCATCAACGACGCTCAGGCCAAGGTGCTGGTGACGGCGGACGGCGCCTGGCGTCGCGGCAACGTGATACCCCTGAAGGCGAATGCCGACGAAGCGTTGAAAGGCACGCCCACGATTCAAAAAGTCGTGGTGGTGGAGCGAGTCGGCAAGGCCGCAAACGCTACCATGCAGCCCGACCGCGATCTTTGGTGGCACGAAGCAGTGGCCAATGCTTCTGACCAGTGCGCCGCCGAACCGATGGACGCCGAGGACATGCTCTACATCCTCTACACGAGCGGCACCACGGGCAAGCCCAAAGGCATCGTTCACACCACGGCGGGATATCTGGTCGGAGTTTCAACCACTCATCGTTATATTTTTGACGTGAAGGAGACAGACGTTTACTGGTGTACGGCGGACATCGGCTGGGTGACGGGGCATTCCTACATCGTCTACGGCCCGCTGGCTAACGGTACCACGACACTGATGTACGAGGGTACTCCGGACTATCCCGACCGCGGCCGATTCTGGTCGATCGTGGCGAAGTACGGCGTCAACATTATTTACACGGCGCCGACCGCGATTCGAACCTTCATGCGATGGGGAAACGAGTGGCCAGCCAAGTACGATCTCTCCTCGCTGCGAGTGATGGGCACCGTGGGCGAGCCCATCAACCCCGAGGCGTGGATTTGGTATCACCAGAACATCGGCGGCGGGCGCTGCCCCATCGTCGATACGTGGTGGCAAACCGAGACTGGGATGTGCCTGATCACACCACTGCCGGGAATAGTCGCCACCAAGCCCGGCTCGGCCACGCATCCGTTCCCCGGGATCGAGGCTGAGGTTGTGGACGAGAAAGGCCAGAAGGTAGGCCCGGGCGCGGGCGGCTATCTGGTGCTCACCAAACCGTGGCCCGCGATGTTCCGCACTATCTACGGCGACCCGGATCGTTACGTGAGGCAATATTGGTCGCGGTATCCGGGAAAGTATCTCACCGGCGACGGCGCCAAGGTCGACGAGGATGGATACTTTTGGCTGCTGGGCCGCGTGGACGACGTGATGAACATTGCCGGACATCGCATTTCCACCTATGAGGTGGAGAGCGCTCTGGTCGATCATCCCTCCGTGGCGGAAGCAGCGGTGATCGGCAAGGCGCACGAGATTAAAGGGCAGGGAATCTCCGCCTTTGTCACTTTGAAGGAAGGAACGCATCCGAGCGATGCGCTCAAGGAAGACCTGCGCAAACACGTGGCCGCGAAAATCGGCGCCATCGCCAAGCCCGACGATATTTTCTTCACCTCCGAGCTGCCCAAAACGCGCAGTGCGAAAATCATGCGGCGCCTGCTGCGCGACATCGCCGAGGGCAGGGTCTTGGGCGACACCACAACCCTCGCCGATCCGGGCGTCGTCGCAGCGCTCAAACACCAATACGAAGAGAAAGAAGGCTAACGGCTCGCCGGGGCACGCCTCTCTCTCACTTCGTATCCTCTTTCATGGGCCCGTTCGGTCGACATGGGCCCGTGTCCGGAGGCCCCGTTCCGGCCTTTTTCGCATCACCGCGTGCGGCTGCCGAGGGGCGGTCGAGCATGGAATAATTGCTGGCCCAGGAAGCCTTCGGGTTCTTGTAGACATACATCCAGGTTCCGACAAGCAAGTAAGGAATCACCAACGCCAGCGCCCAGATTTTGTTCCTCGCCGGGATTCGCTCCTCCTTCTCCCAGCGAAACAGCTTCCATGCGATCAGCAGGCCGAAGAGACCGGACAAGACCAGCACCACGATTTCCGGCCAATGCCGGGAAATGGATTGCGATCCTGACATGATGTCCTGGAACGTCGACACCAGATAAGTGGCCGGTAAATAAACCGCCACACTCTGGAGCCACTTGGGCAGCATCGGAAGCGGCACTGTCACTCCAGAGAGAAACAGCAGGCTCATCCACACGAGGTTGTTGTAGAGCTGGACCTCCTGCATGGTGTTGCCGACGCTCGCGATGGTCAGGCCGAAACCGGCGAATGCAAACGTACCAACGGTAATCAGGAACCACAGGGGCAGCAGACCGATCTTGAGCGGCATGTGAAAAATCACCATGGCGCAAAAGACCAGCAGCGCCACCGACGGAAGCTGAAGCAAGTAATTGGCCAGCAGATTGCTGCTGACGACGGTGAACGACCCGATCGGCGCCAGGCGGTATCGGCGCAGAGAGCCGCGCTCGCGCTGCATCACCGCTTGCATGCCCAGTCCCCAAAATCCGCTGCCCATCACGTTCAGCGTCAGCACAGGGCCGAACAGGTAAACGGCGACGGCTGGATTGCCGTGGGCAAAGATTCCATCGTAGATGAATAGAAAAATGACCGGGAACACGAAGGTGAAGAACAGCGCAATCTTCATGCGCGTCACCAGGCGTATGCCCATCAAGGCCATGCGAATCGCATTCATAGAAACCAAGTATGAACGATGAATGATGAATGATGAGATTGGAAAATGGAAATTGGAAAATAGAAACTGGCCTAACCTCGTCTAGTCCCGTGACCGCCTAAAGAAGTCCCGAACCCGTTCTGCCCACACGGCGCTTTGGTTGACTGCGAACGCTTCCGAAAAGAACCTAACCAGGCGGACACGAGACTAGTTTCCGGTTTCCACTTTTCCTATTCACCGTTCATCTTTCATCATTCCTCCTTCATCATTGATCTTGCGACCTGTCATCTCAACGAAGACATCCTCCAAGCTGGGTTGAGAGATATGCAAATCCAAGAGCGAATTGTTTTCCGCTTCCAGAAACCTAATGAGCGACACCACGGCCTGCGTGGCAGGTTGCGCATGAAGGAAATAGATTCCATCCGTCTCACGGCAATCCAACACGGCGTCAAGCTGTTTAAGCCGCTGGGCGGAGACGGGCTTGGCGATGCGGACTTCCAGCCGCGTGCCTTTGCCTGAACCTTTGATCAATTCCCGCGGCGAGCCGTTCGCCACCACCTGGCCGTGATCGATGATGGCGACGCGGTCGCAGAGGCGCTCCGCCTCCTCGATGTAATGCGTGGTCAACAGCACCGTGCGGCCTTCGCTGCGAAAGCGCTCGATGAGCGAATAGATATCGCGGCGCAACATGGCGTCCAGGCCCACGGTGGGCTCGTCGAGCAAGACCAATTCGGGATTGTTGACTAGAGCCAGGGCCAGCGCCAGGCGCTGCTTTTGCCCCCCGGAGAGGTGCTCGTAGAAAGTGCGGCGCTTTTCGGTCAGTCCGAAGCTCTCGAGAAGCGCTTCGATGGAAGCGCGGTGTTTGTAGAAGCTCGCATAAAGCCGCAGCGCCTCTTCAACGCGCATCTTGTCCGGCAGCACCGTGGCCTGGAGTTGCGCGCCGATCTTCTCCTTCAGTTCATTGCTTTCGCGCGTGGGGTCGAGCCCGCAGACTTGAACCAGCCCGGCATCCGGCGGGCGCAAGCTGGTCAGAATCTCCATGGTCGTAGTCTTGCCCGCGCCGTTGGGGCCCAGCAGGCCGAAGACTTCGCCCTTCTTCATCTCAAAGCTGATGCCGCGGAGCGCCTGCACCGCCCCATAGCTCTTATGCAGATTCTCGGCGCGCACCAGCACGCAATTGTCCTTGGTTGCAGTCATCAGAGTCTGGCCATCATAGCCAATGCGTCCGTCCGATGGCAAGGTCGCAATCGTTTGGCGCTGTGAAGGCCGGATTTCGGGTTCCTATACCCCCCAACCTGGCCTCCGCCGCCTTTGGGGTTCCGACGAATCGGGAATAGTGACCATATCCACGCGACGTATCTGCTCATTCTAAAGCACATTCCGGCTTTGAACGTCGTTTTCCAGTGTCCAATTTCCAGTCTTCGGCTCTGCAAATCGGGAATAGTGAGCCTGTGCATCATTCATATTTCTCGAAAATCGGGCCTTTATTCGCCGTAAGCAACTGGAAGCAAGACTGTTAGCGTCAATGGCTTTGTTTTGCCTGAAAATGATGTATCTCCCAGTATCTAAAAGCCTTAGCCCCAATGGCTTTGTTTGGCTTTGTTTTTTCTTTGTTTCGGCTGGTTTTAACCTATTCGTGCGGCCGATTCCGACCGGTCTGGCGGAAACTAACACTGCCGTCATCACCTAATAGGGTTCATACCACAGGTCATACTATTTGTCAAGCGTTTTTTTGGTGACTGTTTTATTACAGGAAATTACCCCCATGCAGTGCCCAACGCCGGCGAACACGCTTTCCAAGCGTGCTTCTTCAGCCGTTCGGACAGTTCCGCCGTAATTCTCTTGACAGAATATTCTTCCGGGCACATAATGAATCGTAATGCCAACCCAGAAGTTTGAGGAATTGTTGGACGAAATGCCCGCCGCACGGCGGAAGAGGATCGCCAAGCGTGTCGAGCAAGCACTGGCTGCGATGCCGCTGGAGGAGCTGCGCCGGGCCCGCCAGATGACCCAGGAAGAGCTTGCGCAAACCCTGGGAGTGAATCAAGGGGAAGTGTCGAAGATCGAGCACCGCACCGACGTTTACCTGAGCACGCTCGCCAGCTACGTGGAAGCCCTTGGGGGACGGCTGGAAATCCGCGCCGTCTTCCGGGATCGTGAGATGCGCATCAGCCAGTTTGAGGGACTTGCGAAGTAGCCCGCGCTCGGCACGATCGCCGGGCTGGCGTCGAGATTCGCTTTGGTAGTCAAAAAGGCCAAGACCGGCCCAAACGCGCCCGGCCATCAAACCGGTCAGTCGCATTCGTCCTGAATGAAGAATCAGCTAAAGGTGAGCCTGCTCGCGTTACCCGCAACAGCCTGGAGAATGCGCGCGCCATCCGCGCGGCATCGAATTTCTTAAACTCCGTCTGTGCTTTTATTCAGAATGCTCCAACGGGTAAATACCTAGAGATAATATTCGGCGTGATTCTGCTCTGACAATTGTCAAAACCTTGGCCAGCGCATCCCGTGACACCAATGTATGGAACCCTTCCACGGGATTTAGAGCTATTAGTGACTGCCTCAGCCGCCAAGGTTCGCGGCAATGCTTGTTTATCTCATACGCCAGAAAATCCGCTGCCTGTAAGGGTCGAACCAGTTTATCGTCCCGGTAGGAGAGGCCAGCTATCTTCCGCCTGAGATGCTCGGGGGTCGATGGCGCATTTTTGAAAACATTCAGTGCCTGCCTAGCCTTCAATTCAACCCCATGCCTCTCATCAAAAACAAAATCGATCAGGTGCTCGGAATCATCGTGGTGATAGGGCAAAAGCACGCTGGGGATGCACCAATACAGGCAAAAGTGATAGGCGTGCCCAACCTGCGCTCTTTCCCCCTCTGAAACCAGTTCAATGTAGTCCTTTGTTTGAATCGCACAACTAATGGATCGAATCGAATTACAGGTAGAAGTGAGGGTCAAGGAAAGTCTCCGCAAAAAACCGGCCCTCTTGCTCTCGGACCAGCCTTTATACGGTCCTTTTAGCGGGTTCAGTTCCCTCATGTGCAGATGAGGCACTCCGAATTCATCGAGAATATGCTTCCATTCGCGGTCGAACTTCGCCCATCGATATGCATCCGCCACGAGCCCAGCGACGACAAAATAATCTCTCTCTTCTCCTGCCGTTTCACTTTCATCGAAATAAGCGGTAATCATCGCCATTTGCAGCCGCTTCCAGTCAGCCGGGGCAACAGATCGCGCCAAATGCTCTACGGCAGAAAATCGGGATATGGCGTGGGTTATTGCGCACGCCCGCCGCTGACATTTTGACTCCCTTGAATGGACGAGTCGAGTGTATTCTTGCCCTAATCTGAAGGTCCTGTCTGGGATGCGGCTGCATTCTTCACGTCTTTTGAAGTTTAGCCTCCAATGAGACTGCGCTTATGGAGCATCTGCAACCTGGGTGGTATGGCGGGAGGTCGTCTCGGCCGACCCTTAAAATCCTGTTATGAAGCGGCGAGCAGAAACCACAGTCGGTAGGCATCTGGATGACGATGACCCGGTCATCCTGAAGCTGGGTGGCGTACCCCGCCCACCTCAAAGTGACAATGAAGGATGTGATGGTCTGAAGGTAAAGCCCGACAATCTGCTTCCTGGAAGCCACCCAGTCATGATCGAGGAGGGCGAGGAGACCGACTATCTTAATATAGTCCTCTTTTGCGTCCGCTGGCAGCAGAGCCTGAAGCGCCTCTTCGCTGGCGAGGGCGTTGATGCGCTTGGCGAGCTCTGCCTTACTCTTTGCGCTCCGAGCAGAGACGCACTTCTGGATCACACGCAGATTCTGAAGCGAAATAAATTCAAGCTTCTCCGCCGCCGTTCTCATCCTGGAAATGTAACCAGCCACTTCCAATTCGTAGAGCGCTTGGGCGCCATATCTGCTGCTGAAGGTGCTGGCCGGCGTTGCGTAGGCGTACGGCCCATCAAGAGCAGCTTTTCGCGCGGCGACAGATAAGCCCTGAAGGATAGAAAGCACGGCCTGGTGCCTGGCTTCAACGCCGGCCCCTTGCGGGTCCGGCCAGAGCATCGGCTTGTACCCGGCTTCAGAGAACTTCCTGTCCCATAGATCAAAGGCGGGCCAGCAGAACGGAACCGCGAAGAGCAGGTCGACGAGCTCATAATAGCCAAAGGAAAAATCTCGCTTCTGGACGGCGAGTTCTACGAGCTCCTTGGCGCGTTGGGCGGCAGTTCCGCCCTCAAGGTTGATACTAAGAAATGGACACTCGATGTGCATCGCGCCAACCAACCTCTCTTTTTGGTAGGTGGTAGCCACGGCACCGCTCTTGTGCCGAGTCCATGCGAGAGAAACGCCGCGGAGTTCGGAGAGCGCCAACTCCGCGGTACCCGCTCATGCACTCGGACACTTCCGCGCTAGGAAAAACTCACCTTCCTTTGCCGGCCCGTCGTGTGGCGGCGGACGGGTTCTCGCCTGGCAGGGCGCCTTTCTCTCATATTATGAAGCATGGCGTGTCGCAGAAGCCAATTCGCTCTGGTCTGATAACCCCGGCCACCGGACTTGAGCCATTCGATCACGTCGGAGTCCAGACGCAGGGTGACCGGTTTCTTCATCGGACGATAGAACTTGCCGATTTCGGCGCCGGTCCAATCGAGCACCGGCGGGGCGTCGGAGAAATCAATATCGGCGTCTCCTTTCGCGGCGATGGCGGCGATGTCTCGTTTCTGCTCCCTCGTAAGCTTCCTCATAAGCTCTCCTCTCATGGGATTCGGCGGCGCGAGCCGAGATGATGCCAATAACTTCTTCGTTGTGGTTTGAATAAAACGTATGCACGACCAAGAGCACCGAACCGGGTCCGATGGCCCCAACTGTTATCCAGCGCTCCTCGTCGTCAAAGGCGGTTTCGCGTTGCGTCACCGCGTACGGATCGTCGAAGACGAGTACTGCGGTTTCGAAGCCAACCTCGTGCTTGCGACGGTTTTGCCGGTTCTTGTCCTCGTCCCATTCAAAGCGCATAGGCGGCGACCCATAGAGAATATCCGCAAACCCCCTGCATGTCAATATAATTGTACGTACACAGGTGAGATTAAGCTCATTCAACTGCTCAGAGTCGTGGGAGCTACAGGTCTGGCGGAGAGGGTGGGATTCGAACCCACGTCGCCATTTCTAGCGAACACGCTTTCCAAGCGTGCTCCTTCAGCCACTCGGACACCTCTCCGCGGCGAACAGCAACTCTGATACCTGCTCAGTATAACATTCTCACGCAAAGGCGCTAAGGCGCAAAGGAGTCTTTGCGCCTTAGCGTCTTTGCGAGAAGCTGTTTATCTTTTCACGACTCTTCAGTCTTCGCGGCCCCCGAACAAAGACGAATGACGAGTGACAAAGGACCGAGGACAGCTACTTAAACCCTCGCCTCAACCTGAACTCGACCCCAAAGATTCCGTTCTGGTCTCGGATGCCGATCACGGACCATCGCTCGCTCAGAACCCATTCGAATTGGACCACCTGCTGCTGAGTGGCGCCGGTGTTCGTCGCAAAGGTCAGGGTCAGGTCGTGCGTCACCTGTTGCTCGACCGTGACCCGGGCGCCCGAGACATTGGCTGGGCCGCCGACGTTGGGGTCGATGCGAATGCGGCTGACCCCGAACAGCCGTTGAATGCGCCCGGTCGTCTGACTGGAGAGGGCTTGGGACAGCAAGGCGGATGCGCCCACCGTCCTGGCGCTCTCGGTGGTGGCGATCGCCGTTTGCTCCGCCGCGGGCGCGAACCCCAGCGCCAGCAGGTAGAGGATGTCGCCGCTGGGCAGTGGCGGTTCCGAGCGATAAGCGATCTTCATTTGATCGAACGGGCCGGAGATATCCGCGGTGACGTCGTAACGTTGGACGCGCGTTCGGGCCTCCAAGTCGAGCACCGGCGAGGTGCGGAACGGGTTGGCCATTGTAATATCGCCGCGACTGATGCGGTAACGGTTGCCACGCACCACGGCTTCACCACTCAGGATATGGACCGTCCCCATCTCGACCGGCGCAGCAAGTGTTCCACGCACGGCCATGTCGATGTCGGAAACGAGGCGCAAGTCGTGGGTTTCGAGCCGGACCTCCGGGTCGGAGGTCACTCGGATATTCAATCGAATCTTGGACGCAAGCGGAGAGGGCGTGAGGCTGACCGGCGCCCCACCCGGCGCGTTCGCCTCGCCAATCAAGGTCAGCACATTAAAGCTCTCGCTCGCAAACATCTGCCGAACAATCAGGTCGCCGGCCAACTGGCCGCCCGCGATCGTTCCGGCCAGATTCAGATTGCCGGTCAGCAGGGAAGTGAAGTCACTGGGATACTGCACTCGCACCTGTTCGAGCGCGGCGTGGATTTCGAATCGGGGCGTCTCCGCGAACGTCAGGAATCCGGAGAGCGTGGCGGAGCCGCCGCCAATCTGGCCTCGCAACGATTGGGCGGTGGCGCGGTCGCCTTCGAGTTGAACGTCACCGCTCAATCCAGACAGGCGAAAGGGAAAATCGCCATAGCCGACGCTCACGCCTCGGACGCTCAATGTGCCGCGAACCAAGGGTTGGCTGGGACTTCCGCTGACCGAGAGACTCAGCTCGGTTCGGCCGGTGGCCCGGAGCGCGGGGTCAAGCAAACTGAGAAGCCTGGCTTCCGATTCGCCGTGGGCGCGAAGCGAGAGGGCGGGCGGGCTCCCAACGCGAAGCGATCCTTCCACTTCGAGATCGGTGGACGGGCCGCGCATGTAAAAAGGCTTGACCGTGAGCACGCGCCGCGCATAGGCTAGCTCAATAGGCTCTGCATTGGACCAGGACTGATCGCCAAGATTGATTTCGAGGCTTCGCGCCTGGCTTTGGATTTCCAACCGGTCGGGGTCCAGGAGCGGTCCCTTGACGGTGAGCGCGCCGCCGGCCGTCACCCGCGCGCTGAATTTGCTTCCGGCAAGAAGCCGAAGCCAGGGGTCAGCGCGGAAATTCGAGTAGTCGCCGGTGAGTTCGATGGGCCAATCACCCTCACTCTGGGCTTCGCCCGCAAGATGAAAGCCGCCGCCGGGCCCTTGACTTTCAACCTGCACTTTCATCCTCTGGCCCTGCCAATCGAGCCGGCCGGAAACGTTGCCGACCGACATTCCAAACATCCCGACATCGCGAGCTTCCCAGGTGCCATGAAGATCGACCCCGCCCCGCGGGGCCGGCGTCACGCGAGCGTTGAGATCGAAACCTACGAGGCCGGAGACTTCGTCGAGTCTCACTCCGGCTTTGTCGGTTTGAAGCACGCGTTTGAAGTCGGCAAAGGCTAGGTCGCGTCCGCGCAGGGTCGCCGAAAAACTGCGCGACTCCTGGTTGAACTGGGCCTGCCCGGTCACGCGGCCCGCCCCTCGCGAGAGCTGGACGTCCTCGAAAGCGATTTCCGATCCGGCAACGCGGAGCTTGGCAGAGAGAGCGTCGAATGGCTCTTGATAGAGTAAGCCGTCTTCGATTTGGAATTCGCCCGACCCGGCCAAACTCGAAATCGGGCCGTCCAGATTCAGGCGTCCGGTCAAGGCGCCGGACAATGGATAGGAAACGGCGAATGCAGATTCGAGGACTGTGACCGGCGCGCGTTGGGCGGCCAGGGCGAAGTGAGCGGGCGCGTTGAGGTCAAGCCGCCAATCGGCCAAGTGGGCGGAAGCGTCCACGTCCAGTGCGGATGCACGGCTCACAAAACGAACCGAGGAGATCTCAGCGAAGGTGCGTGAGGCTCGGACGTTGGCGGTCAAACCGTCCCAGTTCGATCCGCCGTATTGGAATGGCCCCGATCGTAACTGGCCCAGAATATTCGTGTCAGCGATCGGGCCGGACACCTGCCCCGTGAACGTCATCTGCGATTTCAGTTGCAAGGGCACCGGTTGCACAGCCTGGAGCAGGAATTGAGCGAGCGGCCTCCATTCTTCAAAGTCGGAGGTTCCAAGCCGCACCGAAAGATTCGACTCCGACTCGCCCGCCGCGCCGTGAGCCGTGACGTAGGAGTGAGCTGTTTGGAGGCGAACGTCTTCGAAGTCGATCTGAAGCCCGCGCGCCAGGCGTGCCGTACCGCGAGCGAATCCGTCCACCGGCACCGCCGGCGGGAGCACTTGGGAGTGTGGCTTGAATTGGAGATCGAACTCGGACTCGAAATCGCGGAGGCCGCCTCGCCATGTCGCGCTCAATTTACCCTCAATGCTCGACGCGGGTGGGAGATGGCTCGACAGCGTGTGAATCCCCGGGAAAGTGCGAAGGGCGGCGGCCAGCTCCACATTTCGAACTTCAGTGTGGAAATCAAACTTGGGCATGGGACCGGAGAACTGGATCTCGCCCGCTCCCTGAGCCGTCCCGCCCAGCGCGGATATTTTGAGATTGGAGACGACAAGGCGCTGTCGGCGGAAAGAATAATCGGCGAGAACGCCGAACTGCCCTGGGTGAAACGAACCAGAGGGAATCGCAAGCTGGAGGGCTTGAAGTCGTCCTTCGGACGTCCACTCACCATGTCGGTAATCCGCTGCGCCTTCGACGGTCACCCCGCCCTGCGGGGTCCCGTTCGGCCGAAAGCGGAAAATGCGGGCAAGCTCCGGAAAATCTCCGGCGGCGGTAAAGCTGAAGCCTGCTTGCAAAGCCGGGAGAGTGTCGAGCTTGATGGAACACTTGCCGTTGAGCCCTTGGGACCGGAACAGAAGCGAATCGACGATGAGCTCTCGGTGGGTGAAATGAAACTGCCCAGCGAGGGTGCTCGGAGGCAGAATCCATTGCGGCGCTTCGAGCGTGGTTCGAGTCGAGGAGAAGCTGCCCACGTAGCCGCGCAGGAGGTGACGCCGGAGCTGGAACGCTACATCGCGAGCGCTGAGATCGAGAGGGACCTTTTGATCGTTCCAGAAGAGATTGGTGTGAAGAGCCGTCAATCTGCCGATGCTCAAGTTCAGCAATTCACGGAGCGCGCGCTCCCCGTGAGCGGGAAGCTTGGGACCGGGCAGGTTTGTGGACCCTTCCGGCCCGGTTTGCAAGTGGATCTCAGCCGAGTCCCATTCCAGACTTCGCAGGCCGACTCGCAGACGAAGCAGCGCGGATGGGGAGAGTCCCACAACAACCGTTTGCGCCGAAAAGAGCGGCGGGGCTGCCGGCGGTTCCGTGCCGCGCAGCATGATTCCGCGCAGAGTGATTTGAAGGATGATGGGATTGAATCGAAACTCCCGCACCGCAATGTGCGCCCCGGTCAGATCCTCGGCGGCTCGGATAACGCGCCGCTCCAAGACTCGGCGAAACCACGGCGTGCTCATCACCAGATAAGCCGCGGCGATCAGCACGCCCACGGCACCCAACGCTCGCAGCAACCGACGGAATCCTCGAGACACTCTCTCGTATTCCTTTCTGAAGTTTCAAATCTCGAATTTCAAATCTCGAATGTCAAATCGGAAATTTCAAATCTGAAATTTCAAATTTGAGATAAGAGATTTCTCGTCCCGCTCATCAACGGGCTGCCTGGGCCGAGCCAAAATCAGAACGAATAAAGTTTGACACGGTGGTTCGATTTCAGGTTGCTCAACCACGCCTCCAACAATTCGTTCATTCGTTTTTGGACCAGAATCTCGCGAACCTGACTTTCGACTTCGCCCAGCGCAGGCGCCGGACCCTCGCCCCGGCGCGCGTAATCAGGCACAAAAATGTTCCGGTAATAAGCTTCGATTTCAGACTGCTCGACCTGCGCCGACGGCCGCAGCCGGCGATCGATCAAGCGCAGAATGCGATCGCGGTCGCGGAGCCGCCCCGTGACCTGCTCTTCGGTCATGTGCAGCGCGCGGAGCGCCAACTGAAACGCTTCTTCGTCGCCGAATTTCTTGCGGACCTCTGCAAGAGCTTCAGTCGCCGCCTGGCCTGAGTCTTCCACGGTGATGTTTTCAGCGTCGGCCTCGCGCAGCAACAGCGTTTGATCGATCAGCCGGTCGCGGGCGAGAGTGAGAGCCGCGGCGTCGGGAGCATCCGGCGGCGACTTGCCTTCGAGCCAAAACTCGAAACGGTAAGCCCTCGCCGCGTCGCTCAAGGTGATTGCAGTTCCGTCAACCGAGGCGATGACGCGGTTCACGGTCTTGCGCTGCGCCGCGAGCGCACGGCAGCCGGCGATCGCCAAAATAGCAGCCACGAGTAGCACAGGCACTCTTGCCTGTGCTGGTTGATAGAATCCATTAACCTTGGGCACAGGCAAGAGTGCCTGTGCCACAGCAAAAAATCTGATGGGGCGGGACGCTAGAACGTTTGTCCAACACCGATGAAAAACTGGAGATGCGATAGTTGGCGGACCCCCAAGCCGCCGGGCAATTCCAACTGATAGCGCGGTGGATTCAAGTTATAGCCAACGTCAAAACGAAGCGGTCCGACGGGCGTCTTGTATCGCACGCCCATGCCAATCGCGTGCGAAGTGTAGTCGAGGTCCGTCGGTGAATTTTGGCGGACCTTCAGCAAGCGCATCATGCGGCTGCTTGAGTAGACGTTCCCGGCGTCGTGAAACAGCGCCAGTCCGAGGCGGTCCTGCTGAATCCGCACGCGCAGTTCGAAGGTGTTCAGAAACAGCGCATTGCCACCGATGGGAAAGCCGGTCAGCGGGTCGCGGGGGCCAGCCTGGTTGATGGAGAAGCCGCGGTGAGTTTCGCTCCCTCCCATGAAAAGCCGCTCGGGCAACGGGATTTGATAGGTGTAGAAAATTTGTGCCGGCTGTGTCGAGGTGCCGGGTATCACAACCTTTTGCAGGCCGCCGTACGGCGATTCAATACCAATCCTCGTATCGCGCGCGAACACCAGGTGACGGCCCAAGGCATAATACGTCGAGTTCTGTCCCGAAAAGCGCAAGAAGTTCGCTTGCGATCCAAAGCTCAGCGCCGAGACGCCGGCGTCGACCAGCGTATAGGAACCGCGGGTTGCGTCGGCGGGGTTGTCGCGCCGATCGTTAATGTAGCTCGCTTCCAGCATGCCGATGCGCGCCGGACGGCTGGCCAGCGGAATCTGGTCCGGAGAGATCTTGAGGGTCGAGGGGTCCACCAAAACATGGCGGAAGGCGAATCTTCCTACCAGCAGAGCGGTGGGGCTGAAATGCTTCTCGACACTGACCGAAGCTTCATCGCGCTCGGCCGAAAATGTCGCGACGTCGCGGCTCTTGTCGAACAACCCGCCGAGTCGCAAGCCCAAGTCGCGGCGAGCCGGCAAGTGAGGAATCAGGTAGTCAATGGCGGCGGTCTTCTCGAGATTGGAGAGGCGCCCGCGGAGCGAGAACGTCTGGTCACGTCCGCCCACGTCGATGCGGGTCACGTCCAGCGAGGCGCGCGGGCTTGCCTTGAACTGCCCTTGCGGAGTGTTGCTGCCCAATCGCTGCGCCTCGACTCCGAACCCATAGCCGACGGTCCAGCGCTGACCTTCATCCACCTTTACGAGCAACAGCTTCTCTGTCTCAGGACTCTCGGGCGCCTGGGGAGCGATCTGAACTTGACTAAATACGCCGAGGTCATAGAGGCGGCGCTGAGATTCCAGGATCTTGGTCTGGCTGAGCGGCTCGCCCTGATGAAACACCAATTCGCGCCGAACAACTCCCTCGCGCGTATGCCGATTGCCGATCAGAATGACGCGCTGAATTCTTTCTTGCTGGCCGGCGGTGATCTCGTACTTGAGATTCACGGTGTGCGTCGGCGCGGGCGAGGAAGCCTTCAAATTGACTGAGGCGTGCGAATATCCATGGTCTGCGAGGTAGCCCAGGATCGATTCCCGGCCTGTTTGCGCGCGTGCCGGCGAATAAGGCTGCCCGGATCTTATCGCTAAGATCGCGGTGATGCTCTTTTGCATTTCCGCGTCGACGCCCTCGAGCGTCAGCTCGCCAACCCGCGTCTCAGGCCCTTCGTCGATTTCGAAAGTGACGAACAGGTGGTTAGGTTGATCGCCGTAGCGATCATTCAAGCGAGGCTTCACCCGGACGTCAAGGAACCCGCGAGATTGATAATAGGTGGTGAGGGTCTTCACATCGCGGTCGAGAAGAACGTGACTGAACGTCCCTCGCCATACGAAAGGGAAGTCTCGCGCCTGAATGCTCAAGTTGGGCGCCAAGTCGTCCGCCGGCACGGCGTGGTTCCCGGTAAAGTTATATCCCTCGAACTCTCCTTCCGGACCGAGTTGCATGGTGTAGGTAATATCGATTTCTGGTGTATCCGGGCGAACCGTGCGCCGGCCATCCGCCTTGGCCGAGAAATACCCAAGACGCTCGAAGTGATCCTCCAGATTCCGCTGGCCCTCGTCGACCGCCGCGTCGTCCACGATCCCTTCGGAATACATGGGAAGAAGTTCTTTCCGCTTGGCGAGGGAAATCCGCGCACCCCTCACCTCCACCTTCACCACCGGGCCTGCTTCAACTTCAATAACCAGTTTTTCCGTACGGTGAGTGGGATCGACTTCTCTTCGCTGGATGTTCGCGTAGGCCTGAAGATGACGATGATTGATATAGTACTGGTGAATTCTGAAGAGTCCTCGCTCGAGTCGGTCCGACGTCAATCGGTGGCCGGCTCGCCAGCGGGCCACGGCGCGGAGACGCTGAGTGGGAACCATGGGATGGCCGACGAACTCCACCGTAGTCAGGAGAGCCGGCCTGCCTGGCACGACCGTGAAGAGGACCTCCGCCTCTTGAGTTTCGGGATCGCGCCGCACCTCGTGCTTAATCTTCGCGTCGTGATATCCGTCATCGGCGAGCGTCGCGGCCAAATGTTGTTCGGCGCGAGCCAGGTCATCTTCGTTAAGCGCCTGACCCAGCCGCAAACGCGTGGCGCCGGCCAGGCTTTCCGCATTGAACGATGCCGGCGCCCCCTCCACTCGCACCACGCCCACGTAAACTTGCGCGATGGCAACAAAAATGAGCTCGACCCCCGCGCCTTGCGGCTCGACGTCCGCGCGCAGCTCCTGAAAGCGCCCGGTGGCGTAAAGATTTCTTAGACTGAGCTCTACTTTTGAGGCGTCAAGAGGCTCACCCACCTTCTGGACGATCTCCCCGGCAAAGTCTTCGGCTTTCAAATCAGCATCGGACTCCAAACGAACGGCGACAACGGAGCGGCCCCACCCGGACTGGTCAGCAACGCCTTGACCGAAACACACTGGAATCGCGGACGCGATGGACACCAACAGGCCGGCAATGATTACACACCACGGCGGTGGCAATGATTGCCGCCAACACTCGGAGACCACCTTGGCATGAAGAACGGGAGCAGTCCTTGGAAGCAGATTCACAGCCCTGCGCGAAAGTATGGCACACACTCCGCTGTTTTGGACTTACCGGGCCAACATCCTATTATAATTCGGTTTGCGCAGGGCGAGCACTAAACCTCGTTCTTGTTTTGCATCGCTGGTTCAGCCTCCAACCGCCCTCAGGCTTCGATGTGCCGCACGAGCTCGCCCAGCAACCTGCGCAGTGCGTCGTCTTGCGGAAAGCCCTGGCCCAGGTGCTGGCGGAACCCCTCGGCCTGTTCCCATCCCGCGACGCTGCCCGCGCGGGTTGCCATGGCTCGCGCCATGCCGATCGTATCCGAGATGCCTTGCTGCGCACTGAGAAATGCTCGCTGGCTCTCGTGGCAAGCCAGCATCTGCTCCTTGCGGGCGGAAGTGCCAGAGATGTCCACAAAGATGCTGGATGGGATTTCATGCCCGAGGATGTCCCGTCCTCCGAAAGGCTGGGCATAGTAGAGGTGGGGAACGGCGCGAAGAGGCTTGGCTGCGGGCTGCATGCCGGTACGGAAGTTGGGAGCCATGGCGCCGAAACAGGCGGTCTGGCAAAGCCGGCTGGCAGTCTCGTGATCCACCATGTAATCGACTGGCGAGTGGGTGAACACCAGGGTGGGGTCGGCAGCGCGGACCGCCTCCATCACTTTGGCGAGGCTGCGCTTGTCATAGAAGATGTTCAGGTCTCTTTCAAACAGGCAGGAGGATTCAGCGCCAATGATTTTCGCGGCCCGATGCGCCTCTCTAAGGCGGAGGCGCGCGATCCTTGTGGCCGGCAAGACCGCGGAGCCACAATCGCCCGCCGTCATGGTGACGATGCGAATCTTTGCGCCGCGATCAGCGAGGTGAGCCAGCGACCCAGCGCAAAGGAATTCGGCGTCATCCGGATGAGCAAAAAACGCCAGGACGTTCATGATCTCCAGTTGCTGAGTGCGGACCGCCCGGTTCATTAGGGTGGGGCGAAGAAAAATCCGCCGCCTTCGCCAGCACGCAGCACTTAGAGCCTAGCACCTTCCTGCCTGCGTAGCGCTGGCATATTACGCCAATGAAGTGCCAGCTTATTTCGCCGGAGCGAAAGATGCCTTGAGCCGATAGGTTCCCCACGCGATTTCTATCTCGCCCGTGGCCCCTTTATTTACTACCTCGATGTTCATCGCTTCCACGGAATCCGGGGCTTGCTGGACATCCATTGGAATCTCGGCAAGCTTGGCGCTGGGCTCATAATGCATGCGGTCCTTGCTCGAAACCACCAGCGTCCATTTGCCAGGCTCGAGGTAACGAGCCAGCAGCACGTACTTGCCCTTCGGGACGCGCGTCCCGCCGAAATCCAGATCGCTGTCCGATTCAATGGTTGTGGATGCGTCCGCGCCCAGACGCCACAGGTCGCCCGGATGGATCATCTTCATCAAGTCGCGGCCTTTGAGCGTCGGCTTGTGAAACTCGATGGAGACCTTGGCACTACCGATGGTAGCCTTCGCGGAGCCCTCCTCGTTGCCGTGGCCATACACCGCTATGGACAAGCCCGCGAGCGCGCACATCGTGAGCAACGTTATTAAGCGCTTATTGGATATCATCCGATTTTCCTTTCATCCTGCAAAATGAAACGAGAAACGTCCCCATCATGTCATGCTGAGCGAAGCGAAGCATCTTGATCTGCCTTGCAATCAAAGGCCCAGATTCTTCGCTGCGCTCAGAATGACAGGATGCCGCGTTCCTTCATCAGCCCGCCAAAAGAGCCTGTGAAATTGCTTGGCGCAGTTCTTCGGGCGCAACGTACCCCACCCAATGATGGACGATCACTCCTTTTCGGTCGATCAGGAACAGGGTAGGGAAGATCGAAATATTTCCATACGCCGAATCGCTATCTTTGGTCCAGTGCGCAACAGGAAAGCTGATCTTGTTTTCTTTGACGTAACGTTGGCGGACCGCATCGCCGTAACTCAATCCCAACAATCGGTCCGCGTTGGCGCCTACGATGCTAAAGCCCCGTGACGCAAAATTGTTTTGCAACCCCACGAGCGCCGGAGATTCTTTCATGCAGGGCGGGCAGCCCGTGAACCAGACGTATAGCAACACGGTTCTACCGTTCATACTGCCCAAATCGATGGACCGGCCATCTAAGCCTTCCAGCTTGAACCCGGGCGCCGCTTTGCCTTCCCAGCCGCTCAGTTGGCGCTCCACGGCTTGACCAAAGCGCGGGTCGCTGCGAATCATCGCCACGTCAACTGAGGTAATTTCGCCAGTCTTGCTGTCGCGCCCGAGAAAACGCGGCACGCGCGGGTCCGACTCCATCACGCGCAGCAGAACGTCCGCAGCCCCCGGCGTTCGCAAATCGAATTGTTGCGAAATAGTCTTCAAGCTCGGAGGCGAGTCGTATTTTTCCTGATACTGCGCAAGAAACAAGGGAATGCGAAAGAAAGCGTTGTAGAGCTTGCTCAACGCCTGGCGCTCGTCCGGTTGTGTGAAGACCTTGGAATAAAGCTCGTTCACCAGGAGCGGCTGACCGGGCTGAAGGTGCTCGCGGATGTAGTCGATGACACGAGTTTCGGCGTCTGCGGAGTCGGCTTTGCGAGAGGCGGGCGCCGCCTGCTGGCCTCCGAGGAGGCTCGGCACCCCGAGGCTCAGAATGATGGCGGAAGTCAGTGTGTATCGTGAGAACGGTGTCAAGAACTTCTTCTCCGTCTGAAATGAAGAGTGTCAAATGGGCCATAGGAAATGGGAAATGGAAAATGGAAGACGGCAAGCGGAGCGGAACGCGCACCGTTCCGGTTGCCGCCACTCTGAGCCATTTCCCATTTGCCATTTGCCATTTGAAATCCTCCCTCTCCCCCGACCGAGCGCCGGCGTCGGGTCGCCCGCGCTATGCCGATCATGGCTTGGACGCCGACTCAAAATACTTCCAATGAAACAGCAGCGAGTATTTCATATATTGATCCAAATAAGCCCAACCGTGCCCGCCCGGCCGCAAATGGTACTCGTGGGGAAATCCGTGGGCGGTCAGAATCTGGTCCAGCAGCCCGGCGCCCTCGTTGAAGCCATAACGGTCCTGGTCGCCGCAGTCGAAATAGAGTTTCAGGTTACGGAAGTTCTCGGGATGCTCGGCCAACGTCAAAGGGTTGTTCGCTTCCCAGTAAGCCTCGTTGAGCGGCGATCCAAATGGGCCCTGCAACACTCTGGCATAAAATCCCCACCGACCTTCCGTGGGGAGAGGGTTGGGAAACTTGGGCAAGAGCGCCGCACTGTGCGCGCTGGCCGAGCCGAATACGTCCGGGTGGCGCATGCCCAGGTGCAGCGCGCCGTAACCGCCCATCGACGATCCGCTGATGCCGCGAGCGGCGGCGTTGGGAATCGTTCGATATTTCTGGTCGATCGCCGGCACCAGTTCTTGAATGAAGAAATCCTCGTATCGTTCGTGGCCGTCCATCGAATCGACATAGAAATCTCGCCCGCCGTCGGGAAGCACCACCAGAAACTTTCCCACCTGACCTTGATTGAGCAAGTCGTCCAACACTTGCTCGCCTCCGCGCTCGCTCCAGCTCGTTTCGTTTTCAAACAGGCCATGAAGAAAATAGAGCACGGGATAACGTTTCGAGGTGTCCGAGCGGTAGTCTGCCGGCAAAGCTACGCAGACCCTCACAGGCCGGCCCAAGATGGCGCTGGGGACAGCTTCGCACTCGTTGGTCGTCGGGGAAGCAGCGGGCGCGGGCGACGCTGTTGCGAAGAACACGCACAACGCTGCGATCCACAGCCACGAGGCTCGCAACACAGCTTGCATGGTTCGGCGGGGAGGCGGAGTGTCAATTTGAAAAAGATTCATGTTTAGTGGGGCGTGGGGCTGGTGGATTTGGACTGGTCGGTCTCAACGTAAACACTTGTCTTGCCGCTTTTGGAGGTGGCTCCCGCTGCGCCGCCGGCTCTGTGAGTGCCGGGATGCTTGGGATCGAGCGCGCCATAAGCTTCGCCGTGAACAGCCTTGCGCGAAGACTTGGCTGAGGCAGTTGGGGCCTGGGCATGCTCCTCGTCCCGGGACGCGGGCCGAAATTCCATCACGTCCGGAGCTTCGCTCGCCTCCGAAGCTTTTCGTGTCTCTTCGGGCTTTGCCTTCGTCGAAGTAGCTTCGGTTGCCGCCTTCTTCGCTGCTTCCGCCGTGCTGACGCGCGTGACGGCGGGGAGGGAAGACTTTTTCTGCACGGTGTTGGGAGCGGCCTGGTGCATCCGGGTGGAAGAACTCTTGGGAGAAGTGTTCTCCGCGGAATTTTGTGCAACCATGGCTGATGCCGCTAGGACAACAAAAGCCGCCACAGATATCGCGATCGGTTTAGAGCTATTTGCCATTTTCGGTTTCGCAGCTAATTCGACGCCAACTCTTGTATTTTGACGCGAGCTGAGAGCAACGTCAAGGTGCATTGGCGTGAGATTAACTTTACGGCAGTCGGATCGGGCTTGATATGCCATGTAGCCAATGCTAGTCTTGCATGCATGAAGTCCACAAAAGACGCGCTCCGGGACAAACGGGAGGCGATCATTACCCTAGCCGCCCAACATGGGGCAAAGAATGTACGCTTGTTCGGGTCGATGGCCCGCGGCGAGGCGGGCACTGAAAGTGATATCGACTTGCTCGTCGACATGGAAAAGGGCCGAAGCCTTCTTGACTTAGTGGCCTTCTGGCAAGATGTCGAGGAGGTTCTCGATTGCCACGTCGACGTAATAACCGACGGCGGCGTGAGCCTGTACCTTCGCGACCAGATCTACGCTGAGGCCGTTCCTCTGTGAAACCGGACCGCGTTTATCTTCTCCACATCCGTGACGCGATTCGTCGCATCCTCGAGTACACGCGAGAAGGCAAGGAGGCGTTCATGACGCGCCCGATTGTGCAGGATGCGGTCGTGCGCAACCTGGAGATTGTCGGCGAGGCGGTCAAGAACTTATCGGACTCTCTCAAGGTCGGTCATCCGGGCGTTCCATGGAAACGCATCGCCGGAATGCGCGATAAGATGATCCACGAATACTTCGGAGTGAATCTCGAACTGGTTTGGGAAGTCGTTCAGGGCGACCTGCGGAAGTTCGAGACAGCCGTCGAATCGATGTTGCAAGGTGAGCAAGCAGGATGAAGCGCGTCAGACGGCTCAAAGCAGGCTTCCCCCAGCATCGAACTCAAGTTGGAAGCTCTGAGCGGCCAATAGCCAGCCGGGCAAGGCGGAGGCGTCTCGCGCCAATCGTTCCGAAATCACCAGCCGACTGAGGCTTTGGGTATTTCGAATGCGCACGATACGCTGCTCCGCTGGCTCCGGTATGCCCAACACGTTCAACGCAAAATCAATCGCGTCGCGGTCCGACGTCAAGACCATGGGCAGGCGGACCAGGTGGTGGCTCATCGAGGTGCGGGCGTTGACGTACATTTTCTCAAAATCAATCTTCTTGCGCAGCCTCTCGTGAGCGAAGTCAGCGAGGCCGATGCCCAGCGCATTGCCGTCACTCTCCGGCGTAAGATCACGCGCGTAGACGAGGGAGATTTCAGGAGCTTCTCCGGGAGGAAGCTGCACGCCGCGGCCGATAACCTTGGTGTCCATGCCTGTCCCGCTGACGTTTTTCCCGATCTCGTCGACCACCAGCAAATCAATTTTGGGGAAGGGAAGGCGCGGAACGAGGCTTCGGGCTTCGGTCAGGCAAGATTCATCGAGCGCAACAATGCCTCCCGGCCGCGCGGCGCGAACTGCACAAATTCGGTGCAGCTCGTTCTCGATCACGCCCAGCCCGCAAATAATCTTGCCGCTGGCGAGCACTTTAGCAGCTATGGCGCGAATGACTCTTTCGTATCCATGGTGGCGCGCCGCGCGGTGAAATTCGCGCGCTCCATCGGCCTTACCGATGCCGACCGCCATCATCTTGAGCAGCCCGCTTTCGATGGTCCCGAAGAAAGTGGTGTGCGGTTTCACGCGGTTCATTACAACGATCGCATCGGCTTCCCAGGCCAGACGGTCCACGAAAACGGGAAATCCCTCGGGTGTGGCGTCGAGTGAGACTGTTTCCATCGAAGAGCGCACCGGGGCCTCGATGAATTCCGAGGTGACGCGATATTCTTCCAGCAGCTTGCGCTGGCCCTCGGCGGTTGCGCCGCCGTGGCTGCCCATGGCGGGAAAAACGAACGGATCAGCGCCCTGTGCCTTCAGCCATCCGCACACCCCACGCACGATTTCATTCAGGCTCGCGATGCCTCGGCTGCCGGCGGTCACGGCGATTGTTTTCCCTGACAGCTCATCCCGCCCGAATGTGAGAGCCGAGAGGGCTGCACCAAGCTCACCCTCAAGATGTTCGAGGGCAGGAACACTCGCGCCCATCCTCTCGAGGTATTGAAAGCTCGCCAGGGGATTCATCCACTTCCTTCTAACAGAGCCACTCGACGAAACGCAAGAAGATTGGGCGATTGAGTGATCGGGTGATGGAGCGATTTGAAACCCTTCCCATCACCGTGGATGTGTAATCTTTTGGGCAGTTGAGAGGTGAGGGTCGCCGTCGGCGCTGTGGGAATGTGGAAATCCGGCGACTTTTGCCGGATTTCCAAGCGCGGTGGAAAAGTCAGCCGTTCAGACTTTTC
>JBEKEZ010000047.1:0-41699 GCA_050013575.1 Terriglobia bacterium | reverse complement strand
GCCCAAGTTCGCAAAGTGCCACGCTCCTGATCGGAAAGAAGAATCGGTTCGGCTCTTCGGCTCATGCACGGCATGATACCCGAGGGCCGACAATAAGTAAACCTATTTGTGACGCACTACACTAGAATAGCATCGAAGGAGCAGGGTGTTAGAAGCGAACTGCTCTTGGCTTCTAACTTCTCGCTTCTCGCTTCTAGCTTCATGGTGCTGACTCCTCGCCAACCTTTCAGTTTTGCGCGCACTTTGCGGTTCATCCTGAGCCCGCCCGAGCTCTCGAACGGGCGCAAGTTCGCGCCTTTGCTCGATTACTTTGAAGAGGGAGAGTATCGCCGCGCCGTAGAGATTGGCGCCCAGCCCGTCGTTTATGGTGTCTCGGAAGTGCGGCGCGGCCGGTCGGCAGTATTAAGAATTCGCATTCTCGCGGGGCCAAACGAGGCACAGACTCAAGCCGCCATTTGCGCTCTCGTCAAGCGGCAGTTTTCAACCGACCTGGACCTTTCGCCCTTTTACCGGCTGGCGAGCACCGATCGCGCTCTCTCGAGACTCTGCTCGCACTTTCGCGGGATGCGGATTCCTCAGGCGGCGAGCGTCTACGAGACGGTGATCTCTGCCATCCTCGAACAGCAAGTGAACCTGAGCTTCGCGCATCAGGTGAAGCAAGCGTTGATCGGAACGTACGGCCACGCGGTCGAGTTCGAGGGGCGCCGGTATAATTCTTTTCCCCAGCCGGCCGCGCTGGCTATCACTACGCCGCGCGAGCTGCGTCGGCTGCAAATCTCCGGTCCCAAGGCGCGATACATCATCGGCATTTCGCGCGCGACGCTCGATGGAAGCCTCGATCTCGAAGGCTTGCGGTCGGTCGCACCTGAGATCGCCTACGAGCGCCTGCTCGCGCACAAAGGCGTTGGTCCGTGGACGGCTCACTATGTCGGCATGCGGGCGCTCGGACATCTCGATTGCCTGCCTGCGGCCGACGTCGGCCTGCAAAAGGCCATCCAGCGTTTCTACGGCCTGCGCAAGCAGCCATCCATGAAACGCGTGACCCAATTGGCGCGGCACTGGAGCGGATGGCGCAGCTACGCCACCTTCTACTTGTGGCTGACCTTTTGGGAGGACGCGGCGTGGAGAGACAAGCTGATACTTGAACTTCGAGAGAAGTCAAAGAAATTATGAATTATAAATTATGAATTATGAATGTGAGAAAAAGAACGGCCCAGTTCGGAGGGGTTCGAGGGGCCTCATAATTCAAAATTTATAATTCATAATTCATAATTGCCTTCATTTCGAAGCCCCGCTGCCCTTCGCCGTTTCCGGCTTGTATTTCTCGATTGCTTCGTTCATGCCCGTTTCCCACTTCTCGGTGGAGTCGTATCCGATCCCCTTCAGGCGCACGACGCCGCTCGAGTCCACGATCCAGTTCTGCGGGATGCCAGATACCTTCAGCGTGTCCCGCACGTAGGTGTAAGCAGGAATCACCGTGATGCTGAGCTTGTGTTCTTTCAGGAAGGGCTCGATGAGCCCGGGGTTCTCGTCCATGTTGAGCGTCAGGAACTGCACGTCAGAGCGATTCTTATACTGCTCGATGAGTTTTTCTAAGCGAGGCAACTCCTCGCGACAGAACCCTCACCACGACGCCCAGAAGTTGAGGAATGTCACTTTGCCTTTCAGGTCGCCCACTTGCCAACTCTTGCCCTGGAGGTCCGCCAGCTCAAACGTGGGCAGGGGAAGGCTCGCTTCTTCCCAGGTGAGCGTGGCTTGTTGGGCCAGCTCATTAGCCTGGCGTCCGTACCAAACCATCCAACCTTCCTCGGTGCCCCCGAGATTCTTCCAGAGCGCCTGAGCGTTTTCGGCCAATTCATCTTTAACGCCGGTCTCCGGTTTCTGCCGGGCTCGAAGCCGCTCGAGCAGCGCGTTCTCATAGAATGCCATGGCATCGAGCTTGCGGTTCTGGAGCTCTGCCAGTCGGCCCATCAGTCCCCAGTAGGCGGATTCCTGACCGGTTGCCTGGTCTTTACGGCTTTGTTTGTCGCCCGCGACTGCCTTCAGGCCTTGAAGCCGCTCCTCCATCTGCGCGAGCTCGATCTGCGCCTTATCGGCCAGCTTCAGTTGAAGATATGCGTCGGTGAGGGACTTCATTCCGTAAATGCGCTGAGAAGCCTGGTAGAAGTGGACATCTTCGAGGCGCTCCTTCGTGTTGTATAGATCGTTGTTTATCTGCTTGGATTCGATTTCGAAGCGCGCCAAGCCTTTCTGTGCAAGATCCACCACGCGCTCAGGCTGCAGGTGTTTCTCCGAAAGGACTTCGGCAGCGCTGAAATAGTCGTCGGAACCCAGCTCGCGCGGCCCCGCATTGGCCTTCGCCACTTCGAGGCCTTTGTCAACGGCTGCTATGATGTCGGCGGGCGGGACATCGTCCAAGTGCTCCATTGCGTCGGTGCGCTGCCACCAAATGTAAGTCGTATTGGGGCGCTCCTTCACCCATTCGGCGCTTTGTTTCAGCAGATCCGTGAAGAATTTCCGCTTCTGGTCGGCAGGAGCGTCGCTGGCTGGGTATTTGTTTTCCTCCCACCACTTCGACATGGCGCGTTGTTCCCAAGGACTGGGGAATCGCGTCACGCGTTCGTCGCGCGCCCAATCGGATTGCTTCTGATCGTTCACCAACTTGTAGCCTTCCTCGAGCGCCTCATACCATTCCGGCTTGTCCTGCAGGTTGAGCGCGCGGATGCGCTTCAAGTCGTCGGCCACCTGCTTGCGAAGCGGATCATACTCGGAAGGAGGATGGGCCTTGAACTCCAGCGACCACAAAGTGGAATAGGCGCTCAAGGCTTCCGGGTCGGTGCGAGGTTGCAGAAGTGGGCGAAGTTTTGCCGCACCCTGGAGGGCTAGCTGCTTGTCGTCGAAACGCGTTAGTGTGCGATAGCCCTCAAAGGACTCCGGGCATGCATCTAAGAAAGCTTTCATGTGCGAGGCCGCTTGGTCCTTGTTTTGAAAAACCGGGGATTTGTAGAGCGTCACGAGTGAGAGGTGCGGCCACCGGAACTTTGGCGCTTTCTCGAGGGCTTGGCCAAAGAGTTTGATCGACTCCGGACTTTGCCGGCCAATCAATGCCTGGCCGTAGAGATACGACCACTTCGGGTCATCGGGGGCCTTCTCGTAGCGCGCCCTGAATTCCTGGATGATCTGATCCTTGTCCTCGGAGCTGTACATCGTGCTGATGTAGAACCGCTCGACGAAAAGGTCGTCCGGATATTGCTTCAGCAGCGCCTGAATGGCCGCCAGCTGTTGCTCGTGGAACTGCCAATCGGTTTGTGTGGGCGATTGGCGTGTGGGAATCTTATCCAGTTCGGCCTTCACGGCTGGTGCGGGGCCGCACGCTTCCAGGCCCTGAGCCCGAAGCCCAAGCGGTGCGACGAACAGCAGGCCCAGCAGAAAACTCCCCAACACCCAGGCTCTTCGAACCCTTGTGATGGAAGCTAGCATTGTCACCTCCCGTCTGAAGAATCCGTGGTCACTGGAATTCTAGCGCGAATATCGCCTCAAGCAAGCGGTATTGCGCGAACCACAGCATCCCACGCAGTTCAGTTCGTTTTCGCTCGTAGGCCGGCCGGCTCGGCAACATCCGGTTCGTCTTTGTTAGACGAGGGCGCTGTCAAAAGGTCATGCAGCTTCCCATTCTCGATTATCCAGTTTCGAGTTTGGAATCGCGGGTTGCTCTTGACAGCCTTCGACAGTGTTCGTAGAATTTTTATTTGCGTAAATCCAGGCGACGAGACTAGGGATGGTTCATGGACAAGCGAAAGTCTGAGGCTTTCAAGAAGAGATTGCTGGCGAAGCAAGAGGAGTTGTTGCGGCTGGTGACGAAGTCCGAGCAGGACGGTCGCGAGGCGGATGAAGAGGCGACCCAGGATATTGCCGACAAGGCCGCGAATTCCTACACCAAGGAATTCCTCTTTCACCAGAGTGATGACAATCGTCGCATCCTCCAACTGGTGAACGAAGCCTTGGAGCGCATCGAATCTTCTTCTTACGGCCTCTGCGTGGCTTGTCAAGAAGAAGTGCAGGCGAAGCGCCTGGAAGCCGTTCCCTGGGCTCGCCATTGCATCGAATGCCAGGAGAAGCAAGAGCAGGGTCTGCTTTAGGGCTGCATTGCCCGATGGAAAGTGAGGTAAGTCTTCCCCTCCGCTACTCACACCAGGTCCGGCTCGATTGGGCCACTCGTCCGGGAGATGGCGGGCAGCTTGTTCGCCATCGTTTTTCCCGCCTGTTGTTCTCTGTGCCATCAGGAATTAGCTGAAGCGGGCACGATCGATATTTGCCCACGGTGCTGGGCTTCCCTCGAACCCTGGTCGGGCGCCGGCTGTGCTCGGTGCGGGCTGCCGTTTTCCTCCGAGCGAGCAGAGGACTCGGCCACGAGTCTCTGCCCTCAGTGCTGCGACGAAGAATTCGAGTTCGATATGGCCCGCAGTTATGGCGTTTACGGCGGTAGACTGCGCGCCGCTATTCTCCAGCTCAAATTCCGCCGGCGAGAGCGACTGGGGAAAAAACTAGGCGGGCTGCTCGCCCCCACGTGGACTTCGTTGATCGACACTGAAGTGGCCCCGCCGCCGATTGTGGTGCCCGTGCCATTGCATCGCTCGCGGCAACGCGACCGCGGATTTAATCAGGCGGAATTACTGGCCCACGGGTTGTGTGCAAACGTTGTGAAGGCGCGCGACGGAAAGAGTCCGCGAGTCGAGGCTCACTGCGTCGAACGCATCCGCGCCACGGAGTCGCAAACCGGACTCAGCGTTGAGCAGCGCCGGGAGAATGTACGCGGCGTCTTCTCGGTGGTCCGGCCGGAGCGAGTGCGCGGCCGCGAAGTCGTTCTGGTGGACGACGTGATGACTACTGGCGCAACTCTCTCAGCCTGTGCGGCCGCTTTGAAAAAGGCCGGTGCTTCGCGCGTGCTGGGCTTGACCTTGGCGCGCGCCACGCCGCAATTTCCCGATCCGGACTTCGCCGAGCCGGCTCAGGCTATTGACGATGTCGAGCGTGAATGGCGATAATAGAAACTTAGTGGAGGAGAGACCTTCTCCCAGGGGCCCAATGACATGCCGGAGGCGGACCAACGACTGCTCCAAACACCCGTATTGGTGCTCAACGCCACCTACGAACCGATTAACATCACCGCGGTTCGTCGCGCCGTGGTGTTGATCCTGAAGGGTGTGGCCACCACGGAAGAGGAGGACGGTGACTTCGTCCATTCGTGTCGCGCCGCCATTCGCACTCCTTCCGTCATTCGGCTGACGCAGTTTCACCGCATCCCTTACCAGAGCCGCGCGCTGTCGCGCAAAAATATCCTTCTGCGTGATCGCTACACGTGCCAGTTTTGCGGGCGCGTGTTGCCGGCCAGCGAGTTGACTCTGGACCACGTGATTCCGCGCTCGCGCGGCGGCCACACCGACTGGGATAACCTGGTCGCTTGCTGCCATTCCTGCAATAACATGAAGGGCGATAGGCTGCCGGACGAGTCCGGCCTGAAACTGCGCCGCCAGCCGCGTCCCTTCACCTTGCACACCAGCCGCCAGCTTATGCGCATGATGGGCCGGTCCGATGAGCGGTGGCGGAAGTATCTGTTTTACTAAGGGAAAAGAGTTGAGGGTCGAGAGTCCACAGTCGATAGTTGACAATCGACGGTCTGGAGTTCCTGTTTTTCAACTCTTGACTCTCAACCCTCGACCGTTGACTTTTTTCGGCTGGCGCAATTTCTGTAGTTTGGTTAGACTATAAAGCGTTCGGTAAGCTTTAGCATGCGCGCCGCTCGTTCTCCAAGCCGCACGTTGCGGAGAGGTGGCCGAGTGGCTTAAGGCGGCGGTTTGCTAAACCGTTGTACGGTCAAAAGCTGTACCCAGGGTTCGAATCCCTGCCTCTCCGCCAGGCCCTCAGATGTTTGAACTGAAAGATCAATCCCACATAAATTCGGGCACCGCGACCAGACACATTCGTAGCCTTTTAGCCTGGTTCAGGTGCCGTTCTGGGATGAACTCTTGCCACAGGATTGCCATAGATCCGCTGCACATCCTGAAAACTCCTTTCCGCGCACCTGCCGGCGAACGCCTTCTGCCATCATTCAGGGGGTTCAGTGTGGCCAGCGAGTCGTAGGACGCCCCGCCCTGCGCGGTCTGCATCACGAATATCGATGGGGAAAAGTTCCGGCATTAGGAGTACGCGAAAACTCAGAACGGCAGTTTTCTGCGGGATGCAGGAGTTAATTTCTTAGCGCGCCGGCAGACCCGGAGAAGTATCGCGACCTCATCGTGCGCGTGGCCGGCTACAGCGATTACTCCTGCGACCTGACTCGGGCACTCCAGGATGAGATCATCGCTCGGACATCGCACGAAGCGTTCGCCCCTGCCGGGCCGGTGCTGGCGGCAGTGCGATCTTAACAGAAGGCAGACTCACTCCCACGGATTGAATCGGTTCAAGAGCCGTCAGCTCATTCAGCGACCTTTTGGAATGCACTCCAGCGCCTAACCCCGGAATTGGCCGTGACGAGGGTAGCGTTTGGGTAGTAATGGTCAAGGATTTGACGGAAGTCGGCTCCGGCGGTCGCCATCGCCCTCGCTCCCCGCTGGCAGAGACCGATTCCGTGTCCCTGGCCGCTTCCCTCCAACAGCACCTGCTGGGCCAAACCGCGCGCACTGAAGTCATTGCTGGGCACCGCGTTCCACCCGAGGCGTCGGCCTATCTCCAGGCGTGCGGCCTCGCCGAAACGGATCAACCGATCGACATCGTCTTGAGAAACTCGACTGCTCCAATGCGCGGGATGTGTTCGGCAATAATCGCACACGACCGGAAAGTAGGGATACCCATGATTGGAGACACCGAGCTCTGCCGGAGTTCGCGTGCGTCCGCTACAGCTGCGCGTGAACATCGCAGCGAACGGGCGATCGCGATAGGCGAGAACTAAACCCTGCGTCGATCGAGTGGCGAGGGCGGCCCGGCTGCCCGGAGCAGGCGGTTCACGCAGGAACTGGCAGTGGGTGGTATCGCAGAAATCGAAATCCTCGTGCCGCCCTTTGGCCGCGACGAAATACGATCGTGTGGCCACGGCTTGCGCCTTCAACGCTTCGAGCGATGTATTCGGCGCGCTCTCCGCCTGTACGACTGAGGCCACCGCAGTTTCCAAATCCATCCCCACAATGGGAACCAGAATGCCGAGAGCGGACTTCACTTCGAACGTGCCGCTGTAACGACGGCTGATCTTTCCCGGAACCGCCAGCACGAAATCAACAGCGCTGCCAGATCGGCTGCTGGCATTAATCTGAGAAGCTTGGACTGTTTGACTGCCCACCTCCAACACTATGGCATCTCCGGAAATGCGAATCCGTGCGACCTCCCCTCCAGAGCTCCATTCCAGCACAAAGCTCTGCTGCCCGGCTCGGACAACAATCGCTGCGTCAGGCAACGCGACCAGCGTGAGCTCGTGAGGACGAAAGAGTTCGAACACCCCGATGCGGACGTTCTGGGCGGAGGCGAGGTGGCTGACCAGGAGCAACCACGAGAGTAGCGGAACAGCTTTCTTGACGTGCAAGCGAAGGTCACTCCTCCAGGCGGCTCAACATTCGTCCGGCGATTGTAGACGCCTTGGCACCTGGCACGCCGTGGACACGAACCAAAAGCAGGAGATCAGGTTGTTCTGCGGGGACCAACGCCACGACGAAGCCATCACCCGGAGCCCGGTTTCGGTGCGTGCACGCGGCGGTGCCGGTTTTTACCAGAGCATCGCAGTGCTTCAGCGCGCGGCCAGCTTCGGACCCTGTCCCTTGCCGGGCGGACTCGGCCATGCCGGCAAGCACTTCGCGCACGCCGGGCTGGTCACGGCGGCGGCTGAGTTCCAGGTAAGCGCGTGCCATGTGCACTGGAGAAATCAACCAATCATTTCCCAGCCCGCAGAGGGCGGGGCCCGACAACTCCGAACGAGGGACCTCGAGTCCGAAGCTGTTCGCCGTTGAGCCGACGTCTTCTCCGCTCAAGTTTGCCGCCAACATCCGGAAATACGAGTTGCACGAGTTCGCGATGGCGGTCTCAATGGTGCTATTTCCGTGGCCGCTAGGCAACCAGCAGCCGCTCGTCGTGCCCTTGCAGAAGTGTGTTGGATAACTGAACCCGTGCCGCTCGGCATAGGCAAGGGCGGTAAACGGTTTCACCAACGAACCGAATGGGATGGGGCCTTCCGGGTTGTCCCATCGAGAGGCGAGCAACAATCCAGTGCGCGCGTCGAGTAAGAGAAAAGAAACTTCGTCGCTTCGGAACTCGTCGTCCAACAACCGAGCCGCCGACTGTGCAAACAGAGAGTTCCTTGTTCCAGCTCTTCCTGCGGAAGGCTCGCAACGTACCCAGGCGGCGGCGCCGCCGATTTCGTGCGCAGTTCCATCCGTGGCGGGACAAGAAAAGAGTATCCCCAGAACCGTCAAGACCATCAATGCGCCGAGCTGTCTTACTGAGCCCACTGGTAGGTGACCGTCTGCAGCTCCTTATCGCCTGCGTCGCGAACAACAATCTTCTCCGAGGATACGCTGGCAAGGGTCGAGCTCAAGCTTGCGATGTTTTCGGAAAAGAACTGCGGCTCGCGCTCCATCGCCGGGGCGCCGCCGGGATTCGTGCTGGGTCGATCGATCAACGCAGTCAGTCGTACGAAATTGTCTCGCTCGCGCTGGTGGCTAAATCCTGCGATGAAAACTGCGGGCTTTACGTCGCCCTTGCGATTTACGTTGGCCAACATTGTGCTCATCAGTGTGGGGTCGTCGGAGATCAGCAAGTATTTCCCTCGAACTGCCGCCAAGAGAGTCCACAAGCCATCCAATTCCTGGTAGCCGCTTTTCTGCTGCCAGCCGACTCCCAACTGGCTGGCCGTCAAGCCCGGTCGCACGAAATCGACCAGCGCGCTGCGGACGCTGGCTTCATCCCAGGCGGCGCTGCCGACTAGCGCCACAGCGGAGTGGATTCTTACGAAGACGCCATCCTGCTCGCGGTCTGTAGACTGAACCCGCAGCGCGGCTTGGGTCGAATGATTTTTCAGCAGATCTTTCAGTGGCGATGAGCCCTCTGCGGAGACCACACTCTGCGACGGGGCTTGATCGATGCGTGTCTCGAGATCGGAACCCGTTCCGGTCTCACCGCTCGTTAGTTGAACCTGGGGGGCGAGCTTTTCGGTCGGCGATGCTCCAAGGTGCGGGGCAAGGATCTTGGTCACAAGGAGGTCGAAACAGGAATCGACCGACGGATCGGCTTGGGCCTCGTAGAGCGCTGCGTTGTCCGGGACCAAATTGACGACATCGGCGACGGCCCGGGGACCGTCGTCGGGCGAGGCTGCTCCACTCGACGGCGCCGCTTTCAACAACACTCGCTCCTCGCGGTATTCGTTGCCGGAAAGGAATAAATCAGAAATTGCTGCCGTGTATTGCTTCATGTCGGTTATATTTTGCTGCACCCAATGGGAGCGAAAGTAAGGACTCGGCACGAGTTTTCCCAAATTGAGAACCATCCGCAAGTCGCCGCTCGGCCCTGCCGCGGCCACCGACTGCGACCACCATTCCTCATCTTCGACGGTTCGATCCTTGCTTCCCGACATCAACTGCAAAGCGCCGGCCATCAAATCCTCGCGCGTGGCTAGCAGCAGATAGTCGCCGCTCGCCGCAAATTCCACTTCTCGCTTCGATTCCGGATCGCGCCGAAGGTAGAAAGTGACTCCGCCCGCGCTTCTTGTTTCAAATTTGGAGCGCGCCTGCCAGAGCGCGCTTTGGACGGAGTTCGCGGACGGCAAGCGCGTGATGCCGAGGAACTGGAGTTTCCCAATGTCATACAGTGCGAGAGCACTCTGGCTCCCCGCCACCTGGGTGAGGAAGCTCATGTCAGGCGGAAGTCCCGCTGCCGCCGCAAACTGGTCGCCGGCCTCTTTCAGGCGCAGAAAGAGGCGCGAACGGGAGAACACTTCGTAATTCGCGCTCTTCAGCCATTGCTGTTTCTGCGGCGATCCATTCCAGCCGGACAGCAACGAAGAAAAGTCTTTCGCCTGGAGATACAACAACGCGTCGGCTGGAACATACTTGGAGATCGGCGGCTCCGCAGGCGCAACGGACTGGTAGGCCGCCCAACCGAGGCCCAGGCATGCCGCGCCGCTCAGAAGGAACACGATCAGGCGCTTCATTGCTTCAACCCTCCTTTGGCCGCAGCCTTGGGAGGCGGCGCGGCACGGGCGACCAGTTTCGGGCGCACCAGACGGTCCTGCTCCAGAGCTTCGTGCAGGATCGGCTGTCGCTCGGTATTCATTCGCTGGCGTCGCAGCGTGCTTCGGACCTCTGCAATCTTGCTGCTGATCTCCTTGCGCCGAGCAGGCGCTTTTTCCAGCCTGCGCGCAATTTGCAGATAAGCTAGTGCCTCGCTCGGCCGGTTGAGTCTGGCCATCACCCCGCTCAAGGTCCAAGCCACCTGCGCTTGTTGCGCGGGCGGGAGCTTGAACGGTGTGTACACCTGCTCTGGCGCTTGCTCCTCGTCAAACTCCTCGTTCGTCTCGGAACTGATAATTTCTTCTTCACCCGCGACATTCGCTGGTTCCACGCGCAGGAATTGCCGGCCCAGAAGCGGTTCGAGGACGCCGAGAGCAACCTCGTCGGCCTCGACTCCCGCGGCTGCCTGGAACAACGGGATACGTGCCTCGTCACGGGCGGGAGTGTCGCTCACGGCGTTCCGCAGAAGTTGGAGCTTTGCGTGTGGGTCGCTTAGTTTCTGTGATGCCTTCAGGCGAACTTCATAGAAGAAAGGATGATCACTCGCGGCAACGGTCAGGCTGGCGCCGCCCGCCAGAAGATTGAGCTCCGCGCTTCCTGCCTCGAACCGCCGGTGCGCGCCCGCCAGTGCCAGCGCAGCTTCTGTCCGGATGCTATAGGCAGCTTCCCCATTCGATGCCAGGGCAGCGAGCGCATCTTGAGCCGCACCTTCATCCTTGCCGGCAGCAATCTTCGCCTTGGCCAGACGCAGCCGGAAAGCTGGCTCCCAGGGTGCGGACTTCACCAATTGTTCCAGAAACTCCATCGCCTCGGCGTTATGGCCGGTTTTCTCGAGCAGGGCGGCAGCGGGGTCGAGATTCTCAAATGGATTGCCCACCACGACCGTCAGCCGGCGGAGCAGATCAAGCGCGGCCGGAAGATCGCCGGCCGCAATGCGAATCTCCGCCAGACCCAGGAAATTCGCGGCGGCTAATTTGTGTTCATCAATCTCGCGCGCGAAAACGAACTCGATAATCTTGCGTGCCGATTGTTTATCCCCGGCGTCGAAAATCTGCCGGGCCGCCGCGCGCAGCACCTCCGATGTGGGCGCGGTCTGGGGATCATTACGGTAGGCTGCTATCCTGGAATCGAGGGTGTCGAGTTTGGCAGCGACTTGCAGTTCGAGCGGGACCAAATCCGCCGCCTCCGCGTCGCGCGTCTCCTTGGGAAGCGACGCGAGCGCATCGCTCGCCTGCGGGTATTGCTTGGTGAGGATCAGATACTTTACCCATCGGACTTGCCATGAGCGGAGTGTCTGTTGCGCATACTCCTTTTCTTGTCCCTCGGCTTTCAACACTGCATTTTGCTCCGCGTCCATAATCCGCTGATAGATCGGCCCGCGCTGCTCGAGCGGAATCCACGAGATCTCCACTACGTCGGCCAGCACAGCAGTCGGATCATGAGTTGCCGAGGTGAGATCCAACAGCCAACTCGTGGCTTCGGCCGGATTACCCACGGCAATGTAGGCGCTGTGCAGGAGGGCGTTCGAGCGATAGGTGCCGTTGCGGCGAAGGTAGGTGCGGAGCAATGCGTCCGCATCGGGCTTCAGATTCGCGAAGAGCCGGCGAGTGCGCAGGTGGTCGCAGGTGCGGCCGAAGTCAGCCCAGAAGCTTTCCGGCACCTTAACGCGGTTGACCTGCTGCGATAGGACGGTGAGAGCTTGCCTCCATTGGGCGATGGCCTGAGCACGCGCACCCAGCTTGTAATAAGCCATGGCCAAGCGGTCATGCACGTCGGCGAGCCCGGGAGCCAATTCGAGCGCGTGGTTGTAATCGATAATCGCGTGGGATGTGTCGCCGCTGTCCGCGTAATAATCGGCCAACGTCGAATATCCTGAGGCGCTCCCTGGGCTTTCTTCCAGCACGGCAGGAAGGAAGTCCTCCGGGCTTCCTTGCTTTGTCACGCCCAGATATTCGCCGTAGCGCGATCCGTAGTAAAACCAAGTGTTCCCCGCAAGTCGCTGGTCGCGGTCCACAGGTTTCGCCAAGCGCTCGGCAACCGTGTCATCGCCGAGCGCAGCAACGAATGCTCCGTTCACCTCGGCAGCCGGCTCAGCAAAATACAAGCCTACCAGTCCGTTGTACGCCTTCGGCCACACTGGCGGGCGTTTGCCGCCTCGCGCCGCGATCACCGCGTGAGCCAATGCGGCGTCGCCGTTAGCTACTACATAATCGGCGACGGTTTCTCCCCATGAGTCCCAGGTTGACGCCAACCCGACCAAGTCCTGCGGTCTGCGAGCCAGCAATAATTCCAGAAGGCGGTTTCCATTAATGTGCCTGGCTGAAAGGACGCGCAGCTCGTTCTCCGGATCGCCTGCGGAACGATACGCTTCTGCCGCCGCATTCCAAGCCGAAGACTGCTGAGTCGGCGGCAGCCTGGGAGCAAAGCGCTCCAATTGGATACCTAGCTCGACAAACCTAAGCCGACGCCGCTGGACTTCAACGAGCCGATTCATTCGTGGTAGTAGCTCTGCCTCTTCCTGCCCGGGCTCCATCATTAAGTCAAAGCGCCAGCGAGCTTCGAGATCCACAAGGCCCGCGCTTTCCGCCAGAGGAATGGCGAACATATCGAGGTCCGCCAGATTCATCGCAGCGCGTTTTGTTTCCGCAAACTTTGCGAACGCGACCTTTTCCTCAGGCGTGAAGTAGCTTGCCACTGTGCTTCCCATTTCCTGAAGGGCGGCGCGCATTCCGTCTCGGGCAGTCTGGATGCGGGTTTCGCGGGTTCTTTCGCGCCATTCCTTATCTGTGACCGCGGCGATACCCTCTTTGGCCACCTGTTGTTCGATCACCGGCAGGCTTGAGGACGCGGCCTCCAGCGCGCCTTGCAATGTGGCGTAAGCTTGCTCCTGAAGTCGAAGGCGAGTCATGATGGCGGCATACAGTTTTGCGCCGTCGTGTTGCTCTGTGGACGCAAGCAGATCTGGTCCCGCCGCGTGCACTCCCTGCTCGGCGAATGTCCGTGCCTGCGTCAACATGCCCCACTGTTGCAAGCGGCGGGCCGCTTCAAAGTATTTGGCGGCGCCCTCAGGTCGCCCGTCGATCAAAGCGGCCTTGAGAGCCGCCACCACATCGTCTGGCTTGGCTTGGCGCGCGCGGATCTCGGCAACCTTCTCCATCCACTTCGGGTCTTTGTACGCCAGAGGATAGACGCGCTGGTAGTCGGCCACCGCGTCGTCGAATCGCATCAAACGTTCTTCCAGTCCGGCACGTGCCACGAGCAAATCAACGCGATCAGGCCGGACCGTAACGGCCTTTCCGTAAGCTTCAATGGCGGCGGGGAAATCCTCGAGGTTAGTCTGGATTCGAGCCAATACCATAGGCCAACGATAGTCACGCGGCGATTGTGCCACCGTCGTGTCGTAGAAGGCTGCAAGTTGTTGTTGCCGCTGATAGCGCAAGGCGTAAAGCGCCGCTTCCGTCACCAAGCCCTCGTCTTCCGGAAAACCGTTGATCAACTCGATGTACTGGTCAACCGCGCCGGAGAAATCTTTCAGTCGCGTGAGAGCCGGAATCAAGCCACGCCGCAAGGTGGCGATTCCCGCTTTGCGTTCCGGCTCGGAAAGCGGCGCGTGGCGGAAGAGCGCAATCTTATCGAGATAGAACTGCTTGAGGCCGGCATCGTCGCCCGCCTGGGCGTAGGTATCCGCCATGGCAGCCAGATACTGGCCGTCGTAGGGCGCGTCATTCAAAAGCTTGCTCAATAGATCGCGAGCCTGCTGATACTGCCCCGCATCCGTGGACTTCCGCGCCGCTTCGAAAGTGAACTGCTTGCCCAAGTCGGGATAGGCGTCCTTCGCGGCCTGCAACAACACAGCGATGGCCTGCGGATACATTTTCATCCGCCAGTCGAAATCCACGGTGGAGCGGACAACTCCCAGGATCTTGGGATTGTCGTGATAGAGCGCTTCCACATTCCTTTGCGCCGACTGGAAATCTTTGCGGCTTTCGTATAAGCGGACGAGCGCGTAGCGAAGTTCGAGGCGCGCCACGGGATCGGTGGTGAGCGCGGCTTGCCGTTCCAGGGCGTGCTGGCGAACCGCTTCGAGAGATTTCTGTTGCGCCAGAGTTTCGATGTCTTCGGCTTGCTCGATTGATGTAGTGCTCTGAGCAATTGAATCGAGAAAAGCCTCCATCTCCGGTTTGCGGTCTTGCGCTTCGAGCACGCTGAGGCGCAGATTGACCGCGGGCATCGCAGGGTTGGGAGCGACTGCTACCTGGGCGGTCGAGCGGTCAACAAGATCGCGAAATCTGGGCCGTCGCGCCAGATCGATCAATCTGCGTCCGGCGGGCGAATCCGCACTGCCGCTCAATGCTCCTTTCACGTATTCGTCGATGGCCGCCGGGTAATCACGTTTGTTTTCGTAGATCGCGCCGGCTTCGTAGCGGTACAGATCCTCATTGCCGAGCTTCGTCCTGCCTTGATGGAGCAGGCGAAGAGCGTTGTCGAAGTCGAAGTAGTCCCAATAAATGGTAGCCGCGTCGAGATACCCGCCGGCCTCGCCCGGAGTCGCCTGCGGGATGCGCTCCCAAAACGGCGCGGCCTGGGAGAATTGTTCATGGTCGGCGTAAATGTCTCCGATTCGTGCCAGAATTTCCGAGTTCCCGGGATCTGCTTGGAGTAGATTTCCTTCAATCTTCGCCGCCACAGCAGTTTTCGTACCGTCGAAGTAGGCGAGCGAGCGGTACACCGATGACGCTGTGCGTGCCCGTTCGAAGTCAGCGGGATATTCCTCTGCCAGGGCTTTGAGCACTGGCGCGCTCTCCTCAAAATGCGATTGCCAGAGATCGGCCTGCGCGACAAACACTGCCGCGGCGGGATTGGAGCGGACCAAAGCGTCCCACTTTCCCTTTTCCGTGGCGTCCACGTCGCGCGGCAACACGCGCAGCTCCGATTCCAGCTTGCCCGTCCACGAAAGGAACTCGAAATACTGGCTCCGCAGCTCGGGTTGCTCAAACCAGTGCTGTCGCAATAGAGATTCCCACGCCGCCTCGTCGTACGTTTCCCTGGCGTGATACGCATACAGGAGATTGCGCACGAAGGTGGGGTTGTGCGGGAACCGCTGATTCGCGTATTGGTTCAGACGCAGGTAGAGCACGGGGCTGCCGCCGCTAACCACACTCGCAAAATACCGCTCGAGGTCCGTGCCACTGAAGGTTTGCACCGCTTCCTGGGTCAGCTTTTCAAATTCCGCATTTTTCTTGTTGCGCAGGTAGAATCGAGCCAGCTTGTGGTACCACGTGCGATCAGGAAAATGCGCCATCGCTCGCCGGTAAATTTCCTCTTGCTCCGCGCCCAACTTGTTCTGATCGAGAAATGCCGCCAGGCGTTCGTAGAGCCCCGGATCATCGGGGTTGTGATCGATTTCTCGTCGAAGCACCGCAAGCGCCTCAGGGATCTGTTTCAGTTCGACCAAACGGGCCAGATAGCGCTCGAGGACTCGGGCATATTCAGGGGAACGCGCTGTCGCTTGGGTTGGCACCGCAGCTTTGGCCACCTCGAATGCCCGGCCTCCCGGCCGCCTTCGCGGGCGACGAATCTCAGTTCCCTCCGGAGCCTCGCCCTGTTGCTCATCCTCGGTTCCTTCCATCTCACTTTCCGGTGTTGTCTCGCCGGGCTGGGGATAATACCCCCTCCCCGCAACTCCCTCCGCCGCGGCGCTGCCCAAGGGCACATTCTGAGATTTCGCCGCGAGTTCTTGAAGGACTGAATCGTAGATCGCGAACTCATCCTGCGTTTTCCCAATTCGCGCGTCGGCATCCGCCATCAGCAGCGCGACTGCGGTGCGTTGGGATGCGCTGGGGAAGGCGGTGAGGAACTCGCGCCCTCCTCGAAGCACGGCCTCGCTCTCCCCGGAGCTCGCGTAGAAATCCAGCAGGGCGGCGTGCAATTCGGGGCGCCGGGCGGAATTCGGAAACTTCTTGTCGAGGAGCGCGAGGAGCTCGGCACCCCGCGAGCGATGGAAATATGGAACTGCAAGCTGCTCCTCTTGCGAGAATTTTGCCGCCGGCTCGGTCGTGTTCAGAATCAGAGAAAGGATGCCGTTGAGATAGCCGGGTCCCTGATCCATGGTGGCGATGTCGCGGTAAAGCGAGAGTTCGCCGCTGCCCAGCCGGATCGGAGTCTCCGGCGCTGTGAGAAGCAGATTTGTGAGGCCCGCGAGCGCCCGCTCCTGGGCATCGGGCATGCCGGTGCTGTTGTAGAGCGCGAAGTAGTACCGCGCTGACTCAGGATAGGCGTGAATGTCCTCCAATAGACGCGCGCAGATCAAAAGCTCCTGCCCTGCCCAAGCTGACTTTCCGGCCTCTTTGTGCAAGCGGAACTCGGTGACGGTTTGCTGCGCAACATCGAGCTTGCCGCGCTGCTGGTAGTAGTAAAAGAGGCGCGCCATCGCGTTCAAGTCTTCGGGATTGGCATTCAGCGCGGCGCGCGCCTGATCGAGAAACTTGCGGAGATTTCGCGTTTCGGTAAGCAAATCGAAATAACTCTTCACGAGCTCAGGAGCCCAAAGCGGCTGGAAGTTTTGTTCGTAGACTGCCAACCCTTGCTGTACTGAACCCTGGCCGTACTCAACCCGCGCCTTGGCCTTCACTGGAAAAATTTCGTCGCCGGGAAATTGTTTGTGGTAATCAACGATCAATTGCTGTGCGGCGGGATAATCTTTTTGGGATACGAGGTATTCGAGAAAGCGAGCGTAGAGCGATTGCTCTTGAGGGTAGCGCGCCAGCCAAGCCCGATATTGGGGGACGGAGAAATCCTTGGACAGGCCCTGCGCGGCGATGACGCCAAAGATTCGCTCGGAGGCTTGCCACGAGTGTTGTTCCGCCGGGGGAGTGAGATTCTCAGAAGCATTTGGCGGCGCGTTGGCAACCACCGACAGCGCTTTGATTTCATCCAGGGGGCGAAGCCGGCGGTGATAGAAATCGGCTAATGCAATTTGAGCGCTCGTCTTGTCCGAGGCGTTCTCAGCGTACAGTTTCCAATCCGATTCGGCGGCATTGAAATCGAGTTGCTGCTCGTCTTCCAGGGCGCGCAGGGAATAGAGTTCCGCCGTCTTCGGTTCTTTCTCGATCAAATCGCCGAGTGCCGGGCGCGCCTCGCTGGGCGGTCTCGGAAAAAGCACTGCGCCGCCGGGAAGCGACATCAGCCGGAAAAGCGCCGCCTCGATGGCCGTGCTCGTTTCGACGTTCTGCATCCAGGACGGCAGGGCTCCATTGGCAGAGATTCTCCAGCCAGCCAAGGCGACCGCGGCGAGAGCAACCACCCCGAGGCGAGGCCAGCGGCCGAGCGATTGAAGGTGCGGGCTGCTACGGAAGGACTTCAATCTGCACCTCCTGTGTCCCGATGTTGTGGGCGATATCCTCGGCGGTCACGGTCAGCTTGTAAGTCCCCGGCACCATCTGCTCGGGAACGAATAATCTTCCTGTGTTGGCGCCCGCTTGCGGGTCCCACCTGAGCGCGACGGCTGGCGCTCCTTCCAGCCTGGCGAAGAGCGTGCGCGTGCTCTCGGAAGCGTTCACTTTCAGATTCACCAACTGGCCACGCTGGAAACGCTTTCGATCGAGGTTGATTCGGACCACCGGCGGGTGGCTGGCGATGACAAAGGTTTTAGATTCGCGATAGGTATGGCCCATGCGGTCTCGCAAAACGAGCCGGGCGGTGTAAGTTCCGTCTTGCATGTCTACGGGAACGAGAAATCGCGTTTGCCACACGTCTTCTCCGGCGAGATAGCGGAGCTTTTGGGTGAGTCCGAAAGGAAGCAGCGCAATCACGGAAACAATGGATTCGTCGGTCTTGACGCGCAGCACCGGATCTCCCGGGCGAATCACGCGCGGGCGCAGCAGCGCGCGCGGGACGGCAAGGAACGAAGTGTAAGGAGTCACAAATTTGTATTGCCGCGCCAAGCGAATGATTTCATCAATGGTGGCTTGGTCTTCTCCGTCACGTTCGATTTTTGCGAGCAGCGCATCGACCCGGGCGCGCGCCCACAGCCGTGGCAGTTGCGGGTGATCGAGGGCTTCACGCGGCAAGCTCGTTTTGCTGGCCATCCCCACCAGCGTTCCGTCGCGCACACCGTGGACCGTGAAGGCGACGTTCTCATGTGGCTCCTGATATCTTCCCACCCACGAAGCGAGCGACCCCGCGAAGGCTGAATCCTGAAGCGGATAAACAAGGTCAACCGCCGATTCCGGCGCCACAGCTAGTTGGAACTGGGCAATGGGACTGCGGCCGATCTTTGACAGGAAGGAATTCAGCTTGAAATCCATGGGCTCGGTGGAGAGTACGTGTTCCAACAAGCCGTCCTGTCGGGAAAGCGAACGGAGCAGCGGCAGATTGGCGTCGTCACCGACACCGAAGATGTAATTGCGAGGGCGTTGCGTCTGAGGCAGCCGTTTCCAACTCGTGGAGTACCACTTGGCGAGCCTGCCGTTCTGAATCAGCCCGCGGGTCGCGCCTCCATCGCTCAGCAGCACGAGATAGACGTTTCCACCGGTCGCGGCTGAGCATTGCTGCAAGCCGGCCGAAAGCGCCTGTTGCAAATCCGTCCCGCCGCGCAGCCGGCTGGAACGAACGAAGTCGAGGGCCTGTTGGACAGTTGCGGGATTGGCGGCGACAGGGGAAGGTTGGAATGGCTGCGTCTGGTTGTTGAACAATAACAGGTTGAAACGGTCGGCGGGCCGCAGCGTCCTGAGCAAAGTCTCGAGAGCCTGGTAACTTCGCTCCAGCTTTTCCCACTGCATGGACAATGAGGTATCGAAAAGGATGACCAGAATCCTGGGCGCACCGCCGGCTGCGGGTCCGCTCGCTTCAGGGGCGGGATTCTTTCCGTAGCCCAGCAGCGCTTCCGCTTCGAAGAAGCCTGGCTCATGAGTGCTGCGCACGGGCACGGTTTCGGTGGGCGAAGGCTGTCCACTCACTGGGTTTCGGTAGGTCAGCACTTCGAGCGTGTCGGCGCCTGCGCCATCCAAGTCGTAAGTGGCGACGAAGTCTTCGGCCAGGTTTACGTTTTCCCCTTCAAAGTGACCCTTCACGAGATGAGGGCTTTTTTCTTCGAATTCGAGCGGAAAGATTTTCGCGGGTGTCTGGAAGTTCGAAGTCGCGTGCGCTGAGTGAAATTCGAAATTAATTCGAAGATGCCGCACTCGTTGAGCCTGATAAGCGTCCGGCCGCAGCGGGATAGCGAAATAGGATTTCAGGTTCTCAACCGGGATCGCTTCGTGGTATTCGATTTCCAGCCGCTTGGTCCCGTAAGGTTGAATGGGAACGATGCGGGCGCTAAAAACCGAAGTGCGTTTGGCTTCTTCGGCGCCGCGTTCTCCCATCTGGAGCAGTCCCGGATCGATCGCCTGCTGCTTGAGTTGCGTGTAGATTTCTTCGGCGCGCTTTCGCTCCAGCACCACGGCGGGAATGCGCGTGGGCCCGTCCCAAACGGCGAAGTCAGAGACGGTGGCGCGGCTGGGCAGAGCAAAGATGTAGTTTCCTTCTTCGATCCGGCCCGTGTGGTTGGCAAAAATCTGCCGCACGAATACGCGAGCGTCGCCGTTATCGATGCGGATGGTGATCTCCATCTCTTCAAGGGAAAGGATGGCCGGATCGGGCTGCGCCTTATCGCGCGGAATCAAAATTCCCGAGTCGGCCAGCGAAAGCGCCGGCAGCCACAGGAGCGTGGCCATACCTATTACGATAGCCGTAATAAATGCGAGAAAGGTTTTGCTCATGGATGCAGCTTTTGTTCGGGTATTCGCACCAAACCGTTATCCGTACCCACGTAGAGGTAGCCGTTGCTGGCGGCGAACGCGGTCACATTCGAGGAAGGCAGGCCCGCCTCGATTGTGAACCAGCGCTCTGAGGGGCGGTCGAAAACATATAGGCCGCTGCCCAGCGTCCCCGCGAAGACGTGGCGCTCGGTCACCAGCATGGCATTGGGATTAACTTCGAAATGGCCCGTGGCAATCTCAAATGGGTGGAATTGACCTTGATGATCGAGGCCAAGGATGCCGGCTCCGTAGGTCCCGACCATCCACTCAGATCCGACTGGCACAACCGCCGTGATCCAGTTGTGCCGAAGCCCCGAGGAAGCGGTGGTGTAGTTCGCCTGTACATCGCCCTTGGCGAGCTGCGACAGGCCACCCAGCGTCCCCGCCATCAACTCATCACCCGATACGCCGAGCGCATACACGTGGTTATTCACCAGACCGTGAAATGCGTACATGCTCCGTGCGCCGCTGGCGTCGAGAAATGTCAAGCCAGCCGGCGTCGCCAGAGCCAGACCACCCTGATAAGGGACGACGTCCGTCACGTGATCAGCAATGAGGCCATCGGCGCGGGTCAGCACCTGCTGCGGATTGCCGGCCGCGTCAAACCGAACCAGCCCGTTCGCGGTGGCCACGTCAACGGTGCCGGTTTTGCCATCGGGCAAGATCCGGTTCACGCAAAAGACGTGTTCGTTTTCGACGTGGAGCGCGCGTTCCCTCGTGGGTTCGATCAGGTCGAGGCCGCGATCGAAATACCCGACCCAGAGACGCCCTTGAGCGTCGGCCGCCAGGGCTGAGATGTTACGGTCGCTCAGCACTGCTCCCCTCGGCTGCAAAACCTGCTGCCACCCGAAACCGTGAGCGCCCATGCGGTATAGGCCGCCTCGCGTGAGGGCATAAACATCTTCGCCCGAATCGAATAGTTGGCGGACCTCAGTTAACTCAGGCGCTCCACCGGGAGAGGAACTGAGGCGCCGCTCCTCGAGGGGGATAACAATCACGCCCTGATCCTCGGACCCGACGAAGAGCTGTCCCTGGCGCGGCAGCAGGGCAGTGGCAAATACTCCAGGAGCGAGCACGCGGGCGAATCGGCCGCGGTCAAATTCGGCCACACCTAAAACCGTCCCCACATAAGTCTTGTCGCCCGCGACGGCAATGGACTCGACCTGGCGATCCGGCAAACCTTGCTCTTCTCCAAACGAATCGGTCGCGCCCCCATGCCAGCGGAGAACTCCGCCGTTCAGTGTTCCCACCCAAAGGTCAGATTCCGTGCCGGCGAGCGATGTGACGTAGAGATTCTTTAAGGTAGGGTGAAGGGCGGTGATCCGCTTTCCGTCATAGAGGAGCACGCCGCGCTTCTTCGTCCCAAGAAGAAGGTGCCCGGAAGCCAACGGCAGAATCGAAGTGATGCCGCGCGCGTCGGGGTCCTGCGGGAAAATCTGGCGGAATCCCCGGCCGTCAAAAGCCAGCAACCCGTCTTGTGCTGTCGCCATTATGAGTTCCGGCTCGCGCGCGTCGGCCAATGTGCCGCGAGCGATTGCAACCAGCGCGGATGCAGGGAGCTCCCGTCCCACCGCATACTCATTGAGCAGACTTCCTCTGGGATCGTATTCCAGGAGTCCAGCCGGCCCGGCGATGTACAAGTGGTCGTGAAATGGGGTGGCCTGTAAGAACACCGCGGGCGAACTGATCCACTCGAATTCGGTTGGAGTCTTTTTGTCGAGGCGGGTGACCTTGAAATGGATTTCGTTTTCTTTGGCGAGGTTCACACTCACTTGGCGCAGGGTGCCTGCGGCCCTCCAAAATGCGAAACCCATAAATGCCAGTACAGCTAATCCGCCCGTGGCTATCGCTGCGCCCAACGTTCTTTTTGAGACATTCCGCATTGGAATTACCTGCGACATAAATCACAAACGTGCTTGAAATGCAACTAACATGCCCGCAGCTTAAGACGACGCAGTCTGTTGAGATTTCATCCACCACCGTTCCCGGGCGGAGCCCGGCTCGAGAGTCTGGCTCGCACCTTCATTTGCTTGGTCCCGTCCCTGCCTACGGTCGTCTGCTCCGCCCGCACGCTGGCGGCGCCGCTTTCACCACAGTCGGGTGCAAGCAGAGGGCCAGAAGCGATTCAGCGGTTTTGGTGTGGGTTGTTCGAATGTTGTGGATGTGCGACCGTGTCAACCAGGCAACGTTGTCTCCAGGGCACCACAATTGAATCATCGCCGGCAAGGCCTGGCGGCTTATTCGAATCATAAATATTTCTGATTTGACCTCCTGGGTGGAACCCCTTAACGTGAAGAGTTGAGGACGTGCTCCCGCGACGCAGACGGCCTCTCCAGTCCCCGCCGACGAGTTGCTTGCTGAGCTGAGAGAGAATTCCCGAATCAGGATTTGGAGTCATTATGCAGCAAAAGAGCAGGGCAGTTTCCAATGTCATCTTATTCGGCCTCAATGAGGGCCTGGCCCTCGATTTGCAACGCCAGTTGCTGACGCAGGGCGTCGCTGTTCACTCTTCGTCACATTCCACACTCGACGAGTGCGTTCGCCTTTTCGAGCAGACTCGTGCTGGCGTGGTCTTCTGCGCTTCCGACCCCGATTGCTATCAAGCGTTGCTCGGTCTTATCAAGAAAGAAAAGCTGGCCTTGCACTTGATTGTGGTCAGCCGGCAGCCGGAAACTTCGGATTGGCTGAAAGCACTCGAAGCCGGCGCCACGGACTACTGCGCTCCGCCGTTTGACATCCGGCAAATTCAATGGATGCTCGACGGGGCGGCCAAGCCCAAATCGTTCGCCGCGTAGCTTCAAATCTTCTCGAACCACGAGGTTCGCTTCTCCACCGCGTCGTTTTTCTCCCAACGGAAACCCTGACGTTTCCCACATCAAAACGTCTGCAAGCGTTGACTGAGGGCTCCGCACGCGGGCCTTCCGCGGGTTTGTTTGGTCTCGCCGCTGACCAATCAAGTCAGCGGTCTGGCCTGAATCGCAGGCTGGCGCAAGCCAGGCCAGCAGCCCTGACTTGAGAAATTCAAATTCAAATTGGAGGCTTCAATGAATTCTATTCTTCGATCTAAGTTGGTCAAGAGCGTGAGTCTTGTCCTTTTCGCCGCGGCTCTTTCCGCTGGCCCAGCGAGGGCCCAGGCGTCCGGGAGAGGTCAGTTTACTCTGCCGGTCGAGGCACGTTGGGGGAGGGTGGTTCTGCAACCCGGAAATTACACATACTCCATCGTTTCGGAATACCCATTCCCGATCATTTCAGTGCTGAAACAACCCGGGAACGTTGCGGTGGCTCTGGTGCTGGCGCAAAGTGAAAGCGTCGATGGTTCGTCGGATCGCAATTGGCTGACCTTGGAGCCGAGCAGCGACGGGCTCGTCGTCACCGCGCTTCACCTCCAAAACTACGGCATCGCCTTCACTTACTCGACGCCTCAAGCCAAGAAAAAACTCGTGGCCCAGAAACAGGGTGGCGACGTCGTGGTGGGATACGGGAAATAACCGAACTCGCGCCACGTGGGATCGAGGGCGAACTCGCTAAGAGGCTCGCCCTCGCCCTGCGTAAGAACCTGCATACGAATCGGAGGAGCGGCGGAGCTGGGTTGCGGCGACTCTTCGCCGCGCAGCAGTTCGCGATCGCGCGGAATCGTCAGTGCCAGTGAAACCAGATAATCTTGCAAACGCGCAACTTCTCGCACGCGGCCCAGACGCAGCATGTTGGCCTCGTTCATTTCCTCTCCGGCTCGGTCACCCAAGCCAGCGCGACAGGTGCTCCGCGACGAAGGAATCATCGGCAAGGTGCGGGTAGGCCGTGCAGACGCGGTCGATCTCTTCGAGTTGCCCGGGTGAGAGTTCCTCACTAGGATCCAGGCACCAGCGGCCCTCCAGAAACCCTTGCCGCCTGAGTATCTCGTGCAGGCCCGGAATGCAGCCCGCAAAGTTGTGGGCGGCGTCAAACAGCGCCGCGTTGCTGTCGGTGATTTCGGCGGAGCGCGAGAGCAATTCGAGAGCGTCGCCGCCGGGCCCGTCGCGGCAACGCTGAACGCTTTCGAGCAATTCGACGGCGCGGCGCGTCCAGACCGCCCAGTGTCCGAGCAATCCGCCGGCAAATCGGATCACGATTGTGCCACGGGACGTGTGAAAGAGGAATTGCGTCATGAGGTCGCCCACAATGTTGTCGTCGTTTCCGGTATATAGTGCAACTTCCACATGCCGGCCACTCTCGGCCAGTGCCCGCGCCACATCCAAGGTTTGATAGCGATTAAACGGCGCCACTTTGATCGCTACCACATTCTCAATCTCCAGGAATCCCCGCCAAAACCGATAGTCCAGCGGCCGCCCGCCAACCGGGGGCTGAAGATAGAAACCGAACAGGGGAATGATTTCAGAGACCGCTCGGCAGTGCGCGATCAGCTCGGGTCCCGTGGCGTCACGTAGCGCGCCAAGACTCAGCAAACCCGCATCGTACCCGAGTTCGCGTGCCAGCGTGGCCTCGCTCAGAGCTTGCGCGGTTCTCCCGCAAACTCCCGCGATCCTCACCAATCGCTTTCCCAGTGCGGCCTCGCATTCGCGAACGGTTTCAATCGCCAACTTCAATACCGTTTCGAACAGACCGATCTGAGGAGCCCGAATGGCAAACTGTGTTGTGTGCACACCAACCGCAACTCCGCCGGCACCGGCCTCGCAGTAGTAACGTGTCAAGGCGCGCTGGCGGCGCTTGTCGAGTTTACGATACGCGTCGAGCGCCAGTGGATGGGCAGGGATCACCACGCCCTTCTGCAATGCTGCGCGTGCTTGAGTGTCCATCGGAATAGAGTCTGACATCGATCAGAACTTTCCGTCAGTCACTTCGAACTTCGTCGGCTTGTCAAACGTCGCGCCGCCGATTTCGACCCAGTGCGTGACCCACGTGAGCAGCGCATCGAGTGAAACTTCGGGCCGGCCCAGCAACGAATGGCATAGCGACGCATTGCTGAGCAGTGCGCGGTCGGATTCCTGTCCCTCGAACACCGGCTCGCGCCCGAATCGGCGGCCGCAGACTCCCGCCACTTCGCGAACGGAGATCTTCTCCGCACCCGTCACATTCAAGATTGTGGGCGGCGACGCGCAGAGTTCGAGCGCGCGCAGGGCATAGGAATTGGCATCGCCCTGCCAGATCGCATTGAACCAGCCCATGGTGAGATTAATGGGCTCGCGCGCGTAGACTTTTCGCGAGATGTCCACCAGCACCCCATAGTGCAAATCAACGGCATAGTTCAGGCGAAACAGGAGACATCGGGTGGCGTACTCGTGCGAGTAATATTCGAACAAGCGCTCTCGTCCCAGGCAAGACTGAGCATATTCGCCGACTGGGCCGGGCTCATCCGTCTCGACTGAACCAGTCGCGCTCGTTTTCACCAACGGATAGACATTGCCCGTGGAGAATGCGACGATCCTGGAGTTTCGATAACGAAGCGCGACGTTGGCCGGCACTACCGTGTTCATCGCCCACGTCAGATCCGGCCGGTCACTCGAGCCGAACTTGCTGCCGGAGAGAAAAAGAACATTCTCGCAGTCGGGCAGCCGCGCAACTTCTTCGCGGTTCAGGAGGTCGCATCGCATAGTCTCGATTCCCACGCGCCCGAGCTCAGCGACAAGGTTTGAGTCGGAGAACCGAGAGACTGCGATTACCCGGCGCTTCACGCCCGCGAGATCCGCAGCGCGCTTGGCGCGCTTGGCCAGCGAAGGCCCCATTTTCCCGCCCGCGCCGAGAATGACAATATCGCCGCACAAGCGTCCCACGGCTTCCTGATCTCGGAAGCTCGGTGCAGAAAGCCGATCTTCCAACAGCTCGACGGAGCCGATGTGGTCAATCATGGCTGGCAATGAATCTAAGCTGATGTCTTCTTCGTCTCGTTCGTCCGAATCAGGTACACCGCGCCGGTTCCCAAGACTCCCGCCACCGTGATGATAAGCCATGCGAGATCGTAGCTGTGCCGGGTGTCAAAAATCCGTCCTGCCATCACAGGTCCGAATGTTTGTCCCAGCGAGTCTGCCATGATGATCAGCGCCAGGATTTTTCCAAGCGCCGCCAGTCCAAAGCAATCGGCCGCCACCAGCGGAATCAGCATGTAGTCCGCCCCCATGGCGAATCCGAACAGAATTGCAAAACCTATCACAGCTCGCGCCTGGTGATGCAAGAACAGCAGCGGTATCGCCAGCGCCAGCGCCAGATAGAACACCGCCATCACGTTTTTGCGGGTAAAGCGGTCGGCAAAGTACCCAACGATCACGCGTCCGGCCAGGCTCGAGAACAAAAGAACACTGAGCGCTCGCGAAGCCCAACCTGAAGAATAGCCTTCATCTCTTAGGAAGAGAATGAAATGTGAGATCACTGTTCCAATTGCGCCGATCACCAGCGTGCTCCCCAGAAGCAGCAGCCAGAAGTTTGCGGTTCTGAGTGCATCGCTCACCGTCCGTGAGGGTGCGCCCGCGGCTTCGCTCGCTGCCGGACTTGATCGACCGCCGTCGGGCAACAGCCTCAGGTCGCGTGGCGCGGAACGCGTTACCCAGATGCCGAGAGGAAGTAAGACTATCGCGATCATGATACCCAGCACTTCAAAAGCTTTACGCCAGCCGAAGGTTTCAATCAGCCAGTGAACGAGAAGTGGCGACACTGTGCCGCCCACTCCAAGACCCAAGTATGCGTAACCCATGGCGCGGCCCCGCATCGCTCGAAACCAGTTTGCGATCAACACCTGATTGGGGATTGGGCCCGCCAAAACGTAGCCCACAACCTCGAAGAAGCAGAGCAGGTAGTATTGCCGCAGGGAGTTGATGTTGCCCAACAGAAACATCGACGCCCCGACGAAACCCGTTCCCAGAAGGATTGCGATCCTGGCGCCCATGCGGTCAATCAAGGCGCCCACCAGCAACCCGCAAATCGGCGCTACTCCCGCAAAGCCCAGGAACATCCCGGTGGTGGCTTGCTGGCGCGAGAAATGAAGCGATTCGACGAGTGACGGATAAAAGACCGGGAATCCGTAGAACACTGTGCCGACCGCAAAAAAGAGATTGAGAAAGGCGGCGAGTACGACCCACCAGCCATAGAAGACACGCGGGGAGTTGGAATGAGTCATCGGCAGTGCTTAGCCAAACTCCGGGCCGAGTATCGCACAGAGAAGATCGGGCCGGCCCGGGTGTGTATTCTCACCGCGGTACATCCTGGTCAGGCCCCGGGAAAACTGGAATTCCTTCTCAGCCAGAAGAGCAGGCGCCCAGGGATTATCTTTCACGACGTCGACAAAGGCCACTTCACGTCGAGAACGGCGGAGAAAACCCTCCAAAACCTCTCGCGCCGCGAGAGCCGTCGACGCCACCCACGGGCCCAGATGGTCAGCCCGCGAGCCTTCGCGGCCCAGGCCGAACCCGTTCAAGGTATCGCCTACGCGGCTTGTGATCACCAGCTCGGCAGCACCCCTCGCCACTGACCGCAGAAGGGCGCTGCGGTCCGCGCCAAAAACCTCGCGGTCCATTTCCAGAATCGTCTCGATGTTTTCGGAACTGTCACGGTCCGCTCCCGCGCTGGCCTTTGGCTTCGTTTCCCTCGTCAACCTGTGCCGCTCAATTTCGTATTCGCCGCGGAATCCCAGCCGCGCGTAAATCGGTTTGCCCTCGGGCGTCGCATCCAGCTTCACACAGGGTATTTTCTTCGCGTCGAGATGATCGATGGCTTTCAGGAGCAGGGCCGTCCCGATGCCTTTCCCGCGCAACTGCGCGTCCACCAGCACCATTCCGATCCAGGCGAAACGGTCTTCATAGACGATGGTGGTCACGGTGCCCGCCACCTGTTTGTTCCATTCTGCGACGAAGCATCCCTCCGGGTTGGCCCGAAGGAATCGTTCCCAATCGTCCTTGGTCTGATTCCATCCCGCCATGTCCTTCAAGCGCATTCCGGCAGGGACGTCGGCGGGGGTCATCGTCCGCATCTGAGGGATCATGTGGTTAAGCAGCTCTTCGTAGACCTTCCGCAAATCCACGTCTTATCAGGTCAGAATACTTCTCTCCCGCTAGAACGTCTGTCAAGCGAAAAGTGCCGCCAACAGTTGAGACGACGAATGTGTTTGACCAGCCTCAACCGATCAGGTGAGAAAAGTCCGTAGCAGTGCTAGAGTGAATGCGGGATTCGCCGCGGAGGTGCTGTCGCCGCCCGGCATCATTCGATGGCAGGAGGAATGTTTCTCGCAGACACCGGGCGGCGGTTGCGCCCGGCGAAGCTCTGTTGAGTTATTTTGGGTGTGTACCATGAGCGAGCATCAAACGAAGAATTGCGAAGAATCACCAACTCGAAGGCCGTCGCGACTGTGGTGGGCGGTCTGCACTGCTTTGGTGTTCGCGATGGCTGTCGTGTCGGGTGTGGCCTTCAGAAGGACCCCGGCCCAAATCGGCATTCGCGCCATCAATTTCGTTGACGGATTCGAACACGGTCAACTCGACGCCTGGCAAATGCCACACCCGGAGGATTGGGAGATTTTGTCGGAGAACGGTAATCACTACCTCCACATGAAACGCAGTCGGGATCCCGGCGTGCCGCGACGTCCTCTGCAATTTGCGCTGCCTAAAGCTGCGAACGTGGGCAGCTTTGACTTTCGGGTGCGCACACGCAGGGCGGGGAAGTCAATGATCGTGGTCTTCAATTATGTTGACACCCTGCACTTTTATTACGCGCACTTCTCCGCAGACACGGGCAGCACGCAGCCCGTACACAACGGTATCTTCCTGGTGAACAATGCGCCCAGGGTGCGAATCGTGGGCCTGGACGCGCCCCCGGCGCTGCCGGATGATTCCTGGCACCAGATTCGGGTGTCGCGGGACGCGGAGAGCGGCCAAATCGAGGTGTGGAGCGACGTCCAGAGCCAGCCGATTTTCACGGTAGTGGATCGCACTTTCACGTGCGGCCAGATCGGGATCGGCTCCTTTGATGAGACCGGCGATTTTGATGATGTGGAATTGCACTCCGACGAAGCGGGATGCGCGCCAGACAAGACGCCGTCTCCTACGCCCGCGGCGGGGAGCCAGTGACAAGCGTCATCGAGCGGGCCTCGAAGATCTAAGAGGCTGATGAAATAGCTCCGCGTTTGGAGTTACCATAGCGGGGAGGAACGGGTTATTACAAATAGTTAAGGGAGGCGACGATGAATAACGATTTTTCACGACGACAATTCCTTCAGAAGCTCGGCGCAGGGGCGGCAGTGGGAACCGGCCTTCCTCTCTTGGGCGCCGTAGACAAGTCGGAGCGGCAGCCAACTGCGACTCTGCCGCATCGCGATCTTGGAGGCAACGGCGTGACTGTTCCGATCCTTGCCTTCGGGTGCGGAAGTCGTTTCCTGATGTACGAAGATGAGGACAAAGCTCTCGAGGCGTTGAATCGCGCCATCGATCTCGGCATCAAGTACCTTGACTCCGCCTACGCGTACGGTGATGGGAAGAGCGAGACGCGCGTTGGCAAATTGATGGCGAGCCGCCGGAAGGAAGTGTTTCTGGCCACCAAAATTCCCGACCGAACGCGAGATGCTTTCATGCGCCGCCTCGAAGGCAGTCTGAAGCGCCTCCAAACCGACCATGTGGACCTGGTGCACATCCACAGCTTGGGGAAGGAGGACGACTTGGCGAAGATCGAGGCACCCGACGGAGCGATCCACGGGCTTCTGGAAGCACGCGAGCAAAAGATGGCGCACTTCATCGGGATGACGAGTCACACGGACGGCCGCGTGATGGCTCAAGCCATTGAGCGGCATCCGCTGAACTGCGTCCAGATGGCGCTCAACGCTTCGCAGAATGGCCATTTTGAAGAGGTCGCGTTACCGGCCGCCAACCGCAAGAAGCTGGGCGTGATCGCGATGAAGGTGACTGGGCAGGAATTTCTGCTCGGCGACGCCGCTGGAAAAACGAACATCGACATGCTGCTGCGCTATTCACTCAGCTTGCCGGTGTCTACTGCCGTTATCGGCATGCCACACCTTGATTTCATCTCGCACAATGCAGAACTCGCCCGCAGCTTTTCTCCCTTGGCGCCGAACGAGGCCGAGAAGTTGCGCCGCGATGTCGGGGCGTCACGCCAGGAGCTTGAGCACAGATTGACCGGCCACCTCGATGGTCCCACCATCGAATGCCAGGCGCTTTGGGTTTAGCAGATGCAGCTCGAGTGGACGGATGGCCTCTACACCTCGCGCGCGGGTCTCATCGACGTGTTTCGGCACAATGGCCTCGACATGCTAAGTGAGTTTCCCGGACGCACTCACCCGGAACATCAATCATGACTTCGGAGCAAATTCGATTAAGACGAGGACGCCTGACAGACTCGAGAGTTCGAATATGGAGCAGGACATCGTATATGACACTTGCCATGGGCCTATCCATTGGGCTGCTTCTCGGCGGCTCTATGCTCGCGAAGCAGGCAAGTCAGATTGCTGCCACAAATCCGACCAAGCCATTCCACTGGCCGAATGGAAGACGCGGGGCAGTCAGCCTCAGCTTCGACGATGCCCGGCTCAGCCAGATCGACACCGGGCTGGCGCTTCTTGACCGGCACCATGTGAAGGCCACTTTTTTCGTGCAGCCAGAGAATATTCGCGCGCGCCTGGAGGGCTGGAAAAAGGCTGTAGAGGACGGGCACGAAATTGGCAATCACTCCAAGACCCACCCCTGCACCGCAAACTACTCCTTCTCGCGGAACAACGGGTTGGAGGACTACAGCCTCGCGACGATGGCGGCACAAATCGACGGTGCAAACGCGGAGATTGAGCGCCTGCTCGGAGTGAAGCCGCGGACCTTTGCCTATCCTTGCGGCCAGAAGTTCGTAGGCCGGGGACTCGACGTGAGGAGTTACGTGCCGCTGGTGGCGGAGCGCTTCCTTGCCGGGCGCGGCTACCTGGACGAGTCCGCGAACGATCCGGCGGTGTGCGATCTTGCGCAGGCGATGGGCACTCCATTCGATGACACGGACTTCGAACAAATGAAGAACCGGGTCGAACAAGCTGCCGCTGAAGGCCGTTGGGTGATTTTCGTCGGCCACGAGATCGGCAAACGCGGTTACCAGGTGACGGACACTGCCGCACTTGAAGCCCTTTGCGAATATTTGAAAGATCCTGCGAACGGAATCTGGCTCGGTACCGTGGCAGAGATCGCCGAGTACGTCCGGCAACAACGAGCAAGCGGGTTGTAGCGCCAGGCCCGTTCTTCGGTTCTGCGGCTCCTTCGGTCTGTTCGATCCAGCCTTTCTCAAACAAATTTGTACTGAGCCGGCACAGCAACCTGCGGCACTGTCATCGCCAGCTTGTAGTCGAAAGTCTTGGGCTGCAGGTCCTGGTTCGAGGCCATAATCATCTCCCAAGTAATTTCCAAGCCGGAGTAAGCAGCCTCGCGGCCCATGATGCAGGTCATGGTGCTCTCGGCTACCGTCATTCCGTCGTTCGTGTATGCGGCATCGCCGCGAATGCTGTTCACGAGCTGGCGGTGTTCCTGGACATACGGATCCAGGCCCTTCGAGCCCATGTCGATGCCGTCGCTCTTGCCCTTTGAGCCGACGACCGCGTTCCACACCTTGCGATAACAGCCCTTGGGATATTGCCGGCAGGCGCTAAAGAGGTGAACGCCGTAGGGGTAGATGAAATCAGCCGTCATGTGGTCGTAAATATTCCCGTACAGTTCTTCGCGCGGGCGCCACGCGACGCCCCCCGACGCGATGACGCTTGCGGGATGAGTGCCCATCACCCAGTTGCAGAAATCGATGGTGTGAATGTGCTGCTCCACCATCTGGTCACCGCAAATCCACACGAAGGAATACCAATCGCGGTGCTGCCACTCCATGTCGCCCCACGCGGGGTCGCGACGGTCCACATGGAGGACTGGCCCGCTGAGGAAGTTCGCGCTAACCTCCACGACGTCCCCGATGGCGCCATCGTGGATTTTTTGCACGGTCTCGATGTACTCCTTTTGTGAGCGCCGCTGCAATCCTGACACAACCGTCAACCTCGACGCCTCGGCTTTTTTCACACTAGCGATGAATCGTCGCGTTCCAACCGGGTCCGTCGCGATGGGCTTCTCGGTAAAGATGTGTTTCCCGGCATTCACCGCCGCCTCGAATTGCTCCGGCCGGTGGCCGGGTGGAGTGCACAACAGCACCAGGTCGATATCGGAGGCGAGAACCTTTCGGTACGCGTCGAACCCGACAAAGCAGCGTTCCGGATTCACCGTCACTCGCTTGCGGATCGAGTCGACCAGTTCGTTCAAGGGCTGCCCGGTGAATTCGGCTACGGCCTTCGGGCTCGTGTCCATCAGAAACTTGGGATCGCGCAGATTGGCCAGAGATTTTTGGAGTTTGTCCTCGAAGACGTCTCCCATACTGACCAGTTCCACGTTTGGGTCAGCGGAAAGCAGGTCGGCCACCGCCTCCGTGCCGCGGCCGCCGCAGCCGACTAACCCGGCTCGCAGGCGCTCCTTTCCCGCCCCCCGCACGAGTTCGGGCTTGATGATCGTAAAGCCGGATGCTGCCGCGCCGGCTGCCACCGATTTCCTGAGAAATGACCGCCGACTACACGATTTGAATTCATTCGGAGACATCAGTCACCTCCTGTGTCTGAAGTAAAACCAAGATGGCCGTCGGATCCCGCAAAGCCATGCGCTTGTTTCGCGACTTTTTGAATTCATGGCTTTGACGCGCGGCCGGGGAAGAAGTATAACGCGAAGCACAACGGATCACATTTTCCATTGGCAGATGAAGGCATTCGAGTTCGCCGGGCAGGCTAGGCGAGGCAACTCCGCAAGAAGGAAGCATGAGCAGCATGACCCGCAGGAAATGGATGGGACGAGCAAGCGCCGTAATTCTTGCGACGATTGGTGGATGACAGGTTCCGGTGCGTTTCTTGTCGGCGAGAGACCGGCGCTCCGCAATAATTCCGATCCGTCAAGATCCTGTGCTACTTTAACAATGTCAAGAGCTCATTTCTAAGTTTCGGAAACCGCGTGCGATGCCATTTTGGCGCGGGACAGGTAACAGGAACTGGGTACCATGGACAGACTGCACGTGATCGACAGACCTGCCTTCGTTGGAATGGTCTTTGGGTAAATTGACAGGAGGTTACAGGCATGTTCCGTTTCGCGGCCGGTTTATTTGTTCTCGTCACGGGGAGCCTCGGTTTGGCCGGAGGTCCCCCGCCGTTGCTGTTGCAGCATCCGACCCTCAGCGCCACGCAAATTGCCTTCGTTTATGCGGGAGATTTGTGGACCGTACCGCGAGAGGGCGGCGTCGCCCAGCGGCTCACGGCAGGGATCGGGACGGTGTCCCGGCCGGCGTTCTCGTGGGATGGCGGCGAGATTGCGTTTACGGGCGATTACAACGGAAACTCCGACGTTTACATCATTCCGGCGAGCGGAGGCGCGCCGCGGCGGCTGACCTATCATCCGGCGCCGGACCTGGTTATGGGGTGGACGCGCGACGGAAAGCAGGTACTATTCGCCTCGATGCGCTCCAGCTACGAGAGCTTCAACCGGCTGTTTACGATCTCGCGTGACGGCGGATTCCCCGTGGAGTTGCCCCTGCCGATAGCCGCCGAGGGTTCGTACTCGCCCGACGGGAGCCAACTCGCGTACGTGCCGCTCGACCACGCGTTCGAGATCTGGAAGCGCTATCGGGGCGGGCGCACCTCGCCCATTTGGATCGCGCAGTTGTCGGACTCGAGCGTGACGAAGATCCCGCGCGATAACTCGAACGACTTCAGCCCGCTCTGGGTGGACGACCGCATTTTCTTCCTGTCGGACCGCATGGGGCCGATATCGCTGTTCAGTTACGACACGAGGTCGAAGCGTGTCACGCAGGCGCTCGAGAACCATGGGCTCGATTTCAAGTCTGCGAGCGCGGGGCCGGGGGCGATCGTCATCGAGCAGTTCGGGGCCATCTATCTTTACGATCTGAAATCCGGCAAAGCCCATAAGGTGGATATCCAGGTCACAGGCGATCTGCCGGAATTGCGGCCGCATTACCTCAATGTGGCTAGCCGCATCGAGAACGCCGACATCTCACCCACCGGTCAACGGGCCGTGTTCGAGGCACGAGGCGAAATCCTCACTGTACCCGCCGAGAAAGGCGACATCCGCAACCTCACCAGTACGCCGGGGACGGACGAACGAAGCCCAGCGTGGTCGCCCATCGGGGCGCGCATTGCCTATTTCTCCGATGAGTCGGGTGAGTACGCGCTGTACATCAAGGATCAGAATGGCCTGGGTGAAGCGCAGAAGATCGATCTCGGGAGTCCGGGGTCGTTCTTTTATTTCCCCACGTGGTCGCCGGACGGCAAGAAGATCGCCTATACCGACAAGCGCCTGAACCTCTGGTACGTGGATCTGGAGAAGAAGACGCCGGTGCGGGTGTTTCACGACCGGTTTACCGGGCCGCAGCAGATCTTCCGGGCGGCATGGTCGCCGGACAGCAAGTGGCTGGTGTATACGCAGCAGGAGCTGAGCCACATGCGTTCGGTGTTTCTGTATTCTCTCGAGACGGGCGAGAGCCGGCGCGTCACGGACGGGATGAGCGATTCGTTTTCACCGGTTTTCGACAAGAGCGGCAAGTACCTTTATTTCCTGGCCAGCACTGACGCCGGCCCGACGCTGGATGATTCGATGCTGAGCATGAACCGGCCAGTGACCAGCAGCGTCTACGTCGCCGTGTTACGCAAGGACCTGCCTTCGCCGCTCGCTCCGGAGAGTGACGATGAACAGGAAGTGAAGCCCGAATCTCCTAAGACAGAGAGCCAAGGCAAAGAGAATCCGCCAAAAGACAAGCAGCCCCCGGCAGTGAAAGTGGATTTCGAAAAGATTAGCCAGCGGATTCTGGCGCTGCCGGTTCCGGCAAGGAACTACTCGGAATTGAAGACGGGAAAGGAGGGCGTGCTCTATGTGTTGGAAGGGCCCCTGGTGGAGCCGCTGAACGGCCCGAGCGCGCTCACGGTGCAGCGGTTTGATCTGAAGACGCGAAAGACTGACAAATTGCTGGAGAACGTCCGGGCGTTCTACATCTCGGCTAATGGGGAGAAGATGCTATATCGGCTGGCCGACGCGCCGCAGTCGGGTGCACCCGCCGCTCCCCCGCAGTCGTGGGCCATTGCATCCATACCGCCGGAGCCGACTCCGGGGGGAACCCCTGCGGTAACAGCCGGCACGCCGCCCGGGGCGAAGGCGCTGAATCTCGCGGCGATGGAAGTGCGCGTCGATCCGCCGGTGGAGTGGAGGCAGATGTATCACGAAGCATTCCGGCTGGAGCGCGATTTCTTTTATGATCCCGGCTTCCACGGTTTAGACCTTAAGGCCACGGAAAAAAAGTACGAGGCCTACCTCGCGGGAGTCGCGTCGCGCGCCGATCTGAATTACGTCTTTCAAGAGGCGATGGGCGAACTCTCCGTGGGGCATTTGTTTGTACGAGGTGGTGAAGGGCCGGAAGTGAAGAGTATCCCCGTGGGGCTGCTGGGCGCCGACTACAAAATCGAGAACGGCCGCTACCGCTTTTTGCACATTTATGACGGCGAAAACTGGAATCCGCAACTGCACGCGCCGTTGACGCAGCCGGGCGTGAACGTAGCCGAGGGAGAATACCTGCTGGCAGTGAACGGCCGTGAAGTGCGGGGCAGCGACAACGTGTATAGCTTCTTCGAAGCGACGGCTAATAAGTCCGTGGTACTGCGGGTGGGGCCGGACCCGAGCGGCACCGGCTCACGCGAGGTGACCGTGGTTCCCGTGGAGAGTGAGAGAGGACTGCGCAACCGGGCCTGGATCGAAGGCAACCGGCGCAAGGTGGACCAGCTCAGCCAAGGGCGGCTAGCCTACATCTATTTGCCGGACACGGCGAGTGGGGGATATACGTATTTCAACCGCTATTTCTTTTCCCAAGCCGGCAAGCAAGGCGCGATAGTGGATGAGCGATTCAATCACGGCGGCACGAACACGGATTACATTCTCGATTACCTGCGGCGGACGCTCATGAATTACCGCACCACGCGCGACGGCGAAGATATGACGACGCCGGTGAGTCTGATCCAAGGACCCAAGGCCATGATTATCAATGAATACGCAGGCTCAGGCGGCGATGCCATGCCGTGGCATTTCCGGCAAGCGCGCATCGGGACCTTAGTGGGGAAGCGCACTTGGGGCGGGCTGGTGGGATTCTTCGGTCCCAGCGAGTCGCTGATGGACGGAGGGGTGGTGACGACTCCCAGCCGCGGTTTCTGGACTCCCCATAACGCCTGGGAAGTGGAGAATCACGGCGTGGCGCCTGACGTGGAGGTCGAACTCGATCCCAAAGCTGTGCGCAGCGGGCACGATCCACAACTGGAAAGAGCCGTCGAGGTGGTGCTGTCAGATCTCGAGAAGAATCCTATTCCCACTCACCACAAGCCGGCTTATCCGAACTACCATCAGGGTGCGGCCGCTTCTCCGATCAACTAGCGTCATCGGGCAGGCTGAAGCAGAGCGACCGACGTTGTCGCCGCGCTCCATGAGCGGCGTCCATCCGTCGCCATCCCCGCAGTCAGTGTGAGCTGAGCTCTTCGTCAAAGCAGACCGCGACCTTGCCACATTTTCCCGAGGCCATCAGCGCGTAAGCTTCACCGACTCTTTCGAGCGCGAACCGGTGCGTCACGAGATCGGCGGGGTGCAAGTTCCACCGGACCAGACGCTCCGCCAGTTCCTCCATGAGCCAAGTTGAGGTGACCCACGAACCGAAAATCGTTTTCTGGTCGTGGATGATGTCGGGGGAGGGATTGAACTCCACTCTGCCGCCTTCACCCAGAAAGACGATCCTCCCCCACTTGCGGGTGGCGCGGATGGCTGTGGCGCGAGCCAGTTCGTTCGCGGAACAGTCGACCGCGCGCTCGACGCCGTACCCCCCGGTCAGGTCCTTCACCTGTGCGACGTTGTCCGGGCCACTGGCCAGGACGTCATCACACAAACCCAGTTCTTGGGCGAGTTTCATGCGCTCTTCGACAACATCAATGCCGATGATCCTGCCGGCCCCCAGTTTGCGGCAAAGCGCTCCGGTCGCAAGCCCCACGGGTCCGAGACCCGTGATCAGGACAGAATCGTTTCCGCTGATCCCTATCTTTTGCAGACCTTCATACACAGTCCCGAAGCCGCAGGCGACCTGCGCGCCGTCAGCGTAGGAAAGTTCATCTGGGAGGTGAATCAGGTCCTTCTCCTCGGCCAGAAGGTAGTCGGCCATTCCGCCGTCTCGCTGCCAACCATACCCGCGGCGGTATTTCTCGCTGGTGCAGGAAATCATGTAACCCCGGCGGCAATCGTTGCACAGACCGCAGCCGGAAATGTGGTAGACGATTACGCGGTCGCCTACCTTATACTGGCGGCAACCGGGTCCCACCTTTACAATTTGACCGGACGGCTCATGACCGGCGATGACTCCCTGGTAGCCCTCGGGCCCTTTGCCGAGGTGCTCGTGGTAGATACATCGGATATCCGAACCGCAAATGGTTGAAGCCTTCATGCGAAGCAGCACCTCGCCATGGCCGGGCTCCGGAACCGGCGCTTCTCTAAGCTCCACGGTGCTGTTGCCAGGTAGATACGCACCCCTCATACCTTCGCTCATTTTATGAGTCCTTTCGCCTTCACCACTTCAGAATGACAGGCAATTCCCCCTTCACTCGAGTCAAGGAGGCGTGATCTCTCCGTTCAGGTCCCACAAGTCTTCCCAGGTTTGCCCCTCTTTCCACAAAAAGACCTGGCCCTTGATGAGACGGCAGTTCTTGTCAATGCCCGCGATCTCCTTCATCTCATCATTCGTCAGAGGGTCGCTCACGACGCCCTTGAGGTTGCTCAGATAATTCCGGTGCTTGGTGGAAAACGGGATCGGCGTCTGCCCCCGCTGCACCGCCCATTTCACACACACAACCGCGGGATGAACGCCTAACCGCTTCGCGATCTTCACCAGGACGGGGTCTTCGATGTCCACGGTGTCCTCGGGAGTCCTGTCGCGTTCGGGGCGGCCCGGGGAGCCGATCGGGCAGTACCCGATGGGCTCGATCCCGTTGGTGCGCACGAATTCAAACAGTTCCGGCTGCTGGAAATGCGGGTGCAGCTCCATCTCGTTGACCGCCGGCTTAATACGCGCGTCCCGGAGCAGGAGTCTGAGCTTCGGAATCGTCATGTTTGAGGTGCCGATGTGCCGCGCCAGCCCCATGTCCACCAGCTTTTCCATCTGGCGCCAGGTCTTCATGAAATTTCCGTGGATGTAAGGCTTTGCCTCGGGGCTCCGCGACGTCACATCGCAGTGGGGTGGGTGATAATTCGGAAACGGCCAGTGAACCAGGTAAATGTCAAGGAAATCCAACTGCAAATCCGCAAGCGATTTCTTGCAGGATGCGATGACATCGCCTTCCCCATGCTTGTCATTCCACAATTTCGAGGTGACCCAGAGTTCTTCGCGTTTGACTCCACCCTTGATGATTTCCCGCAGGGCCACACCGATCCGGTCTTCGTTCCCGTAGACCGACGCGCAATCTAAATGGCGATAACCGACCGATGCCGCGCCTTTGACGGCTGCCGCGATTTCATCCGCGGAAGCGTGGTCGGAGCCAAAAGTGCCCAGACCGATCGCCGGCATCAGGGCGCCGGTGTAGAGCTTCCTTTTCGGGATGCGGCACGGATCTACACCCTCTTCCGATCGAGTCCTTGCGACATCAGAGCTTTTGCTCATGTTTGCCGAATCTCCTTCCCGCTGCCGCGGTGTGCCGAGGCCCGGCTTCGAAGCCCACCATCATGCGAAGGCGACTTTGAGCGTGACCGAATAATCCGTCGGCTTTTTCGGTGCGCGTTTGATGGTGACGAGACACAGTGGTCTGCCCCCAGGTAGGTCGTGCGGCTAACCTGTTGAAGAGATTGGTGGACCTGGAGGGGTTCGAACCCTCGACCTCATGACTGCCAGTCATGCGCGCTCCCAACTGCGCCACAGGCCCTGAGCGACGTGAACAACTCGATTTAATATAAGTAACACGCCGCCGAGTTGCTGTCAACGGCCGTTCGCGGATCGTGGAAACTAGAAATTGGAAATTGGAAACTAGGCCGATGCATGCGGCGGCCAGTTTCTAATTTCTAGTTTCCAGTTTCTGCCGGCAGTTTCCACGGGGCTTGCATCTCTCGGCGCGGTTGCGTACTCTCATGGGCTGCAAATTTGATCTGGAGGCGCAACTGATCCCATGAAGACTCGATTTCGATGCTGTCGCTTGACGGCCGTCGTGTTCGCAGCGGCCGCGATGCTAATGTTCGCCGGCAACCTCAATGGCGCAAAGAAACCCAAGGAGGCTCCCGCGCCTGAGGCGGCCACGCCCGCCGTCCGGGCGCCCGAAATTCCGGACCTCGAATTCATCACGCGCTTGCGGGAAGAGGAATTCGGTCACGGGGAAGTGATGGACGTCATGAGCCACCTGACCGATGAGATCGGCCCGCGGCTCACCGGTTCCCCCAACATGAAGAAGGCGAACGAGTGGACGCGCGACCAGTTCACGAAGTGGGGCTTGGCGAATGCGCATCTGGAGGCTTGGGGCACCTTCGGCCGCGGATGGGCGTACCAGCTTTGCGAAGTTCGCATGCTCTCGCCTGACTACATGCAATTCCTGGCGCTGCCCGAAGCCTGGACGCCGGGAACGAATGGTCCTATCCGTGGCGAGGTGACGCAACTCACGGCTACGACGGCGGCCGACCTCGAAAAATACAAGGGCAAACTCGCGGGCAAGATCGTCCTGATGGGCGAGGCGCGCGTGCCCGACCCCATCGAGAAGCCTCTCTTCTCGCGCGAGGATGACCCCTCGCTGGCCAAGATCGCGGAGTTTGAGATTCCCGGCGGAGGCCCGGGCGGTCCGTTTACTCCCGCGCGGCGGCAGGAGTTTATGCAGCGCTTTCAGTTTCAGCGGCAGTTAGAGAAATTCCTGACCGATGAGCACGTGGCGGCGGTGCTGGATGTCACGCGGCAGCCCGGCCAGGACGGCACTATCTTTGTGCAATCCGGCGGAAGCTACGATAAAGGCAAGACGTTTGGAGTGCCGAGAATCACCGTAGCAGTGGAACACTACGGCCGCATGGCCCGGCTACTGGCCAGGAAAGTGCCAGTGCAGGTCGAAGTGAACGTGGAGGCTCAGTTCTACGATGATGACGACAAGGCCTACGACACCATCGCCGAAATCCCTGGCACCGATCCGAAGCTGAAAGAGCAGCTCGTGATGCTGGGCGGGCATATGGATTCGTGGCACGCGGGCGAAGGCGCCACCGACAATGGCGCGGGCGTGGCGGTGGCGATGGAAGCCGTTCGCCTGCTGAAAAAGCTCGGCGTCCAGCCGCGCCGCACGATTCGCGTGGCGCTGTGGTCCGGCGAAGAGGAGGGGCTGCTCGGCTCGCGGGGATATGTGAAGGAGCACTTTGGAGGACGGCCGGAACCGAAAACTCCGCCAGACGAGAACGTGCCGGCGTTTATGCGCCCACCCACCGGTCCCTTGGAGCTGAAGCCGGAACAGAAACTGGTCTCGGTTTATTTCAACCTCGACAACGGCACGGGCAAGGTTCGCGGCGTGTATCTGCAAGGGAACACGCAGGTGGCGGGTATTTTTCAAAAATGGATGGAGCCGTTTCACGACCTCGGCATGACCACGCTAACCATGCGCAATACCGGCGGCACCGACCATCTGTCGTTTGACGCCGTCGGCATTCCGGGATTTCAGTTCATCCAGGACCCCATGGACTACGGCACGCTGACACACCACTCGAACCTGGATGTCTACGAGCATATACGCCCCGCGGATATGAAGCAGGCCGCAGTGATCATGGCCAGCTTTGTTTACAACGCGGCCATGCTGGATGAAATGATTCCGAGGAAACCGATTCGCCCCGACGAGCCTCCGCCTAAGCCGGAATCGGAAGGCGGCGCGGAGAAAAAAGCTGAGACGCCGCCAGCGCCCTCGAATCCAGCGAACCCGGCAAAACCGCTGCCGCCGAAGGAATGAGGAGAGAAACAGGGGCGAGTTGACTCTTCATTCATTTCCCGGCTTGAGCGCCGCCCGAATGTACTTCTCGAAAGCATCGCCAACTACATCGCTGCTCTGGGCGAAAGGCTTGAACTCCGCGCTGTGCTTCCGAACCGGACCGTTAAGCTCACACACGTGATGGAGGCCGCCGGGCGGGAAAGGCCCAGACCAGTGCTCAGGAAGAAAGCGTCCTGAGGCGGGAATGACTACGCGTGGCACGTTTGGAAAGTGGGGATACAATCAGAATCATCAGCGCCAGGCCCGCAAGCCGAGGCGAACGAGGAGACTATGAGGAAGGCACGCCTTAGACGCGGATCCGAAGAGATGTTGCCGGAATACGACTTTTCCGGTGGGGTTCGCGGGAAATACGCAGGCCGGTTCACGAAGGACACGATCATGGTAGTTCTGGACCCTGACGTCGCGGAGATATTCCCCGATCCTAAGTCAGTCAACACAGCTTTGCGGGCGCAAGTACCTAGTTGCGTAAGTTAGCGTAATATCTTTTAGGTGCGGCCGGATGAACGACGGCCTTCCTCCATTCAAAGGGAGCTGCGGTTTGGTTGTAAACGTTCACAAATCGGTCGATCGCCTCGCGCA
>JBEKEZ010000046.1:0-43262 GCA_050013575.1 Terriglobia bacterium | reverse complement strand
AAGTAGCGCGGGCCGCGCGTCGGTAGCGCAGACCGCCGGATTTGCGGTCTGCGGCTTCTCATGGGGTATGCGGCGGATCAAATTCGGGTGAGTGGATCGGCGGGCATTCTCACGCGGTCGATGGTCAGTCCGCAACGGCTCTTCTGTTCTGCCGCGGTCACGCCAGCGTACTCGTTGTAGCTGGACCATTTCCAATCTTGTGGGCGGGACACCAGCCCGGCCCTCACCGGATTCAGGTGAATATATTCGACCTTCTCGTTATATTCTTTGACCGTGCGGAGGGCGCGATCAAAGAATCGAGGTTGCCAAAGCTCGCCTTCCACGCCTCGGCGCCGGTTGATGGCGTTCATCGAACTCTGCTTCACGGACTTCATGGCCAGCGAAATGGTCGCCGGATACACCGGCGCGCAGATCACATGCCAGTGATCGGGAAGGAAGACCCACGCTGTCAAATAAAATGGGTGCAGCGCCCGCGCTCGGTTGAACGCGCGCGCCAACAGAGCGAAATCAGCTTCGATCAGTTTTGCGCGGCGTTTCAGCAGGCGCACAGTAAGGAAGAAATACCGATTCGAAAGAAAAGGACGCCGGAGCTTCGACACGGCGCTAGAATACGCCACGGCGGGTAGTGTCTGAAATGTGCGTTGAGGGTCTTGGAGCAAGCTGGACACGGTTGGACTGGGGCGGATGTGACCGGATTTCAGTCCTAAATCATGATTTTGTAGGGAACGTTTCCGGCCCTTAGGGGCTCGGCAAAAATGACCCCCGATCGCTCGCCAGATTTGACCCGACCCAACGATTTGACAATCGTGGTATAGAGATGTCTGCGGCCACGGTCGGAACCGCGACACAGAAAGTCCCAACACCGCCCACCTCTCGAAATAGCCCGGCTGGTTCCTTTGGGTTTCGATTCTGGGGACGAGTTGCGAGATTTGGCGGAACCTGGCTGACTGCCCGCTAGTAATATCCGAAATGCCGTTTCTGCTAATCAAGCTCGATGACCAGTTGGGAGTATTCGCGGAACTCGGTGACCAGCGTGCCGAGGCGATCGGCATTCAGATAGCGGGCGTCGCAGTGCGGAGCCTCTTCCTCGATTTGATGCCCGTTCCGCAGGCTCAGGTGGTTTCGATCGATACCCGCGGGTGATTCGTTCGAATGCCCGGACGAACCTAAGCAAGCTTGTGGTTCGCTCTCATTCGATAATCCCGCCGCACCGTCGATTACGATTGTGCCCGGATGGTTCATCAAGGCCTCGCCCGCCGCGATCAACGCTTTCGCCCAGATTTGAATGTTGTCTCTGCGCTCGGTGAGCGCTTTTTTTGCTTCTTCGTACTCAAAAAGAATTTTCGCTTTTGCCGCTTGGTCTGGTGTGAGATCCATGATTGACGCTACAAGGTGACAGCAGATCGACACAAAAACCCCGAAGCTACCAGCTCCAGAAGTATACAGCTATTCAATACTGAAACTCGCCGTACGCACTGTCGTCGTCCTTCCGGCCGAGTCGGAAGCCTGAACCTCCAGACGATAGGCGCCCCTGGCCATCTTGTCCGTGGCGATCTGACGCGCGATCGGAATTGCCCACTTGCCGGGCTGCTCGAAGGGAGCGGCGTCCACCGCGAAGTCGTCCCGAAGCTGGCCGGTCGTCGCGTCCACGATTTTGATGTGCGCCTGGACTGCCGTAGCAGGGGCCGCGACGAGCAAAGGCTCGTAGATTTCGAAGTAAGGAATCAACGGGTCGCCCGCCTTGAATCGCGTGTCTCCGGTGGGCGTTACCTGAGTGCCTTTGCTGACAAGAGGGATATACTGCGGCGCGAAATTCGCCGCCGCGGCTTCAACCGCTGCCACGTGCGCGTCCCTGAACCGGTTGCAGAGCAGGACGGAGCTCAGTGCGAGTGTCTTTCCGTCGTAGGTGTCAACAGCAAGAGGCGCTTCAGCTCGACCGAACTTTTCACCGTCGCTAAGCACGACGCGAAAACGGTAGGCGCCCGGCGGCAGCTCCACCTGCGTTTCGTAATGGGTCGGAATGTTTTCAATATCGTGGAGGCTAAGAAGTTTCAGCGCAAGCTGGTTGCCCCAGTTGGTAGGACTGTTTGGGTCGTTAGGGTTGGTAAAGCTGTTAGGGTCTATGAACCGCCCACCATACCCCTGCGCGTATACTGATGAGGCTCCGGAACAACAAGCAAAATCACTAAACCGCGTCGCAAGGCTTCCGTCCGTTTTGTAAAGCACCCCTAAAACGCCGATGCTAGCGTGCAGGATCCAATCAGAGCCCCATTGCCGGTGCAAGGCTTCCCAGGGGAACTCAAGGGCGATCTCCGCGCGGGCTTTCCCGTCGTCGGCAAGGAAAAACCCAGCCTGTAGGGAGAGGGAAATCTTTGGATCTTCTTGGGAATCCAGGTCCTGTTCCATTTGGCCGCCGAATTTGCTCCCGTTCAGTGCGTCGGACGGCGATTGTTCGGTGCAGTACTCATCGTCCCCCTTGACCAGAGAGTTGCGACGGTCCACCTTGACTTTGACTTTATGGCAGCCTGGCTTCTCGGCCTCGGACGGAACAAAGGCGATATTGTAGATGTACCGTTCCTGTTCGAGTCCCTCGACCCCTGGCAGGTCAGTGGTGCTCCATCTGCCTGTCGGACCTTCGGAGTATTCGTCATGCCTGCCGAAATTGTCGCGAACATTGACGTCACCGCGGTCGGTCAACACCTTTTCTATCTTCTGTTCCTCACCATCAACGAGAACGTGGAAGTCCGTAGCAGTCAAGTTGTGGACCCAAGGCGTCAAGCAATCCGCAGGCAAAAACGGCTCACTCGCACCTAGCCTCTGGTATGCCGCGACAAGTGACAGTCCGCATTGCTTTTCCGCTACAGACATGTGGGCGGAGAGGCGTTTCTTATCTAATACCTCCACTCGCAGGACCGCAAGGTTGGACCTGACACGGATGAGACCTTGTAGCTGACCATCCTTGACGCGCGCGGAAGGCGCAGGTTGGCTCTGCGCAGCGGCGGGCAGCGCAGACATCAAGAGCGCGAGGATGGCCTCAACCGCAAGGGGCAACCGGCAAATCCAAGCCTTCCTGCCTCTCATATCCACTATCCACTGGCGCGATACTGTGCCACACGCCCACGCAACATAACGGTGGTTATGCGTCACTATACTACATCCCACCGGTCCGCCCTCGGTCAATTACATGGGGGGGGCGGCAGAATCGTCATTGAGGGCGGAGGGGGTTGTTTGTGCGTTTTGTACCAAGCAGGTAGCGCAGAGCAGGTAGCGCAGAGTTTCGGTTTGTGAAACTCTGCGGTACTTTCCGGGGCGGCGATGCGGCGTTATAATCGGACCCATGTCCCGCCTGCGGCGATTGGTTTTGTCGGACCGATTCTTCTTTATTACCTGTCGGGTCTACCGTCCCCGGCGAAAGCTGAATGAATCCGAATTCTCGATCTTGGCCGAGGTGGTGCGAGAACGGCGGAAAAAGCATCGGTTTCTCCTCACCGCCTGGGTGTTCCTGCCCGATCACTGGCACCCCATTATCTTTCCGCGTTCTCCGCTCACCATTTCACGGGTCATGGAATCCATCAAGGTCGCTGGGACGCGGCTGATTAACAACCCTCGCGGCCAGCGCGGTGTGCTGCTTCAGGGAAGATTTTTCGATCGCGCCTTGCGCACGGTGAAGGAATACAATGAGAAGGTGGCATATATCCATTGGAATCCGGTGAAGGCCGGCTTGGTGAAGCGGCGGGAAGATTGGAAATGGTCGAGCATCCACGATTACACGGGAAGCGTAAACGCGCCGGCGGGAAAGGGCAGCCCGATCCCCATTGATCGAATCATGATGCCGAGCGACGAGCGAACGCGCCTACGATCAACGCCCTTGCCGCCGGACAAGCAAAGAGCCGCAGAGTTTCAAAAAGCGAAACTCTGCGCTACCTGCTCCTTATCGAAAATGCCTCGGCCCGTCAGCATCCTGCGTTGCCCCACCCCTCTTGGGCCGAGGCATTTCCGATCAAGGCTAGCGACGACGCAGGATCTATTTTCTCGAACGCCCGGCCGTTGCGCGGGGACCAGGAACCTGGAATTGAGCAGGTCCGCTTCCCATGCCTACTTCCCTTGACCTGCCCAGTTTACAATCACCGTGATTGGAGGCGTGGTGACTTCGCCCAGCGGTGTCAGAACCAGAAAGCGCTGGCCGTCGGTCTCCGGCACGACTATGCCGCGAGCTTTGAAGAGCAACTGAGGCATCCCGATTTCGAGGGTACCCTTGGCTGCCCCATGGACCGGGACCGTCGTCAATTGGTCCTCTCTGAGGTAATACAACTCCTTGCCGTCGCGCCGCCAGAACGGCAACCGCCCGCCTTCGGTTGACACGCGCAGGGCCGGGCCCGGTCCGGGGAACGGTCGCACAAAGATTTCTTCGCGGCCGGTTTCGTTCGAGCTATAGGCCACCCACTTGCCGTCCGGAGAGAATCGGCCGCCTCTTTCCTCAGCCGGAGTTTGAACCACTGGAAACGGCTTGCGGTCGGCGCCGTCGAGAGGGAGGGCCCACACGTCGCGCGCCGTTGTGGGACTTTGAATCGAATACAGAATGTACTTGCCGTCGGGGGACCAGTCGCTCAGGTTAATGGCCTCGTTCAAGGCGAGCACGACTTCGCCCGGACTGCTGCTACCGACGACCATCGAATAAATGTTGAGAATGCCGGTGCGTTCGCCATTGAACGCGATCCGCTTTCCATCGGGCGACCAGCGTGCGTTGCCGCTTCTCTCGGAGGTCAGGGGAGTGAGCGTGCCGCGAGCCATGTCCATCAAAAGAACGTCGGGTCTGCCCACCTCGCCGCGCGCAGTGTTGATCGCGAGCGTCTGTCCGTCGGGCGAGAGATCTCCTCCACGCACACCGGCAAGGGGGTCTCCTACTGTCCCGTCCGGTCTTCCGGTGCGGTCAAGCCAGGTCACCTGCCGCTTGACCGTTACATCAGGACGGAAGGCGATAATGCCCGTGTCTGAGGCCGCCACCCGTCTTCGATAGATCCGATCCTCGGACACGCCGGAAGCCACAGCCACCGGCTCACCCGTGAGCTTCATCTGATCCAGATCGAATCGTTGCGCATACACCACGCTTTCGCGCACCAAGAAAATGTGATCGGGCGGTACAAAGGTCACGGGGCCGTCGGCAACGCAGACCCGATGGTAGTCCTGGTTGTCCAGCGATCCGACATATTCCCCCTCTGCGTCGGGGGAACCGACGATCCAGAACAAGAAATGGCGCCCGTCAGGCAGGAACTGGGGAAAACGATGGCTGGCCTCCTGGGGAGTCCGCAGCCGGGTGACCTGCACCGGCTGTCCACCAGTTGCAGGAATCCGATACAAAGGCCCGTTGCCACCAGGAGCAAACAGGATGGTGCCCTCGCGATTCCACGAGGCGCCGCGCTCAGTAGGAGCATCGGCCAGCGTCTGTACCGCTCCCGTCGCCAGGTCGACTCGCTTGAGTTTCTCATTCACGACGAATCCGATCGACTTGCTGTCGGGAGACCAGAACGTTCCGCCTCCTGACTCCGTTCCGGGCAGCGGTTTTGCTACCTCGGAAGCGAGAGGACGCAGCAAGAGCGGATCGCCATCACTGGCCCCACTGGACACAAGCTGCCGGCCGTCAGGCGAGAGCGTCACGTCGCTGGTGCTGCCGGCCGTGACGATTTGGAGGCGCAACTCGCCCGTCTGCCCGGCGCTGGTGTGCCAGCGGTGCGCAGCGACAGTCGCCAACGCGGCGAGGACGGCGACGGCTGCAATCGTCCACGGCAGCACACGCCGCCAGGCGGGCCAGCGCGAGCGGACTGTCGAAGGGATAATCGTCGCGCTCGTCGACCCCGACAGAGCTTCCAACGCAAACGCGAGGTCTTTCGCCGACTGAAAGCGCAGCTCGGGACGCTTCTCCAGGCAGTGCTCCACCACCCGCGCCAGCGATGGCACAATATTCTTCCCCAGCGCCATTAATTCCGACGGCTCTTCCTTCAGGATCGCCGTCATCGTTTCCGCCGTCGTATCCCGCTGAAACGCCCGCTGCCCAGCTAGCATTTCGTACAAGATCGTTCCAAATGAGAAAATGTCCGTCCGGTGATCCGCCGCCTCCCCGCGCACCTGCTCCGGCGACATGTACCCCACTGTCCCCATCACTTTGCCCGGCTCCGTACCGATCGAGACGGTCCCTGCTTGCGTCCCCATGCCGCCCGAATCTTCCGGACGCGTCAGCTTGGCCAGCCCAAAGTCGAGAATCTTCACGCGATCCTCGCGCGTGATGAACAGATTCTCCGGCTTCAGGTCGCGATGCACGATCCCTTTCTCGTGCGCCGCTGCCAAGCCACGCGCTATCTGGACCGCGTACTCAATCGCCTTGCGCTGTCCGAGCGCCCCGGAGCGCAACCGCTCCCCAAGCGTCTCGCCCTCCAACAATTCGGAGACCACGTAGGGCGATTCTTCCGACTGCCCGATGTCGAATATGGCAAGGATGTTGGGATGGTTCAGAGCGCTCGTGGCTCGCGCTTCTTGCTCGAAGCGATGGAGGCGCTCCGGGTCTTTGGAGAATGAAGCAGGCAGGACTTTCACCGCCACATCGCGCCCCAGACGCGTATCGCGCGCGCGATACACCTCGCCCATCCCGCCTGCGCCGAGCGGCGAGAGAATTTCGTACGGACCGAGTTGGGTTCCCGCAATCAGACTCATTGCTTCTTCAACAACGCCGTCCAGTTTGTGACCAGAGTGATCGGTTGCGCGCTCGATTGCGCCGGCTGAGTGAGAACGACGAACTTGTTCCCATCGGGCGCCACGTCATAAGCCGCGACGGAATTTATCCTATAAGCCGCGACGGAATTCGTCCGAAACAAGGTCCGGGGGTTGCCGACTTCCAGCGAGCCGCTTTTCTCTCGAACTTCCACCGCCATGAGCTCGTCCGCGGGGGAGACATAAAACAGTTCCTTCCCGTCCCGACGCCAGCGCGGGTTCCCCCCTCCCCCGGTAGAAACTTGCCATTTCCCGTTCCCCTGCGGAAACGGCACCACATACACCTCGAACTTGCCCGACTCGTCCGAAACATAGGCCAGCCATCGGTCATCCGGCGAAAAGGATGCTTGGGCCTCGTTAAACGGGCTCGCCAGGAACGGGAAGGGTTTCTTATCCCCGAACAGCGGCAGGATCCAGATGTCCGATCCATTTTTCCCTTGCGGGCTGTCGCGCATATAGGCGAGGTAACGCCCGTCACCCGACCAATCGTCAACGAACTTGCGCGCATTGTCCTGGACCAAAGGTTGGGCAGTCCCGGTTCCATTCGTCGGCTTGACGTAAATGTCAAACTGACCGCTGCGCATGGAAGAGAAGGCGATTTTCGTTCCATCCGGCGACCATGCGGGGGACATGTCCTCCGCAGGGTTGAATGTAAACCGCGTGCGCACACCACGAGCCAGGTCCAGCAGCCAGAGATCGACGTTCTTGCCCGCCGGCGCCACTTCGGCCAAAGTCTCGCCATCCGGCGAGAGCCGCAGGTCTTGGATGGTGCCCGGCTCGCCAACCTCCCCCAGTTGTTTTCCGCCGGCATCCAACCAGGCCACCTGTTCCCGATCCTGCCCACCCAGCTCGTACACCAGATCGCCGTACTGAGAGACGGAGAAATGACCGAGGCGGTAGTCCCTGGGGTTCGCAACCTCCTCGGCGACGGGGACCGCTTCGCCCGTCAGCTCCAAGCGGCGCGTGTCGATAGGCTGCGCCACCAGGGTCGCGCCCTTTAAGAAAAGCAGAAATCCGGGCGGCGCATAAAGCGCATTACTGTCAGCCTGGACGAGGAACTTCCGATCTTTGCCGTCCAACGACCCAAGGTAAATTCCATTAGTGCTCGCTGCCACCTCGGATAAAGGGTTGCCCGCAAAGTACAGGAAGTGGTGGCCATCAGGAAGAAAAACCGGCCAACGCAGGGTCAATTGCTGATTGGATCGATTGAGGGGAACGAGTGGTGTCGGAGTTCCCCCGGCGGCTGCCACCTGCTCGAGTCCGGCTAATCTTTCCGGGGTGAAAACGATCCTTCCGTCTAGGCTCCATGCTCCCCCGCGCCCGCTCGGAGCGTCGCAAACTGTCTGGTTGGGCCCGCCCGAGGTGTCAATCTTCATCAGCTTGCCTTGCGCAAAGTAGCCCACAAAACGACTGTCCGGCGACCAAAAGGGAAAGGACGCGCCTTCGGTATCTTCGAGCGGCTGGGCAGCGGCAGAGTCGAGCGGGCGTATCCAGAGCCTTTCCACGCCCGCGGAGTTACGCGCCGCAAACAGCAGCTTTCTGCCGTCGGGAGAGAGTACGGGAGTTCCAGTTTTCGCCTCGAAAGCGAACGTGGTTTTCTCGGGGGGAAGAATGTAAGAACGAACAGACCGCGCGGGAACGGAAATCGCACGGAAATAACCGATAGCGAAAACTCCAGCGAGACCGACGCAAAGTAAAGCCGCCGCCCAGGGAAGCGCGCGTCGCCAAGGCTGCAGGGGCGGCCCTTGTGGGCGTCCTTGGGCGGGCACGAGGTCCGCCTCTGCATCACCTGTCCCGCTTAACGTTTCCTCAATCGCAATGCGTGCGTCGCCGATGTCGCGCAGGCGCTGCTTTGGGTCTTTCTGAAGGCACCGGCGCAGCAACTTTTGGATGCCAGCCGGCGTGTCTGCCGCGAGCGCGTTCCAGTCGGGGTCTTTCATAATGACCGCAGCCAAAACGTCCGAGACAGTTTCGCCCTCGAACGCTTGCTTCCCCCCGAGCATTTCATAAAGCACGCAGCCAAACGCCCAGATGTCGGTGCGGCGATCGACGATTTTTCCCTTCGCTTGCTCCGGGCTCATATAGGCCGCGGTACCGAGAATCACGCCCGCTTGCGTCGCCGCAATGCTGATGGTGGGTGAGTTGGCGAGGTGGGTTCCGGACGTATCGGGAGCAAGAGCCTTGGCTAGGCCGAAATCCAAAACTTTCACCGTGCCTTCGGGCGTGACCTTCACGTTCGCAGGCTTCAAGTCCCGATGAATGATGCTCTTCTCGTGCGCATATTCGAGCGCTTCGGCGATCTGCTTTGCGACAGGCAAGGCTTCTTCGATGGCGACTGGTCCTTGCGCGATCCGATCGGCCAGCGTCGGCCCCTCGACCAGTTCCATCACCAGCGCCCGCACGGCGGTGGATTCTTCCAAACCGTAAATCGCCGCCATGTTCGGATGATTGACTGAGGCGAGCACTTGCGCCTCGCGCTCGAATCGCGCCATGCGTTCGGCATTGGCGGCGAAGGCTTCGGGAAGGACCTTGAGAGCGACCTCGCGGTTCAGCTTCGTGTCCCGCGCCCGATAGACTTCGCCCATCCCGCCGGCGCCGAGCGGCGAAAGAATTTCGTAGGGACCCAGTTGAGCGCCCGAGGTCAGGACCATTTGTGAACGAAATTATACACGATATGAAGGCCAGGAGTGCATTGGCCGTCGAGAGCGAACGCTCGGGCAGTGTAACAATCATCTAGATGGAGAAGTCTCGGCTTGTTTGCCGGTTCCGTTCAGCGGATCTGTCGTCGGCCACTCGGAAAATATTCTCATTTGGTCGCAGAAGAATCTATTCGCAGTTCTCTTGCAACTTCCTGCCGGTCAGGAGCTTCTGCGGTTGCTAGAAATTCGGCCTGAAAAGTCGGCTTCCCGGAAAGTGGCCGCTGGCCAATATAGATCCTGTGTAACGCCGTAGGGTAGATCGGAGTCGGTCAACTCTTGGATGGTCGCTAGTCTTAGTCGGGAACCGCGCCCGGCGCAGCGGCTCGGCCTCGATGAAAACCAAGCGGCGGAAAGCAGCCGGGCTTTCGCGGGTCAACCTCCTGCTCTGCGCTTCCCTTCGAGCGTGAGCCGCGTTTTCTGCGAGAGCGGCTTCATCCCTGATTCCTCGAAGCCGCTCAGCGCTGCCAGTGGTCACATGCGAGGGTGTCCGGCATCACAGCAGCAATACGCCACTTTGTTGTATTTAGGGCTGGTTTCAGTGCGCAAGAACTTGGCGCGAACGAAGATGTACGGATACATCTCGTGCGTTCGGACGCTTGCCGGATTTCATGTTTCGTCGGTAGTTGAGGCCAGTGGCCTCAGCGGATTCATTGCAAACAGGTGTTTTGGTAGGGACAGGCGTCTGGGGTGTTAAACTGCGGTCGCGAACCAGAGCGTAGGATGAATACTGCTGTGGCCCAGGATGCCAAAATGGAAGGCGTGGGGTCCGTATTGAACATTAGCGAGGAGGGTCTATGGAAAAAAAGAAGCAACTGACAACGGCGGCAGGGCGCCCAGTGGGCGACAACCAGAATTCGCTTACCGTGGGCCCCCGTGGGCCGGTCGTATTTGAAGACTTCTTGCTTTTCGAGAAGATGGCCCATTTCAATCGCGAGCGCGTGCCTGAGCGCGTAGTCCACGCCAAGGGTTCCGGAGCTTATGGCGATTTCGTCTGCAACAATCCGGAGATGCCGAAGTACACGACGGCGAAATTGTTTTCTGAAGTCGGAAAGCACACTCCCACGTTCCTGCGGTTCTCCACCGTGGGCGGCGAAAAGGGATCGGCCGACACTGAGCGCGATCCGCGCGGCTTCGCGCTGAAGTTTTACACCGAAGAAGGCAACTGGGACATGGTGGGGAACAACACGCCCGTCTTCTTCATCCGTGATCCTCTTAAGTTCGACGACTTCATTCACACGCAGAAACGCGATCCGCAGACAAACCTGAAGTCGCCGACGATGATGTGGGACTTCTGGTCGCTCTCGCCGGAATCGCTGCACCAGGTGACGATTCTTTTCTCCGACCGCGGAACCCCCGACGGGTATCGCCACATGAACGGCTACAGCAGCCATACTTTCAGCCTGATCAACAGCAAGAACCAACTGTTCTACGTGAAGTGGCACTTCAAGACCAAGCAGGGGATCAAGAACTTCACCCGCGAGCAGGCCGACGAAATGCGCGGCAAGGATCCCGATTACGCGCAGCGCGATCTGTTCGAAGCCATCAAGAAAGGCGACTTCCCCAAGTGGCGCGTGTGCGTGCAGATCATGCCGGAAAAGGAAGCGGACACGTATCACCTCAACCCGTTCGATCTGACGAAGGTTTGGCCGCATAAGGATTACCCGCTGGTGGAAGTGGGCGAACTGGTACTGAACCGCAATCCCGAGAACTACTTCGCAGAAGTCGAGCAGGCGGCCTTCGACCCAAAGAATGTCGTGCCGGGCATGGGTTACTCGCCCGACAAGATGCTACAGGGGCGGCTGATCTCGTATCCGGACGCCCATCGCTATCGCATCGGGGTGAGCTAAGAGACACTGCCGGTGAACAAGGCTCAGAGCCCGGTTCACACTTACCAACGCGATGGCGCCATGCGCTTTGACGGAAACTTCGGTTCTGCGCCCAACTACGAGCCCAACAGCTTCAATGGTCCGGTGGAGGATCCGGCGTACCGGGAGCGCCCGCGAACGATCAGCGGTTCGGTGGACCGCCACAATCACCGTCTGGATGAGGACTACTACACGCAACCCGGCGATCTCTTTCGGCTCATGACCCCGGACGCGCGTGAACGGCTGATCGGGAACATCGTCGCGAGCATGAAGACGGTGCCACAGCGCATTCAAGAATTGCAGATCCGACACTTCTACAAGGCCGATCCGAAGTATGGCCAAGGTGTCGCTGAAGGCTTGGGCCTCAAAATCGAACACGTCGTGAAGGGCAAATCAGTCACGGCACGACGCTGAACCAAGGGGAGTTGCATTCGAGTTGCGCCTCGGGCAACGAAATGAAGGCGGAGAACTAGTTCTGCAGCTCTCCCCTCACCATCGGGCATTGCAGCCCTGCCATGATTTTCGACTTTGAACGATTCATGATGCCGGACCGATGGCTCGTTTGCAGCACGCGAGCGGGTCAACGCGTCTGAGGACTAAGGCGCAGATGGGATTTGCAAAGTAGGATTTTGATGGTCCGGACGGCATTCGCCCATAATGACTTAGTGTGAGTAACGAAAGACTCAAAGTGCCTGAAATACTACCCGCGATTTTCTTCGGACATGGGAATCCCATGAACGCCGTGACGGAGAACGTGTACACCGAAGCATGGCGCCTCGTAGGAGAGCAGCTTCCAAGGCCGAAGGCGATTCTCTCCATCTCCGCGCATTGGTTCGTGCCCGGAACCGGGGTAACGATCAGCACTTCGCCCAGGACCATTCATGATTTCGGCGGCTTCCCGCAAGAACTCTATGAGGTGCAGTATCCAGCGCCCGGTGATTCCGACCTCGCTCGTCGCGTGCAAAAAATGCTTGCGCCCTTGCCGGTTATGCTGGACAACTCATGGGGACTCGATCACGGCACGTGGTCCGTACTCCGGCACGTCTACCCCGATGCGGACATTCCGGTCGTGCAACTCAGTATCGACGAGACGCAGCCTGCGTCTTTTCATTTCGAACTGGGGCGGAAGCTCGCATCATTGCGTGGGGAGAATATCCTGATCCTTGGCAGCGGAAACGTTGTTCACAATCTCCATGCTTACGCTTGGGGACGGCACATGCCGGAGCCGTATGATTGGGCCATTCGCTTTGAAACAGAAGCGAAGGAAATGATGCTCGCGGGCGAATACAAACCCCTCATCCAGTACGAGAAGCTCGGGTCCAACGCAATGCTCTCCATTCCCACACCGGACCACTATCTGCCGCTGCTCTACGTAATCGCCACGGCGCAGGAGCGCGAAACCATCAGTTTCCCGGTCGAAGGTGTTGATGGAGGTTCCATATCCATGCTGAGCGTAAAAATTGGGTAGTCTTTTACGGCACACCGAAGCGACGAGCGATGCCAAACGCAAACCCGAGCAGACCGTTCCTAGAAGCATTTAAGCTCTGAATTCAATCGCGGGCTGGGTCAAGGTCACGCGCGATTTCGCTGCCGCGTGTCTGACGATGTTGCCGCTCATCGAGTTCACGACGAGGGCCCTGGGGTTGTAGTCTTAACGGCAGGGTATGGTCATGGTTTACAGACTGTAGCCATTTGACCACCCGAAATTCCAATTCCTACATTTCCTAGAGACTTTTTGTCCCCGCCAAATCAGCAGCATGCAGCGACAGCCCAAGTCGGCGGATTTTAACTTTTTGCACCAGTGTCCGAATGCGGCAGTAAGGGGGATCTAAGCCGATTCCACAACTGGTGAAAACCTATAGAGAGGTCACAGCTACCTCCTGCGTGCAGCAGGTGAGGCGGCCATCCACACGGAACGCGCGAGGTTGCGCCCCGGAGCCGGCCCCGTCACTACTCGAAGCGATACGCCGCGTAAGTGCGCGGCATTTGCAAGACTTCGAAGACGGTCGTGTTGCCGTCCACATAGCCGCGCAACTGGGCGCCGGTCCGCAGGTTGAACAGTTTGGCGGATGCCCGCCTGACGATAATCCTGTAGCGCACCGGGCCGGGCTGATAGGACCGGGTGACGAACGTGTTGTTGTCGTACGTAAACAGGCAGATCCTGCTGGGCCTCTCTCGCCGAGCCCCGCTCTGCGCCGCCGGATTCGAGGGAGTAGAGACTGCCTTGATCGCTAATAGGTAGCCAGCGAGACGCGCAGCACCACCGGCTCCGCGCCGAAGTTGAGGCCCCAGTCTGTCTCGTCGCCATTCCAGATCCTAAGGAACTTGAACACGCCGTTCTGGTAGGTTCCCTCTTCGACGCGCAGGAACTGCCGGTGCTGCCATTTACCGTCGATCATGGCGGAGGGAATCTGTCCGGTTCCCTCTTCGACAGGCCGGTGGTGCTCGGCGTCGGCTGGCCGGAAGTCGACGCGGCAAAAGAATCCGGCCACCAGAAACTGGTTGTCTTTAAGCTGAGCAACCAGAACCCGTCCCGTTGGCTCCGGATTCCCCACGGCGCGATTATTGCGGGACGCCCCGAACCACACCACCGCGTTCCAAGCTCCGAACGGCAGGGTCGCGGTGACCTTGCCCTTTTCCTCGGCCGTGGCCTGGAGCTTACCTTCGAAATTGAGGCGGGCGATCTCCCGCTGCATCGGCCCAATCAAGCGGTAATTCATGGCCCAGGGCGCGAGGAACTCCTCTCGTGATTTGGAGCCCCCGGCAGCGTCGCCGCGGTCGCGGGTGTAATCCATCCCGAAGGGCGAGAATCCTATGGCCTGAAGGCCAAGCGCCGAGAAGAAGAAACGGGCATTGGCAGCGCCACCGGTTTCGGGCACGAAGAGGGGATTGTCGTCGCGATGATAAAGTTCCAGCACCTTCAAATACGCGGCAGGGTCGTTCTGGTAAATGTCGGGCGCCAAAATATCCAGCGCCGGCGCCGCGACTTTCCAGATGGGGAGCACGTTGTCCGTGGGGCCACCGCTCTCGTAGGTGCCGGGAGCGCCCGGCTTGAGCGGGTCTCGCAAAGCCGCGTTGGCATAGAGCGGCAGCGGATAAACAGCCTTCCCCGCGGCGGCGACTTGCCCGACATATCTCGCCACCGACCAGGCATGGAAGCAGACCTCGGCTTCTGAGCCAAATGCTTCCTGCCAGTTCGGGGATGGCGAAGCGGCCTTCACCTGCATGGCACTGAGGATCTCGGGCGGCACCGGCGCTTCGAACAGTCTCTGCGCGGCTGGGGAATAATCGCGGACACTGCCCCAGGTGCCGGGTTCGTTCTCCACCTGAACCATGATGACGGTGCGCTGCGGATCGGCTGCTCTGAGGTGCCGCATGAAAGCAGTGAACGCACTCTTATCCGCTTCGAGCGACGCGGTGGAGTAAGGTAAAGGCGAGTCCACCGCGACTCCGTTCTTATCGACCATGTGCGGGTATCGGTCGGGGGCCAGTTTCATCCACTCGGGCATGTAGTGCTGGCTGCCGTTTTTCCAGGTTCCGAACCAGAGCACGACCAAGTGAACGCGATGCTGGCGAGCCTCGGCCAGGAGGGTATCGATCGCCGAGTAGTCATACTGTCCGGGCCGCGGTTCGAACTGCTCCCAGTAGATCGGAATTTCCACCGTATTGACATTCAGGTATTCCATGGCGGGCCAGACTTTCGGAAGCATGGCCGGCCAACCGCTGGAGTTATGCACCTGTGCGCCCAACAACAAGTAAGGTGCATCGTCGACGAACAGGGCGTAGCGCCGATCTTTCTTCACCACGCGGGGAATCGGGCGCTCCTTTACTTGGGCGTGGAGCGTACCGACGACACTTGTGGCCACCAAAGCGGCCAGAACAGCAGAAGTCATTTTCATTTTCATTGTTCGGCACTCCTAAATTTGCGGCGGGTGGAAACAGCGCTATTGGCATCAGACTGGCACACCGCAGGTGAGAAAGACGGCAGTTGCTTCTCACTCGAATCTTTAGACAGCATAGTAGTCCTTATCCGAACCGGAATCCACTTACGCCAGTCGGCCGGCTCCGATTGTGTAATTCTTCTGTCGCGCCACAAACTGCTGAAATGCTTCCGCCGCAAGCCGGGAAAAATTTCAACCGGAGGCGATTTGTGATATTCGTATCGCAAAGAGAATCTTATGAGACTGCGACCTCTGAATGTGGTCCTCCCCCTTCTTTTAGCGGCAGGCATGGCCCAGGTGCTTGCCGCCGCTGGAAGCTGCTGCAGTTGTGATTGCCACCGGTCCCGACGAGTTTTATTTCGGCGGAGGCGGCATGCGCGTCGACTTTACGGCGAACACGCCCGGACCGTCCAATGTGGGACTCGGCGTCGTGCAGCAACGCAGGTTTGTGGACGGAAAGTGGGAGCTTACCCGTTGGATCGAAGGCGATGATGATGCGCAGGGAGAGATCCTGGTGCTGCATCCGGACACGATTTTGCGGGTAATGCTCTACCGCTTTCCATAAGTTGAAGATTTCGATGGCGCCCGCCGGAGCAGTTTTCCGGCAGGCGCACACAAGGCTCATCGGGGAGTGTGCGTCTTTTCGGGCGCTCACCGGGCACACTACGCCGCCGTAAGGGCCATCCGCTTGCGGTGCTTGTACAGGTTCACCAGCGCGGAGGCGGTAGACAGATGGTTGTGGTTCTTCTTCAGTCCCCGGAAGCGAACCTTCACAAATCCGAAGGTGCGCTTCAGGATTCGGAAAGCATGCTCCAAATGCTGCCTGGCGATCCGACTGGCGCCCTTTTGATTAACGTTCCAATGCGAAGCTTATCAAGCAGGAGCGATTCACGGTTAGTGCCATCGGGACCGTGTGGGTTTTTCTCAAGCCCGATGCCTCAGCGACAACTCCACTTCGTCAATCTGGATGCCCTTTGCCGGAGATCGATGATTCCTCCCCTGTGACGCCGAAGAGTGGACCGAAGTCCCTCAACTCCCTGATGGTGGCCCACTCTTCCATAACGGCGTAATGGAAGAGTGCTCCGTCGCTCGGCCAGAACTTCGGACTGCGCCTGCGGATTCGTGGATAAGGACTAGGCGACAAGGTAGGAGCTATTTCCCGCAATGCCGTTTGGACGAAGCCGCAACGAGCGGCGGACGCTTCGCGTGCTCGCAAAGAACCGGTGCCGGACAATCGAAGCCCACGTGTTGCCGGCAGCCGGGGCTCGCGGTCCGGGCACTGCGGCATCCAACACAGCCAACTTCCGGACAGACAACATCCGAACAGACATGTCGATGCGAGTTGCCCGCGCGAGTCTCCTGGGCTACTATCGCCCCGCGCCACGGGTAAGCAGATGAAAGGTCCCCTGCGTGGCGGTTGCATAGCTGATTCGGACCTTGGGAGGAGATTGACTATGGAGTTGCCCAAAATGACCCGCCGGGATTTCAACAAATCCACGACGCTGGGTGTGGTAAGTCTGGCTCTTTCGGCAGGCCCGGCCGTCCGCAACGTGATGGGGGCCAACGACCGCATCGGCATCGGCCTGATCGGCGCCGGCAATCAAGGCCGGTTTGACCTGAGCTCGATGCTCCGAACCGGACTGGTGGACGCCGTCGCCGTGGCGGACGTCTATGATTTGTGCGTCGCCTTGACGCTCGACGCCCCAGGGATGTCGAGCCAAACGAAGGGTTACAAGGATTTTCGCCGGCTTCTGGAACATAAGGACATTGATGCCGTGATTGTCGCAACCCCGGAACACTGGCATGGCATTCCGACGATTATGGCGTGCCAAGCGGGGAAGGACGTTTACGTGGAGAAGCCGATTTCCCACACGATTTACGAAGGCCGGAAAATGGTGGAGGCCGCCCAAGAAAGTCACCGTGTCGTGCAATGCGGAACGCAGCAGCGCTCCGGCGAGCATTACCAGAAAGTTGTGGAGATGATCCGGGGCGGCAGAATCGGCAAGGTCACCTTTGTCGAGGCATGGCTCCATGGCGGGGGATTCACGCGCGAGAATCGGAAGCAGACTCCGCCGCCCGACAGCGATCCTCCCCCGGGGTTCGATTGGGATTTCTGGCTGGGACCCGCGCCTTACCATCATTACAATCGCAGCCGCCGGGGATTCACAGGGTTTTGGGAAACCGGGGGAGGCGAAACCACCAACTGGGGACCGCACTTGATGGATGTGGTCCATTGGGCGATGCAAGTGAACGCCCCAGTGTCGGTCGCAGCCTCAGGGGGTAGATACGCGAGCCTGGGCATTTACGAGACCCCAGACACCTTCGAAGCCGTTTATGAATACCCGCCCTGCCCACTCAACTCCGCCGGCTTTATGGCCCGCTTCTGCTACCACCTGGGCCGGGGACCGGATGAACATTCGTATGGAACGCAATTCTACGGAACCGACGGTACGCTCTTCATCAACCGCGAAGGCTATACCATCTGGCCACCCACGCTCACCTCCGATGTGTGGGAAACCTTCGGACGGACGGAGATAGAAAAGGGCGACAGCACCGCCCAGCACCAGCCCCATGTGGTCAATTTCCTCGACTGCATAAGGTCGCGGGAAAAGCCGAACGCCGATATCGAAACCACTCACCGCACCACCAGCGCTTGCATCATTGACAACATTTCGTTGCGGCTTGGCCGCAAATTGCGCTGGGACAGCCTGAAGGAACAATTCATCGGTGACGCCGACGCCAATAAGATGCTGAATGAAGAGCGCCGGACCCCGTGGAATGTGATTTAGAAATAGCTGTCAGCGATCAGCCCTCAGCCATCGGCTATGCAGTCGTCTTTTGGGCCGGCTGTAGCCGCGCATTGGTCAGTTTTGCAGGCTGACCGCTGAAACCTGATTGCTAACAGCTTCATATCGAAGGGACCCATCAACATGAAATTCGGCGTCAACACCATGGTTTGGACCACCCAGGTGGGAGAGAAACAGGATCCGCTCTTCGCTCGCATCAAAGAATGGGGCTTTGACGGGGTCGAACTCTTCCTCTCGCCGGACGAGCCCGCCAACATTCCAGCGGTCAGGGCCACGCTCGATCGGCTGCAATTGGAACGGACCACCTGCTGCGTGCTGCCGCGCCATGCCAACCTGGTCAGTTCCGATGCGGCCACCCGCGCGCAAGGAGTGGAGTTCTTGAAAAAGTGCATATACAGGACGGCGGAGTTGGGCGCGCGCCTGGCGTGCGGCCCCTTGTACGCCGGGCTGGGAGTTATGACTGGAAGCCGACGCACCCAAAAAGAATGGCAGTGGGCCGTCAGAGGTCTGCGCGCAGCCGCAAACCGCGGGCAAAAACGCGGTGTGTGCCTATGCCTCGAGCCGCTGAACCGCTTCGAGACTTACTTCCTCAACACGCTGGAGGACGCAGCTCGATTGGTCGGGGACGTGGGCGCGCCCAATGTGAAAATCCACTTCGACACGTTCCATGCAAATATCGAGGAGCGGCATCCCGCCGAGGCCCTGCGACTTGTGGCCAACTGCCTGGGACACGTTCACATTTCCGAAAACGATCGCGGCATACCGGGAACCGGGCACAACGATTGGAAGGGCATTCTCAAAGTGCTCAAGGAAATTGGCTACGAGGGGTGGCTGACGATTGAATCGTTTGCCCAGCCTGAGCCCGCGCTGGCCGCAGCCGCAGCTATTTGGCGCGACTTGGCGCCTTCGGGCGATGAGTTGGCGCGCCAGGGACTCCAATTCACGAAAAGGCTGGCGCGTAAGTTGGGGATTCACTAGGGTTCGTTTGAGGGGCCCGCCGTTTTGAATTTACTCCCCTCGGTCGCCGCGGCGACAGAGGGTGGCCCGCAATCGGCGTTTTGTCCAGCCGGGGCGGGTCGGGTGAGGGGGTCAAAACCGCAGCGCCTCATCCAAACTTGATTCAGTGCATTCATGTTAGTGCTGACCCCCTCACCCACCGCCTTGCGGTTCTCCTTCTCCCCCAAGGGGGCGAGGGAAAAAGAATTCTTGGTTAAGGAGACTCCCATGCCTTCCTTCGTGAGCAGAACTTTTCGAATCCTCCACCGCGTCGGCCCTCTCGTGGGCCTGCCCGTAGGCCTCCTGACCCTCGCGTCCTGCCTGTTCTGGAGTACGGGACGCGTGAGCGCGCAGGGCTCGGAGGAAATCCCTTTCTGTAAGCACACCATCGACTTGGGGCAAAGCGAAGCGGCAGAGGTCGCGGACGTGAATCAGGACGGGAAGCTCGACATCATTTCCGGCGAGAACTGGTACGAGCAAACGCTGCCGGGTAAGGATGGGCCGCGTTGGATCAAACACCATTTTCGGGACCTGCCCTTCACTGACGGCTACTTGGAAGACTTGGGCGACCTGGCGATTGACGTGAATGGTGACGGCTACCCCGATGTGGTGACCAGTTCCTACTGGACCACGCCCCTGGCTTGGTGGGAAAACCCCGGCAAATCGAACAAGCCCTGGGTTAAGCACGTCATTGAGACACGCTCGCCGGTGGAATTCTCGTTTCTGGTGGACATCCTGAATACCGGCAAGCCTCAACAACTCTTACCGCAATTCGGCGACACCAGTTTCCCTCTGACCTGGTACGAAATCGAAGGCAAGGGCAAGGACGTGCACTGGGTTGGACACGAGGTCAGCCCCCGGAGTTATGGGCACGGCATCGGCGCAGGAGACGTCAAGGGGGATGGGCGCACGGACATCATCACGCCCAAGGGATGGTTTGAAGCTCCCCCCGACTCTCGCCACGGCGAGTGGGTCTTCCACCCGGAATTTGACTTGGGAGATACCGGATTCATCTACACGATGGACGTGAACGGCGACGGCTTGCCGGACCTCGTCACCACCCTCGCCCACGACTACGGAATCTTCTGGTACGAACAAAAGAAGGACGCGCAGGGCAACCGCACCTGGGTGAAACACGTCATCGACAACGCCTGGTCGCAGGCTCACGCCTTGACCGTCGCCGACCTTAAGGGCGATGGCAAACCGGTACTCGTAACGGGAAAGCGCTACTACGCGCACGAGCACGATAAAGGCGCCAACGAGCCTCTCGGCCTGTATTGGTATGAAAGGGTCCAGACCGAAAGCGGGCTGCAATGGCGGCGGCACATCATCGACTACAGCACGCGGACCGGGGGAGGGATGCAAGTCTGCGTCGTCGATATCGACAATGACGGAGACCTCGACATCATCGTTGGCGGAAAGACAGGGCTCTTCCTCTTCGAGAATTTGACGAAGGGCCGGTCCGCCCCGCAACCGGAAGTGATCCTGGCGCCGGGGGGCGAACCCCGCTAGGCCAGGAAACAGGCCAGCCCGGGGCATAATCCGTACCATTCCGGTTCCGCCAGTCTTGCGGCAGGATGGCGGTTGTGAGCGGAAAGCGTGCCAAGAAATCGATGAATCCGGATCACGCCCTCGCTATGCAAAGCAGTTCCGTTTGCGCGTCCCCGAGCGCGCGCATTAGTTCCGCAGATCACGGACTCGGCTCAAAGAATGCAAGCAAGTGGTAAAGATGACGCGGCTGAGCTGCCATCGCTTTTGGTCGAACGAGGTGCGGCTGTGGTTGAGTGTGATCGCTTACAATCTGGGGAACCTGTGGTGGCGTTTGTTGTTGCCACGCAGGATTGCCAACTGTTCGCTGCCGAGCCTGCTGCAGCGGTTCGTGACGACGGGTGGCCGATTTATCAAGCACGCCCGCCATTACTGGCTGCTCCTGGCCGAGAGCCACCTGACGCGGCGGCTCTTTGGAGCGATGCTACAGCGGATCGCAGCGCTACCATCGCCAGCGGGGTAGGCGAACCGCAGACCGAGTCAGGGTTCGGCGATGAGGGAAGGCGGCGAAAGAACAGTGTCAGGGGCATCGGACGAAGAAGCGGCAGTTTCGGGCTTTGGGATTCTCCGGAGAGGTAAAACTGGCCCCTTCCGTGGTCCGTGGAAGCACCCAGCACTGAAAGCTCGGCTGGACATTGAATTCAGGGGCGCTCGGGGGTACATTGCCGGCCGGGCGAAAACTGACGACGGAAATTCTGGATTAGTATCTCGCCGTGAAAGTTCCCCGCCTCGGAGGGCGATCGATGCCCAAGTGTTTTCGAACTTTAATTCCCGCGCTTTTCCTGGCCGCCACAGCTTCGGCGGCACAGCCGATCGGGACGCTCCAATATCATTCCGAGTTTATACGCGTTGAATTGGCGCCAGGCCAACCGGCCTTTCTCGCCCTTACCGTGGATTCGCTGGGCAAGAACAAGCTCAGCGCCAACCCGCTGCGCCCGCCGGCCAAGGCGGAGACCGCGTACCAGGTTCGCCATGTCGGCACGACCTTCGAGTACCGTCTCGCCCGCGCTTCTGCCGCGGCGCCGCCCGCTTGGACGTTCCAATTCTCTCCGCGCCGGATCCATCTGCGCTCGCAGTCTACCGCCGGAAAGCCGCCCCCGCCGCTGGTGCTCAACTTCAATCCGCACCTTAACCATGCCACTTTACTGGGGCTCATCAATGACGACAGCACCGTGCGACTGCCCGCGCTCCTGCACCTGCCTGACCTCGGGACTCTCCGCATCACTTCAAGCTCCGGCCCCGGCCTGGCGCTGGGTTACGACGCGTTCCGTTATGACGACGCCAAGCAGGGCGACGACTATGTGCGCGTCTCCTTCCCCGCCGCCACCGCTGCCCTGCCCCAAATCGATTACGACTTGGAAGTGGTGGATATTTATCCCGCTTCGCCAAAAATCTCGGGCGACCCGCGATTTGACGGCTTCCGGCGCGACTGGCTGAATATCTTTCAACTGAATCCACGGCGGCGAGTGCTGGCCAATCACGCCGCCAGCGACCCGGTGGCCTTCACCGTTTTCTTGTATTCCTCAATGGCCGTCCACACGCCGCCCCTGGCCCCGGGCCTCACCGCACTGGATATGGTTCGCCAAACCCTGGACCGATATCTTGGGGGAATGAAGGGCTATGGGATGAAGGGATACGGAGAAGGATATGACACCCGCTACGACTTTACCGATACCTATCCCTCGCTCCTGATTGCCGCCAGCGATTACGTTCAAGGCAGCAAGGATCATGCCTGGCTCGAGAAAAACTATGCCGGATTGAAGGATTGGGCCACCAAAATGTTGGCCATGGACGTGGGTGGAGATGGGTTGCTGGAATACCCGGTGAGTGGGAATTACAACTCCTGGCCGGAAAAAATCGTGGTGCGCCCTGCCAACTGGTGGGACACCATCGGCTTTGGCCATCAAGACGCTTACTCGAATGCGATAGCCTACCACGCCCTGGCGAACATGGCGGGCCTGGCCCGCCAAGCAAACCAGCCGGACGATGCACAGATGTATTCAGCCCGCGCCGAAAAACTTCGTTCGGTTTATTTCCACACCTTTTACGACCCCGAAGCTGGGGTTCTCGCCGGTTGGAAAAGCGCTGACGGAAACCTGCACGATTACTATTTCACTTTTGTGAACAGCGTGGCCATTACCTATGGATTGGTCCCACGCGACATGGCAAACCTCATCATGGATCGGATGCTCGCCGAGATGAAGAAAGTGGGTTACACGCATTTTGAATACGGCCTGCCGGGAAACTTGATTCCCGTTCGCCGCGGCGATTACGTCGACCTCGATCCTCGCTTTGGCGGGCCGAAGAAAGAGGATGGGTCGGATGGATTTCAAATCTATGAGAACGGCGGGGCGACGGCGTGCTGGGCCTATTACACGTTGGAAGCCTTATACAAATTGGACCGGCGCAAAGATGCCGATGCGATGCTGTTTCCCATGCTCGCTGGTTTTGAGAAAGGTGGATTCCAGGGTTTTGGCCCGAACGGCATGACATACGATTGGAAAGCCTGGGATGGGACTCCGCACGGCTATGAAGGTCTGCTGGTGGATGGCTACCAGTCGCTGCTGGCCGTGCTGTCACGCTGACTGGCCGCACCGAACCTCTTCCTGGTCCGGATTTCCCACCACGGGTTTGGAACGGGAGGCGTTGGAGGGTACTGCCCATTGGATCGCTCGGGCTCTAGGGTAGCCCGATGATCCTATGGGCAGATGGCAGACCCCTTCCGTGATCCGTGGAAGCACCCGGCACTGAAAGCTCGGCCGGACATTGAAGTCGCAGACGGTCGGGTGTACATTTCCGGTCGGGCGAAAACTGAAAACGGGAATTCTGGCCCAGATGAAACAGGACGGCCCGGAGTTGGCGCGCAACGCGGTTCCGATACTGAAGCCAGAATGCTCTGAGATCCCACATTTGCCTACAGCGCCATCCGTCCGCCGCCCGCAGAACCTGATAACAGGACAGTCCTAGTAGAGGAGCAGTGAGCAGCCCATGACAGACCGATCCGACAATCCGGGCGATCTTCAGCCGAAAGATAGCCCCAGGTTACCACACGCTCGTCGGAGCGACCGCGTCCCGATTGAACTCGACATTCAGGTGTCGGGAACGGACGGTCAGGGCCGAAGTTTCATGGAGGGTACCCGGACGGCTATCGTCAGCCGGCACGGCGCGAAAATTCGATTGAGTCGCAGAATGGTGCCGGAACAGGAGCTGACGGTTCGTTGCGTGAAAACGGGAAAGGAAAGCGATGTCCGCGTGGTCGGACAGATCGGTGGCGGCCCCGGGGAGTACTTCTACGGAATCCAGCTCCTGAATGTGGAGGTCAACCTGTGGGGCATCGAATTCCCGCCAATAACGGAATCGGAAAAAGCTGTGGCGCGCGCGCTGATGGAGTGCGGGGGTTGCTACACTCAAGAGCTGGTTTGTTTGAACGAGTTCGAGGCGGAAGTATTTGAAGCCAGTGGGTCTCTTTCACGACGGTGCAAACGCTGCGCGGACACCACTCTCTGGAAACAATCGGTGGCGAGAACCCCCGGCGAGCCCGCGCCCCAGCCAGCCACGGCGGAGGCGTCGCGAGCGCCGGCGGCCGCACAAGGCCGCACGGAAAATGAACGCAACCATGTTCGCATCGGCCTCCGGATGCGCGCCTGCATCCGCACTAGGGAGGGCGGCGAAGAAGTGGTGACAACTGAGAACGTCTCGCGCGGTGGACTGTCCTTCAAGAGCGCCAATCGCTACGTCGTGGGGACGCATGTGGAAGTTGCGATCCCCTACGCCCCCGGGGCGACCAATATCTTTGCGCCGGCGCAAATCATTCATGTCGAATACCTGCCGGCCGACGGGCGATTTCTTTGCGGGGTGGGAAATGTTCACCAACTGCTCTTTGACTGAACTCCGTCGCCCCTTGCCCTTTGGTCCCACGATGGCTGTCAAAGCGAGCGTAGCGTGTTTATAAGGTCGTCGGCCGTGTCAAGGGAGCATTTCGCGGCGGCACTTTTCTTTTAGGAGACAGCGGCGTGGCGCGCAGGATGCGCGACACGCGCCGGACTTCTGCCTGTTTAGGCCTGGCTGTCTTGAGTTGAAGGCGTGCGCCGTTCCGAAATGCGTTCGGGCAAACTCGCAGGATGACCCCAAAACCCCACATGCCCAAACTGCGGCGAGCCAGCGGCAACGCTGATAGACACGGTGGGGTTGTAGCGACCGGAGGAGGAGACGCATGGGGCAGCGGTTTGGGAAGAGCCCACGTATGGCTGCAGTCGGTCACCCTGGGCACTGACACCGTGATGCACACGCTGTTCGGCCCAACCCATCGGTCTCGGGTCTCGCGGGTTGGCACCACCCGAATCTCCGGCCTGGGGTGCCCCAAGACGGAGGTTGATCTTGATGAACGTCTGGACTTCTGCAGTGCTTGAGTACGGCATCAGAGTGCATTTCGAGTGAGTATTCCCGGTGATGAGAAGAGATATCTTCTCCTTCAGTTCGAGGCGATAGAACAATAGAACCTTTTTTGCAGTAGCGCCGGGCAGGTAGCCAGCTTCGAAACCCAAGCCGAATGATGAACCGGAAACTTCGGCGAGGAAGAGGTCGCACTGCTGGAGCCATGTCATGTCCCGCCGGTATACCTCTTGCGGACTGATCAGCCTGTCTGCCGCTCAGGCATTCTCGCTCGCCGAATGACGGGTCAGCACTTCGTGACCCAATTCTTCCAGCAGCACAATTCTCCGGGCTGTTTCCACAGTCGACTGATCCCCCGCTACGGTGAAGCCAAAATAGATCTTCATTCTCGGCAAGCCAAGCAAAGCCATTGTTGCCGACACCACGGCAGCGTGCCAAAGAAGAGTTCCAGCGTGTCCTCGATCAAGACATGAATCACTTGGGCGCCAGAACCCAACTGGCGGAGCTTTAGTGCCGTGCCAACTGGCTCTTGTCGTGACCTGTTTACTTCATGTTTGGGTCCTGTCCTGGACCGCCTGTGATTTTGAATTTGGGAATTCGATCCTCAATGCGGAGCAAGGCTGGCAACGGAGCGTGCGGTTCGATTTGATACCAGTACGCAACCGAGTAGAGATTGTCGGACCGCAGATTGGCTTGGCCATCTTCTATCGTGACCTTGATGGACTTCCGGAAGCGAATTGGAGCCTCGAGGCGCCAGCGATATAGGGAGAAACGCGCACCCGGTTCCCAACCGTGAAACTCCGTGAGACCCACCAGGGGTGAGGAGTAAAGCTTGCTGAATCCCCCGGGCTCCGTTGAAGTAATCTTCGCCGCCAGTGCCGTGGATGCGCGGTTCTTCCTCTTCCGCGCCCCAGGCGTGGAACGGGACCGTATGACAGCTAACATCCTCGACGAATTGATTGCATCTTACCTTAAGCTCGAAGCGCGAGCCGCGGGTTTGGAGGGCTGGTTTCTCCGGAGTTCGGAGCGCTTGGGAGACGCGGCTAGCTCAAGCTCGAGCAGGGTCACTGTGAGTGGTTTGGACGTGAATTCGAACTCTCTCCCTTTTGCCGTCGCCGGTCGCGAAGTCAGCGAAACCCGCCTCGGATCGTCGCGGCTGTTCATCACCTCCGACGTAAGCGCGCCTTCACGATCTTGCAGCGTGTGGATGGTGCCTGCCTTTACGAAGCCGGAAAATCCCTCGAGATGGAATTTTGCGGCCAGCGCCTGTGGTGTGGAGTTGACGGAATAAACGCGCAGAGTCTTCCCATCAGGGCTGAGGCTCGCGCTCAGGTCTGGCTCCTGAAGCTGCCAGGGAAGCCGGGAAGATCGTTCCAGGCGCACTGGGTAGCTCCCCGCCGCTCGAGCATAGAGTTGCTGGGCGTAGTACGCGGGCGACTCGTAAATCCACCCCGGCTCGGCAAGCATGAAACCCGAACCGAAACTGTCCGCGAAGTTTGAACGGTTGCCGATTTCCACGAGATCGGCGCGGCGCTGCAGCAGGTTGAGGTAGCGCGAGGCGTCTAAGGCGTTACCGAGCGTCTGGAGCATTCCACGCAGCAGGCCGGGATCGCCCGCCGTCGTGTTCCATTCGGTTACGGCCACGCGAATGTCTTTGCCCTTTCCATTTCGCGCGATCCAGTCCTGAAGGTCCTGAAAGTTGCGATCCTCCCGGACCAGATCGCCGATTTCGTAATGGTGCGGGCACAGATAGTCAAACGACTTGCCCGCCGCGTCCAATAGGCTAGATGTGGGAAACGAAGACAGAAGCTTGATGCTGGGGTCGGTTATTCTCATAGCTTCCGCGAAGGCTCGAACAGTGGTGTTGTACTCAGCCGTATCGACCTCATTGCCGATTTGAAAGTATTTGACATGGTAAGGCTTGGGGTGGCCGTTCTGGGCGCGCAGCCTGCCCCAATGTGTGTCGACACTGCCGTTGCAGTACTCGACTTCGGCGGCGGCGTCTTCAGGCTTTTTCCCTGCCCAGCGCACGCAGATAAGCGGCTCTGCTCCGACGTAGTGACACAACTGGATGAATTCATCAATCCCAACGAAGTTTTCTTCCAGGCCTCCCCACACGGTCGTAAACGGTTGCCGCTGATCCCAGGGGCCGATGCCGTGTTCCCACTCGTAATCTTCTATGGTGCTGCCGCCAAATCGAATGATGCCGGGGTGCATAGCCCTGAGGGCAGCCACCACATCCGGCCGCCAGAGGCCCAGCACTGCGTCCGAGCCGATCAGGTAAACGCGGTCCAGCCACAGCGTTCCTGGACCTTCGAAATCGATGGTCAGCGTCGCATTGTCGATCGTGCGCGTCGCGCGTAGCACGCCTTCCGTTGCAGCCCAACTCTCACCGGCGCGGCCTAGCGGAACGGGCCGGGCGATCATCCGTCCTGCGCCGTGCAACGACGCCCAAACACGAACGTTGCCCTCGCCTCGCATGTGGAGATGCAACTTGTAAGAAACTCCCGCCTTGATGTAGAAGCCATCTTGCGAGATCCCAGCTCGAGCGTGCTCTATGGGAAGCTCAATCTTTTGGGAACGCGCGCCGTTAAATGGACTCTTTGTGTCAAGCGAATACTGCGCAACTTCTACGGCGCCGTCCGGATACCACGGCCGGAACGGCTCGTCGATTTCCTTCTTGTAACGGAACTTGCAGGGCGGGATTTCCTCGAAACTCGTCGACCACACCTGCTGCGCGATGATGGAGGGGATGAGATTGCAGAGGATTTCGATGAACTGACCTTGCTGCATAGCGTTGATTGGCCGCTGAGAAGTGTGCTCAGCGAAGATGCGGACATCTTCGCGCGTGGCCGTGGTCAGTGCTTCGAGGCGAACATCATCGAACCAGACCCTTCCAGTGGCCCGGCTCAGTCCCACCAAGTTCAGCGTTATGAAGCCGGGCGACGGAACCCGGAATGTCGCTTCCGCTTGGCGCCAAGCAGTTGTCCCCGAAGCTCCGGCGCTGGATCCAATGTCACCGATGGGGCTCTCGATTTTGATGAATCCCCCCGAACTCGCCTGCTCCGCACTGTTTAGATCCTGCGTCTTGATCCACGATGTCACGCGCCACAGGGACCCCACAGGCAGGAAGATTTTCTGGCTTACTGCCGCGTCGGCCAATTCGGGCGCGTCGATTAAGAGAGATTGGCCGCCTTCTTTCGCGTTGTACCGGTCGGCAGTGAAAGTCGGCGTACGTCCGTTCGGTTGCATCGCGTGCGCATTGGTCGTCCACTTGGTCAGAAACGGCGCCGCCTCAAAACCTGGATTTTGGACGGCTGGTTTGGCGGAGTCCATTGCAACCGACAGCAAGAGCGCAAGTACAGTGGTGAGCATAGCTCCTGGCCGCAGTGGCCGGCAGGCGGATGATAGCACCCTGCTCCAGCCTATGAAACCGTGCACTCATTTGCCCATTGCGTAGCTCGCTTAGTTGTCAGGTCGCAAAGAGAGCAAATGAAGTCTCGAGATGGAAGTGTTTCCCGTCCTTGACGCATTAGTCCTGGTGCACCCACAGGCCGCGCTCTGTGCTACTGAGTCCGATCTTCCTCGCGGGGCGCGGAGAAACACGAGATCCTTTGCTGCGCCCTGCACCAGACGGTGCGGGGCTGCGCTCAGAGCCTGCCCCATTCGCGGAGCTTACCCCCTCGGCAGGCTCGGGGCAGGCTCTGAGCGAAGCGAATGGGTTCAGGGCAAGCTCTGACCGAAGGGAAGGGATGACATCGTTGGAGTCTTTTCTCATCAGCCTGCCAGCCCCAAGTCCCAAGTCTCACATCCCTCTTCCCGCTAATGGCTTTGAACCTCAAAAATGGCTTCGAACCACAAGCACGGCCTTTGGACAAAAGCCGGCTTATTTGTTTTGAATAACATAGCAGCGCTGAGCTTCCGCCCAAAAATGGCTTTGAACCTCAAAAATGGCTTCGAACCATAGCGATCTTCTTTGTTTTCAACAAAAAATGGCTTCGAACCGCGTTTTTAACATCTTTTTTTGGCACAGCACCCCGTCAACCTTATTTGTCCTTTGTTTTCAATGGCATAATAGGACAACATCACGGCTTGAAATGGCTTCGATCCCATTTTCGAGTTTCCAATTTCGATTTTCGATTTTCGAGTCCTAACCCCGAACTTCCAATCCCCAATTCCTGTTCTTCTTCGTCTTCTTCCGCAGGCGGGACGGCGGAGAAGAAGACAACTACGAGCGGGAAACGAGCCTGGATTTAGTATAACGGTCCGTTACTGTTTGTCAAGTAAATTCTCGCGGTCCGGAGCGTCAGTGTGGCGTCGTCCCTGACCCACAGTTCCCCGTCCGAGATAAGCCCCCACTGTGCTACCAATCCCGAACTTCCACTCGGCGCGCCAAGAATTGTCTCTCGCTCGCCACTTGCCACTTTTGCCAAGTTTGGCTGCGGCCCGAGGCCGCGCTAGGATATCTTCCAGGCAGCGTAGGGTCATGCGAGGCAAGCAGACTAGGTTTAATCGGCGAGGATTTGTTCGGACGGTTGGCGCGTCGGCAGTTTTGCCTGCTCTCTCGCATGCTCTCGGAGGTTTCGCTTCTGAGTCTTCGGAATCCGCGACCGGTACGAGATCACGGATTGACTTCAACGGGCAGTGGGAGCGACGCATCGACGGTGTGTTATATGACGTCGTCCAAGTGCCTTCGTCACTGCGCCCTTCGGGTTTCTATCAGCTCAGCCGCGAATTCCTGCTCCCTGAACTCTCTCCGCATCAGCGTTCAATCCTGCACTTCGATGCGATCACTTACTATGGGCGGGTTTCGGTCAACGGCGCGGAGCTCGGAACGATGGGTCCCTACGTGCCCTACGAGTTCGATTGCACTCGCCAATCCAGGAGCGGCAATAACACAGTGCAGGTGGCCATCGCGGACCTCACGCCCGACCCGAGCGGCGCCGCCAAAGATGAGTTGGCGCTCGGTGTGAACCCAGGTTGGGAAGCTTACGGAGGAATCATCCGCGATGTTTACGTGGAAGTGCGGCCCGCCGCGTTCATCGATAACGTCGGGTTCGGCTACACACTGAACGCGGATTACACCGAAGCCGCGTGCCGCGCACGTGTGATGATCTCTTCAGTCAACGAAGCCTCCGCGAACATCGAACTCGTGCTGCTGCGGGCGGGGACGGAGGTTGCCCGGGTACAGAAGAACGCTTCATTTGGTTCGGGCTCTAGCGAAGTTGAAGTTGAATTCCGCGTTAATTCACCTGTGTTGTGGTCGTCCGAGGCACCGAACCTTTACGAACTGCGTGCCCGGCTTCGAAGCGATCACAGCGAGGACGAATGGCGTTGCCGTACGGGCTTTCGAGAACTCGTGACGCGAGGCCCGGACTTCCTCCTGAACGGCAAGCGGCTGGTCTTAAACGGGGTGTGCCGGCACGACATGTGGAAGGGCCAGGGTTTCACACTGACCCGCCAGCAGATGGAACAGGACATGCGGATGATCAAGGCCCTGGGAGCAAACTTCGTACGGTTAGTGCACTATCCGCACCATCAGCACATTGTGGAATTGGCAGACGAGCTGGGTTTGCTGGTGACGGAGGAGCCTGGATATTGGGGCATGGACTTTCGGACGATGCCGAGGACGATGATCGAGCTGGGGTATCACATCATGGAAAGGACGATCCGGCGGGACTGGAATTCGCCGTCCGTGTTTGCTTGGCTGCTGGGCAACGAGTGCACGTTGACGGTGGAGTACTTGAAAGAAGGTAAGGAGCGCTGCCGAAAACTCGATCCTCTCGCGAGGCCGGTTTCTTTCGCGAACTCGATGGGCGTTGAGAAGGCCAAGCCGATCTTCGAGCAAGCCGGCATGGATTTCTTCGACGCGCATGCCTATCCTTCCGATCCCCAGGAGTACGCGAGAACAGCGGAGCGTTACGGTGATTCCCGACCTCTCACGTTCACCGAATGGGGCTGGGAACAGATTGGAGATAAGGACATCTTTCCCGAGAGTGACAGCGAGCTCATCCTGGATCTTGTCAAAGCGGGCAAGCTGGCGGGGCACTCCTTCTGGTCCTGGCAGGACATGCGGCAGTACAGCCGCATTGACTGGCCGACCGCCGACAGCATTCTGATGTCCGGCGTAGTGAACGAAGCCCGGGAGGTCCGGGTGGACTGGTTCATGGAACTGTAAGCGCTATTTCAAGGACGCGCTGAAGCATCCAGACCGCCAGATGCCCGACCCACTTTGTTGCCGCTCAAGTGGGCTCCCGCTCAGCCAGGAAGCGACTTCTCCATCGTGGATTTGCAGGCCTTAGTCGAGAGTCCCCAAGGCACAGAAGCGTGGTCGGGACTCGAGGCTACGCTCGCCAAGTATTGGCCTAAGGTCGACATGGCGAGCGACCAGTGGAAGAGGAGCGGGGAAAGGTTCCTTTTGTGGCAGGAAGCGAACTTCCTCATAGCGGGCGTTCCCTTTCGCATGCCGGTAGTAGGAGGGTATGTGCGGCCTTTGTTGTTGACACCCGACACGTCCATCACCATCGTGTTGGGCTGCGAGTGCGAACGCCTCCAAATCCTGGGACAGGTGACGTTTCCCGAGGGTTATCCTGTGCTCGGGAAGCGAGGCGAGACGGTCGCGTTCTATCGTCTAACGTACAGCGGAGGTCGGGAGCGGCAATTTCCGGCGAGGAATGGCATCGAAGTCGCACAGGCCAGCTTGATCCACCAGGCGACTCGCATCGAGCCGATCGCCACGGCGGCACAGCCAGCGATGATTTATGTGAAGGACATCGTGCGGGAACAGTACCAGCTGCTGCTCTGGACCATTTCACTGGAGCGAGGAAGAGTGGAGACTTTACGTTGTGAAGTACAGGGCGGCCAGCCGACGCTCGCGATCTTCGCAATCACCGCAGAGCATTAGCGCTCAGCGCACCCATCGAACCCTGAGGGTGAGATTGGCGGAGGGGAGAGCTCTTAAGGGAGAAGTGCAAGAAAGTGGAACCGAGGTTCCTGTGAACAGAAAGAAACTGGTTGCCTTCCTTGTGCTCGCATCATGTGCGACGTTGCCTGTTGCCGTTAAGCCGCTGGCCGCAGCCGAACAGACGGTCTGACAAATCGGACAGCTCGACCAATACCGGCCGCAGCAGGACGTAGTCGGGCACGCGTCACCCACCTTTCGGACCGAGACGATATCCACGGACTTTTTGTTGCCCAGGGTCAACGTCGCGTCCGCTCCGAGTCGATGGAGGATAGACAGGACGTGGAACTCCGCCGCCAAATTCGTGATGTAGCCGCTCCCACATGACCCTCCCCAAAATGTGCATTGGCCTCAGTTCTCCGCTCCTGAATACCCTGCCTGGTGGGCGAACAATTCGCGCTCTGCAATCTCCTTGAACTCAGAGAGAGCGGAGAGCTGTTCAACAAGCTCGACCTTCACGCCTAGTTGACCCAATTCACTTCGCAGCGAATTGAACACGGCGGGGTCGTCCACGCGAACTGACTGGGGCAGAATGGGAGCAACAATTCCCACACAGGGCTTTTCCATCGAGGCAACGAGCAAGGAGAGGAGGTCCTGCGGCGCAGGAGTGTCCAGCAATAGGTTGCTGCCAATGATGGCCACTGATGCCGTGTCAATGCAGACCAGCATGTAGGGCTGGGCGGGGCTTTCCCCGGGCTCCTTCACGAACATCGGGGCGTGAAAATGGCCAAGCTCCCAGCACATGTGGCTGCGTTCCGCATTCAAGAGGGCCTGTATTCGTCTTCTGAGCGACCTGGGATGCTTGTTGCTGGTGGCCATGCTGGCAGGTTACGCCGCAGGCAGAATCATGTCAACGGATGCGTACTCTGGGTAGCCTCAGCGGCCACAAGCCACTGGGCGCCGGATTGTCATGCCCCGCAATGCCTATGATGAATCTGGAGAAAGACTTTGAACGAAAACTGCACCAAGGCGGCCACCTTGGCCACGTAAATATGATAACGACCTTGAAAGACGAACGTCCCCAGACATAAGCTCTTCAAGGCAAGATTGTCGCTGATGTCAGCTCATCAAGACGCAAGAAGCAGTCCGCACTTCGGTTCTAGCAGTAGCAGAACTTTTCTCAGCGAAAACTCCGCAGGTTACGTGGGGTAGGGATACATCGCCTGGGCGATGCTCATTCCCAGCACATCGATCTTGGAGAGATCGGCCGTGCCTACACCGGCTTGTTCGGCAAGCAGCAAATGGTTGTCGCAAGTCTGGAAGGGTGCCGTGCCACGCGTGGCTTGCGGATCGGGGTAGCCCATCACGGCGACGCCCACCGCGTCTGTAGCGATGGGATTCAGTCCAACAATCATTACGCCGGGCGTAACGAAGGCCGCCGTCGGCGCCCAGGGGCCTTCGCCACCACTCATGGACGTGATCCCGTCGATGATGGCGATGTGCACGGGCCGCGCACCGCTGATATCGGCCACGATGCGCGGTATCCGCGCGCCTGCATCCGCCGTCGGAGTGACGTCGGTGCGCGCTCCCGGCGGTGGATCTGAATTCCAGCCTGGAGTGCCATTCCCGTGGAGCCGACCACGGTAGCCTACCGCGCTTTCACTCACTGCGTCGGTGCCATAGAGAGAATTGGGCGTCGAGCCAAAGACACACTTCGTGGAAAGGGTCACACCTGCGGTGAGGTGCTGCTTCAGCTTGGCCATGGAGATGAACACGTCGGTGTCCTGATAGCAATGATTGAGCTCGAAATAGCTGAACAGGTATCCGCCGCCGGGAACATTCAATTGAACGTACGAAGCGCCACTTCCCAGGTTGCGCGTGTTTTCGAGTTCCACGTTGCCAACCCCCAGCAGCGTGTTGACGTCCCACTGCGCCATGGTGAGGATGGCGCTCAGCGGACTGAGAAAACCGACCGAATCAACGAAGCGGACCGTGTGGGCGCCGTTCTGGAAGAGCAAGGAAGCCAGCGCGATGGCCGTGGCGCCATTGGTGATGAACGACTCGCCGGGAGGCAGGCCGAACTGATTCTCAAACCTGCCATCGTTGGTCAGGTTGACCTTCACGGTGACCGTCTTTCCATTGACAAGCGATCCGATGCCGCCAAGCAGGCTGAACGCCTGCGCCAGTGCTGGCTGCACACTGCTGCCGTAATCCTTGCAGGCAACAATCGCGACTTTGAAGGCTGCGGACGTCGGCGGGGTAGTCGGGGTGCTGCTACCGGAACTGCCGCAGCTCTCCGACAAAAGAATTGGTGTGCCCGCTGCAATCCCCAACCCCAGGCGTAGAAACGACCGGCGGCTGCACTTGGATAACTTTGTCATGCCGCGCTTCCTTCCGTGGACACGGTTGCGGAAAAGACCGCGAAGGAGCGAGGGAAACGGGTGTGATGGTAGAGAATTCGATTGGAACTCCCTGTGACCAGCGTCACCAGCCGCGACGTGCAATTCAGTTTTCGCGTGTTGCCGTCAACACAACTTTTCATTGACGCCACGCCTCGGATCAAATTAACGGGAATTTCCCTTTTAGCTCCCAACAGCCCCAGATTGTACACGCCTTGAGGATTTTCACGGGGCAAGTTTATCTTCAGTGGGTCCCGGGGGCTTGAGACAGGGTCCTGTCTGCCTCAACGCGAGTCCCGAAGCTCCTGACTGCAGCCTTCCCTTCTGGTTTTCTCCGACACCCCTCCTGTGTGTCCTCAAAATCGAGCTGACCATCTGAATCAGCGTCTTGGGTATCTCGCGGGCAGTCGCCTCTGGTTGAATCAGTCGTGCTGAATTCCATCCCGAATCGTCAGTCGCTCTTATGCGACCATGGACAGGGTCATGTCGACTCTCCCCAAGTGTCACTTTATTTCTGGCGGCTTCAATATGCCCAGGCGGTGTTGAAGCCGCCAAATAACGTTGACAACCATGCGGCCTGTTTCTAGAATCAGAGCCAACGCCGAGTCCGGTGCGGTTGCATCCATCGGAGCCCGCTATGTCTCCCAGGGGTACGAGACCCACAATTGCGATTGTCGCGGAGGATGCCAGCCTGCGTCAGCAGATCGGTTCCCACCTGCGCGAGGATTTCGACATTGTCGAAGCCGAGAACACGGCGGGCGCCTACCAAGTGCTGCAGGAGCATGAACCGGACGTTCTGCTCTTGGACCTGAATGTGCGCCCCGGTGGCGTGCGCGAGTGCACGGCGCTGCTGCGGGAACTCGGCCAAAGCGACTTTGACACCGTGGTCATAATCCTCAGCGAGGATGCAAGAAAGGCCATCGCCCTGCGGGTCATGGACGCGGGGGCCTACGACTATTTTCTCAAGCCCGCCGACCCCGACGTGTTGCGGGTCATTGTCCATCGTGCCGTGGAAAAGCTCCACATCGAACGCGAGAACCGCATCCTGCGCGGGGAACTCCACCGCAAGGATGCCTTGGGTGACCTGTTGGGCCAGAGCGATGCCATGCGGGCCTTATTCGACTCGATTCGCCGTGTGGCGCGCACGACCACGACGGTGGTCATCCGTGGAGAGAGCGGCTCGGGCAAAGAATTGGTGGCGCACGCCATCCACGACCTCAGCCAACGGCGCGACCGGCCTTTCGTCAGCGTCAACTGCGCCGCCTTGCCGGAAACCCTCATGGAAGCCGAATTGTTCGGCTACGAAAAGGGAGCCTTCACCGGAGCCATCGCTACCAAGGAAGGAAGAATCGAACTCGCCCAGCGCGGCACTTTCTTCCTGGACGAAATCGGCACGCTGAGCCTGGCGCTCCAGAGCAAGCTCTTGCGGGTCTTGGACGAGCACACGCTGGTGCGCCTGGGCGGGAAAAAGCCGATCAAGGTCGACTTCCGCCTTCTGACGGCCACCAACGAGGACCTGGAAAAGGCGTTGCGGGAGGGGCGCTTTCGCGAGGACCTCTATTACCGCATCCACGTGATGCCCCTCTTTGTGCCTCCCGTTCGCGAGCGCACGGACGACATTCCTTTGCTCGTCGACTACTTTGTTACGGTCTACTGCACTAGGAACCAGCTCCCGCCCAAGCGGGTCACCGATGAAGTCCTGCAAGCGCTCAAGCGCTACCCTTGGCCGGGGAACGTGCGAGAGCTGGAGAACGTCGTGCAGCGGTTGGTGTTGATGACCGACGAGGACGAGATCGGCCTGAAGACTCTGCCACTCGAAATCGCTCAAACGGCGGGAGAGCCGCGAAGCGACCGGCGCCTCCGCGTGCCGCCAGCGGGGATGCAACTGGAAGAGGAGGTGGCCTCCTATGAGCGCCGCTGGCTGGAAACCGCCCTGGTCCAGGCCAAGGGGGTCAAGGCTGAGGCCGCCCGCCTGCTGGGGCTCAACAAGGACCGCATGAAGTACCTCTGCCGCAAGTACAACCTGTAACGAGCCGGAGGGGTAATGGCTACCCTAGGGGGAAAAAATTCCCCCTCCCCCGTGTCCCCGGGGCTTACTTTCCAGGTCCACCGCCCCCGCAGCCAGCCTCTAAGTCGCTGATTTTCAGTCAGGTATAGGGCGGAGCAGGAGGAAGCTCGAATTGGTGCGGCAATTGCTGTATCTTCGGGAGAATCGCCCAGCAAGTGAACGTAGGAGGGCGAAAGGGAGGAATCAAACCATGGTAGCGAAGAAGACAGGAAAGCAAATCCAGAAGGGCAAGAAGCTCAAGACGAGCACGCTGACGCGTCCTGCGAAGCTGGCGCGTGCTGGCGCCTTGACCCGTCCTGGTGCGTTGACGCGTCCCGGCGCCTTGACCCGTCCTGGCGTGATTAACTGAGTCCTTCGGGCGGCAGAGGCGAATTGCAGCGAAGCCTGAGCGACATTCGCCTCAGGGGGTGTGGGCTGTCGTTTGGAAAAACGACAGCCCATTCCTATTTTCTGGGGGCGACCTCCGTAGGCAATCACGGGGCAGGAAGTCTTACCCAAACGGGTAGCCGACGGCTCCGCCCGTGGTGTAGCACAGATGTCCCGCCCGTGACGGGGCACGACCGTGATGGCCGTGCTACGAGGGGAATAGAATTCCCGCCACGCTCGGCATAACGGTGTGATGCCAAGTGGGTGCCTCCGCTCTCCTTGTGGCGGAGCGGACTGGCACGCGAATTGCTACAAGCCAGGGTAACTGCCCGAGAGGGTACACGCGGCGGGCGGTGGCAGGAGGCGGAGATGACCCTCACGAGACGATGCACAACCCGGATCCAAGTTCGCAGGATCGTCAAAAACGAACTGCGCCCCAGGCGCCTGGCCCGCCTGAAGTTGCACCGCCTCATGCTCCTGCGCCCTGTGGGTACAGGAGATGCCGGAGAGTCAGGGATGGCGGAGGCAATTCTGGTTGCCCTGCTTTCGCTCCTGGTTCGCGCCACCGCAGCCGTAACGGCTGCAACCTGCACCTGCTCGACTGCGCCTCACGAGTGGCGCTGCAAAAGGGCCCTGCTGACAGGTCGCTGGCGCAAACCGCCTTTCCAAGACCCGGCGGGCCGCGGTTGAGGACACCGCAATCCCCTCTCTCGCGCTCGACTCACAGCCTCGCGGCCATCACCAAATCTGCGAGTGCAACCAGCGCCACGCGCTCCGTGCCGCCTGCCACGCAATGGGGTAGCGGCGGTTGGTGTAAATCTTGGCCGTCCCTGTCATCCCTTCGCGCAACACGCCGTCAGGATTCGGGAACTCCAGCACGACCGCAAAGTAGTTGGTCAGTAGTTGACCCGCTCGCTCCGGTTTCGTCAGCTCGACGACGGGGCGGTCTGGGGCAGCCGCCGGCATGATTTGCTGCACGCGGCCATGAAAAGTATGGAACGGGTAAGCGCGGACATTCAACTTGATGCGCGCGCCCGAGGTTACGTCTTCCAACTCCCTATCCAGGACCAGGACACGAGCCCGCATCATGCGCCGGTTCGCCATCACCGAGAGGAGCGCCCCCTCGTCCAAATACTCACCGACCCGCTGCTCGAGCTGCCGCGAGGTCACGACGCCTGCTATCGGCGCCCGGAGGATCAGCTCCGCGTACTTGGCGCGAGCTTCCGCCTCTTCGGCTTGCAGGCGCAGCCACTCCTGCGTGTCCTTTTGAATCCCACCGAGGTCGCTCCGCGCCCGCGCGGCGAGGAGGGAGCGCTCGGTTAGCTTCAATTTCAGTTCGAGTACCGCAGGCCGGGCTTCTAAGTCCGGGTTACACAGCACTGCCAAAACCGCGCCCGCCTCCAGAGAATCTCCCTCCCGAACCCGAACCTCGCTGACGAGCCCCGGCACCCGCGCGCGCACTTCTGCGCGTTCCCCGGGTTCGAGGACGAAGTCGGTGGAAATCTTGGGGGCAGTGGCGGGCAGGGTCAACAGCCCGGCCGCCACCGCTACACCCGCCCATTGCCATCCCTTCATTCTCCAAGCCATGAATTTCTCCTTCGCCTCCCGGAGCCCCGCACGGGTGGCCGGAATCCACCTCCTCACTCTTTTTCGGAGGAGCAGATAGATCACGCCCGCCGTCAACACGTAGCCCCAGGGGCCGAACCGGCTGGTGAAGACGTTCTTCACAAACACGATAACGACGACCAGAACCATCGAGCTGTAAGCGAACGCACCCAAAGCGTAAGACAGGAAAATCCAACGCCGGCGGCGGCTGAGCGCGGGCAGGTCCACGTCCTGCCGGAAAAGGTTTCGGTGAAGCCAAGCCTTCAAATATGCGAAAGCGTCGTCGTAGAGGTTGTCGATCTCCAGATACTGACTGAGCGCATAGTAGCCATCGAACTTCATCAGGGGGTTCAAGTTGAAGAACACGCCCGAAACACCAGTAAGGAGCAGAGTCTTGTAGCCGAGGTCGCCGACGAGTGAACCCGGAGGCGAGAAATACCAGATGAAGGTCGCAACGCCACAGGTGACCAGTTCGATCCAAATGCCCGCAAAGATAGTCCAGAGGCGCTTCGAGGTGCGGTCGAACATGTACATCTCGCTACAGTCGGTAAAAAAGGCCGGCGTGAAGTAGATCAGCAGGAGACCCATCTGGTGCACGTCTCCGCCAAAATGTTTACAGGTCAGCCCGTGACCAAACTCATGGATCCCGCTGACCACAAAAAGCAAGAACCAAAAGACCCAGAGGTCATAAGCAGTCTTGTTAGCGAAGCTGTAGAAGGCGATGGTGTCCTGCCGGATGCGGGCGTAGTCCGAGGCCACTATGACGGCCGTGCCCGCAAGGAGGAGCAGCGAGCAGGCGACGAACGCTCGCGAATAAAACCAGCGCAAGTAGGGGTAGAGACGCTCGAGCACCCGGTTAGGGTCCCAGGCCGCAAAGCGCATGTAGACCAGGCTGGAGCGGTCGAGACGATTCTTCCGCTCCTCGCGGATCTTCTCCAGAACTGCCAGGTTCTTCTCACCCAGGCTCCGCTCCCAAAGGCCGGCGTCGATGTCGTCTAACCACTCGGCCACTTCCGCCTCTTCGAGAGGCTCACCGGGATGAGATTCGGTCATGCTGGCCGCGACATCGGCGGCAGTGCGAGTGCCGTTGCAGAGTTTCAGCAGTTGGTACTCGTAGGGCCCGAAACGGACGAAGGACTCCGATTCCGGGATCTTGATCATGTAGCTGGTTTGCCCGCCGATGGTTTGCTCGCTGACCCGCAGGTCGGCACGGAGCTTGGGCCGGCGGAGCCCCTTGGCCAAAACGCCGCTGAGTCGCAGACTGGTCGCTCCAAAACGCATGATTCATCTGCCTAAGGTTTTGAGGGGTGTGAGCTCGTCGGCCAGAGCACGCGCACAGCCATGCCGGGACGGAGGTCGCGTAAGTCCGGCGCAGTCAGTTGAGCCGTCACTTCATAGCTGCCGCTGGCAGGGTCAATGGTGGGACTGACCCTCTGAACGCGCGCGGCGAAGACGCGTTGGGGATCGCTCACCAGCAACAACTTCACCAACATCCCCGTCTTGGGCCGCAGGGCCTCGGTTTCCGGGACTGAGAACCGCACCCGGAGGGGGGCGAGCTGGCTGAGTCGGAAGCACTTGTCGTCTTTTAAGACGCTTTGTCCGAGCCGGATGTAGCGCCGCGCCACCACGCCCCTAAAGGGAGCACGAATGCGCGTTTTCTCCACTTCGAGTTCCGCCAAGCGAATCTCAGCTTGGCTTCGGGCTACAACGGCCCACCAGCTCTCCAAGTCATGCTGCGCGCCCGTGACCTTGAACTCGGCCTCTTCCACCTGGGCGTCACTCGTGAGCCCGTACTTACGCATTTCCTGGGCGCGGCGATAGGCGGCCTGCCGCGCCTTGACTTCTGCCTCGTTGTACTTAACGTTCTCCTGGGCCACCTTGAGGTTGTCCCGAGCGCGGTCCAATTCGGCGACCAGTGTTCGATCGTCCAGACTCGCCAGCGCAGCTCCCTTCTCGACCCGGCTGCCCTCCTCGTAGGCCAAGTCCACAACGAGACCTTCCCGCTGGGCGAGCACATCCACTTCCTGCTCGACCGAGAGCACGCTCAGGAATTCCATAGGGGCAGGGCCCTCCTGCGGCTTCGCTGGGAGAGTGTTTGACTGAGCGGCTGCCACCGGCCCGGGAGGAGACGAGGAACCGGGCTTGGCCGCCTCGGACGGCCCGCTGCACCCCGGCCCCGTCAGCGCGGCTGCCAGCACTGCCCCTATCCATCCCTGCCTTTTCACCGTGTCCTCACTCTCTTCACGGCAGCCAACTCCAGACTTTGCTCCACACCCACCGCGCTGGCGAGCGGAACAGCACGTAGCCCACCGGGTACCACCCACTCTGGAACCACCCGCCGGCCGCTGTGATCTTCGACTGGCCCGCCATGCCCGTGCGGGCCGCCCCGTCGGTATTGGGAAACAGGCCTCGCACAATGAAGAACTGCTCGCCCGCCGCCGAAACCGTCTGGGCGCCCACCCGCTCCACCGTGCCCTGAAAAGTGCGGGTGGGAAACGAGTTTAGTTTGAGCGCCACAGGGGCTGGCGGCCGAATCAGCGCCTCCTCGGTTTCCGGCACATTCATTTCTACAGCCATCTGAACTGGATCAACCAGTTCGCAAAACTGTTCCCCGCGCGTCAGCAGCTTGCCTACCTTTTCTTCTACTTTGGGAGTTACGATCACGCCGGCGATGGGGGAGCGGAGTCGCGCCTGCTCGACTTTCTGCCGGAAGAGGCTGACTTCCTCCTGGGCTATCTCCATCCGGAGCCGGGCCTGCGCGGCCGCGCCCAAGTCGCCGCGCGCTCCGGCATCCTGCAGGTCGCGCCAGCCAAGCGCCAAGTCGGTTTGGGCCTGGCCCAACCGGAGGCGATTGTCCGTGTCGTCGAGTTCCGCCAATACTGCTCCTCCAGCGACCTTATCCCCCTCGCGCACCGTGACGCGCTTGATGACGCCTTCTACTTCCGCGCTGACCACACGACGTCCGGCTGGCACGACGGTGGCGCTGGCTTCTATACGCAACTTCCAGGGCACAATGATCAGGCCCAGGAGGACGACGCCAATCTTCCATCCCCATTCCAGCCAACGCCAGAAGGGTACGGCCAAGAGCTTCTGTTTCGTCTCCACCAGCGGCTTCCAGACACTGATGAGCGGCACTTCCTGGTAGAGGCGAGCGTTGCGGATGGCAACGGTAGTCTGGCTGGCCAGGATGCTCAGCACCTCGAGGTGGCTCTCCGAGAGAAAATCGGCGTCGCTGCTGAGCAGCGCTAACACGCCCACTGTCCCCTGCTCGTCCCGCAGTGGCAGGGCATAAAAACCGCTGTAGCCCTGGGCTTCGAGGAAACGCGTCAACTCCTCATTGCCGCCCGGCGCGTTGACCTCCCAACCTTCTTCATGCTGGTTGGCGGAAACAGCCTCGGGTTGGCTGGCCACTGCCTCCAGGGCTTCGCGGAGTTGGTCCATTTCGTGGGTCCGCGGTACCTCGGCCTCCCCCGACAGGGCTCCGAGAACGAGCTGGCCGCGGTCAAACAATGCGATTGCACAGTGATCGAAAGGGACCACCGTAGCCGCTTGGTGGACCACGGTTGTCAACACACGGTCCAGGTTCAAGGTGGAGGTAATTTCCTTGCTGATGGCCAGCAGCGCATCCAACTCGTGGACTTTGCGCTCCGCTTCCAGCAGATTGGCGTTATTCAACGCGATGGTCACCTGCTCGCCAACGCTCTGCAGGAGAAACAGGTCGTCTTCATCGAAGGGTGTCCCATCGAGCTTGTTCACGACCTCGACCACCCCCAGCACCTGCTCATCCTTGAGCAAGGGCACGCACATGAGAGTCTCAATTCGGAAGTCAGCGCTGGCTTGCTGGCGGGCAGCCAAAAGGGGCTCTTCCTGGGCATTCGCCGCCAGGTGCGCCTCACCTTGTTGCGCTGCTTGCCCGATCAAGCCTTCACCCAGCGGCAAGCGATCATCCTCTTTGGTGGTGGGGTCCTCGCCGACCTGCTGGGCGAAGTAGAGGTCTTCCCGCTCAGGATCCGCCAGCCAAAGATTGCAGGCTTGCGCGCCCAGGAGGTTGAGTATCTTTTCCGCCATCACGGGCAACAGATCCGTGAGTTCAAGGGTGGAGTTGAAGACGCGGCCGATATCGTAAAGCGCGGTCAACCGCTCGACGGTCGCAAGCCCGGCAAGCCGGTCCTGCTCGATGGCCTGCAGGGTATCCAGGGCTCGCCCGGTGATTTGAGTGGCTTCTTCCAAGAAGACGGCATCGTCGGGAGTGAACTCCTCCCGGTACGTGTTTAGGACCTCGACTACGCCCTCCACACCCTTGTAGCCAGGAATCGGCGCGTAAAGTGCCGTGATTACCCGTTCGCGATGGATTTCCGCCAAATGCACCAGCGCGTCAGGATCAACTTCCTCCCCACGCAGCCGGCGCGCCCCGTGCGACTCGAGCATCTCGCCCAGAAGACCTCCGGTGACTGGCTGCGATGCCGCTTCAAAACGTTCTCCTGGCTCGACCCATCGGCCGCAGCAAACCATTTCCGGTCTGCCGTTGCTGCAGAGCCAGACAAACACGGCGCGCGCTCCGAGGTGCTGGCCGAGGTGGTTGGCTAAAGTCTTGAGCAGGCTTTCAACATCCCGGCAGGCATAGTACGAAATCGCGAGATCATAAAGATCGGACAACCTCTTCATAACACTTCCCCTCAAAGGGGGAAACGAGGCGATTCTGCCTTACCGCTGCGAAGGAGATCAGCTTCGGAACTACCCGCATGATACTACTAAAAATCGCTGCGGCTTGCAATGGCGCGAAACACCGCGGTTGTGTCAAGCATTTGTCAGTTGAGCTCCGCGAGAATACAAGACTTCGAACCAAGTTGTTCCGCAGCGAGCGATCCAGAGGCGGAGCTTGAGGAGGCGGTGAGCGCCGCGTCGTGTCCAGC
>JBEKEZ010000045.1:0-44545 GCA_050013575.1 Terriglobia bacterium | reverse complement strand
AAAGTCTGAACGGCTGACTTTTCCACCGCGCTTGGAAATCCGGCAAAAGTCGCCGGATTTCCACATTCCCACAGCGCCGACGGCGACCCTCACCTCTCAACTGCCCAAAAGATTACACATCCCTGGGTGAACTTTCTGGCGAAGAATGGGCAGGCGTTACTGCCGATGATGGAGCTGATCGAGCAGTCGTAGGTGGCGGTGGACGAAGTGATTGATGTTTTGGGAAGGGCCACGATCGAAGCGGTGTTGCGGTTATCGGCCGAGCAGATCGCGGGGCCACCGCATCCGGGGAAGCCAGGCGGGGCGGTGGGATGGCACGGGCGAGAGGCCGGGACGGTCTGTCTGAAAGAGCGAAAGTTGCGAGTGACCAAGCCCCGACTGCGCCAGAAAGGCAAGCGGCAAGACGGCGAAGTCCGCATTCCGGCCTACGAGGCGATGCGGCAAGGCGAGAAGCTGTCGAGCCGGATGTTGGAGATTCTGCTGCGCGGGGTCTCGACACGGCAATACCGCCAAGTGCTGCCCGAGATGGCGGAGACGGTAGGCGTCTCGCGGTCCAGCGTGAGCCGACAAGCTCTGGAGGCCAGTGAGGAGCAACTCCGCCAGTTGTGTGAGCGGCGACTGGAAGGCCTGGAGCTGCTGGTGTTGTACCTGGACGGCGTGCGCTTTGCCGACCACCACGTACTGGTAGCGGTGGGCGTGGATGAGCAAGGGCACAAGCACGTGTTGGGTTTGGCGGAAGGGGCCAGCGAGAACCAGGAGGTGGCCAAGGGGTTGCTCGCAGACTTGGTGGGCCGGGGGCTGAAGACGGATCAGAAATATTTGTTTGTCATCGATGGATCCAAGGCCCTGCGCGCCGCCATCGACGCGGTGTTCGGAGCGCAGAACCCGGTGCAGCGTTGTCGCAACCACAAGATCGAAAACGTGATGGGCTACCTGTCGGAAGAGTTGAAAGATCAGGTGAAGGCGGCGATGCGGGGAGCTTTTCGGCTGCCGGCGCGCGAAGGGATGGCGCGGCTGGAGAAACAGGCCGAATGGCTGGAGCGCGAGTATCCGAGTGCCGCCGCCAGCTTGCGCGAGGGCTTGGCGGAGATGTTCACGGTGAACCGCCTGGGTCTGCCGCCGAGCTTGGCTCGCTGCCTGGTGACCACCAATCTCATCGAAAGTCCACACAGCGGCGTGAGGCTGAGGACTCGGAAGGTGTGCTACTGGCGTGACGGCCCAATGGTGTTGCGCTGGGCAGCCTCCGCTCTGCTCATGACCGAAGAGAACTTTCGCCGCATCATGGGCTATCGGGATCTGTGGACTCTGAAAGCAGCTCTCGGAAGAAATCAACCGTCGAACGAGGAACAGGTGGCGTAAAATGAACCGAACCGCCGCTCAACCTCTAACGATTCCTGGGACATCATCGGTTCAAATGCAGGTGCACATTGGTTGCATACTTCTTCAAGTGAATGTATCGAACAGAGCGATTCTTGGCGACGAGTTAGTTACGGAGCCGACGGCCCCACGATTGTGTTCTGGATGAATTCGCCTTTCAACTCCTGCGCCAGAATTTGGCGTGCAATGCTGGATTCGTCGGTGGCTCCCAATTCCGACGCGGTTGGCGGGATGTCGGGTTGGCGCCATCGATGTTGCCAAGACCGTACCTGGGACTTTGCTGCTTGCCGCCCGGTCAGCCGTTTCCAAACCCGCGCCTCTCCTCACCTGCGATGAGCACCACCACGGACCGCGCGCCAGCGCGATACGTTCCGCCCGGAACCGGCACTGCTTCGTTCCATTCGCAACTCTCGTGGGGCGGATCGAGCGCAGTATCGATCCATCGCCGCCAGTTCCCTGCACCGTTTTCGCTTACTATCGGAAGTTCAAAATCGAGGGCTTCCCAATAAGGATTTAGGATGATGTACATCTGCAATCCTTCGTTCTTTAGGTCAACCCCGACTGCGATGCTGTGTGAAAAAGTCGACCAATCCGGCTGGTTGAGTTTCACGCCGTGCCAGGCGTGTTTCACGTCACGAGGAACCTGGCTCAGACTCATGCGCCGGCGCTCATGTTCCACGTCACGCATCACGCGGAGCCCGATCAGCAACTTCACGAACCGGAAGAGGCCGGCGTGTTTGGAAAGTAGCCTCCAATCGAACCAACTCGTATCATTGTCCTGGCAGTAGGCATTATTGTTGCCGCGCTGGCCACGCCGCACCTCATCACCCATAACAAACATGGGCACGCCGACCGAAAGCATAGTGGCCGTGAAAAAGTTCTCTACCTGGCGGTTGCGCAGCGTCTGTCCGCCCTCCGCCGTGTGATTGAAGACCACATCGAGAATGACTTCGATGCCGGACCGGTGCAGCGCCTTCACCATGTCCCGGAATTCATCGACCGCGCCTAGTGGGTCCTGGCGCGAGCTGTATGCGTGGTGCGGCGCGAAAAACGAAACCGGTGAGTAGCCCCAGTACTTCGTCCTGCCTCGGGACGCATCCTGAGGATCGAACTGGAATACGGGAAGCAGTTCGACCGCAGTGATGCCTAATTGCCGAAGGTAGGGGATCTTCTCGATTAGTCCGGCATATGTGCCGCGTATCGATTCAGCCAACCCGGAGCTGGGATGTGCGGTGAAGCCACGGACATTCACCTCGTAGATGATGGTCCGCGACCAGGGCCGCTTCAGGGGCAGGTCACCTTCCCAATCATACGCGTGCGAATCCGTAACCACGCTCTTCACAACGGTTGCAATGTTGTCGCCTTCGAGACGCGCGGCCTCCCGGCTGTAGTTTTTCGGGACGACGATGGCGCGGCCGTAGGGATCGAGCAGTAACTTGGTTTGCTCCTACGGTCGCCTTCCGGAGCGGGCCGCGGCCGCGATGCCCGCGAAGCGCGCTGGCATTCGGCCACAAGAACTCTGCCTGCGGATTCGAGAACAGCAGGTACTGGATTTAGGAGGCAATCACCCGGCTCGCAATTGCCAGCGCGTCGAGCGGAGAAAATGGGTGACTTTTTCGTGCCTGTGGCCTGCGTTGTCATAGAATAGGCGATTTGAATCGAGTGCGTCGAAAGGGGACATATACAAATGCAGCGAAGAAAATTCATGTCGATACTCAGCGGCCTGGCTGCCCAATCGGCTGCCCTGACATTGGATGGCGCCACGCAACGCGGGTTTGGTTTTACGCGTTCGTCCATGGGAGAGACTGCCGCCGGCCAAAATGGAGCGACGCCTGCGCCAGCGGGCTTCAACCAATACACCGAGGATTATGCCGCCTTTTGCGCCCGACCGGAGAACGAGCGCGTCTTTTACGCATTGCGGAACGGAAGTATTGTCGCCGAACATCTGAATAACAACCAGGAGTGGAAGCCAAATGACTGGGGCAATCCGCCGGACCTGCCTGTGCCCGGCGGTTCGCACGACGGCGTGCCCATGGTCTCGCCCATTCCGGATTTGGCCGGCGACGGCCCATACAAACCCGTTTGGGAATCACTGCTTCAGTACGAATGCCCCGAATGGTACCGCGATGCCAAGTTCGGGATTTGGAACCATTGGAGTCCGCAGTGCGTGCCCGAAGACGGCGATTGGTACGCGCGCAACATGTACATGCAGGGTTCGCCTCAAAACAGATTCCATGTGGAGCATTACGGCTCGCCCACGCTCTTAGGCTATAAGGACCTTTGCGCGCAGTGGACGCTCTTGAACTGGCAGCCGTCCGAGCTGATGGATTTGTACGTCAGCGCGGGCGCCAAGTTTTATGTGGCGCTCGCCAATCATCACGATGGATTTGACACCTGGAACTCCAAGCATCACCCCTGGAACGCGGCCAATATGGGCCCGCGACGCGACGTGATCGGGACTTGGGCCGCCGAGGCGCGGAAGCGCAATCTGCGCTTTGGCGTCACCGTGCACCAAGCGCGCAACTGGTGGTGGTTCCAAACCAGCCACGGCGCCGATGGGACGGGGCCGTTGGCGGGACGCACATACGACGGGCGCCTGACGCTTCCCGACGGACGCAACGAATGGTGGCAGGATAACGATCCGCAACAGCTTTACGCGCCGAAGCATCCCACCGACGCGCTGCCGGATACTGCTTACGTCAAGGACTTCTATGACCGCACGCGAGACCTCATCGATCAACACAATCCCGACCTGCTCTATTTCGACAATACGCTCTTTCCGCTCGGCTGGGGAGGAATGAACATCGGCGCGTACTACTACAACCACAGCCTCGCCCTGAACGGCGGCAAAATGGGAGTCGTCGCCAACGTCAAAGACGTCCCGGCCAAGCTTTACAAATCGGTGGTGGCGGACATCGAGCGCGGACTGGCCGCGGAGATTCTGCCCTATCCCTGGCAGTCGGAAACGTGCATTGGCGAGTGGCACTACCAGCGCGCCTTGTACAATTGGCCGGGAGAATACGGCCGTTATCTGCCACCGGGCGACGTCATTCACTGGATGGCTGATACAGTGAGCAAGAACGGCACTTTCCTGCTGAATGTCCCCGGAAGACCCGATGGCACGATCGACTCCAAGGAGCGCCGCATTCTGGAGCAGATTGGAGCGTGGTTCAAGGTCAACGGAGAAGCGATTTATGGCACGCGCCCCTGGGCGGTTTTCGGCGAAGGCCCGCATATGATCAAGGCTGGCTCATTCCAGGGCAATTCCGTCGGGCAGCTTGACGCGAGCGATATCCGCTATACGAGTAACAAGGCTGGAAACGTGGTTTATGCCATCGTCCTGGGCTGGCCCCAAAGGGGAGTGCTCCTGCAATCATTCGGCAGTTCAGCCGCCAAACCTGCGAAGGTGGCCAACGTCGAGCTGCTGGGATCGCCGGAAAAGATGCACTTCACGCAGTCGGCCGAGAGCCTGCGCATCGAGTGGCCTCGGATGACGGTGATACCTCCTTCGGAGTATGCCGTGGTTTTCAAGTTGAGCCTCGCCTGAGGATTCGCGCCTGTTTTGTTTCCTGCTGGAAAGCTTCCCCCTCAGCCACTGGGCGGGGCAGCGCTGATTTCAAAGAGCGCTTCAGCGCGCCGTAATGCGAAGAGTCTTGCCTGTGTAGGCGCCTTCGCCATCGCTCTGGGCCGCCACCTCGGCGCCCGCGCCATGATTTTCGCTCACAACGACCAGGCGAATGCGCGCGTGATCGGGCATTTCGGGATAGGTGCCCACTGCCTCCCCAAGCTCTAACGTGTGGGAAGAGTCGTCCCAATGCATGGGTACGACTCTCCGTTGGCCCTTCTCATAGTCATAGGAGTCGCCGGCGTCCGAGTACCATTCGAAGTCCCCATTGGCGCCGGGATAGATGCGCACTTCCAGCGTATCCACTTGGCCGTCGGCGTCCTGCACCACAGGTCCGAGCGGCACGATGGAGCCGGCGCGAACGTAAAGAGGAATGCGATCCAGCGGCGCCGGCGCTTGAATGGTCTGGCTCGCGTCGAGGCGCTTTCCACTCCAAAAGTCATACCAGGCGGGAGCTTGCGGCAGATAGACCTCGCGACTCGTAGCGCCCGGCTCGGTGACGGGAGCTACCAGGAAGGCCGGGCCAAACATGAACTCATCGCCGATGTCGCGCACCCGAAGGTCTGTGGGCCAGTCCATGGGGAGCCCGCGTTGCATGGTATAGTCGTCATTCGTGACGCGCCAGGCGAGTGAATAGACATAGGGCAGCAGGCGATAACGTAGCTTGTCATAAAAGATGAGCGTTGGCGTTTGCGGCCCGTAGCTGAACAGCTCGTTGGTGTTGTTGACGCGATGGCCGTGCGTGCGCAGGATGGGGCAGAAGACGCCGTATTGAAACCAGCGTACGTAGAGCTCCTGGTAAGCCGGGTCGCGTGTGTCGCGCTCGTAAGGCCAGCCATAGCCGGCAATGTCGGTGGTCCAATAAGGGAGTCCCGACATCTGAAAATTCAGGCCCGCCGCGATCTGGCGGCGGAAGGTCATCCATGTGCCAATGACATCGCCTGACCATACGGTGGTGGCGTAGCGCTGTTGGCCCAGGAAAGCGGAGCGGGTAAGGATGAAAACGCGCTTACGGTCGGTAGTTTTGCGCCAATGATCGTGGATGCCGCCAGTGTGCATCAGCGGAAAAACATTGGTATAACGCGCGCCGTTGCCGATGAACAGGCGCAGCGCATCAAGAGCAGCGTCGCTTTGCCCGTTCCAGATTTCGGGCTCGCTGCTGTCCAGCCAAAAGCCGTCCCACCCTTCGGCGAACTTGACACCCATCAAGTGCTCCCAATAGTAATCGCGGGCTGCGGGGTTGGAGGCGTCGTAGATATCCGCACCGGAAACAATAAAACCGCGCTGTTTCATTTCCTGGTAATTGCGCGAGCGCAGATCAAACTTCGCCCATACCGAGATGATGGCGTGGACATTTTCCGCGTGCAGCTTTTCGAGCGCGGCTGGGACGTCGGGCCAAGGCTGGAGATAGCTTTCCGCATATTCCGGATCGCCCTGGAGCTTCCACCAGAACCAATCCTGCACGATAAGGTCCAGGGGTACCTGCCTGTCGCGATACTCCGCAGCGATATCGAGCAACTCCTTGGCTGAGCGGTAGCGGTCCTTTGATTGCACAAAGCCATAGATCCAGCGGCCGAACAGCGGAGCGTGCCCGGTCATGCTGCGGTAGATCTGGATGATTCGGTCCATGGACGGGCCGTAGAAGACGTAATAATCGATCGCGTCGGCGGCCTCGGCCGTGAATTTCAGTTCGGTGGGAAAGCGATTGTCGAAAAACGATTTCGACGCGGTATTCCACAGCAGTCCATAACCGAGCGTGGAGACGAGCATTGGAATCGCCACATTTGTATTTGCCTGACCCAGCTCGACTACTGTGCCGCGCTGATCGAAAACACCACTTTGGTTCTGGCCAAGCCCGTAAAAGCCTTCCAGGGCATCGGGAAAGAAGCGCTCGTCAACTCGGTAAAGCTTCTCTCCGTTCGCCTCCGTGGGAACGTACCGCCGTGGAACGCGCTCGGTTTCCTGCAAAAGTATTTTTCCATTTGGATCCAGAAACCGGAGAAGCGCCGACTTCAAGTTGATTTCCACTGACAGCTTGGAGGTGCGGAGAGTCGCATGATCCGGCGCGCGAGTAAGCTCGGGCCGCTGCGCGAGGTCTGGAGCGACGATCCAGGGAGTTTCGGGAGAGGCGCCCACAGGATTGCCGGGTCCGGCCACAATGTGAATCACATCCGGCGCGCAGACGGTGATCCGCACGATTTCGGCCCCGTTGTGCAGCACAAGCGCGGTGGGCGATTCCTCCAGCGTGATAGGTCCCGCGGCAGTAGGATTCTGCGGCGCACCAGCTCCCAGGCTGGCCGCCGGCAGAATCGCGCCGGCGGCAGCCATGGCAGAACCAACCAGGAAACTGCGGCGATCAAAAGAGTTGGCCATGGCTGCTCCTCCCAGTTCGAAATTTGCCGACCTCCGCCCCCAGACCACCAGCCAGGCTACTGACAGTTTTTAAAGCACAGATTCTTGCTGAAGAACGGGATCACGTGGTTTTGAAAGCGATCCGCCACGGCGCTGGTATGAGTGCCATGATAGGTTTCAAAGCTGTTGGCGAGGCCATAGTTGTCCAGAATTTGGTGCAGTTTGGTCATGTCAAACCGCAAGCCATCCTGGTCTCCCACATCGAGCACGATGGCGCGGTATTGCCGCAAATTGTCGATGTACTGGTCGATGAGGGCCAAAGGCGCGTTGGCCGTGAACTTCGCCTGGACTTCAGGCTGCGGCTCGCCGTTTTTCGCCGGCAAGTCAAGATAGAGCGGCGGATTTTTCGGGTCGGGCGCCCAAGCCGCGGCCGAAGCGAGTTGCGCGCGGGCGAAGAACGGCAATTCCGCCGCGTCGGCAGGGCTCTTTACCGATTCCAATTGCTTCTCTTGGTCCTCCATGGCCTTCTGCATCGCGGGGTTCGCCGGCCCGGCTCCCCTTGGCCTGGAACCCATCGGCGAAAGGCAACAGGCGCTCATCACGTAAAGGCTGCCGAACACGTCGGGATGTTTCATTCCAATGCGAACGGCGCCGTAACCGCCCATGGAATGGCCGACCAAGCCGCGCGCCAGCCGGTGAGGAATCGTGCGATAGTGAGCGTCCATGTACGCGACCACGTCGTGCGCAACGTACCGCTCGAAGTCGCCGGTAGTAACAGAACTCGAATACATCGAGCCGCCAAAGACTGTCTTCGAATCGGGCAGTACCACAATCATTTCCTGCGCGCCTTGGGCAAAAGCGCCTTCGATGGTCTGGGGCACGTGAATTTCGTGAGTCCACTGCTCGGCTCCAATTGAATAACCGTGCAAGGCATATACCACCGGGTAGCGCTGATGCTTCGCCTTGGCGTAGCCGGGCGGCAAGAACACGAAGGCGTCGCGATCCACCGCATCCCCCTCCAGGTTTCCTTCCAGCGCATCGCCGTGAATCTTGATGTGCTCCACCGTCACAGCCTTCGCGCCGGGAACCACTGGAGGCACTTCGGTCTGCACTTGCCCCGCCAGCCGAGGGGCCATCGCCATGGCAAATGCCAGCATCACTACGGGAAACATCTTCTTTGTCATAGTCCGCACCTTTCTCATCGGAATAACCTAGCTGTCGCGCCGGGCTGTAGCGCCGGACTTTAGCCCGGCACCTGCCGTCCTCGCCGGTCCTGCCTTGTGGTGCCGGCACCTGCCGCCCTGAAGGGCGGCGCTACTATTGGCCGTCTTGCTGAAAAAGTCTTGGCGCGAAGTCGTTCAGATCGCGGCGCCACGTCTGCCACTCGTGCGAGGTGCCCGGCGACTCGTAGAAGACGTGCTGAATCTTCGCCTCTTGAAGCGCTGTGTGCAATCTCTCAAGTCCTGCATGCATCATTGCAGGCTCCTCCGTCCCGACCCCTACCCACAGCAAGTGCACTCTTTTCGCGAAGGCGGCCGGATCCGCCATTGCCCCGTTGTAGGCTGATTTCACATCCGGTTGCTGATTGCCAAAAGCCATTCCTGCTCCACTGAACCCGCCAATGTAGGAAAACATACCCAAGTGGTCGAATGTGATCTGGAATGTCTGCATTCCGCCCATGGACAGGCCCGCCATCGCGCGATGATCGCGGTCCGAAAGCGTTCTGAAATTCGAATCGATGAAGGGGACAAGGGCTTGTGTCAAATCATCTTCAAATGCCGTGATCATCTCCTGCATGGCCCGACGCATTTCCGGCGACCCAAAAGCTTTCCCTGCGAGATCAGGAGCAGGTTGGCCAGCATGCCGGGCGTAACCATACGCCATCACGATGATCATGGGCTTGCACTTGCCGGCCGCCAACAGGTTATCCATTATGAAATTTGCGTGACCCTGCCTGATCCACCCGGTCTCGTCCTCACCAGCGCCGTGCTGCAAGTACAGCACGGGATAGCGCACCGCGGTTTCGGTGTCGTAATTCGGCGGCAGATAAACCAGCGCGTGCCGCCATGTACCCGTCACCTTCGAGTTGTACCAAATCTCCCGCACCTGCCCGTGGGGCACATCTTGTGGGGAATAGTAGGTACTCCCTGGCTCGGGTATCTCGATAGCGCTGGCGTCCTTGCCTCCGCCAAAGAATGAATGACTGTTGGGATCGCTGACCTCGGCGCCGTCGATGATCAGCGTGTAGTAGTGAAGGCCGGGAACCAAGGGCGGTGTGGTGACCGTCCAGTTTCCGTCCGGCTGCTTCACCATGTCCAGTTTCGGCCCGCTCCAGAAATTCAACTTCATCTTCGCGGCATCAGGAGCTTTCACGCGAAACTCCGCCCTGCCGGCACTATCGACGCGGGGATAATCCGCTCCCTGGACGTTAGTCTCAGCGGGCTGAAAATTGCCCTGCTCCTGAGCGCAACAAAAACTCGCAAACAGCACTATCGCCATCGCAACCTTTTTCATCTCTTTTCTCCTCGCTTTCATCGGTTCTCAATACGGTCTAACCCCCTCAGTGATCAAAGGCCAATCGTCGGTGCGGAAGGGGCCGGCCGGCAACCCAACTCCGTTGAACAAGGTCGCTGCGGGATTGGACTGCCACGCATAGCGGACTTCCTTCGGATGAAGCACCGATGGCGATGAGACGACGACCGAATGACCGTTGATGCGGGCTTCAGCCGAATACCACTTGCGGTCTGCGCCCGCGATGGAAAACCCCTCCAGGTTTCCTCCCTTGGCCACCAAGCCTCCATTCTCGTGCGCAAAGCGCAATTCGATGGCATGACGATGCCGTTTGACGGAAGCAAGTGTCGGTCCCGAATACGCCACATCCTTGCCGTAGTACTTGGACAGCGCACAGAGGGCAAGGCGATTTCCGACCGGTTCTTTATCCTTTGCGTGAATGTTGTTTGGATCGCCGGTGTCGATGGTGACCGCAAGGCAGGAGTGGGAAACAGTGGCGGCTGTGATCGCCATCGACTCCCGGACATCCGCCCATCCGTCGTCGGTGGGCGTCGCGCTACGTTGGCCAAAGGCGGGCAAACTAACGATGTAAAAAGGGAAATCTCCCTGGCCGAAAAGATTGCGCCAGTCCGCGATCATCGCGGGAAGAATCTTTCGATACTCGTAGCCGTGGCCTGAGTTCTGCTCACCCTGATACCAGATGGCGCCTGCGATGGAGAGCGGTGCGATAGGCTCCAGCATACCTTGGTAAAGGACCGTCGGCATCACGGGCCAGTTCTCGTAGCCAATGGGCAGCGGGTGCGGGGGACGAGCGTCAACACTGACCTTGCCTTTCCACTCGCCAGCTAAAGGGATGCTGTCATCACCCAGCGTCAGGTGCAGTTCTGCCGGCTTACTCAAAAATCCGCCATCGGGCTTTGTCTTGAGGACACGAATCGCGATGAGGTTTCGCCCGGGTTTCAACACGCCGGGACGCAGGAAATAGACCCGTGGATTCTCAACCCAGGCACTACCGCCAACAAATGTTCCGTTGAGATATACCGTATCCATCCTCTCGATTTCACCCAGGTACATCATCGCGCGCCCCTGCGGAAGCGGGTCCGGCAGCGTAATCTCCTTGCGGAACCATGCCACCGCGGGCGTATCAGGAACACCTAGTTCGGCGAAGCCGCCGGGGATATGGACTTGCTTCCAACCGGAGTCGTCGAAATTCGGGGCCGCCCAGTTGCCTTTTAGTCCTCCGTCGTACTCGTCGTACCAGTGCATGATGTAGTTGCCGTATTCGGGCGCGCCCTCAGCGGCGTAGCGCTCGACCAACGCCAGAGGAATGTCAAAATCTTTGAGCGGACCAAGGGCCGCGGCGCTGGTCCAAGCCTCGGCGGGCGACCCGCCGACCGCATCCACTACCAAGCCGATGGGAACGTGAATCTCCTGCTGGACCTTAACGCCAAAGTAGTACGCGACGGCTGAAACCGAGTTCGCCGTTTCGGGCGAGACCGCCTGCCATCTTCCCCGCACAATCTCCGCCGGGTGATAGGCTGGACGGCCGAAGGCGCTGAAGAAACGAATCTCGGGATAATTGGCCTTTTTCACGACCTCCGTCGCATTGAGCGTGGCTCGCAGCGCCAATTCCATGTTGGACTGGCCTCCACATAGCCACACATCGCCAACCAACACGTTATGGAGCTCCACCGTTTGCTGGCGTGTAATCTTCACCGTGTAAGGGCCGCCGACCGCGGGCGGCTGGATCTTTACCTGCCATCGATGGTCCGGGCCCGCGACGCCGGAAGCAGTGTGGTCTCCGATTTGTACGTGAACCGTGTCACCGGGCTCCGACCAGCCCCAGATCGCGTCCGGCTTGCCGCGCTGAAGCACCATGTTGTCACCGAAAATCGGGCTGACAAACGGCAACTGCTCGGCTGCTACGGTTTGGGGAGGATTCTGTGCAAGCCGGGCAGAAAATTCTTGGCGAGGCCCATTCAGCAAAATCATCGCAGCGGCCACCAGAAAAATGCGTTTGAAAATCATGACATCAAGCTCCCTTCCTGCGAGCAGCAGTTCCCAAGGCCGCATCGAACGCAGGTGCATCAGGTGCAGCAACTCTCACTCCTCCCCACGCCTGACCTGCTCCCTGTTCTTGGTGCAAATCATAATACAAGTTCGGGGTTTGGGTGAGCGGAGGGCGCGGGGGAGACGCCGCAGGCCCGTGCTGCCCCCGGCGCCGCCAGCCCGCCAAACCGTGGTCCGGGTGGCAGTATTCGAGTCATCACAGGCTTCAATCGCCTGGTCGCTGACACACCAGGCATTCGCCTGTTTTTAATTCAATGGCTAAAATTCTGGTGCGGGTGCGGCTCTCGTCTCACGATCTCAATCTAGATGCACGGCTGTGGCGGAGGTATTGTATCCCTCGGTCCGCACCCAGGCGGCTTTTGCGCCCCTTGGGAGTACTGCGTGAATCACGGCGGTTTCGCCCGGAAAGACTGTGATGTAGTTGTCGTCGTAGAGGATGGGCAGGATTTCGTTGCCGTCGCACGACTCGGACACGGTCGCGCGCTCGAAAAAGGCGATGTGCCTGGAGGGATTCTTCAGTCGGATGGTCACGTGACCGAGGCCGCCGGCCATCGTCTGCCGGGCGCTGAGTTCGACGGTCCCGCGAGCCATCGCATTCAGCGCGGTCATGTCAGCCCACGTTTCCTGCTTCATAGACATCGCTCCATCGTTGGAGCGCGGGCCGAGTTCGTCATCGTGCTGGGACTGCCAGTAGGTGTTGTCGACGTTCAGCCCGCCGTGCGCGTCGAACAACTGACAGCGCACAAAGAAAACGGACGAGGCCTGGGGATAGCGCGGCAGGGTGAGAACCTGGGTGGCGTTGTTGACGGGGACACCGATCGAGCCGGCGGACCGATCGTCGCGAAGTGCGCCGTCGAGATCGTAAATACGCACGCGGACGCGCAGATCCCGAATGCCGGCGGGGGTCTGGTTAACGACGAATATGCGGGCGTGAGAGTGGTCGGCTGTGGCGTAGGCGTCGAAGACGACCGAGAGAGGGCGCAGGCCGCGCTTGGCGCCGTAGTAGGCGCCGCCGGGGCTGAGGTAGTAGTCGATAAGGTTGCCGTAAAACGAAGGCCAGTGACTGTTCAACATCCAGTACAGCGTCATCTTGTGGTTGGCCCAGGGCAATGCGGCGAAGGCCTCGAACTGGGCGCGAGTGTTCTCGTAATGCGCAAGCTGCGCTTTCCGCACGAAATCCTCAACGTCGTCCGAAGGTCCGTAGCGGCGTTGTAATGCCCGCTGGATGTTGCCGAGGGTAGAATTCTCGGCCCAGGCCCCAGCGTGCATCAGCCAGGTGTCGTTGATGGGCCATAGCTTGTCGGCGGGGATGAACTTCTTGAGGCTCTCCAGGGTAGGGATGTGCTCGTTGTCGCCCTGCTCGGCACAGGCGCCGCGAGAGGCGGGGTATTGCGCGCCAAACCAGTAGGACGGCGGGCGCCAACTGTAGGGCCCTTCCATGTGGATGCCGTCCCAGAGATGCTCACCATCCGGGGTCTTGGCGAACGAGGAGACCGTGTCGACCACGGCGTTCTGCCAGTGCAGTTCGGATAGAATGCGGCGGTACTCGACGAGGACCGGCTCGGGCGGGCGGCCGTCGCTGGCGTTGGCCCAGATGAAGACCGAGGCGTGCGGACGAAGCATCTGAATCTGCGAACGAAGGCTCTGGGACGCCACGCGGTGGTCCTCTTCACTCCACTGATCCCACTTCTCCCATTGGTTGCAGCACATCCAACCGAACATGACGGGGACGCCGAGTTCATCGGCAAGTTCGACGATGTGTTCGCTCGAGATCTTCGACTCCCAGCGGAGCATGTTGATGCCAAGATCCTTGACGTAGTGAAGAATCTGCGCTTCGCGTTCCGGATCGTAGCGATACAGAAGGTCCGGAGTGTAGTCGGCGCCGCGCGCGCGAAAGTCGCGGCCGTTGACCTGGAGGTAGAAGTTGCCGCCCCGGCCGACGTCGGCGAACTGCTCGTCCTTGTCGCGGAGCTGGGTGATGCGGCGAATGCCGAAGCGAGTGTGAGCACTGTCGGAGGGCCGGCCGTCTTCGATGAACTCCAGCTTCAGATCGTAGAGCGCCGGTTTTCCCATGGTGTAAGGCCACCATAGGTCGGGATGGACCACGGTGAGGTTGGCGTGGTTCTGGGGAGCGAAGCTCAGTTCGCGTTCTTCACCCGGCGAGAGCGTCACGGCCTGGCTGAAGCCGATGGCCGGCCTCCCTTTGCGGGAGATCAATCCCTTCAATGTGCCTTGAACGCTCTGTGCCGCCAGATTGTGCAAAGTGGCGTAGACCGTGAGGCGTGCCTTCGATTCGGTGAGCGACAGATCCGAGTTCACGAACGCTCCGCTCAGCGTCACGCTGCCGGTTGAGCGCAGGTAGACCGGCTTCCAGACGCCGGCATTGCGGTCGGGTACAAAACTGACCCCCTGCCCGGCGTTCTTCTTCGGACCGTGGTAGCCGAGGTACTTCCAGTTGATCCAGTCGAACCAACTATCGGCGAGTTCAACGCCGTCGACATCCTGTACGAGGCGCTCCGGGGTGACCTTGATGGCGAGTCCATTTGGCACGCCGGGCTGGATCCAGCGCGTAACGTCGAACTCATGAGCGGCGTACATGCCGACGACTTGCCGGTTGTCAGCGATCCTGTTGCCGTTGAGCCAGATCTCGGCGCGATAGTTGATGCCGGGAAACTCCAGCGTGTAGGCGGACATGCCGGCGGGAGCGGTGAACGTGGTGCGATACCACCAGTCTTGGCGATAGAGATCCTGGGGAACCTTCTCCAGCAGGTTCTTGCCAACGTAGAGGTCGGTGTAGACGCCGTCTTCCTGAAGGATTTGGAGGACGGTGGCGGGCATGCGGTGAATCGGATGCCATCCTGAATCGGAGAAGCGCGCCGTCGAGATTGCGGCGCCATCGGTCTGCACTGTCGAAGCGGAGGCGAGGCGCCATCCCTCAGCCAATTCGACGCGCGATGGGCCGGCCGGAGCCCCTGACAGGGGTATTGCCCAAAGGGCCAGCCACACGATGACTGCCGCAACGGCGCTGGTTTTGTTCATGTCATTGTCGATGTTGCGAGCCACTTCCGTGGTGTCCTTTCTCCCGACAAGGTGGTAGTTCGATTCATCCGTCGGAACGTCGAAGGAGATGAGGCGACAGCGGAAACCGCGAGTCTTCCCAGCGTGACCAGGTTGTATACCTGACTCCAAATCAGGGTTTCCCCCTCACGTCCAGCGGCGCCGATTCCTTGCGCGAACCGTGCGCGGCAGCCTGGACTGGCGCGGTTCCGGCCTCGATATTCCATCCGTCGATCTCTAGCCGCAACGAGCGGGCGTGTGCGGGAGGATCATGTCGAGCGACGATGGTACGCGACTCGCCGGGCAGCAGCGAGACGTAGTTGTCCTCCCAGAGTACCGGCAGAATCTCACCGCCGGTTCGCTCATCGACAATCGCCAGCCGGACCTGAAAGGCGAGCTCGCGCGACGGGTTCTTGATCTGGACGCGCACATCCTCTCTGTCTGGCTGGGGGTGAAGCGACGCGGTGGCTTCGAGACGAACCTTGCGCAAACGGTTCAACTGCGACAGGTCCTCGTAACTCGTCACCGCCGTGTAGTAGGGATGGTCCTTCTGATGCTCGACGGCCCAGTCCATCGTGGACAGCGTCTTGGGTAGCCAATAGAAGTTGGTGCTGACGGCACGGCCGCTCGGATCGGTCAGGCGCAGCACAACAAAATGGACGCCCGCCGGGACTCGATCGGCGGGAATGACGAAAAGCCGTTGCACACCGTCGGCGGCCGATTCGAGCCGCGCCTCGTGGTAGAAAAGCCGGTGCAGGTCGAAATCGTACATCGACACTTCGGCCGTCAATCCTGAGAAGTTCCGGTTCACACTGTTCACCACGACAACGCTGCGGTCGTCGTAGGAGAACTGGATGTGCAGGGGCTCGCACGCCTTCTTGGCGCCGAAGTAGCCGCCGGCAGGCTGGAGGTAGTAGTCGTAGAGGTGCCAAATGTTCGACGGCCAGCCGTTGTTGAGCATCCACTGGATCACGCCGGTGGCGCCGTACTTATTCCGGCCGTAAGCTTCGAACATCGCACGCTCGCCGTCGTAGGCCATCGCCTGCGCCTTGGCCGTGTAATCGTCCAGCCCTGCTGGCGGACCGTACATGGCGTCCATCGACTCGTTGAAGTGTTTCATGCTCCCGTTCAGGTTGCCCGCGCCGGCGTGCAGATTCCAAAGGCTGTCGACCGGCCACAAGTGATCCTTGGGGAGGAACTTGCTCAGACTGGCAGGCACGACCACTGAGGCGCCGGGACTGGTTTCGGTGTTGAAGCCAAACGCCCCGCCGAAGTGCTCTTTGTCCAGCAGCCAGTAGGAGGGCGGGACATAGTCGTAGGGGCCGGTCATTTTGACACCCGAAGCGCCGCTGACGGTGGTCGGCTTCGAACTTGCCGAACTGACAATCGGATTGGGCCAACCACTCTCGGCCAGGATCTTGCGGTAAAGCTGTTCGACGTTGGCCGGCGGCGCGTTGTCGCTGCCGGTCATCCAAAGCGCCAGGCTCGGGTGGTGGCGCAGCCGGAGAATTTGCGTCCGCAGCGACTCGCTGGCAATCGTGTAGTCGCCCGGTTGCCACGTGCTCCAGTGCTCAAACTTATCGCAACAGCAGAAGCCGGCCAGAATCAAAATGCCCATCTTGTCGGCCAGATCGAAGAACTCGTCGCCCTCGAGCTTGCCCTCGAGCCGGATGGCGTTGAGGTGCATATCGCGGACGTATCCCAATTCGGCGCGTAGCCGCTCGGGCGACGTGCGCAGAAGCATCTCGGGCGCCCAGCCGGCACCGCGGATCAGAATTGGCTGGCGGTTCACGCGCAGCAGAAACGGCCGCATGTCGGTTTTGAGATTGACGAAGTCGCCGTTGTTGTCGTAGACCTCTCCCGGTCGCGGCGCGTCGCCGTAGAGCTCGCCGGTAATCTCACGGATGCCGAAGCTCGCCGTTTGCGAGTCGGAGACCGCACCGCCTGATTCGAATTCCATCGTGAGCCGGTGCAGTTTCTGCGCTCCGAGTCCGGCGGGCCACCACAGCTCGGGGTGAGCGATGCTGAGTTGAGTGAACTCGGCGGATGTCAGCACAACAGAGCGCGCCTCACGCGGCGCGAGCGTCAACTTCTTCTCGAATGTGACCTCCCCAAACCGGCCGCGCAGCGTTCCCTCGACCGGCTGGCCGGTGTCGTTGTTTAGCACCGTGCGGACGGTCAGATCGGCGCGATCAAGTGAGTCGCCGGGGAAGTGAGTGCTGATCGCAGGATAGGAAAGCCGCACTGGACCGCTGGCGGTGAGATAGACCTCGCGCCACAGGCCCATGTTCTTGTCCGGCGGCGTGGGCATCCAATCGACAAAATTGATGGCGAAGTCCTTATCGCTCGGAGCAAAGACCTCGATGGCGAGCACGTTCACGCCACCCGGCGTGAGGAGCGGCGTGGCGTCGAGTTCGAAGAGCCGATACGAGCCGGCGATGTCACGAGCGCCCGCCAGCAGATGGCCGTTCAACCAGACGTTGGCCCTGGTGTTGACACCGTTCAGATGAAGCCACGTCTGCTTGCCCGCGAAACTCGCGGGCAGACGGAACTCGGTCCGGTACCACCACGAACAACCGTAGGGATCGCCCGCCGGCGACAGCTTGCGTAGGTTGTCGCTGTAGAAGAGATCCTTGAACTCGCCGTTGGCCACCTGCGCGGCCATCACGGTGGAGGGAATCGTCGCCTTGTACCAATGCTCCGGCTTAAACTGCGCCGTGGAAACAACCTCGCCCAAGGCGCCGGCCTTGCACGAGCTCTGCAATGCCCAGTTCTCGCGCAGATCCAACTGCTGGTTCGCTGCGGCGCGAACCGGCGCCAAAGCGACGAACGCCACCACTACGGACAATACAATTCGCAGCTTGTTGCGCACAGCCTCGCTTAGGGCCGGACTTCTTTCATCTTCACGTTCCACCCACTTACCTCCACACCCGTCGCGTTCCTCTTGGCGTCCTTCACGTGATAGGTTGCCGTGAGTTGCCGCGTCTCGCCCGGCAGCAGGGCGATGTAGTTGTCCTCCCACAACGACGGGAGAACCTCATTTTCGGCGAAGTTCACATAACTCCAGCCATTGTCCACCCGGCCGAGCCGCTTTACCTTCAGCCGCACACCGAAGGCGATCGAGTGGCCCGGGTTGTGCAGCGTCACCATCAGCGTGTCCTGCTCGCCCGCGGTTTTCTTCTGCAACGCCACGTCGAGGTCGACCGGTGGAAGACTGTTCAACGCCGTGTAGTCGGCGAACGTCTTAGTCGGCGTCCACACGCCCGCCGGCGGCTCGTTCGCCCAGTCGACGGTCTCGGTCTGCGTCGGCAGCCAATAGAAGTTGCGGCTAGCGAGCGTTGCGCCGTTGTCGATGCGCAGATCGAGGAAGTAGATTCCGTGCGATCCTTCAATTTCCGGCACGGCGAATAGGCGCGTAGTACTGTCCTCACCGATGTCCACGGTGACTTCCTTGGAGAACTTCTCCGTCATGTCCAAGTCATACACCTTGGCCGTAACCTTCAGGCCTGGAAATGCCCGGTAGTACGAGTTCACCACCACGATTGAGCGGTCGTCGTAAGAATATTGCACATGCAGCGGTTCGCAGGCGTGCTTGACGCCGTAGTACGATCCCCCGGGCCTCAGGTAGTAGTCGTACAGGTGCCAGATCATGCTAGGCCAGGCGTTGTTCAACATCCATTGAATGACCCCTGTCGCGTGGTACTTGTTGCGGCCATAGGCCTCCATCATGGCGCGGTGCCCCTCGTAGGCTTGCATCTGCGCTTTCTGCGCGTACTCCTCCACCGAGTGCGAGGCTCCGTAGCGCTTGTCGAGCGCCTCGGTGAAGATCTTCAACGTGCGCGACATGCCGCCGGCGTGATACTCCCACACCGAGTCGATCGGCCACATGTGATCTTCCGGCAGAATCCGCTTCAGGCTCTCGATGGTTGGAATCGCCGGCCCCGGGCTGATCTCGCTGGCGAAGCCGAACGCTCCGCCGCGTTTGACGTCCGAATACCAGTAGACCGGCGCAACCCACTCGTAAGGCGCCTCCATCTTCACGCCGCTCGGTCCCACCGTGGTCGGCTTGGCCGATGCCGACGACACCGGCGGATTCGGGAAGTCAGACTCTTTGAGAATCTCCAGATATGCCTTTTCGACCGCGGGTGGCGGCGGATAGTCGCTGCCGTAGAGAAACGTGAACACCGACGGATGCCGCTCGAGCCTCCGCACCTGGTCGCGCGTGGAGGCCGCCGCGATCGGCTCCTCTTGACTGCCCCACCGCGGCCATTTCTTCCACCAGTCGCAGCAGCACCAGCCGGGCATGCCGAGAATACCGATCTCGTCCATGCGGTCGAAGAAGTGGTCGTCTTCCAGCTTGCCTTCGAAGCGGATCGTGTTCAGGTTCATGTCGCGCACATACTGCAGCTCGGCCTCCTGCCGCTCCGGCGAGGAGCGCAGCATCATGTCGAAGCTGTAGCCGGCGCCGCGGATCAGGATGTTCCTGCCCTTGATCTGGAACACCCGGTGCTTCTCCGCGTCGATTTGAGAAGTCACCTCGCGGACGCCGAAGCGGATGCGGCTCGAATCAGAGACCCGCCCGTTGACTGAAAACTCGAGATCGAGCGTATAGAGATTCTGTTCGCCCAACTGGGCAGGCCACCATAGGCGCGGATTGGCCATCCTGAGTTGCGGGAACCGCTCCGGCGTAAGCCGCACAACCTGCGTCTCGCCGGGAGCCAGTTTCACGCGCTGCGAGAATTCGATCGACTCGATCGTGCCCTTGAGCACGCCTTCGACCGGCTGTTTGGCGTAGTTGGTCAATTCGGCGCGCACCGTCAGTTCGGCCTTGTCGGTCGACGGCAAATTGAGCTTCGTGAGAACCGCGGGATAGTGTAGCCTGACCGGGCCCGTCGCCGTGATGCGCACGTCGCGCCAGATGCCCATTTCTTTGTCAGGTGGCATCGGCGCCCAATCCACCAGCGTCATGGCCAGATCGTGCGGCCGGGGCGCGAATACCTCCACGGCCAGCGCGTTGCGTTCGCCGGGTTTGGCGGTTGAGGTGATGTCGAACTCGAACAACCGCCATGTGCCCGCCAGCTTATCCGAAGACGCGATCTGATGGCCGTTCAACCACACATTGGCGCGGTAGTTGATGCCGTCGAAGTTCAACGTGATGGTCTTGCCCTTGTAATCGGCCGCCAGATCGAATTCGGTGCGGTACCACCACGAGTGCCGGAACGGACTCTCCGGCGGCATTTCAAAGTCAGTGAAGAAATCGCTCGGGGGATAGGCCGTTCCGGCGATCGAGCGCAGGTTCATGCCTGGAAACGGGTCGGGGTACACGTGCTGCGCCACCAGAGCGGCGAGCACTGTCGAAGGCACCGTCGCCGGATACCAATCCTCGGCCTTATACCCCGCCGTCGAAACGGCCGCTCCGCCTTCCCGCAGTTCCGCCGACGATTGGATCGCCCAGCCTTGAGTCAGTGTCATTCCGGACGCGCCGTCAGAGTGCGCTGGTGCCGCGATCATCAACGCTCCCGCGGCCAAAACCAAAAACGATGTCCCACGCCTGTCCATGGCATATTCTCCATCCACGAATTTCGCAGACCACGGCGGGTGCGACGCACCGTCCATGAGCCCGATGCGCGATGCGGTCGATGCCTCCGAGGAACGATATCGAGAGCCTATATGTTTGTCAAGCAAATCTACGTAATCCGCTATGCCAATTTATAGTATCACGAACGATTTTGGGTAATGGTTTGTCAGATAAACCTTGACCACGATGCGAGCCTCACGCTAGGATGTTTGGGTCATGCCCACCGCCGAACGGACGGCGTCCCGACGCAAACCGTCGCCTAAGATCGCCAATCAGTGGCTGCGACAGATCCTCAGCCTCCTGTACCGGCGCCGCAGCCTCAGCCGCATCGAAATCGTGGAAACGACAGGGTTGAACGCCGCCAGCGCCAGCCACGCGCTGCGCTACCTCCTTAATCGCGGTCTGCTGCTTCGCTCTGCCGATCGAAACCAGATCACCTTCCGAGACCGCGAGGTCTTCACGCTGAACGCCGAAGCTGGGTATTTCGTAGCGATCGACCTTGAGGGTGACCGACTGCGCTTCGGGCTGACAAACCTGCTCGGGGACATCCGCTGTCGATGGGAGGAGTGTCTGGAGTACGGTCAGCCGTTTGCCCCGAAGAAGGTCGTGGAGGGGATCGACAGAGTGACCCGCGATCTGGACTCCACGCAACTGGGCCGCGTGCTGGCCGTTGGCGTCAGCTTTCCGGGGCTGCTCGACGCAGAAGGCTGCCTCAGCGCGGTCAACCTGGGGTGGACCAAGGTTCCTCTGCTGGCGGCTTTGAGGCAGGAATTTCCCTGGCCGGTGTTTTTCGAGCGAGACAAGGAGACCTGCATCCATGCCGAGAACTGGCTAGGCGCCGCGCAGAATTGCCGCAACGCGCTGTTCCTGATTGCCGAGGGTGGAATCGGCATGGGCATGCTCGAAGGCGGCAAGCAGTTGTTGGGCGCGCGCGGCTTCTCCGGCGAAATCGGGCACTGCAAGTTCATCCCCGGCGCCGAGGATCTGTGCAACTGCGGCCAGAGGGGCTGTCTGGAAGCGATCGCATCCAGCCCCAACATCATCCGCCAGTACGCCGAGAGGACGGGCGCAGCTCCCGCGGAGCTTCACTTTGCCGACGTGCTGGAACGGGCGCGCCGCGGCGACGCCATCGCGTTGTCCGTGTTTGAGCGGGCCGGACGGGCGATTGGATCCGCTCTATCGACGGCGATCAGCCTGCTGGACCCGGAGATCGTGATCCTCGGCGGCGATCTCATCCTCGCCGAGGACATCATGCTGCCCATCATCTGGGACCAGATCCGGCTGATGACGCGGCCGCGGTCGCTCGAGGTAGTGCAGATCGTGGTCAGCCGGTTGGGGTTCGATATCCGGCTCAAAGGAGCAGCTTCGCTGGCGTTTCAATACATGCTGGAGGCCCCCGAACTCGTGCAGCGTCTGTGCGCACCGGCTCGGGACGCCGCGCCGGCACTCGATCGACGACCGGGACCGCGCGCGATGAGGGAGAGATAGACCATGATCCATGGCTCTGAAGCGTACAAGGCATTCAAAATGCCGCCAATCGATCACGCCCACGATTTGAGTGCAGTCGTTCGAATTCTCGAAGAAACGCCGGCGATTGAACGCGAGTACATGGCGCCGCGTGAAGAGTTCGAAGCCCGCGCGCAGCGCGTGGTTGCCGCGCTTCAAAGCGCCGGCCACCCTGTGGGCTTCGTCTTCTCCGATGAACACTACCGCGGCGACGTTCCTTACTTAGGGGGCAACACCAATCTCTCGATTGAACAGGTCGCCGGCATCGTTGGCAAGAACGGCTTCCATGTAGCCGCGGGTCTCGAAGGCGGCTACGTGGCCGAGCAGTTGGCCGGACGCGCCGGAGCTTCTGTCCACAAGGTGGAGATGCTGCAACTCGCCGATGAGAAGTACCCTATCCAGGCCGAACGTTTGGAGCAGGTCATTGAAGCCGCGGCCGGCGGTAGTGTGGACCACATTGCTCTGCTGACGCCGCGCCAGGTGATCCCGGCAAGCATCGTCGGGTATCTGGAAGGCATGTTCGGCCGCGAGGGTGTGGTCGACGCCCAGGAGATCTACTACCGCGCCAAGTACGAGAAGAGCGCGATCGAGATGCGCCTGATTGCCGATGCTTCCGTGATTGCCGACGCGATGATGCGCACGATGCTCGCCGTGCTGCGCGCTGGCCGGCTCGAGACCGAGGTGGCGGCTTGGGGAGCCTGGGTCGGCCGCATGCTTGGCTCTGAGGCTGATGGGTTCAAGATCATGGTCGGCGCCAATGAGGCCAACCGCACGCTGATCGGCCCGGCCCTGAACCGTCCGATCGGCGAGGGCGACTGGGTTCATCTCGGCGTCGCTCCACAGCGCGACGGCCTCACTTCCTGTATCCGCCGCTCAGTGATCGCCGTGGACCGCACTTCGCTCGTCACGGAGGACCAGCGCTTCTGGCTCGATTTGGTCGAGCAGGGCTATCAAGTCGGCGAAGCCTGGTATCGCAAGGTGGCAGCCGAAGGACTGCCGGCTCGCCTTCAGGAACAGGCCTTGGTCGATTACTTCGCCTCACGCGCAGATGAGGTCTCCGCGCGCGTGGGCAGACGCGTCGATCTCGCGGCGCTCAAGCCATACACCGGCACTCACAACTCCGGCTACACCGAGTGCCAGGAATTCTTCGGCGCCATCACGCTCGACAGCCATGAGCCTCTTGGCCACCGCATCGTCACCATGCTCGACGTAGCCCTGCGCGGAATTGGCAATCACTGGAACGACGTGATCCTGCCCGGCTTCGATTACTGCGTCATTGAGAACACGTTGGCGAAAGAGGGCCCCGACGTAACGTGTCTCAATCGTCTGCCAGTCCATGCGCAAGCACTTGTGGGGTTGAAATGAGGCGATCCCTGCTGCGAGAGCATGCGCTCTTGGGGGTGGTCGCACTCGGCCTGGTCTCGGCACCTGTTCCGGCCGCCGAACCAGAGATTAGCGCCGCCCGCCACATCGAACTCGATGTCGCGAAGGCGATGAAACCTGCCGGCCAAAGCGCGGCCGGCCATCCCGAATGGCCCGGCCGGGGACAGCTCTTCGTCGGGGCCTGCTATCAACCGGTCGATCGCACTCCGGAGCAGATCCGCCGCGACATCGAACTGATGCAGCAGGCCGGCTTCAACATGGTGCGAATGGGTGATCTCTCGTGGGACGCCTTCGAGCCATCCGAGAACCGCTTCGAGTTCGCCTGGTTCGATCGCATCCTCGACCAGATGCAGCAGGCGGGGATTAAAGTGATCCTCGACATCGGCGGGTCGCCGGCGCCGATCTGGCTACACCACAATCACCCGTCCGTCAATCTGGTGGACGAACGCGGCGCGACCCTACAGCCGGCCGAGCGATACATGGTCAACAGCGCCGATCCGGTCTACCGCGAGCGTCTTGTCCGCTTCGCCGACGAGCTGACGCGTCACTACGCCCGCCACCCCGCGCTCGCCGCCATCGGCTTCAACAACGAGATCGGCAACGGCGTCACGAGCTACTCCGAGGACGACCGGCAGCGCTTCGTTGCTTGGCTCAAGTCCAGGTACGGCACGATTGAGAAGTTGAACGCAGCATGGGCAACCCAGCGTTGGTCGCGCCACCTGAACTCCTTCGACGAAGTTCAGCTTCCATACGCGGACGGCCCGGCGCCGCCCGAGCGCTACCTCGACTTGCGCCGCTTCTGGTCCGACATGACCGTCGCAGTGCTCGAAGATCTCGAGAAGGTGCGCGAGCGCAACGTGCCGTATTTGCCCGCGGTGTCGAACCTGTGGGACACGGCTGGGCGCCGCGGCTTCGATTACCTGAGCTCCTATAAGAATTACGTGAGCTACGGAGCCGAGGGCTTCTACCCCGGCACGCCGCTCGATGTCAGCTTCGGTGCGCTGATGGTTCGCGGAGATCTTCCCACGCCGACCTGGTACAACGAGTTCATCACCGGCGGCGGCGGGACCTACGGTGGCCCCAAGGGCATCATCCGTATGTGGGCCTACCTCGCGCTGATCGACTACGGCCAGACCTTTCTTGCCTGGACCTTCAACACCCATCGCGGGGGCGAGGAACAAGCGCTGTTCGGACTGCTCGACCACGACGGCACGCCGTCTTGGAAGTACCGCGAGTTTGCGCAGATCGCCAAGGAGTTTGCTCAGCTCGAGAAGCTCGGTTTCCCGCGCGATCGCAAACCCGAGGTGGCGATCGCCTACTCCTTCGACAGCTACATCGCGTCGCACCCGCCCCCACCGAGTAACACCACGCGCCAGTACTTCACGCTCGACTACACCGATCAGGTCAAGCGCGCCTTTCAGCCCTTCTTTGAAGACAACATCGACGTCGCCATCGTCAACGTCGGTCACGCCGCGCTGGACTACAAGCTCGTCGTTGTCCCCGCCGACTACGTGATTGACTCGGCCAGCGCTGACGCGCTGCGCCAATACGTCCACGACGGCGGGACCGTGATCATGACCGCGCTCTCGGCCAAGGTGGACGAGCACGGCCAGTGGTTCGACACGCCGATGCCCGGCCGGCTCAGCGACGTCTTCGGCATTCGCACGGAGGAGTTCTACCGTCCCCCGACGCCGCCTCAACTCATGCTCGACGGCAAGAAAGTGCCGACGACGATCGGGTTCTACGAGGTGCTCGAACCGCGTGGCGCGCGGGCCCTGGCGGAGTTCCTCGACACACCCGAGAAATCCCCGGCGATTACGGCGAATCGCTACGGCAAGGGCCAGGCGATCTACGTTGCCGTGCCGGCGCAGATGGCGGTACTCGCGCCGTTGGTGCGCGGTCTGTACCCGCGGCTTTCCATCGAGCGCGGCCCTGAGACGCCGGCCGGCGTCTATGCCCGCGCCGTGAACAACCGCACGTTGTACGTCAACACGACCGGCGAGGAGAAGTCCATCTCGATTCGCGGGACCAAACGTGGCGTTCTGAGCGGAACGCTGTACGATGGCGCGATCCGGCTCCGGCCATACGACGCGGAGCTCGTGCCCTAACGGAGAAGCGGGATTCACGCGACTGTTTCTACGTCCGGCGCTGTCGACGTCTTCCGGATGGCTGCGATCTCCGCTTCGGAAGCCTTCACTTGCGCGGCCTGCTTGAGCAACAGATCTCGCTGGTAGTAGATCTTCTCGATGGCCGAGAGTTCGGCTTCGTCGCCCTTCTTGCCGCGGCTTCCGTCGTGAACTTCTGCCGTTCCTGCTCGAGGTCGAGAGCTTCCGGGCGCTGCGCGGCGGCGAGACTTTTCCCAATGTCGGCGCCCTCGGACTTCGTTAACGGCTTCTCGGGGTCGCCCTCGAACAGTTCCTTCCGGTACTTCTCCACATCTTTTTTGGCCATGTCCCTCGCCAAAATAGGAACGTATTTGAAATAGAAGGAATACATGGCACTATGTAACATGTTACATGAATGAGATTCACCTATTTCCTGAGTTGTAGCGAACGACGGTGGGCGCCGATACACTCAGAACCGGTGCAACGTGTGGCGGAGCCGGATAAAAATATTGCTCCAAATGTTTTCGAGAGACTTCAAAACAGACAGAATTGGGCGTCACCATTGCTGGCCATTATCTCCGCCTCCTTCAAATTGTTTCAAAGAATTTCGAAGTGGACAAAAATCACACAGAGGAGACTTAGAATTCCTTGCGATGGCTGGGTTGGTTGCAGTTCCGATCGGCAATTTGTTAAATTCCAGATGCAACATCAGAGGTGTCCATTCAGGTGTCCAAGATGCCCCAAATGGCATACATTGACCCTACCTACATGAACTGTAGCTAATTGATCCGACGTAGATGGCCTCCCTGGAAACGGTTTCGTAAAGCGTAGGTCGGGGGTTCGATTCCCTTCGCCGGCTCCATTCATTCTAACCACGGCACCTACTCGCGCTGCACTTTTGCAATTTTGTAAGAAGAGCAACTGTCCACCAATCCGTGGGTTAGCGATCAAACTCTTGCAGCGGCTCCCGCAACTTTCCTTCAGAGTGGCACTTAGGCAATATATTGTCGAGCCGGTTCAAATGCAGGTGGACATTGGTTGCAATCCAGGGCTTCGGCGGCTCGAACTTCCGCATCCCCGGCCGCTTGGCACTGGCAGTAATTTCGCGCTGACCGAGGGTCATTCGTCTGGGGGATGAGCTGCACACAGCTCGCACACAAATCTCGAATGATCACGCCGTAATCACAACAAAACATGACAGCGGCGGCGCCGTGGCGCTGATCGGCGAATCAGTGGTCAGTGTCGCGCCCAGCTTCCCAGCCAAGCGACGTACCGGCCAAAGGGATTCTTTCTGCCCAATGGGTCAGGAGATGGTCACGTAGATAAACCCTATACCGTTACTATAGACTCAGTATTTGATGACAGGATGTTCTACTGCAATCGTGCGCGCCATTAGGCACTTCAGCGAGCGGACGATTAAGTGGCTTCCGAGTCGTGCGTGATTCGACCCGTATCCTGATTTGCCAATTCAGATAGTGAGCTCAGACGGCTATCAGCCACAGTTTGGATTTTTGCTGGAAGCATCGGTGGAAGAACCGCGCACCGCCAAGACTCTGTGCTGACCATCGATCCCGAAGACGCTTCGGTGATCAGACAGTCGCGAGGAGTTGGCGGAGAGCGGGAGCTGGAACGGCGGATTGTTCCACAAGCTCCTTGAGCTCTCTCGCGAGTTGGAATATCTCATCCGGTGCTTGCGAGCAGTGCCAGCCAACGCCAATTGCGCCAGATCGGGAGGACAGGAGGACGCGAAAGAGGCTCCTCACGACGAATTGTGGAAGTACATCGAGGAGAACTGCACTGTGGGGAACAACGCGGCGGCCGTTTGCGCGAAGCACGGCGAGCGTCTCGCGCATCGCATCCGCGAGCATTCCCATAGCGGCTAACTTGCCTCCAAGCGCAGAGGTCGGCGGCAAGAATCGGGTCCATGGGTACGGGTTTCCGAGATGCTTCCGTCTTGCAGTTACCGACAACATTCCGATAGATCGAACGCCGCACGTTGATCTCGAAATTATCAAAATTGATGTCTTCCCACTTCAGAGCCAGAAGCTCACTTCGCCGGAGGCCCGTGGCCGCATCGAGAAAGACCATCACCCGAAAGCACCGACCAAGTTGACACAGGAGTGCGCGTAACTCTTCGGCCTCCAGGTACTGTGGGATTCTTTTGCGCTTGGCACTTTGCCGTACGAGTAGAATAGGGTTCTTTCCCTGTTCCAGCCACTCATAGCGAATAGCGTGATTAAAGATCACACTCATCACATTCCGAATCTTCGCCTTCGTCGATGGCGCCATAGGCCGGCCATCGTGAAGCAACAACTGACGCAACCATCGCTCAACGGCAACTGTGCGGACGGAGCGTATGTTCAGAGATCCCCATGCGGGCCTAACCCAACGGGAAAGAAAGTCCTTGTACACTACGACCGTCGCATGTGATTTTGTTCTCTCGGAATCATCGTCGGCCAGTTCGGTGCGAATGTAATGATCAATTAGGTCTCCTACAGTTATTGGCTGCTCCCGCTGACGGTTTCGAGTTTCGTTGATCGAGACGCGCAGTCCGTTGCTGGCATGCCAGGCATCCTCTACGTTGGGGAATTGCTGAACGGTTCCGATAACTGCGGTGCGCCGTACACGTCTTCCTTCGGGCTCAAGGTCCCACCAGAGAAATTCCCAACAACAGGGTCCGGTCTTTCGACGACCAAGCCGAAGGTATCCCCGCTGAAAGCGCGCCCGCATCTCATCGTCCTCCTTCGACGATTAGTCTTGCACGATGCGTTCCGGTGCGATAAAAGAGGGAATCCTCGAGTCTTGTGAGAGTGGGCAGCGATCAATTTGATTGTCAGAGGACGAGAGTGCGAATGGCTTCAACTAGTCGTTTGAGGAAGGCCCCCTAGTGTGTCAGTACGTGTGTCAGTAGAGGCCGGTTTCCAAGGCATTTTGTGTCGCCTTGTGTCGCTATGCCGCAGGCGCAGGTTGTTGCAAACACAGGGAAGTCATTGAATGGATTACGCCAGAACTATTACTTGACACGGTAGAGGTCTGGGGTTCGAGTCCCCACGGGCCTACCATTTTTTCCAACAACTTGGAAATCGCGTCTACCCTTCTCGTTGCTCCACCTTGCTCCAATAAGAGCCTAAGTTGTTGTACCCACTCACCAAACTGGGCAGAATGGCCCTACCGGTCGCCGGCCGCGGTCACTGCATGTCTGCTTGTGAGTCGCACTGAATCATGAGCCCCGGTGTATCGACCTCCTCAGAGAGAATCATCTGCACGACACGCTGCTGCGCCTGCCGCTTCTGTTTGATCCGCGCCTGCGAGTAGATCTCGAGCGTGCAGCGACTGCTGGCATGACGCATCAGTTCCTGAACCACCTTCACATTCTCTCCGTTGGCAATGAGGAGCGTCGAGAATGTGTGGCGAAAGGTATGCCATCCGATTCTCTTGTTGATTCCCGCCCGCAATGCTGCGGGGCGAATGACCTTTTGCAGGACGGCATCCGGCCAGAACGGATATTTCCCTTGCGTACGAGGGCTCGCGAATACCCAGTCGTCAGCTTGCTGATACGAACTGGTCTCCTTCCACAGCCAGAGATCAGCTGCTACACGCTCATCCAAGGGGACCGGCTTGTGTGATGCCTCCGTCTTATAATTGCCAATGTGTCGTAGATAAATGGAGCGCAGGATGTCTAGGCGCAAGTCGGAGAAATCAACGTCGCCCCATTTCAGGGCAAACAACTCGCTGCGACGAAGTCCCGTGGTCACATCCAGGATCACCATCAAGCGGAAACATGGTTCCAGTTGTAACAAAAGGCTCTGGATCTCACGGGGTTCCAGCACTTCGGGAATTCGTATGCGCTTTGCGCTCTGGCGCACGAGAGCAATCGGGTTCTTTCCCTGTTCAAGCCATTCGTAGCGGATAGCATGGTTGAACAAAACACTCATGAGGTTACGGATTTTCGCCTTGGTGCCGTTGGCCAGGGGGTTGCCATCGGCACGTTGTAGCCGTCCCAGCCAATGCTCAACGGCCACAGTCCGAACATCCCGGATATCGACGTCGGCCCATTGCGGCCGTATCCATCTTTTGAGAAATTGCTGGTAAACAACTCGCGTCGCGTGAGAGTGCCAGTCAGCATTTTCCGAAAGCTCGGCCTTCACGTAGTGATCCACCAAATCCGCCACGTGAATCGTCCGATCCCGTCGACGACTGCGATTCTGGTTGATGTGCATTCGCAATCCATTTACAGCTGCCTGGGCTGAGTCTTCCGTTGGAAACTGGGTGACCGGTCCAATGACGGCCGTCCGGCGCACGCGCTTTCCGGTTTCGTCGTTCTCGCGCCAGAGAAACTCCCAACAATCCGGCCCTGACTTACGACGCGTACGCCTGAGACAACCACGTTGGTAACATTGGCGCATTTTTGAGCCCTCCCCGGGGCAGGATGTCAAAGTAACACTGAGAGGTGCCAGAACTCAATCGCTTTAGGAAACGAACATGTTAAGAGCCACCATCGAGATCCCGACAGATGGGTGCAAACGGCGTTGATGGTCGAATTTGTGATGAGCTTCATTCGGTGGTTCGGGGCTTTCCTTCGTTCCCGAAATAGCCCGGCATTTGATATCAGGACATTGCGCGAGCAGATCAGTGTGCCCAAACGGGAGAAGCCTCGGCCGAGGTCGAGCACACGGGATCAGGTGTTCTACGTTCTCTTGAAACTGGTCACTTTCGTCGCCAAAGACTTCGGTGCAGGATGCAGAGAGCACGTTCGACGCGACGAGAGAGGAGAATAGGGAGCCCACTAGCGAACGGTCATTTCAGGTCAAATAGAGCAGGTGTAGCTCACAATTTCGCACTCTTCAGTCGCAGAGCCGCTCCGGGATTAACAGCGCCCACCCCAAGCAGGACGCTTCCTTCCCGAGACGGCACCCATTTCGGCCACAACCCTCGCGATATCCGATTCTCTCGAGCGGACGCGAGTATCGTCCTCAAGCATTAGTCTGTGGGAAACTCCAGCTATCGCCCGGTCACGAAGCAGACACGATGCCACCCAAGAAGGCGACTTGAACAAAGCCGCCAGTGCGGCGGACGCTGCGCGTGCGAGGAAGCGGGCAGGGGTTTGCTGATCGGGATATTGTTGGGTCATAAGGAGGTTCCCTATGACCCGTTTACGCCAAACGATGCTCGAAGAACTCGAGCGTCGAAATTACTCTCCGGATACCACCCGCTGTTACTTGCGTGCGGTCACGGAATTCGCTCACTACTTCCATCGCCCTCCGGACCAGTTGGGTCCTGAGCACATTCGCCAGTATCAAGCGCACTTGTTCCGCCAGAGAAAACTAGCCGCCGGCACCGTCACCCAACACCTCGCGGCTCTGCGCTTCTTCTTCGTCAAGACGCTCAAGAAACCTTGGAGCGCGGCCGAGACGCCCTACCCCAAGATGGGGCTCCGCCTACCCACGGTCTTGAGCCAAGAAGAAGTCGCCCGGCTCATAACTCCGCACCCACCTCCTTCTACCGCACCATTTTGATGACCCTCTACGGGACCGGCGCGCGCTGTGCGGAGGTCGCTCGACTCAAAGTCCTGGATATCGACAGCCCGCGGATGGTCGTGCACATCCAGGGCGGCAAAGGCCGCAAAGACCGCGACGTGATGCTCAGCCCCGTCCTGCTGGAGACCTTGCGGGAGCACTGGCGCGACCTCAAGCCCCGGGTATGGCTCTTCCCCGGAGGTCGCCATCATACGGCCTCGCAACCGATCGGGACGAAGACCGTCTGGCACGCCTGCTTCTTTGCGGCGCAGCGGGCAGGCCTCACAAAAGGGGTGCACCCCCATACGCTGCGGCATTGTTTTGCCACGCATCTGCTGGAAGCGGGTGCCGACCTGCGCACCATCCAGGTACTGCTCGGTCACCGCGATCTGGAAGAGACCACGATTTACCTTCACCTTTCCAACCGCCACCTTAGCGCCACCGCCAGCCCGCTGGATTCGTTGGCGCTGGCGTCCACGGGGAAGAAAGACGAGCCGCCCGGAGACGCCTAAATGAGCCGGCCGCCGCTGGAGGTGGCCGATCTCATTCGGGTGGCGGGAGAGAAATTTATCGAAGGGAGTCGCCGCTGGATCACCGGCCAACATCGCAAAGTGTTGGCGGCCATCGAGCGCTGCCGCACCGCCGCCCTGGGCGGGCATCGTGATCGCTGTGCTCGCTGCGGGTATCGTGCCCACTCCTTCAATTCGTGCCGGAACCGACACTGTCCCAAGTGTCAGGCCCACGCCCGCGACCAGTGGCTGCAAGCGCGCCGCCGCGAACTTTTGCTCACTCCCTACTTCCATGTCGTCTTCACCCTTCCTCATCGGCTCGCCCCTCTGGCCCTGCAGAACAAGAAAGTGGTCTATGGTTTGTTGTTCCACGCCTGCGCCGAAACGCTGCTCGAAGTGGCGCGCGATCCCCGCCATCTGGGCGCCGAAATCGGCTTCTTTGGCGTGCTCCATAGTTGGAATCAGAAGCTGGAGCATCATCCCCATGTCCATTGCGTGGTTCCGGCCGGCGGCCTTTCCCCCGATCACCAGCGCTGGATCCCCTCGCGCCATCGCTTCTTTCTTCCCGTCAAGGTGCTGCGTCGAGTCTTCCGGGGTAAGTTTGTCGCCGCCCTCAAACGGGCCTTCGACGACGGACAACTCGGCTTCTACGGTGACTTGAAGCTTCTAGCGGAAGCGAAGGCTTTCTCCTCCTTCCTCCGCCCCTTGTTCCGGCGGGACTGGGTGGTCTATTGCAAACCGCCCTTCGGTGGCCCCCAACAGGTTCTCCGTTATCTCGGCCGCTACACCCACCGGGTGGCGATCTCCAATCACCGCTTGGTCTCCCTCGAGGGCAGCCAAGTCACCTTTCGCTGGAGAGACTCCGCGCACGGTAACCAGCAACGTCTGATGACCCTGGCGGTCGAGGAGTTCTTGCGTCGCTTCCTGCTCCACGTGCTTCCCCCCAGCTTCGTCCGCATCCGCCATTTCGGCTTTCTGGCCCACCGGCGGCGCGCGGCTCTCTTGCCACTTTGCTTTCAGTTCCTGGGACGACCGACCGACTTGCCGCCCACACCAGAACTGCCGCCCGGGGATGAGGAAGGCCGGCTGACCATCCGGCCTTCTGTCTCCTCGTGGCCCTGTCCCCAGTGCGGCGGCCCGATGATGCTCGTGGAGCGACTCACCGCGGCGGAAATGTGCCTGCGTTCTCCACCGCTCACCCTCACGAGGCTCTCATGAAATACGGCACCCCGATTCGACCCCACCACGCCCGCCCACCACGCCCGCGCTTTCGTGTGCCTCCTCACCTGTCGGCAACCCCTCCCTTCTCAGCCGATCTCTTCACATCATCCCCTAAACATCTCCAGTTGATGGCCAGCACACGCTTCCTCCCCCGCAGACCGCCATGCCACTCACCTCCCCATCCACCCCGGGGCCTCCGAACCCCATTCAAGACCCATAATCCGACGCGTCCGCCGCAAACACGGGCGGCTTCGTTCAAGCCGCTGTATCGAAAGCGCGCCGGGCGAAGTATCTGCTACTCCGGGACTGTGCACAGTCGGCGCGCTTCCGATACAGCACTAAGACTTAACCTCCTGGCCGACAGAAGCTTGCAGTGAGACGAGCGAATGAGATTCTTGGCGAACTCTCGGAGAGTACTCTCCGAGTGGCCGACGACATTGACGCGCTTGGGGGCTGACTCGGGAGGGCCTCGCAGAATGTTTTCGATGTTTGAGAATCGAACTTGCTGAAAACGAAGCTTTGCGGGTGCGACGCTCACTCGTGATAAGCTGAGCGCGGGCGCGCGGGTAACCCGGAGCCAGCATCCGGCGTGCACGCCATGGACTTGGCGCTCAAGGAGATTGTGAGTCACATGCCAGATGCGCAGTCAAAATCCGCTGTTTCTTCATCACAGTTTTCCTTCCGGCTTTGGTGTCTTATAGCATTGCTTCTACCAAATTACTCGTTCCCGTTCTACTTGGCTCTGGGGGCAGAGGAAGGTGGCTGGCTGACCGCGCTGACAGCCTTGCGCTGGGCCAGCTTCTCCGTTTTTTACTGGATTCCCGCTGGATGGCTGGTCTTCGGCAGGCAGGGTTCGTGGATCAAGCGCTGGCTGCAGGGTTTCTTAGTTTCTGTCCCCCTCTACTTTCTCTGTCTCTGGATTGTCTATCCGCTTGCCGGGGCCAATTTCCATCCATCCGGCATCAAGGCATGGATCATCTATTTCGCCGGAACTATCCCGCTCTTCCTGCTCGTGGTTTGCTTTGCATGGCTCACAACTTTTCGTTTGTGGAGCCGGCGCTCGGTGCTCGTGCTGGCGACCCTGGTCTTTGTTGCAGGGATTGCGTGGCCATTGTCTCTCTTCTTTGGAACAGATCAGTACCCATGGCCCAAGGCGCAGAAGGATTCCTGGAACCTAACCGGAGGCAAACTTGTGGAGCTTCGCTCCGGACAGATTCTGTCCGGCAAGAATGTCCATATTGAGCACGGCCACGTTGAGGCTATTGTGGACGCAGCAAAGGACGAGTCTCCGCTGCCACAAATGGACTTGCACGGTGCCTATGTGCTACCGGGTCTGATAGATGTGCATATGCACCTGGCCGCGCCGATCCGCTCTGTCTTTGCGCCTTTCGACTTCGGCTATCTGATCGAAGAAGAATTCTCTCATTACGCCGACCACCGGCGCGCCTACCTCGAAAGCGGTGTGACGGCGATCCGCGATTGCGGCGGACCAGCGGCGCAACTCTTTCACTGGCGGCAAGCGGTTGCTGAGCATCGCTTACTGGGGCCGCAACTGTTTGCTGTCGGCAGATTGGTCACTGCACCCGAGGGCCATCCGGTAGCAACGATCTGGAAGTCCTTTCCGTATCTTGCGCGGGAGGGAGCCATTCTGGCCGGGAGCCAGCGACAGCTGCTGGCTGGTCTCGAAAAGAGCCAGCGGGAGGGTCCGTCGGATGCCATCAAGTTCATCGACGGCACCATCGGTCGGGCAACGAAGATTCTGGATCCCAAGCTGATGGCAGACGGGATCGCGTGGGCACGCGAGCGCCACTTCATTACGGTTGTGCATACGGAAACACCCGGCGAGATACAGGACGCCGTCAACGATGGTGCGACCGGCGTGGAACATGTAGCTACAGCAGGCGTATTGCCACCGCAGCTGATCGCCCAGATGGCCCAAGCGCATACATTCGCGGATCCAACGTTTGGTGAGTATGAAACGGCAATGCGACTGCAGAACATTCCCGCAGACCAGCGTGCCACACGTCTGCAGTCTTCCTACACCGCAGTACGCCAACTGGCTGCGGCGGGCGTCCCCATCACAATTGGCACGGATGCTCCGTTGGTTGCATACGGGAGCGGCTTTCTGAATGAACTGGATCAGTTTGTGCGTGCAGGATTTTCAACTGTGGAGATTCTGACCTTTGCGACGAGAAATAACGCGGCCTATCTGGGCAGACCCGAAACGCTTGGATGTATCGACGCTGGTTGCACAGCCAATCTGCTGGTGGTTGGTCAGAGCCCGCTCGCCGATCTGAGGACGTTGCGCAAGCCAATGTTGGTTCTGCGCGACGGAATCGTGGTTGTTGGCAAAGAGTCAGCTCCGCAATGAAGAACTGCACGCCGCACAGTATTTCAGTAAAAATATATAGTCTTCTTATATTAACCACTGCTATAGTACTACAGGAATCGTATTATCGCTAAGTATAGCTTTAGCAGTTTGAACGTAAGGTCGATAATGCGTAGAATTCCCCGTCGCAATCGATCAGTGGGCCTGTCGGGATTCCTCCCGAATCACGGAGGACTCGGAAGTTACTTCCGAGTGGGCGACAAACAGTCCGGAATCCTCCTTCTGGACCCGAAGGCACTTTGTCTGGTCACTAGACCTATCAGGAATTATGTTGAAAGGGTTCCGGCTCCTGCGGATAATCACAGCCACGTCAAACTGCGGAGGCGGGTTTATGCCTATACCGAGCCAAGGAAGAACAGTGAGTCCTACGGAATCGCGCTGACCAATGCCCAGAAGCACAATCGAATTCGACAACGTACGGAATATCGGACTTGCTTTGCCGGGCGTTGAGGAGAGCACAGCGTACGGGTTCCCGGCACTCAAGGTCCATGGAAAACTCCTGGCGTGTGTCCCGGCTAATCGCTCGGCCGAACCCGGTTCGCTTGTCGTTCGCGTGGATTTCGATGATCGTGCTGATCTGCTCGCTGCGGACCCCGATGTTTACTACGTGACGGACCACTACGTCAACTATGACGCCGTGCTGGTTCGCCTGTCCCGCGTCAATCCCGATGTGTTGCGGGACTTGCTCGGCATGGCCTACAAATTTGTGACCCGCAAGGCTGCGCCCCGTTCGCGAGCGCAGAAGCGCCGAAAGCTCGCTCCAAGAAAAAGTTGGATTTCGAGGGGTTGACGGCGTATACGGAGAGAATCCGTTATGGACGAGTGGGCGACCACACATCCACAATTATGCTTCGGCTGCCGGTCCTGCTTGCTCTGCAGCTACAAGTACCGCGTGCCCGCGAGCTACGTACCACGTCAGCTTCCCAGGACACTGTTTCGGGTCCGTTACTCCCACTTCTAGGCACGGCGCGACTAAGGAGGCGATTTTCCAATCCCACCCATGGCCAACAAAGTGGACTCCGTATGCGAGTCGCCGTTAGCTCCCTGCGTGGCGGAGACTCGCACACTCTTTCTACGTCGGTGACAACTCAGGACATCGCGAACACGTTCAGGTGGGCTTCAGACGGAGCCGTTGGCCTGGCTTATAGAGGCAACATACCTCATCCGCCCAATGTCACTACACCGCCGTCGCCGTCCACGGTGATGTGCTGCCCGCTGCGGATACGGTGGGTGGCCACGCCGGTTCCCAGCACAGCGGGCACGCCGTATTCACGCGCCACAATCGAGCTGTGACTCAGCGGGCCGCCCACATCCGTAACGATGCCTGACGCCATCGCGAACAGCGGCGTCCACGCCGGCGTTGTGATGTTGGCGACGAGAATATCGCCCGGCTTCATCCGGTCGAACTCTTCAGGACCGTGAATCACACAGGCTGGGCCGGTCACCCTCCCTGGGCTGGCACCAATTCCTCTAATGGTGCTGCTTGCCGCCTGGCTACTGCGCGCGGGCATCCAGCGGCTGAGGTCCAGGCCGAAGAAGCGGGCGCCCCCCTTAACAGGCAGCACGACAGGCGGCGTGACACCATGCTCGCGCCGCCAGGTCTCGCGCCGCTCCGCCATGGCGCGACGATAATCCTCCGCGGCCTGACCGGCATCGAGTAAGCCCGCTGCCGCCTCTACCTCTTCCCACTTCAGCCAAAACACCTCGTCGCATTCCGCGATTCCGCCCGCCGCAACCATGCGGCGTCCTGCTTCGCGCAAGATGCGGCGCAGCACCGGCCATCCCAGGCCGACGTCGGCGAGCGCATCCTCGCGCAGTGGCGCCGAACGTTGCGCCCAGCGGAGCACGCGCCTGAACAGTCGAAGGCGCAGCCCGCTCAGGCGCACGAGCAACGATTCGGCAGCCTGTTCCCGCGCGGCCATAGCCGCCGCCTGCCTCTCATAGGGGTTGCGGCCTTGCCCCACAACAAAGTATTTGAGCGTTTCGAGCAACGACGCCGGGGCCTCGGCGGGGACGCTTTTGGCGAAATCCAGGTCATAGACGGCGTGACCAAAACGATTCAGATGTTCCGTGAGGCGTCCGGTGAATTCGCGCCAGCTTTCTCCGCCGGCTATAGGCGCCGATTGCGATTCGTATGCCGCCGCAATGTCCTTGCCGCTCGTCCGCGCAAGATATCCGGCGAGCTCGTCTTCGCTGCGCGCCCACATCGCGAGATCGTAGAGCGACTTCTCCGCGCGGATCGGCGCGCTATCGAAACCCAGCAGGAAAGTAAGTGCCGGCGGGTCGCTCTTGCGCTTGATGAGGCGGTTGTAGACACTTGTAAAAATGGCTTCGCTCAAATTTGCGACTGCGAGGACGAGTTGGACGCTCACATAGTAGCTTGCCGCCGCCTCCACGATCTGGTGCGCGCCGGCGAGCAATTCCAGTGCGGGCGTCGCGGCCAGGTCGCGCCCGGTCCACTCGCTGACCACGTTCGCATAACGCGGGTGTGCTTCATCGGCCCACCGCGTCCGCGCCGTGCGCAGCATCCTGACCATCCTGCGTCCCCGCACCGTCATTGTGAAAAGCAACCGCGCCGATTGCCGGGCCGTCAACGCCATTTCGTAATAGGCATACTCATGGATCGTCAGGAGCGCAAACGAGTCGCGCTGGAGCCCCATCGCCTGCGCCATAATTTTCTGCGTCGCCTCGTTCCACAGCGGCAAGGCCAACGTCGCGAACAATGGTGAGAGGGGCTCGGGCAGCAATTCGGCCACGGCGTTTCGGAAGTATCGCGCTCCCTCTCGCGGGACCTTCCATTCGAGCGCCGCGCGCGATTCGGGCAGCGCAGTCACCGGCCGCGCCTGCACAATTAAGATCCGCCCATCGCACATGGCCCATTCGATGTCCATCGCCTGGCCGTAGAGTTGCTCGATCTTCACGCCCAGCCGTGCCAGTTCCGCGGCTTGTGCCGGCTCCAGCGCGGCTCGTTTGCGCTTGTCGACCGGGACAGGCTCTTCGCGCGTACCCAAGTCCAGTCGCACCGTCATGATTTCTTTGCTGGCGATTTCCTGTGACGCAATCGCTCCCGTTTGCTTGTTGATGACAATCGTGTCGGGCGTAACGCGGCCACTGACGACCGCCTCGCCCAGACCCCATGCCGCATTGATCATCAGTTCGTCGAGCGCGCCCGTCACCGGATTCGCAGTGAAGGCCACGCCTGCGACTTCGGCCGCAACAAGCTGCTGCACGACGACGGCCATGCTAACGTCTTCCGGCCGGATCCCCTGTCGCTGGCGGTAACCGATCGCGCGCCCCGTCCACAGCGATGCCCAGCACCGTCTGACCGCATCGATCACGTCATCGCAGCCGCGCACGTTGAGGTAAGTATCCAGTTGGCCCGCGAACGACATGCCCGGCAAATCTTCCGCCGTTGCCGACGAACGCACGGCCACGGGAATATCGGCGCCCAGTTCGCCGTACCACCGCCTTATCATGTCGGCGATGTCGCCAGGTATCGTGCCTTGTGCGAAGAGCGATTGAATCTGTGCTGACGCGCGGTCGAGCGTGGCGGGGTCGTTGACTTGTGCCTGTGCTGCGGCAGACTGAATTCTTTCACCGAGATGGTTCTCATCCACATAGCGGCGATAGGCTTCGGTGGTGATGTGAAAGCCGGGCGGAATGGGCAGGCCAGCCGCTACCATGCGCGCAAGCGATGCGCCCTTGCCGCCAACCCGTTCGAGTGTCGCCTCGGGGCTATCCAGATTGAGAATGATGGGACTGGCTGGAGGTGAAGCCATTTTTGGTCTCGATCCTGTCCAAAGCCCGCCTCCCGTGCGCAACTGATCACCCGCGCTCGGTTCTGCCACAGTGCACCATAGCCTAACCTCGGTGCCGTGATACTCGCAACTTGTTAACGTTACGCGCCATGCGCGGTGGTGTCACCAATTTCCGTATCGCCGGCCCATAGCAGCAGCCGAACGTTCGGTTTTGTCCGGATGACAGGGAACCCGGAAGTTGCACCTAGTAGCACTAGCATCGGTGCATGGCACAGACCGGGAAACGCTAGCTGGCGACAACAGCCCATCAATTAAACACACTTCGGCCCGTGCGACTCAAGTTGCAGTTCACGATCGCTGGACGACCGAAATGCAGGTTCAATTCGTGCCGAGACGAAATTCAATGCGGTCATTCACTGCTTGACCCAGCTTCTGCTTGCACCCAATGTACCGCTCGGTCGTTTGTACTGAGGCATGGCCCAGCAGAAACTGGATCGGTTCGATTTCCCCTCCTGCCGCGTGGCACATACGAGCGCAACTTCGCCTCAAATCGTGTGGTGCCAACTTTTCGATCCCAGCACGCTTCGCGCAGTTCTTCACCACGTACCAGACGACATTCTGGGTCACGCCCCTTCCCCACAGTACGCCGTTCTTCCGGATGGCTCGAAACAGCCTACCTTCGCCAAGGCCTGCAGCGGGGCTCCAACTGTCGATGGAAGTTTTAACCCAAAGCGGCACGGGCACCGTGCGCACGTGACCGGCTTTGCCTACCAGATCGACAATCGCCCAATGTCCGTCTCGACGTTGAATTTTCTCGATCTCCAGGTTGGCCACCTCAGATCGTCGAAGGCCGCAACCAAGCAAGAGACCCAGCATAGCGGCGTGTCGTTTGCCGCGGAGCGTGTCGGTACGCACCGCGCCCACAAGCTGCTGACCCTCCTCGGTCGTCAGCCAGTTGCCAACCTGCTGTCCCAGCCGTTTCACGCCTTTGACCCGACGGATACCCGCCACCAGCTCGGGGCTGAGCAAGCCATTGTCCGACGCCTCGTAGGCAAGCCTGCGAATCGCCGCCAGCCGACGATTTATGGTTGCGGGAGCCAGAGGGATGTTTTCCAAGTGCATGCGATAACGCAGGACGACGATTCGGTTCAGGGCAAGCCTGGGTTCGGAGCAATACCAGGCGATGAATTCGTCCATCGCGTGCTGATAGGAGCGACGCGACTGCATAGAGCCAAGCGTGTTCAAAACGGAAGTCTTAGATTGCGCCAATTCTGGAAGGGTCAAATGTCGGGGCTTATGATTCGAGCGCCGGGGACTCTGCTTTATCATGGAAGCGGCCTCCTTAACCGCTTCCCCCAGTTGTAAGCCGTGGGCACCGAGTATGGGCGGGTTTTGGGTCTCAGCTCATGGATAGGGGATTTGTCGCCAGGAACCGGCGGCAGTGCCACCCGTAAACGCCGCGCCGTTAATCGTGGGTAGCCGCTGACGACTGACTCGTCTGCCGGAAGTCGGCGCGACGACCGGCACTTCTGCGTGTAGCGCGTTTACCGGCAACTTGAATTGTAGGGGGCTAGAGGCGGAGATTGCGACTGCGCCTTCGTTAGTGAATGCCGGGCGCTAACTTTAGTTGATGAACGGTAGGATTCCTCGCCAAACAGGCTGCGACAGGCCCCGCTTGTCCTGACCAGGAACACCGTTCGCACGCAATGAAAGGAGCATTGATTTGCACTCGCCCACCCGGCCCGCCTGCCGTTGATGAAAACCAGTTTCAGGCACCGCGGCAGACCAATTCACGGCACCTTTGCCGCCAGGACCGCTGCCGCAGAGGTAGCCGTTGCGCCGTCAGGCATGTTCGCGTAACCGCCCAGGTACTTTCCTTTACGAAAGAAGCAGAGCCAACTCAGATACTTGTCCTGCGCCTGTAGCGCCTCGTCCGCGACCTGTGCAGGCTGCGCGGATGGGTAGCGCTGGCGGAGTTTGGCCATTACCGCCGCCGCCGACTCCGCCGAGTTTTCAAGCACCAGAAACGCCTTGCCCTGACTGTACTCCGCCACGTAGCCGCGCTTGAGCAGCCGCACCCCCAATACGCTCTCGGGAACCAGACGGGCGCTTACCAGATTATCTGATGGAAACCAGGAAAGTATCTCGGGCGGCGTGGTGCTGCCTTCCAAGAGCTTTTCCATGGCGGAAACGAAGGCCGTTACTGCCGCGGTGTGATCAAGCTCGGGGCTGGCGGAAACTTCGACGTAGTATTGCCCCTTCGCAAAGGTCCCCCGACGCGACATGATTTGTCCTCCCATGCCAATCTTCTGCAAAGGATGATTTGGGTCGCGATTGCCGCTGAAAATTCCGTAGGCGGCATCGGCATCGATCATTTTCGAGATGTCGATCACCAGAGTATTCTCGCCGGACTTGCACGTCACTCCATTCATCTCGATGAATCCGTAAGCAAAGTAGCTTTCTGAATTTCCGTCCATGTACTCATAAAGATTTTCAGCCGTGTAGTGACGCAACGCGCCGTCTTGCCGCCAGCCAGGAACAAGCGAACAATTGAGCGCTTCCGCAGCCCAAGTGAGCTGGGCTGGTAGGACGGTGCAAACAAGTAGGAAAAATATGAAGCGACGTTTCGGCGATGAAGTGTTCATGGATGACAGAAGTCGAGAGTCGACAGTTCACAGTCGAAAGGTTGCGGCGGGGCCGGATCTAATTTTCAACTCTCGACTGTCAACTGTCGACTGTGGACTGCTCTTCCCTACCCAAACATTTCCTGTGCGAGACTGACACGTTCCGCAACGTTCACGCCAAAACGGCAATTTACCGTGCACACCGTGCAGTCACCACAGCGGACGGCCGCCAATTTCGCAGGCAGTTTTCTGAAGTGATCGCGGCCCAGTTCGAATTCGCCGTATCCATCCGCATACATCACGTAGCGGAGCAAGTCGGGCACAGGCAGGCCCTGGAAGCATTTCCCTTCGCACTCGCCGCACATCCGGCAATAAAGCGGGGTGATGAATTCCAGTTGCTGGGCCAGGACCTCTTCTTCCTTGGGCGAATACGTTTCCGTCATGGCCCTCAAATTTGTTTCGAGCTGATCCATGTCGGTCATGCTCGGAATCGTGGTGTGGATGAAGCGGTCCTTCAACACCCACTTGAGCGCGCCCAAAACCGCGGCCTCGCGCTTTGTCTTGTTGCCATTCGGATCCGTGAAGGTTTTGCGACGGAAACCGCCGGCCATTACTTTCATGGCCACCACGCCCATGCCCGCTGCATCAGCCTGCGCCATGGCGTCTGATGCGGTCTTGTCCATGGTGAAATTGTACGCAGCCAGCACCACATCGGTCGCGCCTTTCTTGATGAGGAACGGAACCATTTCTTTAGAGTTGTGGGTGCTGACGCCGGCGAAGCGAATCTTGCCTTTCTGCCGAGCGATTTGCTGTGCCTCAAAAAGTTCATCCGGCACATTGTTGGGATGATCTTTCCCGTGCAGGTACCAGATGTCCAGGTGGTCAGTCGCTAATTCGCTCAGCGAGGTATCCAGCTCCTTGAGCGCGGCCTCTTTCGTCTCGCCATCCGCCTTGCTGGAAAGCAAAACGTTTTGCCGTTTTCCTTTCAGGCCTGTGGCCACCAGGCGCTCGTTGTTGCCGTGCTGATAGCTCCGGCAGGTATCGAAGTAATTGATGCCCACGTCCGCGGCGCGCGTGATCACACTCGCGTCAGACGTAACCATGCACCCAAATCCCACGCTGGTCACTTTAAGTCCGGTCTTCCCCAAGGTGCGGTAGCTGAGGCCCGGCGCAGAACTCAAATTCGCCTTTTTCAAAAGAGTGTTAGCTGGAACGAAGCCCGCCACCGAGGTCAGCAGCCCCCCGGACAAGAAATCCCGACGAGTAGCCATTTGATTTTTCCTTTCTTGTGAACATTGACGAGCGGGCGTCGTCGACGATTGGTGATATCATAGGCCCAACGGGGGTGCTAATCCAGTGTTTTTCTCACGTCGCAGGTTTCTGCAATCAGCAGGAAGCGGTCTTCTTCTTGCGCCGGCGCGCCGGCTAAGTTCGCAGGCTCCGCCTGCTCTTCCGGTTGAGCCGGTAGTGAATGAGTTCCCGGGGATATCGCGAGTTGCGATTGTAAAGGGTGATGACCGCCGCAAGAACGTTTCGGCGGCTCTGACTGCCATCGATGACCAGATCCTTCCCAAGCTTCGCCGGAAGAAGTACGTCGTCATCAAGCCCAACATCGTCAACACAGTGAATCAGCTCGCCTCCACGCATGCCGACGCGCTGCGCGGAATCATTGACTATCTCGCGCCGCGCTTTCGCGGCCCTGTCGTGATCGCCGAATCGTCAGCCGGTGACACGCTGGAAGGTTATGAGCACTTCCATTACACGCGATTGCAGAGCGAATTTCGCGCCAACGCGGTGAGCCTGATTGACCTGAACCGCGAGGGAAAGTTCGAGACGATTCCGCTGATTGATTTTGACCTGCACGTCGATACGGTGCGCCTGGCGGCGCGGCTGCTGGATCCGGACGCTTTTGTCATCTGCTCGGCGATTATGAAAACGCACAACTGCGTAGTGGCGACGCTCTCCGTGAAGAACATGACCTTGGGAGCTCCGTTGCACAGTTCGCCGCGGGAGAAATACTGGAACGACAAGAGGAAGTATCACGTGGGCGTGCGCCAGAACCACTACAACATGCTGCTGACTGCGCAAAAGCTTCAATCCAACTGGGGCGCCACGGTGATTGATGGCTATGAGGGAATGGAAGGCGACGGCCCCAATTCTGGCAATCCGGTGGCTTCGCGCCTCGCCATTGCCTCTACCGATTTGGTGGCGGCCGATCGCGTCGGACTCGAGGCCATGGGTATCGATGCTTCATGGGTAGGTTACCTGGTTTATTGCGGCCAGGTGGGAGTGGGGAATTACGACCTGAAGATGATTCGCATCGAAGGCGCGCCCCTCGAATCCGTGCGCAAAAAATATCGCCTGCACCCGGATATTGAGCGTGAACTGCTGTGGATGGGACCGATGGAAGACTTGCCACCCAAGCTGGGTTTTTACGGGACCGGCACGAAAGCAGATTACAGCTGAAGTGCTTCCTGCACCTAGACACGCGAAATTGAACGGCCTGTCAGATCTCTAATAAGCTCCAATGTTAAAGGGACCAACGCGCCAAGGCACAAAGAAAAATCCCTTTAAGAGCCCGCCACATGACGATAAGTCGGCTAACCTGAGATGTGGCCCGCACGGCCACGGAATGGCTTCTATGAAAACAGGTCTTGCCTGGTCGGCCAGCGTTTACCAATAACTGTTGGGAACAGCCGAACCCACCACCTAAACCGGATTTGGAAAGAACGCCCTTCTCAACCAGGATACAACCCCTACCTCAACGCAGTGGGCAGTGGACGGCTGGGCGACTTTCCAGGCCGAATCCAAGTTGAGATCACGCGGATACCGCCAAGGCGACTTACGGGCACGTTAAGCCCGGCGGTCGAGCTGTCCTCGGATCGCTTTCCCCGGGCGCCTTCCCAAATGAGGCGCGAAGCCTTGTGGAGCACCACCTCAGGACCACGACCCAGCGCTTTAGAA
>JBEKEZ010000044.1:0-48658 GCA_050013575.1 Terriglobia bacterium | reverse complement strand
CGCTGAACAGCGTCGTGTTCGGCACCAAAGCCTGCCCGCCCACCGTGGCGTTCGTGCTCCCGGCCACCGATCCGATTACCGCCGACGCGCCCCACAGCGAAACTGCACCCACCATCAGCGCCAGCACTAGTAAAAGCGAAAACCGCAACTTCAGATTCCTGCTCAACATGATCGATGCTCCTTTCGATTTGTTGGCCCGGGCGTAAAATGGCTTCCCCATCACACGTCCCCTCCAGGGCCGATCTGGCTTAAGGCAAAGGAAATCTACCGAACTCTTCTAATCTTGTCAAGAGGTTTGTCAAGTCTTTTTTTCGTTACTAGATTCTGCTAGACTGTCTGACGCGGCCCTCTCTACGCCGCCGAGGTCTCGTGGATCGCGTCAACGGAATCCACCGATCCCACAACTCTTCACGCTCATGGAAGTCCATCTGAAGAATGCCGGCGCAAGACGACTTGGGGTTTTTCTGGAGCTGGCGGGACTGTTCCTTCTATCGTCTCAGGTGCTCAGAACGCTCGCCGCGGAGCGCCTGGGCACAAATCCCGGACCGACAATTCCTGATTTGGAGCTAGCTCTGCGGCTCGACCCCAACGATGCCAGATACCACGAGAGCCTCGCGAGCCTCTTGCGCTACTCCCTGGGAAAAATTGATCTGCCCAGGGCCATGGAGCATCTGAGACGCGCCGCCGAACTGGAGCCGTACTCCCCTCAGCCTTGGTTGGACCTCGGCGCGGCGTTGGAATTTCAGGGGCGGATCGCGGAGGCAGAAACGTGCCTTCAGCGGGCCAATGCGCTCGCGCCCAACCTTTCCAGGTACCAATGGGTGATCGGGAACTTTTATCTGTTGCACGGCAATCTCCCGTTGGCCTTCCAGGCTTTCAAGAAAGTGTTGGCGGGGACTTCGGAGTATGACGGAGTTCTGTTCGATACGGCATGGAAGGCCTCCGGGGACGGCCCACAGATCCTGCGCGATCTTATACCGGACCGGATAAGAACCGAGTATAGCTACCTCTACTATCTCACCCACTTCCATCATTACCCCGAGGCTCAGGAAGTGTGGAAGCGGATGGCGTCAAGCTCCGAGCCCTTTCCGCCGGATTGGGCGCAGCGATATATGGACGAGCTCATTGCGATCCATCAGCCGGAGGAGGCTTATCAAGTGTGGTCGGACCTGCGCCACAAAGGCTTGATCCGACCCACTTACGAGCAAACTCGCCAAAACCTCATCCAGAACGGCGACTTTGAGGAAGACCTATTGAAGTTCGGATTCGATTGGCGCACGCCGCCGGCCGCTGGCGCCTATGTGAGCGTTGACAGGACTGACTTCCACTCGCCCAGCCACTCTGTTCTGATCCAATTCACCGGAAAAGAAAACGTCGACTTCCAGAGCCTTTACCAGTACGTGATGCTCCACAATGGACGTGACTATCAATTTCGCGCCTTCATCAAGACGGAAGGTATCACCACCGACAGCGGGCTGCGCTTCGAAATTCGCGACGCCTATGACCCAAGGCGTTTGGATCGCTTCTCAGAAAACTTCGTGGGAGACACCAGCGGTTGGCTTCCGGTGGAATTCAATTTCACGGCAGGCCCCGACACGAAACTCGTTGTCGTCGGCGTGGTGCGCACACCCACCAAGAAGCTCGATAACCTAATCGCCGGCAAAGCCTGGGTGGACGACGTGGTTTTGGTCCCTGCGGATACCGACGTGACGGAACCCTCGGGTGGCGCCAAACAGGAATGATCTTTCGCGAGTTGTCATCGAAAAAGTGACTCTACAAAAAATGGAAGCGGTGGGGCAAAATGCCACACTTTTCCCAAAATCGCAAATTTCTGCAAATTTTATTTCGGCGCAACTTCTTTATTTCCAGCAGATGAAAAAATTAGTTTCAAAAGTTGCAAAAGTTTCAAAAGTTACATTCAGCGGCCGATTCTCGTCCTTTTATTAGCTATCAGTTAATATATCGAGAGTAATACAAAGCCGGAAGAACTCTTGTCGCCCATGGCCCGATTCAGGTTTGCCAGGCGCGCCTCCCAGTGGAATATTCAGAACCAAAAACGCCCACGCTGGCAGAGCCCCCGGCCGCTGCCGCCCGCTGGCCACGATACAAGCTGTGGTTCGCCCGCTTCCCCGCGTAGGTTTTCCGCAATTGCCAGGCCCAGGGTTGCTTCAACTGACAAATCAATCACGGCGACCAACTGGGATTCACACCAACCTGGATGCGAGGCCAGAGCAGGCCCTCAGGCCGGGCACGCCATCGGGTGTGCGAAGGGTCACAGACACCAAATGGGAAGCCAGCATCGGACTTCCCGACGACAGTGGAAGATTGAAGTCACCCATCGCCAGCAAGCAAAGGTGCCCGTCGTCCTCCCGGCGCACACGGTTTCGCCGCCAAAGTTTCCCCACTGGGACGGTCCGCAGGCTGGCGGCGAGGGGTTACGGCTGACCGTATTGCTCGACGCTGCCCCCCTCAACATTCGGCCGGTCAGGTCGCGCCTTGGGAGAGCTACGCCCCCCAATGGCGGGGCCCTCAAGCTGCGGGCCTGGGACCAAGCCTTTCTACTGCGGTTTCTCTCTTCGTTGCTCCAGAAGACGCCGTGCCAGTCCGTACGGCTGGTAGCGTTCAATCTCGACCAGCAGCGAGAGATTCTGCGGGCCGATCCGTTTGTGCCTTCCGGATTCGCCAGCCTCCAGGAAGCCTTCCGCGATCTCGAACTGGGAACCGTTTCGGTTCAGGTCCTCGAGCAGCGCCAGGGCTGGGCACAGATGCTGGCCGATCTGACCAATCAAGAGCTGATCGCTCCGGAGCCATCGGATGCCGTGATCTTCCTGGGACCCTCCACCCGCAGGGGGCAGAAGATCCCGAAGGAGATGCTCAAGCCGCGCGAAACCAGGCAGCCACGGTTCTTCTACTTCGAGTACGCGTCGACCGAATTTCCGGACGCGATTGGGTATCTGACTAAAGCCCGCGATGGAACCGTTTTCAAGATACACTCTCCCCACGAGCTGGGGCAGGCCATCGAGAAGATGCTTGCGCAACTGAAGCCGGTTGACCAGAAGGCGGACGCCGGCGCATCTCGTCATCGGAATTCGCCAGAGTGAAGCTCGACGCAGGATGGCAGGTGTTTTCGAGGCGGTGGTCTCCTGTCCCGTCCAACTCTTGCCAATGCCAGGGCAAAGCGGCAGCTTCGCTGTCGCCCCCGGTGCTCGGGGCCCCGCCCATGGCGCCTGCGGCGCTTTCATGGCTTGCGGGCGAAGCCCGCCCTGGACTGCGGTAGCGGCAGCTACCGCCTTGAAGGGCTCAATGGAACGCCTGTAAACAATTAAGTGGGACAGAACACTGGCCACGGTCAATTCGTCCTTGGAACTAACCGTGAATTGCTGAGCACGCAAAATACAAACGCATGGAAGAGCACCAAGCGTGGCTTGTATCTTCGTCAGCGATCCTAGAAAACTCTCTCCGATGGGTAATAGGGGTCCGGGGAGGCCGACGGTGCCTACCCGCCTGGCCCTGCCTCTGAAATTTGGAATCTCGAATGTGAAATATCGGGCGCAGCGCCCGGCGAGGGCGGCACGCGCGGGCGCCGACGGGGCGGGGACGATTTCGCGAAGGAATGCCTCATCAGCCTCCACCTACGGCCCGATTGCCTTCCCGGATTCAGTGACCAGTCGCTCCTCGCTGTCGATCGTCTCCTTTAGCCGCAACTCCCATTATCTTAAGTTCCGCAGACCCCAAAAGGGGTCCGCGCGAGGCCCCGGCTGGGGGCCGGATAACTCTGCATTTCAATCTCGTAAACTGTTGTTTTCTTAGCAAGAAAAGTATACACTGTGAGGTATTACTAACATAAGAACTGCTTGGTCGTTGGGTTGCGGCTCCGCCGCGCTGTGCTACCCGCTTGAGAACGTCACTTATCTTTCCTAAGAAACTCCACCAGTTCACCGTTAATCTGCTCTGCGTGTGTCCAAGTTATGCAGTGCGGCCCATCCTTTACCACCAACAGGCGGGCTCCCTTGATCAGCTTGGCGGTCCGGAGTCCCGAGGCAGTGATGGGCAGAATCCGGTCCGCATCGCCGTGAATGACCAGCGTGGGCACGTCCACGCGAGCCAAGTCGTTGCGGAAGTCCTCATGCCATGTTGATACGCAAGCGAGACTGGCCGTGGCCGAGGCCCCGGCTGCGACGTTCCAGTTGGCCTGGACGGCTTGTTCGCTGACACGCTTGCCCAGCAGGAGGTCCGTGTTGTAGAAATTCTTAAAAAACTCGGTGAAGAACGCGTAACGGTCTGCGACGATGGCTTTCTGGATCCCCTCGAAAACACTGCCGTCCACGCCCTCCGGGTTGTCCGGCGTTTTCAGGAGGAATGGCGGGATTGCCGAGATGAATACCGCCTTGCTCACGCCCTTCGATCCGTATTTGCCCAAGTAGCGCGCCACTTCGCCGCCCCCCATTGAAAAACCGACCAGCGCGAAATCATGCAATTCGAGCTGCGTCACGAGCTTGTGCAGGTCCTCGGCGAAGGTGTCGTAGTCGTAACCCGTTGTTGGCTGGCTGGACTTGCCGAATCCTCTGCGGTCATAGGTGATGACACGGTGACCCGCAGCCAGAAGCACCGCGACCTGCTTCTCCCAGGAAGCACCGCTCAGCGGATATCCGTGGATAAGGACAACCGGCTTACCCGAGCCGTGGTCCTCATAGTAAAGATCGATGTTGCCGGAGTTTTCCTTCCCTACCCTAATGTATGGCATTGAGATTCTCCTTTTCGCGTTTGTGCGCGCGTTGACGTTGATGATGCTTAGTCTACAAGTTCGCGGGTTCGGAGGAAGAGTTGGCGAAAGTCCTGCGCGACTTGGTGACGACCGGGGTACGCGTGGTTTCATTCGGGGAAGTGAAATAAACAGTTGAAGATTTGTATTTAAGGCAGGGACGCTTTTTTGATCGTGCCCTGCGCAGGGTGAAAGGATACAACGAGAAGGTGGAGTATATTTACTTGTACCCGGTGAAAGCCGGGCTGGTACAGCGATCCCAGAGCTGGCGATGGTCCACCGTGAACGAATATTCCGGTGTGAGCGCGGCAGACGAAGAGCGGCGCTGTGGACTGACGATTGACCGGGCGAGTATGCCTTCGGGTCCGGGAACGCGAATCTGACCGCCCGCGGCCAAGGGGCATCGTGAAAAAAGAAGAACCGCGGACCTCACAGGCGGAGGTCCGCGGTCGCTTTGCAAGCTCAAACAGCTCGAACGTGATCCCCTACTTCCGCTTCAGGCGCCGGGCCAGACCCAACAGGCCTGTACCCATCAGCAGCAGCGTTGCGGGCTCGGGGGTTGACGACTGGTATGTAATATTGTCAGCAACATAGAAATCGTTAGCCAACGAATAGATGCCGACCTTGGTGACCAGCCCGCTGTAACCCGAATCTAGCCATGTCGGCACACCGCTGGGATTCAGCGACGCCGAAGTCCAGACTAGAGAAGCACCGTCGTACAGGTTAAAGTAGACCGTGGCGAAATCCTGTCCCGCGAAGTACGCGCCATCGAACACCTCGGGCGTCAGAAAGCTGAAGTCATACTCTCCAGCCCCCGTCTGCGGCGAGTAAATCCGGTTGGGGGGCGACTCCGGATTATACGGATCCTGAGCGTAGCCGTAATAGGTCCAGACGCCACCCCAGTTGATGCCACCGTACCCGTCCGGCACGGCGGCTTGGCCAACCAGGTCATCGAAGTTGACGACGACGGTGCTTGCCTTGGCGGAGCCGACCGCCACGAACAGGCACAAAGCCACCGCAAAGAACGATAGAAACCTTTTCATTCGAAGCCTCCTCTAGGCGCAAAGCCTTGTGAAGAGTCTGAAGTGCTGCTAATGACTCGTATGTGTCTCTGCAATTGCGGTGCCAATCGGCGCAGATACTTTCATGCAGGTGAAACTATCAGATAACAAAAGGTCAGCCTTTCTAGCCCAATCTCTGTGTCCCCGGGCCGATCCCGCCCGAAATGCAAACGATTGCAGCCTTTGGGAAAACTCGTTCCACGATACCCATTAGTCTTGGAGCGGTATGAACCAGGATTTCGGTTTTGCCTTCCCCGCCGTCATCTATTGTAGATCAAACGGCCTCCGTTGGACCCGTTTCTTATCCTTTCCATCCCGAGCGACCTCGGCAGCCCCGGAAAGGGACCAGTTCTTCCTCCTCTGGTCCGGAAGTGACTCATTTCAAATGATTTCTTATACACCTCTCCGTCCCTCTCCTTCGTTCGACCTGTTTGCTTGCGCGGCGCCGCCCCTATCCCGTCGGCAATGGCAGCCCGGCGGTCCGCCGCACCATGCTTCCAAATAGTCGCCGCGTCAGATGACTCTCCGCCAGCATGTCCCCCAGAGCGACGAATTCTTCGTTGTTGTCTTTCAGTGGAGATATTTCCTATAGACTGCGCAAGAAAGCAACCACGTCCTCCTTTTCCTGGGCGGTCAAGCGAGTAGCGAGGACCTCCGTCTCTGAGGTCCGCGGTTCTTCTGCGTCGCGCATTTCGCTCTGTCGCTTCAGCAACCGCACCGCAACGAAAAAGCGGTTCGCCCTTCGCTTGCCGTACGCCAGAAACGACCAACTGGGCAGCGATCGCGTGCAAATCGAAACGAAGCCCAAGCCGTAAGCCCCACATGTGGTACAATGTCACTGCGAAACGGTAGCTACGCGGAATGCGCTTTGAGTGGGATGAGGTCAAGAACCGGCGTAATCTCACGAAGCATAAGATCAGCTTCGAGAGCGCAAAGCTGGTTTTCGACGACCCTCACGCGCGCAGCTATCTGGAGCGCGAAATGGGCGCCGAGGAGCGATGGCAGACCCTGGGAGTGATCGGTGGTTCGATCACGGTGTTGGTTGCGCACACTTACCGGGAGCAAGACGGCGAAGAAGTGATCCGCATCGTTTCGGCGCGAAATGCGACTCCGTCGGAAAGGAGAGCCTATGAGGAAGGTAACTGGCCGCCTGGCTAAGGAGATCAAAGACCTGAAGAGAATGAAGGATCGGGAGATCGACCTTACCGATATTCCCGAGACGGCAGACTGGAGCAAAGCTGTCGTCGGCAAGTTCTACCGGCCTATCAAGAAGTCCTTGACGATCCGCATAGATGCCGACGTTCTCGCTTGGCTCCGGGCGCAAGGAAAGGGATACCAGACGCGAATTAACGCCTTGCTGCGAGCCGCCATGAATGGCCGAGGCTCCCGCGCCTAGCAACGGTCAGGTGGTGGCCACGGTCACCTCGTGTTTGAGTTCTTCGTGGGCTTTGTCGCCGGAGAAAGACCCACGCGTCCGTCGCCGCTCCCAGAAAAACGGGAACTTTGTGGCCTTGGACTTGGTCACTATAGGTATGCGCATACCATTCACCGCCCGTTTGGGACTATATCTCATCCTGATCGGATACGGCGGCAATACCTTGGCCCGTTACGTCGCGTATCTCGAAGAGCCGGGTTGGATTCTGTCGATCCTCGTCGCCATCGGCCTCAACCTGCTGGTGGTCTCGTTGGTTTTAGACTCCAAGGCCGCTCACACCAATTTGCCTCCTCACGAGACATCAAGCCCTGCCGGCCGCAGGGCCGGGATCTCCGCCGCCACGATCTACTCTGGCGCTGCCGTGGCCTTCGCCTGCTGGGTCTACTTCGGTCCCTTCGGTTTGGGAATCGCTTGCCCTTCGGTTTTGCGCATTCGTAGTGAGGTTGCTGCTCTCCTCGTCGTAGAGCTTCTGGTCGTTGGATCCATTCTAAGCTTCATTGGCCGCAGATTCGGCCACCTGCTGAGCCTCGTCGCTGCGTGCCTTGCCTGGTATGGCTTCGTCCAGGTCGAGTTCAATGACTACAAGCTCACGAATTCATGGATCCGATTCAATCTGGGTGATTGGCACGAAATGTCCAGCCCATGGCTGATGATCGCTGCTGTAGCGATAGTCGCGCTGGCCACGGGATGTTCGCTTTTGCGATTGGCCCCGGCCCGCTGGCACGTTGCCAAACTGCCCATCCGCGACCGCATCTGGCCCGCCTTTGCCCTTTGCATATCAGTTGTCGCCTCATGGTATCTCAGCGCCGTGACGCCGTACAGAATCCCCATCATCGTGGACCGCGTTCTCCCCAGCCTATCAGTGGTACATGTCGAGAAGCACGGTCTCCATCTCCGCGAGACAAGCGTAAGCTTCTTCCGCGACGGCAAATTCTACGTCGTTAGCGACGCCCGCAGACTTTTTCAATACCGTTTCGCACAGGATGTGTCCAACGGCGTCGTTGCACACGAAGACTCCGAGAGAATTCGTGCGCTGGCCGTATCGCCGCAGTTCCGGGGTTCGCCAGGATACCGTCGCGAGGAATTTCCTCCCTACCAGCCGCCGCGAAGCTGGAACAGCGATCGCTGGTTTGTGTTTATCGAGGGAGTGCCGAGCCCAAATCTCAACGGCGTCGCCGCGCCGACGGTCCCCAAAGCCATACTCGATCGGTTTTATGAGGCTCAGAGCTTGCCAAAGGAAAGAACCGAGCGCGCGAATGGCTTGGACGTCTGCCTGGGATTCTGCTACGACCCGACGATTTGGAAATAGAAGCGAGCAGCGCGGACCTCCGTCTCTGAGGTCCGGGGCCCTTCACCGTTGCGCATTTTCGCTGCGCCGCTTCGGCAACCGCACCGTCACGACAAAGCGGCTCGGCCTTCGCTTATCCCTTGACTCTCGCTTGGGACCCTGATCGGCAGTGGAAGGAATGCCGTCCGAAAGAACAAGGGCGATCCCGCAGCGCGGGGCGACACGGCGTTAGAATGCAGCACCGGGGATGCAGTGGCCAGAAAACCCGCAGACCTCAAAAACGGAGGTCTCCGGTACTTGCATGCTAACGCACCGGCATAGCGTCTGCTCACAATGCAACGGCCCTGCCCGGGTCATGACATGAGCATGTAGCCCTCAAAAACCAACGTTCGCGCTCGCCCAAGCATGGAATCAGCCGTCCGGGGGCTGTTTGCGCCCAGCACGCATGTCTTCGCGACCCTGCCGCTTCGTAAGGTCCTTGAATTCCTGCCGACCACGAATCGACGTCAAATCCTCGTCCTTCTCGGCGTGCGCCGTATCGGTGTAGCCCAACTGGAACGCCTTCTGCAGCAACCACAGCGCTTGGTCCCCGTTGTCAAGTTTTGCTTCCGCACATGCCAAGTCGTAAATAATGCCTGGCCCTGCCCGCTTAATTATGCGTCGTCGAACGTGGGGCCACGTGCCGGCGATCACGGGATAGAGTATGAAAAGTGAAAAAACAAGCAGAATGTAGATCGGAAAGGGATCTCTGTACAGGCGGAGGGCCCAGGAGTCCCTCATCTTTACGACGTTTTCCGTCGTAAGCGTGGCTCCCTGAACAGAGATGGAGGGACGCGCAAACTCCATATCCCCGTACACCAGGACATTGAGTATGCTTTCCGGGGGAATGGGCGGCAATTCAGGCAGGACTAAAGACTGCAGTCCATGAACGGGCCCAATTCTGTCTCGGAACTCGCGCGCGACCTTGTCCTCAATGAACGTTCCATTGATGGACACGTCCCAGACGTTTGAAATTTCATCAAGGCGGATTCGAACCCCAGATATTGTTGTGGGACTTTGGTTCTGGACCTGTAGGCTCAGCCGCCCTATACGACGCGGGTTGACTCTGGGATCCCTGAGGCCTTGCGCGGTCGGCGATGACATTAGGCTCCGCATTTGGTCCAATCGCCAGGCCTTCAGTCCAGTTTTCGACAGGTCGAAGCCATCCGGGTCCAGCACCCGCGCGGCATCGTCGGACCAATCAGAAAGGTCTTGCGGCATCGTGCCCGGATCCGAATCAACGACTACACGCGCATCCGACCCAGCGAAGCGCCCAAGCCAAATGGGGAGGGCCACCAGGGCACTCAATGTTACAATAACCGCCGCGGCGCCCTGGAGAGCGTCCGAGTTCTTCGTTATCCAATTCCAGATGTGCCTCACGACTGCGCCTCCTACGTTCCCACAGCCACAGCGCGCCAAGGTTCATTCGCCACGCCGCCCGGTCTCTGTCGGTCCAGGAGCCCCTCCTGTGCACTGCTGCTCCTGGAGACAGAATCACCCGTCGATATCAGCAAGCGACGTGCTCGCCGCCCGCCGTTAGGGGACGACCTAAGCGGTTTCGGAGGCCTCTGGTTATGCCCGCTCCAACTCGGATTTCCTCAGATGCCTGCCGAGACCGTCAAGATCAGGGAAAACTGAGAACTCGTTGACCCCGGCCAGCGCTAGGAAGTCCTGTGCCCCCGGTACTGCGCTAGCCGGAACTTCCACTCTTGTTACGCAGTCGGGGTAGAGGCTGTCGAGGGACCTATTCAGGTCCCCATGGATCGTGAACACAGCGCGCTGTGAACGCATACGTGTGCTCCGGGACTCGCCAGCCACGGCGACAACGCGACCGCGAAACTTCGCTCGCTCCTTAATGAAATACTGCTCGTAACCCCTGCGGTAGCTGGTCTCGAGGTGCACGACGACCTTTCGCCGAATCGATCGGTTGTTTAATTCATAGGGATTGAGAATCCACACTGCGCCGCCTAGCCGCCCGCCTTTGAGCGCAAAGTACAGTGCGACAGCGAAACTCTCAGTCCAATCCAGCAACCGGGTCGGAACACCGTGGTGCTGCATTGCGAACAAAGTGTCCCAACTCGTCGCGTTCCAGGGAATCAGGTGCGCACCGTACTCAACGAATTTATAGTAGAGGCGATTCTCTGTGTCCCTGTCGAAACTGCGACGTTCTTGTCCGTTCAGCGCGAGGCGCGCCGGCGCCAGCCGCGGTAACAAGGGCCATTTAGCATCCGACTGCCCACGAAAAAAGGGATCAGGGCAATCCAAGTCACCCAAATCGCAGACTGTTTTCTGCACGTGCTCTAAGACCCTCTCCCAAGCACCGACTTTCCGGCTCGGTCTTAACACGTGCCGCACCAAAATCCTTTCCTGAATTTCCGTTTTGATAATCCACCCGACAGCTAATATACCTCTGGCACTCTGCACATGCAATGCCGGTACCGGATACCCAGCGCGCCGCCCTTGTGCCGTGGGTTTTTGTTCTCTCCAGCGAAGGCCCCGCGCCAAAAAGAACTTGCCGTGGCTTCCCCCTTCCATCTTGGCACCGGCTGCGCCAACTAAGGACCCATGACACAGAAAGCGTGTCGTGGCCACCCGCTTTTACACATCGACCGCGAAGGTGTAGTATTCATAACGATGAATCCGGAGGTGACTGAGTTATACGCGGGCTTGTCCGGCATTTCGCTGGTCCCCACCACGTTCGACCTTGGACACGGGATTCAAATTTCACAGACCTATGCACACTTCATGGCACCGTTCCTGATGGCCTTCAAGCCCCCGAGCCCCGGAAAGCCCCACCCCGCACCGTGGAAATCAGCAAAAGGTGGGCTGGCCATTGATATTGCAGCCGAGCTTTTTCTGCCCCTTTCTTATCGCCCGGAGGACCTAGACAGATTAAACACCATCTGGTGGATCGTGGCGTTGCTGCGGTTAAAGATTGGCGCGTCGGTTTTTGTTCCAGTCGTGTCTTCCGAACGCTTTTCGAGCATCCCATCCATTTCGGAGGAGCCAGAGCTTTTACCGATTGAGATCCACCTCAACAGGTTAGTGCCATATGGCGGAAGCGGTCCACAATTACGTGCCGATGACTTGGAATGGCTGAAGTCTCACTGGGAGCCTGGAAGCCAGCTACTGAAGAACGAGGACTTCAGCACTGCGTTTATATCGGTCGATTCGTGTTTGTGGAATTCCAACCCAGCTCTAGCGCTGGTGATGATATGGGGCGCACTTGAGAGGTTGTTTTCCACATCACACCAAGAATTGAGTTTCAGAGTGTCAGCCAACATTGCAACTTTCCTTGAAGCGCCTGGGAGGGGCCGTTTCACTTGCTTCAAGCGAGTCAAGAGTCTGTACGATTCCCGCTCACGGGCCGCCCATGGTGCCAATCTCGAAGCTGCCGAACCCTTTGTCGAAACGTACGCACTCGCCCGGAGGGCTTTACTGAAAATGATCGAGAACAGGCACGTCCCGACAAAGAACGAACTCGAAGCTGCCTTGTTCGGAGACCTAATCGGGATAGTGGGGGAGACTTCAGGTAGCACGACGAAGTTCCAGTGAAGGCCCGTATGAAGCTGGTAGCCCCGACACTGCCCCTGTGCGATGGGCTTTTGTTCTCTCCGGCGAACGCCCCGCGCCAAAAAGAACTTACCGTGGCTTGCCCATCCACCTTAGCGCCGGCTACGCCACCTAAGGACCCACGAAACAAAAAGCGTGTCGTGATGGCTACCCGCCCGCGACGCCGCAGACCAATCCAGGGTCACAAACCTCACGCAACGAGGGGTGTATAATGGCCCGACTGTGCCCAACAAGACCAAAGCTGGATTCGTAGGGGCCATCGCCGTTGTCCTAATCTTGGGATTGCAATCCATAGAGCACTGGACCGTAATCGATCCGGTTTTGACCGGATTGCGTAACAACGGGCCTGTCGGTACATTTCTGGCCAGCATCCTTATGTCTCGCCTAGCGCCATTAGTAATTGCGATTGCGGCGATATACCTTGTCTTTGAAGGGCGGTCAGAGAAGAAAGAGACCTCCCCTCCGCAGTCCCTGCCGCCCATTGATAATAGCGCGACACAAAGACAGAGCACTGGGGCGGTGACGCAACAGGTATTTCTCGGAGGCCAACCCCAATCCCCACCCAAGCCGGAGGAACCAAAGCCCAGACCAAATATTCGCTGTTTAGGGCCAGCGACAGGGCGACTGCGCTTGGGTATGGACGGTCATGGATTTTATGAAGATGGGGAGGGGCGCTCTCCCGAGAGCGTGGATGGTGCGATGGTTTGTTTTCGCAACGAATCGTCAGTGGAGAAAAAAGTCGCCGCGGTGCTAAACGTTAGGGCTAGTATCTCCTTCCTGGACGAATCAGGGGTCGAGATTGGTACTGGAATATCGGAAGCCTGTTGGTTGGGCGATCTGCGGAAGATTAATTTTTACATTGAGAATAGCCACTGCGTAATAGTGGCCTTGATGTTCAAAAATGGAACTCTACACTGTCCATATCTGCGTCATGTTCATACCAACTGGGGCGAAGGACTTTTAACCGAGTTTTACATTCTCAAGGTACGACCCAAGACAGTCGAATTGCGATTGATTCGAGAAAATGAGTTACTCCTGGCACCTTGCGTCTTTGACTTCTCTATAATCGACGGACAACCGATTCTTAAGCAGCGTCCCTCACTTTCGCAGTAAGGCTCGCCCAAGCGAGGGGGTAGCGCTGACCTTCGCGTCTGAGGTCTACTTGCTTGCTAAAGGGACAGAGGTTGCAACCCCGATGTCAAGGGGGCGGTTGCGTGGTAAGCTGAGCACGCTCGTGCTCACGCTGGCCAACATGAATATGAGTTAGGCAGTTCTTGAAACAGGAGCGAAACAATGGATACAGAGCATCGTCGGGAATCCGGACTTCGCTGGATCTTGGGATTGGCCTCTTTTATTTTTATTGTGTTCTTAACTGCGTACTTGTCCGTCGAACTGGTCCCTTCGGAATATCTCGGCGGTGTTGACCGCGTGCGGATCGTATCCGACCGTATCTCAAGCGTTGGTGCAGAGGCGTGGCAATTCGGGCGACCGATTCTTCAGCTCGTTCTCATACTGATAATTTTCGACTGGCTTCTCAAACGGGCTGGTCTGACCCTTGATCTGAGCACAATCCGTTTGTCGACGGACACTCGAGCTGTTTTGGCGCTCCTTGTCGTAGTCGCGTTCACGTTGGCGGCACTTTCGGGAAGCCCAGGCATGGGGCCGCTACAAGACGTGTGTCTGGTCGTGCTAGGTTTCTATTTCGGTGGCCTCACCAAGGAAAAAGCTGAAGGAGCAACTAAGGACACACGAGGATCTCCCTAACACGGACCGGAACCGACGGAGCGCTGAGAGCGGGCAGATACAAGCCGCGGCACCGCCCTTGTGCCGTGGGCTTTTGTTGTCTCCAGCGAAGGCCCCGCGCCAAAAAGAACTTTCCGTGGTTTCCCTCTTCCAGTTTAGCGCCGGCTACGCCGCCTAAGGACTCACGCCACAAAAAGCGTGTCGAGGCTACCCGCTTCTATTCTGGTCTGCCGTGTAACCTTCGATCTTTTCGCGAAGCGCGGATAAGCGTGGCATAGCCACGCCCAGGTTCTCTCCGGTGTTGAGCACATCGAAGTAATAGCGTTTCATTTCCTCCGGGCTGTAGGCGAAGTGACTCCCCTTGAGAAGGCGTCGACCCTTTTCAGTGAATCGAATGGCATACATCGCGGCAAGGCCCGCAAGCCAGGCAGGCATGTTCAAAACACTTTTCGCGTCGGGAAAATCCTTCAGATCGACGCCACGGGCCGCTACCACATCCAATGCCTCCCGGATGGCCAATGCTCCCAGCCTCACGGTCTTGAAACTCCGGGTCGCTTCGGCGATCCCTCCCGCCCAGAGGGCGATGCCTATGCCGCCAGCATTGACAGCATGGTGCACCCAGAGCCATTCGATGATGTTGGGTTTAATGTCCAGGGTGAAACCAGCCCGCTGGAACAATTCCGTCACGGCCTTGAACTTCTCCGGATCGGAGCCTTCCAACATTCCGAAACGCACCGAGGGGGCCACGGTTGCGATGAGGATACCCTGAGCATCGGGGCCACCACTCGAAGCGGAATAACCCCAAAGGATCGAAGATCGCGGCAGAAGGCTGTCAATTTCCGCCGTTCCATCCCAATTAGCGGTGAATAATAGAAAAGTGGCGCGAGGTGCTCCGGGCAGGTATTGGCGGATGGCCCCGGCCGCTTGGTAGTGCCTGGTAGCGACAATCACGAGGTCAAAGCCGTCTGAAGGGCTGATCTGCCCAACGGTCTTGGGAGCATAGGTCACTCGGGTGTTTTTCCGGTACCCGGGCCGCAAGTCCAGCAGGTCCAAGGTGTCGGTGCTAGGAAGCCCCTCCTTGCGCACGACATGGGTGACGTCGATGCCCACCATGGACAAGGCCCAGCCGTAAATTGTCCCGACCACACCCCTGCCGACGATCAGGACTTTCATGATGCTCTCGCGTGGCACCGATAATTTCGTATATTTCCAGCGAAGGAAGTGTCTGAAGCAATGTCAGAGGTCATGATCGCAGGTAACAACTCGAAACAAAGCCGGTAGCCCCGGCACCGCCCTGATGCCGTGGATTTTTGTTCTCTCCCGCGAAGGCCCCGCGCCAAAAAGAACTTACCGTGGCTTCCCCCTATCCGCCTTAGCCCCGGCCGCGCCACCTAAGGACTCACGACACAAAAAGCGTGTCGCGGCTACCCGCTAGCCGCCCGGATCTTGTCTGAGGGTGACCCGCCGCAGGCGATCGGGCGGTTGCTTCGGTGGACGCTAACGCACTGGGAATACGTCAGCGGCGAAGACGTTTTACCATCGTGACCCTTCTCCCCGACCGCGAGAACCTTACGCGGTCCATGGTGCGCCGAATCAGGAAGAGGCCGCGTCCATGGGTCTCGAACAAGCGCTCCGCCTGGGTGGGATCCGGGATCTCTTTCGGATCGAAGCCCGAGCCTTGATCCTCGACCACCAACAACATGCCTCGATCGGGCTGGCAGAAGCATCTCACCTCAACCTTCTTGGCTGGGTCTTGCCGGTTCCCGTGAATAACAGCGTTGGCGAGTGCCTCTCGCAAAGCCAATTCGATCTCCGGGAAATGGCTTTCTCCACACTTCATTTCCCTTGCCAGCGCCATGATATTTCGGATGACCCCTTCGACCGCCTGCAAGGTGGCAGGAATGGTTTCACCGAAGCGCAGGGACAGCCGGCCTTTCTCCATCTGACATCGCGCCGAAGCGGCGGGTTTCGGTCTCGCTTTGCGCATGGTTTGCACGCAGTTTATGCCTCCCTTCCAGCAGATCCAGCCTTCTACTATACCCCAATTGCTCAACCTCCGCCCTCACGACGTAGTTCGAGGCGGGAGAAGATAAGACAACTTTGATTCAGCTTGGGGTCCACGCAGCCGATAGCTCAGATAGCTGGCAGCCGCGGTCAACTCGTGTTTGAGGTGACCGTGGAGTTTGTCACCGGAGAAGAGCCCACGGTCAGAAAATCACTGAGCGCGGCTGCCAGTTGTCACGGCCGGTGTTTCAGGATGCGCCGTATGTTTCTTTTCCCATGCAGAACGGCGACAACCTGAAGGGGGGCCGTCTCTGGCCGATACACAACGGTATAGCTGGGGTAACGGGTCAGCGTCCAGAAACGCAGCGACCTGGTTGTGAGGTCGGGACGGAAATGAACGCGCATCGGCCCTTCGGCGACAAACGCGCAAGCGTCGTAAATCGCCTGTTCTACACGGTCGGCGGCGTCTTCGCTGTCATCGGCAATGTAGCACCAAATGTCAAAAATATCCGCTTTGGCAAGAGGCGTGAGAGCGTAACCGCTCATCGTTTGGACAAACGCCAGTCGTTTTTCAGCGCCTGAATTTCACGGCGGGCCTGAGCGCCGTCAACAAGCTCGCCACGCTCGGCCTCTAGATAGCCTTCCTCGATATGAGCGGACAAGGCCCGGCGTTCCTCGTCGGTCCAGCTTTCCTCGGCGTCCTGCGCTTCCAGAGCGCGGCGCAGTACATCTTCAATGCTGGTATAGCCGCCGCTGGAAAGGCGTTTGTTGATGAGTGTCTCAAGGTCAGGTGGGACGCTTAATTGCATGGCCGTTTCTCCGTTTTCACTTCCTAGCTCCTTTTACCACAGATCGGGGCGTCTCGTCACGTGTGGCATGATGGCTAAAATATGTCGAGGTGGAAGATACAAGCCACCGCACCGCCCTTGTGGCGTGGGCGTTTGTTCTCTCCAGCGAACGCCCCGCGCCAAAAAGAATTTACCGTGGCTTCCCCCTTCCATCCCAGCACCGGCTGGGCGACCTAAGAACCCACGACACAAAATACGTGTCGCGGCTGCGCGCTGCAACCGGCCAACGACTTCCCACGTTCCGTCTAACCGATGCGGAAATCGTGGACGTGGATGAAGCGGCCGGCGGCGCTCAAGAGGATGCGAAGCTCCGCGTTCTTGACGTGTGCCGATTATCGCATTCTCGACTTCAGCTTAATCATCTCGCCATCCACAGCGAACCTGCCGTATCCGTGATGGTGGATGGTCTTCGGATTCTTTTGCGCAGGATCGGTCCAGGCCTTGAGCACTTCAAGGACGAAGACACTGTACTTGTTGAGGAAACGCGTATCCGCCACCTTGCATTCAAGATTGGCGAAACACTCGGCCACGAGAGGCGGCGCCACGCGCTCGGCAGGCGCCGGCGTCAGGCCGAATCTCGCGAACTTCTCCACGTCCCGGCCCGAGCAGTTGCCGACTCCCACGACTTTGGGCGCCAATTCCAGCGCCGGGACGGCGATCACGCACTCTTTCGTCGCCCGCAATGCGGCAAAGCTGTGATTCCTGTTGCTGACGACACAGGCAACCAGCGGCGGTTCGAACTCAACCATCATATGCCAGGACAGCGTCATGACGTTGGCGCGGCCCTTGCGGGCGGTCGTCAGCAGGACCACCGGGCCCGGTTCGAGCAACTGGTAGACTTTCGATAGAGGTAGATCTTTCATCACGGTCGCGGCTCCTGGACCCGGTCTGCAATGACGGCCAAGCTGGTGCCGTTCCAACTTTTTTGGGCAAACAGTTTTCAGCCACTCAGAGAGTCTTTGCGCAAGACGTAGGCGCAATACATAGGCGTAACAAGTTGGAACGGCACTGGCCTACTCCGCCAGCGCCTCGGGATTTGTTGCAAGAAGGAACGAGCGCACGGCCAGCACCATTCCCTGGGAGGTGGTCATGTCCCCGGGGAAATTGATCACGCGCGTTTTGAGCGACAATCGAGCGCCGCCAGGCTGAGTTTCCTCAACACCCTTAACGCACCGTTCACAAGCTCGCTGCGCGGCTGCGGAATCGCATGCGGCAAGGATGACCCCGAACGCCCCGGGCTGGAATCCGTATATCGAGTCTCCCTTCCGCATTTTGGAGAGAAGTACTTTCGCAGCGCTGCCGTACACGGTTGCAATCCCAGCCGCATCCGAGACATCTCCGCTGATGCTCAGCAAGAAGAGCAGCAAAGAAAGAGGTTCACCGGAATTTGCGCAGCGCCGCAATTCCATCGGCAGGCGATCTTGGAAATGACTCATCCCAGGAAGCGAACTCAGTAAATCGGCGCTGGCCTCATTTCGGAGCAGCGCGATCTGATTCTTCCCCGCGACGACCTCCCTTCTCAGTTTACGGATGAGCAGTTGACGGTCCGCCAGATAGCTGACCATCAGAACCGACAGAACGCAGAAAGCGTAGAAGACCCTTCGAGCAGTCTCGCCCTGCTCCGTTAACGGGTGGGAGAACGCCGGCGAATAGATGGCCATCGCCAAACCGAAAGAGAGGATTGCAATAATTGAAATGGCATAGGTTCCCAGTTGGAACTCGCGATGCTCGAGTGCCTCCGGGAGGACCTGGTCAAAGACGCGCATGGGTTATTTGCTCCTTCCTCAGGCAGCCTGCGGCCCTTGGTTAGTTATAGGGGCGGCTTACAATCACGTTAACTCTATCGCAACAAGAAAAGTTGAGCAAGCGATAAACCAGATGGAAACACTGGCGCGACGTTCACTTGGGTTTAGCAGCGGGATGAAAAAATGGCCCGGAATGTCATTCCGAGGAGCCGAAGGCGACGAGAGCCTGTCCTGAGCAAAGCGAAGGAAATCTCGTAAGGGTTTTGTTTTCAGGGCGAGATTCCTCCACTTCGCTGCGCTCAGCGTCGGAATGACAGCGCCCAGGAGCGTTTTTCGTCGACTTTTTAGCGGCTAGCAATCTAGTCGCCACAGTCAATTTGTACTTCCTACTGTCCCGCCCCAGCGGCGGCGGGTTTCTCGGGGCGCTTCATGACGGCCATGGGGACGCGCGCAAACGCCACGCGATCCGCGGCGGGGTCGAGCACGATGACCTGCATCGAGTAGCGGCCGGGAGGAAATTTCTCGAGTGGAATTTGCACGAAATATGAGGCCTTGCCGGACTTGTTGCTCTCCAGCTTGCCGGTGAACGGGCCGGCTTCCGAAATCTTTCGCGCCCCGCGGAAAAAGACCAGGGCCACCGAGGGCGGGACCGCCGTGCCAGGGGCCGCCGAACCGGAAGCGCGCTCCTCCGGGCCAGCGCCGCCCGCCCCTGCGGAATTCTGCCCCGAGGTTTTCGCGCTCTCGTAGGATTCGAGATAGACAAAGAGCTCCTGGTCGGTGCGAAAGACCCGCGTCACGCTGGGCAGTACCGAGCGGCTGCCGACGCGCAACGGATTGACGGCTACATCTCTAGCCTCGCCTCGCGCCGGACGGTACGGGGCCTGATTGCCTCGTCCGCCCCCGGCAGACGAAAGTTCCTGCAACTGGTTCGACAAGACCACCGAGCTCAGCGCCAAGCCGGAATCGCTTCCCCCCGGAACGATCATGGGGTTTTCAAACGTCCCGATCTTCCCGCTCTGATTTTCGCGGGCCACGACCTTCAACTGGTATTTGCCCGGCGCCAGCACGAAGCCGCCTTCGTAGAGGAAGTTGCCGCTCACCACCTGCTCGTAAGTTTCCGGTGAGAGTTTCACGGGCAGCGTGTCGCGCAGCGCGGCGGCGGTGTGCCCGGCGGAGTCCGTGGCCCGCCACGCGAAATCGAACTCGGTCTGGTGCGTTTCCGATTTCTTCATGAAGGACACGGCTGAGCCGGGAATCTTGGCGGCCAACACCACGTAGTATTTGTTGTCGCCCTGACGGAAGTACGCCGTCTCAATCGCCATCGGCAACTCGACGAAGGGCTCGTCCAAATCCATGGCCTGCGCGAGCTGCATTTCCTTGTCTTCGCGCGTGAACTGGCGAAAATCCTTGGGCGCGAAATAGCCGGGCCGCGACTCGACCTTAGCGCCGGGATAATCGACCGTCACGCGAATGCGGTGGAAGCGCCCGTCCGGGCGGATGGCGGGCGTGTAGCCCAGCAGGTAGTAGCTGGAATTCTCGGATTGAACGACGCGGAAGGCCTCGTCGAAGTCGTTCAAGTCGTAAAAGGTTTTGCCGCCGGTATCGGTGGCCAGGGTGGCCAGCGTGTCGCGGCTGCCGTGAAGCGAGGCGAACTGGGAATGCATCGCCGAGCCGCTGTAAAGCGCCGTCCCCGAAGGGCTGGCGGAGCTGGCGTCACCGCCCGGAGGCAAGGCCAGCAAGCCGCGCGCGTCCACGGTGTAGAGCGAGACGTTGGAGCGGTTCGCGGCGTCCACGGCGGCGCGCAGTTCCGTGTCGTTATCGACGCCGGTTTTCTCGACGCCACTCGAAAAATGCAGCACCAGCTTGCGCCCCGGCAGGTCTTTCAGCATCTTCGCCAGGGACTGAATGGCCGCCAGCTTCTGATCGGTGTTGAAGATGTTGAATTCGGTCTCATCCGGCGTGAAAGCGGCCGAGACATCCTGGGTCACCACTTCTTCCCCGGAGGCGTTGGTGGTGCCCGCTTCGCCCGTCGCGCCCGCCTCCGCCAGCGCTGAGGACTCGCCGACGCGGATCGATTGAATCACTTTATCCAAAAGACTGCGGTCGTTGGTGAAATCCTGATTTACACTCAGCACCGAAGAGTAGGTGACGACGGCCACCAGATCGGCGGGCGTCATGCGCTTGTGAACGAAATCGTCGGCGGCTTTCAGGGCGCGCATCAAATCGTCGACTTGCATCGACGACAAATCGAAAAACAGCACCATCAAGCGATGGTCCTGAATCGCCTGCTCCGGCTGCACGCTGGCCGGGAGATTGGCCAGATTGATCACCGGCGGCGGACCGTTTGCGTCCGTTGCCGTCGCCAGGCGTTCCACGTTTTCAAAACTGAACGAAGTAATCGTCTGGGGCTTGCCGTCTTCAAACACGTGAAAGGCTTCCTGCTTTAATCCGGTGATCGGCCGCCCACTTTTGTCCGTAACGCGCGCGTCCACGAGGACAACATTGGTTTGCGCGCGGATGACGTAATTCCCCATCCTGCTCGTCTGGCTCGGAACGGCGGGAGCATTGACCGCCGCCGGCGGCGTGGTCTGTCCGCTCCGTTGCAACTGCTGCGGCTCGGCGCGTGTGGAGAGCGTAGGCGCGAGCGCCGCCCACGCCACGCCCAAACAAGCGAGAATCACCAACGCGCCGCATCGCCGCAACCGAGGACAAGGAATGTCAAATGGGTCATGGGAAATGGGAAATGGAAAATGGAAAATGGCAGGACGTGCGAGTGGGCAGCGTCCTGGTTGCCGCCACTCTGGGCCATTTGCCATTTCACATTTTCCATTTGCCATTTGAAATTCTTCTTCCGATCTCCTCTCGGTCAGCGGCGAGATCTTCATAACGCTAGAACCTCAGTCGCATTGAGAAATCCAACGTCCGCATCCCGCCCACGCTGGTCACGCGGCCGTAGTTGGTGGCGTCCACGATCGCGGCCACGCCGGAGTAATTGGGATGATTGAACACGTTGTTGGCCTCCAAACGAAAATCCAGCCGCAGTCCTTTCGACTCGGAAATCGTGAGGATTCTTCCCAGCGACATGTTGAAACTGATGGTGCCCGGTCCCTCAATGGTGTTGCGGCCGGCGTTGCCGAATTGGCCGACGGGAGGAAGACCGAAGGCCGCGGTGTTGAAGTATTCGAGCGTTGACCGCTCAGAAGCCGGCAGGCTGACCGCCAACCCCGTCGCCTCCGCACGCCCGGAGAAATATGCGCCCATGCCGCCGCTTGAGCTCTGATTTCCGCGCACGCTGGCGGTGAGCGGTGTTCCGGATTGGATACTGGTCACGCCGCTGATTCGCCAGTCGCCGAACACGCCCGCGACCGGCCCGCCATGATTCAGGAAGCGTTTTCTCTGGCCAAGCGGAAATTCGTAGGTGTGATTAATCAGCAGGCGGTGGCGGACGTCGAAGACCGAAAGGCCGCGTTCGGCCGCCAAATCAAAAGTGTTCTGGGCCACAGTGTTGGTGCCCGCGCCGCCCACGCTGGCCGCGTCGTCAATGGATTTCGAAAACGTGTAGTACGCGTTCATCGAGAAGCCGTTGTGGAACTGGCGGCGCAGGATCACTTGCAGCCCTTGATAGATCGAAGTCGCGCCGCTCGTCTCGTAAGTGAATTGTTGAGCGTTCCCGAGCGAGAGACCGCCCTGGGAAGAATTAGAGCCAGTCCGATTCGGCCCCAACAGCAAATCGAGCATGGTTCCTTTCGTGCCCACGTAGCCGACCGAGAGAATCAGGTCTCGGGCGATTTCGCCCTCGACCGCGAGATTCCAGTTTTGGCCGTAAGGCGTGCGGAAACTCGGATCGACCGCATAAGTATTGGTGAGCACGCCCGGGTTCACCACCGGGAAGCCGTTCTCAAGCGTCAGCACCTGCTGGGGATTGGTGAGCAGCGTGGATGCCTGGGCGAAGGGCGGCTGGTCCGCCAGGTGAGGCGTGAGCCGGGAATAAATGGAGCTGTCGTAGAAAAGCCCGTAGCCGGCGCGAATGGTCATCCGTCGCTTGGTCGAAGGGCGGTACGCGACGCCGAGGCGCGGCGCAAAATTGTATGGGTCGCTCTTAATCAGCGCGGGCGGAAGCCCGTCAGGCGATTGTCCCGTCACCACTCCGGCGGTCGAGAAGCCTGGGCCGATCTGAAGGTCGGAAAGATGGCCGAACTTTTCGACAAACGGCTGGAAATATTCGTAGCGCCCGCCGAAGTTAAGGGTCAGCCGCGAGCCGACACGCCAATCGTCCTGCGCGAATCCGGCAAAGACCCAGGAACGAAAATAATTGCTGGCGGTCCCGAATCGCACGGAAGTCGCCTGGGGCAGGCCCAGCAAAAAATCTGCGAAATCGAACCCCGTGCCCGCCACCGGCAGACCTTGCGCATTGAAATCGCTCGTGGTGTATCCGTTAAAGGTGAACGTTCCGCGGGCGTTCGGATCGGTGAGCGTATTTTGTTCGACTCGGCGCACTTCGCCACCCAGATGCACGTTGTGCTTGCCGCGGTTCAGCAGAACAAAGTCCATCACTTGCGTTGTCTGAGGGCGAGCAAGCGATGGGATCGTGTCATTGATGGCGGCGAAATTGGTGAAACTGATCTGGGGCAGACCGTAATCGAACGGGTTCTGCGACACGCCCTGGATGCCCAACTCTTGTGCGATGTTCTGCTGATTGGCGTACGGATTCAAGACTAGCGTTCTCGACCGGTTGAAATTGAAAGTGAGTATGTTGACGGTGTGCGGATCAAACGTATGCGTCTCGCCCAGGTTTAGGTTCTGTTGGCGGGTGGAAGTCGTGGACGTCAATTCCGGGAAGCTCGAGACCGCCTTCGAGTGCGCGGAATTGAAAAAGTACATCACATTGGCGTTGTCTTTGGCGCTGATTCGGCGGTTGATGAGTGCCATCACGCGGTCATTCCGCGAGGGCAGGGCTTCTTGCAGGTGGAAGTTTTGGACCGTCCCAGGCAGATTGGGGAGAGGAATGTATGGCAGCAGTCTAACTGCCGCTGCATCGAGCCGGGCGGTGGGAATCCGGTTCCCTGTGAAAGGAGTCCGCGGACCGGCAGGATTGGACTGCGGATCGTAGATCGTCGGATCTCCTGAAAAATCCCCCGTGCGCTCGGCAAGAGTCGGAACGGTCAAGAAATTATCGAAAGGCCGCTTGCTGCGCTGAAGCTGATAGTTGAAAAAGAAGGTGGTCTTATCCTTGCCGTTGTAGATTTTCGGAATGGCCAGCGGCCCCCCGAACCCGATGCCGAACTGCTCCTGATAAGAGGGTATGAGCGGGGACTCGGCGACGTTCAAGGGATAAGGATGCGCATAGACAGCCGAATTGGTGAGCTGCTCGGAGATGTCGCCGCGAATGCGGTTGATTTGCGGCCGACGGCCGGCCATTCCCCGACCGCCCAGAGTCATTCCTCCTGGCCCAAATCCCCCTCTGCCGCCTCCGCCACCACCGAAACCTCCAGGTCCGCCGGGCCCTCCGCCCCCAAAACCTCCGCCTGGACCGCCACCCGGCCCTCCTCCCGCTCCCGGGCCTCCGCCCCCAAAACCGCCTCCACCGGGCCCGCCGCCTGGGCCTTGTCCTTCGAATTCTCCCGGACGGCCCGGAAAACCGCCAGCTTCGCCAATCCCCACGCCGGTGCTGCCCGAAAGCAAGAACGAGTTTGCGGCACTGGCGCTCGTGTCGCCGATCGAGGCATTGCCCTCCGCCAAATTGCCGGCTCCGTTCTGAGCTTCGTTTTCGCTCTGGCCGCCGGTGGTAGCGCCCTGCGAAAAGCGGAGGCTAGCCTCTCCGCCGGCCTGTTCGCCTGTCATCCCGGCCGCGCCGTTCGCTCCGCCTGGGAAGCCTTGGCCGCGATAGCCCTGGCCGCCAGCTCCTCGCCCGAACGAACCAGGGTTTGGCCGGGTTCCTGCGCCGCCCGGCGCGCGCTGACGGGACGCCATCTCGGAGACCGCGGGAACCGCCATCGCCAGAGCAAAATCCACCTTCAGAGGGTTGCCCACAACCACCGGCGCCGGGTCTCGAACATCGTCGCGGAATCCAACCAGCGAAACTTGCAGTTTGTAGGTTCCCGGCGCGATTCCTGGAAAACTGTAATTCCCTTCCTCGTCCGTCCAGGTTTCCTTTCGTGCTCCGGTTTCTTTCTCAGTGAGAATTATCGTGGCGCCCGGAACCGACACTCCGCCCGGCCCGCGGACGTGGCCAGAAACGGCCACTGCCCCCGTGGCCTGTTGCGCCGCGAAAGACGCGGGCCAAACCAGAATCGTCAGGGTCAGCAAGAAAGCCGCAATCGCGTACCGCTCGAAGTGCTTCAGCATCATTTGGCGCCGCGCGGCCCGCTGCCGCCGTTCGAAAACATTCTACCACGGAGACCGCAGGGGCCGCTCGGGGTTCATGAACACCTACGCTAGTGTTTTCTCGCAGCGGCCACGATAAGTTCCAAAATCTTGATGAGCCGGTAGTGCGCAGTTTCGAGTTTTGAGACTCTCCAGCATTTGCTTTCTGACGTGTTGTGCGAGGCTGTAGCCGGGTAGCACCGACGTGCGACCCTCAGGATGTCTGCGGCTGCTGGGAATGGCCGCAGCGCCAGGGCGCAGCCCGCTGCGTTACCGTCCATCGCCACCGGAACTTCTCAGTTGACGCCGACGCCAAAAGCGCTTCACTCATGTCGCGCGACGCTGGCCTAAGCCAGGCGCGGCTCGATGCATGCCGCTTTATATCCGATGCCTAACACCACCGCAAAGACGAGCGCGTTGGCCGGTATCTGGAGATTGAAATCGAGCCCGCTATGGATAAGCATTGCCAGAGTGCTTCCCACGCAACCCAGCGTGACGGCCCTGCGGAAGCGCCCGGGATCGTCCATGAACGAAGAGGTCATCTTAAGAAACAGATAGAAAACAGGCAGGAAGAGCAGGAGCGCTCCAGGAAAGCCCGTGTCCGAAACGGCCTCCACATAGTCATCGTGCGCGTGTACTACTTCCGCATCAACGTTAACCGTCTGGTAGGCGCGAATCGCGATGCCGAAAGTGCCCAAGCCCGTTCCAAATGCCGGGTGCTGCTGAACCAAATGTCTCGCGTCCTGAAAGATTCCGCCTCTGCCTCCCGGGGTGGCTCCCTTCTGGACGACGGAAGACTCAAAGCGAGACAGGACCGGCCCCAAGCCGATCCACAATCCGTAGCCCATCACCAAGACCAGCGTGAGCAGGGTGGCGAGCGTCCAGCTCTTTCTTTGCAGTTTCATGGATGCCAGCAGAGTGATGAAAATCAGGCTGATCACCATCGACAAGATGCCGCCTCGCGAGCGGGAGAACAGAAGTCCAACCAGCATGATGACCGTCAAGAACAGATAAAACAGCGCTTGAAAGATCGCCGACTCTGGTCCGGCACTGACGCGCTGCCGCCCGTGTGGCCCGTTCGATCCGCCCGCCGTCGCTCTATGAAGAGAGTAAAAAGCCATCGCGAGCGCGAAGGGCAGCGTGAGCTCGAGAACGCCGGCGTAATGATTGCGATTGATATAGGTTCCGGTCGCCTCGGCAGTAAAAGCCTCCTTCGTATAAGTGAAGATCTTTTGCCATCCTGTCAAATACTGCACCAATCCATAGACCGCCTCAAAGCAGCCCAGCAGTATCAACACGCGAACCAGATTGCTCCGGCCCTTGCGAGAGTCGAAAAGATGCGCGGCCAAAACGAAGGCGCTCAGGTAGCCCAGGAATTTCATTAGCGCGAGGAGTGTATCGTGAGGGTAGATGCTCAAGGTCGCCCACGGCCAGCCGCCCGGCCAAAGGCCGGCCAAGCCTGGATCCAGCTTTCTCATCGCAAAGGATTGAGCAATCCAACTCGATGGGACAGGAATGATTTCGAGGAACACCCAAAGCGCGAACAGGCACGGCCACACCGGCAACCAGACGCGGAGCTGCCCAGCCCTCGTCTGCTTCGACAACAACAAGAAGACTCCAAAGAAAAGCACGATCTCCATCAACGAGTAGGCTTCGGGCACGACACCGCCCAAAGCGCAGGCTGTGCCCAACATTACCAGAGACAGAATTATTTCAAGCGCTGTGTCCATATCGGAATCCGGAATTCGTATCCTTCATTCTGGAATTCGGAATCATACCTTGCTTTCCCGGCTCTCCCACTTTCCCCGAAATGTGATCCAAAAGGAAAGGAGAATCAGCTTCAGATCCAAACAAAAACTCTGCCGCTTCACGTAGATCAGATCATAACGGAACTTGGCCTTGCGAGGAATATCCCGAGGAGCATAGACCTGGGCAATGCCAGTGAGGCCTGGCGTCACTCGATGCCGCGCCTCGAAGCCAGGGATGGCGTCGAGGGGGATTTCCTTTCCTGCGGCATTGACTTCAATCTCTCCCGGCATCAAGGCACGGGGGCCTACAAAACTCATGTCACCGCTGAATATGTTCCAGAGTTGAGGCAATTCATCCATGGCCGTGGCGCGCAGAAGTCGTCCGACGCGCGTCACACGGGGATCGTATTCCTTGGCTTGCAGCGGGCCAAAACGCTGGTCGGCATCCGGCACCATCGACCGGAATTTCCAGCTCTGGAACGGCTTGCCACCCCTGCCGACCCGTTGCTGTCCGTAGAACACCGGCCCGCCGTCGTCGAGTTTGATCGCGAGCGCGAACAGTGCCCAGAGGGGCGAGGAAAGCAACAGGCCCAGGCCGGAGAGCGCGATATCGAAACTGCGCTTGGTCACGGAACGAACGGCGTGGCGGGCTGGCGCGCGTACCAAATCGCTGAAGAGCCTGAAATACTCGCCCACCAGCACAGCTCGGTCAAATCCAAGGGCAGCGCGGCGCGCCTTCTCGCCCATTCGCGCCGCCAATTCCCGGTCGTGATACAAGGTCAGGATTTTGGCCGCGAGGTCGCGCGCGTTTTCCGGTTCCGCGAGCAGCCCGCAGCCGAACTTCCGGGTGATGGCGGTGACTTCGGATTCCTCTTCCACCATAGCCACGTAAGGCCGGCCGGCAGCAAGGATCCCATACAATTTGCTGGGCACGATGTAGCCAGCCAATCCCGGCCGCAGCGATACAACGAAAACGTCCGCCGCCGCAAACGATAGCTTCAATTGTTCCTTCGGAGTGTAGGGCAGGAATCGAACGTTGGCCAAACCCAAAGCCTGCGCCTGTTGCTGCAATCGCGCCTTGGTGACGCCTTCCCCGACGAAAACCAGCTCGATATCGGGGAACTGCTGTAAATGGACGGCGGCCTCAACCACGGCCTGGAGATTCTGCGAGAGGCCGATGTTGCCCGAGTGCATCACGACAAATTTGTCGGCCAGCTCGTTGGGTTCCGAAAAGGCGTTTGCTTTCGGTCCGGGAACGACCTCGGAACAATCCGCCCAATCGGGAATGACCACGACTTTGGCGGGATCAGCGCCCTTGCCTTCAATGAGCCGACGCCGCATGGTCTCGCCCAGTGCGACGCTCCGATCCGCTCTCGCCACCAGAAACCGATTCACACGTTCAAGGACCCAATTCACCGTAGGACTATGGAAATCCTCGAGCAGAACCGCAACTTCGGGGAATATGTCGCGATACGACATGACAAATGGAATTCTGAAGCGACGGGAAGCGAGATAGGCCGCGAGACCGACGATGGGGGGATCCGTCAGCGCCACGACCACGTCCGGACGATCCAATTGAAGGCCCGCGTAGCACGCCGAGAGAAAATAGCTGACGTAGTTGGTAAATCGGCCGATGAAACGCCGCTTGGAAAGCCGAGTACCGCGGGCGCGCAGGATCCGAACGCCCTTGTGCTCTTCGCGCTGGAGCACCAGCCCACGGCGGCGAGAGCCTTGTGCCTCGCCGGACGGCAGCAGGGGAATTCCTGCCACCACCGACACGCGGCAGCCGTGCGATTGGGCCAGGCTCTCGCAGAGCTCGGTCAGAAGCTGGCCGGTGGCGGACGTATCCGGGTAGTAGGAGCGATTGAAAAAAGCGATGTGAAGCGGCGGCACGGCGAGCTCCCTACCGCTCCGTCAGGCGACGGTCAAGAATTGAGCGCACTTGATCCCGATCTTTGGTTTGAAAATACCAATCGGCGGTCTGATGCAATCCGTCCATGAATTTCACGCGAGGCTCCCAGCCCAGGAGTTTCTTCGCCAGTGAATTATCGGCCACCCGATTCATCGGTCCCACCGGCATTTCCGGATGCAGCTCGATCGGCGCCTCGTACCCCGTGTAGCGCATGACTTCCTTCACGGCGTCAATCACCCGCGTGCGCTCCATCGTGCCCAGGTTGAGGGCGGTAGCGTCGTCGATTCGTTCGGCAGCGAGAATCGTCCCATTCACGATATCACTCACGTGCGTCCAGTTGCGAATTTGTTCGCCATTTCCCCAAACTACAAAGGGATTCTGGCGCACAAAGGCGCGAGCGATCATGGCGATGACGGCATGATTCTCGTGGCCACGGTCGCCGTACACGGTGAAATAGCGCAAGGAAACGGACTTCATCCCCTGCTCCTTCCTGTATCCACGCAGAGTCATTTCCGCCATGAGCTTGGCCCAGCCATACAGATTGTCGGCGTCGTACGGCGGCCCCACCATTTCCTCCGTCAGGTAGAGAATCTTTCCGGGTTCGGTCTGGAGAAAGTTGGGATAGACGCAACCGGAGGAGGCATATACGACTTTCTCCACTCCGGCCTGGTGGCAAGCGCGGAAAACGATGCTGTCGATCAGGAGGTTCGTCGAACAGGCAACCTGGTGGAGGTCAACGTAGCCGCGGCCACCATGGTCGGCCGCGAGATGGAACACGACACTCATTCCCTCGACCGCTCTCTCTGCCGCGCCATGCGCCCGCAGGTCTCCTTCGATGAACTCCAATCCGCCGTTACTCGAGTGGCTCGCCAGGTTTTCTCGCCTGCCGCTACTGAGATCGTCGATCACCCGCACCCACGCGCCGCGCTCGATGAGAGCGTCAACCAGATGCGAGCCGATGAATGATGCCCCACCTGTAACCACAACTTTTCGTCCGTGCCAGTCCATTCGATCTCCCCTTGTACCACTGATTGCGAGATGCTTCGCGCCGAGCGAAGAAACCAGATCCTTCTCGCCCGCCAGGCGCTCACATCGCTTGCTTTGCCAGCTTCGGGTTCGCCTCCTGCGCCGCCATCGACTCAGCCTTCGTCAACACATGATTGCCCAGAACCAGTACATCCATCTTCGTGCGCAAGAAACAATCCAACGCCTCAGCGGGCCGGTATACGATCGGCTCATTCTCGTTGAATGATGTGTTGAGCAGAACCGGAACGCCGGTGATCTCTTCGAATGCCTTGATCAACCGCCAGAAAAGCGGATTCGCGTCCCGGCTCACGGTCTGTAATCTGCCCGAGCCATCCACATGGGTCACGGCTGGAATCACCGAGCGCTTATCGGGGCGCACCGGATAAACCTGAATCATGAACGGGTCCGGAACCGCACCGACAAAATAGTCTGCCACCGCGTCCTCGAGCACCGAGGGAGCGAAGGGACGAAACTTCTCACGAAACTTGATCTTGGTGTTGATGATCTCACGCATGTCGGCGCGCCGCGGGTCGGCCAGGATACTTCGGTTGCCCAACGCGCGCGCTCCCCATTCCATTCGTCCTTGATACCAGCCGACAATCTTGCCTTCGGCGATTTGCGCGGCGGTCCAACGGCAGAGCTCCTCCTCATTTTCAATTCTACGTGTTGCACTTACGTGGCTGCGCAAGTCACCGTCTCGATCGGCAAGCGCCGACCGGAGTTGGGCGTCCTCGAATTGTGGTCCCCAATAGCCATGCTCCATCACGAAACGGCGCGGATGACCCAGCTTCTGATTCCATACGTAGAACGCCGCGCCCAACGCCGTGCCGTTATCGCCGGCCGCGGGCTGAATGTAGACTTCTTCAAAAGGAGTGCGCTCTCGAATCTTGCCGTTCGCCACGCTATTCATTCCGCAGCCGCCCGCCAGGCACAGACGTTTGAGACCGGTCATCTTGTGCAGGCCGTTCAGAACATGAAAGGCCGCTTCCTCGTACACAGCCTGGAGCGAGGCCGCGATGTTCTCGTGACGCGGCTCGAGCGGCTCGTCGGGCCGGCGCGCCGGTCCAAGAAGTTGATCGAGCCTGCTGCTGAACGCTGGACCTATCACAGGCTCGCCGTCATCCCAGGTCATCGGCGCGCCTTCCGACCAATGGCGAAAATAGGACAAGTCCAATTCGAACCTGCCCTGGGGCTTGAGTCGAATCAGTCGGCGCATCTGATGGAGATATTCCGGCTGACCGTAGGGCGCCAAGCCCATCACTTTGTATTCGTCGCCATATTTCAAGAAACCCAGAAACTGCGTGATGGCCAAATAGACGAGCCCGAGCGAGTGGGGGAAAAACACCCGGTCGATCATTTGAAATGAATTCCCGCGGCCCACCGCAAGCGAGGTGCTGACGAAATCCCCAAAGCCGTCGATGGCACAGACCGCGGACTCCTCAAACGGAGAAACACAAAACGCGCTGGCGAGGTGCGCTGGATGATGTTCCACCCAATGAATGCGCTGGCGAATTCGTTTCTCTTCGAGTCCGAGACGCTCCGCAAGGGTGTGCGGCAATTCCTGAACGCGCGCGGCATTCTTCGCCCGATCGCGAACCATCTCCAAGCTTGGCCGCTTGCGGAGCGCAAAAAATGCCTTGCGGAGAAGGTTGGCGCGGGGATTGCGCGAGATGGCGATGTAATCGATGTCGTTGGCCGCCGCACCCGCCATCGCCAGGCACGTCTCAATCGATTGGCGCGGAAAACCCGCCCAATGCTTCACACGCCGGAACCGCTCTTCTTCCACCGCGGCGATCAGGCGGCCGTCTTCAACGAGCGTCGCTGAGACATCTCCGTGGTACGCATTGATGCCGAGTACGATCACTGACCTGCCTTTCCAGCCGGCGCCGCTCTGTGCTGGCGATCGAGCTGCGGCCATCGCCAGGCTCGCGATGCGCACGAGGCCGCGTCATGCGTTCCGCCGCATTGCTCTTGCCCCAATCGAATGTGCCAACGATTCCACCCACGGTTCGAACTTGCTCCGCTTCCGGCTACAAATGCATCTCACACCAACGCTGAAGAACATACAGCGCCCACGGACGTGACCAGGAAACGCGCCCACCGAGGAAATCAGCCCAAATGGCCTGAACGCCCTGGGCGTCGAGAAAGTCGCCGAGCGGGCCAGCGTCCACTTTCCGCAAGGTACTCTCCAAATCGCCGCGCAGCTCATCTCTCAGCCAGTGCTCGAAAGGAAAGGTGAAGCCGCGCTTCCGGCGCTCAACGATTTCCGGAGGAAGGTCCTCGACTGCCTCGACCAGGAGGTTCTTTGGCCCATGGCCATTCAGCTTGATCCCGCCCGGCAAAGCCAGCACGAACTCGACGAGCTTGTGATCGACCAACGGCACGCGCACTTCCAGCCCAACCGCCATGCTCATCACATCAGAATCGCGCAGCAAGGTGTTCAGCATGTAGTTGCGCATTTCCAGATACGAAACCTGGTTGACCGGATCGAGGCTCGATGCGCGGCGCAAAGATTCCGTCACTGGGCCTCCGTATTCGAAGGCAGGCGGTCGACGGCGCGCGTTCAACAATTGCCGTAGCTGGCCCGGCGTAAACAAACTCCGGGCCAAGACGTAAGGATTCACCTCTTCCCTTCCGGCTTTGACCAAGGTTGCGATCTTGAGTTGCCGGTCGCCCGCCGTCGCTACTCGCGAATAGGCGCCGGCTGCAAGGGCTCTGACTCCGGTCGGCACACTCTTCCACGCCCGCGAAAACCGTTCCATCCTGGGCACAGTCTTGAAAGTCTCGTAGCCCGCGAACAGCTCATCGCCACCCAGTCCCGACAACGCCACTTTCAGGCCAGTGCGCCTGGCCTCACGCGAGACAACGTAGGTGTTGATCCCGTCCATCGTCGGCTGGTCCATGGCGCGGAGCGCCTCCGGAATCGCTTCGCGTGCATCCTCCTGCGATAGAAGGCACTCGTGGTGGTCCGTCTTGAACCGCTGCGCGATCAGTCGCGAGAAGGGCGCTTCGTTATAATCCTGCTCTTCGAAGACGATGGAAAAGGTGCTGGGACGGGTGGAGTTCCCCCGGCTCAACAGTGCAACGACGGCACTGGAATCGATCCCGCCCGAAAGAAATACTCCGACCGGCACGTCGCTCACCAGGCGGAGGCGCGTTGCCTCTTCCAGCAGTGCAGCCAGCTCCTCCAGCATCTTCTTCTTGGGAAGGCCGTCCGACTTCCACCTCGCGCCTTCTGACACCAGATCTTGCTCTTTTGTTTTGGCAACCGCGATAGGGTCCCAGTACTCAATCTCCTCGGCTCGGTTGTTCTCCCAAATCAGATAATGCCCCGCTTGAAGCGCATGGACGCCTTCGATGAGCGTCTCAGGATCATAGACGGATCCGAAAGTAAGGAACAACTCGAGGGCGTCATGGCTCAGCGCGCGGGCCGCCCAACCGCTTTCGAGCAGCGCTCGGACTTCGGACGCGAAGAAGAACTGGTTCCGCGATTGGCCGAAATAGAGCGGTTTCTTGCCTAAACGATCGCGGGCCAGGAACAGGCGCCGCCGCCCGGCGTCCCAAACGGCGAACGCGAACATGCCGCGAAAATGTTCGAGACATTCTTGTCCCCATCGGGCATAAGCCTTCAGCACAACTTCCGTGTCACAGTGACTTGTGAAGCGTACGTTCTCCTTTTCCAGGTTAGCTTTGATCTCAGCAAAGTTATAGACCTCGCCGTTGTAAACGATCCAATTCCCCGTTTCGGGATCGAACATCGGCTGATGTCCCGCCGGAGACAGATCCAGAATCGCCAGGCGGCGGTTGGCAAGCCCAACCTCGTACGGCACCTGGCCCGGCACGCGGATCACTTGGACTCCGCCATCGTCAGGGCCCCGGTGCTCGAGGGCCTGCATCGCCTTGTTCAAGGCGTCGACTGAAACCGGGCCGTCACAATTCACAATACCGGCAATGCCGCACATCAGTTCACCTTGATCGAAGTCCGCGCAAACTACGATTGCAATCTGCGCAAGCCGGGGGAGCGCGGTGTGAATGGCTGTTCTCCGCCTTCTGCCCCCCCTCCTCTGACATCCGATCTCCGTCCTCTGTCTTTCCTTCTCTGGTTTCTACTTTCTGCTTTTGACTCTTGCTTCGATTAGCCGGAGCGAGAGCACGGTTTCTGAGAGCGTGCGTTCAAACACATAATACCAGCCCGGCCAACCATCCAGAATCAAGCCTTTGCCGATGAGCGTGTAAAGGAAAACCAGGACAGGCGCAAAAACGACTTTCCCCCGAAGGCGATCCTGAAGACCGAGGGAGCCGGGAGCGGCCCGCAGCAATTTTTCGACTTCCAAATTCGCATAGCGGTCCTGCGCCAACAGCCATTGCGGAAGGGATTTGCGATCATCGTGATCAATCACGCTCCCTAGCCAGGACGTCTCGCCGCTTATCTGCAAGCGCTGAGTGTGGCCGTCTTGCAGGTAATGACAGCGGTCTTTCCGGAAAAGGACGGCGCGCGGTGGATAAAGAGTCCCGCGCAAGGGCCGCCCGAAGATGCAGTAACGGAATCGCGCAAACCATGCACTCACATTTTCCGCAGGTTGCAGTGCCTTCAGTTCATCCGTGAAGCCCTCCGGCAATAGATAGTCCGCATCTAACGACAGCACCCACCGCGTGCTTACTTGTTGAACTCCAAAATTCCACTGCGCTGCATGCGAATCGAATTTTCGCTGAACCGCTCTCGCTTGTGAAAACGATTTTACGATGTCCGGCGTTTCATCCGTGCTGAAGCTATCCACGACCAGGATTTCTTTGGCCCAACTCAGCCTTTCGAGCGTGCGCCGGATATTGGGCGCTTCGTTGAATGTCAGAACCAACGGCGTGACGTCAGTTAGCATCTTGAGAGAACTGAAATTGTGAAATCAATCTTCATTCGTGGACTGAAAGAATAGTCTGGCCCTCTCTTCGGCCAGGGGGTCCTGGTCCGGCGGGGCCTCGACACCCGGCTGCCAGCAGTCCTCGTAGTATCTCCTCTCAACACTCAACGACGCATCCCTCACTTCGCGGGGATCGCAACGAAGCAAGCACCGACTGGTAGAGCTGAACCACTTTCGGTCCGATGCGGTGCCATCGATAATTCTCCTCGACCAAGCATTTAGCGCTTCGGCCGATCCGTTGCCGCAATGGCTCTTCGTCAAGCAGCTTTCTTAAGTGTGTCGCGATCTGCGACGGGTCGCAAGAAGTCACAGTTCCGGCGCCGGCGGCGGCGATTTCGCAATGAATGTTAACGTGTTCGGAGATGACAACGGGCAAGGCCGCTGCCATGGCTTCCACGACGGCCATGCCAAAGTTTTCTTGGTAGGACGGCAGGACGAAGACATCAGAGTCCGCCAGCAGAGCGCGTTTCTCGGCTCCGTCGACGAAGCCTGCGAAAATGGTTCGCCCTGACAATCCGAAGCTCCGGACCATATCCCGCATCTTCTCCTCATAGGCCTTGTCGCCCTCACCCGCGATCACCAGCACAAAGTCACCGCGGCTCGTGCTGAGCGATCTGACCGCCTCGATCAGCAGCTCCAGGCCTTTTACCGGATGAAGGCGCGACATGAATAAGATTATTTTCCTGTCGCCAATCTGCGGATGTTTTTCTCGAAAGGCTCCGCGAGGAGGAAGTTTCAAATCATCCTCATCAACGCCCAGCGGGATCACAACCCCAGGAGCGCGGATTCCCAGTTGTTCGGCCTCCTCTCTCTCCACTTGGGCCGTATAGTGAATCGCGGAAGCACCGTTGATCAGTCGACGCCCCACGAACCTCAAGTATGTCATCTTCCTGAGTCTTCCTTGACGCATGGACCAGCGTGCTAATTGTCCCATCGGACGAACGATATATGGGATGCCGCATCGCCGAGCCCTGGGCACGGCTGAAACGAACCCATGCAGGTAGATTCCGTGGAAATGCAAAATATCATACTGATTGACTTGACGGGCAACCCACTTCGCCAAATCCGGCGAAAAGGCGTACTTCGGCCAGATGGGAGCTGAAAAGTGATAAACGACTGCGCCATTCACATCGACCGGGCAACCCAGCGGCACGTTGAGTATCCGATCTCCGTCGATATTGAGTGCTGCAATATGCGTGTCAATCCCCAGCGCCCTCAACTCGCGGCACATCCCGAGGAGCGCTTTACTGCCTCCGTATCGCGGACTGATGCCGCCTGTAACTTGAAGCACCTTCATTATTTTCTGTTAGGAAGCCAGCCGCAGTTTCCGATATCACGCCCGTAGCGGCCCGCGTTCTCTCTTCGACTCTAGTGGATCAACTTTCGCAAGAACTCCAACCAAGTATATTCCAAACAGGCGGCGCGTAAAGCTTGTCCGCTCCATTAGCTTGTGTAGAACAATAAAAAGGAAATGGAGTGGCGGCGGCAGGAAGTTTGTGTAGCAGGGGTCCTCCACATGAATCGTATATCCATCGAGCGTGAGACCCGCCTTTTCGGCCTCTCGCCTGATCATTTTGAGACTGTTCAGGCGGTAGAAGGTGACACAACAGTCTGTTTTCTCCAGATCAAAGCCGCGTATTTTCGTGACCCAGCGATGAACAACCGTGGGAGTGAAAGCGGCGACGAACGAAACGTATGAGTTTTTTCGCGGAGTAGAAAACACAACAGCGCCGTCCTGCTTCAATACCCTCCGAATCTCCTTCAAAACTGGACCTGGCTCTTCCAGATGCTCGAACATGTTTTGCGTGGCAATCAGGTCAACGGACCCGTCCGGAAACGGAAGGAACCGTGCGTCTGCGGCGAGCCGTATAGGGTTTGGATTGTGCAGTAGTCTTTCCCGGTCGATATCGACGGCGAGAATCAACCCCCTCGTGTCGAGCGCCCGCCCATCTTCTTCCCAGCGGTGCCGCAGGTCTGACCGCCCCGCGCCAAGATCCAGAATCACTTCAGCTCTTGCGATGCGCGGCGCGATCAGGCGCGCGTATTGCCGCTGGGATTCGCACCCGCGACCGTAGTACAGGTAGTTTAGGCGCTCGTTAACGCGTCGATATCGCTCTAACATTCATTCAAATACCGTTTCTCACCCGAAATGACCGGCAGACTCAGCCTGCGAGATCAGTTTGCCCGCCGAGAGGAATTCCAGCGTAGCACTGTTGGGATGCGCCCGTAGAACAGCGCCATGAAAACAAAGATCGTGACAGGATTCTTCACAATCCCGATGACGTATGCTGCTAACGAGAGCGCTTCCCTTCCAAACCCGGCCACCACGAAGATCAGATAAGGGAGACGAATGCTCGCGCACGATTCGGATTGAAAGTAGTATTTCCACCGTTCCCAGAAAAAACGAACGAACATGCCGAACAGCGGACAAAAAGCCAGTCCCCAGTAGCCGAAATTGAAGTAAAGTTCTCCAACGTTCCCGATGCCGATAAAGGTCCCTTTCTCCGCGACACGTTTCTCGGGGTCGTCCCGGAACAGGATGGAGAACCTGTGGCCAACATCGAAGAAGGGCTTTCCAGGCCAGAGGGCGCGTGGGATTACGGCGTTCAGCAAATAGGGAACAAACGTATCCCCTCCCTGATACGGATAGATGCGTGGCACACGATCGAGGACGGTCAAAAAGATGTCCAGGTCGCCAAACCTTTCCAGAGCTCTCATTCTTTGACCGCCCACGTTAGGGGCCCGGGCGACTTCCACTAGAGACTCCGTAAGGGTCTCGCTCCCCGCCTTGCCCCGCACCAACACGGTTTCGTAAGCATCGCGCCATGAGTAAGCGAGGGGAGCAAGTACCAACAGCACCAACGCCGTCGCGCCGATGACCACCGGCCAACGGATCGCCTTCACGTAATACGAAAAAACGATCACCGTATAGATGAACACCAGGAAAGGCCCAGAGGCCCCGCCGTCCAGGAAACCCGCGTAGACTTGAGCCGCCGCGAGCGGCAGCAGCCACAATACCGCAACTCTCCGCGTAAGCGCCAACGCCGCCAGGGCCATATAAGCAAGCATACAGAACTGAGAGACCTCATCCCAGAAAATCTTGTATCGCAAGAAAACAGGGTCGAGCGGACCTCCGAGGTGAATGGCACCGTTACCGACGAGGGTCAGTTTAGCCAGCAGGCCGACGGCGAAAAGCACATAACCCCTCCGCAGCAGCCGCTTCGGATCGTCCTTTTCCTTGGGAAAGCAAATCAGAGGAATCCGGCGAGCCAGAGTAGCGGCGACCCTGCTGCGATATCCGGCGTAATACAGCAGCGCCGCAACTGTCATGAGGATGCATGCTTCCTGTAGGTGCTCAAGAGCGGAGCCGGGATAGGGAATCTCGAGGCGCAAACCCTCGAGCAATACCGCCCTGAAGCCATAGGTCAAGAGCAGTCCAAGTAGGACGTAGGATAATGGATGAAGCGGGTTGCGGCGTAATTCTTCATCTCGCTGCAATATCGTGACCAGCGTGTAGATCAGTAGACCGATACACGCCGCATTCGCTGCCGTCCGGTATATCCCGGCCAGATACGTGAGGGCCAAGAAAAATGACAAGGAGAGGATGAGCAATGAAACCCGCAGGAATGAGGACTTTGTGTCCCCGCGGGGTGCGGGCAGGCTTTTGGCCGGAAGCGTGCCTCCGCCGTTCAAGACCGGAAACCTCGTGGTGCTCCCGATGTTGCCCATTTTGAGTATTGATGGCGTGCGGGCCGCCCCATTTTCTGGGATCCGACCCCGGCAACGCGTAGTATAGTACAAGGCGAGAGGGAATGTAAGAGCCCGCCCGCGGGACAGCAGGGCCAGGACAAAATCCCAAAACATGAACAAGAGGGGTTGGCCCTTGGCGTTCCGCAGGGGCAAGAGATATTCCGATAGCGCCGAATGGATTGTGTCGAATGCGTGCCACTCGAAAACTGCGTAATCAACTAAAATCCGTCCTTCATGGAGTCTTTGCAATTGGGCAAAAGGTCGGATTGGACATTCTCCCACGGCACTTCTATTCGGCCATTCCGGACATCGGTGAACTGGAGCGCGGGGAGTCCTGGAAGAGGCCTTCCAGCATGATGGGCGTGGCCGGTACGGACATCGAATCGCAACTGGGCTTTCTGCGTCAGTGCTGCTTGCCGTTTCAGGATCGGCTGAGGCGTGGTGGCATTTACGAGCACGCCTGTGCGGCGAATGGGGAAGGCGGCTACGGTCACGTCGAAGCCGAATTCCTCTATTGCTTTGTCAGGACGAAACGGCCAACCCGGATCGTCCAGGTTGGCACCGGCGTATCGACGGCCGTCATTGTGCTCGCGGCAAAGGAAGAGGACTACGTGCCTCAATTGATTTGCATCGATCCATTTCCGACCGGGTACCTGACTCGGCTGGCTGAAGGTAAACTTATCGAGTTAATTCCAAAAAAGGTTCAGGAGACCGATCTGAAATTACTAACCGGTCTCAAGAGCGGCGACCTGCTGTTCATCGACTCCACTCACGCGGTGCGCCCAGGTGGGGACGTGAATTGGATCATTTTGGAGGCACTTCCGCGCATGCCGTCCGGGTCCTTCGTGCATTTCCACGACGTCTGCTTCCCCTACGATTATGAGCCGACTGTTCTGACTACACTCTTTTTTGGCACCGAGAGCACGCTGCTGCACGCGTTCCTGATTAACAACCAGCGATACGCGATCGCGGCTTCGCTCAGTATGCTGCACCACGCGCGCCCTCAACAACTGCAATCAATATTTCCCAACTACCGGCCGGCTGTAATGAGTCACGGTCTACATGCAGGGCGTAGGCACCCGGGGCACTTCCCCAGTGCAACGTATCTGTCCGTCTTATGATGATTGCCTGTCCCTAATTAGCGCGACGTCCGGTCGCCGGGCAGGGTGGACAGGATCAATTTTGGAGAACTAGCAAGCGAGGACCTCCGTCTTTGGGGTCCGCGGAGCTTATCGGATACTCGCGATCGAGGCGTCGTATTCTAGCGCTGTGTCGCAGCCCCGGGAGCACTTCGGGGCTAGCGAATTGCTGCTAGTTCACGACGGCGGGAGCGAAGACCGCGCCCCTACCCATTCCCGGATCTCGCCGCCTTTCATCCTCTTTAGTTCAACCCTGCACACAGTCATCTTTACGGGGCGGCAGGTCAGATGGAGCCGAGGCCACTTTGGCGGGCGGGCCGGCTTGCGTCCGCAAGTGCGGCTATGTGTTGTAGGGCGGGGGAATGCGTAGAGGTTCCTAAGTTGCTCATATCGCCCATTGATGTCGCGCCGTCCCTTCCCTCTCGGGTCGCAACGCGGCGCGTGATTGAGTATTATAGTATAGAAGCAGGTTGAGTGTAAGACTCCCCGCTACGGACTCCCCGTTGTGGGGAAGCCGAAACGAGTGCCCGGGATGAAGAAAGCCCAAGGTCAGAGAAGCACTGCGCATGGTGACGCACTCGAATTCGTTCGCAGCCGCGACACACTGAAGGTTCCGGGCGCGACAAAATGTCAGGTTCATTAGCAGATATGGAGGCGCAAGCGATGTGGCTCTCCCAAACCCGCAGGTTGGAGGCGCTTAAGCAGGCGGTGCGCTCGGGTATTTACGCCAATCGCCGCCTGAGGACCCTTTGGACAAAGGCGGCGCATATTAGGGACGAGCTATTCGAGTTCTGGAATGGCATCGATACAGCAGGGCAGCAACGGGTTCACAACCTCACTCTCCAGGGTTCGCACGGACCGGATGCGACCGCCTACTCGCCCGTTACCCCGAGAAATTTTCGCCACGCGCTCGCCGCTTTGAAAATCGATTACAGCCACTATTGCTTCATCGACGTCGGTTCTGGGAAAGGCCGAGCCGTTCTGCTGGCCTCTCGTTATCCGTTTAAGAAAGTCATCGGAATTGAGTTCGCCAAGGAGCTTCACGAAGCCGCATTGAAAAACCTGCGGACGTGGCGGTGGAAAAGAAAATGCGGTTCGGTTGAACTCCTCTGGGCTGACGCTCTAGAGTTCGAATTTCCCGCCGAGCCTTGCCTGCTGTTTATTCACAACCCTTTCGGCCCCTCCATTTTGAGCGGAGTTCTTGAGAACGCTCAGCGATCAATCGAAAACCGCCCACGCGACCTTATAGTCGTCTACTATCAGCCGAATTTCAAATCCGTCATTCAGGCTATGCCGAACGTAGTTCCTTTGTCCGACTCGCAGTACTACAACTATGCTGCCTATCAATTCAGGGCTTTGAGATGACCAGGTTGAGCCCTAGGGGAAACGCGGAGAATTTGGTTCCGTGCCTTTTCGTCGCTTGGCTTAGGCTGTGCTAAAATAAGCGCCTATGACCCGGGGTCACTCTCAGAATCTGACGGCGGCTGAAAACCCGCGGCAAACACAGCCCGTGGAGCCCGTCTTGGATTTGCCGGTTCAATCCACACTTCAAGCTCCAACAGACGAGGAAAAGCAGAGAATCCTCAATGAATGGAACAAGACCCAGAGAAGTTATCCCCAGGCGTGCCTGCATGATTTGTTTGCGGCGCAGGCCGAGCGGACTCCCGACTCGGTGGCGGTGGCGGACGAGAAACAACGCCTGACTTACCGGGAGTTGAACGCGCGCGCCAATCAGGTGGCGCGGTGCCTGAGGAAGCTGGGGGTGGGGCCGGAGGTGCTAGTAGGTGTTGCCCTGGATCGGTCCGTCGAGCTGCTGGTGGCGTTGCTGGGCGTGATGAAGGCGGGAGGAGCGTACGTTCCGCTGGACTTGGACTACCCTCGAGATCGCTTGGAATTTATGGTGGGGGATTCGAGACTCCGAGTTGTATTGACACAGGCAGGCTTACAAGCGAGATTGCCTGACGTTATTGGCACGCAGGTGTGCCTCGATTCGGATGGAGGTTCAATTTCCCGAGAGAGCGAGGAAGACTTTTCCAGCGGCGCCCAGCCGGACAACCTCGTGTATGTGATCTACACGTCCGGATCCACAGGTCTCCCCAAGGGCGTTCAGATTGAACACCGTTCGCTGGTAAACCTCCTTGAGTCGCTGCGGATTTGGCCCGGGTTTACGGGGCGAGACACATTCTTGGCGACGAACACCTTCAGTTTCGACATGTCGAAACCGGAGTTGTATCTGGCGCTGATCGCGGGCGGCTGCGTATTTGTTGCGCGGCGCGGCATTGCCCGGGATTTGAATGGATTCCGGCAATGTCTCGCGGCCTCCGGGGCCACGGTGCTTCAGGGGCCTCCTTCCTTCTGGCGCTTGCTGATCGAGTCGGGCTGGCAGGGCGAGACGGCGTTGAAGATTCTCTGTGGGGGAGAAGCTTGGCCGGCAGGACTGGCCATGGAGTTGATCAGGAGAAGCCCATCGGTATGGAATCTATATGGCCCCACTGAGACTACCGTGTGGTCGACCGTGTGCCGGCTGACGCCGGACGATGCTTGCGTGCCTCTTGGGCGTCCCATTGCGAACACCCAGGTACACATTCTGGACGACCGTCTTGAGCCGGTGCCGGTTGGCGTAGCGGGTGAACTCTACATTGGTGGCGACGGGCTGGCACGTGGCTATCTCAACCGCCCGGAACTGACCGCCGAGAAGTTCATTCCTAACCCTTTCAGCGCCCAGCCAGGGGCGCGCTTGTACAAGACCGGTGACTTGGCTCGCTTGCGGCCGGACGGCAATCTAGAATTCGTCGGCAGGGTCGACCATCAAGTGAAGATTCGAGGGTACCGAGTTGAGTTGGGCGAGATTGAAGCTGCGCTCGGCCAACATCCCCAGGTGAAGGCTGCGGTGGTGGTTATGCGTGAGGATGCGCTGGGCGACAGACGGCTCGTCGCTTACGTGATAGCAACGGACTCGAATTCGCTGACGGGCGAAGTGCTTCGCTGCTATTTGAGAGAGAAACTGCCCGAATACATGCTGCCAGCAAGGTTCGAACTCTTGGATTCGTTTCCCGTTACGCCCAATGGCAAAGTCGACCGCTTGGCGCTGCCGCCTCCGAGAGCCTCGAGACTGGATCTCGGAAACATGGCGTTGCCCGAAACCGAGAGTGAAGAAAAATTAGCCGGCGTTTTTGCGGATGTTTTGGGGCTGGAGCGCGTGAGCGTGGAAGAAGATTTCTTTGACTTGGGCGGCGACTCTCTTCTTGCTCTTAGATTGATCGCAGAGGTCGAAAAGATCTCAGAACGCAGAATCACCCTCTCGAATCTCTTCGAGATGCCGACGGTTCGAAAGCTGTCTGCTTACACCACCGATCCTCGGTCTTCGCACGCGGTTCCTGGCGCGCTCTCCATACAACCCGCCGGTTCGCGTCCGCCGTTCTTTTATGTGGGTGCTGGCCCCTACATACGTCCGTTGGGACTGCGCTTTGGCCCCGATCAGCCTTTTTGGGGCCTGGTCTTGGAACAACCAGAGTTCAAGAATTTGCCGGTGCCTTTCAGACTGGAAGACTTGGCCGCCATCCTGATCCGAAAAATGCGAGCCGTGCAGCCCAAAGGGCCGTATTACATCGGCGGGTCGTGCAGGAATGCCATGTTTGCTCACGCGATGGCCCAGCAGCTTCTGGCGAGCGGAGATGAAGTCGGTCTCGTGGTTATCGTCGATCCCAGTCACCCGGCTGAGATTCTCAGGCATATGAAAGGGGAAGGTGTAGCGGGGCGACTGGCACGGGTGAGACAGAGATGGCAGCTCGAACTTGGCCTGATCCGGCAGCAAGGTCCGGCGTACTTTCGTGCCGCGGTGAAACGCTTGCGAATTCGGGCTCCCATCATAATCAAGTGGATGGTCTACAAGGTTCGCCTCGCAATGGGACACTCTGTTGGAGATGAGATGCGCGACGTAGAAGAGGTGTTTTACGCGGCGTTCGTCAGTCATCGTCCCCAGCCTTATCCCGGACCTGTCGCAATGATTCGCTCAGAGATCTCTGCGCGCACACCCTGCGCGGCCGACGACGATTTGGGTTGGCGAGAGCTGGTAACTGGAGAGTTTAAGCTCCACTTTCTGCCGGGTCTCGATCATCACGAGGAGCTATACCGCGAGCCACACGCCGAGGTCGGAGCCAGGTTATTCAAATCCATCCTCTCCGAGGCACAAGCGATGCGCGCAAAAGGCAGACTGGCGAACACCGTAGGCGTTTCATAAACCGCGACAGTTTCGCCGGTCGCTGGCAAGAGGCGAACCGTTCGTGGTGGAATTGCACCCGAACCGCTATGATTGGAGCGCGGAAACCCGCGACCAGGGATATATCAGGGAACTCGGCCTGGAGATCGACCCCCGATTCTTCACTGTTGCGCGGGTGACAAGCGTCGGCTTGTTCCGCTGCCGAGCACGAAGGTCAAAGCAGCCTTCCCGTTATTGATTCCGGATACCGTCGGCCGGTTCCTTAACAGCACATGCCGGATGGGTGGCTTTGCGCTCTCAGTATTGCGCAACACTGGATGAGCGCGCCCCGTTCGCGTGGCTCCCTCTTGTTGCGCGGCCAGGAACCAAATCACCATCCAGGGCCGCACCCACGAACGTGCCCGCGCACGCGACTTCGGGTCCGGTTAGCCGCTTCCCCGTACCGGCGAGTGGCGTTCGCTCTGTCCGTACTCAATATCGCCCGCGACCATAGTCCCATCATTTAACGACGCGTTGGCGGGCGCAAACGATGATCGGTTCGGGTCTATTGGGCGGCTTCGAGCAGCTCGTCCAGCACGTGAGCCACTGGCGTCACTTTCGGCTCCCGAAAAACTTCGTAGTTCAGGGAAAACGGTAGAAAGCGGACCTGTAGTCTCCCTCTCACCAGATCGGCCCAACCCAAATCGTCCCCATCCGGCACAAGACCCGGCGTTTCACCGCGGATCAGAGCCACGTTCCCCGGATAAGGTTGGGGACGATAATCAAACTTAGAAAACCAAGTAGCATATTTCCATTTTTGCATCCTGGCCGGAATCGGAAGCCCCAAGCGAAGGCGGCGCCGGTAAATAACATACTCCGCGTTAAGCTTCAGTCTCTCGAGTTTCTGCTTCGACCTTCCAAGAAAGTGCCTCCATTCCTGGCCCCGCAAGTGAGCCGTGTAGGCTGATACTCTCCGGCGAAGCCGCGAAAGCCGGACGCCGAGGCCTTGGCTTTTCGCTGGCTTAGGCGCGTGTGAGGGAGGCAGCGGATCTATCAAAACCAATAGCCGAACTTCTTCGCCCTGGGCCCACAATTGTTGCGCCATCTCGTAAGCGACAAGCCCTCCCCAACACCAGCTACCCAGAAAGTAGGGGCCTTCAGGCTGCGCCTCCCGCAACTTCCGGACCAGGATCGCCGCCATGTCTTCTACCTTGTAAGGCATCGGCAAGCTCTGCTTCTTCGCCTCGTCGAAAACCAAACCCAGAAACGGCTGATCCGGTCCAAGCTTCAGCGCCAGAGCCCGGGTCTGAGGCCCTCCTTCCACACAGAAGAAAGCCGGTCGTGAGCCACGAGGCTGCACCGCAAGCGCGCAAAGCAAACCCACCCGCGAGTGAGGGTCGGAAAGAAGGGCGGCAAGCTTGCCGACGCACGGCGCCTCAAAGAGATCGCTCAGCGAGATTTTACGCCCGACCCTTTCTTCGACCATGCTGAGCAGCCGGAGAGCTCGAAGGGAATCACCCCCGGCATCAAAGAAGTCTTCATCGATGCCCACCCAATCGAGCCCGAGGACCTCCGCGAAGATTCGCGCCAGCTCGTCTTCGAGTTCTGTGCGCGGCGCCTGCTGGGCGTCGGCGAGGACCTGCCTCGATGACCCCGGCGGGGGCAGGGCCCGGCGGTCCACCTTGTCGCTGGGTGTCAACGGCAACTCTCTGAGGAATTCGAATCTTGCCGGCAGCATGTAATCGGGAAGCTTTCTCTTGAGAAATCGGCGAAGTTCCTGGGCGACGAGCGAGTGTCCGGCTCGCGAAACCACGTAAGCCACGATCCGCTTCTCGCCCGGCGCATCTTCACGCGCCACCACGGCCGCTGCCTCGATGCCAGGATGCTCGGCCAGCAACGTTTCCACCTCGCCGGTTTCAACCCGGAAGCCGCGAATCTTCACTTGGCTATCGACCCGGCCCAGAAACTCGATATTGCCGTCGGGCCGAAACCTGGCCAAGTCACCAGTCTTATACAGCCGCGACCCCGGCTGATTGGTGAAAGGGTTCGGAATAAATTTCTCGGCGGTCAATTCCGGACGATTCAGATAACCCCGTGCCAAGCCGACGCCTCCAATGTGCAACTGCCCCGCCTCCCCCAGAGGCATGGGTAATAGATGGTCATCGAGGATGAACGCGTGGTAGTTGGCCATCGGAGTGCCGATGGGGATGGCCCCATCGGCGGCGGTCACCGGGAATGTTGTGGCATAGATGGTCGTCTCCGTCGGTCCGTACATGTGCCAGAGAGAAGAACATCGCTTCAACAACTCCTTGGTTAACCCTTCGGGAGTTGTCTCGCCTCCATACCAGATCTTCAAGTGCTGCCCGCCTTGCCAGCCCGACTCAATGAGCAGCCGCCAAAAGGAAGGCGTGCCCTGGAGCACGGTGGCCCCAGACATTGCCAGGCACTCTTCGAATTGCTTCAAATCGTAGGCGATGCCGCGCCGCGCCACGAAAACGCGCCCCCCCACGATCAGTGGTAAGAACAGCTCCGGCTTCGACATGTCAAAACTGACCGTATTCGTAGCCAGGAAAGTATCATGAGCCGTGAAGCCTGGCCGCCAGCGCACGGATTCGAGGAGATTGACGAGCGAACGGTGCGTGGTCAGAACGCCTTTCGACACGCCCGTCGAGCCAGAGGTATAAATCACGTAGACCAGATTGTCCGGCCCGGCGCCGCTGGGAAAATCCTCCGTGCTCTCCTGAGAAATCAGTTCTCGATGTGCATCCAGGTATACGCGCTCCGGTCCTATTCCGGGCCATCGGCACTTGAGAAACTCCTGCGTCACCAGGAGGCGGAGTCCGGAATCCCTCACCATGAAGGCCAAGCGGTCCGGCGGATACTCGGGATCGAGCGGCACGTAAGCCCCCCCCGCTTTCAGTATGCCGAGCAGCGCCACCAGCAGCTCCGCCGTGCGCTCCACGGCAACGCCGACCAGCACCTCCGGCCCCACCCCCAGCTTCCTCAGGTGTCGACCCACCTGATTGGCGCGCGCGTTCAACTCGCCGTAAGTCAGGCGTTTTTTCTCATCCGCGACCGCAACGGAATCCGGCGTCCGCCTCGCCTGTGCCGCAAATAACTCGTGCAAGCAAACTTGAGAAAAGTCCCTCGCAGTAGCGTTCCACTCTTCGGGGGGATATGGCTTTTGGCCGTTGGTTGGCGTGCCGACCTGCGGAGCCCGACCTGGTGGAGTGGGTTGGAGAATGGAAGAGTTCTCATGCCGCTCGTCTCCACCGTGCGCCTGTGCCACATTTGTCGACATTCTACGGTATCCTAACAGATGTAATCCAGCAGAACATAGATACCCTATGCAGGCATCAACGCGACTCAGAGTGGGTGGCGACTAAGGCAGGAAGCTCGACTGCGTTCGGACGAGCGGTTCTTCACCCGGGTCTCCGGCCAAGAGACCGCGCCGGCCGAGTTCCTCTTCGATCGCGTTGCCCAGGTCTAGTCGATTGCCCGGAGGCATTTCCCCTGGATCGAGCATATGAGCATCAATTCGGCCAGGATATGAGCAGGCATACATCGCCGCGAGCATGGCCCGCGCCGACCGATCGAAATCCACTTCAGTGCCCTTCAACGCAGATTCAATCGCGGCTGGCAATTCGTATAAGTCGCGAACCACGGTCACGCCTTCAAGCTCATTGATAAATACCCTCCCGAACATCATGGCCGGTACGCCGCAGCACACCGCTTCCAAAGCAACCGTTCCTGTAATGGTGAAAACGATCTTGCTGGCGCGAAGAAGGTCCTGACTCGAGATCCTCTCGTCAACCAGCCTGACGTTTGGCAACTTCAGTATCCGGCGGTAGAAATCAATCGAGCGGGGCCCCACCATTAACTGATGGTCTTTGACCAAGAGCAGCATATCGACTGGAAGGCTTTGGGCGACCGAGCGTACCAGTGAGGCTTGGTCAGTAAAAGGCCAGCCTTGCACATCGAGCGTGTATTCGGGCTCGGTGGTGGGTAGAAACAAGGCCAAACGCGCGTTGGGCGGGATTCGAGTGATCGCCCTTCGATGGTAGTATCGTCGCCGGAATGTCCACTGCGCCCAACGAGCAAGCTTGCGGGGCGGAAGCCAGTAGGTCCAATGCAGTCCCTGAGGGCTTTTGGGCCCATCGATGATGTTGTTGTACCAGATGTCTTCAGCGTATATTGCCCACACGCGCGGCCGAACGCGCCGCAATCCCGAATCCTTGGCGGCCCGTTTGAAATTTACGTCCATGTAAACAGGACGGAGCCTTGACTCGCGGATGCCCTGAAGCACAGGGGCGACCATCGCGTCGACTTCCTGGGAAAAGCCATTTTCCATGAACCTGCGATAAACTCGCAGGCATTCTTCCCATCGCAGATACACGTCGCTATCAAAGTAAATCCTGTGGAAGAAGCGTGCGGTCATTGGACACAGGTACGGCCGCTGTTGTCCGAACATCTGATGGACCAGCCGGTAGACCGGTGAGGTCAGCTCGCCTACCGCCGCGATCACATCCCAGCGCGCAAAGAGGGATTCCAGCACTTCCACTGCATGGCTCATGTATTGGAGAACCTGGGGATAGCTGTAGTGCTTGACGCGCCACCAAGCATCCTGAACGATGAACTGCCATACCGACGGTCCGCCGTATTTCCGTTCAAAAGCGGTGAGCGCCTGCAAATTGCGCGCCAAATTTTCCCGTGAGCTATCCAACCGCAAATCCGCGACCACATCAACAACTTCGGCGAAGATATCCATTCGACGAGCGCGGATAGCGTCCCTGGTCCCCTGCAATAGGACGATGGAATCGATCCCTCGCCGGCTCTTCAGTTCCTGGGCAAATTCCGCCGCCAGGTCAATTAGCGTGCCGTGCGCCGGAAACATTATGGTTTTGCGTTTCGATTCCATGGCTCCGCGTTTGATCGGCGATTATGCCATAAAGGCCCGCGCGCGGACAACGTTGGGAACTCTGGTGTCGCAGCAACGTGAAAAGATCCTCTTCCAGCAAAGTAAGAAGTTCCTGTTGGGAACCGGCAAACTGTCGGGATGCAAAGACAACAGGAGCTGTGGATGAGCCAACGAGATCGGGACCGGTTGC
>JBEKEZ010000043.1:0-50535 GCA_050013575.1 Terriglobia bacterium | reverse complement strand
GTCTGGGCCAGAGGTGAGCCCGCGGCCGAAGAGCTTCAAGGCGACTATGCCCGCAGGGTACACTAGGTGGCCAGGATTCCAATATAGATTCGGGAGCCATGCGCCCGCCAATGCCGCCATAATCGCCCCCCTCAGAATGGTCTGTCGCCGCATGGAGTTCCTCCCGAAGGACGCATATTCACGGAATCTGCGCAGGCGCAGCTACCGAAGGTGCGGGTGTTACCGTCGGCCTTCTCAAGGAGGGTAGAGGTACAGCGAGGGACTGGGATGCGGTTACCGAGTGCGGGGCGCGCGTGCCCCAGGGGTTGGCGGGTGTGCGGAAAGCGGAGTAGCGCTCTACCGCCACTCATCCGAGCTAAGAGCCGTATGCGCTAATTAGCGCACGTACGGATCTGCGCGGGGGGTGCCGGGCAACCGGCATCCCTACCGCGACCGCTACACGGTCCGCGCTTGCTTCCCATCACGTCGTTGTCGTGCCGGTCGCCGATGGATGGTGGCCTTTGGCCCGCGACACCCGTAGCCCGCCGGCATGCGGCCTCAGTGCGAAAATATCGAACTGAGCCTTCCATCAAATGCATCAACCACAAGACTGTAGTCCTTCGCTGCTCCGCTTGCGAGGTGCGACGTTCCAGTAAGGCGCCAGAAACACACAGCCCCCATCTCCTCTCTGGAAGGTTTTGCTCCTTCCGGCCTGTTGAACACGAACTCGGCCCGCTCCACATGTAGGTCGCCAACATACGGCCTCAGTTCGGCGAGCGGTAAGGCACGAAGTAACTGATCTTTGTCCTCAGGCCCATACTTGGCGCCTGCTTTTTTCATCGCCTGAATGACCTGCGCCTCTGACCATTCGGCGTGCTTTCCGATCAATTCTCCAAACCTCTCTTGGCGGGCATCGGCGACAGGATCACTCACTACGAGGTGGGTTAATTCCCTGTCGGCTTTCAAGGGGTTAAAAAAAAAGAGTCCCCGCAGCACTAACTTCTCGCAATCACAATCATTACCATCTGCGTCACGCTTCGACCCGGTGTAGGTGGACAATCGAAGATAGAAGGCACTCGTGATTCCCGTCTGGCGGCCCCAGTGATTAAAATCTTCAAATACTACGATCAGGTGTGGATCCAAGTCGGGATAGAGCGTTCGGACCAGTTCGTTTGCGCGCGAGATGTAATCGTCGGGCGGGATCCTAGCCGCCTGCGGCGCGCGATCCTGAACTGGGACAGGCGTGGCGAATCCCTCAGTCCAACAAAACAGTCCCAGAGCTAAGGGCAAGACCCTCCTAACGAGAGGGTGGTGGGAATTTGACATTTCCGCCTCCTGTGGGGATTACCTTCCATTTCCAAGAGTTTGGTGGAACTTGATGCAAGTCCGCGAAATCTTTAGCCGCTTTGACAGCAACATCGACAGTGTTTCCAGCCGCAAGATTAGATGCGATCTGTGCCCATTCCCACGCTACTTCATTCTCGAAGATCTCCATAGTCGGATTGATTTTCGGATTGCCCGTTGGGTTGTAGTCCGGCACGATGAGGACGTGGCCAGGTTGAAGATTCCAGAAAGAAATGAAATCTTTGGTGATCCCGCAGGCTCCAAGAAAGACTACTTTCGCTTTGGGTGCTATACTGTCTTGGGGAAACCAATGCCAACCTGTCGGGTTTTCATATTGGATCCCCCCAATGTTCGTCAGCGCACGATCCATCAGGCAGTTATTGCCGGTGAAGCAGAGGCCGGAGGCCATTGGGCTGGCAATGATCGCCCCGTGGTCTATGTAGGCGACAATTGCGTTAGTTGTGTCCAGCGCGTCTTTGAAAGCACCTAACGTGGCGTTGCGGTACATTTTGATGTCTACTGCAGCGTTGGCGGTGGGGACCTGATGTAACATGGCGTCTTTCCACGCAGCTTCGTTCACTGCCCAGTTAGGATCCGAGTGTTTTAGCGTAACCGGGTCGTATCAGAATCCGTATGGGGCGAACGTTTTCGCCTGTATAAGTCGGACGTTTGCTCCCGACGGGGAGGGGCTGCCGCCCACAAAAGTAGCGAAAGTATCGGCGAAATCGACCGACGGCAGTATAGTGTCGAGAAGCGACGTGCCGGACGAACTGTACCAATTCCCAATCCACGAGTACGTGGGCAAGGTGGCCAGCATCCCATTCGCGACGCCGTTCTGATCGAAGGTTACGTACTGCCCGGTGGGCGATTTTGCGATCAGGTCGCCGTCCGCCGTGGCCATGACGGGCGAGCAGCCTCCCGCCACCGTCCACTTCACGTTGCCGGACTTATCGAAAGCGTCCATCGAGTTGGGGGAAGTCACTCCAGTCCCGAAGTACGTTCCGTCCTCCGCCTGGAGAACCGGGGTGACGGTTGGAAGCCAAGGCGGCGGCGTCTGGTCCAAGGTGACATCCGACGCCACGTTCCGGTCCGGTGTCGTCATCAGCCGCTGCACGTCCTGCGGCGATGGGAGCCGGACGCTCCAACCGTGGTTCGCGGCCAAGGCACAAGCTCGAGTCAATTGGTAGGTCAAGACCACTACCCCGCAGTCAGTATTGGTCGCCAGCCTCGACGACGCGGGAGCATCCATGGCGCAATCTACCTGCGCAGCATTGAGGGCGGCGTATCCGGGATTGGTGGATCACCGCGAGTGGCGGCGCGGTTTTCGGTTGTGAACCGGATCACTCCGGTTTCATCGGTAAAGAAGCTCTTCTGGTTCTTGACCAGCCGTTTTATGGGGCGAGCGGTGATTGTGTAGTGTTTGATCGGCTGCTCGCGTCCCGTGTGCTGCGGGCGGTACCTGAATCTGTACTCCCCCTTCCTGCCACTAACAACAGATTGCGCGACCAACCCGCTTCCGGCGGGCCCCAACTCTTTTAGGGTATGCGTATACCCCTTTGTTGGGTCGCCGCCCCAGAATGTTACCTCGGCCGTATTCATGAGTCGCAAGGTTAGCACACAGGATTCTTCGTAAGCACGCGCTGTCTCTTGGCGGCGAGGGAGTTCCGCCTGTGTCGCGGACGCGTCTATTGAGAACAGACCAATCGCGCCTAGTAGGCACATCAGCGCTGCTCCAGCGTACCGGCCTGAACATTCCATAGTCCTTCCTCCTCTCACTGCTGCTTGCAGCTTCCCGGCGCCCCATAATTCTGGAGCCAGCAATCGTTGGTGGGTGACCAATGGATCGGTGTCTGAAGCCAATCAACCTTTTCGTGAAACGCGTTTTCAACATCCGCTCCAGGAACTCCGTAGAAAAACATTCCGCCGACAGATTTCGTGTTGTTGGGATCTTGAGGAAGACCACTCGCACTGAAGAAGTTGCAAACGAAATTGTCTCCCTTCTCACACTCAAATGCTGGATTGACCTGAGTATTGCCGAGTCCGCAATCCAAATACTGAAACATTTTGCCGTGAAGCGAATTTAGGGATTCAAGGTAGTGTCCCGTCTCGTGCGCTGCAGCATTCCCGATGGCCGTCCCGATGGCCGCGATGAGCTTCTGGAAGTCTTGGAGGTCCTGCTGCGTATTAGGCGGATAGGTCGGCGCGAGGGGTACCCACCCGGAGTCGGTCGGCGGCGGCCCTGGCTGCCCGAGCGCCATCTGTGCATCATCCATGATTGCCAAGTAGTACAGCCGACCCTGGCCATTCCCAAAAAACACGCTATATGGGAACTCAAATCCAATCGCCGGTGCGGGCCAGTTTCCTACCACATGGACCGTGAACTCCTCGCCCCCGTTAGCAAGCTGCACCATGATTCCTTTTTTGGCGAAGGCGGCCTTGAAAGAGCTTAGAGCTTTCGCCTCTATCATACCGATCCAGTCTCGGTGGGCGGGATCGAAATTCTGATTCTGGATTGTGCTTATGTTTGAGTCATTGGGGTTTGCGACGTAACCGAAAGTGACGTCAGTCTGACCGGAACAGTGGCCCTGCTCTGCATAGGCCGTTCCGCACCAGAACAGCCCGAACGTGTGAATCACATCAGACGTGCCGTTGCCTGTGAAATTACCTCCAGGGAATGCAAGGAAACTCGGCAGGATAGTGACTGCAGGCGGAACCACTGACTCAGCAGAGCCAAGCTGGTAAGCCCCCTTCCAGGACAGAATGGGTAAGCTCGCCAGCATCCCGGTGGCGACGCCGTTCTGATCGTACGTAATGCCCGAGGTTCCGATCACCCCTCCGTCGGCGGTTGCAATTTGCGGCGTGTCGTTCGGCACGGTCCACAATACCTGGCCGGAACCGGTAAAGGCGATCATACCGGCTCCGCCTGAACCCACATACGATCCATCCTCGCGCTGCACGATTGACTGCACCGGCGCCGTCTGCCCAGGAATATTGATCGTGCTCGTGGAAGCGAGAGTTGTGTCCTGCGTCGTGGCCAAGTTGAAGGCCGTCGCTTCGTTCTCACATCCGTTCTGGACCTGCTGATATATGTTGTTTCCATTCGAGTCCAGTCCAATGACGTCGGTTGCCGTGTAGGCGCACCAAGCAGGTGTGTCCTCCTCCCAGCTAATCAGGACGCCGGTGTCGGCGTTGGTGATGGGAGTTGACAAGCTTACCTTCGGAATCCGGGCGGTCTGAATGGTGGGCCCGTATGGGCCCCCGTATGGGCCTTGAGAAATTGCGAGCATGTTCCTAAAATCGGCTCAATTCGTCCTGGCGCCGCCTGCGCCGGTCAGTGCTAACTGCTATTTCGGAACGGTGGGACCGGTCAGGAGCCCAAGGATTAGGAGGGCCGCGAAAATGCCCATCGTTATTACAAATAAGCGAAAGTTGCTGAAAGGTCGGAGCGCATGTCGCCCTGGAGCTGTCGCCCGCTCGTGCCCTCCGTGCAGTAAAAGGCGGCGCGCAAGACCCGAAACTGGAACCCCAATCAAAAACACGGCCCAAGTTTGGGCCAGCGCTCTCTCGATGATGTGGATGGAACTCCAAATGTGTAAATGATAGGAATAAAGTAGGGTAAAAACCGCCAATGCGAGCACTAATGGTTGAGGTGTGAGTCCCCACGATCCGGCTTCCCCGGATTTCAATTCGTCTGCCCGGCATGTACGGCGGTCCAACCATCCGCCAATCAGGTACCAGCAACCGGCTCGGGTCTGAGGAAAATTCCCGGAGTCCGTCGCGACCCCAGAGATCTTGTCGCGGGCCCCTTTCACCCCGCCTGCACACGAGATAAGAGACTGACTCTGAAAGGTCTGCGCCAGCACAGAGGACGATTAATTTTTTAGTCAACGATAGGTTTTCATCACAACGCCCTCCTGGCTGGTATGATCCGAGCCATCCCCGTCGAGCGCGGATAGCGCCCGAGTGCTGTTGGCTGTTCGACAAGAGGAAAGGACAAAGGGTCAATGATCACTAATTCTCCCGGCGCAACGGAAGCCAAGGTCGTCCTCCCTAAAGCCAGGGCTCCTCGCCCAATCATACCGGTCGCCGCGGTATGATACGCGTACCCAGGCGGGAATGCTCTCCCATGAGCCGCCACGCAGAACTCGCCATTGCCCGCCCGAAGGGCCTTGGGGATCTTGCAACGGGCTGTCCTTGTAGTAGTCCGGGCCGTACCAGTCATTTGTCCACTCGGAAACATTGCCCAGCATGTCGAAGAGGCCAAAGCTATTTGCCTGCTTCAAGCCCACCTCGTGCACGCCACTGCCATTGCGATACAACCGCTGGTAGTAAAGCTGGTCGTACTTTTTCTCCTCGTAATTCTTGTTGTTCTCATTCCATACCAGCGTACTGTCCAGGCGCTGTTGGCCGCTGTTATCCGCGTACCAGGCAACGTCGTCAATGGGCCCGTAACGCGCCGTCGTGCTTTGGGCGCGAGCCGCATATTCCCACTCCGCTTCCGTGGGCAGCCGCCCCCCCACCCCGCTGCAATACGCCTGGGCGTCTTCCCAACTTACGTCCACGATCGGCATGGCGTCGTTCCACCACCCAAAATTAATTGTGTCTGGCGCAGGTCGCTGAGGAGGCATACGCCGTCCCGAGACCCCGGCGAAGCGCTTGTAACCACCGACCGTGATGGGCGTCTGGGCCATCCAGAATCCCTTCGTGATGGTCACTTGGTGGGACGGTTTTTCGTCGTCCTGGCATTCCTTGTCTCCAGGCGAGCAGCCCATCGCAAAAGTCCCTGCCGGAACCCACAGATACTTCAGCCCGTCCTTCGGATTGACCGTGACCTCTCCAAGGGATTCTCCGATCTTGCCTGGCCATGGCGGGCTTCGTTTACCAGCCCCATGATGCGAAAAGTGCCGGACCCCAGCAACGATCAGAATTAGCGAAACCATCGCAATGGCAACCAACTTTATCTTTCTGTGTGACTCAGAAATCATGAAGGCAGCCCGAAAGCGTTATTTGGAGCAATTTCCGGCTCCAGTTATTCCGAAAGCGTTATTGTAAATATACCGTGTTATATTAATTGAGTCGGTCCCTACCTGAATACCTAAAGCCTTCTGTATGTCGTCGTCGAACTGCCCATAAAAACCGTGCAAACCCTCATGGAATAATACTGATTGATGCCAAAAGTCCGAGGGCTGGTTGGATGTAACCGCACAATGGCCTTTCAGATAAAAAGGGTCGTAGAACGTGATCAAGCCCAGAGGAGAAGGTGTCATGGATAGGTTAGATGTGCCCCCGGAAGCCATCTTATCCGAAACCGTAGACAGAATGTCCCGTCCTTCTCCGTAACACTGGTTGGTCCCGGTAATTGGGAGACATAGCAAGAACATTGGAAAGTTCGATTTCGTCCCGTCAAACAGGCCTGCCCGACCGATCCACTTGGAAAAACGCGCCTGCTCATTGATGCCGCCGAGCGGCACAAAGACCTTACTTGCGCAGTTTTGACACGTCGGAACAAAGGCTCGCAACGCCGTCAGGGCGGATTCCGCGACTTCTTTGGGGCCGGGACAAGTAACGTTCGTTCCTGGATCGTGACAGCTGGTCAGACGCGGAAACCACGTCTGCTTCACCGCTGTGCCATTCGCCGAATTGTTACCGCCGAGCATCGCCAAGAACGAGGGTGCGAAATTGACCGCGAGAGCGGCCACTTGGTTTAGAGGGCCGTCTTGGTAGGCGTACCCCAACCACGAGTACGTCGGCAAGGTGGCCAGCATCCCAGTTGCGACGCCGTTCTGATCATAGGTAATGCCCGAAGTTCCGATCACGCCTCCGTCGGCGGTTGCGATTTGCGGCGTATCGCCCGGCTCGGTCCACAATACCGTGCCGGACGGGGTAAAGGCGATCATCATGTTGGTATATGAAGCCCATACCGTCCCGACGTACGATCCATCCTCGCGCTGCACGATTGGCTGCACCGGCGTCACCTGTCCCGGAAGACTGATTGGGCTTGTGGAAGCGAGGCTTGTGCCCTCCGTCGTGGCCAAGTTGAAGGTCGTCGCTGCGTCCTCACACCCTGTCGTGATGGGCTGTCCCGTTTCACTCTCTGCCTGGTAGGCGCACCAGGCAGGTGTGTCCTCCTCCCAGCTAATCAGGACGCCGGTGTCGGCGTTGGTGGTGGGATTTGCCAGGCTTACCTTCGGAATCGGGGCGGTCTGAATGGTAGGCCCGTACACATATGAATCGGGTCCTAGCTCTGTGTATTGCACCCTCGAATAGTTGTAGGTCCACTGCTTGACCTCGATTGTGTAAGCATCTCCGCCCGTGCCGACGCGCAGAATGTCAAGGTGCGCTGTAGTACGCGTTTGCCACACACACCAGTCGTTATGGTTCGTTGTGCTCTCGGTGTAGAAGACCGGGAGATACGCGTAACCATCGCCCGCAATGATCAGACTTCCGATAGTCGTCGGTGACGAGGTGCTGTTCGATGAACCCTGAGGCATCGGACTATCCCAGCAACCGTACGGTTCGACGCTGCCCCCTTCAGTTTGATTGTCGGTATCCAAAGGCAGAGGGACGCTGAATTTCTGTTGACCAGTTAGCGGGTCAATGCCGACCACGGCATTGCCGTCTAAAGCGAAGATGGTTCCGTCGGTGTGGATCACGGGCGTCGAGACTCCATTGCCGGAAACCGAAGCGTATGATGGGTAAGCTTGGCCCGTCGTGCCATCGAGTTTCCAGATCGACTGCCAGTCCGTCACGACGAGACCCCCTTGAAAATCCGGGACCGCTGTGCTGTTGGTGCCGACAGATGCCGTCCAAGCCGTAGTTCCATCCGCTCTGATGGCGTATACATTGCCGTCGGCCTGAAGTGCGAAGACATCGACACCGTTCTGCCTCTGCCCGATAGAACCGAACTCTTGAATATCTTCGTTAGACCACAGTCGCTTATAGAGATCGGAGGTCATCCGCTGGAGTTCTTGCCAATCCGCGGGCGGGGGGAGTCTCACTTGGTATAAAGTTGGCAATTCTCACTGCCTCCTAACAACGATTAGATTGATCCGCATAATACCTGGAAGACTGGATTCTGACACTTATAACACACCGTTGAATCGGAGCATGCTGCAGCGACAATCCCCTCAGCCTCTACCATTTGCATCTTTTGGAACTTGTTATCTCGGCGTCTTATGCGGATCAGCATATCACCCTCATCATTTCGCAGTCCGTCGACCGGGCGGCCCGCCAGGGAATAGCCCCGACGGTGATCGACGATCGGCCGGGAAATTATTCATGACGCTTAGCCTCCCAGAAATCCTCGGGCCGGCGAAAGGGTGACTTAATTAGACGACCACTTAAACTGCGATGCAAGTCAGAAACGTCGCGCCCCCGGCCCACTTATTTCCTCATCCTTGGACATTGCGAGAAACGGCGAACTGGAAAATTGATCGGCTGGCCATCAAGGTCAGTAACTCCAAATCAATCGGCTGGTGTTCCTTGGAAGGTTGTAGGCATGGGTCCGACGACGGGGAAGTGTATGAGAAAGCTTCTGAATCGGTGCGCTTAGTTTAGGCCTCGACTCTTTCTGTTTGATCCATCGCCTCGCCGAGGCGGGAATTCAAACTCTTGAGCCACAAGCGCTGGTTAGAGCCGTGAACGACGCGGCCCAGAAATCCGAGCTTCTCGGCTACATTGCCGCGGTTTTGCCGGATGCCTTCCTTGCCGGTCCTAGCGTACATGGCGAGAAACTGCTCCATGCTGCTCGGCTTGGCGAAGAGATAGGTCACGTGGCCAAGTTGCGGCGTCTCAACCACGACTGCCCTTTCGAGATCAAAGATGTACTCACCACGGAAAAGATAAAGTCGCCGGGCTCGCTTGCAGAGTTGGCGGTAGAAGAAGGCGTCATAGTCCGCCTCCCAGTTGATCTGAGCGATGTCGAAGTCGCCCGGGATACGAAGATTCCAACAGAGGCGTCGCAGTTCCTCTCGCTCGACTGGCTCACGCTCGATACGTTCTCTTATGCGGGCCAGAGCATCCGAGAACTGGCCAAATCGGTGGTAGGTTTTCCGGGCGGCTTCAACCTGCTCAGCGATATTCGCGGGGAGCTTTACTTCGACGCGGCGCGGAAGCGCGGTCGCCCACTTCACCAGTTCCTAACCGCCGAACGATGTGGAAACGCTAGGCGAGCGATGATTCAAGTTCGGCTTGCGTGGCGCTGAGGGCAGAGATGAGCGCTGTGGCATCGCGAGGACAACAGTCCATGTCGTCGGGATAAGTCCGCTGGCACTTGGGGCAAGTGCGCATGGGAGTCCTTCGAGTACGTTGCGGGAATGTTAGCACAGAAAGCCACCGAGGATTGCGGCTTCAGGGCCAAGTGGCTTCTTGCCGCCGAAGCTTTCCTCGGGGCTTCAGGTGTGACGCGCTTGATCGAATTCTGGACGACCAACGGAACAGGCGGTGTCGTTTTCACCGCCTTGCTTTCCCTAGTGCCGTTCCAACTTGTTACGCCTATGTATCGCACCTACTTCTTGCGCAAAGACTCTCTGGGTGGCTGAAAACTGTTTGCCCAAAAAACTTGGAGCGGCACTGGTACTCGCTCGATCATGGGAACCCACTTCGGGACCAAGCTCAGGAAATCCGGAGGAAGCGCGAGGCGTTCTTTTCGATCGCTCTTGCGAATCTTGGGCTCATCTGCACCGAGATAGACTTCCAGGGCGTTGCCGGCTGCCTCGCCGGGGAAGTCGGGCGCCCATTCCAAAACCTCACCCCCCTTACGCTCGCTGAGCCGGTAGCATCCCAGCATCATGCCTTTCAAGATCTCCAGCGCCTCTGCCTCGAGTCCCAGTTCCAGGTGGCGCTTCATATCATCGAGGTAAGGCTGCATGGCTTCCTCGAGAATTTCGCAGGCGGCCTCTGCCGGCTCGACGTAGCCCCACTCATGACGGCCAGCGCGGGCGTCCAGGTCGTCGTAATCCAGCGCCCGTATTTCATCTTCGATCTGCCGAGCGACGTCCTCATACGTGACTTGGTGCAGGAGCAACCGCGCCATCTCCTCCGCCTCGCTCGATAGATCGGGATGCGCTTCGAGCAGGCGCCGCCGGACACGAGCGGCCTCATCTGGCTTCAGGCGCTCCAGTAGAGGACGCGCTCCGCCGCCCCGTGCCGCTTGGCCTTTCGTCTTGCGCTCTGCCGTCATCATTCCTCCGAATAAATTCCGCAAGCCCGACGATGCGGGCATTGGTCCAGACTCAACCACCCAGATACACTCCGGCTGAACAATCGAACGCCTCCTCGGGCGTGGCTTCGAACGAACCCGAAGCAACCAGGGAGAGCTCGTATTTCATATCGCTGTACTTAAAGAAGGCGCACTGCCATCGCTTGTCGTCTCCAAGGTAGCCGAGGCGACAAAGCCGCACCGGAGTCGGCTCCTCACCTAAACCTGGCTCGGTGTGTCTTTCCCGGTCCAAGGGCAGAGCATCAACGTAAGCATACGCGCCGCGGAACCGGACGAGAACGGCGCTGCACCGGCCCTTCCATTCGGTCTGCGCATGCTGCTCCAGTCGAGCCAGAAGCGCTCCCTGCACGGCCTTCGGAATTGGCCCTCGGGGAACCCTGACCCACATTTTCTGTGATGGACTCACTGGACCCACTCCCTCCACCGACTCGCCCTCCTTTTCTTGCGCACCGGATGGGCGAGAGTTTTAGCCAAGCAAATGAAAACCAACGGAAGTCTAACGTAGGGTCGCCGGCGGTGTCCACCGGCCTGAATTTCGCAATGGTTTAACCGGGCGTTTGCGGATTTATCAATGCGGTTGGGGCATTGCGGGGCGTCTCCCGGCGCCCACCTACCGACCGGTCGGTAAGCCTCGCCATGGCACTAAGCCCTTCCTGCAGGATGGCGATTTCTGACAAAACGAGCTATCACGGAATCCAGATCCACTCCACCAACCCTGGTCGGCGTTCGCGCATGTAAGACAATGCCCATCGCTTTAGCAAGCACTGTGTGGCTCGCAGCACCCGAGCAATAGCTTATAATCAACCGTTCGGCTTTTTATGCCCAAGACATTAAGTCACTACGATAGGGCCGGCCGCATTCGCATGGTCGACGTCTCCGAGAAGGCAGTAACGGAGCGGCGCGCGGTGGCCGGCGTCCTCGTCAAGATGAAGCCGCGCACGTTGCGCGAGCTCCGATCCAATCCCAAGGGCGATCCGCTGGAAATCGCCCGTGTGGCTGGCATTGCTGCCGCCAAACGCACGGCGGAGCTCATTCCGCTTTGTCATCCCCTGCTGCTGAGTCATATTGATGTCCGGGCGGAGTTGTGCAAGAATGGCATCCTGATCACATCCACGATTCGTTCGACCGGACCGACAGGCGTGGAGATGGAGGCCCTGACGGCTGCGGCTGTCGCGGCCCTGACCGTCTATGACATGTGCAAGGCCGTGGATCGCGGAATCGAGATCACCGGGCTTCGTCTGCTGGAGAAGACCGGCGGCAAAACCGGGTCGTATCGCGCTCCCTCCCGCACGGCGCCCCGTACCATCCGGTACAGGGCGGCGGCACGGCCAGGCCGCGCCACCTGAAATTCTTGGGGAAGGCTTCTGAACGATGCCCGCTGGCCTGAAAATCCTCGTTGTCGATGACAATCCGACCATCTTGAAACTGGTTTGCCGCGGCCTCGAGAAGTGTGGGGAATTGGTGACCGCGTCGGACGGCGCGGACGCCCTCATGAAGGCGATCGAGATCAAGCCCCACCTCATCATTTCCGATTATTCCATGCCGGTGATGGATGGCCGGGCGCTCTTCGAGAAGCTCCGCGCTCGCAAGGAAACCCAGAACATTCCGTTCGTATTCCTGGCTTCGCAGAAGGAGATCGACGAGCGTCTGCGGATGGTGGTGGACGGTGTTGAAGATTATTTCGTGAAGCCCTTTTTTGTCCGCGAGCTCGTGCGACAGGCCCGGCGAATCACGGCGCGACTCCTGCAGTCACAGATGGAGAAGGAGGGTGCCCGCGGCGGCAACGTTACCGGGAAGCTGAGCGAGATGAGCCTGCTCGACTGGATGACCTCGCTCGAGCAAGGCCGGAAGAATTGCGCCCTCATCGTCCGCACCGGTGGCGATGAGTGTACGCTTTACTTCAACGAAGGACAGGTGACCCACGCTGCCTACGGGGAATCGAAAGGCGACGAGGCGGTTTTTAAGGTCCTGAGGTGGACCGAAGGCGACTGGGAACTTGATTTCTCCAAGACCACGGCCGAACGTACGACGACGATGTCCACGCAGGGATTGATGATGGAGGGCCTGCGGCTGCTCGATGAAGCCAATCGGGATGCAGGGTGAAGGAATTGCCGATCCTTCGGCTTCGCTCAGGACAAGTTTTCGATTGCTAATTGCTGATTGAGTGTTGCATCAGTGAGAGCCGGGTTCCGAACCCCGAATCCCGAACCCCGAAAAATGGCCTCTCATCTTCGAGCCAAAATTCTGGTCTTGAGCGATGGCTGCGCCCGTGGCGAGCGCGAGGACCGGTCCGGCCCCGCAATCCGCGAGGTCCTTCAGGCGCGCGGCTGGCAGGTCATAGCGTGTGAGGTTCTGCCTGACGAAGCGGATCAAATTCGCGGGCGGCTCGAAGCGTGGACGGATGCAGGAGATTGCGACGCCGTGTTCACCACAGGCGGCACGGGGCTGGGGCCGCGCGACGTCACTCCCGAGGCCACGCGAGCCGTGATTGAAAAAGAAATTCCTGGGCTCGCGGAACTGATGCGGGCTGAAGGCGTGACGAAAACCAAGCGCGCAACGCTCTCGCGGGGCTTGGCCGGCGTTCGCAAGGGGAAACTTATCATCAATTTGCCGGGCAGCGTTCGTGGCGGGCGAGAGTCACTCGAAGCTATCCTGGAACTCTTGCCCCACGCAGTCGATCTGTTGCAGGGGCGAACGGCACACCAAGAGTGAGAATGCGTGAATGGCTCGGAAAAAACCCAAACCATCTCTCGCCAAGGCGCAAAGCCGCAAAGGCCCGAAGAGTAACTGCGGGCGATGCTGCTTTGCGCCTTAGTGCCTTTGCGAGAGGGGTTTGAGCCTTTCCCAGCTTCGGGACTTTCGTCCGGCGTGCGGTGATTCTGTGATACGATGCCTTTGCAGAAGAAAAGGTGGAAACGAAAATGCTCAATTTGTACGGTCCGATTGTAATCTTCTGTATCATCGCTGCAATCTTTCCAGTGGCGACGCTGTGGGTGGCAAAATTTCTTCGCCCCACACCCAAGCAGAGCGCCGAAAAGCTGATGCCCTACGAGTGCGGCATCACCCCGGAATCCGACGCGCGCGGCCGCTACACGGTGCGCTACTACATCATTGCCATCCTGTTTGTGATCTTCGACGTGGAGACGATTTACCTTTTCCCGTGGGCCATTCAGTACCAGCAACTGGGATTGTTCGGCTTGGTTGAGATGCTGGTATTCCTCGGCATCCTGATCGTCGGCTATTTCTGGCTCTGGAAGCGCGGCGCGCTGGACTGGGTGTAGCGCCGGGCTTGAGCCCGGCATCTCCTGGTGCCGGCCTGAACGCCGGCTCGACATCAGGACTTCCTGCGGTTTTCGGCCTCAGCCACCCAACCTCTCTTCAGCTCTTCCGCCGGAACACTCGACAGATAAGGTTTGATGTCCAGGATCGGCGTGTTGTCGAGCATGTCAACGCCGCGGACATGAAGCTTTGAGCCGTCTCGCCGCAGGAGGGTGACGACAGTCAGACCGATTGCATTGGGGCGCCGCGGCGAACGAGTGGCGAAAACGCCATGCGGTCGTGTGTCGATAGGTGGTGTGCCAAGCAGCTCGTACCCAGAGGCGCGATCGAACACCCACAACACGTAGAGATGAGAGAAACCTTCGATATCGGTGAGGCCGGCCTCAAACTGCGGCAGGATTTCCAGCACGCCCTCGGCGTGATGCTCGGCGCCCGGGCCCTTGGGAATCTGCGCGGTATCGGTATAAGGGCTGCGAACATATCCGATTGGCTGCATTGAGAACACGAGGTTAGCCACTTTGCTTTTCACCCTTCCTCACCGTCTTCTTCTTCGATGCCCACCTTCAAACCGGCTGCAAGCAACGTGCTTCGAGCAAACGCTGCCCGCTCGGATGCGACGAAGAACGAAGCCCCCACGTGCACGCTAAGCGCAAACAGCGGGTACACCGGCTTCAGATAGGTTTCGAGTGCGACCGCATAGTCGACGCCGCCATTCGTCAGCGTCTCCTCAACGCACTTGGCCTCACTCAAATACGCTGCGAGGTATACGCGGGTGAGCTCCTGATCGAGAGAATCCTCGAAGTCCAACCTCGCCATGGGTGGAGTTCAATCGGTGCCAGCTTCATGTTGGGCCAGAGTCGTTAGAAGGTGTTCGTCGGTCCCACACGAAGCGCCGGCTACAGAAGCCGCCCCTAGCGCGTCTCAGCTCCGGACCGAATCTGCCGCCGGAGCCAGTCATTGACTACCGCTCCAACGCTTGTGTCACTCTTCCTGGCTCGCTCGCGGACCACCTTCGCAACGTCGGGTTCCAGGAAAACAGGGATGTTTAATTCCACCCCAGGGCGGTAGAACTTCCCGCGCTCTCCCCTCGAGAAATCATATTCCTTCTTCATGGCTCATTTTCCTCATACTGCCTGGTTTCATGCCTGGTAGCTTTTCGGGCGGAAATGACGCGCACTTTCCATTCGACCGCCGAGAGCGGCGCAAACGTGTGGACAAGAATCAGGGTCTTTCCGCGAGTGTCCCGCCCAATTGTCACCCATCGCTCTTCCGTTTCGCTGTGCTCTTCGTCAATGATGGAGACAGCTAGCGGGTCCAGGAAGAGTTCGGCGGCTTGCTCGAAGCTAACTCGGTGCTTGCGAAGGTTCTCCTTCGCCTTGATCGGGTCCCACTCGAAAGTGTAGCGCAAATTTCACTCACTCTTTAGAGGCGCGTCCTCCGAAGTTTGCCTGTTAGAACTCGCAGCCTACCCAGTGGCAACCTCCACTTGCGTGACGTAAACCTCATCATGGAGGCGCTGCTTCACGTCTTCGGGAGATGCGCATTCGAAAAACAACTCCGGCGCCTCCTGAAGGTTGTTCCGAGCCTGTTCGATGCTGTCCCCTTGGCTCGCGATATCCAATTCCGGGCACTGTGACACATAACCATCGCCTTCAGCCTCGATAATTGCGGTCAACCGCACCAGATAACCCCCTGACGGGACGTTGACAACACTCACCTCAGGATATCACGGCAAGCTATTCTACCCTTGCTCTGATTTCTCTCTCACATTCATGATACGATGCGGCGTTCCAAACTCTCCGCGAGAGGTGTTTTAAGACGTGGCTTACAAAGGCTTGAGTCTGGAGGGCAAGCACGCGCTGGTTTTTGGCGGGACGAGCGGCCTAGGAAAATCCATCGCCATCGGATTTGCGCAAGCCGGCGCCGACGTTGTTCCCGTGAGCCGCCGCGCCGAGGAGGTCGCCAAGACTGTGGCAGAGATCCGTGCGCTGGGCCGGCGTTCCCTCGAACTGACCGCCGACGTGACGCGGCGCGAGGACATCCAAAAAGTCGTGGACGCCATGGTGAAAGAAATGGGGCGCATCGACATTCTGGTCAATTCCGCCGGGACGACCAAAAAGATCGCTTCGCTCGAGCTTTCTGATGCGGATTGGGACCGCGTGATGGACATCAATCTGAAGGGAACGTGGTATGCCTGCCAGATTGTTGGCCGGCAGATGAAAGACCAGTTGTACGGCCGCATTATCAACATGGCCTCCATCGGCGGCCTTCAGAGCCTCCATGAAGCGACCGCCTATGTTGCGAGCAAAGGCGCGGTGGTGATGCTCACGCGCAATCTGGGCGCGGAGTGGACGCCATACAACATCACCGTCAACGCGATCGCCCCGGGCGTTTTCGAGACTCCGCTGAACCGGGATTTGATCAACTTACCCGACCGCAAGACTTCCATCATGGCGCACACGCCCATGAAGCGGTTTGGAAAGGTCGAGGAGATTCAGGGCGTGGCCATCTTTCTCGCCTCCGACAGCGCCAGTTTTGTAACGGCAGAAGTCATTTCAGTTGATGGCGGATTTATGGCGCAAGGAATCGGCTGGTAGGGTCGTGCAGGGTTTTGTGTGGGGCCGGGCCCTGGGCCGGCCGCAGGCAGGCGCAAGCCCCGGCCCTACGCGGGCGCCAGAGAGGAGCAGAAATTGAGACTGCGTTTCTACCTCGTTGCGTGTTCGTCCATCGTCCTGGCGAGCGCTTTTATGCTGGCCGGTGGACAGGGCATTGAAAAATCGATTTTCTGGCTCTCCACGGGCAAGGCACTCGTTAATCCCGTGCCCGGACAGCCGCAGAGAACCAACAGCTTTCCCACCACGCTGGCCTTGAGTCCAGACGGTCGATACTTGGCCGCGCTCAACAACGGCTATGGAACGTTGGAGTCTCACGACCAGCAATCCATCGCCGTCCTCGATTTGAGAACCAACCAGCTCACGGATTATCCCGACTCGCGGTTGGGCCGGCAAGCGCACCAAAGCTATTTTCTCGGCCTCGCTTTCAGCGGGGACGGCAAACGGCTCTACGCCTCCATCGCGTCGCTCACCGATCCCGAGGGCAAGCAGCCGGAGAGCACCGGCAACGGCATCGCGGTTTACAGTGTTGACGATGGACATCCCGCGCCGCAGCGGTTCATTAAGATTGCGCCCCAGCCGCTTCGACAGGGCGCGCGGTATGAGCGGCTCTGGAAGCAGCCTCGGCCCGGCGAAGCCATCCCATATCCTGCCGGATTGACGGTGGTCCATCCCGCCCAGGCGGGAGCGAGTGAGCGGATTCTGGTGGCGGACAACCTCTCGGACGACGCACTGCTTCTGGACGCAGAAAGCGGCGCCGTGATTCATCGTTACGACCTGAGCACAAAGGACGTGATTCCCGCTTCGTATCCCTACACCGCTGTCGCCACCCGAGACGGTAAGCGAGGATACTGTAGCCTCTGGAACGCTTCTCAAGTGGCCGAACTCGACCTCGAGAGTGGCGCGGTGACGCGAAGAATTCTGTTGCTGCTGCCTTCGTCGCCGATCGCGGCGGGCTCGCACCCTACGGCCATGCTATTGAGTCCGGATGAAAAGTATTTGTACGTGGCGCTGGCCAATCGAGACCGCGTAGCCGTTGTCCGGACCGCGACGGGCGAGCTGGCCGGGGTTCTCTCCACCGAACTTCCCGGCCAGACGTACGGTGGCGTGTATCCCAACGCGCTGGCGCAGACGGCCGACGGATCGCGGTTGTTCGTCGCTGACGCCGCCGCCGACGCGGTGGCCATATTCAACATGGCTGCACCGGGAGGGTTTCCATCAGGAACTATTTCAGAGCCACTGCGCGCGGCTGGCTTCATTCCGACCGAGTGGTATCCGACAGCGCTGGCCGTCGAAGGCGATGATTTGTTTATTGCCAGCGGCAAGGGGCAGGGCACCGGACCGAACTCCGCGTTGCTGCCCGCCGACCCGAACGTGGAGAACAGCCATCCGCATCATCCCTACATTGCCACACTGATTTATGGCTCGATTGCGCGCGTGAACATGCCGGCAGCTCAGGGCGAGCTCGCCAAGCTGACGGATGAGGTGATTGAGAGTAACCGGATGCGCGCCCCATCCGGCACGATCGAGTTTCGAGGCGGCCACAACCCCATCCGGCACGTGATCTACATCATCAAAGAGAATCGAACCTACGATCAAATCCTGGGCGATCTGAAGCCCGGCGACGGCGACCCCACGCTCGTGATGTACGGCGAGGACATCACACCCAACCAGCACAAGCTGGCGCGGGAGTTCGGTATTCTCGACAACTTCTATGACAGTGGGGAGGTATCAGGCGACGGGCATCCGTGGTCCATGGCCGCGATAGTGAGCGATTACACTGAGAAGACCTGGGAAATAGGCTATCGGGGAAGCGAGCGGCTTTACGACTACGAAGGCGTGGTCTCCAACGGCTTCCCGCTCGACGAAGGCGAGGCGGACGTGAACGAGCCGGGCACGGGATACATCTGGTCAAACGTGGCGCGGCACGGACTCACGCACCGGAATTACGGCGAATACATCGCCACCGAGTGGTGCGAGGAGAAGCCGCAGGCAGGGCCGCCGCCCATTCAGGGAACTCCGCCCCCGCCGGGAAGGCACTGCGCGCAAGTGGCCATTCACAAAGGCGAGGCACTGCCGGCGCATCTCGGCCAGCCTCACGGATCTCCCAGCCCTTGGCCGTGGGCGGTTCCGCTGATGGCGCGCAACGTGGCCACCAAGCCGGAGCTCGCGGACCATTTCGATCCGCGATTTCCGGATTTCGAACTGAGTTTTCCCGATCAGTTGCGGGCAGATGAATTCCTGAACGAGTTCGAGGACTTCGTCAAGGCGCGGAACGAACATCGGGGGACTGAGCTGCCGCAGTTTGTGATTTTGCGTTTGCCCGATGACCACACGGCGGGCACGCGGCCCGATTCGCCACAGCCGATTGCCTCGGTCGCGGACAACGATCTCGCGGTAGGCCGCGTGGTTGAGGCGATTTCAAAAAGCCCGTACTGGGACGACACTGCCATTTTCATTCTGGAAGACGACGCGCAGAACGGCCAGGACCACGTGGACGCCCACCGCAGCATCGCCTTCGTCATCAGCAAGTATTCACCCGGATCGGCTGACAGCCCGGCGGTCGACCACCACTTCTACACGACGGTGAGCATGATTCGTACCATGGAGTCGCTGCTGGGCCTGCCGCCGATGAACAACAACGACGCCTGGGCGCCGGTCATCGCGCCTCTCTTCACGGGCGCCGGAAACCAGCCTGCCTTCACCGCCGACTATCGCAACCGGGACAATGGCCTGCTTTATCGCGTCAATCCGCCTCGCGCGCCGGGAGCTCATGAGTCCGCGATGATGGATTTTTCCCACGCCGACGCGGCCGACGCCGCCACGCTGAACGCCATTTTGTGGCGCGATCGGAAGGGCAATCAGCCTATGCCCGCGCCGCGGCACACGGTAATACTTTCGAATCGAGACTGATAAGCGCCGCAGGAGTTTGTTCCTGACCCATACGTCTGCCAGCGCAAATCCCGTCTAGTGCTCTGACGGTGTCTTTAGGAATCTAAAGCAGGATATCGCTGGTGTCGTCTCGCGGGCGAGCGACAGATCGTTTCAGTACTCGGGCATCGGACGCATGACTCCCACACACCTGCCGAAGCTGGAGGATGCCGTGGAACGGCCCCGAGAAGCTGCTGGCCCACTCAAGCCATGAGGAGCAAGGCGACCTCGAGGGCGTAGACCATCCATTGCCCGTCACCAGAAAAAGTCACGTAGTTTGCAGTGCGGTAGTAGCAGGGGCGGGTCTTGTGGATGTTGAAGAGTGGGGCGCCCACTGTGGGCGCCCCTACGCCGTGAGGATAGCCGTTACCACTCAGCGTTGGTCACATCCTCCGCTACGTCCAAATTGAACGTAATGGACGTCAGTGCCCGATGAGTTGAGGCCGTAGCCGAACGCATCGAAATAGGCGTTGTTATTGCCGGGGGTGTGATCCTGCCGGATACTCACATAGTCGCCGAAACGAGTGCTCCCAACGTCGCTGTTGGTTGTGACGTAGACTGTGAAATCTCCCCAGAATCCCACTCCGTGGTTTTCGTAGTTGCCGCCTCCGCCGGTCTCCAGTGACATTCCAATCTCGCCCGTGCAGGCATTGGTGGCCAAGGCAGGGTAGGCAAAGGCAAAGCCGCTATTCCAGACCTGAACTTGCTGGCTCAAGTTGAGATCAGGGGGCTGGTTTTGGTCAGCGGTGATGGCCACCATCTCAATGTGAGGTTTCGGGAAATTGTTGTCCGTGCCGGCGCTCCAGGCAAACCAGATTTGTCTGCCGGAACGGGTGGCGCCGATGGCGGAGTTGTTGGGGAAGCCGCCCCCCGGGTTTTGCTTCGTGGGGTTCATCAGGAAATCGATCCAGTTCTGCCCGTCAGGCGTCAGGGACTTGAGGGGTGAGTTGTTCGCCCAGGTTGCGACCCCCAGCGTCTGCCAGTAGTAGGTGTTCGACCCTTCCATCAAGGAAAAAATCCGCATCTGGCTGCTGTTGTCCTGGCCGGCCCAAAAGATCTCGTTGCCCGTGTCCTGCATGAGATGGGAGCCCCAGGAACTGCCGCCATTCTTGGGATCGGTGTAATCGATGCTGATAGTGCCGCCCGCCTGAATGCCCGCCAGGCTTGTGCGTACCACTTGATGTCCGCAGTCGCAGCCCTTGGGCCCTCCCGCGTCCCAACTGATGTAGAGGTAGTTGTCTCCAACCGATAGGTCGGGGTAATCGAAGTTTTCGGTAGGCTGGCCGAAAACGCTCGGCGTGAGATTCCAGTAGGTCCATGCCGTGCCGCCGAAGTTGATGATGTCCGAAGGGCTGGCCGCGGCCAGGCGATAGCCGTTGCCCTGAAGGAGCCAAATAAACCGATCGATGCTGGGCACAAACTGCACCACCTGGTCACAGCAGAACCCCACCGCGTCCTTGGGGAACACGGTGGTGGGATCTACTGGAGTGAAATTAACTCCATTCGTCGAATACGCCGCCGTCCAGTTTGCGGAGGCGAAGACGACGCTGGGCTTTACACTGACGCCGCCACTCGGCTCGGCAGTGCCGCTAATATTATTGGTAAGGCCCATTCCGTTGTTCGCATTGAACGACACCTGCTGGGCAGGAGAGGAACCGCCCGGCGCCGGTGTGATCATAGTGCCGTTCGGCGTCGGCGTGCCGGAAACGAATGGCCCGGTCGGGACCAACCAGTGCGGGCCGTTGACATCATCCGGGAAGTTAGGTGGCTGGTGCGGGAAGGGCGCGCCTGTCACAGTCTGTGATCCTACCGTGATGGTATTCACCGGCGCCGATCCAGGCGAAACAGGAGGCAGGGTAATTGAATCGCTGGCAGAAAACGGGCTCGTGCTGCGCGCGTATGGGGCCACTCCTCCCAGGTACGTGCCGGCGATCACCAAATCATAAGATTGTCCTTGCACCAGGCTCGTGCTGTCGAAAGTGGCCTGAATGGTTGCGGTCTGGCCGGGGCCCAGCGGGCCTACCGAAAGCGGCAGCGGCGGGCTGAGCAAAGGAGCGGAACCCAGGGTAATCGATTGAACGGTTACCCCGAGTGCAGGCATGCTTCCGGTGTTGGTCAAATGCGTTGCCACCACCAATGTGGTGCTGGTTTGCAGGTAGTCACCACTTGGTCCCAATGAAAACGTGAGCGGCGACCGTCCGGGTTTGGAAAAGGTCACAGATTTAGAAAAGACGAGCAAAACAAGAAACGAAAATCCTAGAATCGCGACAGATAGTGGATGACGCTTCAGCATTTTCCCCTCCTTTGAGTGGGCGTAATCAGTTGGTCTGCCGAGATCCCCCCCCTCGCGGAGTTATCCTGCGTAAGGAGATTTATCGTCGGCAAAGCAATCCAGCGACACGTACAGAATCAGCGTTCACTCCGCGCCAAGCGCGAAGTCCCCATGGGAATTTCCAGACCGGACAATAAAGCTCTTAGGACCGAAAAGAACACCAAATGAGACAATCCGGTCAGGGTACAGCCCCGGCGATCTTCATGCGTGCCGTGAAAAGATGGAAGTTCAACAGAGCCGGGTTCCGGGATCTGCTACTCCAAGGCTCCTTTGGGAACCTTAGAAAGACTCAGCCAACAGCCCGGGGATTGTGGCAGACCGGGAACCCAAAGTCAAGGAGGGGCAACGACAGGTGGTGACTCATCGCCAGCTTTCACACGATTCCGCTTGCGTTTAACAACGCAAAAGTAAGATATATTCGACGCATGGGCGCATCCTGTTTACCCAGGATTTCCATTTTGGCATCCTGAGCCACAGCGCTATACACCCACCGGCTCGCTTGCGACCGCAAAGGCAATCAGCCTATGCCCGCGCCGCGGCACACGGTAATACGTTCGAATCGAGACTGATAAACGCCTCAGGATTTTGTTGCTGACCAATAAGTCTGCCAGCGCAACCCCTGTCTAGTGCTCTGACGTTGCTTCAAAACTTCGACTCGGTTGTGAGTTGGATTGCATTTCCGCGCAAACTGCCTAGCGACTGAGCATTGTTGTAATGCATATAGCCCAGCCTTACGGAAAGCGAGCGATTTACTCTGAGCGTCAGCGAGGGACTGAGCTGCGTGGCACGCGTGATGGCGCCGCCGCTTTGCGTTTGCTGAATGCCCATCCCGCCGGAGAGGTCATAAGCGAGCGGTCCCGCTAGGTAGCCGTAAAACCGCGCCGTCGCCAAGTGAGTTTGAAATAAATCGGGAGTGAAAAAGCCCAGTGGGAGTTGATTGGAGGGGTGAAGAAAAGCAATGACCGAGCTGTTCAAGCCGCCGTCAAAGGAGAAGCGGCTCGAGCGGAAGAGATTCTGATTGAAGGTGACAGAGCCGCCTCGAGCCCGTTGCTGCACCGCGTTGTTCACTTCGATTCTCTGAGGGCCAACCGTAACCGAGTATTGGAACCGTTCCGAGGAATATTCGGAATAAAAGACAATCATGTTCAGCTCGGTTCGCGGCCTGAAAAGAAAGTTCAGCCCGGTTTGCAAACGGCCTTCCATCACGCCGAGGCGCACGGTGGTCGGCGTGAAGGTTGCCGGAGAGCGGCTGAGGTCGAGGTCGATAGAGGTCTTCTTGCCCCACGCATAGCTGAAGCCGCCTTGCGCAAGCACACTCGATCCGGCCGAAACAAAGCCTTCCGGTTCCCCCGCGACCTTCACCGATTGTCCCGGTCCAAACTTCACCAAGCCCGCACCGGTGCGAAGTCCGAATCGGGGGGAAAGCTGGATTGTTTGCCAGTACAGAAATTCCGCGGGCGCGACCGCGCCACTGATGCCGGTCGGAACCGCGATACCACTCGCGTCGCGGCCTAACGGGCTCTCGGAGGGCAACGAGGCGATGGAAAACACAGAAAGCGTGTGCGGGAATAAATTTGTCTCGATGCTCGACCCGAAGGAGTAAGTCCGCAGGTCTTCGTGCAAATCCAATTGAGAGCAGCCTCGCGGATTAGGGCACGGAGCCGCCGGTCCAATTTCTCTCGCATAGGCAACCGAGGTGCGAACGGTTACGGCCGCCTCCTCGTTTAATCGTTTTTTCAGCTCCGAGAGGTCGGAAGAATCTGGGCCGAGTTGCGCAGCCCGGTCAAGGAGAACGCCGGCAAGGCGTCGCCTCCCGCGCGCGTGCTCGATACTGGCCAACAAAAAGGCGGCATCAAAATTCTCAGGCTGTACTTCAACCAGTGTCTGGGCGGCTGATCGCGCTCGCCGCAAATCGCCTTTGTAGTACGCTGTCCGCGCTTGGCCGAAGACGGCTTCGAGGTCGCCAGAGTCGTGAGCCAGCAATGCGGTGAAATGCTTGGCCGCGGCATCCCAATTGCCCTCAGCAAGCTCCAATTGAGCCAATAGCGCTTGCGCCTCGTGATTTTGTGGGTCAATCGCAAGAGCCGAGAATAAGTCCTTGCGCGCGGCCATGTAATTCTTCCGAATCATCTCCAGGCGCGCGCTGGCCAAGGAGTAGTCGGGTTTGGATGGACTCGTCGCTGCTAACGCCTCATAGATCAAAATCGCTTCTTCAACCCGGCTTGCTTGGGTCAGGATGTGAGCGATTCTTTCCATCGAATCAATGCTGACGCCGCTCCTTTCAGTCTGCCGAAATACCTTCATGGCCGACTCGAACTGGCCATTGAGGGCCAGCAGGCGCGTTAACTCCATTCTGCTATCGGCGTCGGCCGGGGCCTTTTCCGTGAGCTGCTGATAATCTCGAATCGCACCCGGCAGGTTTCCCAGTTGGGACCGGATGTCCGCCCGGGCCTTCAAGGCTTCGAGGTCGTCCGAGTAACTGGCCAGGCGTGTCTCGTAGAATCGCTGGAACTCGGTGAGTGGCGCGCCCGGTTGTGGCCGAAGCGCAGCCCAGCGCGCTTCCTCGTCGGCGCGGGAAATGTTTTCCAGAGCCTCGGCGTTCTGCGTGTCGCCCGGCTGTTGCGCGGCGAGTTGCTGAAAGATAGCCCGGGCCGGAGCGAATTGCCGCGCCCAATAGAGTGCAAACGCCTTGCCCTGGAGCGCATCGTAATTTCCGGGCGCTGCCTTGAGCGTTCGATCGTAGACGGCGGACGCTGCGATGTATTGGCCGTCAGCGGCCAACGCCTGCGCCAATCCCAGAGTCGCGCCGACGTTATCCGGATCCACTTGGAGCAGGCGCCGGAAGGCTTCAATCGATTCCCTGGTTCGCCGCGAGCGCAGCAACGTGTACGCCAACTCGAGAAGGGCATCTTCAGCTCTGGGTTGCGCTTTCAAGTATCGGCGATACTGCTCGATCGCCTCGCTGTATTGCTGGCAAAGCGCCAGGGACCGGGCCAGGGAAAGTTCGAACGACAGGTCGCCGGGCGAGAGCTTGAGACCCTGCCGGTTGTATTCGACGCTCTGCCGGCAGCGGCTGGGCATGGAAGTAGGCGCCGCGAGGGGGCGGAGTGCCTGGAAGCCCCTCGAATTCACCCCGACGCGGTTGCGATAATATGATTCGTTGCGGGGTTCCGCATTCTCTCGCCGTGGCGTGGCCGCTGCCTTCTCGGCCAACGCTGCCGTTGCTCTCCTCAGCCCTTCGGTCAACTCAGCGTCTTGCGGAAAGCGGCGGTGAAGCCCGCGGAACAGCAGTTCCGCTTCGCTGGCGCGGCCCGACCAGAGCAGCACAAAGGCTTCGCCTGCGGCTGCATCCCCGTTGGCAGGATCCGAACGCAGCACGCGTTCGTAAAGCGTCAGGCTCTTCGCATAGTTTCCCTGCCAGGAAAGAACTCGAGCCATGCCAACCAGAGCGGGGGGAAAATCGGGCTTTGCAGATAAGACGGTCCGGAATTCATGCAAAGCTTTTGCGAATTTCTTCTCCCGGCCGTAGAGGACGCCTAGTTTGGTGCGCGTTTCGATGTCGTTCGGCGCCAGTTTGAGATGGAGTTCACAGGCTGTCGCGCTGTCCGAGGCTAGATGGCCCGAGCCGAGCTTCTGGTGCCGAGCATAAGACGAGGTCTGGGCTCCCGCAGGAGCCGCGCTGGTCGACAGGCTAACCAGCAATATCCCGATAATTCCTGGCTTCCTCGATGTCACCGGACCTCTGACCCGATGCCCTCGTCGAGACTCAACCTGATGCTCCAACGTGAGCTACTCTTTCCCATTCACGGGCTCCTGAAAGAAAGCGCAGCACGCCTTGGCAGCGGTAGTACAAAATCACTTGACGATATCCAACGTTTTCTATGAACGCGTACAGCAACAGGATCATCAAGTCGCGATACCTCGGGTACCGGCGGTAGGTTAACTCTTCAAGCAGGATGGCGCCCACGGAAAGGAAACCGGCGTACACCCAGGCGAGGGAAATAAAAACAAGAAAAATTGACAGCGGCGCCATCCCACACAGGAAGGCAATCGGCACAAGGAAGTATCCCAGAAATTCCACCGCCGCTCCCGCAACTTCCACGTAAAGCTGAAAAGGGAAGGTAACCAAGCCGACAGCACCGAACCTCCAGTTCAAGAAAATCTCAGAGTTTTTCCAAAGCGTCTGGCAAAGGCCCTGTTGCCAGCGGCGCCGCTGGCGCCCCAGGTTGGCCACCGTGGTGGGACATTCGGTCCAGCAGACGGGATCGGAGGTGAACACCATTCTGGTCTTGCGGTTTTTCCGGACCGCCCTGCGACGCAGTTGTGCGATGAGATCGATGTCTTCAGTGACCGTGTCGGTTGAGAAGCCACCCGCCTCAATGACGCTCTGGCGGTGAAACACAGTGAACGCGCCGGAGACGATGAGCGTCCCCCGCAGCGCGTCCCATCCGGTGCGTCCGAGAAGAAAGGTGCGCAAATACTCAACCACCTGGAAGCGCGCGATGGAAGTTCGGGGAAGCCCGACAGTGACGATTTGTCCGTCCTTCACCTTGCAACCATTCGCGATGCGGACCATGCCTCCGCTGGCCACCGTGTTGACCGGGGAGTTGATGATAGGCTTCATCAAGCGCAGGAGTGCATCACGCTCCAGCCAGCAGTCCGCATCGAGGGTGCAAAAATAGGGGGTGCGGCACATGTTGATGCCGACATTCAGGGCGTCGGACTTGCCCCCGTTTTCCTTGCTGATGACCAGGAGATTCGGAATTTCGGGGTTGATGTAGAAGTCGCGCACGGTCCTCGTGGTGATCCCGGGGCGGTAAATGAGATCTACTCTGGCCAGTTGAAAGGCCTCCACGAGCCGAGGAAGTGTTTCGTCGGTCGAGCCATCATCGACGAGAAAGACTCTCAAGCCTGGATAATCCGTCTTGAGAGCCGAGCGGACCGCCTCCACGACGACGCTCTGCTCGTTCAGGGCCGGCATGACAATCGTGACCGGCGGCGTCACCGCCGATTCGCGAACTTCGTCCAGGCCCTGGAAGGCGAGCCGTCGCACGTGGACCCAAACCCCGCGCAATGCAAGAAGCATGAGGACCGTATAGGTCCCATTCGCGAGGATGAAATATGAACAGACCACGGCGTTGAAAACATTCACGCCGTCTCTGATGAACTCGCGCCACTCCATAAGCTCAGGACCGTTTTGCCGGGAATTCAGAGCTCACTGAATCTACCGCCGTGGAAGGAGATTTCGAGTCGCCCAACTCGCTGCCCAGACTCTTGAGAGACTCAAGAATGTGAGAGTCGATCCTGGCCACCAGCGCAAGTTGCTCGGCTGCTGGGATCGCCTTGCCACCCACGCCATCCAAAGACTCTCCGAGGAGCTGCGGAAGTAAACCCGCTCTCTGGATTTCCTCCGCGATCTGTTCCTGGGAGTACTTGTCACCGCTGACCAGGAACTGCCTGAACAGGAAATGCAGACCCTCACTTCCCAAAGCCACTAAGGACCGCGCTGCGGCTTCTCGCACCCTCCAACGCGAGTCGGTCAGGCGGCGCGCGATCACAGCCGCCTCGCTGGCGTACCTGGGTTTAGCAAGGGCGCGTACGGCGTGCAGCCGCACAGGCCATTCTGCGTCGTCCAGCAAATCAAGCAGCGCCGAGGTGGCGCGGGGGTCGGCCATGTGAGCGATCACGCCCGAGGCACGGGCCCGCACGTCCAAGCTGTCGTCGCGGCACAGACGCTCCAGGAATATCTTCGTTAGCTGCGGCGGAAACGTCTTGAGGTCGAGGACAAACCCGGGGGTCGTCCGAGCGCGGCGCTCCACCATCTCCCGAATGATGTCCACGGCCACGAAACGAATTCGGCCGTTCGCGTGCGTGAGCGAGGGCAGGAGCATCTCGGCACATTCGAGCGGGAAGCTGATGAGGGCGGCCTTGATGGACCGCAACGAGAGAGAGGTGGCTGGATCCAGAAGCACCGAGTGGAGTTGATCCACGAGGGCCGGAAAGCTTTCGGGTTCGCCGATGGCGGCAAGTGAGCGCGCCGCGACTGCGGCCAGATCGGGGTTGAGGTTACTTAAGGCCCGCACAAAGAGCGGCCAACTCGGCTGGTGACGGATGAGGCCGAGATAGTGAGCGGCGGTAGCTTGCCTCAGGAAACTGTGCTGGCGGGCGCGCCGCTGGGCACGATTCCGCCGTGCGTCGGCATCGCGGCCCTCACTTGAGTTCGCCGGGCCGGCCAATTGTCCCTGCCAGATTTCGACCAAGCCCAGTTCCTCGCAGAGTCGTCGCAAAACGGGCACCTGATCCGGCTTGGGGTTCCCTTCGAGCAGAAGTTGCTCCAGGACCCGCGTCCGGTCGTCCGCCGCCATGGCCCTCAGGGTATCGCGACCTCGCGCGTACTCGATCTGCCCGGTCAGCACTCCGTCAAGGAGGGGGCGACAATGACCCATCAGGCGGTTCATGTGCTGAAGTTGTTCGTCACGCCGCCGATGGCCAATGAGTGTCGCAATTATCGACAGAAGACTTACCGTCAATACGACCAGCGTAATGGCGGAGACCCACTGAGTAATATTTACCGCGGAAGAGTGCATCCCTCTTGTCTCCGGTGCTCCTCCGGTCGCGTACTAGCCCGTGCGTGTCGGCCGCCTTTGTTACGTCGGCCGTCAGTGGCCAACCATAAGAGAACTGGGGCAAGGGCCAAGCGCGTTCACTCTTGAGTGACTTTACTCTTTCTTGAGAAAGTGTCAAGCTAGCTGATAGTTTTAGCACAGCACTGTGACTTAGCTACTTATCCTTGCGATGATAATCACAGGGAGAATTTGTCACGACCCAAGCCATTCTGGCAAGCCCCGACGGCGAAGCGGAGGCGGTCACACGCTACGGCTCGCACCCTCAATCGGTGCCGCGAATGACATTTTGCTGTCTTTCCGGAGATGGCGCTGGGGATCGGCTTCGGAAATCGGTTGGAGTAAACAGTTGGGGATATGCCTGAGGGCTAATGCCGCGGCCCCAATTCACCGCTGGACTGGCAGCCCGGCCCTCTCCCAATCGGCCAGGCCATCCTGGTAGACCTTCACTTGCTGGCGCGGAAATTGATGCGCAAGCAGGACCCGGCCTGCGGCTCGGCCAGCCGCGCAAACATCATCGCCCCGCCCCCGGCCGCTTTCATAAAGCACCAGGGTCCGGTCTTTGGGCAGTGTGTTCCAGTGCTGCGAGAAGTCATCCACGGGAAGATTGATGGCGCCGTGAATGTGTCCGGTCGAGAATTCTTTGGCAGTGCGGACGTCCACGAAGAGAGGATTGGAGCCGCCTTCGAAGAGCTGGCGGGCTTCGGGCGTGCGAATGAGATCGGCCTGCTCGCGCTTGCCTTCCTCGGCCGTACACGCCGTGTCGGCGTTCTGAAGGGTTGAGAACGGATTGCTGCCGATCGGCAGGAGCGTGGACAACGGCGAAGAAGCGCCGCCAGTTGCGGACGATGCCCCGGAACTGGTCGGGCTTTCCGCCGGCTGACGGACAGCTTGAGCGAGCGCCTGGTCAATGGCATCAAAGAATTCTGAAATCTCAATCGGCCGGGCGAATGCTCTTTGGCCAATAAAGAATGTCGGTGTCGCGTTGAGGCCCAGGGCGCGAGCGTCAGCTATGTCCTGCCGGACGCGGGCTCCCGTCGCGCTGCTCGAGAGACACTGCTTAAACCGCGCTTGATCTAGGCCCAGCTCGCCCGCGTAGTGCTCCAAGGCCGATTCGCTCAGATCGATCTGATTCTCGTAAAACTTCCGCTCGGCCTCCCAGAATTTCCCCTGGTCGGCGGCACATTCGCTGGCTTCAGCGGCTCGCAAAGCGTCCTCGTGCACTTTCTCCAGCGGGAATTGGCGAAAGACAAACCGAACTTGCGTGCCGTACTTTTGCAGGACTTCTTCAACCACGGGTTCCTCGCGCCCGCAACTCGGACACTCGAAGTCTCCGAACTCGACCACGGTTACACTGGCGTTCGGATTCCCTGTTGCGTGGCTGTCCGGGCGGACCAGGTGTTCGCGCAGGGCCTCAGCGGAAGCTGGAATGTTGGCAGGCTTTTCGCCGTGGTGCGCCAAATACCAGAACGCTGGAGCACCGAGCATCAACGCGACGAACAACACGGCGAAATGACGGCGCAGCATCGTGAGCGCCTTTCCCTCCGCCGGAGAGGGCCGAATTAATTCGGAGCAGGCGAAAATGAAAAACAATGTCGTCGAGATCGCGGACGTCACACACCATTCGCACCAGGCGTGGATGACGAAACCTTGGAGCGAGGTCAAGTACAGCGAGAAGAGGAAGCCCGCGCCTGAAATTGCAGCGAGCGCATACCTGACAAGCCGGGCGAGCAGCGCGCCAACCAACGCCTCGCCGAAGATCAGGATGGCCAGTGTCGCGTACATGGCGATGCCATACGCCGGGATGGGCAGACCCCACAGGTGAGCGTACCGGCTGGCGCGCACCGCGTCGCAGCCTGTGCCCATGCAAACCAGCGGCCGCGAGGGCGAGGTGTAAACCCAGAAGAGATACGTTGAGTCGAACACGCCGAGCAGACTAAGGGCAAGAAGCAACGATTTGCGCATTCACGGCTATTCTACAACGAACCGGGCCTGATGCGACCGACGAAACAACGCTTCGGGCACATGGCAAGACGTGCGATCCCTGGAATACTCGTTCGTCTCGATTGCCACTACGCGGGCCAGTGATGCCGGTCACTGCTAATTTTCTTCGCAAGAGTGAGGCTCTTTCCTATAAGATTCCTGGTGCTCTGGAGGGAACGAACCATGTCAAAGGGACTAGGACTGTTGGTGGCGACGATCTTATGCTTCACGTTCGCGAGCGAACGTCCGGCAATGGCTGACGGCGTTTCGGCGATGGCCTGGACCTGGGGGTGGGGATGTCCTTACGTAAGTCAGACAGGCGTGGGCTCCACGATAGCCAGCGCTTTCTCACATTGTGTGGACACTTACGACGGCGGCGCCGAAAGCACGGGCTATACGCTCGTCACGCGTCACCTCAATACGCCGCTGGACAACACGATAATCGTCAGCGCGCAGTCCTCGGCAGTCAATTTGGACAACACATGGGCAGGAGCGACGGGCTCTTGGTCTGAATGGGTCAATGTTTATGGCGGCTCCGGCCAAGGCCTTCTGTGGATGGGCTACGATATCAGCGGATCCCAGGACTGGGGTGGGGGCGCGATCGTTGACCAGGCTTGCCTCCAAACCATAGACCTCAACTACTGCTTCGAACTCTCCAGCCCGCCATGGGGAGCTCTCGACGTGATTCCGTTCACTTTTGGTCAGCCCTTTGAGCTCACGGCCAGCTTGGACGCGGCGGTCGTTGCTTCCTTCGGCTATGCCGACGCCTCGCTCGAAGTCGGACCTCCCAGCTACTGGTTTACCGACATCAACGGAAATCCTATCAGGGCAAGTTTCTCTCCTGAGCCGGCGACTCTATTCCTATTGGGCATTGGCTTAATGGGATTTGCGGGTCTCACCAGGAATAGGCGCCCTCGTAGGCGAGAGTGAAACTCGATAACGGGTGTTGCCTCGCCGTGTGCCTTGGTGGTCGCCGCTGGAGGCACCGGCGCGAGAAGTGGAAATACTCGTGGTCAATCACGCGGCGGATTGATCCTGGCTACAGGCTCTCAGCCACCAGTTTCCCGTCGGAAAGAAAAATGATTCGATCCGCGAAGTGCTCAGCGAGAGCGCGCTCGTGGGTGATCATCACCACTGTCGTTCCTGAAGAGCGATTGATCTCGCGCAGTAGATTCAAGATCATCTCACCGGTCTTGCTATCGAGGTTGCCGGTCGGCTCGTCAGCGAGCAGAAGAGACGGCCGGTTGACGAGGGCGCGCGCGATGGCCACGCGTTGTTGCTCGCCGCCGGAAAGCTCGCTGGGGCGATGAGTGAGGCGCGCCTCGAGGCCGACCCTCTTGAGCGCTTCTCTCACGCGCGACCCGCGCTCGGCCCGGTCGACTTCGGCGAAGCGCATCGGCAGCTCGACATTCTCCGTGACCGTCATCGTGGGTATCAGATTGAACGATTGGAACACCATGCCCACCGTGTGTCGCCGATACCGCGCCAGTTCTTCCGAGTTCATCTCCGCGAGGTTGCGGTTGTGAACGAAGATGGCGCCCGCCGTTGGCCGGTCGAGGCCGGCAATCAAGTTCAGTAACGTGGACTTACCTGAGCCGGAACTCCCCAACAGTGCCAGGAACTCTCCGGCGCGCACTGAGATCGACACGCCATCAACAGCGCGGATGATGCCTTCTCCCGCCGAGTAATACCGCGCCAGATTCTCCGTGCGCACCGCCAAGCCATCTGCGCTTGAACTCACCATGGTTACTCTATCTTACGACGATTGCGGGGTTTTGCGGGTTTCGGAATTCGACACCTGCGTTGTGCGCCGCGCACGGTTGGCCGACCGCCGGGCGCCGCGCCGAGCCGCTACGCCATTTCCAGGAACCCATCCAGTTGTTTTTCCCACGCCTGTGGAGAAGTGTGAATGGCGCGACCGAGAAAAGAGGCGCGCAGGCGACGCAGCTCAGGAATCTTGCGGCAGGCGATCGCATACCGGTGGAAGCTCGGCTGGATTTCGAGTTGATCGTCCGGAAGGTAAATCGGCTCGCGGCGGAAATTGAGCATGACGATGGCGCGATTCAAGTCTCGAATGCCGGACTCCATCGCTGCCGAGCGCGTGGCCGGATCGGCGAGGGCGTGGGTTTCGCCGGGCGGCGCCAGGCGAAAGAAATAAGTCGCGCGTCCGGACTTCGTCGTGGCCTCCCAAGCCACCAGGGTACTCGCGTGCGGTGCTGTTTTGGTCGCGAGCGGGAAAAAAAACCAATGCAGGATGGGCTGCTTCGCGGCCTCGGCGCCGGCGGGCCCTTCCTCCTCTATTTCCGGCGGTGCCTGGAGCGTTTCCTGGGGCGCACCCGCGCCCGCGCCGGGCGATACACTCTCTTGCTCCGCCTCCTTTTCCTCGGACTCGTCCTTCCGCAGCAGCTTGAACCCTGTGTAGACCTCGCCGGCTCGTGATTGGCTGGTCAGGGCGTCGAAATACGGCTTCAACTTTGCGTCCACAACGTTGGCCACCAGCGCTTGCTCGGTCCTGGCATGGATGCTCTTGAGTTGCGCCAGCCGCACGGCGCGGCCCTCTTTCATCAACTTCGCCACAACCCGGAACTGGTCGGGCGTGAGAAATGGAAACAGTCCGTGCAGAGTTTTGGCGGAGTTCTCACTCAACTCGCTGATGGCGTTTTCGAGTCTCTCTTTGAATTCGCCAGTCCGTTTGGCGAGCTTGGTGACCGTCAATCGACGGCCGACGGACTCGAGAATCACCGCGTAATTGGCCTCATCGAAACTCAACGCGTCGATATCCGCCAGCCGCCACTGAAAACCCGTAGCGGCGATGGGCAGGACCGCGAGGTTTGATTGGAACAAGCGGAATTCCGCAGGCGAGGCCCACGTCGGGGCGGGAGAGCCGATTGAGTCAAGGCGGGCGAAGCCGTCGAAGCGCGCAATTTCCTCCAAGTCTTCGAGCAGCAGGCATTGGAGCAGGCGTTGCCGATACGCTTCCAATAGGTCGTGGCGCAGGTTGTCGAATGATTTGGCGAATCGGGAGAGCACAACCCTCTTGCCCGTGTATAAGGTGAGGGTGATCTCGTAATCGCCGGGAGCAAAGAGATCGACATCGCCGAGATCGAAGGCCAGCGGCGGGCCTGAAGCGGGAGTGAGGGTCAGGCTCTCAGCTTCAAACGACACGCGGCAAGGCGCGGATTGAAGGGCAACGCCATCCGCCTTCAAGTACTGAAAGTGTCCCGCGAAGGAAGGCATGAGGTCAGGCCATTTTGTTGCCGCACTCGGGGCAGAACTTGGCTCCGGCTTCCACCTTGGTGCCGCAGCGAGGACACTCACCTTTGGGCCGGAGCGGCTTGCCGCATTCCGGGCAGAATTTCGCGCCCTGGGTTCGCGCGCCGCAACTGGGGCAAAGGGCCGCCGCCTCGCTGGTGACATCGATGTCCTTGGTCAAGTCTTGCGTGGCGACTTTTTCTTTGATTTGCTGCACGGTGGCCTGCACCTGGGCCGATGCGAGTTCAGTCTCGATGTCGGGCGCGCAGTCGTAGCAGAGTGCTCGCTTCTGATTCCAGCACGAAGTCAGGCAGACCCAGTGCGTGCACTTGGGGCATTGGCGAAAGTTCGGTTTCGCTTCCTCCACCGCTTCGCGAAAGGCTTTGTCGTGGCCCGGACCTTGAACGGCGCGCTCGATTTCGTAAGCCCCCGAAGCCGCGCCGCCGAAAATGCCGCCGAAAATGTTGCCGGCGGCGCGCAGCCCGCTCGCGGCAAATCCGGTGAACGAAGCTTTGAACTCGGTCATAAAGCCGTTGCCGCACCGGTCGCAAAAGAACTCAAATTGATAGCCTTTATCCGTCGAGTGGTCGGTGTGGTTTTTGGTGAATTGGATAAGCGCCATCGAAAAATCTCCTTTGGGGCCGCGACTTCCTTCGCGTCAGGTGATGACACATTCTAGCCTCATCGGCTGGCATGATCAATGGCGTGGATTGCCCGCGACAGGGTGTGGTATACAGACCTCTGCCCGCAACCAGAATATAGAAGGAGATTCTCTGATGAGCCCATTACGCGTGTCGGCGAGAATCTTTGTGTGTGTATCCGTCGTGATAGCGGTCGTTCTATTGGCCGGAGGTATGACGTCGTTAATGCCGCCTTTGGCTGCACAGCGCCCCGCGGCGCCGGCCGGGGCGATATCCGCTTCAGCGCGTCCGCTCCAACTGGCCGAGACGCCGCCGATGGGATGGAACAGTTGGGATTCGTATGGTTTGACAGTCGACGAGCCGGAATTCAAGGCGAACGCCGACTGGCTGGCGAAACACCTCAAGCAGTTCGGCTGGCAATACGCCGTCGTTGATGAAGGCTGGTTTTTGCAGAACCCGGAAAGTGGTGGCAAGCCGGCTTGGGAGTACGTTCTGGATGGAGCCAGCCGTTACGTGCCGGCGCTGAATCGCTTCCCTTCTGCCGCCAACAACGCGGGATTCAAGCCGCTTGCCGACTACGTTCATTCGCTCGGCCTGAAATTCGGCCTCCACATCATTCGCGGCATTCCCCGCGAAGCGGTCGCGAAGAACATGCCGATTGCCGATTCGCCCTATCACGCCGCCGACGCGGCGGAGGAATCGGATACTTGCCCGTGGAACGCCGACAACTTTGGCGTCAGGGACAACGCGGCGGGGCAGGCTTATTACGACTCCGTCGGCCGGCTCTACGCGGGCTGGGGGCTGGACTTCATCAAGGTGGATTGCATCTCCAACCGTCCTTACAAGGAGAGCGAGATTCGCATGATCAGCGCGGCGCTGAAGAAGAGCGGGCGGCCCATCGTCCTTAGCCTATCGCCCGGCCCCACATCGCTCGCCGTTGCCGACAGCGTGCGCAAATACGCTCAGATGTGGCGCATCTCCGACGACTTCTGGGATTTCTGGACTCCGGCGGCGGACCCGGCCGAGAGTTGGCCACAGACGCTCCACGGGCAGTTTGCGACGGCTGTGGGCTGGGCGCCGCACATCGAACCGGGCCACTGGCCGGACGCCGACATGTTGCCGCTCGGATACCTCGGCCCGCGCCCCGGACTGGGTTCGGCCCGCCAGACACGCTTTACGCACGACGAGCAGCGCACGCTGATCACGCTTTGGTCCATCATGCGCTCGCCGCTTATCATGGGTGGCAATCTGACTCAGATGGATGAATGGACCACTGCGCTCCTGACCAACCCGGAAGTGATCGCCGTGGATCAGCACTCCACCGGGAATCGGCCGCTGATCGTGACGAACAACTCCGTGATCTGGTCAGCGCGATCGGAGGATGGAAAGGGATACTATCTGGCGGTGTTCAATCGAGGCGACAGCCCGCAGACGACTGAACTTGCCTGGAACGAGGTCGGGCTGGCGGCGGGTAGGTACAAAGTACGCGACCTCTGGGAACGCAAAGAACTCGGTGCCGCGACTTCGCTCAAGTTAACCCTTCAGCCGCACGCCTGCGTGCTCTATCGGCTGACTTCAGAAAAGTGACTTGCCCCGCGGGGAGCGCTGTAGCGTCGGCCTCCGCCGTTCACCGGCCGACTCGCTTATCGAGGACTGCCTTCTGCTGGCTGTCGGCTGCCTACCGCCTCGTTGCTTCCAGCCGTTGAGGCGTGGCCATTGTTGGAAGAATCCAGCACTTCTCCGACCTTGCGAGCGAGAGCGCTGGGCGTGAAAGGCTTCTGAATGAACGCCGTATCGCGTTCCAGCACGCCATTGTGAACGATGCCCTCGCTCGTATAACCAGACATGAATAACACTTTCAAGTCGGGGTAGAGCACTGAGAGGCGTGTGGCCAGTTCGCGCCCGCTCATCTGGGGCATAACTACGTCCGTCACCAGCAGATGGATCGGTCCCTGGTGTGATTTCGAGAGGGCGATCGCCTCGTCGCCCCGCGCCGCTTCAATCACGCGATAGCCGCTCGTGGTGAGAACTTGACGGACCAGCGAGCGCACGCCCACCTCGTCCTCTACCACCAGAACGGTTTCTGCGGCTCGATGCGTTACGCGAGGCAACTCGGCTGTTTGTGGCTGCGTGGCGGCCTCATCGACTCTGGGCAGGTAGATCTTGAAGGTGGTACCGCGGCCTAGTTCGCTGTACACCCAGATGTAGCCGTTGCTCTGCTTGACAATCCCATATGCCGTTGCCAAGCCCAGCCCTGTTCCCTTGCCCGGCCCCTTGGTGGTAAAGAACGGTTCGAATATGTGAGCCTTGGTCTCGGCGTCCATGCCGACGCCTGTATCGCTGACGGCCAGCATCACATACGGGCCCGTGGCAGCCGGGGGATGTGCGGCGGCGTAGGCCGCGTCCATGTCCACGTTTGCCGTTTCCAGCGTCAGATTGCCCCCCTCCGCCATGGCGTCGCGCGCGTTGACAGCGAGGTTCATAATCACCTGTTCGATCTGTCCGGGATCGGCTTTGACCCTTCCCAGGTCGGGTTCCAAGTGCGTGACCAGGTCGATGTCCTCCCCGATCAGCCGACGGAGCATCTTGTCCACGTTCGCCACGACGCTATTCAAGTCCAACACCTGGGGCGCCAGAACTTGGCGCCGGCTGAAAGCCAGCAATTGGCGGGTGAGCGCCGCGGCGCGGTCTGAGGCTCGCAAGATCTCCTTGGCGTGAGCTTGCGCCGGCTGTTCGATGCCGGAATTGTCCGCGAGCAGTTGGCCGTAACCGGAGATGATCGTCAGGAGGTTATTGAAGTCATGGGCTACGCCGCCCGCCAGTTGGCCGATGGCCTCGATCTTTGAGGATTGCAGAAGCTGCTCTTCCAGCTTCTTGCGCTCGGTGATAACTTCGGAAAACAGCAAGGTGCCGGCGATCGCGCCTTCCTGATCTCTCCAGGGCCGCATCTCCCATCGGACCCACTCCGTCTTGCCATCGGGACCGATGAACGTATCTTCTTCGCTCTTCTCCACCGCGCCGGCCAGGCAGCGTTGGTGAATGTCTCGCCAATGAGGCGGGAGGCCGGGGAAGACGTCATAGTGGAAACGGCCGATGATGTTCTGCTCTCCCAAGCGATAATCCGTCAACCACCGGCGGCTGGTAGCCACATAACGCATCTCGCGGTCAAACATGGCGATGGCCGCCGGAGTGTGCTCGACGAAAAGACGGAACCGCTCCTCGCTTTCGCGCAATGCCGTGACCGCCCGCATGAATTCCGTAATGTCGCGCGCGACGGCCGAGGCGCCCACGATGCGACCGGCATGGTCGTGGATGGGACAAATGGTGAGTTCGACCCGGAGCTGCGTTCCATCTTTTCGCAGGTGGACAGTCTCGTAGCGGTCGACGATTTCTCCGCGTTTGATTTTTTCGAGAATCCCCGGCACTTCATCGGCGCAGTCCGCCGGAACCAGAATTGAAATCGGCCGGCCCACCGCCTCTTGGCTCGAATAGCCGTACAATCGCTCTGCGCCGGCGTTCCAGCTCACAATGGTGCCCTCCAACGTCTTGCTGATGATGCCGTCGCTGGAGGACGTGACGATGGCCGCGAGTTGCGCCGTGGCCGCCTGAGCCCTTCGGCGGTCTGTAACGTCGGTCGAGGAAACCAGCTCGGCTGGCCGCCCCGAAAAAACCAGAAAGTGGGACGTGATCTCTGCATCGATGATCGTGCCGTCTTTTTTTCGATGCCTCCAAAGCCCCGTCGCGCCCGACCCCGCAGGCATCTTGCCCATCGCTTCGAGAAGCATGGGAACATCTTCTGCCGGCTGGATGTCCTTAATGGTCATGGAGAGGAATTCTTCTCGCGAATATCCGTAGAGGTTCACCGCGGCGTCGTTCACCGCAAGAAATGCCAGGGTTTCGAGGTCGAAGACCCACATCGGTTGCGGGTTGCTCTCAAAGAGCAGACGGTATCGAGCTTCACTGGCTTTTGATGCCTGCTCTGCTTCCTTCCGTTCCGTGACGTCGATCATCACCCCGCGCAAATATTGGGCGCGGCCAGTCTCATCGCGGACCACTTGGAGGAAATTGCGGAACCACAATATCCGTCCGTCCGCGGCCATCATTCGATATTCCAACTGGTGTTGCGGCCCTCCTCGCAGGGCGGCGCGAAACCCTTCCAGGACTCGCTCGTGGTCGTCGGGATGGATCCGCTCGATCCAAAAATTGGAGGTCGTCACCCACTTCTCCGACGAATAGCCCAAAATGGTTTCGACTCTCCGGCTGACAAAGATCAGATCCATGGAGGCTGCGTCCACTTCCCAAATGATGGCATCGAGGCCTTGCACCAGATCCTGGAAGCGGCACGCCAAGTCCTGGGCAGACGCCCGCTGGCCCTCACTGCGCATCAGTTCTTCGTCCGTCACCTCGATCCGCGACTCGAGGGCTTTTTGGATGTCCTTCAGGTGGCGAATGCGACGTCGATGAGTGACGACCTCCTGGGCTAGATAGCCGGTGGAGACCGCAGTGATGAAGAAGAGTGGAATGTGCATGAGAGCTTGCGGGCTCAACAGAATCGCTCCTGCCTTGCTGAGTTGAAACCCCAGATACAGCGCCGCGGCGACCACCGCAATAGCGACGCTCTTGCGTAGGTCGCCACCCACCGTCGCCATGAATACCGTCAAGTAGTAAAGCAAGAGCGTGTCCGGCTGGCTGGAGATCGAGCTGAAGAAGAAGGTCAAGACCGTCATGTCCACGAAAAAGATGGCGTAACCTACGGCCGGATTGTCGAACTTCGAGGCTGGGGCGAAAAGGATGAGGAAATTAGAAAGCAGAAAGACGATTCCGAGAAGCCAGAGGTGGGGTGCAACAGCAGTGGGGTGAGACTTCAGGAAGGCGAGCAGAACAAAGCCGAGGACCCCTCGGAGTTCGAAGAAGGCTGACCGTCGCTGCAGCATTTCGCGCATAGTGTCGATCGTGTGAAATCGTGATTTTCAGTTGCACTCTAAAACATCCCCTACACCCGCTCTCTACGTGCAAAACTTCCTCTGCTCGGCGTTCAGAGATCGCCGCTGGAGCCCTTCCGCGAGAAATCCGGACGCTACATCGAGTGCCGAAGATTTGTCGCGGAGTGCCGCACGCAAGGCAGGCCGCAGGCGGAATGAGCGCGCCCCTACACCACTCTCCTGTTGGCCGCTGCCGCCAAGGGTATGAGCGGCGCAGGGACAGGCAGGCCAAAAGGGATTGTCTGCGGCGGGACTAAAGGCGCGCGCGTGGCCGCATAGCTGAAGCGAATGCCGGCCACTTCCATGCGGATTCTCTCCCAAAGGTGTTCGGGCAACGAAAGGAAGATGCGCACCACTTCGGGATCAAACTGGCGACCGGACTCCAGGGTGATTTCTGCCCGTGCTGTGGACAGGGGCAAGGCGCGGCGATAAGGCCGATCGGAAGTCATCGCGTCCAGCGTGTCGGACACGGCAAAGATCCGCGCCCCCAGCGGAATTTCTTCCCCCATCAACCCCTGGGGATAGCCCGTGCCGTCAAACCGCTCCTGGTGCGTCAGGACGATCTCAGCGGCAGGTGCCAAGAAGCCGATCTTGCTCACCAGATCGTAGCCGACGCGGGCGTGAGTCTGCATGACGGCGGTTTCTTCTTCCGTCAGCCGTCCCGGTTTCAGGAGGATGGTATCGGGAATTCCAATCTTCCCGATGTCGTGCAGATACGACCCGCGCGAGATCTGTTTCAGTTGTTCGCCGGAACACCCCATGGTTTTGGCGATTTCCAGGCAGCACCGGCTGACTCGGCGGGAGTGTCCTTCCGTCTCCGTATCGCGCAAGTCCAGCGCCGCGCCCAGAGCCTCCAAGGTCTCGTCGTAGGTGGTTTCGATTCGTTTCATGGCCGTCTGAAGTTGCTTCGTCCGCTGCTCGACCATCTGCTCGAGATTCTGGCGATAATTCTCGAGTTCGGTCTCCATCTGTTTCCTTTGGAGCGCCCGCTCGATGGAGGCCACCACCGCAGCGAGCTGGAACGGCTTCACCAGATAGTCGTCGGCTCCCCGCTTCATCGCATCAATGCCCACCCGAACGTCGTCCACACCGGTGACGATCAGAAACGCAGTCCGCGGATTCTTCTTCAGAATCGCTTCCATGAGTTCCGTGCCCGACATCTTGGGCAGACGCAAGTCAGAAATAATCAGGTCGAACGTGGTTCCCTGGATCGTTTGCAGCGCCTCCTCGGCGCTCCCACAGGTGTGACACTTGAATCCTTCTTGGTCGAGCTTGTTCTTCAGCAACTGGCAGACATTGGGTTCATCATCGACGATTAGTAAGGTTCCTTGCATAAGTCCTCCTCCGTTGTGAGGAATTCGGCCGTGGGATTGAGCCTTTGACAAGAACGGGGAGCAGTCGATCACGAGCGTTTCAGAGTAAGATACGTCGGTCATCGCCGTAATCTATTCCAGGGAAAAGCTCCAGTCCGTCCCTGAGACCAAACCTAAATAAGAAGGGGGGTGCGAATAAACGACGTAAGGATGGAACTCCTGCGCCGCATTACTCCTGGAGGAGAGCCTCGCACCCCCATGTGTTTTCTCTTATTAGGCAGGAGCTTCGAGGAAGATACAACTGTCCCAGCCGATTTCTTAAGGCCAGGGTTCTAGCATGGCCAGAGCGCGCGAGGTACAGCGAATAAATAGCGAAGACGTATGCCGGATGTCACAAGAGGAAGTGACGCAGGGCATGAATGAAGTTGTCGGTCGCCAGAAGATCCGTCGGCACGTTGCCGACGCACTGCGGCTTGGCTATAATCGGTTCCCTTGCCAACGATTCCTCAATCTCGGTCACTGTGGAAGCTAAGCGGGAGGGTTGTTTTATCGATTCTTTGGCCGTCCTTGGCGCCAGTGGGCGGCGATTCTACGGAGGTCGGTCGTGTGTGGTGGAGGGCCGTCTGCATTGCTACAGTAATCCCACTCACCGCTGTTCTCCACAACAGAATATTTCTTACCAGCACTTGCATGATTCATCCTTTCGGTGATGAGTACACGTTTCCCGTGGTGCGCGCTTGGCTCTCCGGAGATCCTTCGCTTCCCTGGGCCATCATCCTCGCTGGAGTGGCGTGGAATTTGGGACGCTTCCGTCCCTGGCTCAAGCTTTTGGTGGCTCCGGTCTTCGCTTCCTTTCTTCCGGTGAGCTTGTGGGTGTGGGACATCCCCTTTACCGGGCGCTATATCTGTTACCACTTCCACGACAACGAATTTCAAGTCGCAGCCGGCGTGCCGCTTACCTCGGCCCATGTTTACGCGCTCAGCCTCTTGCTCTACCTGCTGTTCGTTGCGGTCATCTTGCGAAAGAACCACGGAGTCGTCAATCCTGAATCCTGAGGGCTGAGTCAAACCGCCGGCTTGCATCCCCAGTCGCTCCCGTCTATTCTTCCCGCCGAAATAATTTCGAGCCTATCCGACAAAACCCTGGAGCACGAATGGCTACATCGATTCCCGATTACTTAAGAGCTTCAGTCCCCAATCCGCCTGAGAAGCGCGCGCCCTGGTACAAAAACACGCCCCCTTCCTACGCCGGAATATTTCTGTGGGTGGCGTTTTACCTGCAAATCGCTGTGACGTTACTCCGGGAGGGCTGACCGGCATAACGCCGGCGATCGTCGTGGCGGGCGGGTTGCCCTTGCTGTCCGTGGCCGGCCATCGCGGTCAGAGACCGCCGCCACAAGGTTGAGCGCGAGCGGGTCACTTCTCCGTTTCCACTTCGGCCTTTTTTTCCAGCAGCGCATCACCCGACTTCAGGTGTTCCTCAACCAAGGTGGCGATTCTCTCCCGCACTGCCGTTTCGGCAGAGAGGATGGCTCGCTCCGTCCGCGCGGTGAGCTGCTCCATAAGCTCCCGTCGAAGCCCGGCGAGAGCGATCTCGACGTCGTCCACAGATTTTGCCGCCTGGTTCGCAACTCGGGAGCCCGCGTCGGCGATGGCCCTCTCTGCCTGCTGGATGACTCTGGCCTCGATGCCGCTCTCCAGGAATTTCAGACGCTCCTCGAATTCCTTCAGCGACTCGCGAAGAATTCCCGCCGCCTGTCCGCGCAGGAGCTGGAGAACCGATTCAGCCAAGTCCGCTGACCGTTGCTCGAGATCCGCACTCGCCATCCGCGCCGCAGGCGCGCCGGGCGGCTGGGTTTTCGCCGCGGCTGTGGTCGCGCCGGGCGGAAGGCCTCGTGCCGCGGGCGCCGCTTGCTGGATGGCGTCCGCCGCAGATTGCCAATCGGCTGGCGGGTTTATGACGCCCCAAACATTGGCGGGCATCAGCAACTGGGCGGCGATGGCGTGGAGCTCCTGACCGGGCTTGGCCTCACCGACGCGCACGCAGATGGCCTTGCTCGCGGTTCCTGTCGCGAGGTTTTCTATGGTCAACTGCATCCCAATCGGAATTTGTTTCCGAGTCTTGATCGCGGCGCCGTGAAAACTCACACTGAGTGTTTCTGTGGCCTCGCGAAAGGGCTGGCCGGCCGCGTCACGTCCGGAGATCACAATGGGAATAACCAGGTCGAGGCGGGAGCTCTGGCGGCGTTCCGCTGGCGGGCCAGCAGGCGCACTGCGCTTTGCGAACGGACCTTGGCCCATCGCTCTCCTCTTGCCCCACGAGTGATTCCTGATGATCCGCGCGGCGAGGCCGCACGCGGCTCAGCCGTCGCCTCCAGTCCGACGTGAGGCACTGCGCGCCGGCCGACTTCATGGCCTGATACGGATGAGCAGTGCCCGCTTTCAGCGAATCCGATAATCTTAACGCCATTCTAGGCAGTTGCGCTGGGACTGTCAATCGCACGTGGCACTCGACAAAGACGAGAACACTGTGGCACGCTTGACGCGGGAGGACGGAATGGAGACCAAAAAGGCGTACAAGTCTTTTCGCTACAAGACCGACCTCGTCTGGAAATCGCCGCATCGCGGCGCCATGGGGGCGGCCGGGAAACCAGATATTGCGGTCGGGAGCCCTCCAGAATTCAGGGGATTCGCGGACAACTGGTCGCCTGAGGACTTGTTCGTGGGCGCTCTCAATACATGTCTGATGCTCACTTTTTTCGCTCTCGCGCAATCCCAGGGTGTGGCGCCTGTCGCCTATCAGTCCAGTGCCGAAGGCTTGCTCGAAAACGTGGAGGGCAAGTACTGCATCACGGAGGTCACTGTCACCCCAACTGTGGTTTTGAAATCGGAGGCGGATCTTACGATCGCTCGCCAGTTGATGCAAGAAAAAGTCGAGCCCAATTGCTTCATCACCAACTCGATCTCGGCCAAAGTCAAGCTCGCGCCCGAATTCCGCGTCGAGGGCGCGGCGTAGAGGCGGGCTTACCTCGGCCAAAAGCCAAACGACCGTGTAGCGGCGGGTTTATCCCGCCCAAAACAGAGCGCCGGCGTAAAGCCGCCCCTACTTTCGATGGGCGCGGGTCTCGACGTATTTCTCCAGCTCTTTGCCCGGCTGGGCAAGCTCGAAGGTGTCCGTGAACTCATCGGACTTCAAAATTCGGTAAGTTTTGCGGGCGTGAAAACCGGCGGGAAGATTTTCCATGCTCTCGGTGACGAAAACGAAGGTCTTGCCATCCGGGTCCATCTGCTCCAGGACGTACTGATTCACAAAGCCTTCGCCACTGAATTGCCGCAGCACGAATTTCTGGCGCAGGCGGTCGTAGCTGATGATGTCCCAACCCGTGTAGACCTGTCCTTTGGCGTTTTTCTCCTGCGGCGGGTAGACAGATTTCCCACTCGCCATCAGGAACGTGCCATTCAGAATGAATTCGAACTTTTCTTCAACCTTCGCGGTGCCTGGCTGTCCTTCACTCGTCCCTTCCCACGAACCGACAAAAAAGTGAAACGGCTTCCAAACGTCCGGCTTCGGCTCTTCCTGCGCGAAAACGGCGCACGGAAAAAGCAGCCAGAGAACAACAGCGATTTTCCGCAGCATAGTTTCTCCGGCGCTGATTGAGATCAGCCCCTGGCGAGGAGCAGCGCAGCCCCCTGCCTGGCGCATTCTCTCATGAGGGAACGATTCTTGCTGTCTTTTCCTCGCCGATTACAGAGTCCGGCTGGACTATGGCTGTGGGCGCGTACTGTGGGCTTGAGGCGATAGTCAGCCAGTCGGCGCGCACCCTGTCCCACTCCTGGATCAGCAGGCCGTGCGCCTCAAAGAAAGCTCGAATGCGCGCCGTATCCCAGCCGGCGATTTCCTCCAGAGCGGGCACGAGAACGCTCAACGCATCGTCGCTCAGCACGGTCCGCTTGGCGATCGGGGCGATATGCCGGGACTGGGAAACCGCGATCGTGAAGCCGTCGCGACGGTTGACGTGCAGCATCACATGGATGTCCGAGCTGCCGTCACCCACATAGATGATTCGCTCCGGACCGATGCGGAACTTGTTCTGCAAATCGTCCAGCACGGAAACCTTGCCGTAGCCGGCATTAACGCGGACCACGGATTCGATCTGCTCGGAAGAATCGTAGAGGAGTTGCGTCCCGTGAATGTGGTCGGCCGGAATGATGTTCTCCAGCGCCGATTCGATCACTTCCTGCGGCGACGCCGAGATCACATGGAAGTCGAATCGGTATCCCTCGATGGCAGTGTCAAGGAGCTCCGAGAGCTTCTTGATGTTCTTCTTCAGGCGGACTCCTTTGCCGGCCTGAAGGAGATGCCGCTTGCGGACTCGAGATCGAAAGTCGGGATCGTGGAGCAACAGATAGGTCAGTTCACCGCCTTGCTGCACGAGGTTTTGTACAGACAATATCGCGACTTTCCGCTCAAACGCCTTGGCGGGTATCCCAACCAGCTCGCTCAACACCACGCCAGAATCGTTGAAGCTGAGAGTCTGATCGAAATCGCTCGCCATAAAATACCGCTTCACCGGTTGTGATAATTCTTGCATCTATCCCTCCCAAGATGAGTCGACCAGGCTTTCGGACGCGGGCTATGGGAACGGCGTTCTCATCTCTTTGGATGCTGTGGCGGAACGGAGGTTTCTCGGCACTGCATTCATTAAAGTTATAACGCGCATAAAATACTGCCCTTGTGGGGGCGCGCTGAGCCGCCTCTACGCCGGGTGATATCGGCGTCATGCTGCGACGATTTCCCGCCGATAAAGTATGTGGGACTTTTCTCCCCGCTAATCGGGTGAATGCCCGATAGACCCGGTATGGCCTTGGCGTTAGGGCAGTGGGTGAGGCTATCGCGCATGGCAGCAGACACCGTCGTTGGAGAGGGGCGAAGCGACAGGGTGCCGATAAAGGTGCCCGTGGTGCTCATCGACCCCAGCACGGGCCAGCCGGAATATACCGGGGTTGCTATGGACGCGTCGCCGCGCGGCTTCCGGTTCCGAAGCAACTTTTGCCCGCTCGCTCCCGGTCAAGAGGTCGATGCGATCATCATGCAAGAGCCTGGCTGCCTGGTCCGATGCCGCGTGGCATGGGTTGCCACACCGGATTCGGGACTCTACGGCGAAGCTGGGTTTGAAATCTTGGGTTCAGCTTGGACAGCGGCTGCCTGATTTTCTCCTCTTCCTGAAATTGCGCGAATCATTATTCCTTAAGCATCGGTGAATTTTGTGGCGGGCGATGGCTGGATGTTTTGGTCTGCGGGGTGCTTGTTAGCCGGTGAAAACGTAGGGTCGACCCCGCCCAGCGGGATCGGTCCCGCAGGGCGGGAGCCGGGACGCCCGCGCAACGTCCGGACTTCGGATACCGAAATCCGAACGGCGAGCGATATCTTTGTGGCAATCTGGGATGCCTTAATTTGCTCTTGACAATTAGCGAGGGCGTGATATCCTATATTCGCGTCTATGGCCGCGCGGGCTTGTAAAGAAGCACTTTATGAGTCTGCGCAAATCGTTCGCTGGAACCCCCGCCTCTCTCGCGGCGCACCGCCGCAATGGCCGGAAGTGTGCCGGCCCGCGAACCCCAGCGGGAAGCTCAAGAAACCGAAACTGGCAGAGTCGGAAACCGGGAAATCCACGCTCGAAAATCGAAACCGAAGAAGCGAAAACGGGAGACTCGATGCAAACTCGTTCGAACCCTCGCTCGTTACCGTTAACTCTGTGTGTATACATGAAGAAAAAGCGAAACTTGCGGAGACGCGCAAGATTATTTATGCAAAAACGAGGTTCGAAGCCACCATGTTATTGAAAACAAACAAAACCGCTCTGGTTCGAAGCCATTTATTGCAGGAGACCCAACAACCGTCATTATCCTGAACAGCTTACGGTCAAAATGTTGCTTTGCCAAACGTGGCGGGCTGGTGTAGACGAACCCATTTTAGCCCTATTACTGATGAGTTATATGAAGAGCCACACCCAAACGGGAGACGGAAAGCGCGAGAACGATGGATTCCGGTTTTTGCGGGAGTGACGGCGAAGGGGCGGGGCAATGAAACAGTGGCAAGTGGCAAGTCGCAAAGGAGGACCAGTGGCCGGAGGTGGGTGGCTATAGCGTGAGCGGCGTCACTGACGGGATGACAGACTCGAAATACGATGCAACCCTGAGCGGAGAGGTCATGGAGAGATTGAGCGCGAAGCCGGCTTACAAACTCAGCCGCCGGAAGTTTGTCCAGGCAGCATTCGCGGCTGCCGCTGCGGGCTCCGGCCTGTCTTGTGGAGGCGCCCGAAGTCCGTGGCGATTTCTCACGGTGGACGAGGCCAGAACTCTGGCCGCGATCTGCGACCAGATCATCCCTCCCGATCAGGATCCCGGCGCGGCCTGGGCGGGCGTGGTGAATTACATCGATCGCCAGCTCTGCGGGCCGTTCAGAAGTTTGCGCAACGTCTATCGGCAGGGCCTTGCCGCGGTGAACGAAGTGAGCCGCGCCGTCTACGGCGCCAACTTCCAGGATTTAGCCTCCGCAAAACAAGTCCAACTCCTGACGCTGATGGAGCAGGGCCGTGCGCCCGGCGAGACCTGGAAGGAAGTGTCTTCCACAAGATTCTTCGGCCTTTTGGTCGACCACACAATGCAAGGTTTTTACGGCGACCCTCGTCATGGCGGCAACCGCGACGCGGTGAGCTGGAAGATGCTGGGCGTTCCGTATCCTCCGATTCGCGGGCGCGCCCAGTATGACCTGACGAAACAAGGAATTAGGGGCTAGGAATTAGGGCCGGGACAGCGAATCCGGGTGGCGAGATGCACAATCCAAAGTCCAAAATCGAAAATCCAAAATCGAATGTCACTTAAGCACGTCAACGCGGTAGTAGTCGGCGCAGGAGCTGGGGGCGGTATTGTGGCCAAGGAATTGGCTGAGGTCGGCCTGAGCGTAGTGCTGCTGGAGCGCGGCAAGTGGTACTCGGCCTTCGATTGCCGCAAGGATGATCTGCGCAACCAGCGCACGACAGTACTCGGCAATGCCTTTGGACCTGACGAAGATCGCAACCCGCGCGTCCTGGTGGACGACCAGCGCCGGGAGCATGTCCTGAAGCCCAGCGACGGCGGATACAACAACAATGCGGCCTGTGTGGGCGGCGGCACGCTCAGCTACGGCGCCATGGCGTGGCGATACATGGAGAAGGATTTTCGCATGCGCTCGACCTATGGCGCGGTCGAGGGCAGCACGCTGGAAGACTGGCCCATCAGTTACGAAGACCTCGAGCCTTACTACGAGAAAGCGGAGTGGGAGATCGGCGTTTCCGGCGACGATTCAGGCAATATCTTTCGCGCCCCGCGCCGGCGTCCTCTCCCCATGCCGCCTCTTCCGCCCAACCACGAGTACGAAATCCTGAAGCCCGCGGCGCTGCGCCTGGGCCTGCATCCGTTCGACATCCCTATGCTCCGCAACTCGGCGCCCTACAACGGCCGGGCCGCCTGCATGCGCTGCCGCTGGTGCGTGGGCTTCGCCTGCGAGGTGGACGCGAAGAACGGCACTCAGAATACGGTGATTCCCAGGGCGCTCGCGACCGGCCAGTGCCAGCTTCGCACCGAATGCATCGTGAAAGAAATTCTCACCAACCCGCAAGGGCGGGCTACCGGTGTAGCCTATTTCGACTCCGGCGGGAGTCTCCGGGAACAAAGCGCGGACGTGGTGGTGGTCTCGGGCTCAGCGAATGAGTCCGCGCGCCTGCTGCTCAATTCCAAGAGCCGGCTTTTCCCCAAGGGCCTTGGCAATCGCTTCGACTGGGTGGGAAGAAATCTTCAAGGGCACGCCTATGCGGGAGCCTTCGGCCTGTTTGATATCGATACTTACGACGATCTGGGACCCGGCGCGTCGATCGCCATCTGTGATTACAACCACGGCAACGCGGGGCTGATCAGCGGGGGAATGCTGGCTAACGAGTTTATCCGGCTCCCTTACCAGTTTGTGGGACGTCGAGCGCCCGGCGGGCCAAGCTGGGGAGCGGCGCACAAGGATTTCATGCGCCGCTGGTACAGGCGCAGCATCGGTGTAATGGGACCGGTCCAGGAGTTGCCGGTGTTCGACGCGCGCGTTCAGGTCGATCCCGCCGTCAAGGACTACTGGGGAATTCCTGTGGTTCGCCTTTCCGGCGGCCGGCATCCCAACGATATTGTTACGGGCAAGTTTCTAGCCTCCAAGGCGGAAGCATGGCTGAAAGAAGCCGGAGCAGTCACCACCTGGACTTTTGGACCGGGCACTGGCCTGAGCGGCGGGCAACACCAGGCGGGAACCTGCCGCATGGGCAATGACCCGCAGACCTCGGTGGTCGACAAGTTCTGCCGGGTGCACGACGTCGACAATTTGTACGTGATCGATGGCAGCGTGCACGTCACCAACGGCGGCTTCAACCCGGTGCTGACCATCATGGCGATCGCTTACTACGCCTCGGCGCACCTTGCGAAAACGCGGAACGGCACGCCGAGGTGGTCGTAAAGGAGGCCTGGTTCGATAGGGTTTGAGTGTCGAGGGTGCATCTTGACATCAGTGTATCAGCGTATCATACTCTCTCCATGAGAACGACAGTTACCTTGGATGACGACGTCTATCAGGCCGCCGTAAGCCTGTCACGCCTCTCCGGCGAGCGGTTGGGGAGGGTACTCTCCCGGATGGCACGGCGCGGCTTGGAGCCAAGAAACGCCCCGCATCGCAAAGGGCGCCGGCGTTTCCCTACATTTGACATCTCCCCCGGGGCGCCGATCATTCCGGCTTCCCGCATTGAGCGAGTCCTGGATGAAGAGGATGGCTACTGATCTACTGCTGCTCGACGTGAATGTCTTGCTGGCCATCGCATGGCCCAACCATCAGTTTCATGTGGCCGCCAAGCGGCGGTTGGAGCCGGCGCGCCAGCGCTGGGCGACGTGCGCTTTGACCCAGTTGGGCTTCATACGCCTCTCTTCCAATCCCGCGGCCGTGATCACCGCGAAGACTCCCGCCGAGGCGGCCAGGCTGCTGGCGGTGATGGTGAGAGACCCGTTGCATGTTTACTTGAAATCGCTTCACGCCCCGTCGGAGGAATCGTGCATTCGCATGTTTGAAAATATTCTCGGGAGTCGACAAGTGACCGACGCCTACCTGCTCAGCTTGGCGCGCCAGCATAAGGCGAGGCTCTTGACCTTCGATGCCCGATTAAGGGCCGCCACCTCGAACGGCCAAGATCTCGAGATCCTGGCCGGTTGAAGAGAGACGCAGCGTAGGTGTGCGGCTATTGTGCTCGAAGGAGGCGAATATGTCGGTATCAGTTCTGGTAGCCCATGCCTCACGTTACGGCTCAAGTCAGGAAGTTGCGGAGGCGGTCGCGGCGACGCTGCGCCTCCATGAGCTTGAGGTCGATTCTCAGCCCATGCGGAACGTGCGCACCCTCGAAGGGTACGACGCCGTCGTGATGGGGACGGCAATTTACATGTTCCGCTTGCACAAGGACGCGCGCCGGTTCCTCTCCCGGCACCGCGAAGCGCTGACGCGGCGGCCGGTGGCCATTTTCGCCCTGGGCCCGTTCCATAATGATGAGAAGGAGTTTCAAGGTGCTCGTGAGCAGCTCGATAAAGAGCTAGCAAACTTTCCTTGGTTCAACCCGGTCGCTCGCGAGATTTTCGGTGGTAAGTTTGACCCCGCAACCCTGAGATTCCCCTTCAACCTTGTGCCCTTCCTCAAAAAGATGCCGGCCAACGACATTCGGGACTGGGCGGCAATCCGCGCTTGGGCGAGTAACCTGGCCGCGAAGCTTCAGCCTGCTCTGTCGCCCAGCGAGCTTGCAGAGGTCAAATAGTGCGAGGCACACGAAGCAACTGTACGAGCACTTTTTACGCGAGGATGATTCCGTCTAGTACCTAGTTGCGTAAGTTAGCGTAATATCTTTTAGGTGCGGCCGGATGAACGACGGCCTTCCTCCATTCAAAGGGAGCTGCGGTTTGGTTGTAAACGTTCACAAATCGGTCGATCGCCTCGCG
>JBEKEZ010000042.1:0-50856 GCA_050013575.1 Terriglobia bacterium | reverse complement strand
CCCAAGTTCGCAAAGTGCCACGCTCCTGATCGGAAAGAAGAATCGGTTCGGCTCTTCGGCTCATGCACGGCATGATACCCGAGGGCCGACAATAAGTAAACCTATTTGTGACGCACTACACTAGAAGAAAAGCGAGATCGGGATCGGCTTCTTGATTCTAGCTTCTAACTTCTTGCTTCTAACTTCTGACTTCTAGCTTCCGCCTCCCCAAGTCCCCTCCATTCAATAGAACGTTCTCACCGCCACTCATTGCAAATCTTATTTCGGTCGCAAAGCCCTCTCCATATCCATCAGCACGCCGCGCGCCGCGAAGTCGAGGCAGCGATCAACCTCGAAGGCGCTCAGTTTTCTCTCCTGGCGCAGAAACGCCTCGATCCGCTTGCGCAGCTTCTTCCTTGTAGTTTCGAGGTGTCGCGAAATCGTGGCCTCGTGTTCGCCCGTAAGCAGCCCGATTTGCTTGAGGGTCAAGCCTTGGACGTAGTAGTAGCTGAGCAGCAGTTTCTCAGGCACGGGCAGCTCAGCGAGCGCCGCCTCTACCGCTTCGCCCAGGCAGGCGGCATAGCGCTGATCGTCCTGCTCGCCGGCCGAGGCCTCGCCGGCTGCGATCTCGCCCGGGTCGTCTGGCAGCGGCGCCAAGCGGCTCTGGCGGCGATACTCGTCGACGAATTCCTGATACAGCACGGCGCGCAGCCAGGTCTTCAGACTGCTGCGGCCGTGAAAGTAGGCGAAGCGCGAGTTTCTGCCGGGCGCCGCTGAATCGAGTCCGTAGAGTTCCGCCAGAAGTGAATCGGCCAACTCGCGCGCCGTGGTTTCTTCATGCGCGACGGCGTGCGCCGCCTCGTAGAGCGCGGAGCGATACTGCGCGCAGAATGTGTCCCAGGCCTTCTCATCGCCGCGCGCACAACCGAGCGCCAGCGCCAGGTCTTCAGCGCGGAGGCCGGAGAGCAATCGAGGAATCTCCGCCGGTTCGATCTGAGCGGCCGCACCCACCCCCTTCCAGGCGGCTTGGCCAAATTCTTCGATCGAGACAGACCATCGCGCTGCGCCTGACGACTGATAAAGCTCGTCAAGCTTAGGGCGTGCGGCGGAGAAGAACTCCTCGAACGTCATGCCTCGTATGTTGCGGGAAGCGGGTGAAATGCGCTTGCCGCTGAACGCGCCTTCCAGGTAACCACTGTGGCACTCGCGGCGAGGCGAAGTCAAGCTGACGAGGAACGCGAGGTCGCCGGTCGCGTCGATTCGCACGGGCCCGATGGCTGTCCAATGCGTGTCAGCCGGTTTGCGGGCCGGTCACGAATCGGGTAATATTGAAGTCTCATGTCTATCACTCCGGGCGGCGAGCTTGATTCACTCGGTGCCAAGGGCCGTGTTGCCGTCGCATTGTCCAAAGCGCCGTCGCCTGCTCCAACGCGCAGCCTTGACTCTCCCGACCTCTACATCAACCGTGAGCTGAGCCTTCTGGAATTTCAAAGGAGGGTTTTGCAAGAGGCGCAAGACGCGGCCAATCCCTTGTTGGAGAGAGTAAAGTTCCTCGCCATCGTGAGTTCCAACCTCGACGAGTTTTTCATGGTGAGGGTCTCCGCTCTGCAAAAACAAGTCGCCAGCGGGTCGCGGGAGCTGGGCATTGACGGCCGGTCGGCTGCCGCGCAACTGGAACTCATCCGCGAGCAGGTGAAGCGCTTGGGGGGAGAAGCCCAGAAATGCCTGCGCGAGGACCTGCAACCCGCCTTGGCGCGCGAAGGAATCAGGATTCTGGACTTTTCTTCTTTGAGCAAAGAAGAGCGGGCGTCGCTCGATTCCTATTTTCTACAGCACGTATTCCCCATACTGACGCCGCTGGCCTTCGATCCGGGCCGGCCGTTCCCGCACATTTCCAGCCGCAGTTTGAACCTCGCGGTCGTGGTCGGCGACCAGGATGGAATGGAACATTTCGCCCGCATTAAAGTGCCGGACACGCTGCACCAGTTAATTTTGGGACAGTCTCCCTCCGGCGATGGGAAACCGACGAAGCCCGCGCCGGCCGAGCAATCGTTTGTCTGGCTGGAGCAGTTGCTGGCGGCCAATTTGAATTTATTGTTTCCCGGAATGGTGGTCTTGGAGGCGTATCCGTTCCGCGTGACACGCGACGCGGAAGTGGCCATTCAGGAGCTCGAAAGCGACGACCTGCTGGAAAGCGTCGAGGAAGCCATGCGGCGGCGACGCTTCACTTCCGTCGTCCGTTTGCAGGTGGATTCGAGGATGCCCGACAAGATTCTGGAGATTCTGACCAGTAATCTCGCCGTCGACCCGCAGGATGTTTACCGCATCGACGGGCCGATTGGCCTGAGCCGCCTGATGGAGCTCTACTGGTTGGATCGTCCCGACCTGAAAGACAAACCTTCTCAGCCCTTCATTCCCGCCAGCTTTGGACCCAACTACGAGGAAGACGTATTTGCTCTCGTCCGTCGTGAAGACGTTCTGCTGCACCATCCCTTCGAGTCTTTTGAGCCCATTGTGGAATTTCTTTGGCGGGCAGCGCGCGACCCGGATGTCCTCGCCATCAAGATGACGCTGTACCGTGTGGGGCGCAATTCGCCCATCGTGGCCGCGCTGCTGGAGGCCAGCGAGGCGGGCAAGCAGGTGGCGGTGCTGGTCGAGTTGAAAGCGCGCTTCGACGAAGAGAGCAACATCGAGTGGGCGCGGACGCTGGAAGACGCCGGCGTCCACGTCGTCTACGGCGTGGTGGGCATGAAGGTCCACTCCAAGATTGCGCTGGTCGTGCGGCGCGAAGGCGAGACGATTCGCCGCTACGTCCATCTTGGAACGGGCAATTACAATCCCATGACCGCACGGCTCTACACGGACTTCGGCCTCTTGACGTGCGACGAAAAAATCGCCGATGATGCCACGCACTTTTTCAACACGCTGACCGGCTATTCCAAAAAGCATGAACCGCGCAAGCTGCTGGTGGCTCCCCTCAACATGCGGCGGCGCCTGGAGGAGATGATCCTGCGAGAAATCTCGCTTCAAGAAAAAGGCGAGCAGGGCCATTTGATTTTCAAGATGAACTCGCTCGAGGACCCGGAGATGATCAGGCTCCTTTATCGCGCCTCGCAAGCGGGCGTTAAGGTGGACCTGCTGGTGCGCGGGCTTTGTTGTTTGCGGCCCGGAGTGACCGGGATCAGCGAGAATATCCGCGTCACCAGCATCGTCGGCCGATTCCTGGAGCACAGCCGCGTCTTCTATTTTCGCAAAAGCGGAGCAGAAGAGATTTATCTCGGCAGCGCGGACCTGATGCGGCGCAACCTCAGCCATCGGATCGAGATTATCTTCCCGGTGAAAGGCCCCAAACTCGTTCGCCGCTTGAAGGACATTCTCACCGTCTACGTGTCGGATGAAGCGAAGTCACACTATCTCCAAAGCGACGGACAATATAGCCGGAGTATCAATCGGGATAAAGCGGAGGCCGTCAACAGCCAGGGCGCTCTGCTAACCTCGGCTCGCGAGCCCGTGCCGGCGGGCAAAGCCGCCGGCCTTTCCCCCCGCAAACGCCGAACACCGAACGGCCACGGCAACGGCCGGACAAGAGTGAATCGGTAGCCATTCCACGAGGTCTAGGCGACGGTGTCGGTTGTGGCGTCGGTCGTTGCCTGCCCCGCAAGGCGGGGAACGATGAGGTTGTCCTCTTGTCAATCAGAGATCGACGCTACAACAGGATTGTAGCGGCGGTCTTTGAGCGCCGCGGATTTTTTGGCGGTCTGCAACGGTGGCCTCGCGCTTCAACCGACTTGCGCCTTCCCTGCGAACTGTGTGCTCGGTCGCTTTCGAGAGTTGCGGTAAAAGTGTGTGCATGCGCAGGCCGAAAGAATTTTTGAGGTGGGCCCGAACCCCTGGAGGAGAGTGAGAACGAGCTCAACAGTATTGGCTGCCGACCCTATTCTCGACGGAACCCACCTGATCTGTCTTATCGGCAGCGCCCCGCCCACACTTGAGAGAATTCTCAGGTACGAGAAGGCGGGTGGTGGCCAGCGCAGGCCGCTGACCGCTGTGGGCAGACCCTGTGACTACAATCACCTTGGACGGTGACTCGCCTCACGGCGCCAGTCCGGCCACAAAGGCGTAAAATTGCGCATGTCTCCATTGGGCTGCGGACGAGCGGCAGGTTGGCGTCAACCCGGGGGCCGAATTCACAAGGAGAAAAAGCTATGGGAAACGAGTCTCTAAGCATCACTGATAACCGCACCCAGGCAAAGTGCGACGTCCCAATCTTCAAGGGCACCGTGCGCGCCATGGATTTGCGCCAGATTAAGACCGGGCCTGACGATTTTGGACTGATGACCTACGACCCCGCCTTCATGAACACTGCGTCGTGCCAGAGCGCGATTACGTTCATCGACGGCGACAAAGGAATCCTGCGCTACCGCGGATATCCCATCGAGCAACTGGCGGAAAAGTGCACGTTCCTGGAAGTCGCCTATCTGGTTCTGCACGGCGAGTTGCCCACTGCCTCAGAGCTGAAGCAATGGGTCTCGAACATCACTCACCATACGATGATCCACGAGACCACCAAGAAATTCCTGGAGGGTTTCCGTTACGACGCTCATCCGATGGGCATGTTCATCAGCACGGTGGCGGCGCTCTCCACCGTTTATCCGGATGCGAGAAACGTGCGCGACGCGGAAGTGCGGAAGCTCCAGATTTATCGCCTGATTGGCAAAGTGCCTACCATCGCGGCCTACACCTATCGCCACAGCCTCGGCTTCCCGTACATCTATCCGGACAACGACCTCAGCTACACCGAGAATTTCATGAACATGCTTTGGAAGATGGTGGAGCCGAAATACCGTGCCAATACCGCGCTGGCTCGCGCGCTGGATATTCTCTTCATCCTTCACGCCGATCACGAGCAGAATTGCAGCGCCAACGTGATGCGCGCCGTAGGCAGCTCGCAGGCCGATCCCTTCGTGGCCACGGCTGCCGCAGCCGCTGCACTCTCCGGCCCACTCCACGGAGGCGCGAACGAGGAAGTGCTGAAGATGCTGGACGAAATCGGGACCAAGGAGCGAATCCCTGCCTACATTGAGCGCGTCAAGGCCGGACACGGGAAACTGATGGGCTTTGGGCACCGGATTTACAAGAACTACGATCCGCGCGCCAGGATCATCAAGTGGGCCGCCGACCAGGTGTTCGCGGTGACGGGCAGAAATCCCAAGCTTGAAATTGCCCTGGAGCTGGAGCGGATCGCGCTGGAGGACGAGTACTTTGTCAAACGCCGGCTCTATCCCAATGTGGATTTCTACTCGGGCATCATGTACCAGGCCATGGGCTTCAAGCCGGAGATGTTTACCGTGTTGTTTGCCATTCCGCGTACGGTGGGATGGCTCGCCCAGTGGCAGGAAATGCTCGAAGATCCGGAGCAAAAGATCGCGCGTCCGCGGCAAATCTATACCGGTCACGACGCGCGCGACTTCGTCCCCATCGAAAAACGCGGCATGGCTGCGCCGGCGGAGAAGTAGAAGACGACAGTGGGAAGTGGCATGTGGCGAGTGGCAAGAAGCAGCTTTCAGGAATCAGCGATCAGCTTTCGGCGAGCGGGTCAGTCGACGGTTCTTGCTGAGACCTGATATCTGACTGCTGATGGCTCGTGCTTGCTACTTGTCACATGCCACTTGCCCCTGATCTTGTCAGCAACACCGATTGATGCGGGAATACTTCTGCCGAAGCTGGAGTACGTAGAACTTCTCGGCGGTCATGAGCTTTGCCCCGTCGGCGCCTGCCCGGCGGCAATAGCGGGCATAATCGTTCTCGCCTGCAACTTCTTTCAAGAGCCGCCAGCAGAAGCATGTCAACTTCGCGAGGAAGGTCATAGTCAGTTTTTCAGTTTGTCAGCATTTCAGTGCGTCAGTCACTGAGGAACTCAAGTACTGACACACTGAAATACTCGACAGTCAGTCTAAGCGCTAATCCTTGATAGTTTCATCGGCGCCTCGCGCAGCACCGGCACTTTCCTGCCCACTGTGTAAAGCCACCAATTGCGTCCCGACTCGGCGAGAATCACCAGGACCAGAAACGCGAAGATGGCCGTCACCGCGGCGTCGAGACGCAGATTGAAAATCAGGTGCTGGGTCTCGGCGACCTTCGCTGCCGGGATGGTTCCGGCGGCGAGCTGCGCACTCAAGTCGCTGGCTTGCGCCAGGAAACCGAGGCGCGGGTCGGGATGCCAGATTTTCTGGTAGCTCGCGGTCATGGTGATGGCCACCAGCCACGCGAGTGGCGCCATCGTCACCCAGGCGTAGCGCTTTTTCCCCATCTTGATCAGAATGGTAGTGGCGACACACAAGGCGATCGTGGCCAGCAACTGATTCGAAATTCCGAACAGCGGCCACAGGCTGTTGATGCCGCCCAACGGATCGACTACGCCCTGAATCAGGAAATAGCCCCAGGCCGCAACGATGATGGCGCTGGTGATGAATACACCCGGATACCATTGCGTCCGTCCGAGGGGCTTCCAGAAGTGGCCGAGCAATTCCTGAAGCATGAAGCGGCCCGCCCGCGTGCCGGCGTCGAGCAGTGTGAGGATGAACAGCGCCTCAAACATGATGGCGAAGTGGTACCAGAGGGCTTCGAGCCTTCCCATGCCGAGGGTGCCGGAAAAAATATGCGCCATGCCGACGGCGAGTGACGGCGCGCCGCCCGTGCGGTTAAACAGCGTAATCTCGCCCACGCGCGTGGCGAGGTCGGACATGGTCTGAGCGGTGACGGGAAATCCCCAGCCGGATATCGTGGCAGTGGCCTTGTCTGCCGTTGCTCCGACCACGCCCGCCGGACTATTAATGGCGAAGTAGACACCCGGCTGGAGGACCGCCGCCGCTACCATCGCCATCACCCCAACGAACGACTCGATCATCATCCCGCCGTAGCCGATCATTCGCGCCTGGCTCTCCTTGCGGATCAGCTTGGGCGTGGTGCCAGTGGCGATCAGCGAGTGGAAGCCGGAGATGGCGCCGCACGCGATGGTGATAAAGCAGAAGGGAAAGACCTTGCCCGCGAAAATCGGGCCGGTACCGTCCGTGAAGCGCGTGAGCGGAGGCAATAACATCTGGGGATGCGCCAGCAGGATGCCCACGGCCAAAAGCAAGATGGTTCCGAGCTTGATGAACGTGGCCAGGTAATCGCGCGGCGCGAGCAGCAGCCACACGGGCAACACGGAAGTCAGAAATCCGCAGATGATGATGATCCACGCCAGCGAGAGTCCGCCGCAGGTGAAGTAATGGGCGAAGGTGGGCGACTCCGCTACGTAGCGGCCGCCAATCACCGCTCCCAACACCAACATGAATCCGATTACCGAGGCTTCTCTTACCCGGCCGACCCGAAAGTAGCGGAGATAAACCCCAAGGAACATGGCGATCGGAATGATCATCGAGATGGTGGAGAGTCCCCACGGGCTCGACTTCAACGCGTTCACCACCACCAGCGCGATCACGGCGATCACGATGACCATGATGAAAAGGACCGCGAGGACCGCCGTCCAGCCGCCCACCTCGCTCACCTCTTCTTTGGCCATCTGCCCGAGCGATTTGCCGTTGCGCCGAATCGAGCAGAACAGGGTGACGAAGTCCTGAACGCAGCCGCCCACCAAGCCTCCCGCCACGATCCAGAGCGTGCCCGGCAGATACCCGAACTGCGCGGCGAGGATCGGTCCCACCAGCGGACCTGGTCCGGCAATGGCGGCAAAGTGATGGCCAAACACCACCCACTTGTTGGTGGGCACAAAGTCGCGGCCGTCTTCGAGACGCTCTGCCGGCGTGGCACGCTCGTCATTCAGCTCGAGCACGCGCAGCGCGATGAACCGGCTGTAAAATCGGTAGCCGAGCGCGTAGCAGCACGCCGCCGCCACCACCAGCCACACCGCATTCACCGGCTCGCCGCGGACGAAAGCAATCATCGCCAACGACAGCGCGGCAAGAAGCGCTATGGCCAGCCAAAAGATTCGTTTCGCAGCCATCACGCCCATAGGTTGGCGTAGCAATATACCACGCTTGGCGCGCGGACCGGCGGGAGGCACGCAAACGAACGGAGCCCAAAACAATCTCTCGCGGAGGCGCAGAGACGCTAAGCAATACCGCTTCCTCTTTCTTGGCGCCTTAGCGTCTTTGCGTGAGATTGTTCATTCTTTGGAGGCATCTAAGCGCCGCCGCTCGCCGGGTCAGACGGCGAGAAGCGGAAATCCATCACACAAAATCGCGCCCGATTAATCGCTCGATGCGCTTGCGAATGGGCGGGTGGGTGGAAAAGAGGCTGCTCATGAATTCGCCGGAGGTCAAGGGCGGAGCGCAGTAGAGGTGAGCCATGGAAGGCGAGACCTGCATCGGAATTCGCTTCGAATACTGGTCGATCTTCTGCAATGCGGAAGCAAGACCGCGCGGGTTGCCGGTGATCTCCGCGCCGGTATGGTCGGCCTCGTACTCGCGGGAGCGCGAAATGGCGAGTTGGATCAGCGTGGCAGCGAGCGGCGCCACTATCATCATGGCCAGGGCGGAAAAGACGCCGCCGCGCCGGTTAGCGCTGCGCCCGCCAAAGCCGCCGAAAAGCTCGCCCCAGTAAATCATCCGGGCGATGAGCGTGATGGCGCCCGCCAGCGTCGCCACTACCGCGCTGGTGAGAATGTCGCGGTTCTTCACGTGGCCCAGCTCGTGGGCGAGGACGCCTTCGATCTCCTCATCCGTGCAGATTTCCAGAATCCCGCGCGTCACCGCCACCGAAGCGTGGCTCGGATTGCGACCCGTGGCAAACGCGTTGGGCGAATCGGTGGGAATCATATAAATCTTGGGCACGGGAATGTTGGCCTTCGCCGCCAAGCGCTCGACGATCTGATAGATGCGCGGGCCGTCTTCGCGAGAGATGGGCTGAGCGCCGCTCGTCTTCAGGGCGATCTTGTCAGAGAAAAAGTAGGCGACAAGATTCATGACCCCGGCCAGCACGAGTGCAAATATCATGCCATTTTGGCCGCGCCACAACTCGCCCATGGCCAAAAACAATCCGGTCATGCCGGCCAGTAATATCGTTGTCTTCAGATTGTTCCACATAGCTTAACCTCCAGTTCGACCCGACTCGGGTCGCCCACCCTGCCAGTCCTTCCACTTAGATTAGATGAACATTTGGGCGGAGACGTTATTTGCTCTCGCCCGGGCCTGTCATTCGGCTCACTTTCTTCGGGTCCGCAATTCGATGAGGGTGGGGCCACCGGGTACGAAGGTATAACGGAAAGGACTCCGAACGGACTCGATGATCATCTCGCGAAGCTCTGCGCTCATGCTCCGGCCATGCTCCTTGGCCTGTCGCTTTAGGAACTTGTAATGCTTTGGTGGGATGTTACGGACTTTGAAGTCGGGCATTCAAACCTCCTTACTTGTATGTGACCTGGAAGCTTCACCTCTTCGCGGCGTGAGCCACCTCGCGCTCGAAGTTCATCTCACCCTTTTTCAAATCCGCGTCGACGGTGACCGACTCGCCTGCCAAAATGTCACCATCGAGAAGTTTCAACGCCAGCGGGTCTTGGATGAGCCGCTGGATGGCCCGCTTGAGGGGCCGCGCGCCAAACTGCGGATCGTAGCCGGCGCGGAAGAGCAGTTCGTGCGCCCGGCGCGTCAACTCGATCTGAATTTTCTTCTCGGCCAGCAGTTTGCGGAGATAGTCCAATTGCAGGTCGATGATCTTCTCGATCTGCTCCTTGCCGAGCGGATTGAAGATCACGATCTCGTCGACGCGGTTCAGGAACTCAGGGCGGAAGTGCTCAAGCAGCGTCGTCTGGATCCGCCGCTTGAGGTCTTCGGTGATGACCGGCGCCGATTCGTCCCGCCGTCCGCTCATCGCCTCGTAGATCGCCGACCCCGCGATGTTCGAAGTCATGATGATAACGGTGTTCTTGAAATCCACAGTGCGACCCTTGCCGTCCGTCAATCGGCCGTCGTCGAGAATCTGGAGCAGAATGTTAAAGACATCGGGATGCGCCTTTTCGATCTCGTCGAACAGAATCACGGCGTACGGTCGGCGACGCACGGGCTCGGTGAGCTGCCCGCCCTCTTCGTGGCCCACGTAGCCGGGGGGCGCGCCGATGAGCCGCGCCACGGTGTGTTTCTCCATGTATTCGGACATGTCGATGCGTAGCATGGCGCGCTCGTCGTCGAAGAGGAACTCGGCGAGCGCCCGCGCCAACTCCGTCTTGCCCACGCCGGTGGGGCCGAGAAAGATAAATGACCCGATGGGACGCTTCGGGTCGGCAAGCCCGGCGCGGCTGCGGCGAACGGCGTTGGCCACCAGCCGCAAGGCTTCGTCCTGCCCAATCACGCGCTGCCGCAGGCGATCCTCCATTTGCACCAGCTTCGCCACTTCGCCTTCCAGCATCTTGGAGACGGGAATGCCGGTCCATTTCGAGACCACGTGCGCCACGTCTTCTTCGTCCACTTCTTCCTTGAGCATCCGGCCCGTCTTCTGGGTCTCCTCAAGCTTGGCATTGGCGGCGGTCAGTCGCTTTTCGAGGGCCACCAGTTTGCCATAGCGGATTTCAGCCGCCTTGTTCAAGTCGCCTTCTCGTGTGGCACGCTGCTCGTCCACTTTGCCCTGCTCGATTTCGCTCTTCAGGCGCCGGATCTCGCTGATGACTTCCTTCTCAGCCTTCCAGCGCAGCTTCAAGCGGTCGGACTTCTCCTTGAGCTCGCCCAGTTCCTTCTCGATCGCGTGGAGCCGCTCGCGCGAGGCGGAGTCTTCTTCTTTGCGCAGAGCCTGGCGCTCGATTTCGAGCTGCGTGAGGCGGCGCTCGATTTGGTCGATCTCCGCCGGCATGGAGTCAATCTCGATGCGCAGGCCGGAGGCTGCTTCGTCGATCAAGTCGATGGCCTTGTCGGGCAAGAAGCGGTCGGAGATGTATCGGTTGGAGAGCACCGCGGCGGCGACAATCGCCGAGTCCTTGATGCGCACGCCGTGGTGGACTTCGTAGCGTTCCTTGAGGCCGCGCAGGATGGCGATGGTGTCTTCGACCGAGGGCTGGCCGACATAAACCGGCTGGAAGCGCCGCGCGAGGGCCGCGTCCTTCTCGATATATTTCTTGTACTCATTGAGCGTGGTGGCTCCGATGCAACGCAGGTCGCCACGCGCCAGCGCCGGCTTCAGCATGTTGGAGGCGTCGATGGCGCCTTCCGCTCCCCCTGCCCCCACCAGCGTATGCAGCTCGTCGATGAAGAGGATGACCTGGCCGCTCGATTCCTCGATTTCCTTCAAAACCGCTTTGAGGCGGTCTTCGAACTCACCGCGATATTTCGAGCCCGCTACCAGAGCCCCCAGATCGAGCTGCACGATGCGCTTGGATTTGATCGATTCCGGCGCGTCGCCGGCCACCATGCGCTGCGCGATGCCTTCCACAATTGCGGTCTTGCCAACGCCCGGCTCGCCAATCAGCACCGGATTGTTCTTGGTGCGGCGCGAAAGCACTTGAATGACCCTGCGGACCTCCTCGTCGCGGCCGATCACCGGGTCGAGCTTGCCGCGCCGGGCGAGATCCGTGAGATCTCGGGCGTAGCGCTCCAAGGCCCGATACTTTGCCTCCGGGTTTTGGTCGGTGACGCGCTGCGTGCCCCGTACCGCCTTGAGCGCCTGGAGGATGGCGTCGTGCGTGACGCCCAGCCGCGAAAGGATCCGCCCCGCCGGGTCGCCCAACCGCTTCGCCAGCGCCAGGAAAAGGTGCTCCGTGGAAACGAACTCGTCCTTGAACTCCTCCGTCTCTTTGAAGGCGCCGTCCAGGACTTCCTTCAGCGAAGCCGAAAGATACGGTTCGGCGGCGCCGGTCACTTTGGGCAGCAACTGCGCGGCCCGCTCGGCTTCGCGCGCCACTGTGGCCGGCGGCACCCCGAGGCGATTCAGAACCGCCGGGACAATGCCTTCCGGCTGCTCGACGAGCGCCAGCAGCAGGTGGACCGTTTCCAATTGTTGGTTCTCCAGGCGCCGGGCAACTTCCTGTAGCGCCTCCAGCGCTTCCTGGGCTTTCACCGTGAACTTGTCAAATCGTGTTGCCATATTTAAGATCCTCAGCTTAAAGAACCATATTACTGCAAAAAAATGGCCGCGCCGAACCTTGCGGGACCGACGCGGCGTCTGTTGGTGTCACTACTTCCTATGCCCGTTTCGGATCGAAACCCAGCGCTTACTTCTGCGCACCCGCTCCCATCGCTTTGGAAGTCTCGCCCGACACTTGGATCTTGATCGTCTTGGGCTTCGCCTCCTCACGCTTGGGCATTGTCAGCGTTAACAGCCCGTTCTTGTACTCGGCGGTCACGCTGTTTGCGTCGACGAAATTGGGCAGCGTGAAGGTCCGCTGGAAGCTGCCGTAGGCGCGCTCGATCCGATGATAGTTTTCTTCCTTGACGTCTTTTTCGAATTTGCGATGTCCCCTGAGGTATAACACGTTGTCCTCGACGCGTACTTCCACGTCGTTCGGGTCAATCCCCGGCAGGTCGGCTTTGAAGACCAGGTTCTGTTCGTTCTCGTAAATGTCGACCGCCGGAGACCAGGTTTGAGCCTCGCCCCCTTCGGCACCGCTGAAGAAACGGGAAAACGTCTCGTTAAACAAGCGGTTGAACTGGTCCTGAGTCGATACGAGATTTCGAAATGGTTCCCAACGAACGATCGGCATAATTCTTGTCCTCCTCGAATTGGATTTTTCTGAGCGCCCTACGGGATTGGGCGCTCCAACCTCAATCGCGTTAGTTCTTGCTGACGATCTTGATGGCCTTCGGTTTCGACTCCTCCCGCTTGGGCAAGGTCAAGGTGAGCACTCCATTCTTGTAGTCAGCCGCAGCCTTGTCCGCATCCACGGAGTTAGGAAGAGGGAACGACCGCATGAATGAGCCATAGGAGCGCTCGATGCGATGGTAGTTCTCCTCCTTGACCTCTTTTTCGTACTTGCGCTCGCCTTTCAGATAGAGCGTGCCATCCTCCACCCGGACCTCCACATCTTTGGGATCCACGCCCGCAAGCTCGGCCTTAAGCACAACGTTCTGGTCGTTCTCGTAGATGTCAACCGCCGGCGCCCAGTTCTGCGTTCCAGCGGCGCTGCCCTCGAAGAGAGGCGATAGAGCCTCATTGAAAAGCCGGTTAAACCGGTCCTGAGTCGCTACAAGATCTCGGAAAGGTTCCCAGCGTACAATCGCCATTGCTTTTTCACCTCCGTTCAGTTAGATTCAGTTTTCTTAGCATGGTGTCATAATAAAATCTTAGTGCCTTACTGTCAATATGTTTTTTGTGCCTATTTTCAGTAACTTAGGCAAGTCTTTAAGTAGTTTGCCGTTACCTGAGGTCGGTTTCGGCGCTCTTGGGTCGCCAGAGGTTCTTCGACTCTCAAAGGTGTCACCCGGATTTGCAGATTCGCCCTGGAAGGCAGTCGAACTGCTAGGATGGTCGCTTTCAGAAAATCGCCCCGCCTTATTGGGCGCGAAGGTATAATCTGGCGGCGCGCTTCCGATGCGGAAGGCGCACCTGTCGCAGAAATGGATTTGTCGCGAAGAACGCTCATAGCCATCGGTTGCATGTTGGTACCGGGAGGATGCATGATTTTCTCGGGCGGGAATGCCGCAGTGGGGGTTGGCGACCAGGCTCCCGATTTTTCTCTCCCGGATCAAAACGGCACGGTGGTAAAGCTGAGTGACTTGCGCGGAAGAAAGAATGTCGTACTGGCTTTTTACATCAAAGCCTTCACCCCCGGCTGAAGGGCAGAGCTAAAGGCGTATCAGGCTGATATCGCCAAGTTCGATGCCGCGAGCGCGCAAGTGATTGGCATCAGCGTGGACAGTCGGGCTAAGAACAAAGCCTTCGCGGAACAGCTCGGCGTCACTTATCCGATTCTGAGCGACGAACAGAAAACGGTGTCCAGGGAGTATGGCGTTCTGATGCCGCTCATCAGGCTGGCCAGCCGGACGACGTTTGTGATTGACAAGCGTGGGACAATACAAAGCATCCGGAAAGGCGGCGAGGCTCTCGACCCGCAGAAGGCCGAGCAGTCCTGCAGCCTGCTGGAGCATCGGAAATGACTGGGTTGCCTTCCGGCGGGGACGCATCGAAGTTGGTCTGTTTTCGAACCGTAGGAACGGAGATCGAAGAAGGCGTCGGAAAGCATTTCAGGCAAAAGAACACATCTGAGTGAGGAGGCGATTCTGTGCATCCAAGAACACAATTAGCTGCGGCTCTATTGGTGTTGGCGCTCGCGACGCCGCTCGCGGCGTCGGCGGCGGAGTTGAAGGTGGGCGACAAGGCCCCGGATTTCACGCTGCTCGACACCAATTGGAAGCCCGTGAAGCTGAGCGATTATCTGGGGAAGAAGAATTTGGTGCTGGCGTTTTACGTCCTCGCTTTTACCGGAGGTTGAACGAAGGAGCTCAAGGCGTATCAGGCTGATATCGCCCATTTCGAGAAAACCGGTACGCAGGTTTTTGGCGTGAGTGTAGACAGTCCAGCGGCCAACAAAGTTTTCGCCGAGCAAAATGGCCTGACATTCCCCTTGCTGAGTGACTTTAAGAGAACAGTCTCCAAAGACTATGGCGTCTTGAATGACGAAAAGGGGTTTGCCAATCGCGCCACGTTCGTGGTCGACAAAAACGGAGTTATTCAACACATCCAAAAAGGCAACGAGGCGATTGATCCGAGCGGTGCCGGCGCCGCGTGCGATTTGATGGAGCACAAGAAAAGCAGCGGTCAGTAGTTCCACAAACGCTGAATGATGAATGCGGAACGATGAACTCTCTACGCGGCGCTCGGGGTCTTTCTTCATTCATCATTCATCGTTTCTGCACTCCTGCCGGCATTCGCTTCAAAACGTCGCCCAATTTCTTGATTTCCTCCCCGTAGCCATTCCAGTCGCCCTGGCGCAGGAGTTGTTGCGCGCGCTCGAAGTGTTGGTTTGCCTCGCGGATCAGCGACTTTAGTTCTTCGGCGGGCGTCTGAGCGGCGGCCGGCTGAGCCGCGCCCGGGGCGGCTGCGGGCCCACCGGCAGCGGCAGCCGTCGGCCTGGCCGATTCCACTGTGCCTCCAAAGATCCTGCTCAGGGCCGCGTCGAGAGTCGCTTCCATCACCACGTGGTCGGAATAGGACACGATCACGCGCTGCATTTGCGGCAGGCCGCCCCCGGCTTGCGCCGCCAGGTAGATAGGCTCCACGTAGAGCACCGAATTCAAGACGGGAATCACAAGCAGCGTGCCGCGGATGACGCTCGAGCCGTGCTGGTCCCAGAGCGTGAGTTGCTGCGAGATGCTGGGCTCCTGATCGATGCGCGCTTCGATTTGCTGAGGCCCGTAAATCAGCTTCTGTTTGGGAAAAGTGAAGACCAGCACCTTCCCGTAGTTTGGCTCATCGCAGCGCGCCGCCATCCAGGCGATCATGTTGTCTTTGCGCGCCGGGGTGAAGGGCACCATGAGGATAAACTCTTCCTTGTTCCCGACCTCCGCTAGTTTCATGATGGTGTAGTAGGGCGTCATCGGCGCATCCGAGCCTCGCGCCGCGCTCTGCGCCACTCGCCACAGGTCTTCCTTGTTATAGAAGACGCGCGGATCGGTCATGTGGAATTCGGCGTACTTGCTCGCCTGGATGGAAAAGATCATTTCCGGATAGCGAATGTGGGCGCGCAAATCTTTGGGCATCGCATCGAGCGGCTCGAAGACTCCCGGAAAGAGCGCCGCGTATGCCTGAATCAAGGGGTCGGTCGGGTCGCTGATGTAGAAATGGACCTGGCCGGTGTAGGCGTTCACCGTGGCCTTCACGGAATTCCGAATGTAGTTGCCCAAGTCCTCGATGGGCTCCGAATACGGATATTGGCTCGAAGTCGTATAGCCATCCAGCATCCAGTAGAGCGAGCCGTCGTCGGCGATGACGATGAACGGATCGGGATCGTAAAGCAGAAAGGGAGCCAGCCGGTTCGCGCGCTCCAGAATTTTCCGGTAGATCATCAACCGGCTCTCGCTCGTGATGTCGCCGGAGAAGAGGATGTTCTTCTCGCCGAATTTCACTGCGAACAGCAGACGCCGCCAGAAGTTGTCCACCGGAATGCCGGCCGAACCTTGATAGATGGTGTAAATGTCCTGCGCGCCGGAGGGATAATCGAACTCCTTGGTACCCGTTTTCACAAAGCAGTAGTCGTTGGTCATCTCGCCGTAGTAAAGCTCGGGGCGCGTGATGCGCAGTGACGTGGTGGAAACCGGCGGAATATTCTTGATGAAGAGTTCGGGCAAGCCTTCGCTCGTTGACTCGTTCACCGGGCCGAGACAAAGGCCATAGCCGTGGGTGTAACTCAAGTGCTCGTTGATCCAGTTGCGGCTGGGGAGGCTCGCCGCGTTCAGCTCGCGCGGCGAGAGCGAGACCTGCCGGTAGACGCCGTTAATCCAGTAGCGGTCGTTGTCCACGCGCTCGAAGTCGTAGTAGGTGCGGATTTCCTGGAGCTGGGCAAAGGTGGTCTTGAGTGGCGCGTGGTCCCACAGGCGCACGTTTCGCATGGTGGCGTCGTTCTTGCGGATGTCGGCGAGAGTCAAGTCTTCGGTCGCGGAAAACTCGCGCTCCTCGAAACGGTCTAGCGCGTAAGCCTTGCGCGTGAACTCGATGGCACGCGCGATGTAGGGCCGCTCCTTGTCGATCTCATTGGGCTTCACAATGAGTTGCTGGATGATTTCCGGATACACTGCTCCGCCCAACACCCACACCACGATCAGCGCCCCAAACGAGAAAAGAGCCGGCTTCCAGCGGTGTTGAATGGCGCCCAGCGCCAGCGCCACCGCCGTCAACAGGCAGAGCACGAGCATGATCTTCAGCACCGGCAGCGTGGCCGCGATGTCCGAATACCCCGCGCCATAAATCATGCCGCGCGGTGAGTAGAGCAGATCGTACATCGCCAGGCGGCACCGGTAGGCCATCAGCACGAACAGCAGTCCGCCCAAGACCATCAAGTGGGCGCGCGTGGTGCGCGAAACGATCGGGCCGCGCGCCGTTACCGTGACGCCGCCCTCGACCAGGTAAACAAAGACGGCCGTCAAAATGCAGACGACAAGCGTGACCATGGCGAGGTGATAGAGAAACCAGATAAAAGGAAGACGAAACAGATAGAAACTGAGGTCGATGCCGAAGAGCGGATCGGCTTGCCCCATGGGAACGGGCCGCAGCGCGAACAGATATTCCAGCCAGTGGCCCGTCGCCCACTCGCCTACGAAAAATCCGACAACGAACACGCCGATCCAAACGACCCAACGAAAGATGGCGCTGAAACGATCGAGCCCCGGGATTTCAATCACGTCGTGATACACCCGGTAGCCGACGCGATGCGCCAGGCGGCGCGCGATCCAGATGTTGAGCGCCACGACGGCCATGAATCCGAGCCCTGCGTAACCACTCAGGGCAATTTCTGATTTCAGGATGGTCGTGTAAATGACGCGAAAGCCTTCCTGGTTGAACCACAGCCAGTCCACCAGCAAGTCAACGCCATTCGCGAAAATCGGTCCGAGGACGAGCAAGAGCAGAAGAAGGCCCACCAGGAGACGGGCCAGTCGTTCAGGTTTCATAGGGAATCTCCGCGGCTATCTTCACACAGTGAGCAGGACAAGTCAAAGAAGCGCAAACTCGGGTTTCGACTTTCCAATCTCGAATTTCAAATTTCACATTCCGAGTTTCCGGTTTCCAATTTCCAATTTCGATTTTCCAATTTCCAGCTTCGAGTTTCGGATTTCCGCCTTTGCCGGGGCTAGCGGGTAAGGGGGCGCCCCGATTCATCGGGGCGGCTTTTCAGCGCCTGGCAACGCGCCGGACGCCTCGATCCGCTGCATCAGGGCTTTGATCTGGTGGACAAAGCGGCCATTCGCATCTTCCCGCAGGTAGGCCTGCATCTCGACGTAGGCTTTGTCATTGACGCCTTCCTTCAGGTAGGTCGTGCCCAGCTTGGCGTGCAATTCCGGAGAAGGCGACGGGTTCAGTGACCTCACCTCCAGCCACTCCTTTTCCGCCTTGGCATACTGTCCGGTGCTGTAGTGCACCGCGGCCAGCTTGTCGTAGAGCTGCCAGTTACTCGGTGAGAGGCGCAATCCCTGATTGAGGACGGCCTCGCTTTCGGCGAACCTCTTCTCGCCGCTCAGCACTTGTCCCAGGGAAATGTACGCGTCGATGAAGCCCGGATCGCACTGCATGGCCTTGCGCAAGGCTGCTTCTGCCCCGCGCCCGTCCTCGGCAGCGCGCAGGGTCGCGGCCAAGCCGGTCTGGGCACGCGCGTAGCACGGGTACTCGGCAACCGCGGCTTCGAATTGGGACCGAGCGTCCCCAAGATTGCCGGCGTTGAGGGCTCGAACGCCTTTTTGAAAAGCCTTGCGGGCCTTCTTGGAGGCGCTCAGATCGGTCAAAGCAGGCGGTAATGGGGCGGGCGCCCCCGCTTGCCGGCGGCGGGTGAGAATCAACTTGACGTTGACGATGGAACCTTCTTGCCTCAGGTCGACCGTTTGCACGAGGGGATGGTAGCCCTCGGCACTGACGAGAAGGGTGTACGAAACCCCGACAAGTTCCGGGACTTCGAAATGGCCCTGGGAATCGGTGTGCGTTTGGGTTATCCGGGTGCCATCGAAAGCCTGGACTATGACCGTCACATCGGAAGTAATCTCCTGGTCCCTTTCGGTGCGCACCTCGCCGACCAGTGTCTTCCATTCTTGAGCTGTGGCGGATTCCGCGCCGAGGATCACGAGACCGGCAACCAGAAGAACAACCCGAAGTCCCTGACGTGAACGACGCGGCGGTAACATGCCTTCCTCGATCTGGCCGCGGAGCCGAGGTCTGGGGAGAGTGTATCACGTGCGAGATGGAGCGGAAAGTTCAGCCTCGCCGCTTAACGATGCGCACATCACCGCTACGTCCATGGGATTGTCGGGGGAAGAGTCAGGATCAGAGGCGCTTCCCCAGCGCACGGGGCAAGAATGTTCAATGCGGATTCGACTCCGGCTCGATCAGATGTTATCTTTAGCACTTCGTCGGGAGTGAAAACCGACGCAGTCTATGACTCCGGCCGATCTGAAGGAACATCCCCACCGTCGTTTTAATCCTTTGACCCGTGAGTGGGTGCTTGTCTCTCCGCACCGGACACAGCGGCCGTGGCAGGGCCAGGTGGAAAAGCTCCCGCAGGAATTCACGCCCCGCTACGATCCGAAGTGTTACATGTGCCCGGGAAACACGCGAGCCAGCGGCTCTCGCAATCCCGCCTACACTGGAACGTTTCTGTTTGACAATGACTACCCGGCCCTGCTGCCCGGAACGCCGCCCGGAAGGTTTTCTCAGAGCGATGTCGCCGATCGCGACAAGGGGCACGCCAATCTGCTTGTCGTCGAATCCGAGCAGGGGATTTGCCGCGTCGTTTGCTTTTCTCCCCGCCACGACCTGACGATTTCTCAGATGGACCGAGCTGACATTCGAAAGGTCGTCGACGTCTGGGCTGAGCAATATCGGGAGCTCGGCGCACTGCCCTTCATCAATCACGTGCAGATTTTCGAGAACCGGGGCGCGATAATGGGCTGTAGCAATCCGCACCCTCATTGCCAGATTTGGGCAAACGCCAGCATCCCCAACGAGCCGGAGAAAGAGAAAAAATCGTTCCAAGACTATCTCAGGGCAAAGGGCTCCTGCCTGGTCTGCGACTACCTGGCATTGGAGCAAGATCTTGGGCAACGCCTCGCGATTGAAAATGACCACTTCTTGGCGCTCGTGCCGTTTTGGGCCGTCTGGCCGTTTGAGACGATGCTGATCGGCAAGCGGCACGCCGGGGCGCTCGATGAATTAACCGATGGGGAGCGCGATGGGTTGGCCGATATCCTGAAGCGCTTGACGGCCCGCTACGATCATTTGTTTGAGGTTTCTTTTCCCTACTCGATGGGATTTCATCAGCACCCGACGGATGGCCAGCCGCATCCGGAGTGGCATCTCCACGCGCACTTCTACCCGCCATTGCTTCGCTCCGCGACGGTGCGGAAATTCATGGTTGGCTACGAAATGTTGGCGGCGCCCCAGCGTGACATCACGCCGGAAACAGCCGCCGAACGCCTGCGGGAACTGAAGGACTAGATCGAGCGCTTCACTCTCGACTGTCGTTAGAAAATCAGCTTCAATGCAAACTGAATCAGGCGCGGATCGCGCGCGCGGACCACGGTGCCAAACTGGCCGGAGTTAAAGTCTCCGCCGGCGACGCCGCCAAAAGGCGCAGGGTTCACAAACTGCGCGTGATTAGCGATGTTGAAAAACTCTGCCCGAAATTGCAGGCTGGTCTTTTCCGTGACTGGTGTGTTCTTCAGGAAGGCGACGTCAAAATTGGTGAGTCCTGGTCCACAACACAGGGTACGCGCCGAACTTCCGATCACGCCTAGACTGGCCGGCGCGGCAAAAGCCGTGGGATCAAATGCAAAGTGACCGGACCCGCGAGGGTCGAGGGTGCGGAATTGGCCCACCAGATCCGGCTCTCCGGGCGGCAGGAAATCAACGCTATTCTCAAGCTCGTTGTCCCCCGAATCGGTGATCCGGATGGGGAAACCAGTCTGAAACGTTGCAATTCCCGAAACCGACCAGCCGTCCGCGAGCTTTCCCGTGGCACCGGCGAGCTTGGGGACCGGCAGTTCCCAGACGTAGCTGAACACCAAGCGATGGCGCGTGTCAAATTGCGAGAGCGAATAGCTGCGGCTGTAGTCGAGCGGATTCAGGACGTCTTCAAAGCTCGATCCATAGTCCATGGACTTGCTCCATGTGTATGCCGCCTCAAACTGGAGTCCTTTCGAAAAGCGTTTGTCGGCGCTCACTTGAAGCGAGTGGTAATTCGAATTGCTGATCGTGTCCTCGGCAAAGATACTGCCGAAGACGGGCACGCCGTCCTGGGGGCAGCCCGATCCGGTGGTCGGCTGGCACAAGGGCGAAGAGTAGCGGCGCAGGCCGACCAGGGTGATCGCATTGGCGTTGGGACCGGTCACCGTCGCGACCGAGCCATAAGGCAGATGAAAGGTGGACCCAGCCGGGATAGCGTTGGGTTGGATGACGAAGCCGTTGTCCTCGCCGAAGGGACCACAACTGATGGGATTGCCGCTGAAGTCCAAGACGCTGGCCGGGTTCGCGCTGGCAAGGGCCGCGATGTCAAGGCAAGTCTGAGCCTGAGAGAAGTTCAAATCGTGCGTGATGAGCAGTCGGTGTCCCTGGGAGCCGACATACGCGACCTGGACCACCATATCCTCGCCGATTTCGCGCTGCACGGTCAGGTTGTACTGCTCGGAGTATTGCGCCCGCAGGTGCGGCAAGAATTGGCCGAACAAGAGGATGGGCCGGAACAGCGACCAGTCCACCGCCTGGCCGGGCGGCGGATTCAGCATCCCGTGGAACGGGTTGGGAGAAATCGTCCCATTCTGCGCCTCAAAGGGCGTGTTAAAGAGAGTTCCGGCGAGCGATGAGCTGCCGCCGAAGGGAGGCTCGGCGCTGAATTGCTCAAGAACAAGCTGCTCGACCGGGTTATAGAACATTCCCCAGCCTGCGCGGATGCTGGTCCTTCCTGAGCTGCCCGGGCTCCAGGCGATACCGATCCGCGGCGCGAAGGCGCCGTAGTAAGTCTCAGTCAGCCCGGGCGGAACGCCCTTGTCGCCGGGCACGACGAGTCCCAGGGGAAACACGGACTGGCCGGGACCGCCGGGATTGCAATCAGTCGGTCCAGTGCCCACGCCCAAGGACTGGGCGCTGGCGGCGGAAAGTTGGCAAGGATAGACCGTGGTGGCTTGGCCGGGCCGGAAAGTTTGGATGCGATGAAATTTGTCCGCCAGCGGCGTGTTGAGCTCCCAGCGCAAGCCATAGTTCAGGGTGACGTTCGGCCGGACCTTCCAGCTATCCTGCCCGTAGAAGTAGAACGAACTGCTGCGTACCGCTTCGAGCTGCGCCGACCCCTGCGTGTAGGTGTCCGGCAGGCCCAATAGGTAGTTGGGAAAGAGGTCCCGGTTACCGCTATTGTCGGTGAGGCCCGGGTCGTTCGAGCCGCCGCCCGTGAACGTGAAATAACCGTTCACGTTGAAGTAAAGGAGCTGATTGAATTGCTGCCGCCTGACGTCAGCGCCGAACTTCAAGCTGTGCTTGCCTATCACCTTGGAGAGGTTGTCCGACCACTGATACGTATTGCCAAATTGCGGCAACTGTCCTTCAAAGTTATTGCCAATCACGAATCCGCCTGAAACGGTGATGAAGGGCACGCCCTCGAATTGGGGCCCGAGAAACGGGGTGATCCCGATAGAGGGATTGTCAGGGTCGGCGAAGCACTGGCTGGCGGGAACGGTGGCACACGACTTCTGCACCAAGTTGGTGCGCGCCGGCTGATTCAGCTTCGCCTGGCCTTCGCGGGAATAAGCGGCGCGGGCTTCATTGACGGTCGTGGGATTGATGATCCACGTATGCGTCAAGTTGACCTGCTGGGCACGGGTTCCAAAGTTGGCACCGAACCCCGGAACGTTGGCGCCGGCAGCCTGGAAAAAGGAAAAAGGCTCAAGCTGGGAGTTGTCGTTGAAATAGTAGTAGGCCGCCAGTTGCTGCTTTTCATTGATGCTGTGATCGATTTTGGCGCTGAACTGGTCCTGCTGGACGCTCGCTGTGGGGACAGACTGAAACTGATTGGTCCCAATGTTGGGTTGCGGCACGAACTGATTCATCAGGTCGTAAGCGGTCGGGTCGAAGCACTGAGTGGGAATCATGTTGTTGGGAAAAATCGCCGAGTACGCTGTGCCGGCCGCGATCGGCGCCCCTCCCCCGGCGGCGACGGCTGCGGCGCACCCCGGCCGCTTGGTCTGGTCGTTCAGGATGTTGGCCACGTTGGCGTCGGTCAAGGTTCCGGTGAAGGCGGGGAAGGCTGAAAAGTCGCCCGAGCGCTCGGGCGCGGTCGGCACCGTGACAACATCCGAGGAAGTCCCTTGGCGGATGCGGCGGCCCTCATAGGAACCGAAGAAGAAGGTGCGATCTTTTTTGATCGGTCCGCCCAGAGTGCCGCCGAACTGGTTCTGCTTGAAGTCGGGTTTGGCGGTATCGAAAAAGCCTCGGGCGTTGAGCACCTTGTTGCGCAGGAATTCGTATAGGTCACCGTGCAGCTCGTTGGTGCCGGACTTGGTGACCACGTCAATCACCGAGCCGGAGTTACGTCCAAACTCGGCGTCAAAGGTGTTGGTGAGGACGCGGAATTCCTGGATGCTATCGGGAGAAGGTTGAACCGCGGGCAGGTTCGCGAACTGGTCGTTGGCGTCGCCGCCGTTCACCATGAAATTGTTCGAGCGCCCGCGCCCTCCGTTGACCGAGACGGCACCAGTCTCGTCGCTGCCATAGAAAAGGTCGGAGCCCACCTGCGATTGCACGCCCGGCTGAAGTTGCAGCAACTGGTAAGTGTCGCGGGCATTCAAAGGCAGGTCAGTCGCGGCACGCGAGTTCATCACCGCCCCAAGCTGCGTGTTGGTGGTCTCGACCAGCGCCGCCGTGGCGACGGTGGTCACTTCTTGAATGACTGCGCCCAGTTCCATCACCAGGTCGCTCACCACGACGTGGCCGAGAGTGATCTCGATGTCCTTTTGGACAAGTTTCTTGAAGCCCGGTGCTTCGACTTCCAGGGTATACAGTCCGACCGCCAAGGCCGGGAATTCATAGTCACCACTCGCATTGGAGACTGTAGTGCGCGGCACGTTGCTTCCCTGCAGAGTAACCGTGAGGTGGGTGCCCGGGATGATCGCTCCCGACGGGTCCTTCACCGTGCCGCGAAGCGTGCCGGTGGTTTGAGCGGAAGCTGCACAGGCGAAAATCAGCGCGGCAAGAAAAGCATAAGACACACTTATGGCTTTCATCTTTCTGATTCCCTCCAAGGGTTCTGCCGACCCAGTGCCAGACTTCAATTTTTTACTCAGAATTTGGTTGCGTCGATCGCGCAAACCTTCCTATGATTTCCGAAGCCTAGAGTAAGCCCTGGGGGTTGTCAAGAAAAAACTCGGTCGTGTCCGGAGACAGGTGGCCGGTCGATTTTTCGGGCTATCCGGCTTCGAATTTCCAATTTCCACTTTTCAATTTCCATTCTTGCCGCACGCGTCTGCGCTACAATCAAACGCGCAACTCGCGATGCCCAAGGAACATCAACCATGCCGGTTCACACGATCATTGAGCCTTTCAAAATCAGAAGCGTGGAGCCCATCCGTTGGACCACGCGCGCGGAGCGCGAGCGTTTGTTGACGGCCGCGCATTACAACCTCTTTCTCCTGCCGGCTGACGACGTGCTCATCGACCTGCTGACGGATTCCGGCACCGGCGCCATGAGCACGCATCAATGGGCGGCGGTGATGGAAGGCGACGAGAGCTACGCGGGCAGCCGCAGCTTCGAGCAATTGCGAACCGTCGTGCAAGGTATCTTCGGCTACAAGCACGTGATCCCCACGCACCAGGGGCGCGCCGCCGAGCGTATCCTGTTCCACGTGATGTGCAAGAAGGGCGACGTGATTCCGAACAATACGCATTTCGATACAACGCGCGCCAACATCGAGTTCGCCGGCGCGGAAGCCGTGGACTTGCCGGTTCCCGAGGCCTTGCAACCCTCCAGCCGCTATCCTTTCAAGGGCAACATGGACCTCGCCCATCTCGAAGCGCTGATTGTGCGCGCTGGCCGTGACCACGTCCCGCTGGTGATGCTCACCGTCACCAACAACTCGGGCGGAGGGCAGCCCGTCTCCATGGAAAACGTCCGCGCCGTCAGCGCCATCTGCCGCACCTATGGCATCCCGCTTTATTTTGACGCCTGCCGCTACGCTGAGAATGCTTACCTCATCAAGCTGCGCGAGCCGGGCTACGCGTCGAAGACCCCCAAGGCCATCGCCCAGGAAATGTTCGCGCTCGGCGACGGCTGCACCATGTCTGCCAAGAAAGACGGCATGGCCAACATCGGCGGCTTTCTCTGCACCAATGACGACACGCTGGCGCAGCAGGAGAAAGACCTGCTGATCCTGACCGAAGGCTATCCCACATACGGCGGCATGGCGGGACGCGATCTCGCGGCGATTGCCGTGGGCCTGGAAGAAGCGCTCGACGAGGACTACCTGCGCTATCGCATCGTATCGACCGCATATCTTGGCAACCACATTTCCGAAAAAGGCGTGCCCATCGTGCAGCCGCCGGGCGGCCACGCCATCTACCTGGACGCGCGAGCATTTTTGCCTCACATTCCGTCCGCTCAGTTTCCCGGCGTGGCGCTGGCCAATGAGCTTTACCTCGAAGGCGGCATCCGGTCGGTCGAGATCGGCACGCTCATGTTCGCGGACGCCGCCAAGATGGATTTGGTGCGGCTCGCCATCCCCCGACGCGTCTACACTCAGAGCCACATTGACTACGTCATCGAAATAATCCTGGAAGTCTGGAAGCGGCGTGAAAAAATTCGCGGGCTGAAATTGTCCTATCAGGCGCCGTTCTTACGACACTTCACCGCGCACTTCGAGCCGGTGTGATTGCGCTATAGGTCAGCCCGGCCCTCCTTTTCTCTCTAGCAAGCTGAGCTGGTGTATACTCGGACGACCTCGGCACCCCAGTCTGTGCCCTCAGTGATTTCTGCGGTGAAAGATTGGGTCCAGGCCGGTCCAGGACGCGGAATGGGATTCACCACAGAGGACACGAAGGGCACAGGGAACGGCCTTGCGAATCCCTAACTCCGAATCCCAAATCCCACTTTACGGTGAAAGAATGACGATGCGATGGATTGTGACGTTGCTAGTGAGTCTGGTTCTTCTTCCGACGTCGGCTTGGGCGGCCGGAGGCCGCCCTTACGCGTTGGCTCCGCCCGGATTCAGCGCCTCAGTCGCCTCGGCGCAGAACGCGCAGGGGAAACAGCGGCAATTTAAGAGCCAGGAAGAATCTGACGCGTTCAAAGCAGTCCAGAGCGAGAAAGACCCGCGCCAGAAGATCTCGCGAGCCCAAGCGTTTCTCCAGCAATACCCCGAAAGCGAAATGCGCGACGTGGCCTATTTTCAAATGATGTTGGGATATCACGAGCTGAAAGATCGCGCCAATTCCATCGATGCCGGCCACAAGGTAATCCAACTCAATCCTGAATTCACCTACGCGTTCTACAACCTGGGTTACGAATACCTCTCGCCCGACCCTCTCGATTTCGATCAGGGTGTTTGGGACTTGGCGCGGGCCGTGGCGCTGGCGCGCGCGACGCAGGATCAAGCGACGGCCGATATGGAAAAAACGCTGACCGGCGTTTACGCCGATTACCACGGAAGCGCCGAGGGCTTGCCGGGGCTGGTTGCGCAGGCAGCGAGTTCGCCCAATCCTCCCGCCGGCTTTCGCGTCGCTCCTCCCAAATTGTTTGGCTCCAAAGGAGTGACCGCCGAAAGCGTTCGGCAGGGAGGACTCGGGAGTTGCTACTTCCACTCCACTGTCGCCGCCGTGGCGCGATGGAATCCTCAGGCCATACAGCAGATCATTACCGAGAACAACGACGGCACTTACACCGTTCTTTTCCCGGACGGGAAAAAGGTAAACGTCTACCCGGAAGACCTCCGCTACGGGCGGCTCTCGCGCTTCGATTTCTCTGACGGCCAATGGGTGGGAGTCCTACTGCGCGCTTACGCGCAACGCCAGGTGCGTGAAACCTTGATGGCGGGGATCGAAAGCAGCAGCATGTTTGCGCTTGTCAAACCTTATGCCGAAAGCTATATCGAGTCCACTGACCCGCTTCTGCTGGCCTATGATCGGGCCATCCGCGACGTGGTGAATCAAACCGGAGACATCGACAAAGCCAGAATGGCGGCTCGGCTGAGAGACGAGATGAAAGACATCCCTATCCCTGACACCTTCAAGGACTCTCTCATCAGCACGCTGCAATCCAGCGGTGTTTTCGATGCCCTGTCCGAAGTGGTGAAACAGAATGGTGAGTTCTTTGGTGCCTATCGTGCCGTGGGCAACGGTGGCATTCCCGCCCTGGTGATGCATAACCTCTTTGGGGCCAAAGCCGCCGCGCTGGAGACCAAGTCTCGCGAGGACGTTGCGGCGTTTCTCAGCCAGGCGGTTCCTTCAAAACTACCCATTGTGGCCGCCACAGGAGGCGCCGAGATTCAGGCGCTGGAAGCCGACAAGAAAGTTCCTCCGGGCTCCGATCAATGGTACGTCGAGAAGCACGCCTATACGGTGATCGGTTATGACCCGCAAGCCCAAACCGTGACGCTTCGCAATCCCTGGGGCCACCATCCCGAACCCGACGGCACCTTTACCCTCCCGCTCGCCGCTTTCACCGATTCTTTTGAAGTGATTCAGACCATCGCGAACTAACGGGCCTTGACGCGTGGCAAGTGAAACAGGAAAGCAGGCGGTTTTTGCCACCTGCCACTCGCCTCTGCGCATTGTGACACTTCAGAAACTGTCACACCCGCCGTTGCGAATTCTCCAGCCGTCCCATAGCCTTTCGCTCAGAGGTGTTCAGAAGTGTAGAACGCTTCCATCTCACCTCCAGCACCGCCAGCCACCCAGACGGAGCTAGATTCTCCATCAGGGAGGTAGTCATGAGTATCCCGCGGAGTTCCATTCGATTCCAAGCTGGGCTTGCCTGGTTTCTCGCCATCCTTGCCCCGCTGGCATTGCATGCTGGCGCAGCGGCACGAGGGCCAGATGCCCACAAGCAGTGGCGGGTGGAATACGTCTCGGGACCGATCGAATTGACTATGGGCAAAAAGAAAAAACAGGTTGTGCCGCTATGGAAGGGCGCGAGGCTTGGGGTCGAAGTCAGCCCGGAAGGAATTGTGTGCAAGGCAAAGAAGAAAGTGCTGTTATCAATCCCCGTTACGAACGTCACTGAAATCACTTATGACCATGTTTCCCATCGCGTCTCCAAGGCGGTGGTCAGCGGCTTAGGGAATATGGGCGGCGGTTGCGCCGGAGTTGCCTATGGGTGCGGCTCCATCGTCATGGCAGACTTGTTCGTCGCCGTCGCCACTCTTCCGTTCAAGTACACCAACCACTTTGTTGGGATTTCCTGGCAGGGTGATGAACAGGAGAATGAGATTGAACTTAAAGTCGGTAAACACGACTATGCGTCCTTTCTGTCGGAGCTCCAGAGTGCGACGAATTTACAATGGAAGAACCTGGGGCAAGAAAAGGCAAGCGCCCTCCAGGCACTTCACAGCGGCGACGCTTGCCAGGACCCGGCGCTCGCTGGCGACGATCTCTCTCTGCCTCTCAGCGAACCCTCCCAGACGCAAGACCACCTCAATGCGGCTGGCGCGTGCGGATTTCGGCTGGAGAACATCGAGGCCAGTACCGCCGTTGGGCTGACTGCGAAAATGCGAAAGGTCGGCGAGGCCCCGGCCAGGTATCAGTATTTGGTCGTGCACGCCTTGAGAGCCTCGAAGATGCAAGCCGCGCTCAACCAAGCGGGCGCGAATGGATATCGCCTGCGCCCAGGCATGCCGACGCTCGGCACGTACCCTCCCATCCTGGTTCTGGAGAAGCCGCCCGAGCCGGTCGAGCAAAGGTATCAGTACCTGTATTGCACCGGCTGGCGCGAGTCCGCTGCGAGGAAAAAGGCCGACCAGGCGCACGTGCGGGGTTATGAAATGGTGGATCGCACCGGCGCCGGCGGGCAGATGGCGTTCGTATTGGAGAAGTCTACCGACACACGGGAAGAGAAACAGTGATGCGTGACGTGTAAGCCGTAGACACGACCCTTGCCCTAGACGATGGCGGTCTGGGCGACGCCACCTCACAACGATCTGTCTTTGACGCGGAGACAAAATCGGCTCTTGCTCGCGTCAATCCCTCCGATGACAGCGTGATCCCCGAGCGCCGTGGTGTATACTCAGCCTGCCCGATTTCATCAACCGGGAATGTGAACGAAAAGACCTGATTGTGAAAGGACCACTCTGAAAATATGAAGCGCTTTGTTCAGTTGGCAGTCATGATTCTGTTTGCGGCAAGCTCCGCAACATTTCTTGCGCCGGCGTCTGCCGCAAGCCCAACGCCGCGGCCGCAACAGCCTCCGCCACCCATCCTCTCGCCGGAAGTGCTTTCTGACAATCGCGTCACTTTCCGTTTGCGCGATCCGAATGCCAAGGAAGTCGTTCTCTCACTGGAGGGCCGCGCAAAGCCGCTCCCCATGCAGAAGGACGATCAGGGCGTTTGCAGCGTCACCACCGATCCGCTGGAGCCTGATTATTACGGCTACACATTCATCGCGGACGGCGTTGGCCTGTTCGACCCTTCCAATCCGCTGCGGAAACCCAACTTCCTGTTTGTCTCGAGTGAGGTGCACGTGCCAGGACCGGCTTCCCTGCCTTGGGAAGTGAATGACGTGCCGCACGGCGTTGTCCACCACCACTTCTACCATTCCGCCGTGGTGGGTGATAACCGGGACTTTTACGTCTACACTCCGCCCGGCTACGATGCCAAAACGAAGAAGCCATATCCTGTTTTGTACCTTTTACATGGTTACAGCGATGACGCGAGCGGATGGACCGCCGTCGGCCGCGCCAACGTGATTCTCGATAACCTGATTGCGCAGGGGAAGGCCAAACCCATGCTGATCGTCATGACCCTCGGCTACGGCGACCTGGCAATGCTTTCCCGCGGCTTCGGCGCATTTGGTGATAGCAGCCTACGGGAGAGAAACTTGAAAAACTTCCGTGACGCACTGCTCAACGAAGTAATCCCTCAAGTGGGGACGGCGTATCGAGCGTCAACAAACCGCAACGACCGGGCGATCGCCGGGCTCTCTATGGGCGGCTCTGAATCGCTCTTCACTGGCCTCAATAATCTCGACCGCTTCGCCTGGATTGGCGCATTCAGCTCCGGCGGGCTGGGCGAGAATTTTCCCACCGAGTTCCCGAACCTGGACTCCAAGGCCAATTCTCAAATGCGCTTGCTCTGGATCGCCTGCGGCACCGAGGATCGCCTGATCGACAGCAATCGCAAGTTCCGCGATTGGCTGAAGTCGAAGGGAGTCGATCACACCGACATCGAAACTCCGGGCGCTCATACGTGGATGGTCTGGCGACGTAACCTCGCAAACTTCGCGCCCCTTCTGTTTAGAGAAAAGCAGTAGCGCCCGATGGCCTTGCCGAGGACTCGGCCCGGGTCCCACGGAGGACAGCCTGCTCGACATGGTGCGTTCAAAGGCCGACGCGCCGATTCGCCTGACCGACGAGCGTTGGGCCCACATCACAGAAGAGCACTGCGAGTTGGCGGGTCTTCGAGCCGAAGTCTTGGCGACGGTCGCCAAACCGATGCGCATCTACGCTGGGGGAGCCGGCGAGTTGTTGGCAACGCGTCAGTTCGAGGCGGACAAATGGCTTGTTGTGGTTTATCGGGAACTGGGAGATGATGGGTTTGTGATCACAGCGTTCCTGACGCGCCGGGTGGCGTCCCTGGAAAGGAGAAACCAGGTTTGGCCGTAGCCGAGATTCGAGATTACTTGCGGCTTCTCCCCAAGCTCAAAGAGTCACGCGAGGGGTTGGTCTGGATGTCCTATGACGCCGGGGCGGACACCTTGTATGTGAACTACAAGAAGCCAAGCCACGCTACCGACAGCGAACTGACCGACGACGACGTGATCGTTCGCTACGAGGGTGAGGAAATCGTGGGGTTCACGATTCTTCATGCAAGTCAACGGTGAGGCCCGACGGACCTGGGTGACTGCTTGGTCTACCGGGGAATCGCCCCAGAACGAACCGCTTGATTTTGCGGCGCGCTTTCGGGCGGATCCGTTTGTTCGAAACCCGGCGAAGGCCGGCGCCCCATCCAGTGATTAGCCGTGACCCTCGGCCCCGCCCGCAATTTCCTTCCGGATTTTGGCCAGTCAAAGCTCCATGAGCGCTTCACGTTTCCTATTGGATGGAGGTCCAGCCCCGTGAAAAGGAAAAGCCTTGCGCATCTCGTGTTGTTGTCCATCGCTTCATTACTCGTTTGCGCGCCACAGAGTCATGACGCGGCGCCGAGTGCCGCCGGCCCGAGAGGGCGAAACGGCGTGGTCGCGGTGGAAGGCTCTGCTGCTCTGAACGATTCGGCGGGCCCGTTAGGACTGTTCGAAAGTCACGCCGACATCGGCGCTGTTCTTCACCCCGGCTCGGTTGAGTACGACGCATCAACGGGGAGCTATACGGTCACCGGCAGCGGCGAGAACATGTGGTTTGCGGCCGACGCGTTCCAGTTCGCTTGGAAGAAAGTTTCCGGCGACGGTGTGAGCCTTGCGGCCACCATCAACTTCATCGGCTCCGGCGGGAATCCGCATCGAAAAGCGGTGTTGATGATCCGCCAGAGCCTGGATGCGGATTCCGTTTACCTTGACGTGGCCCTGCACGGCAACGGGCTGACCTCGCTTCAATACCGCGACGCAAAAGGGGCAGCCACGCACGAGATTCAGGCATCCGTTTCCGCGCCCAGGCGCCTTCAGATCGACAAGCGAGACGACTTTTTCTACATGTCGCTCGGCGAGGGGAAGGAAATTCACTTGGCTGCCGGATCGCCGCGGATTCGCCTCACGGAACCTTTCTACGTGGGTATCGGCGTTTGTTCGCACGATAAGGATGTGGTGGAGAAGGCTATGTTCTCGACTGTCGATCTTGAACTGTCCGGCCCTGCGGCAGAAAATCGGCCTTCTCTTTACAGCACGCTCGAAACTGTCCCCATCGCATCCACGGACCGGCGCGTGGTCTACGCCACCCCCGGGCGTATCGAGGCGCCCAATTGGACACCCGACGGCCAAAAGCTGATCTTCAATCGTGAGGGGCGGCTGGAGCGTGTGCTCGTCTCGGGGGGTCAGCCGGAAACCATCGACACTGCGTTTGCCAAGCGCTGCAACAACGATCACGGCATCTCGCCGGACGGCCGATGGCTCGCCATTAGCGACAACTCGCAGGAGAAGGGCGAATCCGAAATCTACATTTTGCCACTGGCCGGAGGCGCGCCGCGGCGCGTCACCGAGCGGTCGCCCTCTTATTGGCACGGCTGGTCGCCGGACGGGAAAACCCTCTGCTTTTGCGGCGAGCGAAAAGGCCAATTCGACGTCTACACGATTCCGGCGGCGGGAGGCGAGGAAGTCCAACTCACGCGCGGCGCGGGGCACAACGACGGCCCTGAGTATTCGCCCGACGGAAAGTACATCTACTTCAATTCCGATCGCACCGGCACGATGCAAATCTGGCGGATGCGCCCGGATGGAAGCGGGCAGGAGCAGGTGACCTCCGACGACTTCAATAATTGGTTCCCGCACATTTCGCCGGACGGAAAGCAGATGGCTTATCTTTCCTACGAAAAGGGTGTCACCGGCCATCCGCCGGACAAAGACGTGATGCTGCGAATCATGACGCTGAGCGACAGGAAAATCAGCGTGCTGGCCAAACTGCTCGGCGGCCAGGGGACGATCAATGTGCCCTCATGGTCGCCTGACAGCCGCCAGGTGGCCTTCGTGAGCTATCAGTATTATTGAGCCGCCAGCCCAGCCTCCGTGGGACCGCCAAGCCGATTATCGCTGAGTTGAGGGTTGTGAGGCGCGGAGGAAATAGAGAGGTCCATTGCTCGATTGCGGCCGAGCGCCGCTCGGCCCGACAAAGTCTGCCTTGTTTCTCGTAGGGCCGGGGATTACCCCCATAAGCGTTCACTTAAGTTCTCTGGGCTGGAAATCGACTTCGAATAATCGACGCCGGTTTGAGGCGGGCTCACAGACAGTTGCTTCCGAATAGCCGACGGACAGAATTCATTTCCGACATGTGTCTTTTGCCGATAGGCTGCGAGCGGCATGGAACGGGAATCACAATTTTGGCGGAGTTTCGGAGAATCTGGCAAGAACTTTAGAGAAATAGGCAAAGGCCCGAAGTGTAACCAGACTATACTTCACCCTTGGTGCTAACCCGAGTTTAGCAGCCTCAGCGGCGGCGCCCGAAGGAGCGGCAGCGGCGCGATTTTGAGGCTGACCAAAACGGTTGGTTCATCAACTCCGAATACACCTCGAAGGAGAAACAATGCAGAAGCGCAAACTTGGAAAAAGTAACTTGGAAGTTTCGGCTCTAGGATTAGGCTGCATGGGAATGAGCTTTTCTTACGGTCCGCCCAAAGACAAGCAGGAGATGATCACTCTGATGCGGGCAGCCGTCGATCGCGGCATAACATTCTTCGACACCGCCGAAGTGTACGGCCCGTTCACGAACGAAGAGCTTGTGGGCGAAGCGTTGGCTCCGTACCGCGGCAAAGTGGTGATCGCCACCAAGTTCGGGTTCGATCTGAGTGGCAGCGATAATCGGCCGGGAGCGGCAGGTCTGAATAGTCGGCCCGAGCACATCAAGCAGGCCGTCGAAGGGTCGCTCAAGCGGTTGAAGGTTGATGCCATCGATCTGTTGTATCAGCACCGTGTTGATCCGGCCGTGCCCATCGAAGACGTGGCGGGAGCGGTGAAGGACCTGATTCATGCAGGCAAAGTGAAGCACTTCGGCTTATCGGAAGCAGGCGTAAAGACGATCCGTCGCGCCCACGCTGTCCAGCCGGTGACCGCGCTACAGAGTGAATACTCACTGTGGTGGAGGAAACCGGAGCAGGAAGTGATACCGGCGCTTGAGGGGCTCGGAATCGGGTTTGTCCCGTATAGCCCGCTTGGGAAGGGCTTCCTGACGGGCAAGATCGACGAAAACGCGAAGTTCGACAGCACAGACTTCCGCAGCACCCTGCCGCGCTTCACGCCGGATGCTCTGAAGGCTAATCAAGCGATGATTCAATTGCTGGGCAGCATCGCGGAAAAGAAGAAGGCCACACCTGCGCAGATTGCGCTCGCGTGGCTGCTCGCGCAGAAGCCGTGGATCGCTCCCATCCCCGGCACCACGAAGCTGAATCGCCTGGACGAAAACATCGGGGCGCTGTCAGTCGAACTTACGCCCGACGATCTGCGTGAGATCGAAAGCGCATCTTCCAAGATCGCGGTGCAAGGGGCTCGATACCCGGAACGGCTCGAGCGAATGACGGGTCTGTGAGTGGCAAGCAGTTCACGAAAAGAGGTCGAGCCGTATGCGAGTTGGCCTTGTCGGTACTGGATTGATGGGTGGCAAGCTCGGATCGATCTTCGCGCGAGCTGGACATGTCTCGCAGACATCAATCGGCGGATCTCTGGGAGCCCGCTTTCCCTTGAACCGTTGCTGAACCATTCTAAGACAATTCGAGAGCATGAAGGTGACGACACCATGAAAGAGTTCAAAGGCAAAGTCGCGGTGATTACCGGTGCGGCGAGCGGCATCGGACGGGGGATAGCGGAGCGTTGCGTTAACGAGGGCATGAAAACGGTACTCGCCGATATCGATGATGCGGACCTCGCCAAGGCAGAAACCGAACTGAAAACTCTGGGCGGAACCGTGCTCAGCGTGAGAACGGACGTCTCAAAACGGGCTGACGTGGAGCAGTTGGCCCGCCAGACGCTCGATGCCTTTGGCCAGGTCCACCTTCTGTTCAACAACGCTGGGGTCGGCGCCGGAGGTTCCCCGTGGGAGGCCACGTGGAACGACTGGGAGTGGGTGATCGGCGTCAACCTATGGGGGGTGATCCACGGCGTCAAGGTGTTCACTCCTCTTATGCTTGCTCAGAACGTGGAATGCCACATGGTCAATACAGCCTCGGCCGCGGGGCTCGTTGTGGGGGGCGCTTCCGCTCCTTACTCGGCGACCAAGCACGCAGTGGTAGCCCTCTCCGAAAGCCTCTACTTGACGCTCCAACGACGAAGCGCCCTCGTCAAGGTGTCGGTCCTCTGCCCGGGCCTTGTTCGCACAAACATCATAAATTCCGAGCATCATAGACCGGCGGGTCTGCAGAACGAACCTGTTGAGATGACCCCGGAAATGCGAGCCGGATTGAACTTGTTTAAGGCCGCAATTGAGGCGGCTATGCCTCCTCTCCGGGTGGCTGACATGGTCTTCGACGCCATTAGGACAGGGCAGTTCTACGTCCTTACCCATCCCGAATGGATCGAAGTGATCCAGATGAGAACGGATAACTTGTTACGGCTGGAGAATCCCCGGGATCCGGCGCCGACGATTGTGAAACTCATCAATCCCAGCCGTTAGCGCAGCCAGGCGCAAGGCCACCCGACCGAGCCTCGTGTACTGTGGCGACGACGGGAGCGCGAAAAGTGTGACCGCCGGGCTAATCCGCGACGTGGGTTTCGATCCGGTGGATTGTGGCCCTCTTCGGATTGCCCGATATACCGAACCGTTCGCCCTGCTTGTTGGCGAACTTGCTTACGGGGGCAACGGCGGCCCGGAACTGGCGTACCGGTTCGAGCGGTTTGGGAAATAGCAAAGATCACAGGTCGCTGGAAACTTAACGGAAATAGGAGTCAACAAATGAAGAAGCGCAAATCAGGAACCAGCGGAGGAGACTAAATGCCAAGGATTGTTCGCCTGCATGCCTTCGGAGGTCCTGAGAACCTCAGGATTGAAGATGCACCTTCCCAGCAGCCCGGCTCTGGCGACGTCCGCCTGCGCGTTGAAGCGGCAGGCGTGAATCGCGACCAATTCACCTTTATGAGTGGCCAACACTTCAGTGGCCACGGCTTCGTACAACCCAAACTCCCTTCGCGCCTCGGCTACGAAGTTGCAGGCGTGGTCGAAGCGGTCGGCGAGGAAGTCGACCGCTCCTGGATCGGTAAGCGCGTTGCCACTGTTCCCGGATTCGACCAAAACCGCTACGGGACGCTCGGCGAGGAGGCTGTCGTCCCTGTAGGCGTTGCCACTGAGTACCCGTCCAAGCTGACGACGGCGCAGGCGGCCTCCTTCTGGATGCCATATTTGACGGTCTATGGGGGTCTCGTCTTCATCACGCACATCGAGAAGGGTGACCTCGTATCGATCCTCGCTGCGGCTTCCAGCGTTGGCCTCGCCGCCATCCAGTTCGTGCGCGACGCAGGCGCAACGGCCATCGCGGTCACGCGGACGTCGGCGAAGAAGCAGGAATTGCTTTCCCTTGGCGCGGATCACGTAATCGTGGCGGCGGAGGAAGATTACGAGAGCCGCATTCGGGAAATCACCAACGGCAGTGGCGTCCGAGTCACATTCGATCCTATCGGCGGACCGCTCCTCGAGCAACTCGCGGCGGCCTCTGCCCCGGGCGGAATCATCATCGAGTACGGGCGGCTATCCGGCCAGCCCACGCCTTTCCCAGTCGTTCCGGTTATAGGCAAGGGCCTCACCCTTCGCGGCTACACGTTGAGGGAAGTCTTCGACAACCCGCAGACCACTGCAGCGGCGAAGCATTACGTCTACGATCGCGTCGCCGACGGTCGTTTCATCCCAAGGATCGCGAAGACGTTTCCGCTCGAGCAGACCGTGGACGCCTACAGGTACCTCGAGTCGAATCAGCAGATCGGTAGGGTCGTGATCACTATCCCGTGACGCAGGGTGTCCGAGTGATCGTATTTGGAAGGAGTGATAAGCATGAGTAAAGAGCCTACAGCAGCCCAGAAGATGATTGGTGACTTCGCGCCCAAGCTGGTCGATCTAACTGACCGCGTGCTTTTTGGCGATATCTGGGAGCGCAAAGAGCTGTCAAAGCGTGACCGTAGTCTCGTAACGGTGGCAGCGCTGATTGCTTTGAATCGTCCGGAACAGTTGCGGTTTCATCTGAGTAAAGCCGTGGAGAATGGAGTTAGGAAGGAAGAATTAATCGAGGTAATCACGCACCTGGCGTTTTATTCAGGTTGGCCCAACGCAATGAGCGCTATCATGATTGCAAAAGAGGTATTCTCGAAGGCGTGAAGACCAACGGCAAAACTGAGTCTCCGCGGCGGGCAGACAAGGTTGCGGGATCAAACGGACCAGACACGGCTAAGTTAGCTCGATGCATCGCTGCGTATGCCCCACACGACGGTAGTTTTGATCTGCGCATCCCTGGTTTGTGCGCCAGTCGCTTTTCACGAATAAACAGGGAATGTGTGCATGCCCTCCGGTTGCCATCCTTGTGCATCGTCGCGCAAGGTGCCAAGACCGTCATCGTAGGGCAGGAGGTCTACGAGTACGACGCCTCGCGCATGATCGTGTTCTCCGTCGCCCTGCCAATTGCTGCCCAGATCACGTAAGCCAGCCATTCCGAACCTTACCTGGCTCTAAGGCTGGAACTCGACCCGCTCAAGATTAGCGAGCTTGTCCTGAAGGTTTATCCGAATGGTCTGCCTCCGGTTCAAGAGAGAAGCGCCGTTTACGTTACTCCGGCCGACGTGAGCATTGTCAACGCCGCGACTAGATTAATGGACTGTCTCGCGCAGCCTGGGGAGGTTGAACTACTCGCTCCCCTTGTTGTGGATGAGATTTTGATCCGGCTACTACGCAGCCCCATTGGGGTTCGCGTCGCTCAAACGGGCTTTCGAGAATCCAGCGTGCACCGGCTTGCGAAGGCGATTTCCTGGCTACGCGCCAACTTCTCTCAACCCATGAAAGTCGAAGAGCTGGCCGAATTGGTGCACATGAGTGTTTCTTCTTTCCACGAGCACTTTAAGTCCGTCACTTCGATGAGCCCGCTGCACTATCAAAAAGTGCTGCGCCTCCAGGAGGCGAGGCGTCTCATGTTGTCCACGATGATGGACGCGGGTACTGCGAGTCAGCGCGTGGGGTATCTAAGCGCTTCGCAATTCAGCAGAGAATACAGCCGTTTCTTCGGGAGTGCGCCAACGCGGGACATCGCCAGATTGCGCCAAGACACTCAACTCTGGATTTGACCCGGTATCCTTGCCTTGCGCAAAGGCGACAGAAGACGAGGTGACTACAAACACACGATGGGGGAGATTGAAGCCGGGCAGCACCTACAGCATGGTAAGGCGGTTACGTTACTCAACCAGATAAAGGGAAGTTGGGCGGTCTCGAAAATGGTCACAGGAGGCCACCATGAAACATGCCGTTGAACTATTTTTTAGGATTGCCCTTTTAGCGTTTTCCTGGTTTCTCTGGTGGTGGGCGTCCAATACACTACTTTCAAATGTCATGAATCTATATATGATTGTGGGAGGAGTATTGTTGGTATTCCCCCTCGTTTGGCTCGGGAGGAAGATACTCGACCGACACCTAACAACGAGCGGTGTCGCCTGGATAACGACGTTTGTCCAGTTTGCCGTGGGGACTCTATTTGGCCTAGCCATCATTCGAGCAGTAACCACCCATCAAGATTGGTCTGACTGGGTACTCCCAGTACCAGCTGAAATCGGCTTGTTGTTAGCCATTATTACCGGGGCAGCTTTTTTGCTGACAGTGGTAAACCTTGCCTTGAAAGGGTTCGGTGCACCCTTCTTCATTGCGCTCAGTCGGAAATTGGCGGCAGATTGGTTGTATGCCTGGACGCGTAATCCCATGGTGCTTGCAGGTCTGGCTTTTCTCCTGTCATTGGGGATCTGGTTTCAGTCAGCGCTGTTTGTACTCTGGGTACTCATCCTGTTTGCGCCGGCATTGCTTGTCTTCGTGAAAGTGTATGAAGAACGAGAACTAGAGTTTCGCTTTGGGGCATCGTATCTGGAGTACAAATCCAGAACACCGATGTTGTTTCCAAGAAGGCCAAGAGGTTGAACGATGTGCCGCCCAACAAGCGCGTCCAGCCGACGCGCTACGCGCGCCGCACTGCCGTGATCAATGAGATCCGCGGATTCCTACTCGAGCGCGGCATTACGTTCGCCGCCAAGCCCATCCACCTGCGCAACAACGTGCCGACACCATGCGGAGCGTCCTCATAATCTCCTCAGACAAGGGATTACAGCAGCGGCCGTGCGCACCTCTCAATGAATGGAGAGAACAACCTCTCTCGACCCTATTCGGTAACACGACTCTTCGCGAAGCGAATTGTGTCCGAATGATGGCGCACTCGAACACTATCTTGAGTGGGTATTTCGCCAGATTGTGCCCGAATGGCGCACTCGGAAGCAGCTCTTCCCTGAGTCAACGCATATGGGGCTTGCCCCGGCCGTCCTGGCCGTGGCTGGCCACCGGCGAGATGCCCGCCCCGACCGGATGGGGGCCGGTGCCGCCCGCCGCCACCGAGGCGGAGGTACTGCCACAACGATCATTTTTGTCTTGACAAGTACCCCAGAAGTATTATAGTATAGTCTATGGCCACGCGGCATCGCGGAGGATGTCGTGTGCCTGCGCAAATCGCCTGTTCGGACGTCCAAGCTTCTCGCGGCCAATCGCCGCAATTCCCAGAAATCAACAGGACCGCGCACGGTGGCTGGGAAAGCCCGTGCCTGTCTGAACGCTTTGAAGCATGGTGAGCGCGCCTGCCGGCTGGCCGAGAAGCTGATGGCGTGCGGCGACTTGGGCGGGGCCCGGCTGCACGCTCGGATGTGGCGGGAAATTGAGGGCGTATTCGGGGTCACGTGCCGGGAGGAAGCCCGACAGGCCGAGCGGCTGGCCAACGCCATCTATGCCCTGCTGCGGCGCGTGGAGCGGTTACGAACGAAGCCGGAATGTCCTTTGTTTTCAGCGAGATTAGGTCCGCGGATATTGCGCCTATTCCGGATTTGTGTCACCGACCCGACCCGAAGGATTGGGCTTTGCTACTGGGTGCAGCGGAAGGGCTACTGGAATAGGGATCGAGTGATGGCTGCCGCCTTCATCCCCGAGACGATGGCGTTCGAGCCTCCGCTCGGCTGGCAACTTGAGACCCGGCTGCGCCGGCGCCTGTATCGGATGCGCAGACCGGGATTGTGGGAGAGGATCGCCTACGGGCTCGCGGGAGCAGAAGGCAGTGGGCAGAATGATGAAAGCAGAAATCAGAAAGTAGAAATCGGAAACCAGAATGGGGAGAACGAGGGGCAGGAGGGGGAAAGTGCAAAACCGAAGGCCGAAATGAGAAAGCGAGGTTGCGGGAGCGCAGGGCGGATGGCGGCAGGCGGAAGGGAGTGTCAGGGGAGGCCGCGGCCCGACTTGATCCGTACGCTCAACGCCAACGGCGGGAGGTGGTGGAGAGAAGACGCCGTGCGCAGCCCGTGAAGCCATTGAGTGATTGAGCGATCGGGCGATTGAGTGACTGACGAATGACGGAAACTGGAAAGGGGAAACCAGGAATTGGAATTGACCGCCGAAAGCAGAAGAGGAGAGAAAGGATAGGGGATTGGGGAGTCGGGAGTGGCCAAAGGTTCTTCCCTGGTCCCGGGTCTCTACTGCCTGCCCGAATCCCTTTGCGCAGCCTGTGACGTAGGTCACTTTGAGCCAGTGATACCGGACACTGCGGCTTAAACCTCCATCCGGTAGTGTGCTGGTGCAGTGGGGCAAGGAATGTCTTTTTTCCATACCAGTTCGGCCGGTTCTCGGCACAGGTTTGAAATCACAAGGAGGTTACACAAATATGGCAGTTGCTGAAGCGGTAAAGCAGAACGCTTACGACGCCGCGATGCAGAACTTCGACCTCGCGGCAGACGCGCTCGAGCTCGATCCCAACATTCGAGAAATGATCAAGTATCCCGAAAGGATTTTGCAGGTCAATCTTCCGGTGCGGATGGACGACGGACACATCCACCGGTTTGAGGGCTATCGCGTGCAGCACAGCACGTCGCGCGGCCCGGCCAAAGGCGGCATCCGGTACCATCCCAACGTGACCCTGGACGAAGTGAAAGCCTTGGCCACGTGGATGACCTGGAAGTGCGCCGTGGTGAACATCCCGTTCGGCGGCGGGAAAGGCGGCATCACGTGCAGCCCGAAAGACATGTCGCAGGGAGAACTGGAGCGGATGACGCGCCGCTACGCAGCCTCGATCCTGCCGATCATCGGTCCCGAGCGGGACATCCCCGCGCCTGACGTCTACACGAACTCCCAGGTGATGGCCTGGATTATGGACACGTACAGCATGACCAAAGGCTATCCTATCCCGGGCGTGGTGACGGGGAAGCCAATCGCCCTGGGCGGCTCTCTCGGCCGCAATGAGGCCACGGGGCGCGGTGTGTTCTACACTCTCCAAGGCGCTTGCGAGCACCTGAAGATCCCCATCAAGGGCTCGAAGGTGGTGGTGCAAGGGTTCGGCAATGCCGGGTCGATCGCGGCTCAGCTTCTCGACAGCAACCAAGCCTTCGTGATTGCGGCGAGCGATTCGCGAGCCGCCATCTACAACAAGAACGGGCTCGATGTTCCAAAGCTCATCATGCACAAGGAGAAGACGGGCCAGGTGCTCGGCTTCCCAGGTGCGGAGGAGATTCGCGCGAGCGAGCTGCTGGCGCTCAACTGCGACATCCTGGTCCCGGCGGCGCTGGAGAACGCCATCGACGGCGATAATGCGCCGAACGTCAGGGCGAAGATCGTCGGCGAGGCGGCTAACGGGCCGGTCACGCCCGAGGGAGACAAGGTTCTGGAAGGGAAAGGCATCTTCCTGATCCCAGACATCCTGTGCAACGCGGGCGGCGTCACGGTATCTTACTTCGAGTGGGTGCAGGACGAGCAACATCTGTTCTGGGAAGCTCAGGACGTCTACAATCGGCTGGAGCAGGTGATGCACGCTGCCTTCGCCGAAGTCCTGAAGATCAGACTGGAGCACAAGGTCAGCATGCGGACGGCGGCCAACATGCTGGGCATCGGACGCGTCGCCGAGGCCACCAAGCTGCGCGGCCTGTATCCGTGAGCTGCTGGAGGAATGGCAAGCGGCAGGTCTGCGATCAACCCCGCAGGGGCATGCGATGGCGTGCCCCTGCCTTCTTCACATGCAGGAGGCTGTTTCAAGATGAGATATATTCTTGTATTTAAATATAGGGAGCCGGGCCGTTTCCCGGAAGAGTGCTCTCAGGATGAGCCCATCGTTCTCGAGGAGGGCGAGGCGCTCGCCATCCCGGCGGTAGGCGATCACGTTACCTGCGAGTTCGATGGAGTTCCCACGGACTTCGAAGTCGTGAGCCGGCATTTTACTTACGCAGGGAAGAAATGCAGCGTGGACATCGAGGTTGGCGCTGCCGCCCACGTGCACAAAGCTCTCAGCCTGAAGGAATAGGCGAGTGCATCGCAGCGGCCCCTTCTCTCGCCGACTCCGATCGCCGTTAAGACATCGGCGGCTACGTAGCGCCGGCATCTTGCCGGCCCGGAAAATTGCCGATGGGACGGCGGCGCTGCCAAAGCACTAGGCGTGCACCGCGCGTGTATACCAGACTGCGAGAATCACGGAGTAAACCAGCGAAATGGCGAAGCAAATCCAAAGGGTTTTGCCGATAAACTTCTCCGGCACTTCCTTGTGCCAGGCGCGCCAGCTAACGAAGATCAGCGCCAGTGCTCCCAGATAAGACAGCGCGTGAAGCGGCGTCTCGAGGGAACCGAGAGGGTTCTGGGGCGAGTTCTCTAAGTACCGGTACAACACCTGGAAATTTGTGAAGAAAGATCCGACGAGGATCTCAGCGATAAACCAGACGATGGGAGCAATGAACCCCAGCATGTAGCTGAATTTGTTGTCGCCGTAGAAAACCATCAGGGCGATGGCGACGAAAATGGTCGACTTGGCAAGCTCGAAGAAAAAGAACTGTCGCACCGCGAAAGCGGCCGCCACAATCAGCACCGCGGTCAGGAAGGAGGTCACGAAGACATTTCGGTCAGTCATGGGAACAACTCCATTCATTGCCGATTCTCGATTGGCGATTGCCGATTCGCGGAGAACACCGGGTGGCGTTCCCAATTCGACAATCCGAAAATCGCATAGTCACGCGGATTCTACTCAAGAACAAGGGCGAAGGCAAGTAATCGATTGTAATCGATTTTTTTGAGTCGCCTGAACCTCAGTCACGCCAACTAGTGCCGTCCCAACTTGTTACGCCTATGTATTGCACCTACGTCTTGCACAAAGACTCTCTGACTGGCTGAAAACTGTTTGTCCAAAAAAGGTGGAACGGCACTAGGATGTTTGGCTGAACTTTTCGAGAGCCGTGGCCTCGTCGGGAAGGATTTCCAGCACCTTTTCAAGGTTGGCGACGTGAAGAATCTGAAAAATGGCGGGAGAGACTCCGGTGAGCTTCATTCCCCCGCCCGCGATGCGGAGCCGGGAGAGCGCGCCGACGAGCTCGCCGACGGCTGAGCTATCCAAATAGGCTACGTCTTTCAAATTCACCAGCACCTGCTTGCGGCCGTGCTGGATGGCCTGGCGGATGCGTTGCCCCAGTTCTTTGGACGGTTCCCCGATCGTCACCTGTCCCGCCACGTCAAGGATGGCCACTGGGCCCGCTTCGCGCACCGAGATACTCCACGAGGCCTTGGCTTGTCTGCGAGCGGCGACCCAGCCCTCTTTGTTCACTTGCGTGGCGCGCCCCAGGGCGAGCGATTCCGAGGGAACGTCCTGGGTGATGGTCGAGCCCGCCCCGACGTAAGAGCCCCTTCCGATCTTGACCGGCGCCACCAGCATGCTTCCACTGCCGATGAAACTGCCGTCTTCGATTACGGTGGGGTTCTTTTTTTCGCCGTCGTAATTGCAGGTCACGGTTCCTGCCCCGACGTTTACCTGCGCGCCGACGGTCGCGTCGCCCAGGTAAGTCAGGTGCCACGCTTTGCTGCCGCGGCCGACGCGCGACTTCTTCACTTCCACGAAGTTGCCGATGCGCGCATCCTGGTCGATCACGGCGCCGTCACGCAGATGGGCAAAAGGGCCGAGGATCACGTCCGAGGCGATCTCGCAGCCGGTCACCATGCAGTAAGGCCGCACCAACACACGGTCGCCCAGGATCGAGTTGCTGATGGTGGAATGCAGTCGAACGGTGCAACCGCGTCCCACGCGGGTGTGTCCCAGCAGGCTCACTCCGGGTTCGATCACCGTATCGGGGTCGACGATCACGTCTTCGTCGATGTAAGTCGAGTCCGGGTCGACCACGGTCACGCCGTCGCGCGCCAAAGACTCGACCTTCTGCCGACGCAGAAGTTTTTCCATCGCTGCCAACTCCACGCGGTCGTTCACGCCCAGCACTTCGCGCGAGTCGGCCACGGTATATGCGGCTGCCTTTTCGCCGTGCCGGTTGAGGATCTTGACCAGGTCGGTCAGGAAGTATTCGCTGTTTTGTTCCTGATGCGGCTGTAGCTCGTCCAAGTGCGCCCAAAGGGAACCTCGGGAAAAACACAAAATCCCGGAGTTTATTTCCCGGAGCTTCAGCTGGCTCGGTGTGCAAGCCTTCCACTCCACAATCTCCCTCACCGCAGCGCCGCGGCCGCGCACAATCCGTCCATACTTCGCAGCGTCCGGCAGGATGGTGGTGAGCACCGTGGCCGCGGCGCCGGATCGCGCATGAGCCTCAAGCAACCCCCGCAACGTTTCCGTGCGCAGCAGCGGGGCGTCACCCACAACCGCAAGAAGGTTCGCGCTCGGACACGCTTCGAGTTCCGCGCGCGCCACCATGAGGGCATGACCTGTGCCGCGCTGCTCCTTCTGCTCGATGAAGTTGAGGCCCGGCCGCGCCAAGGCCTTGCGTACCTCTCCGGCTTCGTGCCCGATCACCATGTAGGTTCGCTCTGGCTGGAGCGCGCCCACCGTCCGCAACACGTATTCTCCCAGCGGCCGGCCGGCGAGCAAATGCAGCATCTTCGAGTGCTCACTCTTGAAGCGCGTCGCCTTGCCCGCCGCAAGAATGAGCACCGAGAAAGATGCCGCGGTTCCGCTCGCGGCGCTCCCCGGGGATTTCGCGGCGCCAACGGCAGCCTTCGCGGCCTGAGTCCGATCTTGGTTTTTCAGTTTCTTCGGGGCCATTGAGGGATCTTTTCTCTCTGATTTCTGACTTCTAGTTTCTGCATTCTTCCACCGCCTGAAGTTTACCGCATTTTGCGCCGCGAAGGTTTCCAAAATTCCTGGACGAGGTGGGGGTTAGAAGTGAGCGTCGAGTGGTCCCGACGCGCAGCAACGTACCGCAATGACTCGGTTGCCGGGCCCCGCAGGCGTCGCAGACACCGTGCTCGCCACTAACCACTCGCCACTGCTCTTGTAGACCGCCCAGCTTCCCGTTGTCGGCGTTGACATGGAACTCGCCCGCTCTGCCGGCGAGCCAATGGCCTCCGCAGCTCCCCCACCTACTACCTACGACCTGCCACCTACTCTTTCAGGCCCCTGTCTACTGCCTACTGCCTACTGCTTTCAGCCTACTGCCAACTGCCTACTGCCTACTGTCCTTCTGGCCGCCCTCGCCCAGGCCAGGAAGGAGACGCTGGTCACGAGTGACAAGGACTTGGAGCATATGGGGACTGCCCTCAAAATCCTATAGGTCTGAGCGTGCAGTGACCCTCGCCTGGCGGCGACGCCGCTCGCGGCACGTCTAGCGCGTACTCTCTCTCCCGCCTACCACATGCCGCCTACCGCTTCTGGCGCCTTGATTCCGAGCTTTGAAGTGGCATACATTCTACGAAAGGCGAGGCGGCTGGCTTTTTGACTGAACTGCGCCAGCCGGTGTGAAGCGATGACAAAGAGCGTTGATCGTAAGCAGGAGGTGCTGAGAAAGACCGAGCGCTCTGGCACGGACCACAATTCTAAGTTGTGGATACTGAAGTGCGGCCATTGCGGGACGTGTTACGGAGCGAACAGCACCGACGCTTGGGAACGCAAATGCCCGAACTGTCAAGGCGGGAGACCCGGACTTCCTATTCCACTGGAACGAGAAGGGGAGAACTGGAATCGAGAAGAACTCGTCATCGCCTTTAATCTCTACAACCAGATTCCCTTTGGCGCGATTCACGCGCGGAATCCGAAACTCGTCGAATTGGCTGCTGTCCTGGGGCGTTCGCCGGGTTCAGTGTCGTTCAAGCTCTCAAACTTCGCGCGGCTGGATCCATCATTGCAGGCACGGGGTATACGGGGCCTTCAGCACGGCGCAAAGGGTGATGAGGAGGTCTGGAACGAGTTTGGCCAACGGCCTGACGCTCTCGTTTATGAGAGTGCGCAATTGCTCGCTGTCCGCCTGGGCCGTTCGGTCGAAAACGTTGCTGAGGTGGACGAATCCGATCTGCCGCCGCCCGGTGAGGAACGCGAGGCAATCGTTCGACTACGCGTGAATCAGAGTTTCTTTCGCAAGCGGGTTCTATCGGCTTATGAGTTTCGCTGCTGTGTCACGGGCTTAGGCACAACTGAACTGCTGGTTGCCAGCCACATTGTGCCTTGGGCTGAAGACGCGCCGAACCGCCTGAATCCCAAGAATGGCTTGTGCCTGAATGCACTTCACGACCGTGCATTCGACCGTCATCTAATGTGGATCGACTCGGACCTCACGGTTCGCTTTGCTGCAAGCCTTCACGAGTCTGTTAAGAAGGGCGAAACGTCGCTGGCGTGGATGCTTGGCTTTGAGGGCTGCCGTCTCCAGCTTCCGGGGACGTTCATGCCTGACTCGGAATTCCTTCGTCGGCATGCAGGGAGGTGCCTGGCGAGCGACACTGAAGCAGGAACGGCTTGTCAGTAGTCGAGTAACCGCAGGCTGGCCAGCTCAAGGTATTGCCTTCATGAAATACGGAAAATGTCTGTGAAACTGCGCGTATTGCCCAAGCTTAAACTCGGTGCTTCTGACGTCCTCGTCGATGAGGTAACCCAAGGCCCTGCGCAGCGACCTGCCGGCATTGCTACGCGGTAGCCGATGCTGTAGGTGCAGGCGTTCCTTTGTGCTGAGCATAGGCACATCTATACGCCTCGGCCTAGCCCAATGGAGATTGGCGAATTCCCAGTCCCGAAAGCAATTTCTCAGGGCCCATTCCTCCGATCTAGGCCATACGAGGCCCGTGAGAGTGAACATGCCGGTACCGTCCGAGTAATAAAACGATGACACGGGTATGAACATGAGCGGCATTGCACTCGGCAGTGCGTCTTCGGAGGTGATCCGAACCATCTGCTGAACCAATTGAGCAAAACCAGCAGCCACTCGGGGCGGATCGTAGGATCTGTTAGGCATTAGAGCGCCGAACTTCTCTCGGAACTCGTTCCCCTTTCGGAGGTAATCCTTGGGTTCCGCTCGCAGGGTAATCTTAACCATGCTTTTTGATGCCACTTTACCGAGGAGCATCGCGAATTCTTCGAAGTGCGGGTACTCCAAACCGGTGTAGTCCAGCCAGAAAATGCTCTTCTGATTCCCCGCTTCGTAGTGAGCGAGAAAGGACCTAGAGTCCGTCCTTTTCAGAACAAGATTAGGAACCCCACAGGGGCGGTGAAACCTTTGCCGCTTGTAGGTCTCTGGATCTTCCTCGATGGAAACCATCCTCATCTCGGGATGGAACTCGTAAAGGAGGCGAAAGTCCTCTAAGTAGGGGCCGCCCAATCCGAAGTATGTGTACTCGGAGAGGTCGGTCAGTTTACTGAGTCGGCGTATTGCGTCGACAAGAGTGAGTCGATCGACCGCCTTGTTCGGTCGGAGTTGGTAGGCGGGGTGTCTCACTTTCGGGACTCCTTGAGAATCAGGTCAAAGCACTCCTCTCCGACACGTGAGGGGTCCACTTCTGGGTCATCAAACAGGTATTCCGCAACGGCCCTCACGTCTTTGGCATCCTTCACGAATGAGACCCGGCGCGCTTGGGACTGCGTAGGTCTGGGCAGGGGTAGCTTCGGTCTGTACTGGTCGCCTCTGAGCACCTGTGCTTTTGTGGACCTGAACGTTAGGCCCTTCGCCTCCGTCTTCACCTCCTCGAACGTAAGGGGTGCACCGGCAGCCTCAATTTGCCTTCGGGACTCGTCCGCGCGCGTTTTCCACTTATTCGTGTAGTCGGTGAAGATTCTCATGCCTTCTCGCATCCTATTCTTCACCTGTAAATAAAGCCGGGATGAACTGTCTATCCCTCTTTTCGTCGTGGTCGTCGGCAGTTTCGATGCGTCGTCTGACCTAAACTCCGCAACGCCAGAGATAGCAATGAACTGCGTGTGGTACCGCGGAACGTCGGCCTCGCCCCACCCCGTCATCTCGCTCCGGTCGCAATAGAGGACGGCCCTGTCATTACATAAAACCGTCCATCCCGCTTCGAGGGAGGAGTATTTCTTTTCTTCCTGCTCACTTATTACCTCATCCTGCGAGGGAATTGGCCTTGTGAATCCCACCGCTAAGAAAACCTCCACGCCATCTGTCTTGGTTTTGAATATATAGGGCTGGATTCTCGGTCCCTTCGTCCCCGACCGCACCTTGCTAAAAACCAAGCGCGTTGGGCGCGCCTTAACAGGGTCGCCGTTAATCCGTATGCGGAACCCCTTATCGATAATGAAAGCGTAGTGCGTTGCGACCATGTCGTTCAGCTTGGATTTGAACGAGGCAGCATCCCCGCTGAATCGTTTGGCGATGTCCGGATTCAATTTCCCGACCACGATTGTGGTCCCATCTTCGTTTCTCTCGTCCCTGGCCGCCCTTACCGGAAGGGCCCACTCATTTTCATCTCCTATCCACTTGGGCGTGATTTCAATTTCGTATCTGTCGCGCCCGTTTTGGGTCGAAATCAGGCAATGTTGGCCCATCTTGAATACTGCCCGCTTCATGCCGATGCCGTAGACCCCGACGCCCCCTGGAACATCGGGCGCTCGGCCGCTCGCTCGCCCCATCTTGAACGCGTAGTCGTGCAGCCTCCAGGGGATGCCGCCGCAGTTGTCCGAGATCATGAATGAGTCGCCCTTGAAATCGATCTCGGCGCAGAAACCAGAGTACGGTGTACCGCCGCCGTTAGTTCTGTCGCTGCGAAGTATGCCATCGACGCAGTTGTCTAGAAGGTCTAAGATCGACTCCTCCAAACCGATGTCCCGCGTCAACATGTGAACAAAGAACGACTTTACTGGAGAGGTGTCTACCGGTCCGTACTGAAGATGATCCTTCGCAGTCATGCACAACCTCGATTTCTATAGGAGCGCTTGTCGGACGCACTTGGCGACCGCACGTGCCAGCCTCGGAGGAACTGAGTTTCCTATCTGGCGGAAGGCGTGCCACTTGGTTGGGTGAAAACTGAACCAATCGGGAAACGAATGGAGCCTTGCTGCCTCACGTACAGTGATGCAGCGGGCCTCGACAGGGTGAATTGGGCGCGGTGCCATAAACGAGCCCCGCGCGGGGCCGGTTCCCGCGCGAAGCGTATGAGCTAGCTCGTCCTTTTCAAGTCGTTGGAAGCGGCTGACCGCCTCGTAGCAGCCCGGCTCGGTATCCATGAAGCGTTTTGTCGTATCATTGGTGTGCGCGGTTCGAAGACAACCGGAGAGACCGCCGCCGTTGGTGTGCCGTTTATGAGCTTTGTCCTGGGGGTCTGTCGCGTCCCCGCGCAAAATTCTGGCATATTGGGTTGCCGCTCCTAACCCGCCGCTGTATACATCGCTCGTGAAAAGGTATTTGTATTTCTCGATTCTCGGCAGGTCACCGATTGCATCCCAAACTGTTGGACCGTGGTAGTCTCCATTGCCATTTGTAGTGAATAGCCGCTTTGGATACGCAGGTGCCGAGAGGCCGCTTTTATAACCCAGGACAAAGACTCGTCGCCGCAGCTGCGGGACTCCAAACTCGGCCGCATCCAATACCTGAACTGGCTCCACGATGCAATACCCGCTTTTTTTCAATCGCCCAACAAAATCGGCCAGGACATTTTTTGCGTCGCCCAATAGGATGCCTTCGACATTCTCTACCGCAAAATATGAAGGAGATAATTCACCAATCAGGCGTGCCAAGTCGAACAGGAGTAAATTGCGGGGGTCGTTTTTGAGCCGCTTGCCGATTAAGGAGAACCCCTGGCAGGGCGGGCCTGCAAAAACGACATCGATATGCGAGTCGCCGATTCCTGTTTTGCTCCTTAGTTCCGCCCCCGAGATAGCTGATAAATCGGCACACACGGTCTCACATGTCGGAAAATTCTTCGAGTGCGTTTCAACGTGGCGAGGCTCGAAATCGACAGCCGCGACTACGTCGAACCCGGCCTGCTCGAAACCCAGGCTCATTCCGCCGACCCCGCAGAACAAGTCGACGCCGGTCGGGCGGTTACGAGGCTTTCCTTGTTTTATTGAAGTATGCACAGTAGTGGTTCACACAGCATTCCAGGCAGCGCGGTCTCATCGGGCGGCAAATCGTTCTCCCGTGGAGGACGCATCCCACGTGAAAGGCGTAACGCCAATTCGGTGGCACTAGAGATTCCAGTTCCTCGTGGCATTGGTCGGCTCGCTTTCGCGCTGTCCAACCAAGTCGAGTTGCCACACGGTGCACGTGGGCGTCGACTGGCAAGACCTTTGCACCCATCGTGTACATCGCCACACACTTTGCGACTTTGTCTGAAACCCCAGGCAGCGAAGTCAGGTATTCGTGAATTTCCTTTTCTGATTTCCCTCTCAGTCCTCTCAGATTGCACGCCCCAAAATCCTTCTTAATCCTTCGGAGTGTCCCGCGCAGTTGCTGGCTTTTCACTTTTGACAGCCCTGCAGGTTTCAGAATCGAACGCAGAGCCCCGAAAGGCGAAGCGAGTACGTCGCCCCATTTCTTAAACCGGCCCTTCAGGCGCATATAAACTACCCTTGCCATCACTGGTGAGGTCTTGTTCGAAACGACGATGGACACGAGGTCGTCCAGTGGCTCTTTGGGGTTTCCCAGGCGCGGTGTGCCGTAGCTTTGCCTGAATGCTTCGCACACCGCCTCCACGTGGCGTAGCCGAACGCGCACTGGCTTTCGCCAAATGGTCCCGGTCCGTTTAATCACCCTATCCGGTGCTAAGTTCTGCACTTTTCGGCATGGTCCTGAGGGCGGCACGCCCTCAGCCGAACCCACTGCCGAGTGTACTGTAGCACCATGTAATTCTCAAAGCCATCCTTAAGCGCGGTTGTGTCAAGCATTTGTCAGTTGAGCTCCGCGAGAATACAAGACTTCGAACCAAGTTGTTCCGCAGCGAGCGATCCAGAGGCGGAGCTTGAGGAGGCGGTGAGCGCCGCGTCGTGTCCAGC
>JBEKEZ010000041.1:0-54560 GCA_050013575.1 Terriglobia bacterium | reverse complement strand
GAGAGGAAGCACCCCGTGAGGCGCGCGGCGGGCGCTAACCTCAGTCGCCCTACGGGCTCCTTCGGTTAGCGCCCACAGGAACTACTTACTTTGCTAAGAACAGGAACTTCTTACTTTGCCTTGACACGTTGGGAACTCTGGTCTCAACAGCCGGAAGGTTGAGCGCTTGTGGTATAGTGCCAGCCTGCATGAGGCCGTGGCTGCAAGAAACGCTGTCTGAATCCATCGCTCTGGTCCAGATTCTTGTTGGAGTCCGAGAGTGAAGGCCCTGATCGGATGCGATGTGGACCCTCTCCTTCCGGCGGTCGTCGAACGACCTCCAGCCGGAGACATCTGGGAACCCCTGCAACGGGTGCGGAAGCTCCTCCAAGAAACTGACGCGCTGCCCCCGATCACGTGGTTGATTCGCAGTGACGATTCGGTGCGATTTGCCACCGGCGACTTCGCCTCAGGCTACCTGAGAGACATCGGCCTCTGGCAACAGCTCGCAGATTTGGGACACGAAATTGGCTGGCACATGCACTTACTTTCCTTGAAGGACGCGGCAGGCCATTTTACCTTCGACCCCGATCCGGTGTGGCTAACGCCGGCCTACCAGGCGCTGGCCCGGCACGTCACAGTTCGCGCCACCCGTACTGGATGGGATTACGGGAGCAACGTTCTGTTTCGAAAACTCGACCAGCTTGGGATCAGAATCGACTTGTCGGCGCTCCCCGGCAGCATTGCGTACCTCCAGGCGGGAACCGATCCGCTCGTGGTAGACTGGCTGCGCTGTCCGGCTGAACCGTATTTCCCTTGCGCCGACGATTACCAAGGCCGTGGCCAGCCGGCACTGCGCATGCTCGAGGTACCCGTTACGCAATTCCAGAACTCGCCTGTAGGGATACTACGGCGACTGGCCGGACGTCTTCGACAGGGCGTTTTCGATTTGCGGGGTCTGCACTCGAAATCGCACACTCTCACGGCGAGGTGGAATCATCTGCCTCGAACGCCAGGCGGAGCCTATGTGTTCTACTTTCATCCCGAGGAGCTCGCCGGAGAGGGGATGCACAACCTGATCAGAAACGTAGCCTTGTTGCGCCAGACCGCGGGAGCAGAGTTTGTGACGGCGTCCCAATTCCTGCAAGGCTTTATCGACGGCGCCGGCACTCCAACTGATCACGACAGGAGCGCGTAATTGGCAAGCGACAGAACTCGACGTTGCACCTTCGTTTCAACCGAGATCCTGAAAAACCTCGCCATGGGTTCAAGCGCTGTTCGATCGATCCGTGGCAGCCGCACCTTACGCCCGGGCCCGTACGGGCCTGTCGATGCGGCACTGAAAGCGTGCGATTTCTACCTCGGTCAGATGCGCCGGCTCAGCATCGAGTCTTCATTCCTTCAAGTCAAGCGCCTGGTTGAAATCGGCCCGGGCTCGAATTTGATCGTTCTTCTGTGGTTCCTGGCCAACGGCGCGCGCCAAGCGGAAGCCATTGATCAGTTCAGCGATTTGCTGCCGCCCAGAGAGTTGGCCGAATTACATGCTCAAGCCGTTGCAACTTGGCCGCCTGAAATGAAGGCGCGTGTAGAGCATCTGCTCGCGTGGCAGCCTCCCGGCAAGGAAGGTGACCGTTTGCGCCACTGGCACTTCCCCATCGAGGCTGCACCGGACTCGCTATGCGGAGCCTACGACCTGATTGTCTCTCATAATGCATTGGAACACGTCTCGGCTGCCAGGACGACAATGCAGTCGCTCTACCGCCTGCTCGCGGCGGACGGTTTGATAGTCCGTCGAATCAACTGTGCAACGTAGAGAGTTGGCCGGGACTTTTGACGCCGGGGAATTGAACCGATTTGCCTTCGGTCGTCGGCTTTGGCAACTTATGTATTCGAACCGGGGCGGCACCAACCAGGAGTGCATGGGCACGTACCTCAGGGAATGCGAGGCGGCCGGATTCAAGGACATCCGAACAGAAGTTTTGCAGAGCCTGACGGACTAGGAAGTCGAGTCTCTGCGGCCTTTGCTGCACCCGGCTTTCAGAGACCGTGACGCCTCGGACAGGAAAGTGCTTTCCTCTGTTCTTACCGCCCGGAAGGGATGACTCCCAGCCCGAACCACAGAGCGTATATAATAGGCTCCGTCCTTCTTGTCTCAAGCGAGTCACCGACTCCTGGAGGGCACGTAATACATGCCGGAGAAGAAGCGCACAGCCGCAGAGATGGCGGATTGGTACCGCAACGTACACCGCGAAGCACTCCTGCGAAATTCGAAGGACGAGCTCGATGCCGTCATCCATCCAGGGGCCGGAAGGCTGTTAAACCGCTTCGTCGATTATGCTCACCAGCTGGGCATGAGGAAGGCCCTGGCATACCTCGAAGCACAAGTGGGCACACTGTCTGGCCGTCAGGTGCTCGATTTGGGCTGCGGGAGAGGGCGATGGGTTCGGCAATACGCCGCGCGCGGCGCCCAATTGACGGGAGTGGATATCTCCCCGGAGGCCATCGAAGTACTTTCTCGCGAAATGCCACAGCATCGCTTCCTGTGCCAGGACTTGACCCGGTTGAGTGTCACCCCGGACAGCTTCGACGTGGTGAATTCGGTCACCGTGCTCCAGCACTTGCCCGAGGACCAGCAAGAAAGGGTGCTGCTTCTCATTCAACAGGCGCTCAAGCCTGGCGGGCACTTTGTCTTGCTGGAGAACCTGGTTGACCATGCACCCCATGTTTTCCCGCACCGCTTGCCGGAGTGGATCCGCATGGTCGAAGCCTCCGGACTACGCGCAGTTTGGTCGTCGGGAAGCAACTACGAGCTGCTCCTGAGGGCCTTCAACCGAGTCGCCGGATCATTTTCCAAACAAGGCGCCGCTTCGGAGGCACCAGTCTCGCGCGCAGCCAGCGCTGGCCGCCCTTCGCTCAAGCATCGGGTTGGCCTCCTGGTCCGCGCCGCCCTGGCAATCCTATCCTGTCCCTTGGAATGGGTGCTCGACAAAGTGCCGCTCGCCAAGCCCACACACGGCGTCATGATTTTTCGCAAGTAATCGCAATCAACATGCCGATCTCTGACCGGCGATTTCGGCTTACCACAATTATGGAGCCGATCTCCGATCGACGACTCCGGCTGGCGATGCCTACCTGAATACTACAGGCTCTGCGTGGCACGATCCAGAAGCGGCTCCAACTCCGCCACCGAGTCGAATGACTGGTCGCCGCACACTTGGTTCAATAGCGCGAGATAGGCGACTTGGAGGATCCACCAGAGTAATCGGTCATCCCTTGCTTCGAACACATCGCGGGCAACAAAGGCGCGCACACAAGCCCGAATGATGCTACCGACCTCTGGATCGACAGCGTTCACGAGATCATCCGCCCATTTTTCCAACATTAGGCGCGTCAAATCTCGAAGCGGTGAATCAAAGAGCTTATGCTGCATGGTTACTGTCGCCTTGGCGCGATACAGCACTTCCTTCGGCGCGAAATCCTTCAGCAGAGCGCGAAGAATGCGCTTCCGCACGAATGGAATTCGGTCCCAGCTCCGAACCGTCATGGTTGACCGCATGGCCAGACGATAAGGAATGCGATTGGAGACATCGACGTCTTGCCAGTCATAGAAGGGCAGATGAAGTTCCGTCGCGGGTCCTGTCGTGCTGGTCACGACGCAATTCATGTCATCCGTGTACTGGGTCCGATACATGAAGGAAACGTACTTCTTATAAATTCCCTGCATTCCTTCATCGGGCTGGATTTTCGGCAGCTCTTCCAGCGCCCTGCCGTAATAGCCTTGTTTTTCGGGCGCACATCCGTCCGGCAGATGAAAACCCATCAGGCCCTCGAGCGCAAACTCGCCCAGGCTCTCCCCGGGTTTCAAGTGATCGAGCCAGTAACGCATGTAGTTCTTTCCGATAAAAGGCCACAACCGCTGGAACGCCGATCCAAATGCCAGAGCAAGCCGCAAGACGCGGGATCGCCGCCATAGTCCGCGATTGATTCGGATTCCAAGTTCCTTCGGGTAATCGAAACTCGGAGTGTGTAGGCGCGTGTCCTCACCCGCATAAACGTCAAATTTGCCCCCGAGACCCGCTAAGTATTTCTGAGCAAATAGGGTCAAGATGGCGGAGCTGTTCGAAGTGTCCGCCTCCCTCGAAAGGCATTCCGTCCACAGCTTGGCCGCGTCTGGGGGCTGGATCGTGATCTCGTGATGAATGCTGCGCGTGTGTCGGGTCACGACTCGCGCCGCTTCCACGTCGTCCGACCGCACTCCCGCCACATTGAACGTCAAGGTGTGGATCGGCCCTCCCGCCGCTTGGCCGGCGTATTTGAGCATCGTGACAGAGTCAATCCCTCCCGACAGCAATACGCACGGCTGGCGCGCCGGCGTATACCTCTTTTGAAACACGGCGCGAAAGGATTCGCCGAGAGCGCTCACACACTCAGATTCGGATTGGTAGTAGCGGGCGTCTAGCTGCACGGGACGGTAGTATTCAGAAACCGTCGTGCGCTGTGGCGCGAAGAGAATGATCTCGCCGGGCCGCGTGGTGGCTGCTCCGTCGATCAAAGCGTAGGGATCCAAAACCCAATTGAGCGTCAGGAGCTGATAGACCGCGAATGACGAGAGCCTGGGCTTGCTCATCAGCTTGGCGAGATCCTGGTAGGAATTCGAAATCGAGAGGGTTCCGTCTTGATTCGAGTAATAGGCTCGCGCGGCGCCGTTACGATCGCTGATGAGGTACGCCTTTCCTTCCTTCCGGTCGACCACTACCGTGACCAGATCTCCGTCCATCCCTTTGGCCCAATCGCCAACCCGCTCATCACTGAAGCCGTCGAGCCACCGCCGCAGATCGGCTTCGCTCCGAAAGGAGTAACTTCTTCCCGCCAAATAGAAGGTGCGATCGCCTAAGTCAATCTTCGTTTGCAGGATCAGTCGCGACGGCTCCTCGAGTTCAGGCGAGTGCTCGAATCCGCCCTCGCAAACCGGCGCGGATCGGAGCAGGTCAATTTGCAGCTTGAATCTCTTCATTGCCTTTATCCACAGATTACACAGATTTCGCAGAGCCCGCGGCTTTCCTGATAGGTGCCATCTTTGAAATCTGTGGATGATCCGCGTCCTTCCGCCACGCACGACGGACGCCGGTCACGCATCCTTCCTTCCGGTCTCCAAAATCGAGTTTACAATTCGATGAGTCCGCTGCTCGAAATTGGCCGTATCGCAATATTCCAATCCTTGGGGACGCACCCCTTTCGGGCGCCTCAACGCTTCCATGATGCCCGCCTTGATTTCTTCCGGATTGTCCGGATCAACCAGCACGCCCCATTCGCCATTGTGCACCGCTTCTCGGCTGCCATCGATCTTACTAGCGACCACCGGAATTCCGCAGGCCATTGCTTCAAGGAGGACGATACCAAAACCCTCCATCCGGCTAGGCATCACATAAGCGTCGGCAATACGGAAGTGGTCAACTTTCTCACTTTCGTCCACGTAACCAGCAAAGACCACATCCTTTTCGATTTTCAATTCCTTCGCTTTCCGTTCCAGACGATAACGGTCAGACCCATCACCGCAGATCAAATAGCAAAGACCGGGGATTTGTTTTTGCAATTCGGGCAGGGCTTCCAGGACCTCGTCAAAACCCTTGGCTCGCTCAGAAGCACTCAAACGCCCGAAAGTCATCAGTACCGTCCTGCCCTTCAGACCATACCTCTCCTCCAACGCGGCGCCTTTTTTCCCCGGACTGAACCGGCCGAGGTCAACGCAGTTGGGTAATAGAAAAACTCTGTCGGATGGGAATCGAGACCAATCACAAAAGCGAGCCTTGGTCAGCTCGCTGACGGACACCACCCAATCCACTGCTTTCAGGCTGTGCCGGACGAACAGGGTTCCGGGCGCCCAAGCCTCCGATCCATGAACGACCAGTAGCACGGGCGACCGAACCATCCAGTGGAGAAAGTGAAGCAGGGGTAGTAGATTCACATGCGCGACAACAATTAAATCGAAGTCGCCACGCGTATAAGCGGCTCGAAGCACTGCCAGGACGAACCGGACTTTGGAATTCAGCCCCTCGGTGACATAGGTCAACTTCTCGGGAAGCGGTTCACTCTTCGTGATTTGAAGGCGCGGAACCGCCACTACTTCTGACACGTCCGGATGGCTGCACAGCGCACTAAGCAAGTCCCGATTGAACTGTTGAATTCCACCCGGAGCCCCGTAGGCTTCCGTCAGCAGGACCAATATTCTCATGCTATCCTGACCAGTCCTTGCTGTGGCCTCTGCGCCAAAGCGGAGGGAAAATCTCGCCCCGACACCGTTCTCGCCTCAATCCCCGGATGCGTAGCTCGTTACCGGATTTGATTGATATGCAAATGGGTGTTGAGGCCGGCCACCGAGGGATTGGCATCCAGGAACTGAATGATCTCGCTCAGCCGGACATCGTCGCGCCCTCCGAAGTGACCATAGATCACGTTCATGAGCTCGAGGTCCTCCGGATAATCCACGCTCAAGCAATACTGGGGACGAAAAACTTCCGGGGGAGCATCCACTTCGATGCACCTATACCGCTCGGACTGACTCCGCGCGATGGAAAAAACGAGTTCACGGTCATCGGGTGAAATGAGTTCGCGGTCGTAGTTCTCCAAGACAGCCACGGCCATCAATTCAGCCGCGGTTCCGTGAGGATAGCCGGACTCTTGTCCATTGTAAACTAGGCCGGGTTTCTCCTGCTCGAAAATTTCGATTAGCCTGTCAATGCCCGCCGGATCGGTTAGCGGATTGTCGGCCGTGACTCGAACCAAGGCGGTCAATTCAAAGGTGCGCGCGGCGCCCAGCAGCCGCGTGGTGAGATCTTTCTCCGGGCCGCGAAACACCGCGATCCCCCAGGACCGGCAAGCCTCCTCGATCTCCTGATCAGCGGGGTTCACCGACGCGGCGACCACCACAGTGTCCGCTCGTCGGCTGAGTCTGACTCGATCACACAAGCGGCACAACAGCGCTTTGCCCTGGATGGGTCGCAATACCTTTCCGGTCAAGCGAGTGGAACCCATCCGAGCCTGAACGACGATCCCTACTCGGTCTCTCTCAAGCATGGACACCGTGCGCCAGCGCCGCTCGTTGGTCGACAATCTTTTCCATCGCGGCCACAATGTCGTCCATGTCCGCAAGCGTGGCGGGCGGACGCGCCACCTGAGTCGTAATCAAGTCCTTCTCGTGAAGCCTCTCGGCGGTGGGACAGAGACCTTTGTCGTAGGTGGCGGTGCCCCGGTAATGCTTGTAGGCAAACGGCCTCTTATCATGATAGAGCGGCGAAAGGTAGAGAGGACGAACATAGCCCGCGCCGAACGGAATCCCTTCGGCGTTGAGCGCCTCTACAAACACGTTGCGCGGGACTTGCACCTTTTCCTCATCGTATTTCAAGGCGTAAACGTAGTATACGTGTCTGGCACCAGGATAGACCACGGGCGGGGTGAGACCTTCAATGGGGCGCAACTTCTCCGTAAGATAATTCGCTAACTCGATGCGGCGTTCGTTGAGGTCGTCCATTCGCCCAAATTGGACGATGCCCAAGGCCGCTTCCATCTCCGTCAAACGATAGTTCCAACCCAACATCGTGGAGCTGTAGGTGCGAGCCGTTTGGCCATCGAGAATCATCTCGCCGTGATTGCGGACCATTCGAGCGACCTCAGCGATCCCGGGATCGTTGGTGATCAACATCCCCCCTTCACCCGTGGTGATGTTCTTGTTTTCAGTGAAGGAGAAAATTCCGCAGTCTCCCATCGTGCCCACCAATCGATTCTGATACTTCGCTCCGGGCGCTTGTGCGCAATCCTCAATGACCTTGAGATTGTGTTTTCGTGCCAAGTCCAAGATGGGCTGCAAATTCGCGGGGTGTCCGAACAAATGGACGACCGTGACAGCTCGCGTCAGGGGCGTGATGGCCCGTTCGACAGCGCGCGGATCCAAACCGAAGACCTGGTCATCAATATCTGCGAACACGGGGATGGCGTTGTGCATCAGGACGCTGGTCGCGGTGGAGGTGAAGGTGTAGGGCGGCACAATCACTTCCTGACCGGGCTCGACCCCGACCGCTACCACAGCCGCGTGCAGGGCCGCCGTGGCCGAATTGAAGGCCACTGCGTATCTCACACCGTGGTACTCCGCAAACCGTTTTTCAAACTCCTTGATCTTCTTCCCGCCCAGGAAGTATTCGCCAGGGACCGCCAGAAAGGTTGAGAGCCTGGCGCTCTCGAGAACTTCCATCACCGCCCGCTTCTCTTCCTCTCCGATCATCGGATGAGGGGGAAAGGGACGTTGGCGGGTCTTGGGTCCTTGGAACAATGCAAGTTTGCTGCTCATGCAGTTCACCTCGATTGGACAGTGATTGGGCTGCTTTCCAGCGGCAACCCAATCCGCCTGCCATGGGCCTCCGCGGATTCGCGCAGAGCACAGATGATTTCGAGCGCTCGGCGTCCATCCAGGCCGCTCGAAAGGGGCCTTTCGCCTCGTTCGAGGCAGTTCAGCAAGTGCACGATGGCCTGAAGCATGAACTCGCCCGGTTCGGTGTGGGCCGTGGGGGGCGCCTCGAGTCGCAGCTCACGATACTCGGAGAATCTTGGGCTCGGGGCTACTCCCTCGTATTGGATACCGAAGCCCGGAAACGCCAAGCGCAAGCGCCCCAGCGTCCCCAGAATATCGACCTCAAAGATGGTGTAGCTTTGAACTTCGCAGGACTGCAATGCTACTAGCGGTCCGTCTTTCATCTGCAGCCAGCCGTCGATGTTCGGATCCTCGGCCCTGCCGGATCGATTCCGGCTGCAAATTCCCTGTGCCCATTCGGCTTCGCCAAAAAAGAATCGCAACAGATCGAACAGGTGGGTGCCGGTGTTCGCCACTCCCGCGGTGTAATAGCACGTGACCTGCTGGATCCGGCCGAGGCGGCCGTCCCTCAGATAAGCGGCCACTTCCTGATGAAGTTGATCGAAGCGGCGCTGATGATCAATCATCAGGATCACGTTGTGCTCCGAACATTTTTGAATCATCGCATCGGAAGCCGAGAGACTCTCAGCGATGGGTTTCTCACAGAAGACCGCCTTGACGCCCGCATCCACAGCCTTCTCGACCAATTCGCGATGCGTGTTGTTCCAGGTGCAGATCGAGACGATATCAAGCCGCTCCGCCGCGAGCATCTGGCCAAATTCCGCGTATCGGCCGCGCACCCCGAACTTCTCGCCATATCGGTCCAAGGCTTGGGGGTTTACATCGCACAGCGCGACCAGTTCCACACCGGGAGTCCGGACGTAAGCGCCGGCGTGCGTGCTCACGTATCCCCGGCGCGGGTCATCATCAAAGCCGCAGCCAATGCGGCCGCACCCTATAATTCCAGCACGATAGGTCATGACTTCCGGGGCTCGGGCCGGAGGTATCCGTCACGTACTTTCTCGTACTCGCTCCGCAACATGCTCATCCGGATCGCGTCGTAGTAGCGGAAGTTCCGATACTGCTCCTGCCTCAACACCCCTTCGCGCACCATTCCGGCTTTTTCGTAGGCGCGAACTCCGCCTTTGTTCTCGGCATTCACTCCCAACCACACTTTGTTCAGATTCAGTTTGTCGAACCCGTACACGACCATCATTTTCGTGCAGTCGGTACCGATGCCGAGGTTCCAAAATTTCTTGTTCCCGAGGAATACCCGAAACTCCGCGGTGCGCATCACCCAATGAACTCCATACAGTCCCGTCGTCCCGATAAACTCGTCGCTCTGCTTGTCGCAAACCGCGAAGGCAACCTGGTTCGGGTTTCGCTGGTCCTGCTCCCACTGCTCGTTCAGCAATTCGATGTTGGAGGGCAGAAGTCCCATGAAGAGCAACCGGGTCACGTCATCATCATGGAGAAAGTCAGCCATCAGCGTCAGGTCAGCCCGTTCATAGCTGCGAAGATAAACCTGGTTGCCCACCATAAACGGCGCCTTCATAAGGATGGCACTCCTGATTGAATTGACTTGAAGAGCTCGCGCCTTCGTTGCGTCATACCGTCACTCGGACGCATGATTCTCACCCCTCTCGTCTGCCGGGGAGCCTGGATCATCCGCAGTGGCCGTTCCTCCGTTGCGGGTAGTCACACGCTTTGCCGGGTGCAGAATTGAAGCTGTCACCAAGCTCTTAGGGCCGATGCTCTGTTCGCCAGCATTCAAGAAGAAGAAATGGCATGCGTCGCCTAAGGAAAAATCAAGTTGGATCGGCACTAGTCGTACAGAATAGTTTCACACTGCCGCGCAAAGGCAGTCAGCTCCGCCAGCTCCGGCGGGGTCATGCTGCACCGGTGATCTGGGCCGTGAGCCGCCTTGTCCAGCGTAAAGTGCTTCTCAATGATCCGAGCGCCCCTGGCAATTGCGACCTTCGCTGCGTCGAGCTGAGTGGTATGGTCGCTAAAACCCGCATACTTGTTAAAGTCTACCCGCTCCAAATGTACTTCGTTGGGAGCCGTCGGATACTTCGCCACACAATAGAGGAAACGCACAGCCGCACTGGAGTTGATGACCGGGAACTCCCCACCGGTCCAAAAGCCTAAAGACACAATCATCTCTTTGCCCGTACGCGCGACCGCTTCAATGAGCGGGCGGTCGTGAATGCTTCGGCTGGCTATTTTGTGACGCCGAACACCCAGGTCCTCGCACCAGGCGAGCCGTTCCAGATCGAAGACGGAAGCCATGAACTCGATGCCCACCTGCTTACAGTGCTCAGCCAGGCTCGCGGCCTGATCTCGCGTGAGTTGCGCCTCCTTCCCTTCGCGGTACCATTCGAAATCCGGCGTAAAGATGGAATCGACGTCGTACAACTGGAATTTTGCGATATCAGCACCGTTGCTCTTCGCCTGGGCAATCAACTCCCGGGCGGCCGCCATGTCGCCGTTGTGGTTCTGACCTATCTCGGCAATGATTAATGTCCGAGGTCTGGTTTGCATAAGAGCTTAACGGCTTCCTCACCGTGCTTGGCTTCCAGCTTTTTGAGGTAGGTAGCCGACTCCGCGGCGTTGTTGGTCATGTTTCCGGGGTGTCGCCGGTAGCGATACAACGGCAACTCGATCCACTTGATCGAATGCTTTTGGGCGAATCGGATGCGGAGCTCGAGGTCTTCGTGAACCCGGAATTCCTCATCATAGAGCCCGATACTCACCAACGCGTCCTTGCGGAACATGATGCCGCAGGCGATGGGATCCTGTTCTGCGTTCTTGCGTTCGATCACTTCCTCGCGATCGTTGACGACATTATAGTCACAAGCGACTGCGTCGTATTGCGTATTGAAGGCCAAAAACAAGCGCTCGATTCTCAGGAAATCTTCGTGAACGTAATCGTCCGCATCCACGCGAACCACAAAACGAGTTCGCGCCTCGCGAATTCCCAGATTGCAGGCTGCCGGCAAGCCGGCATGCTCCTTTAACCTGATGGTTCTGATCCAGTCGCCAAATGATTCCAGCACTCTGAGCGTATGATCGGAGCTGGCGTCGTCGACGACCAGCACCTCAAACGCACTGCGCGGGAGCGACTGGTCCATGAGACTGCGGATCGCGCGGCCAATATAAGCTTCGGCGTTTTGAGCCGCAACGATCACCGTGACGTCCATATTACTTCCTCCGATCGGCCGCGTTCATTCTCATTCTGAGAGGCGGAGCCTTCCCTGATACGCAACATCGCTTTTGAGCATCGCACGTCAACTGGTTAGCGAAGTTCAACCCATTATTAAGGACGACGCGGCCAAACGCAAGAGGGACTTGCACTTTCGACCAGGCTTTTTGCAGACCGTTTGACGCAAAGCAACACCCTATGCCAACTCGGGCTCGCCAGGCCCGCCAATCATGTGCCGCCGCCTAAGATCGCGGAACAGCAGCCAGAGCTATCTCATCCGATATCTGTGCCAGGTCCAGCGCAGCCTGGAGAGGGGCAATGCACGTTGCCAGGACTTCTCGAACTGGAGCTATGGAGGAAACCAACCGATAAGAAAGTTGCATAACCAGCTCGTAAGCGTCCATGCCAAAGTACCAAGCCGCGGCAGGCGCGAACCCGGCGAGCTCAAAGGCCGTGGCGATGGAATTATCCGTGAAGATGCTGACGTGCCCCAGTGGGTCCAGGTGACGAACCACGGAGTCAGGGAACACCTTTTGTACTGCTGTGCTCAGGCAGTTCCAGCGAGGTACCGCGGCCACCACGAGGCCTTGAGGGTGGACCGTTTTGCGCGCGGATCGCAGCAGCGCCATAGGGCTTGGTACGTGCTCCAGGACGCCCCAAAACGTCACGACGTCAACGTCGGCAAATGGCGTCTGTGCTCCGGCAAAGGGATCGGCTGACAGTTCGATGCCGAAAGTCTTCATACAAAAGGCGCGGTTTGCCTCGCCCAACTCAATGCCGTTCGCCGTCATTCCGAGGCGGGAGCAAGCGTAAACAAAATGGCCGCCGCCAGCCCCAACATCAAGGACGCTGCCAGGCCGTCTCCCATATCGCCTTTGGAATTCGCCAATCATCCACTCGGCTTTTGGCATTGCCACTTGCTGCACCCGGGTCTCGGTAATTCTCGGGTCAGTGTAAGTGGAAGCGTAGTGGGTGTCGGTCGCGTAAAACTTCTCCAGTGACTCCTTGCGGGGACGGCTCTTGAGGAAATGGTGACTGCAACTCTGACACTGATGATATTCCGCGCCGTAGACGGTGGCTGCGGGGCCATTCGATCTGGACGCCGCCCCGCATATGGGACACGCTTCAACTGCCTCGGTATGACTTCCGCTGAATAGCTCTAAGCGCGTAGAACTGATATGGGCCACCTGGGCCGCGAAATCGTCGAGCACGTTTTGCTTCAGCGACATAAGGTCGACAGGCTTCCCCCGTCGCACATAAACCGCATAACTCTTCTGCGGACATCGGGTTGACGTCCATTCCTCGAAACCGTCGGCGACCACGAGCGGTGTCGTTCTCGTCCACGTTGACATTTCGCAGCCTCCTCGCTGAGCGCCAAGCGTTCTTCGCCGCTTGGGTTTCGATCAGAAACGCAGACTTGCCCCGACCGGAATTATGGCTTCTCGATCAAACCAGCCTGCTCAAGGGCCTTGATAATCCGGAGAAGGTCACCGGCGTAGACACCGATCCTCTCTGCAAGAGCAATAAGGTCGTGTTGTCCATCAGCGTAAGCGAGCACGTTCATCATCGTCCGCACTTCAGAGCCAATGTCACGCCCGCCCAAGGTGGGATAAAGCCCGCGTTTTCGTAGCCTTGGCTCGCCCATGCGCGTCGTCCGGTATTCCTCGTCGCGCTCCAGCAGGCTCAGGCACTTTTGCAGCGCAGAATACGACCCAGCCACGCCGACGGCTGGCCGGCCGCGCTTTGGCAACCCTCATTGGCGTTCCAGGCACCGGCATTAGAACTGAAAGTAGATGAACTGCGTATCTCGGTCATCGAACATTATAAACAGGAAAAGGCCGCAGGCGTAAACGAACGGTCTCACCAAAAACGCGTTCGCTGCGAATGCGGCTCGATGCCTGACGGCCAAATCATCCAGCCAGAGAACCATCCGCCCGAGGTAAGGCTCCGCAACGCAGAACAGTGCGATGAGCAACGTGGACAGATAGAAATTGACCGTATACGACAAGCCCAGATGGCCGAGATTAATCTTGACGAACATGCTCTCCAGCATCAACAAGGCTTGGCGAAGGGTCCCAGCTCGAAAAGGAACCCATGCTGCCGTCACGGCCAACAAGGTGAAAACTCGCCAGCACGCCCGCACCCACCGCGCCTCGGCCAGTTGCGGGAGGCGGGTTTCGTGGAGTCGCTCAAACATGCGGTACAACACAAGGTACGCGCCGTGGAGCGCACCCCACAGGACAAATCCCCAGCCCGCCCCGTGCCAAAGGCCGATTACGGCCATGGTCCCGAGAAGGCTAAGGTAGAGCGGGACTGGCGCGCCACGATATCGCGCGTTGATCGGAAAAAACAAATAGTCGCGAATCCAGCGCGTCAGCGTCATGTGCCACCGCGACCAGAAGTCCACCGGATTCCGCGCGAGATAAGGAAATTGAAAGTTCTCGGGCAGTTGGATGCCAATCAACTGGGCGGCGCCAATCGCCATGTTGGAATAGGCGGCAAAGTCAAAGTAGATCTGCAGGCCGAAAGCCGCCGCCAGGAACCAATTGTCGATGGTCGTATTCAAGACGGCGGCCCCAGGCAAGAAACCCTGGTCCACCCAACTCCCCAGGCTGTTGGCGATGAGGTTCTTTTGCACCAAGCCCCAAATCAGCCGGTCGAGGCCCCGCAGCACGAACTGGCGATCGAAGGTCTTGTCGAACTTGAGTTGTGGGAACAGTTCGCGCGCGCGAACGATCGGGCCAGCGATCAGGTGCGGCCAGAACATCACGAAGAGCCAAAGGTCGAGAAAACTTGTCGACTTCACTCTCCCTTGGCGCGCGTCGACCAAATAGCTTATCGCCTCAAAAGAGTAGAACGAGATGCCGAGCGGCAGCGCGATGGCCGCAGCCGCGGACAGGGGTGTGGCGCGAGCCGAGTGAAACAGCACGCTCAGGTTGACCCACACGAAGGCCCGATACTTGAAGAACGCCAGTGTCGCAATAACGGCGCTTACGCCGCACCACAACCAAAACCGGCTGCGCTGCCGATCCCCGGCCATTCCCCTGCCACAAACATACATCACCACGCAAACCAACATGGGCAGAGCCACGAAGTAGAGATTCCAGCTCGCGTAGAAGAGCAGACTGGCAAGGAGCACAAATGGGCGCCGCAGCCGGACCGGCAAGCTCCAGAAGAGCAATACGGCCAAGGCCAGGAAAACAAGATAAGCGTAGGAATTAAACTGCATACGATTCAGTCACGCGCTTCGGGAATGATCCCGGAGTTAATCAAAAGCTCGGCCATCCGCCGGTGTCCGTCCCTCCCGAAGTGAATGGGGTCGGGACCATCGATCCACACTCCCCAACACTCGCTGGGGATGCTTCCCTCAAAATCGTACAAGCGCAGGTGATGAGCCTCTGCGACCTCGTGAATTAGGCTCTCGTAGCGGCGCTTGTCTTCATCCGTGAGGTAGAGAGGCGCCGAGCTGTTCTGGGGCGCATTCATCAACACGAGCTCGATCTGGTGCTGGCGGCATAGTTCAATAATCCGCTCGAGAGCACCGAGGTTCAAGGTCACCGAACCGCCCCCGATGCTCCGCTTGGTGGTTGGTTTGATGTCCAGCAAGAAAACCCGCAATAAATACAGGAGATTCAGGAACTCAAGCTTCCTCTGATCGTGGATTTGCCACGCACCCAACCGCGAAAACCGCTGCCGGACGGCGGATTCCAGCACGTTCCCGAAACCGTACGACTGGACGATGCCAGTGCGAGAGGTACGCGCCCATTGCGCGCCCGTCTCGGTCGCCCCCGCGGCGGGCACCTTCTGCTCGGCCAAACGCTTGTCGTACCGCTCCAGGGCTTCCTGGAACGCGGAGCTGTACGGCTTGGTGCCCCGGGCTTCCGCAGTGATCGCGGACCGAAAGCGCGGATCCGCAAGCAACTCCAGCATCCCGTCGCGAATCCCCACCAAGCGAAAGGTTTGAAAGGTCAACTGAAGAAGGATACGATTCGGCCGCAGTTCAGGAACGCTCAGGATGTAATTCAGGTACCAAAGACATTCCATATAATCGATATTCCACGCCGCCAGCCGGTAGAAGAGCATTTTGCTTTGTGAATCGCTGGCGTAGTGGGCAAACACCATATCCGGATAGGTGCGGTCCATCCCGGAAGCCGTTTGCTCGGTGGGCGGCAGCACGATCGAGTACATCTGGGAATTCCCCATGAAATACACCCGCTGACCGCTCGGGTTGGCGGCCCAAAACTCCGCCAGCGTCGTGAGGCTTTGCAGAGGGTGCTGGCCGTGACTCGTCTCCTGGGTGCGCGGGTCCTGGTAAAGGTTGGACTCGGGTACGATGGCGTTTTCATATTGGGCAGCGTGAAACACCCGGAGCACGAGTTCGCGGCACGCCCTCAGCGGATCGGTCACCAGCATGGCCGTCAGAAACACGGCCGTGGCAGCAACAATGCCTAGTGTGGATATGACGTGCTTTCTCATCCTGCCGTGACCCTCTGAATTGTTTCCACGATGAAATCGATACTATCAAAGTCGTCAGGCTGGACTCGGTCTGTGGGGATGGTAATGCCAAGTTTCTGCTCGAGCCGAGCGAGCAACCTCAGCAGCGCCAGAGAATCAATCAGGCCGGATGAGATCAGCGGGGCGGAGTCCTTCGGCGTTCGGTTTGTGGTTTCGAAGACCACTTCCCTCGCCGCCTTCAGCACTCCCTCAGGTTCGAGCATCGCTCATTGAACCTCCCGCTGCGTCCGGCCAGACTTCTCCGATAGAAAGCGCAGCATTGTATCATGCCGCGAAATCTTTCCCGCCGTGCTCTTCACCATCCAGCGTTCGGGGACGACGGCAACATGCCGCGGCGCAATCCCGATCGCGGCTAGCACCAAACGGAGGATCTCCTCTTCCATCGACTGCGATTTCTCCGAGTCGAATTCCCCGCGCATCTCCGCCACGATGGCGAGAGCCTGAGTTCCATATTCCTCGTCTTCGACTCCGAAAGCCACGGCACGCCCCGGGTACACACCTTCCACGCTCGCGACCACCGCCTCGACATCTTCCGGAAAAATATTTTGCCCGCCGACGATGACGATGTCCTTGATCCTCCCAATCACGTAGAGTTGGCCGCCGGAAGCAAAACCGTAATCGCCGGTTGCGTACCACCCGTCGTCCGTGAAAGCCGCAGTTCGAAAACCCCCGCTGCCCCAGTACCCTTGGAACAGCGACGGGGTTTGAATCTGGATCTCTCCGGGACGACCGTCTTCACAAGCTGCCGCGCCGTCCACAATTCGGATGCGGTTATCTACCAACATCGCTCCAGACGAAACAAAGACGTCGTCGAGCAGGCCAAATGCCAAGTCCAGGTGGCTGCCGCCCAAGGCCTGGACCCGGCTGCGAGGAAAAGTCGCTAAAGGCTTTCCCAGGCAGGACTGCGTGACGGCGAAAACGTTCTCTGCCATGGCGTACGAAGCTTGCAAGCTCTCTTCCCTGATACCCCAATCCGCAAACCGCTCGGCGAAATTCCGGATGGAGCGCAGGCGCACAGGTTCGGAGCAGTTGATGCAGGCTCGCACGTGCGCTAAAGAATACGGGCGCTTCATATTGGTCCGCCGTTGCTCGAGGTAGGAAAATGCGAAATTAGGCAGCCAGCAGAATGTCCCTCGGAATTGTTCGACCTGTTGAAACAGGGTCTCCGGGTTCAGCAGCCAGTCGCTGGCGGCAAAGTGCAGGGAGGGGACACCAAACCATAGAGGAAACCACAGGCAGGCGATCAGGCCCATGTCATGATACAGCGGAAGCCACGACACCACACCATCGCCCTCGCCGAAATCGAGGGCCCGCTGCAGCCGCTCGAGTTGCGCCGAAAGCATGGCCGCCGTGACCACGACTGCTTTCTGGGTGCCCGTGGTGCCTCCCGAGAATTGCAGGAACAGCGCTTCGTCACCGGGGGGCACGAAGCTCCGCGCATCTCGCCTCGCGGCCGCGACCTCCGGCCCCGCCGTGAACGCCCGAGCAAACGAGCGTTCAAACTCGGCAGCGTTTTCAATGGCGCAGGACGAGACCGGATAAGAGAGACCTGCACCGAGATTCTCCGCCAATTTCGGAATCGTGATGAGCTGGTCCGCCGGCAAGTCCTGGAGTTGGTGCAGCAGGTTTCGCTGGTACTTCTCGACATCCATGCGGCGAGTCGGCCAGGGCAAAATCGCCGGAAGGTGGCCTCGAAGCACGAGACCGATTTGCAGCAGGAACAGCTCAGGACAATGGGGCAGAAGCAACAGCACCACCGAAGGGGTGCGTGGCATCGCGTGACGCTCAGCGAGCGCCGAGCTCCGATCCAAAATATCTTTTCCCGTCAACTCGACAGAAGAGTTGCCGGCCGGAGACGGGACGATTCTCAGCAGAACTCGATGCGAACTTTCGAGGAGGGTGCGGCGCAACTTCTCGCGAAATTCTCTTGAATCCATGCATTCAGTCCATCAGACAGCCGGCGCCGCCGCTCTCCGGCGGGCTGAGGCGGCTACTTCCGCACTGTTCCTACTTGCTCCCGCCAGTAGTTCAGAAGATCCTCGAGAGTCTTCTTCAGAGGGATCTGCGGCGTCCATCCCGTCTGTTCGCGGAACTTGCCGGCATCGCCCAGCAAATGAGGGACGTCAGAGGGCCGCATTCTTGCAGGCTCCTCCTGGATCTCCACTTTCACTCCCGCCAAACCCAACAGCATTTGGAGGATCTCCTGGATGGCATAGCTCTTCCCTGAAGCCAGAACGTAGGCCTCTCCCGGAACGCCCTTCTCCAGCGCCAGTGAATATCCTTGAACGATGTCACGCACGTCGGTGAAGTCGCGTCGAGCTTTCAGGTTGCCGACGTGAACAACCGCCGGCCGCTTCCCCACCTCGATCTCGGCGATCTGCTTGGCAAAATTCGAGCTGGCAAACACCTCGCCCCGTCGCGGCCCCGTATGGTTGAATGCTCGCGTTCGCACGATGGGCAGCTTGTAGCTCATGTAATACTGGTAGCTCAGAAGATCGGCGGAAGCCTTGCTCACCGCGTACGGACTCATGGGGCGAAGCTGATTCTCTTCGGTTACCGGGAGCTCGTGTTCATAGACCATCCCGTATTCTTCACTGGTACAGGCGACCAGGATCTTGGGATTAATCCCAAGCGCTCTGACGGCCTCAAATACGTTCAACGTGCCCAAGATGTTGGTTGAAATCGTTTCTGTCGGAGCGTGCCAAGAAGTCGGGACGAAGCTTTGCGCCGCTAAGTGATAAATCTGATCGGGCATAATCTGCTCGATCATTTTACGCACTGACAAACCGTCCTTGATGTCGCACTCCACAAGCGTGAGGCGATCCTCGATGTGCAGAATGTTGGCCATCTTGCTGCGCCAGCGGACCGCGCCAAAAACTTGAACTCCTCCCCGGTTGAGGAAGAGTTCCGCCAGGTGGCTTCCCACGAAGCCGGTGATGCCCGTGATTAGTATTCGCATGGACTTGTTGGCGTTATAATCTTACTTGTAATAAATATACGTTCTCCTCAATTCAGCCGTCCGGGTTATTTCAGCTCACTAACACCTTATCGCCCAGTTTCTGGTCGACGCGTTCGGTGACTTCGCTCACCGGAATCAGCGACAGACAGTGATTATCATAGGGACAGACGTCCAGGAAGCAAGTATGGCACGGCACCCACTTCTGGAGAACCGTGTTGGCGGAGCCATGGGGCCACCATTTCCCGCGCATGTCCCTGTAAGAAAATAAGGAGACGCAGGGAGTTCCGACAGCCGCGGCCATATGTTGCGCGCCGGAGTCGTTACAGATGGCAAGGCGGCAGCGTTTCAACAGTTCGCAGGTTTCCAGTACTGTGGTCTGACCGGCCAGATTGACAGCATCAGGTCCAATGACGTTGGCGAGCGTCCGGCACGCTTCGGCATCATTGCTGCCACCCAATACGACGACCTTCAATCCCTTACGGACGAGGTAGTTCCCTACTTGCCCGAACCTTTCAACCGGCCAGCGATTTGCGGGACGCCTGGCGCCCGGCGCGATTGCTGCCAAAGAAGCCTCCCCCAATCCATGCTCCTTGAGTAATCGATCGATCGTCTGCCGGTGCGGGACTCCAAGAGGCAGAGGGAATTGCGGTTGACCGGTGGAGATGCCCGCTTCGCCGACGATCTTTAATAGCCTCTCTGTCTCGTTCGGAAAATCACTGTATTCAGACTGCGCCTGGACGAACAAGTCGATGGTGTTGAGCCTCCACCCGTACGCCCATCGCGCGCCGGCCAGCCACGCCAGCAGCATGTTCCGCAGCGTAACCCGCAACGTCGCAATATCATTCGGGAGTTCGATCCAGACGTCGAAAGAACGCTGGCGCAATTCCTTGAGCAACACCAAGCGTCCGTGGAACGTAGCGATGTCTACATTCAGGTACAGCAGTAACTCGTCCAGCCATGGGGCGCCTTCCAGCAGCTCTCTGGCGCCGGGCAGACTGCTTTTGCCGGGCGAAGTGAGCAACGTGAGGCGCGCCTCGGGATAAGTTTGCCGGACCGCCATCATCGCCGGAAGCGCGCAGAGAATGTCGCCGATGTTTCCAATGCGGTAAATGCAAACGTTGCGCGCCGACCTGGGTCTCGACCGCGGCCACATGCACCGCCGCGTTATCGCCAACCCGGCGTTCACGAGACTGTAGAGGAGTCTCACTACTCGAGCTTGTGTCCGGTGTAATGCGCTCAATTCCCCGTTGATCAGGTCCTCGCCCTTTTGAAAGTCGTGTCGTTTGAAAACCGGCGCGGTGGTCAGGCGCGGACTGCCGGCCAAAGGCCTTTCTTGCGGGGTTGGAAAATTCTCGCGCCAACCCGGAATTCATTGTCGGGCTTTCCTTCCACCTGGTACAAGCATCCAGTTGCGCAGCGCAGCCAGCAGCGCCCTGTGGTGCCAATCGAATTTGAGCTTGCCGTCCAGTCGAACGATGAAATTGCTGGCCGCCGCCGAAGCAAAGATCTTCTCGATCAGGATGTCGGGAAAGCGCGCAGCGATCTCACGAGCAAAGAATCCGACCAACAGCTCATTGCCGAACGCCGCTCGCCAATAGCGCTCGAAGTCGGACAAAACCGGTGCGGTGAAATCGCCCTTACGGAACGCACGCAGAATAACGCTGGCGGCGAATTCGGCGGACATGAGGCCGTAGTAGATACCTCCGCCGGTTGAGGTCTTGACGTGCCCGGCCGCTTCGCCGATCGCCAACACGCGCTCTGTGAAACACCTCCCCACGGGCGCTTGCGCGATGGCCTTCTGGCTGCTGACCAACTGAGACTCATCACAATCGGGAGCGATTCGGCGCACCAGCTTTTTGAAATAGGGCTTGGGATTGTCCGTCGTCATGATCCCAACCCTGGCCCTGCCACCGCCCATCGGAATTTTCCATCCAAAGGCGCCGGGCGCGACCGCGCGCCCGACATAAATCATGGTAGGCCCTGAGGGGTCGCCGTCATTCAACGCTAAATCGGTCTGCATGGCCCTCAGCAACTGGCTGGGCCTGGAAAGGCCCAGCATTCTATTGAGCGAGCCATTCACGCCCGAAGCGATGACGGCCATCCGCGTTCTCAGCTTCTGCCAGTCATCGTCCCCGGCGCGAATGCCCAGGACGACCGAATCCTTCTGGTGCTCGACGGAGTCCACATAATGTCCTAGCCGGATGTCGACGCCAGCGGCCACGGCCCGCTCGCCGAGGGCGCGGTTGAATGCCGCTTTCTCGACCACGCGAGCTAAGGGGGTGTCCGTCTTGTGTTCGAGTTTCTTTCCGCGCGGAGAAATGGCTTGGATCCAGCGAAGCTCAGTGATGACGGCACTGGTGGGCAGGGCGAAACGTTCAAACGCTTCCTCGCCAATCACGCCCGAGCAAATAGCCCCGTCTCCGATGCCTTTTCGGGACTCCAGGAGCACCACGTCGAGCCCGCCCGCTGCCAACTGGTGCGCCGCGTGCAAACCCGCCGGCCCAGCTCCGATGACCACGATGTCCTTCACGGCGTTAGCTCCACCCATCCCTTAAGGAACAGTAGGCAGGAGGCATTGAGCAGCAAAAACATCTCCGAACGTAGGTCTGCCTTCGGCCTTCAATAAGGAACAGCATGCATCAGGCAGTGGGCAGCATCCGGCGGGCAGCGGCAAGAAAGAGCAGGCAGTACGCGCCAGGCAGCAAAAACACCCCCGAACTAGGCCCGCCTACTGCCTTCTACTGTCTGCCTTCTGCTTTCCGAAGACTGGCGAGAAATATGAGGGTTGGTGAGTTTCCGAATCGGGCCGAACGGGCCCCGGACGCGATCGGAATCGCCCCTCGCCCTGAAACGCTTGCGAACAGAGTTGGTTTTGTTGCCCTCAGCCGCCGGCGCCAATCCGCAGCCCTCGCGCTGTCTTAACCCTGCTTCCTGATGTTGTTTCCCCTGCAACCTAATGTTCTTCGCCTCTCGGGCCGGGCTCCTGGCCTTCCTCAGCCGCCGGGTTATAACCATAGCCATACCCGTAACCGTACCCATAACCATAGCCATAGCGATAGTATCGGCTGTAGGCATAGCCTTCTCTTCGAAGATCCACATCGTTGAGCGCGACTCCGAGAATTCGCGCCCCCGCGCCGTAGAGTAAAGTCTTCGCCTGACGCACCGCGGTGGTGGGCGTTTCAAAGGCGCGAGTCACTATGACGACCGCGTCAGCAATTGTGGCAAGTACCCGGCTGTCGGCAACACTGAGAACGGGCGGCGAGTCAATCAACACGTACTCGAACTCGGAGCGCAATCGCTGGAGCATTTCGGCCGCGATAGGAGACGACAGGATCTCGGTCGGGTTCGGAGGAATAGGCCCGCACGGGATGACGTACAGGTTCGTCACCAAGGGGACCGGAATCAGGGCTTCCGCCAAACTCGCGTGCCCCGTCAAACACTGCACAAAGCCCGGCTTATTCTCCACACCTGTGGCGTGATGGCAAGCGGGGCGGCGCATATCGCAGTCCACAATAACCACCTTGCTCCCCAGCCGGGCAAACGCAGCTCCCAGGTTAATGGTTGCCGTAGTTTTCCCCTCGGCGGGCAGCGCGCTGGTGATCAAGATGACTTTGGGCACCGGGTTGGCGGAGAGTAAGATCGAGGTCCGCAGTGATCGGAACGCTTCAACCGCCGCAAGATGCGATTGAATAACGGGACCGTGCTTCCCCTCCAGTTTGGCCGATGCGACCGCCAATCGAGTCTCCCCGGCAGCACCAGCTTTAGCGGCGCCACTCAGCAGGAATGACGGCACCACGCCCAGCGACGGCAACCTTAGATGCTTTTCAACTTCTTCCGGAGTTTTGAGGGTGTTGTCGAGGTACTCCAGGAAAAAAGCCAAACCCATGCCCAAGCCCAATCCCAGGAATAATCCCAACCCCAGGTTCACGCTTACGCGCGGCCTGACCGGCCCTCCAGGTAGCTCAGCGGCATCGACAACACGAATGTTGCTGGCCTTGAGTCCGGCTGATACCTGGGCCTCCTTTAGCCGTTGCAGCAGGTTTTCGTAAAGCTGCTTGTTGCTGTCAACTTCTCTTTTCAGGATGTTATATTGAATGGTCTTTTCCGCAACCTCGTTGACCTTTTTCGTCTGGTCTGCCAGCGCCTCCGCCAAATATTTTTCCCGGACCACCGCCGAGCGATAGTCATTGATGGTGGCTTGAGCGCCTGTCCCTCTAGCTTTGGCCAGCTCCCCGTTCAAAGCGTCGATCTGCTTGCGGAGCTGCATCGCCTTGGGGTAACTCGGCTGCACCACCGCCGTTAATTGGGCATAATCTTCCTCAGCCTGCGCAATCTTGAGAGTCAATTGCTCGGCGACCGGGGAAGGCACCAACCCCGGCATGTTCTCGGACTGGGTTGACTGAAGCAAATTGTACAAAGACTCCTTGTTAAACCGCTCGGCTTGCGCTTTGGTGTATTCGGTCTGAAGCTGCTCCAAGCGAGTGTTGGCCAGATTGATTTTATCGTCGACGATGACAATTGAATTGGCGCGCGCATACGCCTGGAGGGCATCCTCGGACTTCTCCAGCCGAGCCTTCAAGTCCCCCATTTGACCGTTGAGCCAGGTCGATGCCTTGACCTTGTCCTCGTACTTGGATTCAAGGTTCAACTTGATGTAGTCTTCGGCAATCTGGTTGGCCACGCGTTGGGCCAATTTGGGGTCCTCGGAAAAGAACGAAACTTCCACCAAACTCGTCAGGGTGACCGGGTTGAGCTCCATCGACCCCATGAAATGTCCGACCGCGCTTTGAAACCAGGGGTTGGAAGAATCGATGGGAACGTTGTCCTGCGGTAGAGACGAAGGTGAGCGGTCAACCAAACCGAAAAACGCCGTGCCACGATGGAACTCCACATACCGATAAAGTTGCAGGTCCTGCACAACCCGTTCGGCCAGTGTGTGGCTTTTAAGAATCTTGAATTGCGTGGATCGGTAGGTGTCGGCATCGACGCCGTTTCCGACTTGAATGATATCTCTGAGATTCAAGCTGTCCGGCTGCTCGGGGTCCACTTCGAGAACAGCCGTGCCTTGATACTGCGGTTTCTGTTTCAGGGTGCCGATTGCAAAGGTCGAAAAAACGATCAGGACGCAGGAAAAGACCACCCATCGCCGCTTGAGGAGGACGTTCCCGTAATCACGCAGGTGAGGAACTTCTTCGGGAGAAACGTCCAGCACCGGTTGCACGGGCAGGGCCGACGGCGGGGCCTTCTCCAAGGAATGCTCTTGCTCGTCACGCCTCTTTTCGATTTCGTCCATCAAACTCCTAACGACCCTGGATTGCGAACTCCAGCCTACCGGGCGGCGCGATAGATGGTCACACCACTCGCCGTCGAGACAACGGCCTCAATGCCTCGTCGAAAGGCAGCTTTAGTCGTGCTGTCGTTGATGTAAAGAATATCGTTGGCCAGTAATTGCACGTCGGGACTTTGACCTTTGATGATCTTGCCCAGCTCGATCGGGATTTCCGTTCTCGATCCATCTTCCCGGGTCCGAATGATCCTAGCCGTGCCCTTGGACGCAGTGGAAACCAACCCCCCTGCCATGGCCACGGCCTGCAAGACTGTCACTTGCTCTCTCGCCGGGAAATGGAAGCTGTTGGCCGTTCGGACCCCACCTGCCACATAAAACACATCCGCTTGGCTCACCGTGATGATGTCATAAGGCTTGATGGGAATATTCAGATCTTGTCGGCGGGAAAAAAAGAGCGGGGCCACATCGATTTCGACTTTCTCAGGACTCAGCAAGCGCATGCCATCAGGGACATGGTCGAACACGAAGGGGCTTTTCCGGGTGACGTATATCTCGCGTCCCGCTGGAGCGTTGGTCTGATTCAAGCCACCTGCGACGGAGATGACGTCGATCAACGTCTGATTGTCGGCCAATTGAAAGACCCCGGGGTGGTCGACCGCGCCTGTCACCGAGATCGGTCTGGAGTGGATTTCATGAACAAAGACGGTGACTTGCGGGTTCTGAAGGTAGGTCTTCGCATACATCGTTTCGAGTTGTTGTCGAAACTGCTCAACCGTGAGCCCCGAAGCCCGAATGCGACCAAGAAGAGCCAACATGATGGTTCCGTCGCTCGAGACTCTCACCGTTTTGGAGAGCTCGGGAAGCCCGAAGACATCAATGTCGAGTACGTCTTGGGGCCCAATGGTGTATTCGGGCGACAGATCCTGCGCCCCCGGAGAGGAAGACGCCTGGGCCGCAACTGCCGGCGCGACGGATGGAGTCTCGGTCGGAATTGCGGTCTGGGCTGACAAAAACGGACCGCCAGCCGCCAAGCAAACCAGGAGAGGCAAACCCCGTCTCAATATGAATCCTTTCACGTCAACCATTCGACTGAATGTCCTTCTTCAGGCCTGATGTCGTTTCCTTGGCGCTTATCTGAATCCTTCTCAAGGCGTAAGGGCGCCGCAACGCAGAAGTTCCACTCGTGTACGATACATGAGCCTGATATGCCTGTCAAGAACAGCAGCGGAGGAAGCCCCGCAAGGTGCGCCTCGAGTCTCCTCAGATTTTGAACTTCTTGTTTGGTGCAGCTCAACGCTCACTTCATCCGCGGAGCTCGCCTATCCAAAATACAGCGTATCGCTGTTCACCGGCTGCCCGAGCAGTTTCAGGTAAGTGAACAATTGCATCTTATGATTAGTGAAATGCTCGAGAAATAAAATACTCATCCGTTCCACGGTGCCTTTCATCCCCCACGGAACGGTCACAACCTTGTTTGCGAAGTCTTCTTCGCTCACGCCTTCCAGAGACTTGCGCAGGACTTCCTTATCCTTCTCGAGCTTTTCCAGCGCCTCTTGAACCCCGCAAGAGGGAAGGTTCTCCAATTTCATGCCCTTTTCCATTTCCTCCCCGGGCGGCCAGTTGCCGCTCAGCAGCAGTTCAATCGCTCCGCCGAGCCCATCGCTCAGGTGGCAGATCAATTGGCCCAGGCTCATGAACGTCGGCCCTGGCCGCCAATCGAGCCTATCTGTCGGTGCCATGCCAATCAGCTTCGCTCCCGGCCGATACGTTTCCATCACCACGTTGTAGAATTGATTCTTCGTCATAAATCCTCCCTTGGTCTGATTCTTGGTGAGTTGGAGTCTATCTCACCTTCGACCGCAAATACACTGCTGCGTCGCCTCGAAGGTCCACCTGAGCCAGGGTTTTTCGAGACTCAGTTTTGTCAAACTTTTCACGGCTCCGTCGCAGGAGAACTTGACCGGAACGGTGCCTCGCCAGGCGCACGGCTGGCCTCATCGGAACGGAGTTCCACGTCATCAAAATCACCGGTCTCATCAAAGGAGCCGATCCTGATCTGGCCGCACGTGAACGTGCGATCCACTACCGTGAAAAGCGGCTGGGTCGGCGGTACGGTTTCGTCGCTCCTCGTACAGTGGCTAATTGCGACCTTTGGCTGGCGTCGCCCTTTTGAAGCGCTCGGCGCGGTGTATCTTATTCGAACGAATGAAGTGGAAAAGAAATCGCGCTAGCTCCACGGTCGGGCCGATGGTGCTTGGATCCCAGTAAAGAACTTTCGCCCGGACAAATGAAAGAAATCAATCGAGCCCGTCGGATTTATCCGAAGCGCACTGATGATGCCTTTCTGGCCGAGCCGCCTGCCCGTCGGCTCAGTTGAGACGGTGGCTCAGTACATCACGGTGAACACGTGCCCGTCGAGCTCCGCTTCGTCTTTTTCTGTCGACGAGCAGCGAATTGTGATCGGCCGGCCGCTCGCAAAGTCCTTGTGCTTGATTTCGCCCACGCCCCATGAGAGCCCGCTCCATATCTGCTTGTCATAGTCGATCTCGACCGGTAGTGGCTTGCCCTTCTGCTCGGCGGAGATTGTCAAGACCTTACCCATGGATGTGCCGTTCGGCGGTCCGCCCGGCCAGCTTCGCCGGATGCGCCCGTCGGCTCCGCGCTGTTGGAAGATGATGCGCACACCGCCCTCCGCCGGTGCCATCACGGAAGTCTCAATGGTGTTGTGTCCAGCCGATACAGACGGCGCCGCGATGGCCGCAAGGGAGCGCGGAATCACGACGTCCTCCTGCACACCCAGGTCAAATTCGGACGCCGCGTATCTGCCGAAGCCAACGGCAGCCATCTGCCCTGGCCCGAGCTTGACTATGTTTCCGATGAGAATCGGCACGTAGCCGGCATCGCGGAAGATTACCCGGCCGCCGCGCAGGGACTCCTGGGTTCTGGTGAGCAGCGGGAACTCAATTTCCTCGAACGACTGTGCGGGATTCACGACCGTGTAAACGGCTCCGCTCGCGTCGAGCGAGCCGAAACCGTAAGGCTGGCTTTCGCCAGGAATCCCGCCAAAGGTCTTCGTCCGGCCCCGCGCCTTGAAGGACTGGTAGATCTTTTCCACGCGCCCAAACCAGCGCGCGTCTTCATCACTCAAGAATTCCAGATTGCCGTGGATCGTGTTGATCCAGCCGCCGCGCGACGCCATGAGCAGCAGCATTCCCTTCCACGCGTGCGTCTTGCGGTAGTAGATGGTCCCGGTATTTCCGATCATGACGCTGGTGGGGTCAATGCGCTCCAGCGGCACGCCACTCTGTTCGTAGCGCCGGACCATATGGTCGCTGTAAATGTCGAGCGACCGCCAAAAATTCATTTCCGGCACATCGCCCGGGCGCGGATCGCCGCAATAAATTGAGTCGAACACCTCGAGCCAGCGCAGGTCGACGGGATGCTCGAAAGGAAACGGGCCTGCCGTCGACTCAAAGTCGCCGCCGAAACCGTTGAACGCGATGAGGGCCGCATCGGGGTTCTTCTGACGAAACTTCTTCAGCGCCTCGCGAAAGACGGTTTCATTTGTTGTCTCGATTTCCTTCGGTGTCTTGGTCTTCGCAGCGCTTGGAGTGGCTGCGCTAAAGTCGGCGAAGTCAAACTCAAACATTCGCATGCCACGGTCATACCAGTACTGAAGGGTGTTCATGAAGTCGGGCAGAAATCCTCCCTCGGAGAGCGACATCGATCCACCCTTGGCAGTCAGCGAGTCTCGCCACTGCGGCGCCGGGTTGATTTTCACCAAGGCATTGGTGCCAAACCACAGTCCGGGAAGAATTCCGCTGGCGCGGCATTTCGCAATCCAGCGATCCGGGCCGTCGGGCCAGCTCGGTTTGCGCCAGGCCCGGTATGCGCCGTCAGGGTCAAACCAGAACGCGTCCATCATGTAATAGTCGAAGTGGACGCCGAACTTGCGGAGCCGCCGGATCTGCTCGAACTCGCGCATGGCCAGCGCCTCGGTAAGCGGAATGTTGTCCGACAGCTCGTCGTAGCTCGACCAGTCGTTGTAGACCCAGATGGGATCGTGCCGAATGGACCCTCCCAGCTTGCCGGGATCCCAATCCGGCGACCCGGGTGTGAATGGATGCGGCTCGCCAGTCTTGCGTGCGGTCTGTGAAAGCGCCTGGCCCGCGCAAACGCCAAAGAGAATTAGCACGAGGACAAGCCGGAATGTGAGACGACGCACGGTGCTCCTCCTCGGAGATCGGTTATCATATACCTGTTAGTTCTGACTGAACACTGAGCTCGGCACGCAGCGCAGATTCGAGAACTGCTGGCAACCATGTGCAATTCTTTATCGTAAAGTGGAAAACCAGTTCCTTTTTGTGCCTTGTTTGGATTCCGTGCATTGGATGTTAGGACTTTCGTTTCAATCGGTTAGAAGTGAATGGCGCGCGGCACGGAAATTGCTGTGACGTAACGTTGGGATTTTGGCGGCCGTGTCGGCGTGTGGCCAGTAGGTCCGCTGCTCCTGGAGGAGAGTACCTTACAGTCCGGTGCACGTGGCCGGCGGCACTGGAAAGGAACAACGAATCGGATGGGAAACAAAACTACGTCAAGAATTCTGCGCACCATTGTCCTGTTGGTCGCCGCTTCACTGTTTTCACCTTGGGCTGCCTTCGGGAACAGCGTGCAACCGTGTCAGACCACGACTCTGAACAACATTCTTGGAACGGTTTGTGCAATCGGAAGTGTGGAGTTTAATTTTGGCTCCTATTTCCAAGGCATCAGCAGCAACAACCAGTGGGGATCGCTCACGTCAGATCAAATCTTGTTTACGCCACAGGTCAGCAACGGCGTGATGGAGTTCACGTTGACTCCCGAAGGCGGCGCGATGTTCGCCGCAGCACCTATCGACACCACCCTGGAGTCCACGCAGTTGACGGACTTTTACTTCAATGTGGATCCTCTCTATGGAACGACGCTTTACAGCATGAGTGCGTCAATCTCGGGCGCCGAACTGGCGGGATTCGTGACCTCGAATGCGGAGAGCCGCCAGTACTATCCCTCTGATAGTCAATCCACCAGCAAACTCGCCTTGGCGTGGGAAGCCACGCGCCCGGATGGCAGCCAGTTTGTGATCAATCCCGCCACAGTGTCTCTCTCCCCCTATGGCGGGCAGGCTAGCGGACCGTCGAGCTTTGCGGCGCTTTATCTTCAGACATGCAGCGGCGACTTCCAAGGATCCTGTAACCCTGCCAGCGTTTCGTGGAGTTCTGCAACCGTCAGCTTCAACACGCCAGAACCTGGGTCGCTCATTCTGGTAGGGAGCGGTTTGATTGGGTTGGCCAGAATGTTCCGACGGCGGAGAATCAATGGCTAGGGGTGAGTGGCAAGTTCCGAGAATTCTTCTCTGACGGCTCGCCACTTCCCGCTAGTCCCCATTTCTCACTCCCAAGCTCATTATTATTGTCACCCATTTTCGTTCTGGTGTCGTATACTAGTTGCATTCGGAGACAGTGGAGGAGGGCGGTTTTCGGCGGCTGGTTTTCCCTGTTCGGCGAGGACCTCACCGGACGGTTTTCGCGCTGAATCAAATCCAGAACTGGCGGCCAAGCAGTGGTTAGTGGCCCGTGACGAGCGGCAAGTTCGGGGAAATCTTTGCTCAGCACTCACCACCAGCGACTGGTTTGTTTACTATGGCGGAAAAATCACAATTCGATTGGACAAGCACCTCGCTCAAGTTTGTGAAGGTGGCCCGGTGGGCGCTCATCATCGCCCTCTTCTGCCTGGCCTCGATGTTTGCGCTGGACTTCTTGCTGAATTCTCCGCTTATCAATCCAGTAGCGCTCGGACAATTTGCTCGCACCATCAGCGCCGCAACCGAGCCCGTGGTGAACGGGCTGAAGACAGTAATCAAGCTTAACACCCTGCATCAGGGCTTTGACCTCATGCCATTGTGTGTTGCGGGCGCCATCTATTTGGTGATGATTTTCGCGAAGAACCGGAGTTTGCGGCTGGTCGGCTGGCTCGATACTCAGCGCCAGATTAAGCAGGTCCAAGTTGTAAGGCCAAAGACGCAATCGGCCGACGGGTTGTCGTTCTCTTCGACTTCGACCGACAAAGAGGGAAGAGGCTTGCTGGGCCGCATGGGCATCAAGAAGGAGGTTGAACGGGACAAGCTCCTGAGGGAGCTGGCCGACGTCAAGAAGCGTTTGGAAGAGACGAAGCAGCGGCTGGCGTTTTTGTCGGTTGATATCGTGGGGTCGACCCGAATCAAGGTGGGGCAGGACCCCTTGACTTCCGAACATCTCTTTCGGGAATACCGACTTCTGCTGGAAGGAATCTTCAAGAGGTTCCGCTACCGTACCGCCAGTTGGACTCCGGACGGCGTCATGGCCTGTTTCCCGCAGGTCGACCTGGCTCACGGGGCCGCCCGAGAATTATTGAAACGGTTGCCCGCCTTCAACAAAGACAAAAATCGTTTGAGTTTTCCGGTTCAGGTCCGTTGCGGCTTGAATGCGGGTGAAGTGCATTACGACGAGTCCACGCCGCTCGAACTCTTGACCAGCCGCGTGCTCGACATTACTGGGCACCTGCAAAAGGCCGCCCAGCCTGACACTATTCTGCTGACCGAGGAAATCTACCAGGAGCTTCGCGAGAAAAGCGGACTCAACCTTTGTCCCAATGATGTCGATGGTCATAAGGTATATCAGTGGAGCGCGGAAGCTCCTAAAGCTGCCACGCAGGCAGGGGGAATGGTTACGAATCTATGATTTCGACAGGGTTTGACGGATTAGACGCCATCTCAGGCGGTCTTCAGGAAAAGAAGAACTATCTCGCCTACGGGAATATCGGGACAGGCAAGACCACCTTCGCCCTTCAGTTTCTCTACCAGGGGCTGATCAGCGGCGAAAACGTGGCTTACATCACGCGCCGCTCCGCGCCCACTGTGTTCGAGCACGGTCACGCCTTTGGCATGGAGTTGGAGCCGTTCGCGCGGAACGATCAGCTTATCCTGTTCGAATATGTTTCCAAAGTGATCGAGAACGCGGCTCGCCTGAAAGACGACGAGCAGATCATTCGGGAATTTAGCGCGTTCCTGGCCGGACAAGAAATTCACCGGCTGGTCTTCGACCCCATCACCCCGCTTCTCACCAGCGCCTCGGTTTCCGCCGCCATCTTCCGGGCGCGCAGCTTGATTCAGGCCTTCAATGGACTGGGCGCCACCTGCCTTTACGTTTTTGACACGCCGGAAGGCGAAGAGTACCTGGGCAACTGCAAGGACTTTGTCGCCGGCGTGATGCGTTTCGAAGCCGCGGCATTTCAGTCGACGCAAGGGCACTTGGTTCTGGAGCGGTTTTCCGGCGCCAAGGGGCGTCCCGGCCAGATTCAGTTTGAAGTGACGCCCGGGATCGGACTGGTGGGAGTTGCGGCGCCGGCCACCCCAGGCGCGCCAGGAGAAACGGCCGGCGCACCACCCGCCCAGCGAAGAGTCTTGATCATTGAATCCGACGAGCAGCAACGCGAGTTCCTGCGCGCCCTGCTGGAGAAACAGTACGCGCTGACAGAGGCCGATGGAGCCGCGGATGGCCTCACTAAACTGGCGGCTGAAACGCCCGATCTCATCCTACTCGACCGAGAGATCAAAGGTCTCGACGGGCTCGAAATTTGCCGGAAGATCCGCAAAAACAAAATGAACGTGCCCATCGTGCTGCTGGCCGATCGCATTCGCCGCACCCGCGATCGCGTCGCGATGATGGAAGCGGGTGCGGATGAGTGCCTGGAACGGCCCGTCGATGGCCGAATCGTGAGGTTGAAGGTCCAAAACCTTCTGCGGCGCTACGACGGATCGAAGACGCGCGGGAACGGGGGCCTCGACGTCAGCGTCACGACAGTGCCGGAGCGAGACACCACAACCTCCACCACCAACCTGGCTTATTTTTACGACAGGGTGCGGTGGGAGATTACTAATTCAACTGAAAACGGCACCTCGTTCGGGGTGTTGTCTCTTCGCTCACCTGAAGTGGCTGCTGATCATCGAGAACTCTGCGATGTCGCGGCAACGCTGATCCGCGAGTACGATTTGGTCTTGGTCAATGAAAAAAGCGTCGGCGTCCTGCTGGCCGAGTCGGACCAAAAAGGCGTCACCGCCTTTCTCAACCGGTTGCATCAGCGTTGGAACCGAACCCCCGCACCGGCAATTGAATATCAGTGTTTCGCTCGTGGCACTGATTTTCTCCCCATCGCGAAGCGGATCGTTGAAGGCTCCGAACAGACAGGCGACCAGAAGGTGGAAAGGCTGTCGAGCGGTGCTTGATCGATCCACTCCTACACCAGTCAGCGTGCTTCCCTTTCTCGCGTCTGTTTTCATGGTTGGCGCGTTCGCCCTCGCGCTCTCCGCCGCCGGCCAGGCTCAAACACCGTCACCCGGAAGTCCGGATCGAACGCCGTCCGCCGGGAGTCCGGCGCCCTCCGACCGCGATCTGGTGGTGCGCGCCCTGGAATATTACCGGCGCGGAAACTGCAAAGACGCCGAAGAGATATTCGAGAAAATCCTTCTCCATCAACCCAAGGACATTGCCACCCGCAAGTTGCTGGCGAATTGCTACCTTCAGGAAAAGAAGTTGGACGAGGCCAGAATCCAATTCCAATTGGTTTTGGAGGCGGCGCCCCAGGACAGCGAGGCGTATCAGGGCTTGAAGGCGTCCATGGGGGAAATTCAAAAGCGAACGCTGGCGAAGCAGACCCTCGCCATTGAGAAGCGCGCTGTGACGGAGGAAGAATACCGCTCCGCCCACGAAATGGAAGATGCGCAAAAGCTCATCAAGGCGCACCGATTTGATGAGGCGGAGAAAATACTCGACGGCATCGTAAACCGTCATCCCGATTCGGCACCAGCGCGCCAACGCTTGGCCGAGATTTACTCCACCACCAAGCGCTTTGATAAGGCTGCGGAAATGTATCTGTCGATGGCCCAGCGTCCACAAGCCTCGGCCGAATTTCTGCTGCACGCTGCACAGAATTTCGAATGGGACAAAAACTATTCCAAAGCGGCCGAGTACTATCGCCTCTACCTGCAAAAGAACCCGAATAGCTCAGCCGCGCTGCTGGCCATGGCGCGAATCTTAATGCAGGCGGAGAACTACCTCGAGGCGCCTCGCTACTATCGACTCTACCTGCAAAAGAATCCGCAGGATATCGAGGCTCGCACGATTCTGGCCAACATGCTGATGTGGTCCGGACATTACAGCGAAGCGGCGCCGGAATTTGAGCGCGTCAAAACGGCCAAACCCAAAGACCTCCGCATTCGCCTCTCCTTGGCGCAGTGCTACCAACAAATGGAAATGAAAGAGAAGGCGCTCGATGCCTATCAAGAGGTGCTCACCCTCGACCCGGGCAACCCCGCCGCTTTGAAGGCGCGGGCCGAGTATCTCCGCTACTTCGACGAATTGCCGCGCCAACAGGCCTATGCCGCCCTGGCGCGGAACGACTTTGACGCTGCCGCCCGATACTTCATTCAATATTCGGAGAAGCATCCCGAAAACAGGGAGTTGTTGCTCCAGATCGCCCGTGTTTACTCCTGGGGCCGGCGTGATGCCGACGCGGGAAAATATTACGAAGCGTATCTCAAACGCGCCCCGCGAGACGCCGACATCATGCGAGAACTCGCGCGCTTGGAAATGGGGAACCAGAAGTATGCCGAGGCGAGAAAATATTACGAGAGCTTGACCCAGGGGCCCTTGGCGAGCCACGAAGATTACGAGGGTCTGCTTCACACTTACCTTTGGTCCGGCGACTTGGCGGGCGCGCAGCCCGTGGCAAGAAAGCTGGCCGCGCTCGAACCCAACAACGCCGACGCGCGCCAGGCCCTCTCCGACTTTGCGGAGCGAAACCGAATCGCGGCAGAGCAAAAGCGGCTCGCGGAGAGGACCCGGGCGGAGGAACTGGCTGCCGCACAACGCTATCCCGAAGCGATCGCCGCTTATCGCCATTACATGGCGGACTATGGCTCGGACCGGCAGACAGAGTTGTTGATTCCCCGCCTTTACAGTTGGGGAAAGGACTTCGGCGAGTCAACCAAAGCATACGAAACTTATCTCGCCAAGTATCCGGATGACACGCAAGCCAGGTTGGAGCTCGCCAACGTCGAAAACTGGGCCGGCCGTTACAGTTCCGCAGAAAGCGATTATCGCGCCGTCCTCCAGCGGAATCCCCGCGACGTGAACGCGCTGGTGGGCGTGGCGCAGGTGGTGGACTATCAGCAACGCGATCCGTTTGAGGTTCGCGATGATTATCTCAGTGTTTTGAAGACCGACCCGCGCAACTCCGTCGCCGGGAAGAGGCTCGACGAAATTCATTCGTTGGTCGCGCCGTCGCTCAGCTTCAGCCAGAACGATTTTGCCGATTCGGACGACGTTTTTCGCTCCCTCAACTCGGTGGAGATGACTTTTCCCTTCCCCGGCCGCATCAAGCTGACGCCTTTCTACAACTTCGGATATTTTCACCAGAATGTCGCCGACTTGCGGCTGCAAGGCTTCGGAAATGGCGGCGGAGGGCGTATTGAAATCAGTCGCCCGAACGGCGTGTCGTTCCTGGCAGAACTGGGCGGGGTCTACTGGTCCGAAGACGAAAGGCTGGGGACCGACCGGTTTGATACCACCCGCGAGAGCCTCTACGCGCGAGTGGACGGAAGTGTCCGTGTGGGGAGAAACAACACGCTGGGCTTCGACTACGTCCACAAAGACGCGGTCTATGACCTCACCACCGTGGAGGCACTGGCCGCGGGCATCATGGAAGACTCGCTGCTCGTCTCTTATCAGCGGCCAATAAGCGAGCGGGTTCGGTTCTGGACCAGCGGCGGATTGAGCCACTACACACCCGGAACCCTCACCAGTCAGTTCAGCAACACGCAGCCCCGGTTTTCCGCGCGCTTGGATTTTCAAGCCAAGCCCTGGATCACGCTCGGCTATTCCACGCGTATCTCCGGCTTCGCGTCCGCTTCGCCCATTTACTTTAGCCCGACGCTCTATCAAACGCACGGCCTCGCCTACTCGCTGAGCAAAACCATCGTCAGAAACCTTTTTGTCTCGGCGGACGGAGAATTCGATTACGGCAGGATCGGCACGCACCGCATGACGGTGCCGATTGGGCCTTCCGCTACCACCACCGGTGCTTCGGTGAACTCGTTCGAGCTAGCTGTGATTCCCCGCTTGAAATGGCGCCTCGGCCACGGCGTCACCCTTCAGGCGGGCTTGCGATTTTCCCAAGGTTCTGCGGGGAGTTCGCTCAAGGCGCCGGGGACGGTTTACCGGACGGGCGGGGCGGAGTTGAGCGTGGTGAAAGTGTTTTAGGAACCAGGATTTAGGATTCAGGATTTAGGATTTAGGAGGGACAAATCGCGCGGTGCCCTGCCCTAGATCCTAAATCCCAGATCCTAGATCCTTTTTTGAAGGATCGATCATGCGCCGTTTATTCATCGCCTTGTTCGCTCTGGCATTCGGGCTGCTTCCTGGCCGTGTGCGAGCCCAGAACGACATCATCAAGACCTTCGCTGGCGGCGGGCCGAGCAATCTACCAGCTGTCCCTGTCAATCCCAATCCTCCCCAGACCGCGGCAAACCTTAACCAGCCAACCTCGGTGGCGGTGGATGGTTCAGGAAACATCTATACTGCGTCGCCGGCGCAGCACCGCGTTTTCAAGGTGGATGCGACCGGGACGTTGACCGTGTTTGCCGGCAACGGCACGCCGGGGTCGGGCAATGAGTGCACTCAGGGCAACAGTCCCGATTGCACGCTGCCCATACACACCGCGCTTCATTCGCCTCAAGCCGTGGCGGTCGATTCGAGTGGAAACGTTTTCATCGCCGATTCGCAGAACAACGTCGTGCGCGTCGTGAACACGCAGTCGAGCGCCATCACTGTGGCAGGAGCGCAGGTTCAACCAGGCGCCATAGCGACCGTAGCGGGCAACGGCGGCTCTGGATTCAGCGGCGATGGCGGCCTCGCAACCGACGCCAAGCTAGCCCGGCCCTTCGGGTTGGCGATCGACTCTGCTGGGAACATCTTTATCGCCGACATCGACAACAATCGAGTCCGCGAGGTCGACAACGCGACCGGATACATCAAGACCGTGGCGGGCAACGGCGCGCTCGGCTTCAGTGGCGATGGCGGACCTGCCGTTGCCGCGAGCCTCAATCAGCCCATGAGCGTTGCGCTCGATAGTTCCAACCCTCCAACCCTGTACATTGGAGACGGCGGAAACCACAGAATTCGCAGGGTCGACCCGAATGGCGTCATCACGACCTTCGCCGGAAATGGAACATCAGGTGCGGGAGGGGACGGTGGCCCCGCAACCAGCGCAAGCCTGGGCGGACGACTGGGCCTAGCGTTCTATAGCCCCGCCAAACTGTTTATCGCCGATGCGGATAGCGGAAAAATTCGCGAGGTCTCGGCAGGCGTCATTAATACGGTGGCTGGAAATGGTTGTTTTGGGTACAGCCTGGAGACCAGCGATTGCAAGATGAACGCATCGGGCGGCGACGGCAATCCAGCCACTAGCGCCAGCCTTGACGGTCCGCTTGGAGCCGCTTTCGACGGAAGCGGGAATCTGTATATCGCCGATACCGGCAACCTTCGAGTGCGCGCTGTGAATAATCAAGGCGGCCCGATCACACTGGCCGGCGTCACGATTCAACCGGGCGACATAGAAACGCTGGCCGGCAACGGCTTGACTTTTGGTGGCGATGGTTCGCCTGCCGCCGATGCGAGCTTGAACTCGCCTCAAGGAGTGACTCGCGACAACGCCGGGAACCTCTTCATGTCTGACACGAACGATCAACTCATCCGCGCGGTGAACCAGCAGGCGAGCCAAATTACTTTGTTTGGTGTTCCGATCCAGCCGGGGAAAATAGCCACCGTGGCGGGCAATGGCTGCTTCGGCTACGCGCTGGGCGATTTTCCTAAATGCGATACCTCGGCGCCTGAGCCAATCGCGGCCACCAAGACGAGCTTGGGGAGCCCCACCAGCGTGGCGATGGACGGAGCCGGAAATCTGTACATCGCTGATACCAGCAACCAACGCGTACGGAAAGTGGATGCCGCAACGCAATTGATCACAACGCTTGCCGGTACCGGAACTGGGGGCTTTAACGGCGATGGACAACTGGCTTCAGCCGCGGAACTGAACTTCCCCTCGTCCGTCGCTTTTGACGGCTCCGGCAACCTTTTCATTGCCGATACCGACAATCAACGCGTCCGCGCCGTGAATCTGCAAACGGTCCCGGTTACTTTGTTTGGCGTTCTGATCCAGCCCGGAGACATCGCAACGGTGGCCGGCGACGGCACGGCTTCGAGCGATCCCACTACTGCCTGCGCCGAGACCGGCGCGGCAACCAGCGCGGAATTGAATTTCCCGGCGGGCATTGGCTTTGACGGTTCGGGCAACCTTTACATTGCCGACCGGGCCAATTATTGCGTTCGCAAAGTAGATTTGGGGGGGAACATCAGCACCGTGGCGGGCGATGGCACGCAAGGCTTCAGCGGTGATGGCGGCGCCGCGACCAGCGCGGAATTGAATTTGCCCGCTTCGGTCGCGGTCGATAGCACGGGGAATTTGTATATCGCCGATTTCGGCAATCAAGCCGTTCGCCGCGTGGACGCCTCGACCCAAGTTATCACTACCGTGGCCGGCAGCGGCGTTTTTGGTTTCAGCGGCGATAACGGGCCAGCCTATCTCGCCATGCTCGCCAATCCCAGCGGCGTTGCTTTGGATGGCTCCGGCAATCTCTTAATCGCTGACACTCTCAACGACCGCATCCGGCAAGTGGGGAAACCCGTCGTGGCGGCTCTCACTCTGTCCGCAACGAGCCTTTCGTTTGGAAATGAACTCGTGAACGTCGCGAGCCCTGAGCAAACTGTGACACTGACCAACAGCGGAAGCGACACGCTCACCATTTCGGGCATTACCGTGACCGGGGACTTCTCGCAGACCAACAATTGCGATGGCTCACTGGCAGCGGGGGCGAGCTGCTCCATCCAAGTTACATTCACTCCGACAGCGTTGGGTTCCCGCACTGGAACGCTTTCGGTCTCTGACACCACGCTGGGCAGCCCGCAAGCCGTTGCACTAAGTGGTACGGGCGTCCTGCCGACGGCGGCCATATCAACGATGAGCCTCATTTTCACCAGCCAACTCGTGGGCACATCCAGCAGCCCGCAAGCGGTGACTCTGCAAAATATGGGGACGGCGCCGCTGTCCATCAGTAGCATTGTGGCCAGCAGCGGTTTTAGCGAAACCGACAATTGCGGAACATCGCTCGCGCTTGGTGCGAGCTGCACGGTGAACGTAGTTTTCAGCCCCACGTCAACGGGCACGACCACGGGGACGCTCACCTTCATTGACAATGCGGCGGAAAGTCCGCAAACCGTCTATCTCACAGGGACCGGCATCGCTCCCGCCGTGGCCCTCGCGCCGACCAGCCTGAGCTTCGGCAACCAGGGCATCACCACAACCAGCGCGCCGCAGGGCGTAGCGCTGACCAGCACGGGAACGGCGTCCCTGTTGATCAGCAGCATCACTACAACGGGGGATTTTGCCGAGACCAATAATTGCGGAGCGAGCGTGCCGCCGCCCACGACTTGCACCATCAGCGTCACGTTCACGCCCACGGCGACGGGTGCGCGCTCCGGCACCCTGACCTTCACCGACAGCGCCGCGAACAGTCCGCAGACGGTCGCACTGACGGGCACAGGAATCGGTCCGGCCTTCAGCCTTTCCCAGACCAGCCTGACTTTTGGAATTTCTCAGGGGGTAGGCACAACCAGCGGCGTGTTGCCGATCGCATTGACGAGTACAAGCACAGCGCCACTCCTGATCAACAGCATCACAGCTGCCGGCGATTTCGCCGAGACCAACAACTGCGCCACGCCGCCGCAGACGACGACCACGTGCACGATTAGCGTTACGTTCTCGCCCACGGCGACGGGCGCCCGGTCGGGAACGCTCGCCATTCTCTCCAATGTCTCCGGCCCGGCTACGACGGTGGCGCTTTCCGGCACGGGCGTGCCTGGATACGCAATGACGGTGGATAGGACTTCCGCGACGGTGTTGAAGGGAACGGATTCGGCCGTGTTCAACGTCTCAGCCTCCTCGCAGTTCAATTTTTCGGGCACCATCAGCCTGAGCTGCGCAGGCAATCCAGCCCCGGCTTGCTCGTTCAATCCTGGAAACATCACAGCGGGACAGAACAGCGTGCTGACGGTCAGCGGACTGGGGCCGCTCCAGAGTGGTTCTCTCAACTTTACGGTGATCGGCACCAGCGGCTCCCAAAGCCCTTCTGTGGCCCTCACCATCTTCATCGCCGATTATTCGCTTAGCGCTTCTGCGACTGCGGCAACCGTGACGGCGGGCCAGACGGCCACCTACACGCTGAAGATTCAGCCGAGCGGGGGCTTCAACCAGCCGATTTCATTTAGTTGCTCGGGAGCGCCCTTGGCGGCCACCTGCTCGGTTTCCCCGGTCGCGGTCACTCCCGATGGGACAAACCCGGCATCGGCCACGGTTACGGTGACGACAACGGCGCTCTCTTCGGCGCAAGTGCCGGGACCATTCGCGACGCGTTGGCCGCGAGTGCCGGGCGGACTGCCATTGCTCTTATGGGTCATCACGCTCTCAGGGATTGCGGTCTATGTTGGACTCGGTCAGCGGCGCGTGCGATATCTTCTTGGGAGCTTGATTTTGGCCGTGGTCGGCTGGGCGGCCTGTGGTGGAGGAAGTCAGCTTCCGATTTTAAAAGGAACGCCATCCGGCAGTTACACGCTGACGGTAACGGGGGTTTCAGGGAGCTTGAGTCACAATATTGCGCTGACGCTTAACGTGAATTGAGGAAGGAAAAACGTCCTTTGTCATTGGTCATTTGTCCTTTGCGCTTTGTCCATTGGCCGCGATGGGTTGAGGGCGAGTCGCGCGAATGATAGGTGTTTCGGCGATGGGGTTGGGGACGAGCATGGGAAGCCGAGAAAAACGGAGCGATTACCTCTTGACAGGGCGGTTTACCTGTGCTATACGTTTTGAGTACGGTAGTTGGTCATCGGAACACGATTGGAGGTATTTGTGTGCCTACCCAAGCCGATGACCGAAATGCCTGCCCCGCTCAAAGATCGAGGTCCGAAAATCGAAGCCGGAGAGTGCAAACAGCCCGAGCACTTGCGCCTTGGAGCGGACCCGGAATACCTCAGGGCCCGACCCTTCGGGTGGCACAAATATGCGGCCAGTTTCCACGGCGCAGCGAATGATGATACGAGATGCACAACTGTACAGAGCGACATAAGTGTTTGCGCGCTCGATTGTAGCGACAGTCCCGCCCAGGCGGGACCGCCGGTCGGCTCATCGAGCGCCGCTACAGATTATGTCGACCAGTATAGTCCCATTGAAGTATCACGAAACGAAGCCCGAATGTCTTTTAGAATGAGAAGCATACATCTAGCGGCTACCGCCTCTACTCCCGATTTCGAATGGGCGGAAACCGGAAACTTGAAAACTCGTCCCCCGAATTCCCGCTTGGGCGGGAATGACCAGGGATCGAAACCGGTGGCGTTTACGAACGAAGCCGGAATGTGACTTAGAATGAGCAAGATAACACTCACGGATACTGCCTCTATTCCCGATTTCCAGTGGGCGGAAACCGGAAAGTTGAAAACCCGTCCTCTGGATTCCCGCTTGAGCGGGAATGACCAGGGATCGAAACCGGCGGCGTTTACGAACGAAGCCGGAATGTGGCTTAGAATGAGCAAGATAACACTCACGGATACTGCCTCTATTCCCGATTTGCACGAAGATCGAAATTGGAAAATGGAAAATAGAAACTGGAAGCTGGGAGTAGGAAATGGAAGGTGGTTCCCGGTTTCTAATTTCTAATTTCCAGTTTCCATTCTTGAGATTTGAGACTGAAAGGGATTCACAGGAATGCTAGCCCGGTTATATCGAATCTTCGTCACCGTCATGCTCTCGGCCGCGGGGCTGGGCGGCATCGTGTGGGTTTATTTCACATTCAAGTGGAATGCGCTTAGGCTGTCGGACCTCTACGTGTTTTTTTCCACCCGCATTCTTCTTGCGTTCTTAGGAATTGTGATTCTTCGCTACGCTGTTTTGATTTGGTTCGCTTACCTACAGCACATGGAGCACATGCAAGAGCCTCCCGAAACTGAGGAGTACCCGCTCGTCACGCTGATCGTGCCGGCGTATAACGAAGGCGTGGTGCTGGAGGCTGCGGTCGACGGATTGATGGCCATCGACTATCCGCGATTTGAAGTCTTGGTGGTGGACGACGGGTCGACCGACGACACGTATGCCGAAGCCCTGCGTCTGGCCGGAGTCTATGGCCCGTCGCGACTGCGCGTCATCACTCAACCCAACGGCGGCAAAGCCTCGGCGCTGAATACCGGCATTGCCAATGCGCGTGGAGAACTGATTCTCTGCATGGATGGAGATTCGAGGCTGGAGCCGCAAACTCTCAAGCAAGCGGTCAAACACTTCAGCGACCCCTCGGTGGGTGCTGTGGCCGGAGACGTCAAGGTGGTGAACCGCCTGAACCTGCTGACCAAACTGCAAGCCTTGGAATACATCGAGGGCCTGAGCCTGGTCCGCACCGCGCACGCTTTCTTCCGCCGGGTGATGGTGATCCCCGGCCCCATCGGCATTTTTCGCAAACAAGTCCTGGAAGAGGTGGGCGGATATTTCCAGGATACGTATGCGGAGGATTGCGAATTGACGCTCCGCATCCTGCTGGCCGGCTGGAAAGTGAAACACGAGAGCCGAGCCGTGGCCTGGACCGAGGCGCCGGAGAACCTTCAATCCTTTTTCAAACAGCGCTACCGCTGGTCGCGGGGCATCCTTCAGGCGGTCATTAAACACAAAGGTCAACTGCTGAAACCCTTCCCTAACTTCATCGATTGTTTTTTCATGTGGCTATTGGTTTTCGAAAGCATGGTCTGGCCTGGCATGGACGTTTTCGGAATCTTCTTCTTCATATTCGTGGCCTACGGCGTGGGACTCTCCACCATCATCATCCTGTGGTGGGCCCAACTGACGGTGCTCGATATCGTGGCGGCCGTTTTCTGCATTGCTTTGGAAAAAGAAGACCTTCGGCTGGCGATTCACGCGATTGCCTATCGGGCATTCTTCGTTCCCTATCTCGACGTCATCAAGTTTTTTGCTTCCCTCGACGAGCTTTTCGGCGTCAAGATGGGATGGGGGAAGCTGGAAAGATTCGGAAGGATCTGATTTGCAGGACGGTTGCAGAGTGCAAAGTATTTCAAATGGAAAATGGATCATGGGAAATGGTAAATGGCCAAAACCAGCGGCAAACGGTGGGTAAGGGAAGTTTTTTTCCTGTGGCCACTTGCTCCCACCCGGCGGGACCACTCGCCACTCTTTCCATTTACCATTTCCCATTTCCCATGACCCATTTACCATTCTTCTAGGGAGGATGTTCGATGGAACTGATTCCGTTACTCTCCACCGTGATTCTGGTGGCGACGATTGTGACGATCGTCTTTGCGGTATTCTCGTATCTTGCGTATCGCGCCAGGGAGAAAAAGGTGCCGCGCGTGGCGACGGGCTCGTCGGACAAGCAAACGCTGCTGGACCCTCAGTTCTTCAAGCGTTATATGCCGCCTAAATGACCATGCCCACGCCCGCCTACACTCCGGCCTACAAGTTTCCCAAGAAGGCGTATGGCTTCTATCTCATCGCCACAGTGTTCATGGCCATCTGCCTTGAAGGGATAATTTACCTGACGCTCTTGGGAAACACCCTCGGGCCATTCTCTTTCTTTCACCAGGAGAAGCCACTGGATCCGGCGATGGCTCGCGAGACGCGGGTGGCCGTCTTGCTCAGCCGGTCTTCCGGGCAGCTCCACTCCGAAAATGTGGAAGGGTTTGCCAACATCGAGCGGCAATGGGAGCTCGTGCTTAACCGGGAGGGAATACCCTTCCGGAGAATCACGGATCGAGACCTGGGCCAGGGACTGGGCGATGCGAACGCGCTCATTTTGCCGGAGTCGACATGCCTGGATGAGGCGCAGCGAAAAACCATCACCGATTTCCTTGCCGACGGGAAGGGCGTGATTGCCTCCGGCCCGGTTGGGGCGCGTGACGGCAATTGCGAATGGAAGGGATGGGACTTCCTGGCCGGCCTGACCGGCGCGCGTGGCGCATCGACTGTGACTCCGCCCACTTCCATCGATGTGGGCTTCCGCGGCCAATCATTTTTCTCACAGAAGATTCCCGCCGGGCTCAAGCTGGAAATCCCCAGCCAGGAACTCACGCTGCTGGATACTCCGGCGCCGGACGCCTTCCTGAGCGATTGGATGCTTCGGCCTACGGAAGGGAGACCGATCTCCGCGGTCACGCTCGCGCTCCACCACAAAGTGGGGATGGGGCGCGTCGTGTGGCTGGGCTTCAGCAATACACTCCCGGTCGAGCGTCTTACCGATCAGGCGCTGATCGATGGCTATCTGGTTGCCGCAGTTCAATGGGCGGCAAAACAACCGCTGGCCATTCTGGGAAATTGGCCAAAGCAGAATAACTCGGCCGCCCTCATCGCCGTCGAAAATGAGAATGACTTTGCCAACTCCGAGGACGTTCTCGGTTTGCTTAAAGCCGAGGGGCTTCCCGCGATCTTCTTTTGCGCTTCGGCCGACGCCAAGAAGTACCCGCAGGTGGTGAAGGATTTCGAAACCATGGGAGAAGTCGCTTCCCTGGGCGACACGGAAGAACCGCTGGCGGGCCAACTGCTCCGCATCCAAGCCGAGCGCTTGCACTCCGCCAAGGCGGACTTGGAGAAAATCTCGCGCGGCAAGGTGGTGGGCTTTGCTTCGCCTCAAGGGATCTCGGACGATGCCACCGTCGTGGCGCTCAACGATTCAGGATATCGATATGACCTGAACGAAATGGCGGCGGCCAGCGCCGTTCCTCAGATTGTCGACTTCACGAGCTCGGTCTTTTTCCCGTTCCAGAAAGCGGAGGTCTCGAAAATCTTTCGCACTTCGCCGGATGATTTCGCGGTCCTCGCCAACTACCGAGGGCCCGAGCCGCCAGGACCGCCGCTGGCTGAGGCTTTCCTGTCCGATTTTCGAAGACTGGACTACCTGGGCGGGATCTATACGTTCTATATTCACAATTACATCTTGGGAAGGCCGGAATACCGCGGCGTGCTGAAGACCGTACTGGACACCATCCGCGCCCGGCCTGTGTGGATCACCACCGGAGGCGATTTGGTGAATTGGTGGTCGGCGCGCGCCAAGCTTGAAGTGCAGACTTCCAAGCTGAGCATCCATCGCGTCCGCATTGACGTGGCGAACAAAGGCCAGACCGACGTGGAAAACGCCAACGTCTACCTCTATTTGCCTTATCGCCCCAAAAAGATCCAAATCAGTGCTGTGGTCTTTCGGCTGCGGCCACCCAAGTTTCAGATGCTCGACCACGACGACATCCTTCAGGTCGATTTCCCAAAACTGAGCGCGCAGACCAACTATACCTACGTGGTGCGAATGGATGAGTAAGAGCGTGACCCAGCGATGCCTTCACCTGGCCCACGGCCGGCGGGCGGGCACCTTGCTCGTGAGCTTGCCGGCTGCGCTTCTGATCACCGCTTTAGCCGTGTTCGGCCGCGGACCTCGGCTGGTGACACAATATTACCTGGTGAATGACCCGTCCTCCGTTCAATCGTTTGAGGCGAACCACGCCCGCATCAGCATCCTCTCCCCGCAGTGGTTCAGCGTTGATGAAAAGGGAAACGTCGATTCCAGCGTGGATTCCACCGTGGTGGAATCAGCGGCAGGAAAGGGCGTGCCGCTCATGCCGCTGGTGGTGAACCAGAAATTTCTTCCCGCCGCCGCGCATGCCGTGCTGGGTGATGCTTCCCTGCAGTCGCGGGTCATCGAGCGGCTCGTGGAGCTTGCCGGCGGCAATCATTTCTTCGGCTTGCAGCTTGATTTCGAAAACATCCCGGCGGAAGACCGCGATCGCTACTCCGAATTTGTCCATCGAGCGGCCGGCGAGTTTCGGCGAAGCCATCTGAAATTGAGCGTCGCTGTGCCCCCGCCCCTTGCGCCCCCGCCGGCGGCAAGTGCCTCGGCGCCTCCGACGTCTTCGGGATGGATCACCAACGGGCACTCTCTGGCCTTTGACTATCACAGTATTGCAAACGATGCGTATTTCATTTCACTGATGACCTACGATGAATATGCGTCGCCGGAACAGCCGGGGCCTGTGGCCGGCCGGCCGTGGGTCGAAGCCTGTCTCCGTAAGGCGCTCGAGTCCGTGCCCGCCAAGAAACTCCTGCTCGGCATACCGCTGTATTATCGAGAGTGGGCCGGGAAATCAGTGAACGAGGGTTCCATCCCCGACGCCCGGGTTCTGGCCGAGAAATGGAAAGCGAATATTGTTTCCGACCCCGAGCAGCACGAAGCGACCTTCACGTTTTCAGACCCTCAGCAACAGCACGTGGTTTGGCTGGAGGATGATCAAAGCCTTCGCGAGAGGCTGGACCTGGCGGACCAATTTCGCCTGGCGGGAATTTCCGTATGGCGGCTGGGGTTTGAAGATCCGGCCGCGTGGGAGAAGTCGCTTCGGATCGCGATCAAGAAAATTCACTGAGCGCCATCGCCCTGTGTTACCGCATCCAGGTGAGTTCGACCTGCGTCGTCGTTCCCGGAGAAAGTCTTCCCCATCTCACCGTCAGGCGGCCGTCGATGTTTTCCGGGGCGACCTCCGCCGTTGCTTGCGTTGTTCCCGCCGCCGCAATTCGCGCGTGCAAGAATTCAGCGGGCGGATAAACACTGAGGGTGACGTTATCCAAAGGTTTCGTGCCGCCATACTTGATGCTCAGCCGGATTCCGTTCGTCGTCCGGCTGGAAATGCTCACCGCGAGGTGGCTTCGCATTTCCCACCAGTCAGCCACCTGCTCGGCCGTCGCGATCCAAGTCGCGCTCCGATGGAACTGATCGATCAACGTGGCGAGGCTGCCCACGAACTCAGGGGAACTGAATCCCTGACTATGGAAATTAAAAATGTAGAGGCCGCCGAGTCTATGAATGATTTCAAAATCGGCCAGCGCCCTCTGGGTAATCCAGGAAGGATCCAAGCCGACCATTCCGAGCGGCGAGTAGTGAAGATCGTCTTCGGTAGTTCGGGTCAAGGTCACCACGTCCGCGTCGCGATGAAACCATCCCAACGATTGCGACAGCGTGTGGATTTCCGGCAAGACCGAATCGATCCGGGCGCCGCCTTCCGAACTTGTCAGCAGGTATTTGATGTGGGTTGCAGCCAGCGCCCGGAGGGTGTCGTCTCCAAACACGTCGGAGGGAGGATGGAAGCCGTTGGTGCTGGCCCCGGCAGCGCGCCAAAGCCTCCACTTCGAAGACTCGATGCGAACCGCTTGGGCCAAAGCTCCCTCGGAGACAAAGCGCGCTTCGGCATCTCCATGCGATGCGACTTCTCCGGCGCTGAGGAGTTGGCGAACCAGCCCAGGGTTTCCTTTGGCGAGGCTTGAAACACAGAAGAATGTTCCCTGTTCCTGAGCCTTGCGAAGCGCGCTGGCCGCGTATCCGGCATTGTCAGCATTCTCTTCGACGTCGCAAGCAAAGATCGAGGCGGCCGAATAAGCGGACGGCCATCGATCCACCGCGCAAAGAGGCTGCTGGCCGGTCCATACGAGCGCGTTCGTGAGCACTTGATCGAGAATGTCCTTGTTGTTTCCACCCGCCACCGCGGTGTTCTCTTGGAACCCGAGCCACACCAGGCGGCCCCGCCCGATGGTGTTGTGAATCAGAGCGCCCTGGAAATCAACCGGGTTGTTCGCGTCCACGGGAGAGAGGCGGGAGTCGCTCCAGTAAGCGTCCACGCCGAAGCTCTTGGCCTCCAGCCGGTCGGGCGAGTCAACTTGAATGCGAAATCCTCCGGGAGCGCCTGCCGTCGTGGGTTTTCGAGTTACGAAGCTGACGTACCAAGGAGGCGGCCGCTCAGTGAATTCAAATTTGTCGGCGCCCGTGAGTTCTTGCAGAAAATCCAAACCCAGCCACTTTCCTGATTGGTCGCGGGAGCCCGTCGCCCACGTCGAGATCACTCCGCCTCCATTCGTCAAGAACGCTCGCACGCCGGCTCTTTCCTTCTCACTCAGACATATCGCGGCAGACATGACGAGAATCTGAAACCCCTGAAGACCCGCCTCGAGTTTGGCATCAGCGATCACTTCGACTGGCATCTGAAGTCGCTGAAGAAGTTCCCGCCAGTACTCGACGTGCGCATCGTAGGTCTTGGTGGAATGAAAGAACCGTGATGAGTATTCGCTGTTCAGGATGGCGGCGCGACATTGGACGAAAGGTGGCGCGACGACTGCAACCTCAGGCCGATGGGTGGTGATGGAGGTGCTTCCCAGCCAGCCGATTTCAAATGCTCCAAAGCAAGCGGCTCCGGCGACAAGGAAAACAAAGCCGCCGACAACCTTCCAGCCTCTTCCTCTGAGATAACGCATCATTCCTTGCGTGACAGTTTATCATTGACCATGCCTCGAAATCCTTTCCACTTTCTCGAGAACTCATCGTCAATCGGGCGCCGCGCCCTGGTGGCCAGCACTTTGGGCTGGATGCTGGATGGCATGGACGTCACGCTTTACTCGATGGTTCTTCCGCGGCTGATGCACGAGTTTCAACTCTCCACCTCTCAGGCGGGATTCCTGGCCTCGGTCACTCTGATTGCCTCAGCGGCGGGCGGCATTCTCTTCGGAGTCCTGGCGGACCGCTTCGGCCGCCGCTGCGCATTGATGACGAGCATCGCCGTGTACTCCGTCTTCACCGCCGCTTGCGGGTTATCCCACAGCGTAACGGAGTTGGCGATTTACCGCGCCCTACTTGGGCTGGGCATGGGAGGCGAATGGGCGACCGGCGCCGCGCTGGTGGCGGAGACTTGGAAAGCCGAGGACCGCGGAAAGGCATTGGGCCTCATGCAGAGCGGCTTTGCCGTCGGTTATGCCCTCGCAGCGATTATCGCTGCCGTGGTCCTGCCGCGATGGGGATGGCGCAATGTGTTTTTCGTTGGCTTGCTGCCGGCCTTCCTCACTCTGTGGATCGGTCGCGGAGTGCAGGAATCGCCCATGTGGTTGCAGCAACACGCTGGGGTTCGGAGTTCGGATTTCGGGGTTCGCCGGTTCGGGGTTCGGGTTTCGGGATTAGGGATTCGCAAAGACAGAGTACCAGATTCGAACTGGGGGCCGCTTCGCCCACAAACGGAGGCCCGAACCCTGAATCTGGAACCCCGAATCCCGTTCGGCGGCTACGCTAAGGCCATTGTTGTAACTCTGCTGATGAACAGCGCCGCCCTGTTTGCCTGGTGGGGATTGTTCACGTGGATTCCCAGTTATCTTGCCCTGCCCGCAGCCAAGGGAGGTCACGGCATGACGGTGATGGCGTCCTCGGCGTGGATTGTGGCCATGCAAGCGGGCATGTGGCTCGGCTACGTCAGCTTCGGCTTTGCGAGTGATATTTTGGGCCGGAAGAAAACCTACGTCGGCTATCTTTTTGTCGCCACGGCGCTAGTCCCTTTGTACGCGCAGGCGCGCGATCCGCGGCTGCTGCTGCTTCTTGGGCCGCTGCTGGCGTTCTTCGGCACCGGACATTTCACCGGCTTCGGCATCATTACCGCTGAAATCTTTCCAACGTCGATACGCGCTTCCGCCATGGGCCTGACCTACAATTTCGGGCGCGCGCTCAGCGCCGCCGCGCCCTGGGCCATCGGCGCCGTGGCTCTCCGCAGCGGTCTGGGCCCGGCGTTCTGGCTGAGCGGACTGGCGTTCTTGCTCGCTGCCACGCTTGCCTTGGCGCTGCCGGAAACGCGAGGACGCGGACTACAGTAGGCAGAAGGCAGTAGGCAGCAAGCAGCGGACGGCTGGACACAGGACTTGGCCACCTCTAGGCTTTCAGGGATGGCCATGGTAATTTCGGTAGAGAACTTCGGGCCATACAGAATCGCCTTCGCCATCGGCGCGATTTTCGATTGGGGATTTACCGAAGCCGCGCCGGTCGCCGTTTGCGTTATACTGTAGATTGCTCGCAATCTGCCTGCTGCATACTGCCGACTGCCTACTCTCAGTCAGGATCCGGCTCAGCCGAATTAAGGAGTGCCGCTATTGAATTCGTCGATTCGCAACGTAGCCATCATCGCGCACGTCGATCACGGCAAGACGACGCTGGTGGATGCCATGCTCCGGCAGAGCGGCATTTTTCGGCAGGGCGAACCCGTGGTGGAGCGGGTGATGGACTCGAACGAGCTCGAGCGCGAGCGCGGCATCACGATTCTCTCCAAGAACACCGCCATTACTTACCACGGTACGCGAATCAATATCGTGGACACGCCCGGCCACAGTGACTTCGGCGGCGAGGTGGAGCGCGCCCTGAAGCTGGTGGACGGCGTGCTGCTGCTGGTGGACGCGAGCGAGGGTCCGTTGCCGCAGACACGCTACGTGCTGCGCAAGGCGCTGGAAGCCAAGCTGCCGCCCATCGTGGTGATCAACAAGATCGACCGCAATGATGCGCGGCCACAGGAAGTGGTGAATGAAGTCTACGACCTGTTCATCGATCTGGACGCGACTGAGGAGCAACTCGACTTTCCCATTCTGTACTGCATATCCAAAAACGGCATTGCCCGCCCATCGCTCGACGCCCCGTCCGAAAACCTCCAGCCGCTTTTCGAGGCCATTCTCAAGACCATTCCGCCGCCCGCGGGAGAACCGGGCGGAACGCTTCAGCTCCTGGTGGCCAACCTCGATTACAGCGAATACCACGGCCGGCTGGCGCTGGGCCGAATTTTTTCCGGTACGCTGCATCGCGGCGACGAAGTGGCCGTGGCCAAACTCGACGGCAGTATTCAGCGGACCCGCATCACCAAGCTCTACGGCTTCGAGGGCCTGGAGCGAACAGATCTCGAAACCGCAGAGGTCGGAGACATCGTCGCCATTGCCGGCGTGGAAGGCATCACCATCGGCGAGACCGTGACCAGCACGGAGTCTCCCGCGCCGCTGCCGCATATCCCGGTGGATGAGCCCACCATCTCCATGGTCTTCACGGTGAACACCTCGCCCTTTTCGGGGCGCGAGGGCTCTTACGTCACCTCGCGGCACCTGCGCGAGCGCCTGGACAAAGAATTGCTCACCAATGTTTCCATCCGCGTCGAGGCGATGGAGAGTACGGACTCTTTCAAGGTGATGGGCCGCGGCGAGCTGCAGTTGGCCATTCTGATCGAGATGATGCGGCGCGAGGGTTACGAGCTGGCGGTGGGCAAACCGGAAATCATCACCCACACCGTCGACGGCCAGCTCCAGGAGCCCTCCGAACAGCTCATCATCGACGTGCCGCAGGAGTTTGTGGGCGTGTTGATGCAGGAAATCGGCATGCGCAAGGGCATCAATCACAAGATTGTGAGCCACAGCTCCGGGCAGTCCAGTAATACTCGAGGCAGCGGCGGCCATGCCGGCAGCGGGCGCGTGCGGCTGGAATTCTCGATTCCGTCGCGCGGCCTGATCGGGCTGCGCGGCGAAATCCTGAAGGCCACCCGCGGCACTGCAGTGATGAATACGCTCTTCGATGGCTATGTCGATTGGCAGGGCACGATCCCTGCGCGCCTCACCGGATCGCTCATCGCCGACCGTTCCGGCCGCACCACCGCCTATGCGCTGTGGAATCTTCAGGAGCGCGGCGAGCTATTCGTGCCGCCGGGCGTGGAGGTTTATGAAGGCATGGTGATTGGGCAGAACGCGCGCTGGGATGATATGGACGTGAACGTGGTCAAAGAAAAAAAGCTGACCAATATGCGCGCCTCGGTGGCCGACGAAGCCATTCGCCTCGTCCCCTTTCGCCCCTTGACGCTGGAAGAGGCCATCGAGTTTATCGCCGAGGATGAGTACGTCGAGGTCACGCCCAAATCCATCCGCTTACGCAAAAAGATCCTCGAGTACAACAAGAGGCCGAAAAAACACAAACACCAACTGGAGTAGCGGCAGCGGCGCGGTCCCGCCAAATGGCGGGGCTCATAGACAGCGGCTCTTGAAATCTATAGGCTTCCGGCGGAAGGTGGGGAGTGGCGGCCCGCATTTCCAGGTCTTCTCCCTCGAGCCTCCGGCGCTCGACTCGGATCGGCTGGCTTTTCTTGATGTTTTCGAATTGAGTCCTTTACGCTGTGCTATAATGTAAAGCGATGGCCGAAGCGACTCTTTCCACAAAGAACCAGATTGTGATCCCGCGTGAGGCTCGCGAGGCGTTGCGCGTAAGACCGGGTGACCGGATACTTGTGGTTGTACGCGGGGATCGAGTGATTGTCCTTCAAAAACCGAAGTCCCGCCACGCGGCGATTCGAGGCCTCGGCCGCGGCGCGTATCCCCCGGATCATGTCCAAAAGGAACGGCAGAGTTGGGAATAGACCGGCTGCGCAACTTTCTCCGGCGTCACCGTCGGATCGCCCTGGATACGAGCGTGTTCATTTATCAGTTAGAGGCGCACCCTCGATATCTGGCGTTAACCGATCCGATATTCTCGTGGCTCGAAGGCTCCGAGGGCCACGGCGTGACGTCAACCATTACCATGACGGAATTGCTCGTTCAGCCCTATCGTGACGCCAACGAACAAAGAGTAGATGAGTTTTACGCACTTCTGTCCACCTATCCCAATTTGGATTGGATTGCGCCAAACCTAGAGATCGCTGATATTGCGGGGCAGCTTCGTGCCCGTCATCGCTTGAGAACTCCAGATGCGCTGCAAGCCGCCACCGCCATCCACGCCGAGGCGACCGGGCTGATCACGAACGATTCCGTGTTCGAAAGGGTGGAAACCTTCGAGGCGTTAATCCTGGATAAAGTCCGGTAAGCGCTGTTCGGCCCTTCGCCCTACTCTATCGCAGCCACGGCCTTGGCGCGAGAGCGCAATTCCAAGTATGGGCACAGGTCCCCCATCATAGCGCGGAACTGATGGAAGTCGAGGGACTGGGCGCCGTCGCTCATAGCTTTTTCGGGGCAAGGATGGACCTCCACCAGCAAACCATCAGCGCCAATGGCGACTCCGGCGCGCGACAGCGCCGGCACCAAACTGCGCTTGCCGGTGGCGTGGCTGGGATCGAGGACGACGGGCAAGTGAGTGAGCTCGTTGAGCACCGGAATGCTCGAGATATCGCAGGTATTGCGCGTGGCCGTCTCAAAAGTCCGGATGCCGCGCTCGCACAGCACCAGGTTGGGATTCCCGTGCGCCGTGATGTATTCCGCCGACATCAGTAATTCGTTCAAAGTGGAACTCATGCCTCGTTTCAAAAGGACGGGGCGGCCGCACTTGCCGAGAGTTTTGAGCAGCGCGAAATTCTGCATGTTGCGCGCGCCCACTTGCATCACGTCGGCGTAATCCGCGACGAGGGAAACGTCCCGATCGCTCATCACTTCGGTGATGATTGAGAGACCGGTCGCCTCGCGCGCCTTGGCCAGCAGCTTCAAGCCTTCCACTTCCAGGCCCTGAAAATCATAAGGCGACGTGCGTGGCTTGAACGCGCCGCCGCGCAGAATCTTGGCGCCGGCCTCCACTACCGCTTCAGCGGTCTCCATGATTTGCTTTTCGCTTTCCACCGAGCACGGTCCGGCCATCACAATAAATTCGTCGCCGCCGATCACCGCGCCGTCGACCTTAATCTGCGTCCGCTCCTTCTTGAACTCTTTGCTCACAAACTTGTAGGGCGCGGAGATGCGCACCGCGCTTTCGACGCTGGGGATGGCCGCCAGCGATTCCAGGCACGGCGTCACATCGCCAATCCCCACCGCGCCGATCACCACGCGCTCTTCGCCCACGATGGTGTGCACCTTGAATCCGAACTCGCGAATCCGGTCGCAAACGTGCTCGATCTCTTCCTTGCTGGAGTGTGGTCGCATGGAAATAATCATCTTCGCCCCCAAAATAAAAAAGCCCACTTTCTCAAGTGGGCTGGCTCTTGATAACGAGTTTTGCTTCAGACCAGCGCCACCTCAGCCTTTTGGGGTAAAGCCCCAAAACGAGTACCTAAACGAGTTGGCGTAGGCGCTGGACATTCCAAAACTTCATTATACAACAAAATGCCGCGGGATGCCAGAGAAATCCATGGTTCTAGCCGGGATTATTCACGGAACCGTGTTGGACGCGATGCTCCGAAGCGGCTCTGCCGCCTGGCTATGCGGAAAGGCTTTGCCTTTCCGGAAGGCGCCCCTTTTCTTTCTCTCCATGCACCCCGCGCGGCTGAGCCTCGCGGAGTGCGCGCCTGTTCTCTAAGTCCGCGGCACTTGGGTGCGATCGGTGAGAAGAGCTTTATCGCGGCGCTCAAGACTGTGTTTCTACCAACGGAACTCCCGAGGCGCGTGCGGCCTTGCGCAAGTCATTGTCGAGCGTCGCTAAGGGCAAGCCCTCTCGAATCGCCAGTTCAAGGTACCCGGCATCGTAGATGGTGAGGTTATATTGCTCCGCCAGCTTGAAAACCTGATCGAAAACAGCATCGCTGCTTTCGGGATCGAGGCGGATGGGCAATGCGCGCAAATCCAATAAAAATCTGTTTGCTTTCTCCCGGCTGATGCGGCCCCGCCGAACCGCAATCAGGAGGGCGTTAGCTACCTCGGCGGGCCAGTGCACCGGCACGATAGCTTCATCGCCCGCCCTTAAGTTGGCGAGTAAAGCGTCCGTCCAGGGCATCGCCTCGTCCTCGAAACACCACGTCAAGGTTGCAGAGGCATCTGGCACCAAACGGGCCATTAGTATTTGTGCCCTTCGTGGGTCAGGTCCTTGATCTTGAGCCCGCCGAGCCTCACTCCTTTGCGCAATTCCAGAATGTCGGCGACGGCCTCAGCGGGAGTCTTAGTCGCGGGACCAGGATGGGAGGAAGTGGACTCTTTTTGCGCGAGGGTTTCCAAAGCCCGCTCGATGACCTCTTCGGGCGAGCGATAAGGCCCGCGCGCAAGCTGCTCTTGCAGCAACTCCTCACTGTGGGCCGTCAGGCGAATGGTACTCATGAGTAGAGTATACGCGAAGGGTCAGATTCCTCGCAATGAAAAGGCTTTCCGCGGTTGTGTCAAGCATTTGTCAGTTGAGCTCCGCGAGAATACAAGACTTCGAACCAAGTTGTTCCGCAGCGAGCGATCCAGAGGCGGAGCTTGAGGAGGCGGTGAGCGCCGCGTCGTGTCCAGC
>JBEKEZ010000040.1:0-55104 GCA_050013575.1 Terriglobia bacterium | reverse complement strand
CCTTCTGCCTTCTGCCTTCTGCCTTCTGCCTTCTGCCTTCTGCCTTCTGCCTTCTGCCTTCTGCCTTCTGCCTTCTGCCTTCTGCCTTCTGCCTTCTGCCTTCTGCCTTCTGCCTTCTGCCTTCTGCACTCTCACCCGCAACTCCGGCGAAGCAAGTAAATAAACACTGGCGCTCCGGCGACAGCGGTGACCGCGCCGACGGGAAGCTCAGCCGGCGCCACAATCGTGCGAGCCAGAGTGTCCGAAATCACGAGGACCATGGCGCCGCCGAGCGCGGCAGTCGGCAACAGCGTTCGGTGATCGTTGCCGACCAACATTCTGCCCAGGTGAGGCACGAGCAGTCCAAGGTACCCGATGGCGCCGCTCACCGAGACGGCCATGCCGGTGAGAAGCGAGGCGAGCAGGAAGGTTGCGGTCTCAACTCGAGTCACAGCCACGCCGAGGTGCGCGGCTTCTTCCTCGCCGAGCAGCAAAACGTTCAGGTCTTTGGCCAGAAAATAAGTCGCGACGATCGAAAGCGCGACGATCGGAGCGAGCACTCGAAGCTGCGCGTCGGTGACCACGCTCAGGTCGCCCATTAGCCAGAACGCCATGCCGCGAACATCGCGCGTGGAGAGCAAAGTCAAGATGAACAGAATCACCGCAGAGAGAAAGGACGCGGTGATAACGCCTGCGAGCAGCAGCGTGTAACTGGCGAGTCGCCCTCCGCGCCGGCCAAGAAGATAGACCCAGCCAATCGTGGCCATTGCTCCACAAAACGCCATGAGCGGCGAGGCCGCGGCCAAGCGCCCGCCTACCCAGAGCGCAACGATGGCGCCGAGTGCGGCTCCGCTCGAAATTCCGAGCACGTAAGGATCGGCGAGCGGGTTCCGCAGCAGCGCCTGAAGAACGGCGCCGGAGACTGCGAGGGCTGCGCCGACCAGCGCCGCCAGTATGACGCGCGGCAGCCGGATTTCCCGAATAATGATCGTGGCCTCCGAGTGCCGGTCGGCCCGCATGAGCCCGGCCCACACATCGCTGAGAGGCACGTGCACGCCGCCCGTTGCCAATGCCGCGAGGCTCACCACGAGCAGGCCGCCGCTCAGTGCCAGCACAAGCAGCAGAACATTCGTTCGCGTCGGCGCCAGGGTCATCGCAAAGGCTCCTCGCCGCGAGAGGCATCCGCAGGAGAAGGGTGAAGCAGCCGCGCCACTTCTTCCAGCGCGTCAATCAGGCGTGGGCTGGGACGCACGATGGTGTCAGAAACAAAATAGAGCCGGTTGTTCTTGACGGCGCGAAAATCTTTCCAGCCGGGCAGCTTTCGCAATTCCTCCAGCGGAGGCGAAAAGGATTCGCTCTTTGAAAAAAGAACAATGTCCGGGTCGCGATGGAGCGCGTCTTCCAGGCTCATGCGTGGCCATTCGCCCGGCAGATCATCGGCGATGGAGACTCCGCCCGCCGTTCGAATAACGTCGTCAATGAAGGTGTGCGGCCCGGCAGTGATCAGCGGCCGATACCAGACCACGAAGAGAACCTTCGGCCGAGGCTGGCCGTTCGCGCGCCGCTTCACCGTCTCCACGCGCTCTCGAAGGCTCTCCACCAGCGCCCGCGCCCGGTCGCCCTCGCCCAGCACGCCACCCAGATCTTCGATCGAATGAAGCGTCTCGTCCACGCTGTGCGCCGTCAGACCGTAGAGCGGAATGGACAACCGCTCGAGTTGGTCCGCAGTTTCGCGGCGGTTGGCCTCGGCAATGCCCAATACCAAGTCAGGCTTGAGCGTCACGATTTTTTCCAGGCTGGGATTCAAGAGCGCGCCGACGTGCGGCTTGAGGCGTGCCTCAGGGGGATAGTCACAGTATTCCGTGTCGCCCACGATCCGGTCACCCAATCCCAACGCATACAGCGTCTCGGTGATGCTGGGGGCGAGGGAGATCAGCCGTTGGGGATTCTCGGGAACGTTCACGCGCCGCCCGGTCTGGTCTGTGACCGAACGCGGCGATGCCCCAACGGGCAGAGCCAGCAGGAGCACCAGCAAACGAATGATCCCCGCTCTAGTGCGGCTCTGGGCCATGAAAGTCCTTCACCCTCAGAACCAAAAACAAAAAGCCCCGCTCACTCTCGAAGTGTGCGGGGCGAATTTGCCCCACTCTCTCTCGCGAAGAGTGCGCGGCGGGACGCAAGCCGCTCATGCGGTCTTGGCCCTGAAGGTCCAGGCAGGTCTCCTGACTCACGGCAATCTTCCGGCCTTGCTCAACCTTCCCACCGCGGCTCGCACGCCCTCAACCATGGCGTGATCGATCCGCGAGCAGTGGCCCGGCGCAGGTCCGCTCGGATCCGCGCGCCCTCGCAAGGTCCGCCGTTCACAGTGGCGGGACCGTGGCCGAATTTCACGGCCTTCCCTATTTGGTGTTCCGCAGAAGCGGAACGCACCTGGAATCCTCTGTTCCGCTCCGTTCGGCACTTCCGTTGCCCGGAAGGCCACTGGTCTTGCCGACTCAGCGCCGGCAGGACTTTCGGAGCTGTTGTCGAGTCTATGCGCCGAGATTTCGTTTGTCAAATCCGTGCCAAACGTGAACAATAGCGCTGAGCATGACGACCCAATCGCACATTGTATTTGTCCTGAGTGTTTCATTTTTGGTGAGTGGCGCCGCGACGGCCAAAGAGAAGAAGGTAGTCCTACCAAAAAGCTGGGGCTACGTTGCGCGCGAGGTGACGTTGGAAGCGCGTCCCGGGAGTTCTTCGCGTAAGGCTGAACCCACCCGCCTCGAACGCGGGGCACTGGTCAGAGTCTGGGACGTCAAGTCGCAGGGCGCAACCTCCTGGGCCAGGGTCGACGCGATCAATCCCGCGAGGCTCGAGCGCGTCACAGGATGGGTGGATTCCGGCAGCATCGAGAGCGAGCCTCTCGAGAAATATCCGCCGGACGCCGATCTCCTGAAGCAACTGGGCGGCCAGTACTTGGAGGATTTTGCCGCATCAACCACGGCGATCGCGCGATTCCTGGTCCGACAACGAAGCCAGGAGCCGGCACTGGTCTGCTTTCTCGGTTCGCGCGCGCTTCCCTATGCGCAGCTTCAAGTCTTTCAGAGATCGGCGGGCCAGTTTGTCGCCGGTCCGCACCTGGAGTTTCCCGCGTCGGAAATGAAATCCGGAATTACGCGCGTGGAGGTGCTCGATTTGCTGGGCGACGGCAACGAATGTCTGGTCACCGAGGAGCCTTTCAGCACCCAGCCTGAATTGAATGGCGTCAATATGGTGATTCGGAGAATCGAAGGCCGCGCGCTAAGGACCTTGTGGCAAGCGCCTCTCGATTTTCGCAACCTGGCCTCCTTTCCTCCGCGACCCGAGATTCTTCGACCACCTGAGAAAAACATCGGAACGCCCGGGACGGTCACGACGGCGAAGGTCGGTTTCCGCGCCCACGGCCCGCTGAGGGAACCAGCGTGGAAGGGCAAGATCGAGTTCCACGTGCTTGGACGTGAAGCGCCCGTCGACACTCTTACTTTCGAAAAAGTGTGTTCGTGGGACGGCCAGAAATTTGCGCCGCTCCGGTAGCGCCGGTCCCGCCAATCCCCACCGGCATGCCGCTACATCAGAGGGATCGAAGAGAGGACGACTTATGGACGCTCACAATCGTCGCAGTTTTCTCGCAGCTACAGGCGCGGTAGCCGCCGGGCTGGTGGCCCGCTGGCCGGCGGACGCCGCGCCCACCGGCATGCGGCTCGGCTTGATCATCGGCGTCGAAAAAGACCCGGACGCCGCGATCGCTAAAGTGCATGACTTGGGTTTGCCCACCTGTCAAGCTTCGCTCGAAGGCTTCAGCCCGGAAACGGCGACGCGCCTGAAGGCAGCGCTTGAAAAGTATGGCGTGGAGGCCACGGCGATCAACACTTCCGGGCCGGGCCCTAACGTCTACGATTTTTATCAGGGCCCTCTCACGATTGGGGTGATTCCGCGCAAATACCGGCGGCAAAGAATCGATCAGCTCAAACGTGCTTCCGATTTTGCCAAGCAGTGCGGCGTACCGGCGGTGCACACTCATTTCGGTTTCATCCCTGAAAGCCCTAACGATCCACTTTATGGCGAGGCTGTGGAGGCATGTCGAGAGGTAGTGAGACATATTAAGGATAACAACCAGATGGCCTTATATGAAACTGGACAAGAGACGCCGATCACGCTCCTAAGGCTTATCGAAGACGTCGGGCTCGACAACCAGGGCGTGAACCTCGATACCGCCAATCTCATTTTGTACGGCAAAGGCAATCCAGTGGACGCGCTTGACGTGCTCGGCTCCCGCGTGCGCGGCCTGCACGCCAAAGACGGCCTCTTCCCCACCGACCCGCACAAGCTCGGCGAAGAAGTGCCCATCGGTAAGGGCAAGGTTGATTTCCCGCGCCTGTTTCGCCGGCTGAAGGAACTGAATTACACGGGCCCGGTCACTATCGAACGCGAAATCTCCGGCCCACAGCAGATGGAAGATATCCGTAAATCAAAAGCGTACCTGGAAAAATTGATTGCCTAATTGAGGCTGATGAAACTCTGTTCGCCGATGTCATCCGCCTCTTTCATAATCCTGTTAAGGCACGATCTTGGATGAGCGATCAAGTAGCCGCCGCCCTCCGCGATGTGACTAGCCCTGATCAACACCTGCGCCCCACGCGCGTTCGCTGGCGGGTCGTGGCGCTGCTGGGCGCTATCACCGCGCTCACTTACATCGACCGGATGAATATGGGCATTGCCGGGAAATTCATCCAGGACGAGTTCTCACTCAGCACACAAACCATGGGATGGATTTTGAGCGCCTTCGTGCTCGGCTATGCGCTCTTTCAAGTTCCAGGCGGATGGTTGGGGGACCGATTCGGTCCGCGCAGCGTGTTGACTATGGCGATCTTGTGGTGGTCGTTCTTTACCGCCGCCACGGCCCTGGCGCCCTGGTTTCCCTTCCGGCGTCTGATCGGCATCGTGGGGAGTTTTCTTTTGGTTCGATTCCTGATCGGCGTTGGAGAGGCAGCGGCATTCCCTAATTCCAACCAGATTATCGCCTTTTGGGTTGGCCCCGCCCAGCGAGGAGTGGCCAACAGCATATTCCTCATGGGCATCGGGATTGGAGGCGGCTTTACTCCAATCCTTATCGCCTCGATCATGCAACGCTGGGGCTGGCAAGCTTCGTTTTACATTTGCGGCGCGATGGGCGTTGTGCTTGCACTAATCTGGCACAGCAGCGCCACCAGCCACCCCGAGCAACACCGGCGCGTGAACGCTCGGGAACTGGAAATCATTCGAGCCGGAACGCCGTCCACAGAGTCTTCGGCCGCCGCCCGACATGCCGCTCGAGTTGATCCTCCGTGGAAGAAGATTCTATCGAACGTCTCCGCATGGGGACTGATGCTCAGCTATTTTTGCGAAGGCTACCCCAACTACATTTTCTACACCTGGTTCTTTCTCTATCTCGTCCGCGCTCGCGGCATGACCTTGAGCCAAGGCGGGATGTGGGGCGCCGCTCCTTTCCTCACTGTCGCGTTGCTCGCGCCGCTGGGTGGGTGGTTCTCCGATCGCGCCGTGGCCAAGCTTGGAAAACGCCGCGGGCGCCAGACGACGGTTTGGGTTGGGATGACGTGTTCCGCCCTACTGCTCACCTTAGGCGCGCATACGCCGGCCAACTGGCTCGCTGTCGTCTTGCTCTCCGGGGCGCTGGGATTCAATATCTTCGCCACCTCAACTTGGTGGGCGACGTGCAACGACCTGACACGGAACTTTTGCGGTTCGCTTTCCGCCCTGATGAACATGTGCGGCAATCTCGGGGGATGGGTGTCTCCGATTCTGACGGCTTACATTGCGACGCACCTGGGCTGGAGTCGAGCCCTGGACTTTGCGGCATTGGTCACCTTCGCGGCCGTGTTGCTGTGGATTCCGATTAATGCCGATCAGAATCTGGAAGTGTAGTCCCTTGTCACTTGTCATTTGTCCTTCGCTCAGACCGATCGCCTCAGATGGAGGGTGGCAAAGATGCGCGGGACGGAACGGACCGACAAAGGACAAGGGGCAAAGGACATTCCTTTTCTGTTATAGTGCACTCATTCCGGTGTTCACATGCCTCAAAGGGTCGGCATTCTCATCCGCGCGCATTCCGGCATCGGAGTTCTCCATCAGCTCACTGGAGTCTTCGCCGCAAGGCAAGCCAATATTGGCTTGGTCGAAATCATCGAGGATCATCCGCCAGGGGCGCGCATCTACTTCGAGATCGATCTGACGGGCGCTCCCGAACCTCTGATCGACGATCTCCGGGCGCTGGCCGTGGTGCGCGAGGCCGTTGTAGTGAACACGCTCCAGAAAATCTACGGCAAACGAATTATTATCGTTGGGGGCGGAGCGCAAGTCGGCCAAGTGGCGATCGGCGCCATCTCGGAAGCCGACCGTCACAACATTCGAGGCGAGCATATCTCCGTCGACACGATCCCCCTGGTGGGCGAACAGACCCTGGCCGATGCCGTTCGCGCCGTCGCGCGCCTGCCGCGAGCACGTGTCCTGGTGCTCGCCGGGTCTCTCATGGGCGGTGAAATTGAGCAGGCAGTCCGCGAGGTTCGACAACAGGGCCTTATTGTAATCAGCCTGAACATGGCCGGAAGCGTTCCGGATGCGGCGGACCTCGTGGTGACCGACCCGGTTCAAGCGGGTGTGATGGCGGTGATGGCGGTTGCCGACACCGCGAAATTTACTTTGGATCGATTGAAGAGAAGAACCTTCTAAATTATGAATTCAAAATTATGAATTGTAAATTGTAAGAGACCAACATGCCGTTGCACTTGAGCATCCATGTGGTTAACATAATTCGTACTTCATAATTTATAATTCATAACTCAGACCTCAAGACCGCCGAGGAATCGCGATGGAAGACCTACTGTTGCCTTTGTTTCCCCTCGAGCTTGTTCTCTTTCCCGAGGAGCCTCTGCCCCTCCACATTTTCGAGGAATGCTACAAACAGATGATCGGCAATTGTCTGAGAGCGAAGGAAGAGAATGAAGGGCAGCAGGAATTTGGCGTCGTTCTGGCAAGAAATCGGGGAATGCAGACGGTCGGCTGCTCGGCGCGCATCGTCAACGTCATTCGGAAATATGATGACGGCCGCATGGATATTTTTACCGTGGGCACGCGACGTTTTGAAATGCTGGTGACCAACCCGAGCGACCCGACGACCCTCTATCTCCGCGCCGGCGTGGACTTCTTTGACGATGATGACGGCTGCGATACGCCGGCGGAGGCGGAGGCGGATCGCACTATCGAGCTTTTCCGAAAGATCATGCGGATATTGCACAAGTCCTCCGACATCCCGATTCACCTTCCCAGGCCGTACCGACACTTGTCCTTTCGAATTGCCGCCGCTCTGCCGCTCGACCTTGATTTCAAGCAGGGACTCCTCCCGATCCGGAACGAAGCGGAACGGCTCAATCACGTGCGCGAGGCGATTGAATCGCTTATCCCGCAAGTGGAGATGGTGCAGAAAATCCGCGCCAAAGCGGGCGGAAACGGCCACGGACGCATCTAATCCCCGGGGAGCAGGCAGGAATCGGAAGTCAGGAGTCAGAATAGGGAACGACGTTTCTGCGTTTTCGTTTTCTGTTCTCTCTCCTGACTCGCCTCAGGGCTTTTTTTCATCCTGGCTGGCTCCTGCTTCCTGATTTCTGACTCCTGTTATAATCATGATCGGGGTACCGAGATGCCGAGACCGCAAACGCTGGGAGAACTGAAGAAAGCGAATTACCAGTCGCGCAGCGTGAAAGACGAGATGCGAGCCAACCTGATTCGGCGGCTTCGCCAGGGCGGACCTATATTCCCCGGCATTGTCGGCTTCGACGACAGCGTCATCCCCCAGATCGCCAACGCCATCCTGTCGCGCCACAATTTCATACTGCTCGGCCTGCGCGGCCAAGCCAAGAGCCGGATTCTGCGATCGCTGGTTTCCCTTTTGGACGAGGAAGTCCCTTTCGTGGCAGGCTGCGAAATCAACGACGACCCTCTTGCGCCCATCTGCCGTGCCTGCACCGAACGGGTTCAGGAATGCGGTGATGCGACGCTGGTCGGTTACCTGCCTCGCGAGCAACGGTATGTGGAAAAGCTCGCCACGCCCGACGTGACCATTGCCGACATCATCGGCGACCTCGATCCCATCAAGGCGGCGCGCGGCGGGCACGCCCTCTCGAGCGAACTCACCATTCACTACGGCCTGCTGCCTCGCGCCAACCGCGGCATTTTTGCCATCAACGAGCTGCCCGACCTGGCCGGAAAAATCCAAGTCGGACTTTTCAACATCATGCAGGAAGGCGACGTGCAGATTAAAGGATACCCGGTCCGCCTGCCGCTCGATGTGTCGCTGGTCTTTACCGCCAATCCGGAAGACTATACGGCGCGCGGAAAAATCATTACTCCGCTGAAAGACCGCATTGGGTCCGAGATTCGCACGCACTATCCCGCCACCATCGAGCACGGCATGGCGATCACAGCGCAGGAAGCCTGGACGGATCGCGACGGCGCCGAATCGGGGTCGAAGCTCGTGATCCCCCAATTCGTGCGCGAGGTCGTGGAGAGCATTGCTTTCGAGGCACGCCAGGAAAAGAAAATTGACAAGCGGTCGGGCGTCTCGCAGCGCATGCCCATTACGGCATTGGAGAATGTCGTTTCCAACGCCGAGCGCCGCGCGCTGATCAACCGCGAAAAACAGACGGTGGCGCGACTCTCCGACATTTATGCCGCGCTCCCCAGTTTGACCGGCAAGTTTGAGCTGGAGTACGAAGGCGAGTTGAAAGGCGCCGATACCGTGGCGCGAGAGATCATTCGGCAGGCAACTGCCAGAATCTTCAAGAAGCATTTCGATGGCGTGCCGCTCCATCCCATCGTCCAATGGTTCGAAATGGGCGGACATCTGAAATATCCGGAAGGCGCACCGACGGAAGAGCTGCACGCGCAGTTCAGGAAGATTCAAGGCCTGTTCGAGAAGACCCAGGTGATCGGAATGAAGGCGAGCGATGAACACCCTCTGCTGGTGGCGGGAGCCGAGTTCATCCTGGAAGGGCTCTACGCCATGAAAAAGATCAGCCGCAATGAGGAACTGGGCTATTTCGCCGAGCGTCCGCGTCCCGCGCGCGCCGAACCACCCAGCGAAGAGTCCGGTGGATCTATTCCACCGCGGCGAAGACCGCTGAATTGACGAAAGCAGTAAGCAGTAGGCTGGCGCTTCGGGGCCTGCATCGAGGATTCGTGTCGTGATGGCACACCGCGACTGAAACGGCGGCGGGTTCTTCCGGCCGAGTGACAATATGCAGGTGCAGAATGTTCGCGATCAATTTCACACCTGAGGCAATCGAGGACCTGCGCTCGTATACCAGACGGGACCGGAGGCGAATCATAGATGAAGATGAATCGTGTCTGAGGCACGAACCAAACCGCGAGACCAGGAACAACAAGAGGCTCAGGCCGAACCGGTTGGCAGAGTGGGAGCTGCGAGTGGGCGCCTTTCGAGTCTTCTACGATATCGATGAAGCACATGGCGCGGTCAAAATCGAAGCGATCGGCCACAAGCAGGGGAATGGCCTGTACGTTCGAGGTGAGGAGTTTCAATTATGAAAACGATCTCGATTTCGCGCCGCTCCAAGAGTGTCAATGCGCTTCTCAGGCGCGCGCGCCGCGAAAACATTATCTTAAGATCGCCGGAGGGCGAGGATTTCATACTCGCTGAGGTCGATGATTTCAACGCTGAGATTGAGCTCACACGTCAAAACAAATCGTTCATGAAGTTCCTGGAAGCTCGTGCTCGCCAGACAGAAACTGTATCGATCGAAAATGCGAGGGCTCTGCTGGGTCTGGAAAGGCCCTAACGGGGGCCAGGTCTTAACTCAAGACCAGGCTTCTCTGAGAACTAAGAGCAGGTACCAGGGCTATGAAATACGTCAAATACAGCAAATACATCCCTGACCCCTTCGAGGGCTTGAGCGCTGAAGACCTGATGCAGCTTTTGCAGGAGTTCCTTCTGCAAAGTGGCTTTGAAAGTCAGTACTCCGGCTTTTACGAAATGGACGCGGAGCAAACGATGGAGCAGCTTCATCGCGCCCTGCTCGAAGCGATGCAAAGCCAGGAGATGATTCCGCCCGATCTGCTTAAGCAGTTCATGGAGAACATGGAGAACTATCAGAACTCCGAGCTGCGCGACCTGATCGACAAGCTGCTGGAGCGGTTGGCAGAGGAAGGCTACATCACAATCGATAACCCACCGACCCAGCCGTCTCAGACGGCACCCGGTCCCGGGCACTCTTCGGCGCAAGAAGGCCAGGTGAAATTCGAGCTCACCGACAAAGCCCTTGACTTTCTCGGATACAAGACCCTGAAGGATCTCCTGGGCTCACTCGGCAAATCGAGCTTTGGACGACACGACACGCGCGACATGGCTACGGGAGTGGAGTCCCACGGCGCAACCAAGCCTTATGAGTTCGGCGACACCATGAATCTGGACGTCAACGCCACGCTGCTCTCCGCCATCGAGCGTGCGGGCCTGAACATGCCGCTCGATCTCGACTACAAAGACCTGCAAGTGCGCCAGTGCGAATACCAGAGCTCCTGCGCCACGGTGCTGATGCTCGATTGCTCGCACAGCATGATCCTTTATGGTGAGGACCGTTTCACGCCTGCCAAGCGTGTGGCGCTCGCCCTCACGCACTTGATTCGCACACAGTATCCGGGCGATTCGCTTCACATGGTGCTTTTCCACGACTCGGCTGAGGAGATTCCCTTGCAGGAGCTGGCGCGCGTGAAGGTGGGCCCCTACTACACCAACACGCGTGAGGGGCTTCGTCTGGCGCAACGGATTCTGTCCCGCCAGAAAAAAGACATGCGCCAGATCGTGATGATCACTGACGGCAAACCGTCCGCACTCACACTCGAGGACGGCCGGATTTACAAGAATGCGTTTGGACTCGACCCGCTGGTAGTCTCGGAGACTCTGCATGAGGTGGCGCGCTGCCGCCGCAACGGCATTTTGATCAATACGTTCATGCTGGCCAGTGATTACGGCCTCATCAATTTCGTTCAGAAGGTGACGGAAATCTGCCGAGGCAAGGCTTACTTCACCACGCCTTATACACTCGGGCAGTATTTGTTGATGGACTATATGCAGAAGAAGGTGAAACACATCCACTGACTAGCGGCCGCCGGAGCGTTAGGCGCCTTCGCGCCGGCCTTCGGACGCGGCGAGCGGGATCATTACTGACCGACCCTATGGCAACACGTCATCTCGATTCGATTGCGGCGGAAAGACTCGGCGACGACGAGCAGGAACGAACCCTCGTTCTCGCCGCGCAGCGCGGCGATGCGGGCGCGTTGCGGGAACTGTATCACGCCTACCGCGATCGAGTCTGGAGTCTGGTGATGTACTCAGTCGGTGATTTCCATCTGGCGCAGGATGTGTTGCAGACGGTGTTCCTCAAGGTGTTTCGAGGTCTCAAAGATTTTCGGTTTCAGTCCAGCCTGGCAACCTGGATTTATCGCATCGCGCACAACGAGTGCCAGGAACATCACCGGCGTCATCGCACGCCTCACGTGCCGCTGGAAACCATCCTGGGAAGCAGCAGCGAAATCGACACCAGGCCCATCCTGGATGATCAGCACGCACACCGTGAGCGACAGTTGATCATCCAACGCGCGCTGATGCAACTATCATTGAAACTGCGGACAGTGATCGTACTCAAGTACGTCGAGGGACTCACCTACCAGGAGATGAGCCGAGTGCTGGGTTGCGCGCCCGGCACAGTGGCTTCGAGGCTGAACCGTGCCCTGGCTGAACTCGAAGAGCGATTGCGGCCCTTCAGAGGAATAATGTAAGGTGATGCAAGGAGCAAAACAATGACATGCTGGCGTTTCCGTTTGCGTCGGAAGTTCGTTCCGTATATCGAGGGTGACCTCCAGCCGAAGGACGTGAAGCAGGTGGAAGAGCACCTGCTGGACTGCGAATGGTGCCGCGCCGTCCTGGTGCGCCTTCGTGCCGGGCACCAGATGGCGGAAGAGCTGCGTCATTTCACATCAGACGCTGAGCATCCGGAGTTCGAAGCCGTCCTGGCAGACGCCGGCGGAACGCGAGTCGGACGTCGAGCCCGCGGCGCCGTGTGGGAGGCTGGGCTCGACGGCCTCGCGACTCCACGCGTCGTGGAAGTGCTCACCATTCTTGTAATCGTGCAGTTGGCCCTGCTGGTGTTCTCGAACCGCTCAGTTTTGTTTGGGGCGCGGTATCGCATTGCCGTGAAACCGGCCGCGCTCAATCTCAGCGAATTCCGTCAACTCGACATCCGCGAGTTGCGATCCAACACCCAGCCTCACGTCGCCACTGACGGATACGTCCGGGAAGTACACACCGATGAGGAGGAAGGAACCGTGCACTTCAAGCTCGTCGAAGACGCGCAAGGGTCTGGACCTTTCGTCATTTGCGAAATCATGAGCGAACAGGCGGAGGTGCCGCGCGAGGGCAGCCACGTTCGCGTTTACGGTGTGGCCCGGTACGACGCTCAGACGAACCGCAATTGGTATGAGGTGAACCCTGTTCTCAACATTGCCCTTCTGAAGAACTGAATCTGATTCCCCACCCGGAAGAGAACGTAGATTTTACGGAAGAAAATCTCGCCGAACCCGTCTAACCAAAATTGGGGCGGTGTCAGGCGCGGAGAAGGTGGTAGTGTGCGCATTTGACGGCCGGGGTTTCCCACTGCGTCAATCGTTTTCCTTAATCTTTTGATGGAGGGCTTGGATTCTCATGAGGCGCGATTTTTCAACACCAAAGTTGCTCAGGAGTGTGGCTTACCTGGCGTTGTCGATGGTTCTATTCTTGCCTGTTTTGCCCGCGCAGAATCCGGAAGGTGACTTGGCCGGCACGGTCGAGGACTCTACCGGCGCGCGAGTCCCGTCGGCCCGGATTGTGGTCCAATTCGTCGACACGGCCGATCAACGCGAAGCTGCCAGCGATGACCAGGGGGAATTCCGGCTCGACTACCTGCGGCCGGGCGTCTATCACATGCGCGTGAATGCTCCGGGGTTTGCGGAGGCTAGCTCGGATGTGGAGGTGGTGGTGAGTTCGGTGCGCACCGTCACCGTAACGCTGGCGCCGGCAGGCTTGAAGCAGACGGTCGACGTTCAAGGGCGAGCTTCTTCGATCAGTACGCAGCCGATTGATATCACCAGCTCCGTCCATGAGGGCGCGGTATCGCGGCAAGACCTCGCAACTATCCCCTTGGCGGCCCGAAGTTTTGCCAACATCGCTTATCTCGTCCCCGGCACTGAGCCGGTTGAGCCTTCGGACCCCACCAAGGCGCGGATCACTGCGGTTTCATTCGGCGGCAGCTCGGGGCTGAACGACCAGCTTTCGGTGGATGGTGCCGACAACTCGGACGACTACATCGGCGGCTTCCTGCAGAGCTTCTCGCCCGATGCCATCGAGGAATTCGCGGTGAGCACGGCGCAGGAGAACGCGGACACCGGCCGCGCCACCGCCGGTGCGGTGGTCATCACTACCAAGCGCGGAACTGACCAGTGGCACGGCAATGCGGCTTTCTACGAACGGGCGGCTGCGCTCAATGCGCGTTTCCCCATCGATAATCCGGCACCCAATCCCAAGCAGCCTTTCTCCCGGCAGAATTACGTCGGAACCCTCGGCGGGCCCCTCCAGAAAAGCAAGTTCTGGTTTTTCTCCTCCCTCGAGTACGTTCACGAAGACGCCAGCATTGCTTACAGCCCGGCGAACCAGGCACAATTCAGCGCGCTGGCTTCGCTGGCGGCGCAGGGGCTGATTCCCGGGGTAAACTCAATCGCGGTGCCCACCAGTATCCCCGTCCCCTTCCGCGATACGCTGCCCTCCACGCGCCTGGACTGGTCGCAATCGTCGCGCTCGCAGTGGTTCTTTCGTACTTCGGCCGATAGCTACCTCACGCATAACGACCTGGTGCAGCAGGGCGCACTGCCCTCCACGGGCGCGACCTCGCACTCCAATTACTTCAATACCGTGCTCAGCAATCAGTTCATCTTCAGCCCCACCTGGCTGGGATCGCTCGTCCTGGGCTCCAGCTACCTGCATCACACCGAGGCGCGCAGCGACAATCTGGGATTCGCGCTGGCCTTCCCCTTCAGCGCCACCTCCAGCACCATCTCGGGCTTCGAGACTTTCGGGGATAACCAGTTTGTGACTCCCATTACCGCCTTCCCCGTTTTGCGCAACCAGGAGAAATACCAGGCGCGTTACGACGTCAGTCACGCCACCGGCCGGCAGGCCGTGCGCTTCGGAGTTGACTTTATCCACGAGCCGGTGTTGAGCGGGGCGCTCGCCGCCACGGCCGAGAACCTGACCGTCTTCGCCTTAGACCCGACAGACTATGCAGGCAATGCCGCGCAGTTCTCCGTCGACCTGGCTTGTACTCCCACGTCCACGCTTGCGGTTACGCCCGGCACGACCTGCACTTCGACGCCCGCCGGCAACGGCAGCTTCTCGCAGAACGTGCAGCGCCTGGGGCTTTACGCCGAGGATTCCTGGCGGGCGACGTCACGCCTTACCGTGAACTTCGGTGTGCGCTACGACACCTCATTTGGACTTTTCACCGCCTCGGGCCGCACTCAGGCAGAGAACCCGGCGTTCCTCACGCTCCAAGCATTGCAAATCCATCTGAATAACGTTGCGCCGACCGATTACCGTGGGGCCATCGCGCCGCGGCTGGGCGTGGTTTATTCGCCGGGGGAGAGTCATAAAACGGTGCTACGGGCCGGCTTTGGCCTCTTTTACAACGACCTCGCCCAGAACGGTTGGGTGACTGCCCTCCAGGCGGTGAACGAGGCGCCGGCGCCTTGCGCCAATCCGGGCGATCCCGGATGCCTGCCCGGCGGCAGTGACGGGGCGCTGATTGATGGGCGTTACCGAACTCCATACGCCGTGCACGCGACCGGCGGCGTCGAGCACGCGTTCAGCTCCAATTGGATGCTGAGCGCAGAATATACCCACGAGCAAGGAGTCCACTCCTTCGCCCGGTATCAATACCAGGCGGGCTATACCCTATTTTCACCCTTGTTCCCCTCCGACCTCGCCGACCAGTCGGCCAGCGTCCCGAACCTCACCCTCTTCCGCAGCGACAACCGATCGCGGTACGACGGCATGTCAGTACACTTGCAGGGGAACGTCTCGCGGCGAGCCAACCTGATCATCAACTACACGCTCTCCAAGGCCAAGACCTGGGGGTGCGTGCTGGGCGAACTCTTCGATTACGTGGACGGCGTGTGCGACCCGCTGAATGCTTTTGGTCCGGGCAATTTCGGGCCCTCCGGGGAGGATGTCACGCACCGGTTGGTGGTGGCGGGAGTCTTCCACACTCCAGGCGGGTTTGAACTATCCTTGCTCTCGCAGGCGGAGAGCGCGCGGCCCATCACCCTGACCACCCCAGTGGACGTGAACGGTTTCGGCGATCCGCTCGACGATCGCGCCGTGATCAACGGAGTTCAGACCACACTCGATCAGCTCCGCTGCACTCCCTACATCCAGGTCGATCTGCGCGTCGCGCGGCCGTTCAATTTCCACGAGCACTGGTCGGTGATGCCTTTCATCGAATTCTTCAACCTCTTCAACCGCAGCAATCCCGGCGCCAACTACGTCACGGACATCTCCGCTTTGCCCACACCTGTGAACAATCTCTTTAATGCGACTGCATTCTGTCTGAACGCCGATTGCAGCCAGACGACGCCGATCACAAACCCCAAACAACTGCTGGTGCCTTCAGGCGCGCTGGGTGATTTCTTCGGTCCGGGAACGACGGTCGGCATTCCTTTCGCAGCCCAAGTCGGTGTGCGCGTGACATTCTGAACCAGGCCTGCCTGCTCAGAGCATACCTGCGGTGTGCAGCGCGAGTGCGGCGCCGCCTACCATCAGGCCTGCTCCAATCACGATCAAGGCGAACGCCCGCCGCCGCAGGCTCTTCTCAATTTGTTTTTCGGACTTTGTGGTGATCAGCAGAGTTTTTTCGTTTTCGCCTTTCAGGATCATATTGCGGTCGTGTTCGTCGATGGGTCTCGGATTCTCGGCGCACGTTCCCAACACATTGCAGTCGCGGTCAGCCGGCAAACATGTTTCAGCGAAGCGATAACTCTGATCGGCACCAAAACCGATGCTGACACCGCCAGCGCTGACTGACACTCCCAGCGACTGCATCTTCGCGCCGACTGCCAGGGCCGTGTCCAGGATTTTCGCTCCCGGAATGGGCACAGCCTTCAAGGCTTCACGCGCCCGATTGAAATCGCCGGTCAGGTAAGCACGCAGCTCTTGCTCTGTCGGTCCCGGCACGCCGAGCGAGGCGTCAACGAAACGCGAGCGGCTCGAGCGTGGCCCGATCTCAGCGCGGAAACAGTGCGGCAGTTCATATTCCGCACTGTGAGGATTCACCAAAACCTTTCCAGTCACATCCTTGAGGTAAAACTTGCATTCCGCCATATCGGTGTGAACAGATTCCCATTCCTCCTTGTCGCCTTTCTTTACTCGTTTCTCCACCTGCACCCGATAGTAGTAGCAAGGGACTCCGGTCAATGGACTTGTCAATCGGTCGTCGCCCGTGGTTGTTCCGTGGACGTGGACCAATCCCATGGGGGCACTACGGATGGGAATCATCGGAGTGTCGGCTATGAGCCGATATTCACGGTAAGTGCGAAATCCAACAATGAAGAGAATCGCGCCGACCAGAAATAAGATCGTCGCAAACAAATACGGATGCTGGCCGCCCGAGGCGGCATAGACTCCCAGAAAAACGGGCATGCGCGAATCTCCTTTGCTGCGGACGTCTAAGCTCTCTTGAGGACATATCCTAACGCTGGCAAGAACATTCTGTCCATCAGTGTCACAAATCAAATGGGGGCGGAGTTTTGACGCGGTTTCCCGGTTCTGCTAGCATGTCTGATGGGCACTAGGATTCCGTCAAAATGAGCGCTAAGGAACTGAAAAGGGTCTTGCTCGCCAAGCCGCGAGGATTCTGCGCCGGCGTAGAGCGAGCCATCGGTGTGGTGGAGATGGCGCTTACTCTCTACGAAGAGCCCATCTACGTGCGCAAGGAAATCGTACACAACAAGCACGTGATCCAAGCGCTTGCGGCCAAGGGTGTGACTTTCGTTGACGAGATTGACTCCGTGCCGGACGGCGCGGTGGTGATCTTCAGCGCTCACGGCGTGGCTCCGGAAGTGAGGGCACTAGCAGCGGCAAAGCGCCTGACGGTGATCGACGCCACGTGTCCACTCGTGACTAAGGTTCATCAGGAGGCCGTTCGGTTCGCACACGAAGGCCGCTCGATCATCCTGGTTGGACACGAAGACCATGAAGAGGTGGTCGGCACCAAGGGCGAAGCCCCTCAGAACATCCGCGTGATCGAAAGCGTGGAGCAAGCGGAGAGCATTCAGGTTTCCGATCCTGACCGCGTGGCGGTCACGACTCAGACCACATTGGGTGTTGACGATACCAAAGGCATTCTCGACGCGTTGAAGAGCCGCTTCCCGAAGATCGTCGCCCCGTCGAGTGACGATATCTGTTACGCCACACAGAATCGCCAGACGGCGATCAAGGCGCTCGCCAAAGACACAGATTTGGTGTTGGTTTTGGGCTCAGACAACAGCTCGAATTCCAAGCGGCTGAAAGAAGTCGCGGAGAGCGCCGGAGCGCCCGCGTATCTGATAGACGATGTCACCGAAATCGATCCCGCATGGCTCGAGGGAGTCGAATGCGTCGGCGTGACGGCTGGCGCTTCTGCCCCCGAGCACCTCGTCCAGGAGGTTGTCGCGCACTTCAAGGATCTCGGCGCGAGTGAAGTCGAAGAGGTCGAGATGGTCGAAGAAAAAGTAACTTTCGTCCCGCCGCCGGAACTGGCGCGCAAACTGGCGGAGCGGGAGCAAATTCAAAATTCAAAATTATAAATTATCCGGACGCGGGCAATCGGGTCACATTTGCTCCCGACGACTGCCCTGACTAAGCAATAATTTATAATTTTGAATTTATAATTCGCTCAGATCGTCTTGTCCGGGCTGTCGCAGATCGTTTCGATGGGACACTGAGCGCAAACCGGCTTTCGCGCCTTGCAGATTTTCCTTCCGAACCAGATCACCTGATGCCCGAAGGTAATCCAGCGGTCCTGCGGGACGAGCCTCATCAAATCCAGCTCAACTTTTTCCGGCGTCTTTTGTTTCGAGAGTTTCAACCGGTGCGCGATCCGGAAAACGTGAGTGTCCACGACCACGCCGGTGGACAGGCCGTAGCCCGTGCCGAGCACCACGTTCGCGGTCTTCCGCGCGACGCCGGGCAAAGTAAGCATCTGCTCCATCGTCTTGGGGACGTGCCCGCCAAACTCGCCCACAATCGCCTTCGACGCGCCGATGATGCTCTTGGCTTTGTTGCGGAAAAAACCCGTGGAGCGGATTTCGTTCTCGAGGACCTCTGGTTTCAGAGCGGCCAAATCCTGCGCCGTGGGATATTTCCTGAACAATTCCGGAGTCACCTTATTCACGCGCTCGTCCGTGCATTGCGCCGAGAGAATGGTGGCCACGAGAAGTTGGAAAGGGTTCGCGTGTTTCAGCGCGCACTCCGCGCGCGGGAAAAGCTGGTCCAACGCGGCAATGATTTTATTCAAGCGAGCGGGCGAAGTGTAATCGCCTTTCGGCTTGGTTCGGCTCACAACTTTCTTTTTTGTGGCAGCCATTGCGAATTCAAAAGTAAAAAGTCAAAATTAAAAATTCAAGAATTATGAATGCAGTGCGGCACGGTCTCGGCTCGCATCTCTAATTTTGTCTTTAATTTCTAATTTTGAATTCTGAATTTCACTACCCTCCCAACAGATTGAGCACCTTGTTCAGCTCATGATGCACGCAGGTAAAGATGGGCGTATCGCGCTCGGTGTAATTGCTGGTTTCGGCCGAGCGCAGCTCCATCACCAGATCGAGAAAATCCTCCGGCTTATCGGACTCAAACGCCACCACGAATTCCTGATCATCGAGGCCGAAGGAATAAGTCGTGTTCAAGCGGACGGTGGGGTACTTGTGGCCGATCTCGATGTGCTCGTTCATCATGCCCTGGCGAGCGTGTTGAGTGAGCCGATACCAGGCGCGGGTTTTGACAAAAGGATAGACGAAAAGGTACTTGAATCTTCCCGGAGTCAGCCGCAGGCGGGTGCCCTCCTGGTCCGGATGCTTGTGGTCGCGCACGTAGATGGAGCGCTTGGTCATGGCCACGTAGGAATAGGGCGTGGTCAAGTAGTTGCCAAGGCCGGTCGCCAGCAACTTCGCCGTCATCTCCTGGAACTCGGCGAGGTTGTGGCCGATGCGCCAGAGCATGAAATCGCAGTCGCCGCGAATTCCAATAAGCGAATAAGCGATCACGATCATCTCCGGCTCGAAAGTTTTCACCACGTCGATGAACTTGCGCTTGCCGCGTTCGCGCTCCTCGACCGGCAGGCGGCGCCACGCCGGATCAACTTTGTAAAAGGCGAAGTTGACGTACTGGCGGCGGTTGTCTTCGCCGGCCGCAGTTTCCTTTTTCTTTGCGTCGGTCAAGCGCGCCACTCCTCACGCAGATGCTTCGAGCGAACGAAGACAGCCAATATAGCACGAAAAAAGTGCCGGCAGCCGCGGCCCAGCTCAGCCGCGAATCAGGTAATCCAGCAGCTTGCGAAACGCATTGCCGCGGTGCGAAACTCCAAACTTGGCCTTCGAATCGAGTTCGGCAAACGTCTCGCCCAGCGGGGGAAAGAAGAAGAGCGGATCGTAGCCGAAACCCCCCTGCCCTCGCGCTGCCTCGAGAATCAGTCCGTCGGCCCGGCCTTCGACCGTAACGAGAATCCGGCCGCCCTCGGCGAGAGCGATCACGCAAACGAAATGCGCGGCGCGATTCCGAGCGCCCCCCAGTTCGCGCAGGAGTTTCTCATTGTTGTCCTTGTAGGTTGCTTGTTCACCCGCGAAGCGCGCCGAGTAAACGCCCGGCGCGCCGCCCAGCGCGTCCACCGAGAGCCCGGAATCGTCGGCAAACACGAGGCCGCTCGTCAACCGGCTGTAATGGAGCGCCTTCATGCGGGCGTTCTCATCAAAGGTCGCGCCATCTTCAATGCACTCCGGCAATTCCGCGATGCCCGGCAGAGCTTCAACCGTTACGCAGCTCGCTGCCGCAGCCTCTTGGAATTCCCGGAGCTTGCCGGCATTTGTTGAAGCGAAATAGAGAATCAAATCTAAGTTTGTCGGTGCGTCAGTACATCAGTATCTCAGTCAACCAAAAACTGAAATGCGGACCGACTGAAATACTGACTAACTGACTCACTGAGTGCCTGACTCACTTTGTCGGCAGATCCAGGCGAAGAATCGACCGCTGGACAGTCAGCAGTTGATCGATTCCCGGAAGCGCGACCTCAATCAGCTTGTTGAGGTCATCCTGACTGAAGGGCGCGCCCTCAGCCGTGGCCTGCACCTCGACGAGCCGGTGCGATCCGGTCATGACGACGTTCATATCCACTTCGGCAGTCGAATCTTCGCTGTAGTCGAGATCGAGCAGGATCTCTCCACCCACCCGGCCCACGCTGATGGCGGCAACGTAATCGGTCACAGGCACGCGGCGCAGAACCTGCTGCTCAACGAGCTTCTGAAACGCGAGCCCGAGCGCCACCAGGGACCCGGTGATGGAGGCGGTGCGGGTCCCGCCGTCGGCGCGAATTACATCGCAATCAATCCACACCGTGCGCTCGCCGACAGCCGCAAGGTCGGTGACCGCGCGCAGCGATCGCCCGATCAACCGCTGGATTTCCATGGTGCGGCCGCCCTGCCGCCCGCGCGTCGCCTCTCGGGGAGTGCGACTTACGGTGGCGCGAGGAATCATCGCGTACTCACTCGTAATCCACCCTTTGTTGGCCCCTTTCATGAACGGTGGCACGCCGTCTTCGATGGAAGCGGTACAAATCACCTGCGTCTCCCCCAATCGAATGAGCGCGGAGCCCTCCGCGCTCGAGATGACGTTGGGAGCGATCTCGACCGAGCGCATCACTTCCGCGGCGCGCTCGTCTCGCCGAACCATCTTGCCCCCGGAATAAAGCACTCCGCTGATGCGTTTAGGTGTGTTCATTGCTTCACCGTAAAACAGGAGCGAGGAGAAAGAGTGCAGAATTATGAATTCTAAATTATGAATTATGCTCTCATAATTTATAATTTTGAATTTATAATTAAGGCCGCTCCTCTATCCACTTTTGTTTCGCGTCGGGTCTGGCACGTAATCCCCGCCCAGGTCCGCGTGTCCATTCAGGGTCTCCACCTCCTGACCTTGAATGAGCACTCTCACTTTCTTCACTGCCGGGACATTTTCGGCCAGCGAATTCACAATCGAATAAACCGCCAGAGTCTCGCTTTGGATGCCAGGCTCGAACAGGGCCAGCGCGCTGCTGGAGAAGTCCACATAGAGCGTCCCCTCCGGCGTCAGGAAGGCGGCCCGCAGCTCAGTCGAAGGCGGCAGCGGCCGGCGCAGTCCCCGATATGAGCCTTCGATGAGGGCGAGCAGCACTTGGTGGATTCGATCCGTGTCATTGGAAGCCCAAGCGATCTGCCGCGTCTCCGGCAGCAGAACTCCTTCATCGTCCGAGGGAAAGTATAGGGTGATGTTCTTCGTTGGCCCTGAGGACTGCAACGCGGCGGCGCGCAACTGAGTGCGCGCGCCCTCTTCGCCGTGTTGGGGAGCTTCCAGCTTGACGCGGCGCGTGAGAATGCGCAAGTACACAAACCCTGCTGCGAGGCCAATCAACAGAACACCGAGCATCACCCAGCGGGCGCGCGCCGTCATAACTTACGATCGCCCTCCTTGAAACGTGTCGATGGCGCGAACGATGGCGTTCGCAAATTCCTCTTGAAAGCTCAGGCTGGTGAGCGCGCTCGAGTCCACGTCCCCTGCGAGGCTGCCCACTTCCACCGCCACCGCCGGGGCGTTCACGCTGCGCAGAACGCGAATGGGCGCCGTGGCGGGGGGCCCCACCGTCAATCCCGGGATTTTCGCCAGCTCTGCCTGCGCCACTTGAGCGAGCCGCTGACTCAGCGACAACTGATTAAGCTGGACCGTGTCCCAGGGGATGAATGCGATTCTCGACTCCGTCTCTGGCGCGGCAGGAGCCCCCGAAGCCGGCTGGTAACTGTATACCACGACGCGAGGAGCGCGGACGCCCAGGTTCCCGGCGTGGAAGGTGAAGAATACCAGGGCGCGCGACTGATTGGCGGTCGCGCCTCGCTGGTCAAGGCTGGGGTTCACGTCACCCAGGCGGGTGAGGACGACGCGGTACTTCCTGGAGGCCAGCAGGGTGGAACGGACGCGCGCGACGAGCTGGGCACTGACGTCCTTCTCCAAGATTCCGTTCGTCCCGCGGGCGCCGGTGTCCTCCCCGCCGTGGCCGGCGTCGAGCACAATTGCGGGACCAGCCTGCTCGGCCGCGGTCGGAGCCGCCTGCGGCGAACCGGGGCCCGAGACCGGCGGCGCAGTTGCCGACGGGGCCGCTGGATTAGCGGGCATCTGCGCGGGCTGCTGCGCCACCACCGGAGCCGGCTTCAAGAGATCGGCCTGGAGGGTCTTGCCCTCTTCTCCGACCTTGGCATAAAAGTTCAATCCATCGGCTGCCGGCGTCACGATCAGCTTAGGGATTGCGTCCTGATCGTCGAATTGAATGCTGCTCACGTAAGGGTCTTGGAAAGAGAACTTCGGCTCGAGCGGCTGCACCGGCTTGTCTCCCAGGAACACCACCCACTTGCCGTTGCTCGAAACAGTGCGAATGCCCACCTTGTCCGTGAACTGTAAGGTCAAGCGCGCACCATTCGCCACCGGTTCCAGCCGGACGGTGAAAGAGATGGGCTTAACGTCGCCGATGAAAACACGCAAAGTCCCGACGCGGTGGATGATGGTCTGGTGCACTATCCGGGGCAGCGCGGTCTCCAAAAAGCTGACCGGGACCTCCCACTGACCATTCTCCACCCGCACGGGATCGGACAGGTTGAGCTTGAACTTTTGTATTCGAATCCTTTTCTCCTTGTCGTGAAGCTCCAGTTCGGTGTCTTCAAACCAAACCTTGAGCGAATCACGAGCCGCGGTTATTCCTTTGACTCTGCCCACGGCGTTAAGGAGCTGAAGAAGCGGCAGGTAGCTTGTTTGGCCGATGGTCTGCACAGGCACCACATGAGCCGCGTTAGGCGAGTAGAAAACGAAATTGTCGCTGCGCATCGATCGAGCCGGCCATAAAAGCAGCACGAGAGCAGCTAACGGTGTAAGCCCGATCGCGGCGCGAAATGGGTTTCGAGAAAGTCTGCGAATTTCGAAAATCACCCCGACCTCAACTCCTCGGCCGTCATTCTCTCGACTCGTTAACGGCCACCTGCCGCAGCTCCCGGCCCTTGGGTTCGTTCCCCAAACTCGAGGGTTCGAACCCAGCCCTGACTGATTCTAAAGGGCTTCTTGGGTTCGTTTTTCGCCAAAGTCGTCCATTTCTCGGGTTCGTTCCAGACACTTTTGTTGATTCTAAAGCGCTTCTTGGGTTCGTTCCCCATTTTTTCGATAGGGGTACCGCCAGTTTTGCGACGACGTGTACAGTTTCATGCAGTTTTATGCAGTTCAGCGATACCGGGCGATTACGCATTCAAGTGCTCTGAGAGGGCATAACTTGAGTCGCGTGTCGGGCTATATCGGCGCGTACTGATCGCACGAACAGCGCGCCGAGAGGGCCTACGCGCAACCGATGACACAGACGATGGACCTCTGTTTCTTCCACTCCTGCCACGTTACACCATAGTTTATTCCCGCGTCAACAAAAATGCCCTGAAGCGTAGATTTCCCCGCCTGAGACTTGTGACAAACGGGGAGTGGGAAAACGAACTGATCATGTGTGGCCATGGGTCCTTTTCCCGGCGCTTGGCTCCTCCTTAAGTTCTTTGGAGGACTTCAGGAGATCCTCAAGGGAATAAGGTGGGCTGCCCGCCCGCAGCATCGACTTGAAAACCGCATAAGGATCAGTCTTGGAACCAGCCTTTCGTAGACTCGATTCGTCGTTGACCCAGGCGTATACGATCACTTTGTCGATTGTGGAAAACCGAAAGAATAGGCGGTAGCGTTGATGAAACTTGGCGCGAAACCAGTGCCGATTGTCAGGACCCAAGGCGTCGCCTTGCCGAAATTCCGGAGCACCGGGGTTGCGGGGAATAATTTCCATCATGTAGCGATGAATCGTGGCGAGCAGCTTAGTCTTGGGATGATCTTTATGAGTCCCCGGCATTGTCGTGGTGAGCTTCTCCACGGCTTCGGCCAACTTTGTCAACTGGGCCTCGAACAGCGGGTACTGGAACAGCCGCCAGCCGTTGACTTCCATTTACAGCAACGCCTCGTCGCCAAGGTCCTCGTCGTCCGACGTGCTCACTCCTTTTACCAGAGCGCTCACGCGCTTTACTAACGCCGCGTCAAGGGGCTTGATGCGCTCCGGCGAGCGTTGCATATCTGCCGCCAGAAAGCTCATGAACGTCGCGAGCGCAGGATCTTCTTCAGCCTGTTTCCTTCTCCGCCGGGGTTCGGCAATCACCAGCATTCGTCCGGGTCCAATGATGTGAGCCTCAACGTCGCCGTTGAATTCGGGATGGCTGTGGAACAGTGCCCGCTCGAAGCGCAACGCCAGGGAGTTGCCGGTTCTCGCCTGCTTGCCACGGTACACGCCCCTATCAACCGGCGTCCCGCGACTTGCCCTTCGCTTGACTCCAGCCCTAATTTTCCCAGCGGCCATGGTCTCCGACCTCTCGGGATACGTTAGCACATTCGTACTTACAGAGCAATACCTCAATACCGCGAATCCTGACAAAATTGCGCTGAAGTGTAGATTCTTGTGCCCGAGAGGTTTCAATAGGCGGTTGAACGGGAAATTGAGCCGGTGGCCAAGGCATACCGTTTTACCTATGCGGCTGAGGCTAAGCTGGGGTGCCTACTTGCCAGAACGCACTCCGAGCCGAATGGCGTTGCGAAGACCGCGAAAGAAGTCCGACGGCGTTGGGACATAGCGTTTGCGGCGAGGGGGGCGCGCTTCTGCCGCGGTACTACGTAGGATGCGAACGATTTCGGATGCGGGGACGCGCGTGACCACGCTGTCCACCGATGCAAGCTGCACCACACGATCAGGACCAACGATAAAGACCGCCGGCTTCGCGATGCCGCCCTTTTCGAAAGGATTGTAGATGTTCCACTCGCGAACAACGCGGCGCTCTATGTCGCACAGAATAGTGAATGGCAGGCGTAGCTGGCGACGCAGGAATTCGCTTTTTTCCGGTGGGTCGACCGATACGGCCACCGCCTCTGCGCCCGCGGCACGCATTTGCTCATGTTGGTCTCGATAGTCCGCCAACTGGCGAACGCAGAAGGGTCACCAATGACCGCGATAAAAGAGGAGCACCAACGTTCCCTTGGAGACCAACTCGGAGAGCTGTCGCGGCACTCCCAGTGAATCCACCAACTCAAATTCCGGTGCAACCGTGCCCGCGACCGGGTGTGTGAGTGCTTCCATTTAGATTACCAGCCTGAGCGTAGGGCCGACCCTTGGGTCGACCCGTCAAGTGGGCCGAGGCAAGCCTCGGCACTGCATTCCAGGGTTGGGCTCTAGGTAAAGCGCAATCGCCTCACGGATGTTCCGCAGCGCTTTCTTGCGGGTTTTGCCTTGGGACCAGCAGCTTTTCAGGGACGGACAGCTCGCCACAAAATAACCGTCCTCGCCCTTTCGTACGACCACTTTAACGGTCATGGAATCTCCTGCTTTTGATTCTACATGCCCGCAAGCGGTGGGAGAAGCGATCTTGGATCGCCAATCCAAAATCCAAAATCACAAATCCAGCGTTGCCCGTACAGCCGGATCATCTTTCGACCGATCGAGTTCGAAGCCGAGTTTTTGGCAGAGGCGCTGCATCTCGAAGTTCTCGGTGAGCATGTATCCAACCAAGCGCTGGATCTTCTCGTCTCGCGCCACTTGCAAGAGCCGCCGCATCAGTTCCCCGCCTACGCCTTGCCGCTGGTAGCGGTCGGCGACCATAATGGCGAACTCGGCCACGGGCGCGGTGTGAAGTTTAGTAATGCGGCCGACCCCCAGAATTTCGTGCTCTCCCGTCTTCGGGTCTTTAAGGTCCACCACTAGGGCCATCTGGCGGTCGTAATCGTTAAAGCAGATTCTGGTCAGGCGCTCGTGTGTAATGCGCTGGCTCAATTGCAGCGTGCCGAAATACCGGAAATAGACAGTACGCTCGGAGAGCCGCTGGTGAAAACTCACCATCAGCGGCTCATCTTCGGGGCGAATGGGCCGGACCATCGCCGGGGTGCCATCTTTCAGTGCCCAAGGCGTGACGTACTGGATAGGGTAAGGCCGAATGGCAAGCTTGGGTAATTCTTCCGCCTTCAGGCTCAGGTCGTGCATCACCATGCGGGCGTCGAGCGCGATGAATTGGTCGGGAGAAACGAGCAGCGGATTGATATCAATCTCCTTGATCCAGGGCTGCTCCACCACCAACTGGCTGAACCGCACCATCAATTGCTCCAGCGCCTCGAGATCAATCGCTTTGCGGCCGCGAACGCCTGTCAGCGCCGTGTAGATGCGGGTCTGCTCGATCATGCGCCGCGCCAGGGTGGTGTTGAGGGGCGGCAGAGCCAGAGCGTGGTCCTTGTAAACTTCCACCAGTTGCCCACCCGATCCGAAGAGCAGCACCGGGCCAAATTGCGGGTCGAGACTGCTGCCCAGAATGATCTCGTAGCCGGTAGTGCGAATCATCGGCTGCACCGTAACGCCGAGGAAGTGGCCGGGACCGGCCTTCTCGTTCACCGAGCTTTCGATGGCGCCATAGGCTCCGCGAACACCGTCGGCATCGCGGAGGTTCAATTGCACGCCGTTCACGTCGGTCTTGTGAAGGATGGTTTCCGAGTGGAGCTTCAGCACCACGGGATAGCCGACCTCGCGCGCCAGTTCCACGGCCTGCTCCGCCGAGGTGGCAACGCGAGTCTCGACCGTGGGAATATGGTAAGCGGAGAGCATCTGCTTGGACTCGAGCTCAGTGAGATTCACTCGCCCCTGCCCTCGGGCCTTCTGGATAATCTTCTCGGCAGACGCGCGGTCGGGCGGAATATCTTCCGGCGCTGCGGCCGCCGAGGGCGTCTCATAGATGCCCTTCAGGTTGTAGCTGTACTCCCACATGTAGTGAAAGGCGCGAGCTGCGGCATCCGGATAGGGAAAGACAGGAATGTTGGCGCGGCTCAAGATGGCGGTGCCCGCCGCCACCTCAGGCCCGCCCATCCAGCTTGCCAGCACCGGCTTGCCGTCGAGCTTGGCGTAAGGCCTCAAATGTTCGGCGGTCTGGGTGGGATCGGTCATTCCCTGAGGTGTGAGGACAACCAGCAGGCCGTCGCTCCCCGGATCTTTAGCCACAATCTCCACCGCTTTCGCGTAGCGCTCGGGCGGAGCGTCGCCCAGGATATCAATGGGGTTATTGTGACTCCAGGCGGCGGGCAACAACTGGTTCAATTGGGCCATCGTGTCGCTCGAGAGTTCCGCGAGCTCCCCACCGCTCACAATCAGCGCGTCAGCCGCGAGCACGCCAGGACCGCCGGCATTGGTCAAGACGGTCAGGCGCGGGCCCTTGGGGCGAGGCTGCTTGCCGAGGATGTCCGCCATGGCGAACAAGTTGCCAATGGTGTTCACCCGCAGCACGCCGCAGCGGCGGAAGGCAGCGTCGAGGACGTCGTCGCTGCCGGCCAGCGCCCCGGTGTGAGAGGCGGCAGCTTTGGCGGCGGCTTCGGTCCGGCCGGCTTTGAGAACAATAATGGGCTTGGCGAGCGCCACCTCACGGGCCGCGGAGAGAAACGAGCGGGCGTCGCCGATCGATTCCATGTAGATGACGATGCTGCGCGTGTGGGGGTCATCGCCCAGATAGTCGATCAGATCACCCCAGTTCACGTCGAGCATTGAGCCGATGGAAACGAAGGCGCTGAAGCCAACATTTTCCCCCAAGCTCCAATCGAGCACGGCCGTGCACAGGGCGCCGCTCTGGCTGACGAATCCGACGCCTCCCGGCCGCGCCATGGCGCTGGCAAACGTCGCGTTCAGGCCGGTGCGCGGGCACATCACGCCCAGGCAGTTCGGACCGATGATCCTCATGCCCGACTCCTGCGCCTCAACGAGCACCTGGCGTTCCAGCTCAACGCCGGCCGGTCCAATCTCCTTGAACCCGGCCGAAATGATGACAGCGGCAGGCACGCCCTTTTCGCCACATTGGTGAATGGCGGCGGGTATCGCCGAGGCCGGAATCGCCAGGACCGCCAAGTCGACTTTTTCGGGAACATCGAGCACGCTCGGGTACGCCTTGATGCCCAGAACGCCTTTGCGCTTGGGGTTGATCGGATAAACCGTGCCTCCAAACGGCGTGCGTATGAGATTCCACAAGAGCGTCCTTCCCACGGTTCCTGCCGTCTCGGTGGCTCCAATCACGGCCACCGATTGTGGCGCGAAGAAGACATCGAGCGGCCTTACGCCATGACGTAAGGTTTCGCCCTTGATTCCAGGTTTCGAGGTGGTTCCCATGAGTGTCTCCTAAGAAGATCTGAAAAATGGGGCATGGGAAATGGTAAATGGCAGATTTAGGAAGAGAGTTCGTTCAGCTCCTGCCATCTGCCATTTCAAATTTCCCATTTGCCATTTGACATGCGGTGTGATGGCGGCGTAAAGCCGCCTCTACACTTCTAGCTTCCAGCTTCCTTCCCATCAACGGTCATTTTCGCCCAGTTTTCGTAGAGCTTCCAGCGGCCCAGGACGTCCTCCTTAGCGAGCTGTAGAAGCTCCGCCGCCCGTTCCGGCTCGCGGTCGGCAAGCTGCTTGAAGCGATTCTCTCCGTACATGTATTGCTCGAGCGGGATCGAGGGAGGACGCGAGTCGAGCTGCAACGGATTCTTGCCTTCTTTCACCAGGCTCGGATTGTAGCGGAACAGCGGCCAGTAGCCGGATTGCACCGCCGCCTTCTGATGCTCCAAACCCGCGTCCATCTCGTAGCCGTGAGCGATGCAGTGTCCGTAAGCAATGATGAGCGATGGGCCGGGGAAGGCTTCGGCCTCGAGAATCGCCTTGAGCGTGTGAGAGTCGTTGCCGCCCATGGCGACGCGCGCCACGTAGGCGGTGCCGTAAACCATGGCCATCATCGCCAGATCTTTCTTGGCGGTGGGCTTGCCTCCGGCGGCGAATTTGGCGACGGCGCCGCGCGGCGTCGACTTCGACATTTGCCCGCCGGTATTGGAGTAGACTTCGGTATCGAGCACCAGGATGTTCACGTCCGCGCCCGAGGCCAGCACGTGGTCGAGGCCGCCGTAGCCGATGTCGTAGGCCCAGCCGTCCCCGCCCACGATCCAAACGCTCTTCTTCACCAGCGCGTCAGCAACGCTCGCCAAGTCGCGTGCTTCGCGGTTATCCAGGCCGAGGATTTTTTCTTTGACCAGTCGCACGCGTTCGCGTTGCGCCAGGATCTCTTCTTGCGTGCCCTGATTGGATTCGAGGATTTTCTTGACCAGTTCCTCGCCGATCGCGGGAGCCAGTTCTTCCAGCAGTTGTTTTGCGTAGTGAGCTTGATGGTCGAGAGCCACGCGCATACCCATTCCGAATTCGGCATTATCCTCGAATAGGGAATTCGACCACGCCGGACCGCGGCCGGCGGCATCGACGGTGTAAGGCGTCGTCGGCAAATTGCCGCCATAAATCGAGGAGCAACCTGTGGCGTTGGCGATGAGTGTGCGGTCGCCGAAGAGTTGGGTGACCAGCTTAATGTAGGGCGTCTCGCCGCATCCCGAGCACGCGCCCGAGAATTCAAACAGCGGCTGGAGCAGTTGGACGTCTTTCACCAGGCCGCGGCTGAGCTTCATGCCGTCCGGCCCGGGCAGTTGCAGGAAGAATTTCCAGTTCGTTTTCTCCTGCTCGCGGAGGGGCGGTTGCGGCGCCATGTTCAGCGCCTTGTGATTGGGATCCGTCTTGCTGGTTACCGGGCAAGCGTCGACGCAAAGGGTGCAGCCCGTGCAGTCCTCGGGGGCCACTTGCAGCGAGTATCGGAATTGCTTCATGTCCTTCCAGCGTGCTGCGTCCGACTTGAACGTGGGCGGCGCACCGGCGAGCCGGGCGGGGTCGTAAACTTTGGCGCGAATGGCGGAGTGCGGGCAAACCAAAACGCATTTCCCGCACTGAATGCACAGCGGCTCGTCCCACACCGGAATATCCGGCGCAATGTCCCGCTTTTCCCACTGCGACGTTGCGGTGGGGAAAGTCCCGTCGGGGGGCATGGCGCTTACGGGCAAGGAATCACCTTCTCCGGCGATGATCATCGCGGTCACGTTGCGAACAAAATCCGGCGCTTCGGCGGCCACCGGCGGGCGAAGGTCAAACGTGCTGGTGACTTCATTCGGAACCTTCACCTCCGCCAGTCGATCGAGGGTTTGATCGACAGCGGCTATATTCTTCTGAACCACCGATTCGCCCCGCCGGCCATAGGTCTTCTGAATCGAGCGCTTGATGGCGGCGATCGCCTCTTCCCGCGGCAACACGCCGCTGATGGCGAAGAAGCAGGTCTGCATGATGGTGTTGATCCGCCCGCCCATGCCGACGTCGCGCGCTACTTTGGCAGCGTCAATTACAAAGACCCGCAGATGCTTGCGGATGATGTGCGCTTGGGCGGTGCGCGGCAGGTGGTCCCAAATTTCATCGGCGCCGTAGGGCGCATTGAGCAGAAACACCGCGCCCGGCTGCGCGGCCTTCAGCATGTCGTAGTGCTCCAAGAAGACGAACTGGTGACAAGCCACAAAGCTCGCCTGGCTGATTAAATACGTGGAGTGAATGGGCCGGGGCCCGAATCGCAGGTGGGAAACCGTCACGGCGCCGGACTTCTTCGAGTCGTAAACAAAGTAGCCTTGAACGTAGTTTTCCGTCTCTTCGCCAATGATCTTGATGGAGTTCTTGTTGGCGCTGACCGTGCCATCCGCGCCGAGGCCGTAGAAGACGGCGCGCACCGCGTCCGGGTCTTCGGTGGAAAACTTCGGGTCATAGTCCAGGCTGGTGTGCGTCACGTCATCCTGAATGCCGACCGTGAAGTGATTTCTCGGGTGTCGCAGCGACATTTCGTCGAAAACACTTTTCACCATGGCCGGGGTAAATTCTTTGCAGGAGAGACCGTAACGTCCGCCAATCACGCGAGGCAGCTCACGGAATCGACCTTTGCCGCGACCGCTGACGGCGCCTTCGTTAATGGCGGTGACGAGATCGAGATAAAGCGGTTCGCCCGGTGCTCCGGGCTCCTTGGTGCGATCGAGCGCCGCCAGGGTCTTGGCGGTGGGCGGTAACGCGTTGATGAAGTGTTCGATGGAGAACGGCCGATAAAGATGCACTTTGAGGACGCCGACTTTCTCGCCTTGTTTCACCAGATATTCGACCGCCTCCTGGACCGGTTCGCACCCGGAACCCATGAGGACGATCACGCGTTCGGCGTTCGGCGCGCCCACATAGTCAAAAAGATGATAGCGGCGGCCGGTGACCTCGGCGAATTTGTCCATCGTGTTCTCGACGATCGTCGGGCAAGCCAGGTAATAGGGATTGATCGCTTCGCGCGCCTGGAAAAACACATCAGGGTTCTGGGCGCTGCCCCGCAGTACCGGATGCTCCGGCGAGAGAGCCCGCGCCCGATGCGCGTGGACCAACTCGTCACTGATCATGGCGCGAATTTGGTCGGCGGAGAGTTCCTCGACCTTCGCTACTTCGTGCGAGGTGCGGAAGCCGTCAAAGAAGTGAATGAAGGGTACGCGCGCGGCAAGCGAGGAGGCGTGCGCGATCAACGCCATGTCTTGGACCTCTTGAACCGAGGAGGAGGCGAGCTGCGCGAAGCCGGTGGCGCGCGCTGCCATCACGTCGCTGTGGTCGCCAAAGATCGAGAGCGCGTGCGTGGCGATGGTGCGGGCGGCAATGTGGATGACGGTCGCGGTGAGCTCCCCCGCAATCTTGAACATGTTCGGAATCATCAGCAGGAGGCCCTGCGAGGACGTGAAGGTGGTCGCGAGCGACCCGGTCTGCAACACTCCGTGCAAGACGCCGGCGGCGCCACCCTCGCTCTGCATCTCGATGACACGCGGCACGCTGCCCCAGATGTTGGGTTTGCCTTGGCTGGACCATTCATCGGCCAGTTCACCCATGGGGGACGACGGCGTGATGGGGTAAATCGCCGCTACCTCACTAACCTTATACGCCACCGAGGCCGCTGCCTCGTTGCCGTCGATGGTGACGTGCTTTCTGCTGGAAGCTGGGCTCGCCAGCTCCGGGACATCAGTTAAAGTCTGCGTTGCCATTTTTTCGCCTCCGATTGCAAGGATAAGCGGCAAGCCGGTTTTCACGCTGTGATTACCATCACATCGACAATGGATTTTTCGCCGCAGATCCGCGCCGGCTCGTAACCCACGTCAAATCTGTCACCTAGGAGCCGGGCTGACCGCGGCCCTTCGGCTGAAGAAGACCGCTGAAGGAAAGTAAATGGAGCGCGCTGCTGTGAAACCGGAAGGCAGAAAGCAAAGGGCAGTGCGCCGTGAAGACAAGAAGAGCAGGCATTGGGCAGTAACGAGTAGGTAACAAAAACGTCTGCGAAGGTAGCTCTGCCTTCTGCCTTCTGCCTTCTGCCTTCTCACCTCGGCAGCGTCACCACCGCCACCCCGAGGCCGCGCAGCGTGATCGTGTCTCCACTCAACTGCGCCGTGGCCGGCGGCTGGAACGCCGTCGTTTGGTCCACGTACTGCTCCTGCGCGCCCGTGGCTCCGGGCAAGGAAAACTCAGCCATGCGGTCGCGTTGGTTGATGAGCAGGATTTTGCGGCGGCCATCGCGCGTGAGGAAGGCCTGCGCATAGACGAAGGGCGTGGAATTCCTGGTGACCACGAGCTTATCACCGAGGCCGAAATTGTCGTGAATCAGCTTCAGCACCCAATAGCGGGCGTTCGGCTGGCCGGTGTTCCAGTCCACCATCGAGACGCTGGGGAATTGTGTGGGATAGCCGACAAGCTGCGACTCCCCGGCCACGTCGATTCCCTGCCGGGCGAGTTCCGCGAAGAGATAGGCATACATGGCGCCGGAGAGGTTCCAATAAGAGTTCGGAATCGGCTGGGTCACGTGGCCGGGTTCGCCCTGCGCCCCGTCGTCGGCATCGATTGAGCCGATCTCATCGATCGTGGTGCGCGTGTGAGGCGAAAGTCGCTGGCGAATGGATTCGATAAACCGGACCACGTCAAGGAAATGGTCCGCCTGTTCGAAGAAAGTGAATTGCTGCACCTCCGGGGTCTGGTCCGGCCCTGGCGTGGCATAGAAATGGTAGGAAATCATGTCGAGAGGAATGCCGGGCTTGTGATGCTTGGGGTCCAGGAAATATTCAAAGAACCGGGGCGCTTTCGACGGCGCAGCCAGCGCCAACCCTACAAACTTCATTTCCGGCGCCACGGCGCGGATGGCCTCCACGACGGCGTCGTAGCGCGCGGTGTACTGCTCGGGCGTCATGGAGTGCTCGAAATCAACTTCGTTCCAAACTTCCCAGTAATCGACCTTGAAATGGTGCCCGGAGTCGTGCCGCTTCCCGAATTCATCGACAAACCCGCCTCGCGTGTACCAGCTCACCAGTCGAGCATAGTAGTAGCTCAATTCCCTCATGCTTGGGTCGCGCAGCTCCGTCCCTTGCGTGTAATCCCAAAAGACCTGGTCGGGATCGGAAGGATAAGTAACTGGCTTCTCAGTTCTGAACATCCACTGCGGAATGGTGCTGAAATTCAGGATGACGGAGTGACCTTGAGCGGCGGTGGCGTTCAGGAAGTCCTCGGTCATTGGATCGATGAGCGAGAAATCCCAGGAGGATTTGTTGTCATGTGGAGGCTCCAGTTCCGCCACAGCTAATCGCGGATAAGGCAGCCAGGGCACGTAGCGCACGTAGTCGCATTCCAGATTGCGCAAGGCAGTGAATACGGGGTCGTGAATTGTCGATCCTCGCCGCAAGGGCGGGTTCACCACCACTTGCAGGGTGGGAGTTGTCTGAGAAACACGCTCGACTTTCTCCCAATTGACCTCGATCTTCTTTGCCGGTTCGGCCCCAATCAGGCGTTGGCTCAGGAAGGTTGAAGAGAAACAAAGAACCACGAGCGCCAATAGATTCAGAGTCCGAATTTTTCTCATGAGAATTCCCTCAACGATTTCCCTCTGTCTTCGAGGGCTGGGTTGAGCGAAGTATAGCGGAGCGCAGGACGCGTTGACAAACCAAATCGACTTTGACTCAACTACAATAATGCTCCGTCCCCGCGCAAACCGTCGTGGAATTAGAGGGATTGATGGAGGTATACAGGGCAATCATTCGCAAGTGCATTCGAGAATTTCATGCCCTGTTGGCGGCGAGCCTTCTTCTGATGGTGGTTTTGTTGCGCTGGGGGTTTCTGCTGGTCGATGTGTCTCGGGCGCTCGTCTTATTACCCTACGGGGATTGCCAGACCCCCTACGGCGAGAGTCACAGCTCTCCTGCTGGCGCAATCCGGCGAAGCTCGTCGGACTTGCAGTCCTGCTCCTAGACGTGAACCATAGGCTTTATGCCTTGAAGACTCCCTTTGCCCAGCGGCGGATTTCAGTACTTACGAAAAATGGGCATGTGTGGGCGCCTCCACCGTGCGTCAACCACCGTTAGAAGGCTGTGGGTGGCACGTAGCATGCGGGCTGTCCTCTCCCCATCTCCCGCTTACGATCTACAACCTGCTCCCTTCCCGCGTGAACGCGGTGCATTCGGTTTCGCAGCAGCCGTGAACTCGGCACCGATAGATACGTGCCACTTCCGATGGCCGCGGACGTCAGCGCCCCGGCCGTGGCATGGCAGCCCGATTACTTTCGAGCAGCGAAGAGGTTAGTTTCCAGTGCCGGTTAGTTTCACCTCCTGCGGGCTGAAGTTGCCGGAGTAGACAACAGTCGTCACTCCGCTAATGCTGCCCGTCTGTGTCGGTGCGAAGGTCACGCTAAAGGTGCAGGTGGAAAGCGCCGGCAGAACCGCGCCACAAGGAAAGTAGCCACTGGCGGTGGCGATAAATTCACCGCTGGCCCCATAGGCGATCTGTACCGGCATGTTGAGGTTGTTGCTCATCGTCACCGTCTGTGTAGCACTGAGTGTCCCCACCGCCTGCGAAGCAAACGTCAAGCTGGTTGGCGAGAGGGTGAAGGGCAGTATAGCCGTCCCGGAAACGTTATAGATCTCCGGAGTCAAACTGCTGTCGTTGGCAATCGCCACCGAACCCCTGGTCATCCCTGTAGTCGAGGGGGTAAAGGTCACCGTCATCACGCACGTAGCCTTCGATTTCAGAGCGACGAGGCAGCCCGTCGCGGAATAATCCCCGCTCCCCGTAAGCCCGAGGATGGTCACCGTGGACGCGCTGCTGTTCTTCACCGTCACCGTCGCATTCGCGCTCGCGCCCACGGCCACGTTTTTGAACGACAGCGATCCGGGCGTGAAGGTAAGGGGCGAGGCCTTTGCGCCCGTGCCGCTGCCCGAGAGAGCCACGATTTGTGGGCTGAGCTCGGCATTGTAGGTAACCGTCACCGCGCCGTTCGTGGCGCCATTCTGCTTCGGGCTGAAGGTGACGTTGATAGTGCAGCTCGTGTTGGCCGCCAGCGTCGCTCCACAGGTTGTGCTGGAAATTGAGTAGTCGTCGCTGGCCGCAAGGCTGATGTTGAGAGCTGTACTCTCGTTGTTGGTCAGCGTCACCGCCTTCGACGCGCTAGTGGTGCCCACCGCGATCGCGCCAAAGGCCAGGCTGGTGGGAGATAGCGAGGTGGGCGCAAGGCCCGTACCGTTCAAGCCCAACAGCGCCGGCGTGCCCTCGCCGACGTAACTCACCGTGACCTTGCCCGCAATGCTGCCCACGACCGAGGGAGTGAAAGTGACCGTGAAGGTACACTTGCCCCCCTTGGCCAAGCTGGCCCCACAGTTGTTGGTCGGTATGGCAAAGTCGCCGCTGGGAGTGATGGAGTTGATCGGGATTGCCGCGGAGCCGTAAAGGTTGGTCAGCGTGATGGTCTTCGCTGCACTCGTCGTGTTCAGGACTTGGTTGCCGAAGGCGAGGGCCCCCGGCGACAGGCTCAGCAACGCTTTGATCGTGAAGCTCGTCGATTTGTCAGTCTCCACGTTGCCCGCATTGTCGATACTATGGAAGGTGACCGTGAAGCTTCCGGGATAAGACACCGTAAACGGCCCGACGTAGTTCTTCAGGCCTTCGCTGTTGACCTGGTAGACGGTGCTCGCGATACCGCTTCCAGTGGTGGGAGCACCAGGGTCAGTCGCCGTGAGCGTGACCGTCACCGGGCTCTTGTACGTCGTGCCGCTGATCTTAGTGCCGCTCAAGCTGGCCGTGGTCTGCGGCGGGGTCGTGTCGTAGCCGAGCGGGCCGTACGTCACATCGCTGGACCCCTCGCCCTCGTTGCCCCAAGCCCGCACGTGGACGGTGTGCAGACCCTGACCGACGGCGATGGTTCCACTGCACGAGCCCGAGAAGTCGATGCAGCCGTAAGGGAGACCCACAATCCCCGGACCACTGTAAAAGGAATTGCCCGTACCCGGATGAGGTTCGCTATAGGGGTCGCCGCCGGGGTCAGAATCCCAAGCCCGGCTGTATCCGGCCAGCCCATCGGACGGAGCGCCGTTCCCCGAGGGGGTAGTAATGGTCCATCTTACAAGCTGGTCGGTGTTGTACCAGTGGTTCGTCGCTGGCCCCGTGAACGTGATTACGGGAGTTGTGTAGCCCGGCACGTGCCAGAGATTGATGCCCCAGGCGAGCTGGAGCGCGTTCATGGAACCCCAGCCGGTGACTTGGTCGTAGCCTGGCCCCGCACAGTAAAACTTCAGACCATATAGGGTGGTGATGTCGTTGCTGTTACAGCCCGACGTGATGTCGTAATAGGGGTAGTGGGCAGCTCCGTTTTTTCCGATGTCATACAAGAAGTAGTTGGCGTTGCCCATCGGAGCGCAGGGCTGCGCCCCGTTGCCACAGATACTCCCGAGGTAGACGAGGTAGGCGTTTTCCTGCGCAAAGAAGCCGGCCATTTCAGGAGCAACGATACTCGTGCCTCCGTTCCCCTGAAGAGAGCCGCCATAGTAGATGTTCTGAGGCTTACTGTACCAGTCGGCACTGAGCGCAATGTCGGGGACAGCACGTCTGCTGAATCCCATGCCGGACTGAAAGTCCGGAACATTGTAATACTGGCTGAATCCGCCGGTGCTGCCGCCATCGTTGTACCCACAGCCCTCCGGTCCGCCGCTCCAGCCGACCTCGGAGACGTACACTGGACCGCTGGAGAGCGACAGAGTGGTGCCGCCGGCGCCAACTATATTGGGGTCTGAGGCGGGATACTGCACGGAGGTAGAAGGGTGGTACCAGTCGCAGCCCGCCGATGCCCCCTGGTCGCCAGAGGCGGCCACCAGTGTCCAGCCCACACCAACCATGTTGTTGAAGATGGCATGATAGCTGTCCATCCAGGCCTGGGACGCGCACCAGAGCTCTTGGCAGCCCCAACTGGTGCTGAACACCCGGGCGAGGTCGTCCGTCAAAATCTGGTTATAGACGTCGTGGAAGGTTCCCCAATGATTGTCCACGCCCTCGTAGACGTAAACCTTGGCGGTGTTGGTCGCAGCTCCGAAGCTGTTCGCCATGGCGGTGGACCATTCCACGTCCATGGTCGTTTCCGGATCATCGACTGGAGGTTTTTGTCCCCCGCTATCGATGTATACCTCCTGGTAATTATAAGCGAGGTATGGGTACTGGTTGTGGAATCCAACGATGTCATTGCCGTTCAGAGAATAAGCCGTGGCAATGGCAATCGATGCCTCCGGCGGCGACGAGTTGTCATTATTCAGGGGGTTGCAGCAATGACCCTGATTGTAGAGCGCGGTGAAATCGTAAGCTTGGGAGCTGTAGATGTCCGTGGGGTCGTAGGCGCCGTTCGTGATGTTGGGTATCAAACCGAACCCTTGAGAACTAGCCCCGGCGGCCGGCAGCTTGGTGATATCGCCGTTGGCACTCCTCGATTCGCCCATGGCGACGACTGGACCGGGCACATAGATTGGCGACTCGTGCTCCACCGCACCGCGGTGGGCGGGGTGCAATACCTGAATGTTATTCAGGCCTGCAACCGAATGAAGGATGCTGGTCAGACTCTCGGGAATCACCGGATCCCGATCGTTGGAAAAGTACGTTTTGGATCCGAACTGGTAATTGTTGATGGATATCTGGAACGCCTTCTGGATGGTGGCCACATTGGCTTCCACATCCACTAGCAGGCGGTTGGGATAGCGCTTCGTCACTGTCAATCCTTGGGCCTGCGCCCAGTCCACGACGGCTTGCTCGTCCTGGACAGAAGGCGCGAAGCGTGCGTCCCACTCCTCCGGCGTGAGGAACTGGTGAAACAACGGCGAACCCTTGGTTTGGAGGTCGCGCAGGAACTGCTCTTCCTCCGCCAGATGAGGCGGCTGTAAACCAAGCGCCAGACGCAGCATTTGATTCGGATTGAACGGGCCGACGAGCGTGGCCGTGCCGTCCAGCACCTGGTGTGGGGTTTGCGCGCCGGTCGCGTTCGGGTTGCCCGGCTGACCCTGGGCCATTGTCCGGCCATTGGATGCAAGAAACAGAAGAGCCAATCCGCCGACCACGAATTTCGACGCCTGAGCTGTAATCATTCTCCAAACGTGAACTTTTTTGGATACTCCTACGCCACCTCGATTTTGCTCGCTCATACTTCGGTCTCCTTTCTGCCGTCTGCGATTTGAGCCGGGTGGCCGCGGGTCGGAAGAACCACACCCGCGCACGCGCGCTCCTAGGATGAGTAGTGGGCCACAGCCCAGATGATCATGATCCCCAGAACGATATCGGCCCAGGCCAGCGCGCCCAGAGCGAGAAGCAGTGCTGTGAGCGCTCCCGCGATCTTGGCAACGCATCTCATAGGGTCTCCTTTAGCTTGACTTGTACTTTCGAATTCGATTGAGTTTGCCTGTAAATGTCGCTGCGGTTGTTCGTCGAAGAGCCGGCGCCGCAGCCGAAGCCATGGGTGTGAACGGTTGGCGACGGTTACCCCAACACTCGGTGTCGAGCGAGTCCGGGCACCGGACCGCACTTGCTAGGCTCTTAGAACAGAGAGGAAATGCAGAAGATCTTTTCCCGTTTCCTGGGTGGAAACGCAGATCGGACGGAGGGAGTCGCGCTTCTTCACTTTCAGCGAAGCGACCGGCAGGGACGTGAGCACTTGGAGTCTTTCCAGTCGCAATGTCGGACGTCGAGTCAGCTTGGGGAGCGGATCGCCATAACTCACCGCCGTCCCGTCGTTTGTCCAGTCGTCGGCCAGATTCAGGATTTCGGGGGCCTCGCGCGTTGCCACGCCGAAAACCAACAACAATATGGCGAGACAAAGATGCTGCTTGCCGAGTCTCACGGCCGGAACGACCTTTTCAAACGTTGCGATAAGAAGTCAGCGAGATGCCGACACCTATGACTAATTCGTCCCACAATCACAGGTCAAGTTGCAGTGATGGCCGTCACCGCCGGATGTGACGAACCTCAGGCAAGCTCACGAGCGCTAGCGTGCTCAGCGCGGGCACGCCGCCCGCTGTTGGGCGGGGCGTACCTCTGAACGCCCGCCGGCAATTCCTTTCTGGCGAATCCCATCTCAAGACAAAAGCCGCGGAGGGGGAAGGTGTGATCGGACCCCCTCCGCGCCACTCTGGACCGCCTTGCCCCGGTCAGGAGTGCGAGCCATACCGACCGGAACCGTGCGGCCAGAAACTCGGCAAACCCCGCTTTCCCCCGCACCGGAACACAGGAGCGATCAACAAACGCCGGTGCCGCGAGAATCGTCCACAGCCTGTAGAGTCTTGACGCCCTGAACCAAATCCACTTCACCTCATTAGACGTGACTGCGCGTTTTTTCTTCCACGATTGGTGGGTTCGGGCCAGGGACTTGAAGACGTACCTTCCGTCGCCGAATAAAAATACTTGACCGAGCATTCTAAATTGTGGTAATAGTGTGGTCGTATCGGACCAGGCGGCTTTCCCGCATGGAGGTAGTCACCTCGGGGGTGCTGCGAGAAGTCATCAAGTTTGGCGAGATAACCTGCCGCTGCCTGGGCCAAAGGACAGTGACGAGCGAAAAGTGACGAGTGACGAGTCGCAAAACCAGTGGCCGGCCGTCGGCATTCAGCGAGAGCCTGCCTGCGACGGAAGCTCGCTGGACTCTGGACTGCGAACGAAGCCGTAATGTCTTTTAGAATCAGCACGATGAATTTCGCGGATATCGCTTCTATTCCCGATTCAGGACACGGCTACGCCAGCGCATTGTGCGAAAGAACGAACCCAAACGAACCCATTGAGGTTAAGTCATTTGGAATCTTTAATATAATTCATCTCGAGGCAGAACGAACCCATCGATGTTAAAACCTTTATTTCTAGTGATTTGAGAAGAAAAAAGGCCTGATTTTGAAGGAATATGAATGGAGCGCGACATCACTACTCCCGATTCGAGAAGGAGGGACACTGGAAACTCGAAAACTTGCCCTCTGGATTCCCGCTTTTCCCGAGACCCTGTCGGGACAGGGCGCGGGAATGACCAGAGGATCGAAACTCGAATGCAGCGCCGAGATCGCGAGGGCAAGAGAGGGGCCATGGCGGATTTGGGATTGCGGAGCATCCTGCCTTCGGGATTGCGGATTCCGCCGAGGGCGGGTTTTGAAATAGCTTCGAGGCCCGACTTGTGATATCGATATCCGAACAGTTCGCGCCATTCGAGAAGTTCAACGCGGCCGCCTGGGAGGATCCGTGAAGGTTACAAAATTCAGATTTCCTGTTAAGGCATTTATCCAATTTCTGTTTGCCGCTCTCATGGCGACCGCAGGCTTGCAGTCCTTTCATGCCCAAGAGGCCGTGCCGCCCTATCGTGACCCGGCGTTGCCGATTGAGCGCCGCGTGGATGACCTGATCTCGCGCATGACTCTGGAAGAGAAAGTCTCGCAGATGCGAGACCACGCAGTGGCCATCCCGCGCCTCGGCGTTCCGAAGTACGACTGGTGGAACGAGGGCCTGCATGGTGTCGCCTTTGCCGGCTACGCGACGAATTTCCCTCAGGTGATCGGGATGGCGGCCACCTGGGACACTGACCTTGTCCACCAGATGGGCGAGACGGTCTCGACCGAGGCGCGCGCCAAGTACAACGAAGCCACGCGCCATGACCAGCACGAAGCGTTCTTCGGGCTTACTTTCTGGGCGCCCAACATCAACATCTTTCGCGACCCCCGCTGGGGGCGGGGCCAGGAGACCTATGGCGAAGACCCGTTCCTGACCAGCCGCATGGGCGTGGCCTTCGTCAGCGGCATGCAGGGAAGCGATCCGAAGTATTTCCGGGTGGTCTCAACTCCGAAGCACTACGCTGTGCACAGCGGCCCGGAGGCGCTGCGGCACGGCTTCAATGTAGACGTCTCGCCGCACGATCTGGAGGACACCTACCTGCCCGCCTTTCGGGCTACCGTGACCGAGGCGCACGCCCAGTCTGTGATGTGCGCCTACAACGCGATTGATGGCGCGCCTGCCTGCGCCAGCACGATGCTGCTGAGCGATCATCTGCGCGACGCGTGGAAGTTCGACGGCTACGTCGTCAGCGACTGCGCTGCCGTGGCCGATGTATTCAACGGGCACCACTACTCTGCGGACATGCCACACGCGGCAGCCGCGGCCTTGAAAGCCGGCACCGATCTGGAATGCGGGTATAAGGCGGGGCAGGCGTTCCCATCTCTCATTGACGCGGTTCATCAGGGCCTGATCAAGGAAGCCGATCTTGACAACGCCTTGCGCCGCCTTTTCCGGGCGCGGTTCAAGCTCGGGATGTTCGATCCGCCTTCCAGTTTCTCCTACGGGCAGATTCCCGCCAGTGAGGTCAACTCGCCCGAGCATCGGCAACTCTCTCTGCGCGCGGCACGGGAATCCATCGTGCTGCTGAAGAACCAGGGTCACACGCTTCCACTGGAAGCCGGCATCGCGCGCATCGCCGTGGTCGGCCCCACCGCGGAGCTCGTCCAGTCCCTGCAGGGCAACTACAACGGACCACTGCCTTCGCCGGTCTATCCACTTGAAGGAATTGAAAAACGGTTTTCTTCGGCCAAGGTGATTTATGCGCAGGGCTCGACGCTGGTGGAGGGTTTCGCGATGCCGATCGAGCATACCGCGCTTCATCCTGCCCGTGGTTCCGGCGACGGACTTACCGGCGAGTACTTCAGCTCGCCGGATCTGAGCGGCACGCCTGTCTTCACGCGCACCGACCGGAACGTCAATTTCAATTGGGACAAGGTTGTTCCCGTCCAGGGACTTCAGCGCAACAACTACTCGGTGCGTTGGAGCGGTACCTTCACCCCGCCCGCCCCTGGCGAATACAAGCTGGGTGTCCGCGCGAACTACTGCTACGCCTGCGAAAACCAGGAAGGTTTCCGACTTTACCTGGATGGGAAGCTGCTGGTCGAAAGCGGTGGCCAGAGGACGGGCGAGCGCGGCGCTGTGATGGAGGCGCCGGTGGCCTTCAGCGATGCCCAACCGCACCCGATCCGTCTGGATTACTTTCACACAACGGGAACTGCCGGCATTGATCTTACCTGGCAGGCTCCGGCGGCTGTGCTGCGCGACGAGGCGGTCGAGGCAGCAAAGGGGTCGGAGGTGACGATCGCCTTCGTCGGGCTTTCACCGTCGCTGGAGGGCGAGGAGATGCCCGTGAAGCTGGCGGGGTTCAGCGGCGGCGATCGAACGGACATCGGCTTGCCGCGCGTGCAGCAGGAGCTGTTGGAAGCCTTGGCTACGACCGGAAAACCCCTCGTCGTGGTCTTGATGAATGGCAGCGCGCTGGCAGTGAACTGGGCTGAGCAGCACGCGGCTGCGATCCTCGAAGCCTGGTATCCGGGCGAGGAAGGCGGCACAGCCATTGCCGAGACCCTGGCGGGGGTTAACAATCCTGCGGGCCGACTGCCCGTCACCTTTTACGCGTCGCTCGACCAACTTCCCCCCTTCGACGATTACTCCATGAAGAACCGCACCTACCGGTATTTCCGGGGAACGCCGCTCTACGGATTTGGTTATGGACTGAGTTATTCGCAATTTGCTTATAGCAATCTCAAACTCTCTGCTTCACGCTTTGGGGCCGGGCAACCCCTCGCAGTCGAGGTGGATGTTCGGAACGCATCGCAGATCGCCGGCGATGAAGTGGCTGAACTTTATCTGGAAAAAACTGAGAACGCGCCGGAGCACTTGGTCCGCGCCCTCAAAGCATTCGAGCGAGTTCATCTGGCGCCCGGCGAGACGCGCCACGTCACCTTCACTCTCACACCGCGCGATCTGAGCTTGGTGACAGAAGAAGGTGAACATGCGGTGCTGCCCGGCACTTACGAGGTCTTCGTGGGTGGCCGGCAGAAAGCTGAGGGAGCCGGCGGCCTCGAGCTGCGATTCGAGATCACTGGCGAAAAGAAGCTGCCGCGGTAGATGATCAACGTGGAGAGAAAGAATATGCGACAGCAATCCCGTAAGAGAATTGGTTTGCCGTTTCTAGCCCTGCTCGTTCTGTTTCCCGCGGGCCTTTTGCGCGCTGAGGCCGGCGCCGCAATCTTCAATGTGAAGGACTACGGAGCGACGGGGAAGAAATCCGATAACGCCCAGCCGGCAATTCAAAATGCCATCGAGGCCTGCGCCAAAGCCGGCGGAGGCAAAGTCTACCTGCCTCCGGGCGAGTACACGTCTGGGACGCTGCACCTGCGCAGCCACGTCAGGTTTGAGATTGATGCGGGGGCGATTCTCTTCGCGTCCCAGGATCCTGCCGTTTTCGACAAACCGGCGCTGCTTTATGGTGAAGACTTGGAGAACATTTCCATCGAAGGCCGAGGCACGGTGGACGGCCAGGCCGAATACATCTGGCGAGAGAACGATCTCGAGGATTTCTTCATTCGTGACAACCAGCTCCTGGCGCAGTCCCTGGGCAAGCCGCTGATGCGTTCTTTTCCGAAAGGGTATCCCCATCAGACCATGTACCCGCACCTGGTGCAGTTGCTGCGGTCGAAAGACGTGAAAATCCTCGACCTCAAGTTTCTGCATTCGCCCAGTTGGACTATTAATCCTTACGGGTGCGAGCGGCTGACCATCGACGGCATTTATATCTACAGCGACCAGAAGTACGCCGTGTGGGCCGACGGCATCGACCCCGACGGCTGCAAGGACGTGCGCATCAGCAACAGCACCATCGAGACCGGGGATGACGCCATTGTGTTCTACTCGATGAACTGGTACGGGCCGGCACTGCCCTGCGAGAACATCACCATTTCGAATTGCCGGCTATCGTCGGCCTCGAGCGCGCTGAAATTCTGCGACGGCAACATGAACGCGGTCCGCAACGTGACTGTGGACAACTCTGTGATTACGGGCTCCAATCGCGGCATCGCCTTCATGGTCTACGACGGCGGCACCGTGGAAAACGTCGTCTTATCCAACCTGGTGATCCTCTGCCAGCGCTACGACTGGTTCTGGTGGGGCAACGGCGATCCCCTTTATTTCACTATCCAGCGCCGGAGCGAAAGCCAGGGCAAGCCTCCGCAACCCGGTGAGCCGCCCGCCGGGTCAATCCGAAACGTCATCATTCGAAACGTCATCGCGCATGGAAAAGGCTCGTGCCTCATTTCGGGGCATCGCGACAACTGGCTCGAAAACATCAGCCTGGAAAACATCAGGCTCTTCCTCTCGACTGACCCTTCCGCCGCCTACGACCGGTCAGTGAACGCCATGCAGTTTCGCTACGCGCGCGACCTGAAATTAAAGGACGTTGAAGTGACCTGGGAGAAACCCGAGTCGGCCAAATGGCAAAGCGCACTTTACTTTCAGGATGTGAATGGATTGAGGCTGGAGGGTTTTGCCGGCGCGCCCGCCAAGCCTCAGACGGATATCCCTGCCGTGGTGCTCGATCAGGTGGAAAGCGCCACCGTCTGTAACTCAAAGGCTCGGCCAGGGTCGAATGTCTACCTCAAAGTGAAGGGCGCCAAGAGCCGCGACATCTACCTTGTCGGCAACGAACTGCACGGAGTTCGGTCGCCTTATCAAGTCGAGGCGGATGTGAAGGAAGGGGCAGTCAAGGCGAGCAACAATTTCTAGCACACCGCAAGAACTCCACGCCCCAGCGTGACGAAGGACACAGACATTCGTCTACCTGATCTGAGTCAATCGATCGGATTTCATGCGGAGGGTCGGCCTTGCCGGTCCAATGGCAGTCTGAAAAACCGCGCCATGCTTTGATTGAGCGCTTGGTCGCCGAACGGCCCGTGCTCACTGATGGAGCCTGGGGCACTGAGCTCATCGCCCGGGGCCTCGGCGCCGGAGAGTGCCCTGACGTGTGGAATCTGGAGTTCCCCGACCGCGTGCTCGAAATTGGGCGCGCCTACGTGGAAGCCGGCAGCCGGGCGATTTTGACCAACACATTTGGCGCTAACCGAATCGCTCTGGAACGTTACCGCGTTGCCCACCGAGTGCGGGAGATCAACCAAGCCGGAGTTGAGATCTCGCTCCGGGCAGCCAACGGACGGGCCTCGGTGTTCGCTTCCATCGGACCCAGCGGCAAGCTGCTCGGGTTAGGCGAGGTGACTAGGGCCGAACTGCAAGAGGCATTCGTCGAACAGGCTGACGCTCTGGCAACGTCGGGCGCTGACGCGCTTGTGATCGAAACTATGAGCGACCTCGACGAAGCGAGACTGGCGGTCGCCGCGGCGCGCGCCACCGGCCTGCCTGTGGTCGCCTGCATGGCGTTCGATTCGGGCAAAACCAAGACCCAAACGATGATGGGGACTACGGCCGAGGAGGCGGCAAGGGCGCTCATGGAAGCGGGTGCGGACGTCATCGGCGCGAACTGCGGGCAGAGCGTCGAACATTATCTCCCGGTCTACGAGCGACTGGCCTCAGCGACTAGCCGGCCCATCTGGCTCAAGCCCAACGCCGGCGCGCCGCAGCTCGCGGGAGATCGGACGGTTTACACCACAACGCCCGACGAGTTCGCGCAGGCCGCAGCCGCCTTGGCCGAGGCTGGCGCCACGTTTATTGGAGGGTGCTGCGGCACTACGCCCGCGTTCATCCGTGCACTGGCTGGCGTCCTTAGTCGGGACTCGAGGAAGATTCCATGCGCCTGAAGCTGTTGAGTTGCGAGATTTTCTACCGCGAGTTCTGCGCCGCGGTGTCGCGATCACCGAATGTCGTTGACGTCGAATTCCTCACCAAGGGCCTCCACGACATCGGTAGCGAAGGGATGTTGGAGCGGTTGCAGGCAGCCGTCGATCGTGTGGACTCTGGCTACGACGGGGTGCTCATGGGCTACGGGCTGTGCAACAACGGGCTGGTCGGATTGACAGCCCGGCAGGTCCGTTTGGTAGTGCCGCGAGCCCACGATTGCATCACGCTGTTTCTGGGAAGCAAAGAACGCTATCTTGACTACTTCCAGACCAACCCCGGCGTGTTCTATGAGACCACCGGCTGGATAGAGCGCGGCGAGAGCAACGGAGGATTGAGCCAGCTCGCACTCGGGAAAAAGCTCGGCATCGATCAGAGCTTCGAAGAACTGGTGGCACGTTACGGCGAGGACAACGCCCAGTATCTGTGGGATGAACTTGGAAATCTCACCAAGAATTACAGCCAGATCACGTTCATCGAGATGGGCATGGAGCCAGATTCCAGCTTTGAGGGGCTGGCCCGCGAAAAGGCGCGAGCGCGGGGCTGGAAGTTCGAGAAGGTAAAAGGCGATCTGGGGCTGATTCAGCGCCTGGTGGACGGCGTTTGGGGTGAGCGTGAGTTCCTCATCGTGCCCCCAGGGTGGAAAATCACCGCGCACTATAACTCGGGAATCATCGCCGCGGAGAAGGCGACACCATGAACAGCCGAGAGCGAGTCTTTGCCATGCTGGAGGGTCAGCCCGTCGATCACCTCCCCGCCATGCCCATTACCATGATGTTCGCCGCCGACCAGGTGGGAGCCAAGTACTTTGATTACGCCACCCAATCCGGCGCGCAGGCTGAGGGGCAGATTCGTGTGGCGGAGAGGTTCAGCGTAGACCACGTCAGCGTCATTTCCGATCCGTGCGTCGAGGCCGCGGACCTGGGCGCAGCCATTAAGTTCTTTCCAGACCAGCCGCCCGCCATTGATGAAGGCAATGCCTTGCTGAAAGACAAAGCGGCGCTCGCGCATCTCAAGATTCCCGACCCACACGGCGGCGGCCGCATGACCAACCGCATTCAGGCGGTGCGATTGATGAAGGAGCGGGCAGGGGCGGACAAGCCGGTGGAGGGTTGGGTCGAAGGGCCCTGCGCGGAGTCCGCTGACCTGCGGGGCTTGAGCCGCCTGATGCTCGACTTCTATGACGATCCGGAGTTTGTGCGGCAGCTCATGAACTTTGTCGTGGAGATGGAACTGGGTTTCGCCAAAGCACAGATCGAAGCTGGAGCGGACATAGTGGGCATCGGAGACGCGGCAGCTTCTCTTCTCTCCCCGCGCTTCTACCACGACCTGGTGTTCCCTCGGCAGAAGAAAATGGCGGATAGAATCCATGCGCTGGGCGCGCGCGTGCGCCTCCACATCTGCGGCGACACGCGGCACATCCTGGAGGGCATGGGGCAAGTGGGCGCAGACATTGTAGATCTGGACTCACTCGCTCCGCTTGACGCCGCGCGCCGCAAGATGGATCCACAACAAGTGCTGCTGGGCAACATCGATCCGGTGCGGGTCTTGAGGGCAGGCACGCCGGAGTCCGTCTACGAGGCAATCGCGGATTGTCACCGCCAGGCCGGTCCTCGCTACATCGCGGGCGCAGGCTGTGAGGTTGTGCGCGATACGCCCGACGAAAACTTACGGGCGTTGACGCGCTACGCGCGGGACGCTGTGGCACAGCCACTCTTGGCTGTGCAAAATGAACAGGACTCATGAGGCTTCGGCACAGGCAGGAGTGCCTGTGCCACCGTCAACATGATGCATCGAATCACGCTTCGACCGACTGGCGTAGAGTTGCGCGCACCCGCAGGGACTCCGCTCCGCGATCCGCTCTTCGAACAGGGCGTGGAATTCCCGTGCGGAGGGCAAGGCCGTTGTCGGGGATGCCGGATTCAAGTGCTGGAAGGCGAAGCTCCAGTCAACGCCGCGCAGAGCGAGCAGCTTTCCGCCGAGGAATTGGCGGGCGGCTGGCGGCTCGCCTGCCAGTGCTCGGTTGAAGGCGATCTGGTAATTGAGCTTCGCCAGTGGGACGCCGCCATACTTGCCGACGAAACGCCCTTCGCTTTTGAACCACGGACTGGCTGGGGAGTGGCCGTGGATGTAGGCACCACGACGATAGTTGCCCAGTTGCTGGACCTCCAAAGCGGTTGTGTACTCGCGGTGCGGACGGCGCTGAACAGCCAGGGTCGTTACGGCGCTGACGTCATGAGCCGGGTCGAATTCGCTCTCTCCCCGGGCGGCCTGGAGGAACTTCAGCACCTCATTCGGCGACAGATTGGGGCGCTCGTGCGCCAACTTCTGCTCGCCGCACGCGCGCCGGGCCAAGAGGTCCGGGACATCGTCTTGGTAGGCAACACGGTGATGCATCACTTGTTCTCGGGGACAGATGTCGAACCGCTCTCTCATTATCCTTTCGTTCCGAGCCGGGCCGGGCTGGAAGTATTCAGCGCCAAAAAACTGGGCTGGGAACTCCCGGGTAACGTTTCGGTGCGCTTTCTGCCATGCTTGGGCGGCTTCGTCGGCAGCGACATTCTGGCCGGCTTGCTGGCGACGCGGATGGGTGAGAGTGAAGACCTTATTGCGCTCATTGACCTTGGCACCAACGGAGAAATCGTCCTGGGGAATCGGGAGAGAATCTTGTGCGCTTCGACTGCGGCAGGGCCGGCTTTTGAAGGCGCCCGCATCTCGATGGGGATGCGAGCTTCGGCCGGCGCCATCTCGCAAGTGGCAGTTGAAGATGGCCGGCTCGAATGCCACGTGCTCGGCAACATCGAAGCGAAAGGAATTTGTGGCAGCGGGCTGGTGGACGCCGCGGCCGCGGGGCTGGATTTGGGAATCATCTCGCTTTCCGGCCGCTTCGCGGACGCGCGTAACGAATGGGCGCTGTGGCCGCCGGTGAAGTTGACTCAAGGCGACGTCCGCGAGCTGCAACTGGCCAAGGCCGCCATTGCCAGTGGCCTGCACCTTCTGCGCGAGCGTTGGGGCGGGTCTGAACCGGTACGCCTGTATCTGGCAGGGGCCTTCGGCAACTATGTGAACCGCTCCAGCGCCAATCGCATCGGCCTTCTCCATTACCCGCCAGAACGAGTTCAACCGGCGGGCAACACGGCTCTGTTGGGAGCCAAGCTGGCCCTCTTCCGCTTGGACGGAGAAGATGGCTCTTACCAAGATTTGAGGCGCCGCGTCGAGCACGTCAGCCTCAGCGCCGACCCGCGCTTTCAGGACGCTTTCGTTCAAGAACTGAGCTTCGCGGAAAGCGCTCACGTGTACCAGGAATCTGAGGTGGAGGCGGCTTTACGCCGCCAGATGGCGGGGTAAACCCGCCGCTACATGAAGGAGACCAATTATGAGCACGCTGGAAGAACTGAAGGAAGCCATCATCAACGGCGACGCCCCGGCCGCCAAGCGACTTACCGGGAAGGGTCTGGGTGAGGGCATCAAACCGGCAGCCTTCTTCCCCGAGGCAATCATTCCGGCCATGGACGAGGTCGGCCGCCGCATGCGCGAGTGCGAATTCTTTATCCCGGAAGTACTCATCGCCGCCCGCGCCGCACGGGGCGCGACGGATATCCTGCGGCCGCTCCTGGTGGGCGATCCGACGCAGCGGCCCGCGGGCACCGTGGTGTGCGGCACGGTCAAAGGCGACCTGCACGATATCGGCAAGAACATCGTGGCCATGATGCTGGAAAGCGCCGGCTTCCGCATCGTGGATCTGGGCGCGGATGTGGCGCCGGAGAAAATCGTGGAAGCGGTGCGGCGCGAGCAGGCAAACTTCGTCGCTCTCTCGGCGCTGCTGACCACCACGATGGTGAACATGAAGGCGGCCATTGAGGCTCTCGCCTCAGCGGGTCTGCGCGAAAAGGTGAGAGTGCTGGTGGGTGGAGCGCCGGTGACCCAGGCCTGGGCACACTCGATCGGCGCCGATGGTTATGGCAAAGATGCTGTCGCCGCTGTCGAGCTCGCCCGTCAGCTCGTCGCCCGGGCGTGACTGATCTATTTTGGATTTTGGATTTGCGATTTTGGATTAGATAGAACCACTGCGCACGATTCCCTAATCCAAAATCTAAAATCCAAAATTGATCCGGCGAAGTGCGCAGTTGCATTAAAGAAAAGGGATCGAGCCATGATGACTTCCCGCGAACGCGTCCGCTTGGCCCTCCGGCACCAAGAGCCGGATCGCGTGCCACTGGACTTGGGCGGCAGCGCCGTCACCGGCATGCAAGTTGATACGGTTTACCTCCTCCGCCAGGCACTTGGACTGGACACACCCGAGACTCCCGTAAAAGTTGTAGAGCCCTATCAGATGCTGGGCGAGATCCAGCCTGACCTGATGGAGCAGCTCGGAGTCGATGTGGTGGGCCTGGGTCAACCCACCACCATGTTTGGCTTCAGGAACGAAGGCTGGAAACCATGGACCACGTTTGAAGGCACGCCCGTGCTGGTCCCCGAGGCCTTCAACACCGAGCCGGACGCGAACGGCGACCTCCTGATGTATCCGGAGGGCGATCGTTCTGCTCCGCCCAGTGGACGCATGCCCAAGGATGGATTCTATTTTGACGCGATTGTGCGCCAGCCGCCTATCGATGACAACCACCTGGACGTGGAAGACAATCTGGAAGAGTTTGGCCCGATTTCTGACGCTGCGCTCGGGCATTTGAAGCGCGAAGCCGAGCGGCTCCACTCTGAAACTGATAAAGCCATACTCGCCAATTTTGGCGGCACAGCATTTGGCGATATCGCGCTGGTTCCTGCGGTGTGGTTGAAAAACCCGAAGGGCATCCGCGACATTGAGGAATGGTATATCAGCACGAAAACTCGTCGTGATTACGTATTTCGAGTGTTCGAGCGCCAGTGCGAGATTGGCCTGCGGAATCTGGAGAGAATTTACGGCGTTGTGGGCGACAAGGTGACAGCCGTCTTCGTGACCGGAACGGATTTCGGAACGCAGAATGGCCCTTTCATTTCACCTCAGGCCTACCGAGACCTCTTCCAGCCGTTCCATCGGGAAGTGAATGGCTGGATTCACCGGAATACTTCCTGGAAATCGTTCATCCATTCCTGCGGCTCGGTCCGAGCTCTGATACCGGATTTCATCGACGCGGGATTCGACATCCTGAACCCAGTGCAATGTTCGGCGGCCGGAATGGTTCCCGGCGAACTGAAGAAAGAGTTCGGCGATCGCCTCACATTTTGGGGTGGCGGCGTCGACACTCAGCGCACTCTCCCGTTCGGATCGCCTGACGAAGTACGCGCCGAGGTTGGGGAGCGGCTGAAGATCTTCGGCGCAGGCGGCGGCTTCGTTTTCAATACGACCCACAACGTCCAGGCCCGCGTGCCGGTTGAAAACGTGTTGGCCATGTACGAGGCGGTTCGTGAGTTTGGCCGTTATGGGACACCAGTGGCCAGTATCGAGATGTAGCTTTCAGCCATCAGCGATCAGCTTTCAGCGAGCGCGCCAGAGTGCGGTTTTTGCTGAATGCTGATAGCTGACTGCTGAAAGCTTCACGAGGAAACAAATGCGACCTGCAATCCGACTGCTGCAAGACGAGTTGATTGAGAGAATCATCGCGGAAGCGCGAGATCTGCTTTCGAAGCTGGGCGTGGATATTCACAACCGCCCCCTGCTCGACTTGCTGGCCGACCACGGCGCCGAGGTGGACGCCGACAAGTGGAACGTCCGCCTCACGGGAGACATCATCGATCTGGCGCTCTTGACCGTGCCCCGCTCCTTCAAGCTCTACGATGTTCTTGGGAACGAAACTCACGACTTTCAGGGCGACAGCGTTTACTTCACGCCCGGCTCGACGGCGCTCAACATCCTGGACGGCCAGACCGGCGAGTTGCGCAAGCCCACGACGGAAGACTACATCCGCTACGTGAAGTTGACGAGCGGCTTACAGCACATCGCTTCGCAAAGCACGGCCTTCATCCCAGCCGATGTTGACGCCAACATCTCGGACAGCTATCGGCTGTATCTGAGCCTTCTCTACGGTGAGAAGCCGGTGGTCACCGGGGCCTTCACCGTGGAGGCGTTCGAGATCATGAAAGACCTGCAACTGGCTGTGCGGGGGGATGAGCAGGCGCTCCGGGCCAAGCCGCTCACCATCTTTTCCTGCTGCCCCACCGCGCCGATCAAGTGGAGCGATGTGACCAGCCAGAATTTGGTGGACTGCGCACGCTGGTCGATTCCGGTGGAGTTGATATCGATGCCGCTGACCGGATTTATGGCCCCCGTCACGCTTGTGGGGAGCCTTATCCAGCAAACCGCCGAGAACTTGAGCGGCGTAGTGATCAGCCAGCTTGTGAACCCCGGCCATCCGATCTTGTACGGCGGCTCGCCGGCTATCTTCGACGTCCGCTTCGAGACAACGCCGATGGGCGCCGTCGAGACGATGATGCTCGACTGCGCCAACAGCGAAATCGGCAAGCGCCTGGGCATGCCGACGCAGGGCTACATTGCTTTGAGCGACGCGAAGCAACTGGACGCCCAGGCAGGCCTCGAGTCGGGCATCGGTGCGACCTTGGCGGCACTTTCAGGAATCAATAGCATCTCCGGTCCCGGCATGTTGGATTTTGAAAGCTGCCAGAGCCTGGAGAAGCTCGTCGTCGACAACGAAATCTGCCGCATGACCTACCGCCTGCTGCGGGGCATCGAACCGCGCGAAGATTTTCCCGCACTTCCCCTGTTTGAGGAAATGCGGCGCGAGAGGCACTTGCTCATTGCCGACCACACACGCCGCCACCTGCGTGAGGAGATTACGTTCCCTGGCCTAGTCATCGATCGCGCCAACCGGGCACGGTGGGCGGAGGAGGGCAAAGTAACGCTGCGGGAGCGCGCCGCAAAGGAGGCTTCGCGGATCATCACGGCGTACAAACCATCGCGCCTGGCGGCGGAGACAAAATTGGAGTTGACGCGCCTGATGGAGCGGGAAGCGGTTCGGCACGGCATGGACGCCCTGCCGGCGCGTGACGAGTAAGGCGGGTGTTCGCTGCCAACCGGGCTACCCGCCTGCCTGTTAGTGTTCGAATACGAGGAAATACTGGTATTTCAGAAAATCGTAGTCCTTGACCAAGTGAAAGCCGGCTGGCCTGACTTCATCCACCACCGCTTGCTTCGCGATCTTCATCTCCAGCGGCGGGCCGATGGGAAGCGGGCGTTTCTCGAAGTCGACGTTCACCAGCCGCCCGCCGGGCCGCAAGGCTCGGGCAAGCAACGGGTAATACGTTGCGCGCTCGGATATGTGGTGAAGCGTGTCGCAAATGAAGATCAGATCGACTGAGGATGGCGCCAGCTTCGGATCGTGGGGTTCGGCGAGCACCGTCTGAATATTCTCGAGGTGCTCTTGTTTCGCTCGTCGCTGGATGTAGTCGAGCATTTCGCGGTCGATGTCCACTGCATACACCTTCCCCGCTGGTCCTACTGCCCGCGCAATCAGCACCGTGAAGTACCCTGACCCCGCCCCGATATCGGCCACTGCGGCCCCGGGCCGCAGCGCCAGTTTCTCCACCACCTCCTCAGGCTTCTGCCATTCCTCGCGGCCCGGGTCTTCCAGGGATCGAATGTATTCGCTGGCAGACTCAGGGGGATGGTGCTGATGCGCGACCTGCCCGAAGGCAGGGCAAGCCCAAAGAACTGCGACGACTAACCAGCTTATCCACCGACGATTGTTTTCCAAGAGGCCTCCTCATCCGGGCTTCCAGCGGAACGATGCACAGCAACCCTCGGAGACGGTGGCCTCCGGTACTACGGATGGCCAGGCGGCTCCGCCTTCTCAACTTCGTCTTTCTCGCTTACACTTTTGACTCTCGGATGGCCCCTGTTCCCAAACCCGATCCCAGGCATTGCTGCTTCCGTCTTCGCATGGGCCGGTCAAAGATCCATCGCTGGGGTGTCTACCCCGATGAGGCGATCCCGGCCAACCGTAAAGTGATCGAATACGTCGGTGAGAAGATCGGCCTTCGCGAAGCAGAACGACGCCGGCACACGCCGTTCCTGTTCGTCCTCGACGACCACTGGATGATCGATGGCGGCGTGGGCGGCTCCGGCGCCGAATTCATTAACCACTCGTGCGCGCCCAACCTGGTGACGCGAATCATGAAAGGGCATATCCTTTACATGAGCCTGCGCTCGATCAAGAAAGGCGAGGAATTAACCCTCGATTACAATTACGACGACACCGACGACATGATGCCCTGCACCTGCGGCGCACCGAATTGTCGCGGGACGATCAACCTGAAGTAGAAAACAGGCGCCAGAGTCAGCGTCTCAGCGCCACCCAACCCCACACGTGCAACTCGCCCCGTGCTTCTTCGCGCGGTGCGGAGCGTCCCGTCAGCGTCCTAGGGCCAGCCAACCCCACACCTGCTACTCTGCGCGGCCTGCAGCCAACCCTGACCAGCGAACTCACCCGACGTCAATTCCGCTCCGCAGCCGCCCGGGGTTTTATTGGGGGCCACTGGGCGATGGGCAGCCGCAGCCCTGCTGTTGCTGATTCTGGATATTATTGGCGGTTTCGGTTTCGACCGCGGCCGTCTGGGTGTTGGCGCTGGTGGCGGCGTTGAGCGCCGCGGCGGCGTCATTCGAGTCTCCGCTGCCTTGACGGCTCTGGTTGATGGCGTCATTGAGCGCGCTTTGGGCGCTATTGAGATTGTCCCCTGCGGAGCCCATTTTCGAGAGGGCTCCGGCACCCAAACCGGCGCCCATGCCCGCCGCTCCTGCCGTGGCGAGGTTGCCAGTGCCGCGGCCCAGCGCGCCCGT
>JBEKEZ010000039.1:0-56925 GCA_050013575.1 Terriglobia bacterium | reverse complement strand
GAAAAGTCTGAACGGCTGACTTTTCCACCGCGCTTGGAAATCCGGCAAAAGTCGCCGGATTTCCACATTCCCACAGCGCCGACGGCGACCCTCACCTCTCAACTGCCCAAAAGATTACACATCCTCGATTCTATCAGCGCAATAGTCTCTCAACTCTCCGGGCATACGCGGGCACTTGCATGTTCCAAAGCGGTTAACCGTCCGCCGGCCTTGCCCCTTGCGCCTCGCCATTCGCCGTTTCCCTGCCTCCCATCCCGAACCGATTCGCCGGCCATCCCGAACCGACTCGGCTGTCATCCTGAGCGCAACGAAGGATCTCCGCAGTCCCGGCTCACGGTAAACTCCGCGAAGGATCTGCTTTTACGCTACGCGTTTCATTTTGAGCGTGGGCAGGAACGGCGACTCCGGCCGCGGAGTGAGGGTTTTGAGGTTGGGATCGGGGATCAGGTCCAGCTCTTCCATCACGAGCTGGCCTACGAGTGGTTCGCTACCGGGCGGCCCGATCAGGCAACTGGCAGACATCTCTCGGTCGCCGATGGTCAGGTGAATGGCGCCGGCTTTTTCCAGTTCAACCCTTTGTTCGTTCGCGAGACGAACAACGACTTTGCCCCACCGGCGCAGACCCAGCTTTTCGACGAGTTCCTCCGGCAACAGCATCATCACAGCACCCGTGTCCACGACAGCCTCTACCTCGGCCTTCCGAACTTTTTTGCGGCTGAGCTCGCGTTCCATCCACAAATAATGATCACTCTCGTTTTCAAGACGCATTCGGACTCGGATTTCTCCCATGCCGACATTCTACTACGACTTGGGTTGGCGCGCACGCTATGCGGCCTTGGCGCCTTGGAGCAAATCGGTGAGGGCATGTCCAATCTCCGCGTGGTGAAAGACAAATCCGGAAGCTAGCAATTTCGCTGGCACAACGCGCGCGCTGGCGAGGAGCAACTCGTCGGCCATTTCGCCGAAGGCTATGCGCGCCGCAAAAGCCGGCATGGGGACAATCGTTGGGCGTCCGAGAACTTGACCCAGCGCCTTGGTGAATTCGGCATTGGTGACGGCGTGCGGCGCGACGGCATTCACGGGACCGCGAAGGGAGTCGGTTTTGAGGGCGCGAATGATCACGCGCACAAGGTCGTCAATCGAGATCCAACTGAAGTATTGTTTCCCGCTACCCACGATTCCACCCACGCCCATGCGGAACGGAAACAGCATCTTGGCCAGGGCGCCGCCGGCAGGGCTGAGGACAACGCCCGACCGCAGAACAGCCACGCGAATCCCGTGTTGCAGTGCAGGCTCCGTGGCCGCTTCCCATTCGCGGCACACTCCGGCGAGGAAATTGGAGCCGGGCGGGCTCTCTTCCGTGAGAGTCTCATCGCCGCGGTCTCCGTAATAGCCGACCGCAGACGCGGAGATGAGAACTTTGGGAGGCCGCGTCAATTGTGCCAGGCGCTCGGAAAGCAGGCGAGTGCTGTTCACGCGGCTGTCGCGGATGCGCGCCTTCCTTTCTACGGTCCATCTGCCGCCGGCAATACTCTCGCCGGCCAGATGGACCACGGCGTCGAAGCCTTCGAGGGAAGGCGCATCCAAGATGCCGGCCGCGGGATCCCAAGGGATGCTGTCTCCAGCGGCTCGCGGTGTCGATCGCACTAATCGAGTCACCCGATGGCCCTCCCCGGCGAGAGCGGGAATCAGCGCCGAGCCGACGAGCCCACTCGATCCGGTCACGAGAATGTGCATAAGCAAACCTCCTTTAGCTCGCGCCGCCCGTCGGCGCAACCCTCGAATCGCCCGGCCGACGGAAACCTAGTCGACGATATCAAACGAGACGTCAAAAATGCGGTGCTGAAACCCGACAAAGTGGCCGAAGAAGGGCGAAGCGGTGTTGGAGTAAACGTCCAAAGGATTGGAGTGGTTAGTCAGGTTGAAGCCCGACACCCCGACTCGGAACCGATGGCTCTTTAGCCACCCGATGTAGGGCACTCCAAAATCTTTGGTGACTTTCAAGTCGAGTGAGAGAAAAGTGGGGAAACGCTGGCTGTTGACCGGGCCCACATAATTTTGCAGGACATCGACGTTCGAATAGGGGAACCCCGTGTGGACATCGAAGAGAGGCGTTGCCGTGAGCCCGCGGGGAAGCTGGAAGCGGCCCCAGGTGACGACACGGTTCGGCACATTGGATGGCAGGGTCCCAAAGAAGTTCGGCCGGATGACGGGTTGCTCGAAGGGAACGAAGATTTGGCTCAGGGTGTTGATGTCGCCCCGAGTCAGGCTGTAGATATAAGACACGTTAAAATCCGAGCGCTCGCCCCGGTGGACACGCACGGTCGCCTCCAACTCGTGGTAGCGCGACGCGCCGGTGTTGGTCAGCAAAAGGACGGGATTGGCGCCGGGCAGGCTGAGTGGGTTGATGATAAACACATCGAAGGTGCGGCTGGAGAGGTAACTCAGCCGGGCCAGAACGTGCGGCCCCAATTCGCGATCGACTTCGAGGTTCCACGTCAAGTTGTAGGGCGTGCTGGACAAGTGGTGGGCGCGCGGGACGATGTGGTTCCCTTTCTCGTCGACCTTCTCGTAAACATTTTCGTAGGTGATCGGCGGCCCGAGCGGCATGCCTTGTGTATCGAAATAGGTCACCGTTCGCGTCGGATTGTTAATGAAATCACCCGCCAAAAGTGGTACGCGATCGTAGAAAACGCCGACACCGCCGCGGAAGATCGTTTTGCCGGCTTGACCGGGTGAATAAACCAATCCTGCGCGAGGTGCGAGAGCGGTGGTGGCGCCAATGATCTGGCCTGAGTAACGGAAGCCGCCGTCGAGTGCCAGGTGATCGCTCAGAATCCAGTGGTCCTGCACGAACGCCGCCCATTCATTATCCTCTACGGCGAGGTTGGCTGCCCCGGAGAAATCAATCTGCTCGGCCAGCGAGCCGTCGGCGCGCAGCAGGCGAACCGGATGCGACAGGCTTGTTCCGCTGTAATTTCGGTGAACGTAGTCCGCGCCGATTTTCAAATCATGCTTGCCCAGCCACTCGTGGCGCGGCAACTGGTAAGTTTCCGCAAACTGCTCCGCATGACTCGTTCTTGTCCACGCGTTGAAGTAGTCGCCCTCGTCGCCGTTCGGCGTCACCAGCATGTCCGCGGGCCCTTGCCCGTGGGCGTAGCTGTCGAACTCGGTGAATTGCACCAGCGTCGTGGCCACGCCGCCCGAATGGAGAAGATACCGGTCCGTGGCCGCGATGAACACGCCCCGCTGGCCATAGTTCGAGGACGCGGATTGTGGAATCAGCGCCGAGATGTCAGCGAATTCCTTCCGCAGCGGGAAGGAATTTACGTTGACTGTCATCAGATGATTGGGGGAGAAGATATACTGAAAGCTCGAAAACGAAGTGAATCCCTCGGTCCTGATTTCATTCTGAGGCCAAGCTAGGCCGCGCACGGGCTGCTTCACCAGATCGTAGGTGAAGGACTCGGAGAAATTGAGCCGGTTTGCCAACACCGGCCCGGTGAATGACAAGCGCGGTTCGTCGTCCCCGATCCCGACCAGATCACCGCTGCGAAATCGAGGGGTGGGGATGAAATCATTGAGTTCGTAGTGCCATTGGCTTGAGGGAGGTTTGGTTTCAATGGTGGTCAGGCCGCCGGTAAACCGCCCGTAGGCGGAGTTGTAGGCGCTTTTGTAGACCTCAACTGATTCGATAGCGTCCAGCGGAACGTCAATCGCAAAAGTTCCCGTCACAGGATCCACCGTATCGGCCGAATCAACGAGCAACATGCCCTGAGCTTCGCTCATGCCCTTAATGGAAATGCGGCCGTCGGGCAGACGCACCACCCCGGGCACGAGGGGCAACGAGGCTTTGAATTTGTGTTCCGCCAACGGCAACGCTTGGAGTTGTGGGGCAGTGAGTCTTGCCGGCGGAGCGGTGGCTTGCTGAGCGACCGTCGAGATCTTTTCATGCACTTCGACTTTTTCCCGCACCACTACTTCAAGAGGCAAGACAAGCTGCATCAAGGGGACGGGCTGGTCGGTAATGGCGATATTTTGCTCGGCGATCGGCTGATAGCCGACCGCCGCGCAAACCAGGTTGTAGGTGCCTGCCAACAATCCCGGAAAGCCGAAGCGCCCTTTTTCATCGGTGGTTTGTGAGAGACCTTCCTCCGGCAAAATGCCGGGGCGCGCGCTCGTAAGAGTGCAAACCGCACCCGTGATGGGCGCGCTCTTTTCGTCAACCACTTCACCGTTCAGATCCTGCGTTCCGGGCAGGCCTAAAGCCATCGGCGAGTGCGCGGCTAACAGCATCGAGCTCACACACGCCGTCCATGCTAAGCGACGAATCCTCCCGTAAAGCATATATGCTTTTGATGCGAGAAGGCCCTTCAACGCCACTGGCGATGGACAGTTCATCTTACGGGACGATGCAGCCGAGCAGGGAAGGGTCATTCGCGTCAGATGGCGCCTGCCGTGAACCGGGTGGGGCGGCCCCGTTCAAGCATCCAAGCCTCAGTCGTTCGATTATACTTCCTTCCATTGAAACCCCCGAAAACTTTGCCTGCACGAGGGAGAGCGCGCGCCCCGAACGGAAGAAGCGTTGCGGTAACATCGTGTGTCGCGTCCTACTCTCCAGCGGCAATGCCGAGGGATTTCATCTTGCGATAGAGATGACTGCGCTCCAGGCCCAGGACTTCGGCGGTGCGGCTCATGTTGCCGTGATTTTCTTCCAGCTTTCTCAGAATGTAATCGCGCTCGTAAGCGGCGCGCGCTTCCTGGAGGCTGGAGAATCCGCCACTCGAACTCCGGGTGCCGGACCCGGCCGACGAGCTGGCGATTCTCACCCGCGCCGTGTCTTGTTGCAGACCCGGTGGCAGGTGCCGCACTTCAATCACATCGCCCGCCCCCATGATCACCATGCGCTCGACCAGGTTCTTGAGTTCGCGAACGTTGCCCGGCCAGCGGTAGCGCATCAGGATTTCGAGCGCCGCCTCCGACAGGTGCTTCGGTTTGCGCCCGTAGGCGCGCGCGAATTCTGACAAGAAATAATGGGCGAGCGTAGGAATATCGTCCCGGTGCTCGCGCAGGGGCGGAACGAAGAAGGGAATCACATTGAGGCGGTAAAACAGGTCTTCGCGGAAGTTGCCCTTCTGAATTTCCTCGTCCAGGTTCTTGTTCGTAGCCGCGATCACGCGGACGTCGACGGTCAGGTTCTTGGCGGTGCCGATGGGAGTAAAGCGCTGCTCTTCGATCACGCGCAGCACTTTGGACTGCGTGCGCAGGCTCATGTCGCCCACTTCGTCGAGGAAGAGAGTTCCGCCGTGGGCTTGCTCGAATTTTCCGGTCTTATCTTCCACGGCTCCGGTGAAGGAACCTTTGACGTGTCCGAACAGTTCGCTCTCGATCAATTCCTCGGGGATGGCCGCGCAATTCACTTCGACGAAGGGCTTGTCCGCCCGTTTGCTCATTTCGTGGAGTGCGTGGACGACCAGTTCTTTTCCCGTCCCGCTCTCGCCGTAGACCAGGACGCGGCCCTGGGTGGGGGCGGCCAGCGCGAGCTGCTGGCGCAAGGCTTTCATCGGGATGCTGTCGCCGATGATGCGATACTGGCCGTGAAGCTCTTCGCGCAGGGATCGATTCTGGGCCGCGAGTTGCAGTTGCTCGAAGGCGTGCTTCAGAATGAGCAGCGTTTTTTCAATCGAGAGAGGCTTTTCAATAAAGTCAAACGCGCCCAGCTTGGTGGCGCGCACGGCGGTCTCGATGGTGCCGTGGCCCGAAATCATGATAACCACGGGAGGGTCTTCGAGCGTCTGAATTTTTTCCAGCGCCTCCAAACCATCCATGCCCGGCAGCCAAATGTCGAGCATCACGACCTCGGCGCGCTTTTTGCTCAGCCACCCGAGACAGTCTTCCCCGCTCTCGACCGCCGCGACCTCGTAGCCTTCGTCCTGAAGAACCGAGGTCAGCGACTGACGGATTCCAGGCTCGTCATCCACCACCAGAATGGAGCGCATGAGAACAATTATGAATTATGAATGATGAATTATGAACGAATTTCCGCCGGCGCCAGCATTCGGGACTAATGATGCTGTTTGGGCCGTCGGGATCTTCGAGTCTCGGCATATATGCATGGCAGATAATTCATAATTCAGAATTCATAATTCCGCGTTTCCCGGGGCACGTTCCACCGGCAGTTCGATCGTGAATTTCGCGCCGGCCGGCCGGTTGTCTTCGACCCGAATCGTCCCATGATGCTCGGAGATAATCCTGCTGACGATGGCGAGTCCTAAGCCGGTGCCGCGCTGCTTGGTGGAGAAATAAGGCAGGAACAGTTTTTCCATGGCGCCGGGCGCGATGCCCGGCCCGCTGTCGGCGACCACCAGCTCCACAACATCGCGCTCCGCGTCCAGCGCGGTGCGTACCCAGATTTCCTTGGGCACCGATGCTTCCACGGCCTCGGCCGCGTTGTCGATCAAGTTGACCACGGCACGCTTCATCTGTTCCGGGTCAGCCTGAATGACCGGGAGGTCGGCCGCGAGTTCCCTGTGGACCTCGATCCCTTTCAGCCGGCCATCGAAGACGTTGAGGGCGTTCTCGATGATATCGTTCAGGGACGACGGCACAGGTTGCGAGGCAGGGAAGCGCGCGAAGCTCGAGAACTCGTCCACCAGGTTCTTCAGCGTCGCGACTTCGCGATCGATCAAGGTGGCGCTCTCGGCCACCGCCGTCACCAGTTCCGGTGACGCGGCGCCGGGCCCGTTGCGTTCCATCAAACGCTGGATGCGCTCCGCGGAAAGTTGGATGGGCGTGAGGGGATTCCTGATCTCATGGGCCACGCGCTGCGCCACCTCACGCCAGGCTGCCGCTTTCTGCGCGCGTAATAGCTCCGAGAGGTCTTCGACCACCAGGACTGAGCCCACGGCGCCGTGCTGCGCCCGGATGGAGGAAAGAGTGAGCGCGGCGAAAACAAAACGCCCGTCCAAGTCCAGTTCCGTGTAGCGAGTTACGGTCCCCTGCCGCGCGGAGCGGCGCAGCAATTGTGAGATTTCGCGCGCGTTCTCGGCGCTGAACAGGTCGGTCAGCTTGCGAGCCACCTTCGTTTTCTCCTCGCCAAAGAGTCGTGCCGCGGTCGAGTTGACCTCGGTGATCCGCCCTTGGGGGTCCAAGGAGATGACGCCGCTGGGAATGTTTTCGAGGATGGCCTCCATGGTGTTGCCGCGCTCTTCCAATTCGCGGTTGGCGCGCTGCAATTCCTCGGCGGCCCGCTCGATCGCCAGGCGGCTTTCTCGTAGTTGCCGGGTCATGTCGTTGAACGAGTGAATGAGCGTCCCCAGCTCACCATCGGAGCGCGCCGCCACCTGGTATTCCAGATTGCCCTTGGAGATTTCCTGCGTGCCTTCGGCCAAAGCTTGGATGGGCACGGTCACCTGCTTGGAGACGAACATGGCAAACCAGGTCGCCACAAACAAGATGAGAAGAGTGAGCAACAGCAGCACCGAGAGATCGATGCGCTTTACCGCTTTTCGCTGACGGCTCAGCTCGTTGTACTTCTGCGCCTCGCGCTGAATCTCGTCCGCGACTCTTCGGATGTTCGCCGGCAGGCGCGCGACTCCAACCACCGTGCCCAGCGACTGGCCTCCCGGTGCTGCCATGCGCCTTGCGGCAAGGAATAATTCTTCGTTCGCTGACCGCAAGCGCCCGCTGGCGCCCGCATCCGCCATCGGGCCGGAAGCGATCTGAGGGAGGGCCGAGATAACCTCGGCAGGAGCGGGAGAGCGATCGCCGGCTCGAGCCAAAAAGCGGCCCTGCGGGTCAAACCACAAGACGGACATGAGACTGCGCGTTGCTGCTTCCTGGGCGAGAAAATCCGCGGCCGCCGCGGTCTCACCTTTCGCCATGGCTTCGCGCAGTTCGGTGTTCTGGGAAACGTGGCCGATCTCGTGAACCGCGCGCTGCTCGGCAAGCGCCTGGGTTTGCTTCACAATCTCGATGGCATCGCCGCGAACGATGTCAAACGGGATGCCAAACCATTTGTCGATACTCCGGTTCAGCAGCCCGTAAGCGAAGGCGAAAAGAAAACACACCGGCACCAAGGAGAGGGCCAGGAAGGCGACCACCATCTTGGTCTTGAACCGGGACCCCAGCCTGGCCTGCCGGCGCTCCACGTAAAGCTTGAGCAGGATGCGCGCCAGAATCAGAGCAAATATTACGAAAGCAAGGAAAATGATCGCGGATAGTACCAGGAGAAGAATCGTCTCCTGGGCGCTCGAGGGATGGATAAAATTCAGGTCGAGGGACGCTTGGCTCCAACCCATGAAGAGGAGCAGCGGCACCAGAATAAGGAGCGCGATCAAAACGGCGTTGCGCCGGTGGGGTTGATTCGGATTCATCGTGTCTTTCATCGAGGCGCGCAACCGGCGCTGACCGTCTCGCCGGTGTCCCGGGCGGCAGTCGAAGCCGTGAGCCTCGGCGTTTCGCCTCTTGCCAGATACTGCCTGGCCTCGTCCTGGGGCAGAAACTCCGCGAGAGGACATTCGCCGCACAGCGCGACTTGCCGCTTGCAGTACTTCTTGCCCACCTCCACCAACAGTGCATGATACTCGTTGAACAGCGTTTGGTCAGCGGGCAAATACCGGTGCAAGAATTCCTGGACTTGGGCGTAGCCGGCGCGCGGAGGCACCATCCCGTGCCGAGCCAGTATGCGCCGCGTGTAGCTGTCCGCGACAAACACCGGGTGACGTCCGGCGTAAAGCAAAATAGCGTCCGCCGTTTCCGGCCCCAGTCCCTTGACTTCCAAGAGCCGGCGCCGCAGTTCCGCCGCCGGTAGCGCAAACATGACCGTCAGCGAACCGTCACACGCGCCTTCGAGCCACGTCAGGAAATTTCGAATCGTGCGGGCCTTTTGCCGATAGAAGCCGGCAGACCGGACGCAGCTTGCAAGCTCACTGAGGGAAGCGTGCTTGAGTTCGGCGAGAGTCAACAGTCCATTCTGTTTGAGTTTTTTCAGAGCCAGCGCGGCATTCTGCCACGCCGTGTTTTGCACCAGGATGGCGCCCACAATCACCTCTAGACGCGTTCGCGCCGGCCACCACCCTTGCGGACCTAAGGCGCGAAGCAACTTTTCGAAATACCCTCGGAGCGCATCCCTGGCAGGCTGATGAAAAATGTCATCCTGACGAGCCGCTTCGCTCCGCCCTGCACCAGACGGTGCGGGGCTGCGCTCAGTGTCGGAATGACAGCGAACGGGCTCAGAATGAAAAGCGAAGGGCTCAGAATGAAAAGCCAAGGGCTCAGAGCCTGCCCTGAGGGGAGGGATGACGCCGCCGGGAAGTCTTTTCACCAGCCTGCCAGGTGCCGTCGGCCATGACACTTCTGAAGATTCCATATCTGAAAACTTATCCTTCCGCTTTGACGAAGTCAATGCTTGACCACGAGCTGGGTGCGCGACATGAGCGTGACGAAACGCTCCGCTGCGGTCGTGGTGAATTTGCGAAGCATCCGCTTCCCCCGAACGCCCGGCCCCGAATCCCGACGCTCCGGTTTCGTTTCAGGTGAACGGGACGAGTTTGGCTTCGTTCTTGGGTTCGTTGGGTTCGTTTTTTGGGTTCGTTCCAAATCGACTTCCTTTAGTTTCAACAACATGGTGGCTTCGAACCTCATCTTTTAACATTTTTTCTCAACCTGCCTCCGTTGGGGCAGAATTTGGCTTCGTTCTTGGGTTTGTCGGGTTCGTTCTTGGGTTCGTTCCAAATCGACCTCCTTTAGTTTCAACAACATGGTGGCTTCGAACCTCATTTTTTAACATCTTTTTTTCAACACTGTCGAAAGCGTGGCACGGGCGTCCCGCCCGTGAAGAGCCATGGGCAAGATGCCCATGCCACTCGCCACTGTTCTGCGGAGTTTCCAATTTTGGTTCTCGAGGGGAGCCCAGGGTTTGCGCGCACACACCCAACCTCCATCGCGCGGCCACCCTCCCCCTTGGCCCACCCGCCGTGGTGAGACCCTGAAATGGCCGTGGTTATACTTCAAGTATAACAGGCGCCTCCGGTTTGTCAAGAAGAAAAGCTAATCCAAAATCGATCTCACTCCGGTTTCCAGCTCGGCATACGTCCCGGCGTGTGCGGCACGCCGGCAGCGTCCAAGGATCTTTCCAAACTGGCGAGGTCCACTTCCACGAGCGTCCGCAATTTTTCGAGCGCCGGAGCGAACTGCTGGCTCGCGTACTTGTACTCACTGATCTGCGTCGCGTTCGGTTTGGCCGTAGACATCCTCTGGGCGCTGACGATTCTGCCCACGCGCTGTTGGAGGGAGGGCGGGGTGTTTTCCTGGTGCTCGGCCGCCACCGGGTCGCCGCGCAGCTCCATCAGGAGCTCGCGGAGTCGCTTTTGTAATCCAAGTGTTGTTTCGCGCAGCTTCAGGTCAGCTCGGGGTGTTTGATCGATGCCTTGCCGGATCAGGCCCAATCGCGTTTCGGTGCTGGTGGCCACGTCCAGAGCTCCGGCGATGGCTCCCTGAAGCCGAGCCGCTTTTTGCTGAAATGCCTCGAGCGCCGCGCGGTCTTCGGGCGACATCTGCTGTGTGCCGTCCGCGATCACCTCGAAAGATTGCGGCTCGCCTGCGGGCGTCACCACGCCATTCATGCGCTCCGCCATGGAAACGGTGAATTTCCCTGGCATGACCAGCGGTCCCGATGGCGGCCTGCGGAACGGGTTTTCCTCTTCTTCTTCCCCACCTCGGCCGGGCCGCGCCTCGGGGATCGTCGGTGGCGGGAAGCGCAAGTCCCAGCTCACGCGATGCATTCCGGCAGTCACTGGCCCCTCGACGCGCCGCACCAGGTTCCCGAAAGAATCGGTGATCGTGAAAACCATTGCCGCCGGTTCTTCCACGGCTTCCTCGCGGAGATCTTTCAAGGAGGGATAAGTGGGAGTCTTGGCCGACTTTTCAGCTTCGCGCTCGGCTTCCTGACGCTGTTCCTTCTTGGTCTTCACGGCGTCCTTGAGGTAATAGGTAAACGTCGCGCCGAAGGGCGGGTTGGACGCTTCGTAAAAGCCTTCGCCCAAGTGACTCTTTCCGCGGCCGCCCAGAGGATCGGACTGAAGGTAGAGCAGCGCGTCTCGCACCGAAAACAAGGTGGTGGGTTTGCTCAAGGTGTCCGGCTTGGCGGCTCGGAGCGATGAGTAGTCATCCAGAATGTAGATGCCGCGCCCAAAAGTGGCCAGCACCAGATCGTTCATCTGGGGCTGAATGACGACGTCGCGCACCGGAATGGTGGGTAAGCCGCCGCGCAAGCGCGTCCACTTCTGTCCTCCGTCGTTCGAGAAATAAATCCCGAACTCAGTGCCGACAAACAGGAGATTCGCATCCACCGGGTCCTCGGCGATGGCCAGCACTGGGCCGTTCGCCGGCAAATTGTTGGCGAGGGAAGTCCAAGTCTTAGCGGCGTCCGTGCTCTTCAGCAGGTACGGCTTGAAGTCCTCCATCTTGTGATTATCAAACGATGCGTAGACCGTGTTCGCGTCGTGGCTCGAAGCCACAACGCGACTCACATCAGTGCGCTCCGGCACGCCCGTCAATTTCTCAATCTTCCGCCAATTCGCCCCGCCATCTTCGGTGGCGTTGATCAGGCCGTCGTCGGTGCCGATGTAGATCACTCCTTCTTTGAGGGGTGATTCGGAGATGACGCTGGCGTTGCCGTAGAAGGCGGTCGATTCGTTCTTCGCCACCGCCTCGGGAGGCCAAACCTTGCCCATCACCGGCAGCGAGTTGCGATCGATTTGTCGGGTCAGGTCGCCGCTGATGGCGCGCCAGGAGTCGCCGCGATCGTCGCTGCGGTAGAGAATGTTGGAGCCGAAATAAAGCCGCGTGTGCGAATGCGGGCTGATCAGAATGGGCGAGTCCCAGTTCCAGCGCAGCGGTGCCGAGCCCGGCTCCTCTGCGGGCACGATGTCCACGCGCTCGCCGGTCTTCCGATCGTAGCGGACCAGTCCGCCGTTTTGCAGTTCCGAATAAACCGTGTTGGGGTCCTCAGGATCGATCTGCGACCGGAACCCGTCGCCGCCCTGGGTGACGAACCAGTCGGAGTTCACGATCCCCGCCTGGCTGCGCGTTCGCGATGGCCCGCCTTCGCTTAAGTTGTCCTGCGTTCCTCCGTAGACGTAATAGAACGGCGCGTTGTGATCGACGGCCACGTCGTAATACTGGCCGAGCGGCAGATTGGCCTTGAAGATCCAGTTCTCGCCGCGATCGAAGCTTTCATAAAGTCCGCCGTCGCAGCCGACCAGATAGAAATTTGTGTCATTGGGATCGATCCAGATGACGTGATTGTCCACGTGTTTGGAACGCGTGTTGAGCGTGTGCATCGTCTTGCCGCCGTCGTCCGACACCATGATCATCACGCCCATCACGTAGATCCGGTCCTCATTCTTCGGGTCGACGAAGAGCGTGGCGTAATACATCGCACCCTGATCGTATTCGTTGCGGCGTTCCCAGGTGGCGCCACGGTCGGTGGAGCGGAAAATCCCGCCCTTCTTCTCGGCGGCTTCCACGGTGGCGTAAACGACGTTGGGATTCGTCGGCGCCACGGCCAGCCCGATGCGGCCCATGTTGACGCTAGGCAGGCCGGATTTCAGCTTGTTCCAGGTAGCGCCCGCATCGGTGGACTTGTAGATGGCCGATTCCGGCCCGCCATCGATGAGCGTCCAGACGTGACGCCGCCGCTGGTAAGACGCCGCATAGAGCACGTCGGCATTCCCGGGTTCCATCACCACGTCGGTCACGCCCGTGTTCTCGCTGACCGAGAGAATATTTTTCCAGGTCTTGCCGCCATCCGTGCTCTTGAAGAGGCCGCGATCGCCGCCCGGTCCCCAGAGCGGTCCCTGCGAGGCAACGTAGATGACGTCTGAGTTTCTCGGATCGATCAAAATGCGCGCGATGTGCTCCGAGTGCTTCAGGCCCATGTTTTTCCAGGTCTTGCCGGCATCGTCGGACCGGTAAACGCCGTCGCCGTAGCCAACACTGCGCTGGCTGTTGTTTTCTCCCGTACCGACCCAGACCACCGCCGGGTTCTTCGGATCGAGCGCCACCGTGCCGATGGAATACGAACCCTCTTTGTCAAACACCGGCGTCCATGTGGCGCCGTCGTTCATCGTTTTCCAGACTCCGCCCGAGGCCACGGCGATGTAATAATGGGCGCGGTTCGCCGGATCGACGGCGATCGAGACAATGCGTCCGGAAATGAACGCTGGGCCGATGGAGCGAAACTCCAGGCCGGCAAATGGATCTTTGGGCTTTGTCTCGCCCTGTTCCGGAGCGGCAGCTTCGCCCTGGCTTGCCTGATGCGGGGTTTTGCCTTGCTGCGCAAGCACCACACCGGGCACAACAAACAGCGTGACGAACAAGATGGCGCGATCGAGTTTCACGGTTTTGCTCCCCTCTCCTGATTCTGATTGCATTTGGCCGGATAGGCTACTATGCGGCCCTGTGTATGTCCAGACGCATCCGACGTCAGGCGTAGGGCCGAGCGGCGCTCGGCCAAGGCAGAAGGCAGAAGGCAGAAGGCAGAAGGCAGAAGGCAGAAGGCAGAAGGCAGAAGGCAGAATCCACCTTCGAAGATGTTTTTGCTGCCTACTGCTTTGTGCCTACTGCCTACTGTTCTTTACTGCTTTCTGCCTACTGCACACGGTATCTGCTAGTGAAAATAAATCTTCGCCGAGCTGCGGTTTTTGTGATATAAGGGACACATGAAACGCTGGCTCGCCATCACGATCTTGCTGGCGGGTTTCCTGTTTGCATTACCCTGTACAGTTTATTGCGGCGCGTCGGCGCGCTCAATCGGCTCGGCACCGGCGAGAATTGCAGGCGCGGCGCCGATGCGAATGTTGGCATTCAGCGCGCCGGTTCGCGGGACGCTGATCGCGCTTAGGGGCCGGCCGTTGCCGGTGCGCGTAGCACGCGTGGCACCTGCGCGCGCGCCATCGAGGCGTGTCGCTGGGGGCTATTTCCCCGGAAGCGCGTGCTCCAGCAATCCTTCTTACTCGGGCTCGTTTTACTGTAGTTCCCAGTTCGGTTCGGTTTTCGGACATCGTCGGCCTATTTACGGCGGCGGGACGTTCGTGCCTATTTATTGGGGCTCGCCGCTCGGCAACGAGACAGAAACGGAAGCCCAGCCGACCGTGCCCGAGCCAGAGAGCTCGCTTGCGGGCCAAGTCCAGGCGTTGACGGACGAAGTTGAGTTGCTGCGTCAGGAACAGGAGGCGCGCCTCGAACCCCGCGCCTACGCTCCGGCGCCCAAGCAGGCGAATGTGCCACCCGAAGCCGTTGTGGAGAGACGGCCGGCGACTACCTTCGTCTATCGCAATGGGCAACAACTCGAAGCGCAGAACTATGCCATCCTCGGAAAAACGCTCTGGGTTTTTGGGGAGCAGTCGACCAAGAAAATCCCGCTGGCCGATCTCGACCTTGACGCAACCCAGAAGAAGAATGAAGACCGCGGCGTCGAATTCGTTCCCCCCAGCGGCGAATAGCCACTTTCCGATTGAGTGATTGAGCGATTGAGCGAGCGGGCGATTGTGTCTCGGGCTGAGCGATTGAGCGATTTGGTGGTCGGGCGATTTGAAAGCCTTTCATTCACCCAATCACTCAATCACCCGATGACACAGTAGTTTCACCCAATCACCCAATCGCCCGGTACCTCGAATCGTCTTGACATTGATGGCCGAGTTTTCTACGATGGCTGCAAGTGGGGGTGCGCGCAGTTGCATGTCCGAGCCTTGAGGAGGGGACGAGTCAGTATTTTGTTTGCCGTAAGAGGTCGTAGCCAGCGAGGGACTAAGAATGTCCGGTAAGCTAGGGGAAATCCTTCTTAAGGAAAACCTGATTTCTGCCGACCAATTGAAGCAAGCCCTCGAGCACCAGAAGACGAGCGGCGGGCGGTTGGGGAATTCCCTGGTCAAGCTGGGGTTTCTGAGCGACGACGAAGTCACGGCCATTCTCTCTCGCCAGTACGGCGTGCCGTCCATCAATCTCGGTTACTTCGAAGTTGACGCCAGCGTCATTAAGTTGATTCCGATGGAAACGGCGATGAAGTACCAAATCCTGCCGCTGAGCCGCGTCGGATCGTCGTTGACGGTGGCGATGGTGGATCCCACCAACGTCTTCGCCATGGACGACATCAAGTTCATGACCGGATTCAATATCGAACCGGTTGTAGCGTCCGAGACCGCCATCACGGAGGCGATCAAGAAGCATTATGGGAGCGTTGAGGACGTTGAGCGCAAGAAAGAGATCGAGGAAATTGTCAGCTTCATCGATGAAGGGCAGGCCGAGAGCGTGGAGCTCGAGGCCGAAGACGAAGCGGGCCTCAACCTCGCCGAACTGGAAAAAGCGGCGGAAGAAGCGCCGGTCATCAAGTTGGTGAACTACATTTTGACCGACGCGGTGAAGCGCGGGGCGAGCGACATCCACATGGAGCCGTACGAAAAAGAGTACCGCGTGCGCTACCGGATTGACGGAATGCTGGCGACGATCATGAACCCGCCCAACAAGCTCCGTGACGCCATCATCAGCCGCGTGAAAATCATGTCGAAGCTCGACATTTCGGAAAAGCGCCTGCCCCAGGACGGTCGCATCATGATCAAGATGATGCACAACAACAAGAAGAAGCAGCTTGATTTCCGCGTGTCCGTTCTGCCCACCCTGCACGGCGAAAAAGTGGTGATGCGGCTGCTCGACAAAGAAAACCTGCGGCTCGATATGACCAAGCTGGGCTTCGAGCAAGATTCGCTGACCAAATTTCAGAAGGCCGTTTTGAAGCCCTACGGCATGGTTCTGGTGACGGGGCCTACCGGAAGCGGCAAGACCAACACCTTGTATTCCGCCATCGCGCTGTTGAACAAACCCGACACTAACATCGTCACGGCGGAAGATCCGGTGGAATTTCAGTTGCCGGGAATCAACCAGGTCCAGATGAAGGAGCAGATCGGGCTGAACTTCGCCGCCGCACTACGTTCCTTCCTGCGGCAGGATCCGAACATCATTCTGGTGGGCGAGATCCGCGACTTTGAGACGGCGGAAATCGCCATCAAGGCGGCGCTCACCGGGCACTTGGTGCTCTCGACGTTGCACACCAACGACGCGCCGTCCACGATTTCGCGCCTGATGAACATGGGCATTGAGCCTTTCCTGGTGGCGACTTCGGTGCACTTGATTTGCGCCCAGCGTTTGACGCGCCGGATTTGCGCCGACTGCAAGGTAGAGGATGAAGTGGGCCCGCAGGTGCTCATCGACGCCGGCTACACCCCGGAGGAAGTCAAGACAACCAAAGTGTACAAGGGCGTCGGCTGCGCGACTTGCGGGAATAAGGGCTACAAAGGCCGCGTGGGGTTGTACGAAGTGCTGGAGATCACGGACGAGCTGCGCGAATTAATCCTGGTGGGCGCTTCGGCGCTGGAATTAAAACGTAAGGCGATCGACCAGGGCATGATCTCACTGCGCCGAAGCGGGCTGATCAAGGTCAAAGCCGGACAGACCACCTTGGAAGAAGTGATTCGCGAGACGGTGCTTTGATTGTGGCAGTGCTGTCATCTTGGCGCGTTGAGCGCCGCTTCAAATGACAACGGAGTGTGGAAATGCCGATACCTTCGCTGAGTGATTTGCTGAAACGCATGGTAGACACGGGAGGATCGGATCTCCACATCACCACCAACTCCCCGCCGCGCATCCGCGTCCACGGAGAACTGAATCCTTGCGAAGACCTGCCGGTGCTGAGTCCGGCCGAAACCAAACAGTTGGCTTACAGCGTTTTGACCGACGCTCAAAAACACCGCTTTGAAGAGACGCTGGAGCTGGATTTTTCTTTCGGCATCAAAAACATCGCGCGCTTCCGCGGCAACCTGTTCAATCAGCGGGGCGCGACGGCGGGCGTTTTCCGAGTCATTCCTTTTGAGATCAAGAGTTTCGAGCAATTGCAGCTCCCCAACGTCCTGCGCAGACTTTGCGAAAAGCCGCGCGGCTTGATTCTGGTGACCGGCCCCACGGGCAGCGGCAAGTCCACGACTCTGGCGACGATGCTGGACCTCATTAATCAGACGCGCCACGAGCACATGATCACCATCGAAGATCCCATCGAGTTTATTCATCCCCACAAGAAATGCCTGGTGAATCAGCGCGAGGTGCATTCCGACACGCAGTCGTTCGCCAACGCCTTGCGCGCCGCCCTTCGCGAAGACCCTGACGTGGTGCTGATCGGCGAGATGCGCGACCTCGAAACCATCGAGGCGGCCCTGCGCATCGCCGAAACCGGTCACCTGACGTTCGGGACCTTGCACACGAACTCCGCGTCGTCGACCATCAACCGAATTATTGACGTTTTCCCGGCCCACCAGCAGTCCCAGATTCGAGCCCAGCTCTCCTTGGTGCTCGAAGGCATCATGTGCCAGGCGCTCTTGCCCAAAGCCGACGGCAAGGGCCGGGCGATGGCCATGGAGATTCTGGTGCCCAACCCTGCCATTCGCAACCTTATCCGCGAGGACAAAATCCACCAGATTTATTCCTCCATGCAAACCGGGCAGGACAAGTTCGGAATGCAGACCTTTAACCAGTCTCTGTGTACGCTGTACCAGATGAAACAGATCAATCTGGAGACGGCCATGCTGCGGTCCAGCAATCCGGATGAATTGCAGGACATGATCAACCGCGGCGGCGCCCCGGGCGCCACCGCACCGCGTCCCCAGACGCCGTATGCTCAGGCAAGACGGTAGCTGTAGGAGTGTTTGTAGAGTTTAGAATATCTTCAGGCGGATATGGAACAAGTAATGATTCGGAGGTGAGTAATGCCTCAGTTCGAATACCGAGGAACTTCCCGCACGGGCCAGACGATTACTGGAGTTGAGATGGCAGCAACCCGGGAAATGCTCGATGCGTCGCTGCGGCGCAAGCAGATTACGCCCACCAAGATCGTGGAGAAGGGCCGCGAGATCGCCATCCCCAAGCCCAAGGTAGGGGGAAAAGTCACACCTAAGGAACTGGCTGTCTTCACCCGCCAATTCTCGGTGATGATTGACGCCGGCTTGCCCCTGGTGCAGTGCCTGGAAATTCTTTCCGGCGCGCAGGAGAACCAAGGTTTCAAGAAGGCGCTGGCCGGCGTCCGCGCTTCAGTGGAAAGCGGTTCGACACTGGCTAACGCCATGCGGCAATATCCGAAGATCTTTGATGATCTCTACGCGAACATGGTTGAGGCCGGAGAGACGGGTGGTATTTTGGACACGATTTTGCAGCGCCTCTCGTCCTACATCGAAAAAGCAGTGAAGTTGAAGCGCGCCGTTCAGTCAGCACTGATCTATCCCATCGCCGTGGTCCTGATTGCCGGCGGCGTCATCTTCCTCTTGATGTGGAAGGTGGTGCCCATCTTCGCCACGCTGTTCGCCGGGCTGGGCGTGGAGCTTCCTTTGCCGACGAAAATTGTGATGGGCACGTCCAGGGCGGTCGGAACCTTCGCGCTCCCCATGATCGTCGCCATCGGTTTCGGCATCTGGGGCTTCAAGGCCTACTATGGGACGCCCGGCGGCCGCATGATCATTGACACCATCGTCCTGAAGCTCCCCCTGCTCGGCAACTTGATGCGGAAGATCGGCGTGGCTCGCTTCACCCGCACGTTGGGCACGCTCATCACCAGCGGCGTTCCCATGCTGGAAGCCATGGATATCACGGCGCGAACGTCAGGGAACGCCGTGATTGAGAAGGCCATCCAGAGCGTTCGCAAGGCCATTGAAGGCGGCCGCACCATTGTCGATCCGCTGCGCGAAACCGGCGTTTTTCCGAACATGGTCGTGCAAATGATCGGCGTCGGCGAACAGACCGGCGCGCTCGACGCTATGCTCCAGAAAGTGGCCGATTTCTACGAAGACGAAGTGGACGCGGCGGTGGGCGACCTGCTGACCGCCATGGAGCCCATGATCATCCTGGTCCTGGGCGTCGTGGTGGGCGGCGTCGTCATTTCCTTGTACTTGCCGCTGTTCTCCTTGATCGGCAAGTTGGCAGGCTAAGGAGAATTCCAACGACTCATTTCTCGAAGCCCCGGGGCCTGGCCGGAGGCCCCGGGTATCGATTGCCGCTCGAAACAGACAGAACCTTCTCAACTGAGCAGATCGCTGACCGTCCAGTGCCGCCCAGGCGCTGTGCTTGTTTTTGGCGCTTCCTGCTCCCTATAATTCACTGAACGCTCATGGAATCCCGCGAAGAACTCAGTGTCTGGCTGCCTTGGGTCATCAAAATCCGCTTCGTCATCATCAGCTTTGTTTTCGCGATTGATTTTGCCCTGCGCGAGCTGGTTCCAGACCCTACGAATCTGGTGTCGATTCGGTGGTTGGGGTTTGCCATCATTCTCTGGTACGTGGTCAGCCTCTTCTTCCTGATCTACAACCAGCTCAGCCGAGACTATCTACTTCAGGCCTACCTTCAGCTTCTATCGGACATCATCATCATTACGTCGATCGTTCACATCACGGGCGACCTGGAGAGCCATTACACGTCGCTCTACCTCCTGGTGATCATTCTGGCGAGCATTCTTCTTCCCCGGACCAGCGCTTTCCTGGTGGCCGCCGTCAGCTTCGTCTTCATGGGGGCGCTCCTCGAACTGGCTTATCTGCCCAACATCTATCGCGATTTTTTTGAACGATTCCCTCAGCTCGCTGTTCTCCAGAACCCTACCAACGTGGATTTAGGGACTTTGCAAGTCAAGATTTTCGTCAGTCTTTTTGGCTTTTTCGCCGTGGCCTATCTCTCCAGCTACCTTGCCGAACGCCTTCGGCAGGCGGGCGCCGAGTTGCGCGAGAAAAGCGGCCAAGTGGCAAGCTTGCAGGCTTACACCGAAAACATCATCCAGAGTATGCGCGATGGCCTGATCACGACGGACTTGGCCGGTAAAATCACGGAAATCAACCCTGCCGGCGCAGCCATCCTCGGACGGGAAGCGCAACAGCTCAAGGGCGAGTTGATTTCGAAGGTGTTTCGAAATCTCGAGTCCGATGGTGAATCCGGACCGGTGCGCGAGGAATTGACTTACCAACAACCGGAGGGAGGGCACCGAATTATCGGGATCGCTTCGTCTCCCCTCGTGCTCCCCGAGTCCAGCACCGTCGGCCAAGTTTATAACTTTCAGGATCTGACTGAACAGAAAAGGCGCGAGGCCGAATATCGCGCCAAAGACAGGCTCGCCACGCTGGGACGCTTGTCCGCCGGTATCGCCCACGAGATTCGCAATCCGCTGGCCTCGATCGCGGGCTCGGTTAAGCTGCTGCGCAGCCTGGCCAACTTTGACGAAGACCAGACGAAGCTGGTTGACATCGTGAGTGGGGAATCCGAGCGCCTCAACAAACTGATCTCGGACTTCCTGGCTTACTCCGTCGACCAACGGTACGAATTTCACGAGGTCGATTTGGTGAAGATGTTGGATGAAACCCTGACGCTCTTGGAACACCACCCGCTGTTCGGCCCGCGCCACCAGGTGCAGAGGAGAATTCCGCGTGATCCGGTCCTGGCTTGCGCGGACGCGGATAAGCTGAAGCAAGTTTTCTGGAACATCTGTGATAATTCTCTGAAGGCGATGCCCGAGGGCGGCACTTTGACCGCCGAGGTTCTCGGCGGAGGCTCGGGCAACGTTTCGGTGGTGCTCGCGGATACCGGCATGGGCTTCACCGACGACCAGCTCGAAAAACTCTTTGAGCCGTTCCAATCGGGTTTCGCCAACGGCACCGGTCTGGGTCTGGCCATTGTCTATCAGATCCTGGAAGCCCATCATGGAAGCATTCAGGTCGGCTCGACGCCCGGAAAAGGATCGCGCTTTCTGATCGAGTTGCCGCGCGACCCGCGGGCAGGCTAGGATTTAGGAGTGAGGATTTAGGATTCAGGAATTCCGCCCTAATTGCCTAAATCCTAAATCCTGTTCTTCTATGACTCGATTGCTGATTGTTGATGACGAAAAGTCGCTCTGCCAGATGCTCGAGATTGCTTTCCGCAAGGAAGGCATGTCCGTGGAGACCGTCACCAGTGGAGCGCTCGCGCAGAAAAAGATTGAGTCGCAGGCCTACGACGTGATCATCTCGGACATTCGGATGCCGGACCTCACCGGCATCGAACTGCTCGAACATGCGCGCGCCACTCGTAGCCGCGCGCCTTTTATTCTTATCACCGCGGTGCCCACCGTATCGACGGCCATTGAGGGATTGAATCTGGGCGCCTACCGGTATGTCATCAAAACCGACAAGTTGGTGGAGGAGCTGAAGGTGGTTGTGGCACGGGCGCTGGAGGACACGGCGCTGCGCGAGGACAACATTCGCCTGCGCCGCGAGATGCTTCGCGTGTTTGCGCACAACAACATCGTGCGGCGCAGCCGGAAGATCGAAGACATCCTGGAGTTGGTGCGGACCGTTGCTCCGACTACCAGCACCGTGCTCGTCACCGGCGACAGCGGAACGGGGAAGGAGCTGATCGCGAGAGCCATCCATGAGGGCAGCGCCCGCCGGGACAAACCATTTATTTCGATCAATTGCGGGGCATTTCCCGAAACGCTCCTGGAAAGCGAGCTGTTCGGGTACCTGAAGGGCGCATTCACGGGGGCGGACACCAACCGAAAGGGCATTATCGAATCATCGGATGGCGGAACGCTGTTTCTGGATGAGATTGGCGAGACCAGTTTGAGCATGCAAGTGAAGCTGTTGCGCGTCCTTCAAGAACGAGTTGTGCGTCCGCTGGGAAGCAGCACGGACGTGCCGGTGGATGTTCGGATTATCGCTTCCACGAATCGCGATCTGAAAAGTATGGTGGCGGCCGGCCAGTTCCGGGAGGATTTCTTTTATCGCGTCAGTGTGATCCCTATTCACGTTCCGCCCTTGCGCGATCGCCCCGAGGACATCGAGCCGCTGGCGCGTCACTTCCTGCTCAAGTTTGCCAACCAGATGCAGAAGCCCGCGCACGACTTTGACAGCACGGCACTGGATGCTTTGAAGAAATATTCCTGGACTGGCAACGTGCGCGAGCTTGAGAACGCTGTCGAGCGAGCCGTGGCGGTGGCCAGCGGCGAGGATCGTGTGATTCGTCTCGGACATCTGCCAGAGACGATTGTGGGCGAGACGATGTTCCAATCAACGACAATGGCATTCCCCAAGGAAGGGCTGGACTTCGAAGCCCAGTTGGGGGAAATCGAGAAAAAATACCTCCGTGCAGCTTTGGACGTGGCGGGCGGCGTCGGCACGCACGCCGCGGACCTCTTGAAAATGTCCTATCGTTCGTTCCGTCACTACGCCAAGAAACACGGAATTCACCTGGTCAGAACTGACGGGACTGGGTGAGGGCCGCATCGATTGCGCCGATCCTGCCGAACTCTGCGTCCCAGAAATCCTGCGACTTCATGCTGGCGAGATAGGCATCGGAGTAGCCGAACGTCGACCACACTTCCTGCTTGTAGCCGAAGAGACGGTCTTTTTCTTCTTGAGGCCGCACATCCAGGACATCCGCGGCATCTCCGCCCCGAAAAATTCGCTCGAAGCAGTTCTCAATTTCGCGATCACTTAGCGGCCCGCGGCGTTTTTCGAGATCGGCCAGCACGGACGGATAACGGTCAAATCCATCGGTGGCGATGGTCACCACATTATCTCCCGCGCCGAGCTTGAGAAACTGCGCCATGCGGATGGCGCCGAGGATATTGCAGACGCCGGAGACGCCCAAAAGATCTTGGAAGCTTTTGAGCGATCCGTCCGGCAGACGGAGGATTCGCTCGAGCAACCGTTGGCGGCGTTCCAGGAGTTCCAGGCCCATCAGGCAATCTTCGTCGTGGATCAAGGCCACATAATCAGTTGTCAGGACGTTGTGGATGAGCGTCACCATCTTGTCGCCGATGCCTTCAATGCGATGCGTGCCGCGGCCGTTGTTGAAAAGCGTCGAGCATTCCCGCGGTTCCAGCGCGCCAACGGCACACTCCGGGAAACGCGCTTTGATTTCGTCTCCCGCCGCCAGCGTCCCTGCCGAACCCGGCGCCGCCACGAACGCCGCGACGCGGCCGTTTCCGTACGGCTGTGCTGCTTCCAAGGCGCTGCGCCCGGTGACATACCGGTGAAAGCGATAGTTCGGAAGCAGCTCGAACTGGGCCAGAACTTTGTTGCGAGGGTCCTTGCGGTATTCTCGCGTGCGCTCCAGCACCAGGATCACGTCACTCTCCGATCCGGGCGTCAAGTCCAATTGGCCGCCGTAGTGGCGAATGCGCTGGTAGCGCTCGGCGCTCATTCGCTCCGGCATGATGACGATGGCCGGATAGCCTTTGAGCCTTGATATGTACGCTACACCGATGCCGAAATTGCCGGTGGATGGGCCGATCATCGTGCTCTCGCCGGGCACAATCTCACCGGCCAGCTCACCTTCCATCAGGGTGGCGTATGCAGGTCCGACCTTATGGCTGCCGGAAGGGAAGTAGCGCCCAACCAGAACCAAGATGTTCGCTTCCACGCCCGTCAGTTCTTTGGGCAGAACTACGTGTCGAATGCGGTTGTCCGGTCCTCGCCAAGTGATATTGAAAAGATTGGCCGGGTCGAGTTCATCAGCCCGCGCAGCCACGGCTTGGCTACGGACGGCCCCCGGCAACTTCGCGGGGTAGAGCATTTCGTCGTAAGTTGGACCGGGAACAAAAGTCTTCATGAGTAAATGCGCTCGCTTTTCTGCCTACTGCTTGCCGCCTTCTGCTTTCTGCCTTCTGTCCTAGAACCTCGCCCACATAGCGCGTGCTTGCACCGAAGCCTTCTCCGCCACCTCACGTTCGTCAACCGTGACGCACATTTTATCGCGCAAAACGTATTGCCCTTTCACAATCAACGAATCCACTGGAGCATTCGCAATGCCGAAGAGAATATGGCCAAACAAATTGTCGCCATCGAGCGGCGTAGGGGGGAAATAGTCCACCAGAACGAGGTCGGCCTCGGCGCCCGTTTCGATGCGGCCGATGTCGATTCCCCAAGCCTTCTTGGCGATGGCGCGATTGTTGAGGAGGGCGGCAGCGTAAGCCTCGGCGTAAGCCACGCGGGGATCGCCGACGCGCAGCTTTTGGACGTGAAACGCGGCCTTGAATTCCTCCCACATTCGAGGCGTATAGCCGTCGGACCCTAGCCCGACGAGCACTCCGGCGCCAACCATCTCCAGCAATTTTGCCACGCCGACAGCATTGTTGCAGTTCGATTGCGGGTTATGCACCACGTTGATTTTGTGACGGGCCAGAACGGAGATGTCCGCGGCCGTGACGTGAACGCAATGCGCGGCCAAGGAACGATCGTCGAGAATACCAAGTTCCCGGAGGCGTCGGACCGGTGACTTCCCGTAGCGCGTGCGGGCATCCTCAACATCGCAGCGATCTTCGGCAACATGAATGTGGAATCCGGCGCCCAGCGACTGATTGGCTTCAACGCATTGGCCGAGGGTTCGATCGCTGAGAGTGAAGGAGGCGTGCAGGCCGAAAGAGGCGGCAATCAAATCGTCGCCGGCGCGGCTCCGCACGCGCTCAATGAAACGGACATTCTCGCGAATTCCGTCGAGCGATTGTTGCCGGCCGTTCCGATCTGAAGTCTCATAGCAGAGCATGCCGCGCAGGCCGACTTCACGGAATGCTTGCTCGATCCGATCCAGGCTGCCGATGCAAGCGTTGGGACTGGAATGATGGTCGACGAGCGTTCCCACGCCGCACTTGGCCGAGTCGATCAAGCCCACCAGAGCGCTGTAGTACACGGCATCTTCGTTGAGGGCACGATCCAGCCGCCACCACAATTTCTTGAGAATCTCGGTGAAATTCTTCGGCGGACGCCCGGGGACCGACATTCCGCGAGCCAGCGTACTGTAAAGGTGCGTGTGGCAGTTGATCAAGGCCGGCATCAAGAGCTTGCCTTGCGCATCGATGATTTCGAAGCCCGAGAAGTCGCCGGGATTTGGCGGCACATCGTGATCGGCCTTCACCCACCCGATCGTCCCGTCCGAACGGATTTCCACCGCGCCGGAATCAAAGACGCGATTCGCGGAATCGAAGGTCAGCAGGCGCGCATTGCGGATGATCTTGAACGGTTTGCGTTCGTTCTTCATGATGGTGCCTGCGGGAAAACCATGCTGGGGTGGCTCCAGGAGGCGACAATGTGTGTGCCGCCCTCGCCCATCACCGCGCGGGCGACGTTCTCGGTGGAAGTGATAATGCACTCCTCGCCGCCTTGTGCGACAAAGTCGATGCCCGCTTCGATCTTCGGCCCCATCGAGCCCGGCGGAAATTCTCCTGCGGCCAGGAATTTGGCGGCTTCCTCCCGGCTGAGCGTTCCAAGCCATTGCTGTCCGCTCTTCCCAAACCGGATGGCCACTTGTTCGACCGTGGTAGCGATGATCAATTTTTCCGCTCGGATGTGGGTCGCTAATAGGCTGGACGAGAAATCCTTATCGATGACGCCCTCGATGCCCACTAATTGATCGCCCTCCCAGGCCACGGGGATTCCTCCGCCGCCGCAGGCGATCACCACTACTCCTGCATCCAGCAGCCCGGCAATGGCATTAGCTTCCAGAATCTGCTTCGGCCGTGGCGAAGGAACGACACGGCGAAAGCGGCCGCCCTCAACTTCCCGAAGCTGCCACTGGGGTTTCTCGCGCCGAATTCGCTCTGCTTCCTCCGTGTTGTAAAACCGCCCGACCGGCTTCGAGGGATGAGCGAAATCCGGGTCGCTTTTGTCCACGAGCACTTGCGTGATCACAGTAGCGACTTCGCGATCGATGCCCTCACGACGAAAGAGCTCATAGGCAATCCGCTGAATCATGTAGCCCATGCCGCCTTGCGAGTCGGAGACACAGGTGTCGAGCGGAAGCCGCGGCACCTTCCGTTCGCCTTCTTCAACACGAATCAGGATATTCCCGATTTGCGGACCGTTGCCGTGCGTTAGCACCACCCGATAGTCGCTTCGGAAGAGAGGTTTGAGCTGCTCCAGCGTTTCGGCAGTGTGCGCAAACTGCTGGGGAATTGTGCCCGGTTCGTTCGAGCGCGTGATGGCGTTGCCCCCGAGGGCGATCACCAGAGTCTCAGGCATGGGAGAATTATGAATTATGAATGATGAATTATGAATGATAATTACGAAAACGAAGTTCGATCGCCCATAGCCTTCAATGCCCTCTTGATTGTGGACAGCTCGCTCTCGCCAGCTAATAGCGGCCGGGAATGTCTTTCATTCATAACTCATCATTCATAATTCGTATTCGATTTCATTGTCCGCCATCGTCAGCGCCATAATCGCCTTGGCGGTGTGCAGGCGATTTTCCGCTTCGTCGAAGACCACCGACTGCGGGCCGTAGAGCACATCGTCCGTCACTTCGTTGCCTCGATCGGCCGGAAGCGGATGCATGTAGAGCGCGTTGGGCCGCCCCAGTTTTAATTTCTCCGCGTCACAGATCCAGTGGCGATACTGTTCGGCGATGCGCAGCGATTCCTCCGGCTTCGTGCCCATTGTATCCAGGCAACCCCAGCTCTTGGGAATCACCACGTCGGCGTTCGCAAAGGCTTCGTCCATGGAGTTCGCGACTTCGAACTTCACTCCGGCCTGGCGCGCATTGGCGCGCGCTGCCTCCATCGTCTCGGGCATCAGGAAATACTCGGGCGGGCGGGCCAGCGTCACGTCCATGCCAAATCGCGGCATCAGCATAATCAGTCCCTGGGGCACGGAAAGCGGCTTGGCGTAGCTGGGAGCATAGGCCCAGGTGACGGCCAGCTTGCGCCCGCGCAAATCGAGGCCAAGCTTCTCGCGAATGGTCATGAGGTCCGCCAGCGTTTGGCAGGGATGGTCCACGTCGCACTGCATGTTGATGACGGGCACGTCGGCCCAACGCGCCACCTCGCGCATGTAAGTGTTGCCCTCGCCGGGAATCAGGTCATGACGGATGGCGATGCCGTGCCCGTAGCGCGACAGGATGATGCCAGTGTCACGCGGGCCCTCGCCATGCGACACTTGCATCACGTCGGCGGTGAGGAAATGAGCGTGGCCGCCGAGCTGCGTCATTCCTGCTTCAAAGGAATTTCGGGTGCGCGTCGACTTGTCAAAAAACATCAGGAAGATGGTCTGGTCCGGCAGGTAACGATGCGGAATGCGGTGTTTGAATTTCCGCTTGAGATCGGCCGCGACGTCCAGCAGAGTTTCGATCTCTGGGACCGCCCACTCCTGGGTTGTGATGTAGTCTTTACCTTTGAAGAGCGCTTTCTTCGTGGCCACCGATAGGCTCCTTCTCTAGCCCTGCGACATTGGCATAATGAATGTGCTGAGTGTCGGCGATTGACTCAACAAGCGATTTCAATTGCACGTAGGGTAGCATGTTGAGCGTTCGAGTGATACGGGTGATCCCGGGCTTTGGTTTCCAACTTACAATGTCGCCACTGCTCAGCCGGATTTCAGCCTCGCCGTTTCCGTCGTCGAACCAGGCGCGATCTTCGAGCGAATTCACCCTTAGAGTGTAGGCCGCGCCAGCGATGGTCCCATAGATGGTTGTGTGGCCGTCCTCAAATGCGAGATGGAAGCCATTCCGGCCCGCGTATTTCTTGTAGGTTTCGAGGCTGCCGAAAAATCGGGGCTTCTCGATGTAAGGGCCGCCATCCTCGGGGCAGAAGACGTCACAATTGCCGCAATCGTTGCAGGCATCGGCGTAGTTGGCCAGTTGATGCGTCTTAGCCACTTTGAATACGCCTCCCGGCAGCCGTCGCGCTGGCCCTTCGGGCGTTAACTCAAAATTGTCGTACGCAATTTCGGCAGGCGAAGTCTCGTAAACGAAATTGGCGTCATTCGGGCAGACAGGAACGCACTTATCGCAGTTGATGCAATCATAGAGCCACAGCTTGGATCCGATCTTGCGCGGCACGCTCTTGTTGCGCTCCCAAGAATAGCGCGGGTTCGCCGTGGCCTCTTCAACCAATCGCGGCGTGTTGAGCAGGCCAGCGGCGTCAACGAGGGCGCGCTCAAGCCCGGCGATCCTGTCGCGCACGGCGGCTGCCACGGCAGGCGAAAGTGTGGATGCCTGTTCCCCCTCGAACGTCTGCGCGATCTGGCCACAGACAGAACTGAGTGAGATCGTGGAATTCTGGAGCCATGACTTCAACCGTGGCGAAATTTCCTTTTCCAGCCACGATTGGGCCGCAGCAAGTTCTTCCGCCCCGGCGCCTGAGAACTGCGCGCGCAGCGAGTCGCGAAGCTCGTGCGCGACGTGATCGATCGCCGTTTCGGCCTGTCCCGCGTAAAGCACCACAAAATCTGGAATGCGCGTCGCGCCCACTGCATTCATTTTCTCGCCGAGCTTTTCCATGTAGCGTATCAGGCGCGCGTAGCCGCCCGGGCGAAGCAAATCAGTGCAAGTGGTGACGGGAACGAAATTCATGGCCACGGCGTTTGCCATGTTTTGAGCGTCCAGCCCCGCAGAGAATGAGATAGGAATGCTCGCGCCCACGTGCTCGCGGAATTTTTTCACGAGATTCAAGGTGATGACGTGCAGCGGCGGGCCGGACATGTACATTACTTCGTCGGTGAAAAATGTGCGATGGTTCTTCACCACCAGGGTATTGCTGAACTTCACCGCCAGGCGTTTGCCGAGCGACCGCGCCAGGCGATCGAGCCGGGGAATCATCTCCAGCGCCTCGGGGAATTGCAGGTCCTTGTCGAACGCTTCCTGAGTCACCAGGATATCGCGATACCCGAGCACATCGTGCAGCAAGTGCTCGACCGCGGGTTTGCCGAGCAAGGTGGGATTCAACTTAATGCAAACGTGGACGTCCATCTCCGTCAGCAAGAAGCTGACGATGCCCTCGATTTCGTCGGCGGGGCAGCCATGAAATGTTGAGAGCGTGATCGTGTCGCTGATTCGTGTGGGGAAGGGAAGGTCTCGATAACCAGCCCACGGGCCAGTGAGGCCGGCGCGCAATTCGTCCACGATGCGCGTGGTGTCTTTCATCGACTCGATCCACATGCGGACGCGCGGCGAGCGAATTCCGTCCAGGCTGTAGCCTACGCTCATGTCATAGATCGTGTCCGTGCAGTCAGCGGCAAAGTCTTCGCCCAGCAGCTTTGAAGCTTTCAGAATCTCGACAAACATCGCCGCGCCGACGTATTCGCGAAGCGATTGTTCAAGCTTCAGCTCCTGCGACCATTCCACGTTGTAGCCTACGTTCGCCATGTCGATGCACGGGCGAGGAATCTTCAGCTCATCGAGGATCTGCACCGTCTTCAGCTCGATGATGCGCGAGCCGCCAAGCCACGAGAGCACGATGTTTTGCACCAGTTGATCGTGCGGGCCCGCGGCGGGTCCGAGAGGAGTCGAAGCGCCATGGCCGTGAAAGTGAACGGAAGTGTCGAGGCCGGGAAGCCCTCGAAAGAATTTGGCTTTCGGCAGATCGAAGATTTTGCCTTCCCGCTCGTATTCGAGGAAAGCGCGCCGCAAAAGGAGAGGAAGCGGAATGGGAACCAGCTCAGCCATATGTAAGACAGTGACTAACGGTAAGTAATTGACCAAAGACCACTAGACCAAGTAGTCGTCAACGGGGCGACTCAACTGTCCTCCAGTGGCAGGGGTGGCATAATTCGCTCGAGCTGGCTAATCAGCTCGGGGATTCGGGCAGTCACCACCCTCCAAATCAGTGCGTCGTCGATTTCGCCATATTCGTGCGTCAGAACGTTGCGCTGTGCGATGATTCGCAGCCAGGGAATTTCAGGGTGAGCGGAGCGAAAGCCCCGGGAAACCCGATTCGCAGCTTCGCCGATGATCTCGAGGTGTCTTTCGACCGCCCCGCGAAGCATTCTGTCGGATCCGTAATCCTCAAAGGAGCGAGACACGACAAATTTCTGAATCGCGCGCGCAGCGTCCAACATGTCCCACAAGTAGGCAGCGTCCTTCGAATCAGGCTGCATACAGTGTCTCGCGAGTCTTGAGGATTTCGTGCCGGCGGAAGGGATTGCGGATTGACTGGCTTGAGAGGAGGTCCACGTCACGACCGAATATCTCGCGAAGCTCAGCAATCATGTCCACCCAATCGTAAAGGGTCCATTGGGCATCCACAGCGAAGGTGACCAAAACGTCCACATCGCTGTCGGGCCGGAAGTCCTCCCGAAGGACCGAGCCGAACACTGACAGTTCAGCGATTTTCCACTTTCGACAGAAATCGCGGATGCGCCCATCTGGAATCGGAATGTTGACCTGACCCATATCCACACTCGCCGCGCTGATAACCGAGGGTAGCACTAACACAATAAAATGAAAACGGACTCGTGAATGCGCTGATCAACCGGCTTCTGTTATGTGGCAATAGGTTAGCGGGAAGGCGGCGTAGAACCGGGCCGCTTCCACCAGGTGGCGAATGGGCACGCGCTCCTGAACGCTGTGCGCGACGTCTTCTTCGCCCGGCCCGAAGCCGATGGTCGGCACGCCCATGATGCCCATCGAGCCGACGCCGTTGGTGCTGAACGTCCATTTATCGACGACGGGCGGCGCTCCATGCAATGCCACGTATGTGTTCACCGCAGCCTGCACCAGTGGATGACTTTCTTCCAGCACCCAAGTCGGATAGTACTTCTCCATCGAGTAGGCCAGGCCTGTATAGCTGGGCTGCTCGTAGCGCGGCACTTCTAATTCGGCGCCCCTCGCGCCGGGCAACGCTTTGACTTCGGCCACCGCGCTTTCGCGAGTTTCGCCGGCAGTCAATCGCCGGTCGATATGGATGGTGCAGGCGCCGGGCACGGCGCAAAGGGAAGGCGAGATGGCGCGAATGTCTGTAACCGCCACCGTTCCCTTGCCCAGGAACGCGTCCGACGGCAGACGAGCGTTCAGCACTTCAACTTCCCTTACCAGCGCGGTCATTTTGTAAATGGGATTGTCGCCGCGTTCGGGCGCGCTGGCGTGGCACGAGCGGCCGCGAATGTGGACTTCAATTTCCATCCGCCCGCGATGTCCGCGATACACGCGGAGATTTGTCGGCTCGGTCAGCACCACGCAATCGGCGCGGATGCCGTCCTCTTTCAGAATGTAGACCCAGGCCAGACCATCGCAGTCTTCCTCTTGTACCGAGCCCACGACGTAGAGCGTGTAATCACCCAGGAGCCCAAGCTGCTTGATGATTTTGCCCGCGTAGACCAGGCTGGCCATGCCGCCGCGCTGGTCTGAGGCGCCTCGCCCGTAGACAAAGCCTTCCTCAACTTTGCCCTGGTAAGGGTCCCACGCCCACTCGTGCGGGTCGCCAACGCCCACCGTATCGGTGTGCGAGTCCATCATGATGATCTTTTTGCCCGAGCCGATTCGGCCCAGCAGGTTGCCCATCGGGTCGACCTTGATTTCATCGAAGCCGGCTTTCTCCATCTCGCGGCGGACGCGCTCGATCACCGGACCTTCATGGGCGCTCTCGGCGGGGATGGCAATCAATTCGCGCAGGAAGCGCACCATGTCCGCTTCATAGGATTGGGCAGCGGCAGCGAGGCGCTGGCGATCGAGCTGGACCGGTTGGGTGTTATTGATCATGGGTGTCAACGGCCCTCGTGGCGCGCTGCTCGGCGCAGAGCAGTCAGCAGACGCCGCGCGTTTTTGGGAGACCGAAGCAGGTGCGCAGTTTCCTTCAACCCAGCCGATTCGTCGCCAGGAGCCTGTCCCGCTTTCACACGCAACGCGCGCAGCACATCTTCGGGCCGAATCGGAAGCTTTCGGAAGCGAACCCCGATGGCGTGGAAGATGGCATTGGCGACGGCCGGCGCGGGAGCGTTAATGCCAACCTCGGCGATCGACTTGGCGCCGTAAGGCCCGAGTGGCTCGTTGGTCTCCACAAGAATGGTGGTGAGCTTGGGCATGTCTTTCGCCGAGAACATTTTGTAGTCGAGGAAGTTGGGGTTCAGCATGCGGCCGGAGGCGTCGATCATCATTTCCTCGGAGAGCGCGTAGCCTAGGCTCTGGGCTACTGCTCCTTCCGCTTGGCCCTCCGCCTGCATCGGATTGATGGCCACGCCGAGATCGACGGCCGTCACCAGATGCACGACTCGCACATGACCCGTTTCCGTGTCGACTTCGACTTCGGCAAACTGAGCGCAGAAGGGCGGCGGGCTGTCGGTATTGAAATGCGACGCGCCCTCCATGATCTGCACCTTGTCCTTGTACATGGCGTGGAGGGCGACCTCAGCCATGGTCGCGGATTTCTTGCACTCGCACTTCGTCACCACCTGGTTGTCGCGGCACATCAGGTTTTCGGCGGATACCTCGAGCATCCGAGACGCCGTGGCCAGGATTTGGTCGCGCACTTTCTCCGCCGCCTTCTTCACCGCGCCGCCGGAGATGATGGTGGTGCTGGAAGCGTAGGCGCCAACGTCGAAGGGAGTGAAATCGGTGTCTGAAGAACGAACGATCAACTTGTCGGGAGTGATGCCCAGCGTCTCCGCCGCGATCTGCGCCAGCACCGTGTCGCTTCCCGTGCCGAGATCGGAGGCGCCGACTTGGAGGTTGAACGAGCCATCTTCGTTCATCTTCAGCAGCGCCGAGGCCCAATCGATGCCTGCAATCGCGCTGCCTTGCATCGAGCAGGCCACGCCCACGCCGCGCCGAAGATGGCTGCTGCGGCGAGGCAGCTCTTTGCGCTTGCGTTCCCACTCAATCGCCGCCGCTCCACGGTCCAGGCACTCCGGCAGCGCGCAGGTGCGGATGTGGCGAGGCAAACCCTTTTTGCCCTCGCCTAGTTGGGCGGAGAGTTCATCGATGTCGCCGGTGCGGATGATATTCTTCTTGCGAAATTCGATGGGGTCCATGCCCAGCTCGTGCGCGATTTCATCCACCAGGCATTCCTGCGCGAAGTAGCCTTGAGGGCAGCCGTAGCCGCGAAACGCGCCGGCCACGGGCATATTGGTGTAAACCACGTGGCACTCAAACCGCATGTGCGGCGCGCGATAAAGCGGCAGAACTTTGCTGCCGGTATTCCCCTGCACGGTGGCGGCGTGGCTGCCATAGGCGCCGGTGGTGGCGAGCACCGTCAACTGATTGGCCAGGAGCGTCCCGTCGCGCTTCACGCCCATCTTGATGCGCAGGATTTGCGGATGCCGGCTGCGGGCCATGTAGAACTCTTCCGCGCGCGTGTATTCCATTTTCACTGGGCGGCGCGTGGCCAGGGCCAGCGCGCCGCAAATGTCCTCGAGCAGCATTTCCTGCTTGCCGCCGAATCCTCCGCCAATGCGCGGCTTGATCACGTGAATCCGCTGCACCGGGATTTGAAGAATCATGGCCACTTGCCGCCGAGTGTGGTAAGGCACTTGCGTGCTGCTGCGAATGACCAGGCGATTGTCTTCGTCGAGCCAACAGATAGTGATGTGCGGTTCGAGCGGGCAATGTTGCACGCGGTGGGTGCGGAACTCGCGCTCGAGAACGAGGTCCGCCTCGCGGAAGCCTTCTTCGACGTTTCCGATTTCCTTCAGAATGTGCCCGGCGAGATTGCGCGAGGCGTCGTGAATGCCCGTCGATTCCGGCTCGTCGTGAATCACGGGGGCGCCTTCGTCCATGGCGTGCTCCATGTCGAGGACGGCCGGAAGTATTTCATATTCCACTTTGATCAGCCGCAGCGCCTCTTCGGCGATGGCGCGAGTTTCGGCAGCGACGGCGGCCACGCGGTCGCCCACGAAGCGCACCTTGGAGTCCAGCAAGTAGGTGTCGTAGGGTGACGGCTCCGGCCAACTCTGACCGGCGGTGGTATGGGGCACGCGAGGCACGTCTTCATAAGTCAGCACCGCATGCACGCCGACGAGCGCCTTGGCCTGGCGAGCGTCAATCCGCTTAATGCGAGCGTGCGGGTGCGGGCTGGGCAGGATTTTGCCACAGAGCATTCCGGGGATCTGGATATCGTCGGTGAAGGCCGGGCGGCCCGTCACCAGCTTGACGCCGTCCACCTTCTTGATGTTCTTGCCGACGATGGAGCGCTCGGAGTTCATCGCGATTTTGCTCCTGCGCGGCGGGCTGACTTCTTCCGGCGCGCACCGCCCCGGCCGTTGGCGGCGGTAGCGCCGGGCTTTAGCCCGGCACGTGCCGCCCCTTCGCTGCGCTCAGGGCGGGCTCTGAAGGGCGGCGCTACGGGGACGTTCGGCCTCTCGACGTTGGCTGCGGCGGCAAGCACCGCCTCCACCACTTTGTGGTAGCCCGTGCAGCGGCAATAATTCCCGGCTAGCATGTCGCGCACTTCTTCCTCAGTGGGATTGGGCCGCCGCGCGAGCAGCGCCTTGGTATTCAAAATCATTCCCGGCGTGCAGAACCCGCACTGCACTGCACCATGCTCCAGGAAAGCTTCTTGCACAGGATCGAGGGCATCGCCCTGCGCCACGCCTTCAATGGTCAGGATTTCGCAGCCGTCGGCCTGAGCCGCAAACATCAAGCAGGAATTGATGGGTTTGCCGTTGGCGAGCACCGTGCAGGCGCCGCACTCGCCCGTCTCGCAGCCGCGCTTTACGCCCCAATAGGCTTCGCGGCGCAAAACGTCGAGCAAAAGATCGCCGGGCGCGATGGTCCACTGTTTGGATTCGCCGTTCACTCGGAGGCGGATCTTTAATTGCCGATTTTCGATTGTCGATTGCCGATTGCTTTCCATTGCCGATCCGTTCGCTGCGCTCAGGACATGTTTTCGATTGTCGATTTTCGATTGCCTCAAGGTCGATCGCCGGATGGCCAATCGGCAATCGACAATCGGCAATCGAAAATTAGCCGGCCCGCTCCACACACTCAACGAGCGCTCGCCGCGCCAGCACCCGGCTCATTTCGCGTCGATATTCCGCCGAAGCTCGAATATCGGTAATGGGGTGCGCCTCGAGCGCCACCTCGTCGCACGCGCGGTCCAGCAGAGTGTCATCCAACTTGCGTCGAAGCAGCAAGCTTTCAGCGTATCGTGCGCGCAGCGGCCTGGGGGCCACAGCTCCTAGAGCGATGTGCGCCCACTGGCAGCGCCCTTGGCGGTCAACCTGCAAGCCGGCGGCCACGCTGACCACCGAAATGTCGGGCTCCGCGCGCCCGAGCTTTTGAAAGGAGAATCCGATCCGCCCGCCGCGCGGCGGCTCCGGGATTTCGATTTCGGTAAGCAGTGCTCCGTTCAACACGGTTTTGTGTGGCCCCAAAAAGAATTCGCTCAGCCGAATTCTGTTTCGTCCCCGCGACGCCGCGAGCACCACCACCGCGTCAAGCGCCAAAAGCGGTGTCGCCGTATCCGCCGCCGGTGAAGCGTTGGCGAGGTTGCCGCCCACGGTGGCCATGTTGCGATTCTGCACTGACCCGCAGGTGGCGGCAGCCTTGGCCAGGATGCCGTCGGCCAACGCCTGCATGGCGGGCGAGTTCTCAATCGCGGCCATCGTCGTGGTGGCGCCGATATGCCAAGTGTCGCCTTTTCGGCGAATGTAATCGAGACCCAGTTGGGTGATGTCCACCAGGACTCGGATCGACCGGTCCGCCTGCACCGCAACGTCGGTCGAGCCCGCGACGAATCGGCCTCCCCGGCCTGCGCCGCGAAGCAAGCGCAGCGCCTCCTGGACGCTGGACGGCCGATAAAAGGCTTCAACGTGATCGAACATTTCACGAAACTTTACCAAAGCGTGGGATGGCTTGCAACGAGTTTGGGGATTTGCGCGGTGGGTCAGTTTGGCGCCGTGGCGGCGAATTGCGGGGACCCCAGGTTGTGCTTTGGGGCTCGCCAAGGGGCGGCGTAAAGCCGCCGCTACCTCAATCTGACCTACTGCCGCGACTTGTAGCGCAAGCGGGCAGCGCGAACTCGCCTCGGCGAGTCGGCCGCTCTTGTGCCGAGTCCACGGGAGAGAAAGGCCGCGGAGTTCGGAAGGCATGAACTTCGCGCTACCCCCTAATAGGAACGCACAAAATGATGTGACAACGTTGGTTGTAGCGGCGGTCTCCGACCGCCGATTTCCGCTCCCCGCCCAGCGGGGCAGGTGCCGAGCGCCGCTCCAGGGGGCGTCAAGAATCCTAACCCGGCGAAGCCGGAAGCAGACAGGAAGAAGGCAGTCGGCAGTAACCAGTAGGCAGTCCGTGCGAGCAGAGTTGGGCGCCTTCAGGGTCGGCCGCGGCGCCGCATCAATAAAGGCCGCACCCGAGGCGAAGCGAGATATCCTGCCGGAAATGGTCACAATCCTACATTGAAGGTCCCAATGCGTTCGTATCAGTTGGTTCTCGCCAGGCGCAGGTACTCGGTGTCTCCGCCTTCGGGAACCAGCACCCAGAGCGTGTAGACGCCGAGCGCCGTTCCGAAGGGGAAGTGGATCAGGCTGATGCAGCCGAGGATTATGGCGAGCATGCGCGCCCAAGGCCGGCGGTCCATCAATCCCCATCCCGCGACCACTCCGGCGATGGCGTAGGCTGAAAGGAGCAAGCCGACCGCGCCCATGAAGGGAAACAGGAACGAGCGCATGTGCTCGGAAAGCGGCATCAGCATGAAGGGGAACCGCATCCGGCCCATGGCCAGAATGGCTATGCCGGGGATCAGGCGCAATATCGAGAAGACGATCCAGAGGACGCTGAGCGCGCTGAGGTGCCGCGCCACGCGCGAGGGTCGAGCGACTAGGGCGGGAACGGTCGGCCGAGTCGCCGACATCGTTATCCTGGTTGGGGCCTCCGAGAAACCGGGCGGCGACGCCGCGCCGGCCGTCGAGTCCGGAACGGAGATAGGCTGGCCGCATTTGCTGCAAAAGCTCTGCCCAAGGTTGACGTGGGTGCCGCATTGAGTGCAGTACATAAGATTCTCCTGGCGTGCCTGCAACATCATACGCCCGAGCGCGACAAAAGTTCCACAGGGACGAGCGGCCGGGTGTCCGCGTTGCCCGGCAACTGGGGTTCACGTAATTTTTGTGGGTCCGACAATCTGGCGAGCTACACGAAAGCCGTTCGGCGCTTCCTCGACGCCCTCAACCGCCCCCAGCCGCAGTAGCACAGGCACTCTTGCCTGTGCGCATTGCTTTTTTCTTGAACACAGCCAAGAGTGGCTGTGCTACCGGCTAATTCGGGCGTGTAGCGGCGAGTTCACCTCGCCATTTTGGGTCCCTCGGCAGCCGCAGCCTCAAGGTTGGCGGAGTAAAGCCGCCGCTACGCCAACCCGCAAGCAGGGCGGCAGCTTCGCTGCCGCACTCCAAGGCGCTTCGCGCAACTGACGACGGACAACGGGCAATTGAACGCTGACCGCTGACAACTGGCACCTGACAACTGACGGCTGTCGATGCGGAGCGCCCGGCCCCTAACCCCGAATCCCTAATCCCTAATCCCTAATCCCTAATCCCTAATCCCTAATCCCTGCCTCACCGTCCGGGCGAACTTGTGGGCCGCTGAGTTTCGAAAGTGGGTAGCGCGGACCACCGCTGTTGTGGTCCGCGCCCTTTCCGTGTCGTCGGTCTGCGGTCCGATGCCAATAGGCTACAACGCTAGCCTCTGTCAACGAAGAGCCGCAGACCTCAACTCCGGCGGTCTGCGCTACGGCTGCGCTGCCCGCGCTACTTGCTCTTGTGTGGGGTTTTCCCAGATATTGGATGGGGTTTCACGTTAAGGCTGATTCCGGCAAGGGTGTGGGCAACAGACGCCGTAGTAACCTTTGTGGGCCTGGTCATAGCAACCCTGCTCGGGGCCTGGGTCTATAAGGAGCAAGCGCCCTAGCGCCGGATGGGCGTATACTCGGAGCCGCTGGTAGGCCAAATGGAAATTCCAATTTAGAATGGAATCGGCAACTGTTTGCACATGAGACCGAGGCAAAAAATCGGCGCAATTACGCTGGTGCTCCTCCTGGGCGCTGCGGTTTACGGCTTGAACCGCACCGCGCGGGCCCCGAGCGCGCCGCGAACCACCAGCAGTGTTCCAGGAGCAGAGCAAGCTTCCGCCGTTGACCAAACTCCAATTCTCACGGCGCTCAAATTAGCGCAAATGCCCACAACGGCCGAGGAGCTGCCATTTGCACAGGAGGCTCTGCGGATTGCCGATCAAGAGATGGATCTGGCCTACGCAGCGGCGGAGCGCGAGCTCGAGGAGCATCCGGCGCGGCTGACCACCGACGCGAAAAAGATCCAGGCGCGGCTGAAAGAGGCGGAAGATGCGCTGGACACGGACAACGCGGAGGTCGCGCGGCTGACCGCGGAGGAGGCCAAGGCCACTGGCGCCAAAAAGGACGCGTTGGACGATCAACTCGTCTTGGCGACGGCTCACCAGGAGGAACATCAGGACGAAGTCGATGACGCGAAAGAGGATTTGGCTCGTGCGGGTGGCGATCCAAAGGCCCGCATCGAAGCCATGATCCAGGAACATAAAGTTTCTTCGCAGACGGTTGATAGCTTGAAAATAACTGTCAGCACGACCGTCGAAGAACGCGGGCTGATTCATCACTTCAGCCAATGGTCGGTGCTCCATCAGAAGCAGGTTCTCTTGTGGCAAGCGAAGCAACAGGCAGAGTCCGCGGCCGCCTCCTTTTCAGCGAGCCACAATGCGCTGGATGCGCAGCTCGAGGCAGAAAAGAAGAGCCTGCCGCCATCTGCAGAAACGGCGAGCGCCGCCAAGTCTTCCACCGGCGGGGGAACGCCCGCGAACCTAAGCCGCGAAGATTCCGCAGCCTTAGTGAAAGCGGCAAAGCGGCGCGCGGCGAGCCAGAAGACCCTCGCGTCCTTGGATAAAAGAATCGAGAATCAGAAACAACTTGCCGAAAACTATGGAAAATGGATCGGCGTGTTGGCCGCAAAACAATCTGCGGTTCTGCACGCCGCGCTGATCGGCGTCATCACCATTCTCGTAATTTTGCTCATTGGAATCTTTTTTGATGTGTGGCTCGAGCGGCTTCTCGGCAAGCTGATGCTGGACCGCCGGCTTTTAGAAACATTGCGCACGGTAACGCGCGTTGCGGTGCAAGTGTTTTCGGTGCTTTTTATTTTGCTCGTGATTTTCGGGCCACCGGGACAGCTGGGCACAATTCTGGGGCTCGCCGGCGCCGGCCTTACGGTGGCGCTCAAGGATTTCATCGTCGCCTTCCTCGGCTGGTTCGTGCTAATGGGGAAAAACGGCATCCGCCTCGGCGATTGGGTGGAGATTAACGGTGTATCCGGCGAAGTGGTCGAACTCGGTATGTTTCACACTGTGCTGTTGGAGACCGGCAACTGGACCGATTCGGGCCATCCGACCGGCCGGCGCGTGACCTTTACCAATAGCTTCGCCATCGAAGGCCACTATTTTAATTTTTCGACTTCCGGCCAATGGCTCTGGGACGAACTGCAACTGGTCTTGCCGTCGGGAGAGGATCCTTATCCGCTTATCGATGCACTTCAGAAGAAAGTACTCGAAGCGACGGCGGAAACTGCGAAGCAGGCCGAGCAGGAATGGAAGAGTGCGGCGAGTTCTCGTGACATGAAGGCGCTTTCCGCCGCGCCGGCCATCAATCTCAAGCCGGTGGTTGGCGGCGTCGAAATCGCCGTGCGCTACGTCACCCGCGCCAACGAACGCTACCAGTTGCGCGCAAGGCTGTATCAAGCCGCTGTCGAAATCCTCGGCCGCAAGAACGGGCAGTCACCGCCACCTCCACTGCCAACGCCCGCAACCGCACGCTCTTCAGATTAAGCTGAAACAGTTGTTCGCAGGGTGTCACCCGGTGCGGCGCGCCGGGCGCGAAATCCGCGCCAACAATGTCGTTGTCGAGCATCGCGCCGATCGTGTAGCCATTCTGCCGCAGGTATTCGAGCAACCGCGTTCCGCCGAACCATCCCTGTTCCTCGCCGGAAACGGCTGCAAACACCAGCGTGGCGCGATAACTCAAGACAAACTCCGCGAAGCACCCCCGCACTTGTAAATGAAAAAGACTCCTTCACTTCCCCGCCCTCGGCGCAACGCGGGGCCGGGGCGTTCAGGACAAGCTCTTCGTCCAAAGAACGGAGTCAGGGTGACATGAAGGAGGCACCCACGGCGACAGGGTGACGAGGCCTTTTGCAACGCAGCCGCGACACAGCGTTAGAATTCAGCACCGGAGGTGTGACGACCAGAAAAGCCGCGGACCCCGGCGACGGAGGTCCGCGCTACGCTTGCTGAGTGAAGGCTCGTCGTGATGATGTGGGGATCCACTCTCGTCAACGTAGAATAGGAACATGTTCTGGGTCTATAAACGACTACGGCCTACCAACTACGGTAGGCCGTGGGCAGCGCAAGGACCTACAGGGCTAACCCATAGTCTCCGGCGCTAAACGAATTATATCGCCTTCTCACCACGACTGAGGCGGCTCTGCTATAAGTCATTGACAGTACACGAGAAAGAGGCAGCAAAACCACTTGACACCACGTTTGGCCACGAATTTGAGTGGAAAGCGAGGGGCACAACTGACAACGGACGACGGACCGCGAACGGTTTTCTCCCCGCTTGGCACGTGCCCCTCGCTTGCCCCTCGCCACATGCCACTGTTCTGGCGAATTTACCAGCGGCTGGGTTTCGAAGGGCGCCAAACTCAGCGCTACCAGCCTAAAGCGCCATAAGAGCAGCAATGAGTTGTAATGCGACGCCAGTCAGCAGGAGAAAAAGTGCGAACCATCGCCAACGAGATTCCAGTCCTCTCAGAGCCGCGAACTGTGGAAAGACAACAGTTTCATTTAAGACGGAGAGAGGGACCAATGAGTACCCGAAAAAAGTCATCGCAAACTTGGAGACCTTGGCCCCTGATGCGCTCCGTAAAAACAATTCCGCTACAAATCCACCCCAAAAGATACCGAGGGGAAAGACGGTATGAACCCATAACACCGCAGGCGCTACCCACCGCACTGCTATTCTCTTCCATCTTGAGCTTACGGCAGCGAGTTCCGACAGGGCAACCACGCCGAGCAGCGCGTACAGAAGGCCAACCACGTTTATGAGCTTGCCCGTCTCCAATCTCGGAAACTTAGAAAGCTCATATCCAACCGTTATTCCGAAAACGAGAACGACCGAAATGAAAACGTGGAAAATGCGATTGCTCATGTGGCCCAGTTACGTCCGCAGATAACTTATTGTACGCAATTTGATCCCACGAATGGCGCATAGGTTATGAATTGGAGCTGTGAAATAATTCAGCAAGTATATCCGACGCTGATGCGCTAATCGCGAAAGCAAGGGTCGGAGTATCAAACTCGCATCCACGCTTTGTTTCGCGCCGATATGTAAGAACATCGGAGATCGAGCGCGTATTACGAAACCATCCAGTTTGTACAGATAGAACCCACACAGAACGAGAAAAGCCGCACAGTTAAAGAACAACTGTGCGCTACCTGCTCGCGCGAAGCAGCAGCTTTGCTACGACCGCCGCCACGGTATTTTCGTATGCAGAATCGCGGAGCGCCTCAAGTTCGGAACGAATGAAGCTTGGGCCCCAGAACCGCCACCCGTGTTGATTGAAGATAGACTCCAGCTTTGCCTCCTCGCCACGGTAGATTTTGCCCGCAGCGAGGCAGAGCGTGAGGGACGGGTTTGGCGCACAAAACCCCGCCTCGACGAACTGTGTCACCAACCGTTTCAGCACGACCCCGCGTAGGGTCGCGTCGCAGAAAAGCTTGTAGCGGGTTTCATCTTTCGGCCGAGTCCCCTCGAAGACATCGCATCGGACGCCGGGAGAATCAAGAAACGACTTACACTCGACGACAGCGAGTTCATTGGAACTGCCACGATAGGCGACGATATCGAGCTCCCACCGCGGCGATGAATGCCGACCGATATCACGTTTTTCGGCTTTCGTCAGTTCGACCTTCACGGTCGTGAGAGTCCAGAATCCTCGCCGCTGCAGAATCGCCGCAACTACTTGTTCAAAAGAGTCCATCGTCAGAGACGATCCAGGTTCGTGGTTAAGCTTGTTCGCTCGTCAATCTTCGGTGAAGTATTCTAACGCCGTGTCGTCCTGCGGTCGCCGTTTTCTTTGCGACCGACTTTTTTTCGTCACGATGCGGCGACTCGACAGACGAAACGCGGACCTCAAGGGCAGAGGCGCTACTCGCTTTGTTTTTCTGGAACACAGCGGCCTGCCGCAGACATTTGCCATTAATGTCTGCGATTTCGCGAAGCGAAGCCCTCGTGGGCCACAGCGGCACGCGATTTGGGGTTCGCTGGCGCGAACCGCGCAGACATCGAAAAACGAGTGTCTGCGCCCGCCCCCTCGGCACAATGGAGCTACTCGAAATAAGAGACGCAGACCTCAGGGACGGAGATCCACGCTACCGGCTCCCGGGTGCGCAGCGGGGATGGAATTCTCCAGGCATATCGAGAGGAATCCAATGGGAATATATCATGTGGCTGCCCGGTTCCCCGCTTTTGAAGATGCCGCGCGACTCTAGTGAAGCAATCCTAGCTGCCAGGGAATCTGCGCGTAGTTGGATGGATGCGACGAGGTCCCCTGATACAGGTACTGAAGATGGGTGGGATCAATGGTCAGGGTCTCATCGTAACCTGCACGGAGCATCTCGCCGTGGCTGATGTCAACCGTCCACGGCGTCACTCCCGGATCGAACGTGACATTATTGATGCCGGCGAACGGCTGAGCCGAGGTGCTTGCAGTAGGAATCGGAGTCCAGTCTCCCGCGAGTTGGTTGGCAACGAAGGCGTGGTAGTATCTGCGTCCAGAACCGTCTATTGCTTCGATCAGCGTCAGATACTGGTTCAGCCCTTGCATGGCGTAGGTATTCGAAGCCTCGAAAAGTTCGAAAGGATTGGCACTCTTCATGACCAGCACCGGCGTACTGAAGTTGGCGGGAAAACTCTGGATCGTCGTCTGACTACGATAGAAACTTCCGTCGTCCCCACTGAAGAATAAATAGCAATTCACTGAATCGCAGATGACCCAGAAGTCGATCCAGTTCGGCACGTTCGCAGGCTGGCTGGCGAAGAAGTTCTGCGGAGTGGTCCAGGTAGCAGGCTGGCTTAGGTCGTCGGTAGTCGAATACTGCGGCTGAGGCGACTGGAAAATGAGATACCACTTGTTTTGCGGCCCGAAGAAGAACACCTCCGGAGCAGCGTGGTAGCCAACAAATCCGGGGTTCGCATCCATGTAATAGGGCTTGGCCGACGAAGCCTGTTGCCAAGTGGGAAAATTCAAGTAGATCATGCTCCACGCCGACCCTGTGCTCGTCGTGGCATAAACGTGCCAGAGATTATTGAAGAAGACTACCGAGGGATCTTTCACGGCAAGAATGGGATGAGTGGCGTCCGGAATCGCGCTGATCAACGGCGCGGTAGAAGACCACGAAAATGGCCCAGGCAATTGTGATGTGATGCCTGCATTGATGACCAGGGAAAGACCTGCCGATGAAGAGTTGACGCCGTCGGATGCCTGCACTGTTAACGGGTATGTACCGATTGCTGCTGTTCCGGGATTTAAGTCGACTTCACCGCTGTTCCCGTTCCCTGGTTGCAGAAACGTGGCGGACGCGCCCCCTGGCTCACCGCTAATGCTGAGCGTAACGCTACCGGTTGAACCGCTCCGGGCAATGGTGGCATTCACCCTGCCAATAGACCCACCCGCCGGGACAGTCAGCACATCGCTAGAGAGCTGAAGAGAAATGCTGCTGGAGATCGGAGTTCCACCTTGGCCGCTTCCGCCCCCGCCGCAGCCCACGCTCAGTATCACCGGTGTGATGATAAGAATTAAGACCGAGATGGCGCAACGAGAGGTAATGCTAGAAGGCCGATGGCTAGGAAAACCTCGCCTACAATCCTGCATCAACGTGTCAATCGCTGCCAAAGCACGGCTGCACATGAGTTCCATAGTGTTCCTTATAATTCTGGTTCCGGCTCACTTGCTCCGCGGTTGGCGCCTACGTCGCGCTTTTTGCGATGTAGGCGACCGCGAGTGTAGAATGCGGGCGTGTCCACGCTCGGGCACGATTAAGGCCGTGGGTCGCATACACCCCGTCAAAAATCGTCGGGCCGTACGCGCCGCCCGCCGATTTTCGGCCGCTGCCAGTTTCGAGTTTTGGATCCTGCCGATTCTCGAGTTTCCGCCTCTGCGCCACACGCGAACCTAGCACACACCCTCCGCCCGTGACGCAGGCCGAGATGGCTGTGCTACAACCGAAAAGCCAGCGGCTCGCCATAAGGCTGGAACGAAATAGTCCGGAGCAGTTGGAACGGCCCTAGTGCGATGCGGGCTTGTCAAACTTCGCGTCATCGATGGGCACGTTATGTTTCACCTCGTTCAGCTTAATGGTGAAGGCGAATTCACCCATCGAAAAGCGCGTGACGTAGGGTAGTTTGATCCCATCGACCTCGCGGTAATCGTCGAAGGTTATGTCGACTGTGACCTTGCCGTTGGGCCCTTCGGCTTCCCTTTGCAGGCGGACCAGCAATCCCGAGTCAGCGTCGAAATACATCGTGTCCGCGGCCCCATCCGGGGGAGTCGCTTCGATCACGTAAGCGTCGTGGCCCTTAACGCTTTCCTTCCCTTTAACCGTCATTTTGGGGTAATGCTCTTTGAGCTTGACCGCCCCATAGAAATCGGCGTCGCGCTTCATCGTCGCAAGTTCAGGTCCGGTAATATCTCGCAGGCCCATTTGCGGGTTGTCCTCCCAGCCCGCGGCGCCATTGAAACCCCGCCTGACCTGACCAAAATTGGGAGCGTCCGTGACCATGTACTGCTTGTTAGGAGCCTTCGCATCGATTTCCTCGGCCCCCGCTCCGGCCACCTGATCCATCTCGAAGGTGCCTTTGGAAACCCGGCTGGTTAGCTTCTCGATGGCGGCTTGGCCTCCCATGGCCTTGACGTACTTATCGAGAACCTGATCAACGGAGGGCAACGCAGCCTGTGGGGCGGTCTGAGCCCCGGCCGCAGTGAACCCTGCCAAGAGAACGATCACACATATCGGAAGAAGCGCCTTCGGTCTGAGAATGTTCCGCATTTTTCCTCCCTTAGTTTTGATTGTACCATCAAGCCACATAAAGCAGGCCCTTGCCGGGTACTGCCTACAATTGAATAATTACACCACGAGGAAGGTGGAGGGGGCCGTGATGTCCATCACATTCTATTGTGATTCCTGAAGAGCGCTCGCTCCAGAGCGCGCCCCAGCCTGTCATTCTGAGGAGTCCCGCTCAGAGCGGGACGACGAAGAATCTCTGCATTTTCCCGCACAGGCATACCGGGATCCCTTCGGCAGACTCAGGGCAGGCTCTTCGCGCAGTTTACCCTCTCGGAAGGCTCGGGGCAGGCTCTGAGCGGCAGAGCGAGATTCCTCGGCCGCCGTCGCGGCCTCGGAATGACAGCGAGGGGCGCAGGATGACAGCGAAGGGCTCAGAATGACACGGAAAGGGGGATCGCCCTCGCAAGGCGGACGTAGTCAGCAAAGTCGTCGGCAGTAGCACAGGCACTCTTGCCTGTGTGCCTTTGTTTTTCTGGAACACAGCCAGGAGAGGGGGCCCCACTTGGTGGGGCTGTGCTACCGGCTAATTCGGATGTGCAGCGGCGAGTTGCGGGGGCCCCAGGTTGTGCCTTGGGGCTCGCCATCTCCGGTCCCCGAGCACCCGGAGCCTCAGGTTGGGGCCCCCGAGCCGCCGCTACGTCAACCCGCAAGCAAGGCGGCAGCTTCGCTGCCGCACTCCAAGGCGCTTCGCGCAACTGACGACTGAGAACGGGCAATCGACCGCTGACTGCTGAGAACTGACCGCTGACAGCTTGTTAAACCAAAGTTCGCCCGCCAACCATTTTGGCAGCGAGGCGGCGGTGGCGGGCGAGCACGGGCTCGAGCGCGACGGTCTTCAGCTCATGGTTGCGGACCACCACACGCCCTTCCACGATCAGGGTTTCGACGCGGGTGGGCGCGCAGAGCAGCAGGGCGGAAAGCGCGTCGCCGGCGCCGCTGTAGCCTACGTCTAGAAGGTCGAAGAGGGCGATGTCAGCACGCTTGCCGGCTTCGAGGCTGCCGAGATCATCGCGGCCCAGGCAGCGCGCGCCCTCAACGGTGGCCATGCGCAGGGCTTCGCTGACCGTGAGCGCGGCGGCGCCGTGCGCGAGGCGATTCAGGAGCAGCGCCTGGCGAGCTTCGGCCAGCATGTGGGAACTGTCGTTTGAGGCACTGCCGTCCACGCCCAAACCGACCGCGCAGCCGGCGCGGCGCAGAGCCAGCACCGGGGCTACGCCCGAGCCGAGACGCATGTTGGAGCTGGGACAATGCGCGATGCCCACGCCCGCCCGGCCCAATCGCGAAACTTCTCGGGCGTGGAAGTGAATGGCGTGAGCTAGCCAAGTGTTGTAGGCTAGCCAGCCGGCGTCCTTCAGGAAGTCCAAAGGACGTTTGCGGAAATGTTTCAGGCAATAGGCTTCTTCATCCCGCGTCTCCGCGAGGTGGGTGTGCAATCGCACGCGGTGACGCTCGGCCAGCTCGGCGGTGGCGCGCATCAGCATCGGCGAGACGGAGAACGGCGAACACGGCGCCAGGGCAATCTGGAGCATCGAGCCGGGCGCGGGATCGTGATATTGGCGGATCAGCCGCTCGGAATCCGACAAGATGGCGTCTTCGCGCTCGACCACGGAGTCCGGCGGCAGGCCGCCCTGGCTCTGGCCCACGCTCATGCTGCCGCGCGTGGGATGGAAACGCATGCCGAGCGCGCGCGCGGCCGCGATTTCCGCGTCGATCAGCTTGGGCTGGCCGCGAGGGAAGAGGTAGTGATGGTCGGCCGTGGTGGTGCAGCCGGAAAGGAGTAGCTCGGCCATCCCCACCAGCGCCGCCACGTGCATAGACTCTTCGTCTAGCCTAGCCCAGAGCGGATAGAGCGCGCGCAGCCAGTCGAAAAGCTCGGCGTTGGCCGCCGGGGCATAGGCGCGCGTCAGAGTTTGGCAAAGATGATGATGAGCGTTGATCAGACCCGGCAGAGCAACGGCGTACGGCGCTCGAATGGTGACGGCGGCGCGCAGAGTCTTCGGCGGGCGCGTGCCGACCTGCTTGATCTCTCCGTTCTCGGCATAAATGAATCCGCCGCGGAGAACCGTGCCGGGCTCGTCCATCACAATCAGCGTGTGGATGTCGCGGACCAGCAAGGAGCGTTTGGCTGAGGCTTTGGTTGGCATAAGTTGATGATAAATAATGTGTTGCCTTGGTCCTATTACTGTATCCGTATTATAACATCATATACATAGAGTCGGTCCGCCTCACCCCTGATTTCTGACAGAACGAGCTATCACGGAATTTGGGTTCACCGTCACGAAATCAGTTTCTGCTCTCTCAGGATCGCATCCAGTTCGCTGCCGTCGGGACTGACTTCGAAAGGCGGCGCCACCGCGGACTGGGCAGCGCGAATATCCTTGAGTCCGTTGCCGGTGATCAGCGCAAGAACCTTCGAGCGCGAATCGATCACGCGCTCAGCCACCGCGCGCCTCACGCCGGCCACTGCTGTGGCGGCCGCCGGCTCGGCGAAGACTCCGGCCAAGCGGCCCGTGTAGCGCATCGCTTCCAGGATCTCTTCGTCGCTCACGTTGATCATCGTGCCGCTCGATTCGCGGACCGCCATCACCGCCTTCTTCCAATTTCGCGGCACGCCCACCGCAATGCTGTCGGCGATTGTGTGGGGCTCGATTGGCCGCACCGGTTCGTTGCTGTGATAGGCCGCGGTCACCGGCGCCGCGCCCTCAGCTTGCACTCCGAGCATCTTCGGCGTGCGGCTAATCAATCCCAGGATTTTCATTTCCCGCAATCCCTTCCACACGCCGGCGATCGTGCATCCGTCGCCCACCGCAACCGCGACCCACTCGGGAGGCTTCCAATCAAGCTGCTCGCAGATTTCCAGCCCGGCGGTTTTCTTGCCCTCGACAAGATACGGATTGATGGCGCAGTTGCGGTTGTACCAGCCCCAACGTTCGCAGGCGCGCTGGCACAACTGAAACGCTTGCTCGTAACTGCCGCGCACGCGCAAGACGGCGGCGCCGAAAATCAGAAGCTGCGTAACCTTCGGCTCGGGTGCGCGCTCAGGAACAAAGATGACACTTCGCAATCCCAGCGACGCGGCCATTCCCGCCAGAGACGAGGCTGCGTTTCCCGTGCTGGCGCATGCAATTATTTTCTGGCCCTTTTCGCGGGCCTTGACCACACCCACCGCGCTGGCGCGGTCTTTGAGCGAGCCGGTGGGATTGCGGCCGTCGTCTTTCAGATAGAGAGTTTTCACGCCGAGATGACGCGCGAGAGAATGAGTGAGAGTTATCGGCGTCCAGCCCACTGCCAGCCCGGGAAGCACAGCATCACTGCGGATGGGCAGCAACTCGCGATATCGCCAATGCGAGTTCTCGGTTCGCTTCGCAAGCCGCGCGCGAGTCAAGCGCTTGGCGATCGCGGGGTAGTCGTACTGGACGTCGAGAATCCCCGTGATGCCGCACGCTGGGCAGGTGTACGGCACTCTGGTCGAGTACGTCTTGCCGCAGAAGACGCATTGAAGTCCTTTCACAAACTCCACGTTCAGCTCCGACCTCCGGCGACAATTACACTACCGTGTTCCGAGAAAAAAACCTACGGCTTTGTTCGGTCCTCGGCAGCAGCTTCGGTGTGCCCGATGTTTCTCTCGCTAACGCTGATATACTTTGTCTTGCCCGCAAGCCGAAGGTGGAACTTCCCGATCGAATGGAGAATGACATGAGACCTCGCGTATTCGGCGTCCTGGTGTTTCTCTGCTCGTCGGCTCTTGCATTTCCAGCCGACACGTCAATGATTCCGCACCTTGAGAAGCGGGGAACTACGACACAACTTATTGTAGATGGCAAGCCATTCCTGATGCTCGCGGCCGAGCTGCACAACTCCAGCTCGTCGAGCCTTGAGTACATGCGCCCGATTTGGCCGCGGCTCGCGGCCATTCCCTTGAACACCGTGGTAACGCCGCTCTCGTGGGAACTGATTGAGCCGCGGGAAGGGAAGTTTGATTTCACTCTGGTCGATGGGCTGATTCAAGATGCGCGGCGAAACAATCTGCGCCTGGTTTTTCTCTGGCTCGCCAGTTGGAAGAACGGCATGTCGAGCTACGCGCCGGTCTGGGTGAAGCAGGATACTGACCGCTTCCCGCGCGTCATCGAAAAGGACGGCAATCCTGTCGAAATCCTGAGCACCCTTGGCAAGGCAACGATGGAGGCCGACGCCCGCGCCTTCGCCGCTGTTATGCATCATATTCGCGAAGTGGACGGCGAAGCTCATACGGTTCTGATGATGCAGGTCGAGAACGAGGTCGGAGTTTTGGGCGATTCGCGCGACCGCAGCCCCGGCGCGAACCAAGCGTTCGAAGGACAGGCGCCGCGGGAACTCGTGAACTATCTTCAACAGCACCGCGATGATTTGATTCCGGAGTTTCGCCAGCGTTGGGAATCCGCAGGCGGCAAAACCTCTGGCACCTGGACGGAGGTTTTCGGCGCCGGCCCAGAGACCGACAAGATTTTTATGGCGTGGAACTATGCGCGATACGTCCAACACGTCGCGGCAGCGGGGAAGGCCGAATACCCTATCCCGATGTACGTCAACGCGTGGCTCAGCGGGCCCGGCGCTTCTCCCGGCCAGTATCCAAGCGGCGGCCCACTGCCTGAAGTCACGGACGTGTGGAAGGCGGCGGGAACTGCTATCGATATCTACGCGCCGGATGTTTACGCGCCGAATTTCGCCGAGTGGTGCGACCGCTACAATCGCGGCGGCAACCCGATGTTCATCCCGGAAACGCGAGGAGGCTCCGCCGGCCAGGCCAACGTGTTCTACGCGATCGGGCAGCGCAATACGATTGGGTTCTCTCCCTTCGGGATCGATTCCTGGCAAGACAAGGATAACGATCTGGGCAAAAGCTACGAGGTGCTGATGCAAGTGGCGCCCATCATCCTGCAACATGAGGGCTCGAGCGAAATGACCGGATTTCTGCTCGACAAGGATCATCCGGCGGTCGCGGTGGAGATGAACGGCTACCGCCTTGCGGTGAGCCTGGATGATATCTTCGGGATGGGAGCCAAAACCGGATTCGGACTCATCATCGCGACCGAACCGGATGAATTCCTGGGCGTGGGCAGCGGATTTCGCGTGTCGTTTTCACCCGCGAGCGCCAACCTGCCTCATGCGGGAATCGGATACGTCGAAGAGGGATCCTTCTCTGGCGGGACTTGGATTCCGGGCCGCCGGCTAAACGGAGACGAGAACGATCAAGGCAAATTCTGGAGATTCTCCCCCCAACGCATCAACACAGAAAAGGTCGTCGTCTATCGATACAAGTAGAAGCCTCCGGCGCGAAGAGGATGAGGATGTAGGGCCAACCCTTGGGTCGGCCTGAGGCCGAGGCAAGCCTCGGCCCTACAATCGCGTGTGTTGAACTTCTCCGGTTTGCGTGCTGCCCTCGGCAGCCCTGTGATGCCAGTCACCGACTGAGCATGATCAAACGAGGATCATGGAAGGGACAAGTTGGCGAGAGACAATCGCTGTGGCTCGCAAGATCCGGATGAGAAGGGGGATTAGAGGTTGGGGTCAGGAATTAGGTAGCAAATCGCGAGGTGGGTAGCGGTTGCGGACAGCGATTTCCCACATTCGGACACGGCGAAAGTCGCACAACGAGTCTGGTGTTCCGCGCCCATTGATTCCAAGGCGCTTGAGGCCGCTAGCTATGGAACGCAATCTGCAAGGTGTCTTTCAAAGCCGCCTTGAATGGTGACATCTGAAAGGCGATGGGAGACTTAATCCAGGACGTTCGCTTCGGCCTTAGAGTACTGGTCAAGAATCCGGGGCTTCCGGCGTTGGCGGTGCTCACGTTGGCGCTGGGCATTGCGGCCAACAGTACCATCTTCAGTTGGATTAATTCGACCTTGCTCAACCCCATCCCCGGCGGGTGGGATTCCGGCGGTCTCGTTAGCGTGATGAGAGGAGAGCGCAGCGAGCATCCCACCCCGCCTTTCTCCTACCCGGACTATCGCGACCTGCGTGAGAGCAACCGAAGTTTCGTGGGCCTGCTGGCGTATCACCACGATTGGGTGTCCCTCACGGGCACGGGCAGGCCGGAGCGCATCTACGGTGTGCTGACTTCCGCCAATTATTTTGATGTGCTCGGCGTGTGGCCCTATCTCGGTCGCGGCTTTCTGCCCGGCGAGGAAGAGAAGCGCGAGGATGCGGCGGTGGCGGTGATCGCCTACGGACTATGGCAAAGTCATTTCGGCGGCGATGGTTCTGTGATCGGCAAGATCGTACAGATCAACCGGCATCCCTACACCATCATTGGTGTCGCGCCTTCCGGGTTCGAAGGCTGCATGACCGGCGTGCGCGGCGACGTGTGGATTCCCCTGGTGATGGCCCAAACCGTGTGGAACTGGAACGACCCGCTGGCGGATCGGGGCGACTTCTGGCTCAACGTGCTGGGAAAGCTCAAGCCTGGTGCTGATCGCCGGCAGGCTGAGAGCGAGCTCAATCTTCTGATGCAGCGCATCGTGGAACATTTCCCGAACGAGCACCGTGGGCCAAATCAAATTACATTTGATCCGCTATGGCGCTCCCCCTTCGGAGCCAATGTTTATTTATACCAGTCGCTGCCTATTTTGCTGGCTTTGGCGGCAGCGCTGCTGTTGTTGGCTTGCGCGAACGTTGCGAATCTTCTGCTGGTGCGCTCGATTGCGCGCCGCCGCGAGATCGCCGTCCGCCTGTCCATGGGCGCCAGCCGGTGGCGGCTGGTCCGCCAGCTTATGGTGGAGAGCTTGCTGATGGCTGTGGCGGGAGGCGCACTGGCCGTGTTCCTCACCACTTGGACCGCCGGCACCTTCGCGGCCTTCATTCCTACCAGCACGCTTCCGCTTGACTTGAATGGCCACGCTGATGCCACGGTCAACGGGGTGACGATGGGAATCGCGATTTTTGCAGCCCTGGTCTTCGGGATACTCCCGGCGCTGCGCTCATCGAGTCTCTCGCCGGTGACGGTCTTAAAGGAGGAAGCGAGCAGCGTGTCGTCTGGGCTTCACAGGTCGCGGCTCGCCAGCGCGCTGGTGGTGGCGCAGATCGCTTTGTCGCTTCTGCTGCTGGTCTGCGCCGGCCTGTTCACGCGCAGTCTTCAGAAAGCGCAGCAGTCGAATCCTGGCTTCGACCCGAACCACGTGCTCCTCGTTTCATACGAGTTGGGGCCAGCGGGCTATTCTGAAGATCGGTCGATCGAGTTCCACCGGCAACTGCTGGCCAAGCTGGCCGCACTTCCGGAAGTGCAGTCGGTGACTATGGCGGACTTTTCGCCCCTCAGCTTCACAATCCATTCGGACACTCTAGGGATCGAGGGATATTTTCCCAAGCTCCATGAGTCCATGCAAATTGATCGCCCGATTGTGGGCCCGAATTACTTCAGCACGATGCGAACTCCTCTCATCGCAGGACGGGAGTTTACCGTCGAGGACACGAAGGACTCCCAGTTGGTCGCGATCGTCAATCAAGAATTCGTCGCTCGATATTGGCCTGGGCAGGACGCCCTGGGCAAACAAATTGTTTATGACCAGCGGAAGTTTACAGTGGTCGGCGTTGCCCAAAACGCAAAATACCGCCGCCTGATTTATGGCCCGGCGCCCGCCTTCTATTTGGATTTGTTCCAGGAATCTCGCGATCCGGTGACCATCCACATTCGGGTCCACGGCGATCCGCAGGCATTCGCGCCCACGGTGGAAAAAGCCGTTCAGGAATTGAATCCTAACCTGCCGGTGTTCGACGTCGCCACACTCGCCAGCAGCATGAAAATGGGGAGTATCTTCGAGCGGGTCGCCGTGACATTTGCCAGCTCGTTCGGCCTGCTCGCTTTGGCGCTCGCCGCGGTGGGCGTCTATGGAGTGGTCTCCTACGCGACTCGGCAGCGGACGCACGAAATCGGAATCCGCATGGCGCTGGGAGCCAGGCGGGCGGACATTCTGCGATTGGTAATGGCCCAGGGCCTGCGCATGACGCTCATCGGGCTGGGCGTGGGACTGCTGGTGACACTGGCGGCAACCCGGATTTTGCGAGCGGCATTGTTCGGCGTCACGGCAACCGATGCGGTAACCTACCTGATCGTGGCGGTTTTGCTGGGTATCGTGACGCTTCTGGCTTGCTACTTTCCGGCGCGGCGGGCCACGAAGGTGCAGCCCATGGCGGCACTGAGGTGCGAGTGACAGAATTTAGAAGCTAGAAGTTAGAAGCTAGAATGAAAAAACGCGAGGCCTTGTAACGCCCAGCGTCCGATTTCCGACCGGCCGATGAAGAAATTCCTTGCGCCGTCACTCTGAGCCCTTCGCTTGTCATCCTGATTCGTTCGCTGTCATTCCGGGCCGTTCGCTGTCATTCCGAGCGAAGCGAGGAATCTCGCTCTGAGGCTCGGGGTAAACTTCGCGAGGAATCTCGGCACTTCAAGAACCAAGCGCTTCCGGGATTCTTCATGGTCCGTCGGCTTGCGGACTTCTCGGAATGACATGCTTGGTAGTGGGTCAGTTTCCGATTTGCCGACTATACGTCAATGTGACTTGCAGCGTTAGCACACGATGCGCGACGCAATGTGCTTGTTTCGGTGCGGGCGAGGATCCTAGAGTTTGAGTTCGCCGGTCTCCATTAATGCGTCACTCGGGAATGATCGCCAATCGTCAGACTCCGATACTCCAAGGTGCTCGCCACACGCTAATCAGTCAGGCACTCTTTCCTCTTGACAATCTAGAGGAACGGTGTATTCTAATCTCGAGAATCTGAAGGAAAGACCCATGCCTGACCGACCCGCCTACCTTGTCCAGGGCACCCTGGACATGCTGATCCTGAAAACCCTGGCGCTGGAACCGATGCACGGTTACGGCATCGCACTTAGGATCGAGCAAATCAGCAAGGGTGTGTTTCGAGTCAATCCGGGCTCGTTGTTTCCCGCCTTCCGTCGCCTGGAACGCGCGGGATGGATAAAGCCAGAATGGAACCCAACGGAAAACAATCGGCGCGCCAAGTATTACAGCCTCACCGAGCGTGGGCGCAAGCAGTTGAAGGCCGAAACCGCCGCGTGGGGAAAACAGATTGCCGCCATTGCCAGGATTATGGAAGCCTCGTAGGAGGTTTGTTATGTCTCCGCTGCGAAATCTAGGGGCTGGACTCCACGCCCTCTTTCGAAAGAAACAAGTCGAACACGAGATGGATGAAGAACTGAATGGCTATCTGGACGCGGCCGTGAAAGACAAGATGCGTTCGGGGATGAGCCAAGAAGACGCTCTGCGCGCGGCGCGGGTGGAAATGGGCAGCGTGGATGCGGTGAAAGAAGAGATCCGCAGCGCCGGTTGGGAATCGACGCTGGAAACTATTTGGCAAGACATTCGCTACGGTCTGCGAATGCTGGCGAAGAATCCCGGGTTCACGGCGGTGGCTGTTGTGATGCTGGGACTCGGCACTGGGGCAGGCGCAGCGATTTTCAGCATTCTCTACGCGGTGGCCATTCGTCCACTGCCGTACCTGAATCCCGAGCAACTCGTAGAGATTTGGCGGATTGAACCCCAGATACGTTGGAGCCCGGCTTCCGGCCCAGACTTTCTCGATTGGGCGAACCAGAGCGACGCCTTCTCGGGGCTGGCTGCTGACGGTTACTATGAGCCGACTCTGCTTACGGAAAACGGTCAGGCTGAACATCTTGATGGGTTCCAGGTGACGCCTGACTTCTTTAAGGTCTTGAGAGCACATCCGGCAAAGGGACGTTTTTTCGTCAAGGGCGATGATGAGTCTGGCCACGACCATGTGGCTGTGCTCGGTGAAGGGTTCCTTACGCGGGCGCTTGGAAAGGATCTTTCAGCCATTGGGTCCATGATCACGCTCGACAATGAGCAATTCGAAGTGATCGGGACCGTACCTGATTCATTTCGCTTCCCCGTACTAATGCCCGGGATGAACCCTATGCCGGACGTGTTTGTACCCATTCCCCATGCACAGCTCAGCAAAGACCGGGCTAAAACTGCACTTTATGTGATTGGAAGGCTTAGGTCTGGGGCCACCATCCGGCAGGCTCAAACTCAGATGACAACAATTGCCACGCGCCTCGCACAACAATATCCCGAATCCGATAAGGGCATGGGCATAGAGGTTAAGCCGTTGGAGGGACTGGTCAGGACTGGATTTGGGGTCGTAATTGGCTCCGTACTTCTCTTCGGTGTGGGTTTCTTATTGCTGCTGGCATGTGCCAACGTCGCCATCCTGATGCTGACTCGAGGCGCTCGGAGGCGGCACGAAATCGCCATTCGCCAGGCCGTAGGCGGGAGCCGTGCGCGAGTCACCACGCAGCTCCTCACGGAAAGTATGCTCGTCGCCCTCGCAGGCGGAGCAGTCGGTATCCTTCTGGCATCCTGGTTCAGGGATGGCCTGCTCGCTCTCGACCCGGATCACCTCATTCCGGCAGCCGCTCCCATCGAGATGAATTTTCACGTTCTGGCCTTTACCCTCGGTGTTTCTATTGCAACCGGGGTGCTTTTTGGTCTCGGTCCAGCCCTGCAACTATGCAGAGTCAATCTGCAGGAGTTGCTCAATGAAGGGGCGCACGCAACGCGCTCTGGAGCGCGCTCCCTCGGGCATCGAGACCGCTTGGTCGTTCTCGAGGTGACGCTCGCGCTCTCCCTACTGATCGCTTGTGGGCTCATGATCCGGACTCTCGCGGGCACTCTCATCAGACCGCAGGGATTTAATCCCCACAATATGCTATCGGCGTCGTTGGCACTCGCTGACTCGAAGTATCCCACGCCTGAGGTTCGCAACGCCTTCTCTCGCGACTTGATCGAGCGGGTCAAGGCTCTCCCCGGCGTTCAATCCGCTGCGCTAGAAGGCCGTTCACCGAGCCATGTGGCTGCGTCAGGTAACGGAGTAACGCCCTCCAGCTTCAAGTTGAGCCCATTGGCACAAATCTCTATGGTTAGCTCCAACTATTTCCGTACCATCCAACTTCCACTTCTTCGGGGCCGACAACTTACCTGGGCCGACTACACGCCAAATCCCGCTGTGGCGATCATCAGTTCGACGATGGCACGCGATCTCTGGCCCAACCAGGACGCGCTCGGCAAACGCTTCACACCTTCGTACCCTCCGGAATGGTACGAGGTGGTGGGTATTGCGGGCGACAATATCCGTCCGGGCGCGCCAACTATGCCCGAAGCGTACCTCCCGAAATTACCTACCCGAGTGAGCCTGCTAGTTCGGACCGAGGGCGATCCAAAGGCGGTAATACCCGCCCTCCGGGACCTGATCAAGAATGCGGACAAAGATGCCCAGGTGGGTTCCATACAGACGATGGAGAAGTCGCTAGCTCAAACCGGCGCCCCCGTCCGCAATCTCACAATCATGTTATGTTCCATGACAATCATCGTCCTGTTGCTGGCCACGGTGGGCGTTTATGCCGTGGTAGCCTACGCCGTTGCGCAACGAACACACGAGATTGGTGTGCGCATGGCGCTGGGAGCCCGACGAGAACAAGTGCTCTTCCTTGTCATGCGCGACGGCATCCGCCTAAGTCTGATCGGCGTGGTGACCGGCCTAGCGCTTGCGATCGCAGTGGGTCGCATCCTTGCGTCATTTCTTTTTGGTGTGACTTTCGGCGCAATCTCGACGTATTTCGCTGTTTCAATGCTGCTCTTGGCCGTCACGGTCCTCGCGAGCTACATCCCCGCGCGCCGGGCGACTAAGGTCGATCCGATGGTGGCGCTGAGATATGAATGACTTCCAGCGTTATTCACGTTCTGCTCCAATCACGCGCCAGTGGGCGTATGGCCTGTAAACCACAGATGCAGTCTGCGCTGTCATTTCTCTTACGGTGTTGCTTGGATGAGGGCCTACTCGGAAACAACTCACTTTGACGTATTACGGCCATAACCGGCCAATCTCTGCCCATTCTCAGGGCGTGCCGAGTTTGCGCGCTTCGGTGGCGATCTTGGTGAGGCGGTTGGAGAGCCGGTCGAGACAACTGCGTGCGGCACCGACCGGCAGCGTCCGCCGGAACATTTCCAGCGCATGTTG
>JBEKEZ010000038.1:0-62802 GCA_050013575.1 Terriglobia bacterium | reverse complement strand
AGCGCGCAGGGGGCCGAGTAAAAAGCGATCTGGTTGGCGGAGGCGTTCCCATCCGCGGTCAGGCTGGAGCAGGCGGTGTTTTTGCGGCTGACACCCTTCTTCGCACTCGTCCCTTCGTTCCCAGTTGGGGCAGCCTGGCCGCTCGCAACGCTCGCTAACGGTGACAGCATGTAGGCCGAAGAAGGAAGACCGCCCAGCGTTTCGGCGTCCGACGCCTTCAAAGCGTACGGCACGCTCAAGAGCAGCACGCGCGGCTTCTGTTCCACCTCATTCGCCACCTGCACGCCCAGCCAGCGCGCTTCGCCGGTGGTGAACAGGTCCATGGGCAAGCCCTCGGAATGCATCACGCCGATCAGCGCCGAGTAGCGGCCTTGCTCGTCGGCTTCGACGCTCTGCGTCTCAAACCACAACGGGTCGCCGCCGGCGTCCGTCGAGTAGAGTGCGAACGTGACGTCGACCGGGCCCGTCACCGGCTTCCCGGTCACATCACGCAGGACACCGTTAAATTTCATCAGGCGCGGCACCACGGCCTGCGGGCTGGCGGCCAGCGTCCCGCCCTGCGGGATGGCCGGAGAATCGGGCGTGGCCGGCGTCTGCGCCCGCCCCTTTATACTCACTGCCAACAACAAAAACACTCCTAAACCTAGAGCTCCAACTTTGAATCGGCTCATCGCATTACCTCAAGAATTTGAAGTTTAGTAAGCGGTACGCCCGGATTGTGTCTACAGAACTGCCACTTGTCAAGCAGTGCTTATAATTTTGTGTGCTCGGGGGCAAGCAACGGGAAATCTAAGGCCGTCGGCGGAACGGCCAGCGGGACATCAGAAATCAGAATCAAAGAAGCAGCGATCGAGGTTCCGCCTTCTGCCTTCTGCCTTCTGCTTTCTGCTTTCTGCTTTCTGCTTTCTGCCTTCTGCTTTCTGCTTTCTGCCTTCTGCCTTCTGCCTTCTGCTTTCTGCTTTCTGCTTTCTGCCTTCTGCTTTCTGCTTTCTGCCTTCTGCCTTCTGCCTTCTGCTTTCTGCTTTCTGCCTTCTGCTTTCTGCTTTCTGCCTTCTGCCTTCGGCTTTCTGCCTTCGGCCTTGAAATCTGAAATCTCAAATTTCAAATCTTGAATCTCTCTTCGTTCTGATTTCTGCTTTCTGATTTCTAATTTTCCTTGACACCACCGCGAGCCGACTTCTATAGTGATGCGTTTAGAAAAGCCTTCGAGAGTGTTTTCGTAGCCCACTGAGATGCTTACAGCTTACCTCCCTATCTTGATTCACACCGGGATCGTCGTATTGATGGCGTTGGCGATGTTGGGCCTTTCGGCTTGGATCGGCGTCAAGCGGCCTTCGCGGGAAAAACTCTCTCCTTACGAATGCGGCATTCAGCCTGTCGGAGATGCCCGCGAACGATTTTCCGTGAGCTACTATCTGGTCGCCATGCTGTTCATTTTGTTCGATGTAGAGGCTGTTTTCCTGTATCCGTGGGCCGTGGTCTACAAGAGCCTGAAGTGGGCCGGCTTCTTAGAAATGTTTCTGTACATCGCCATCTTGCTGGCCGGCTACGTCTATCTGTGGAAGAAGGGAGCGCTGGACTGGAGCCGCTAATGCTGGAAACTGGAAATTGGAAACTGGAAATTAGAAGCGATGCTGCCGAGTTTCTATTTTTCAGTTTCCAGTTTCCGCCCTTTTCCAATCCCTTCTTGCCTACTCACTACGCCTATGCCAAGTGAATCCGAGTCCAATCCCGCGGTCGAGCGGCTCAAATCCTTCGATTCCGACGCCGTAGAGAGCGTTCAGGTGTTTCGAGGCGAGACGACGTTGTTTATTCGATCCGATCGTCTGCGCCGCGTTTGTGAATTCCTGCGCGACGAGCCGGATCTCTCATTCAAGTATCTCTCCGACGTCACCGCCGTGGACCATTACCCCAACGAGCCGCGGTTTGAGACCGTTTATCATCTGGCTTCGCTCGAGAGCGGCGCGCGGCTGCGGCTGAAGGTGAGACTGCTAGGCGAGAGTCCGCGGGTGGACTCCGTGGTTCCCATCTGGCCCGGCGCTCAGGCTTTCGAATGCGAAGTGTACGATCTGATGGGCATTCACTTCCACGGTCACCCCGACTTGCGCCGCCTTCTGTTGCCCGAGGATTGGGAAGGACATCCCTTGCGCAAAGACTATCCCGTCCAAGGAAGCATCACTCGATGGCCGTAACACTGGAGAAAATTCCGGGGCAGGAAGAAAGGGTCATCCTCAGCATGGGGCCGCAGCACCCGTCTACGCACGGGGTGTTGCGGCTGGTCCTGGAGCTGGACGGCGAGACGGTGGTCCGAGCCATCTACGACATCGGCTATCTGCACACCGGTTTCGAGAAATCGTTCGAAGATAAAACCTACTCGCAGGGCATCACCCTCACCGACCGGATGGATTACCTGGCGCCGCTCTCCAACAATCTGGGATATTGCCTGGCCGTGGAGAAGCTGCTGGGCCTCGAAATTCCGCCGCGCGCCCAATGGATTCGCGTGCTGTTGACCGAGCTCACGCGTATCGGCAGCCACCTGGTTTGGCTCGGAACCCACGCCATTGACATCGGCGCGATGACCGTCTTTCTCTATTGCTTCCGGGAGCGCGAAGACCTGCTGCACATCTTCGAGATGGTCTCCGGCCAGCGGATGATGACCAGCTATTTCCGCATCGGCGGGCTGGCGCTGGAACCGCCGATCGGGTGGCTGAAGAAAGTCGAGAATGTATTGAAAAAGTTTCCCAGCCGCATCGACGAATACGAAGGCTTGCTGACACGCAATCCCATCTGGCTGCGACGCACCAAGGGCATAGGCGTCATCTCGAAAGAAGATGCCATCGCTTTGAGCGTGTCAGGACCGTCGCTGCGCGGCTCCGGCGTGAAGTGGGACATCCGTAAAAGCCATCCGTATTCGAGTTACGAGAAATTCGAATTCAACATCCCGACCCGGCCGGAAGGCGACGTGTTTGCGCGATATCAGGTGAGGCTGGACGAAATGCGCGAGTCGCTCAAAATCGTGCGGCAAGCAATGGACGGCCTGCCGGAAGGGCCTGTGAAAGCCAATGCTCCGCACATCGTGATGCCCGATCGCGAGGCCATGAAGACCAGCATCGAGTCGCTGATCTATCATTTCAAGATCGTGACTGAGGGTTTTCATCCTCCGATCGGCGAGGTTTACCAGACGATTGAATCGCCGCGCGGCGAGTTGGGCTTCTACATTGTCAGTGACGGCTCACCCAGGCCGTTTCGCTGCCACGTGCGCGCGCCTTCGTTTGCCAATCTGCAAGCGCTTTCAAAGATGATCGAAGGACGCCTGATCGCCGACGTGGTGGCGTGCATCGGAACTATTGATATTGTGCTGGGAGAGGTCGATCGATAAGAACGTCGTTGGTCCTTCGTCATTTGTCATTTGCCCTTTGTCATTCGCCCTCAGTCGCGAGGCTTCTCACCAAAAGCCACGGACGACGGACAAAGGACTAATGACAAATGACCAGGGACAAGGGACGACTGAAAAATGTTATCCGAAGCGTTGAAAGCGAAGTTCGATAAGGTAATCTCCCGTTACCCGCTGAAGCGCTCCGCCATCGTGCCTTTGCTGATGTTCGGCCAGGACGAAATCGGATACGTCAGCGACGAACTCATCGAGGAAATCGCGCGCGCCGTGGACGTGCGGCCCATTGAGGTAATCGAGGACATTGGTTACTACTCGATGCTGCATCGCCGGCCCATCGGAAAATATAATCTCCAGGTCTGCACGAACATCTCGTGTCTTCTGCGCGGCGGCGAGGAAATCCTCGAACATTGCTCAAAGAAACTTGGAATCGGCCACAAACAAACGACGCCGGACGGGAAGTTTTCTCTCGAGGAAGTCGAGTGCCTCGGCGCCTGCTGCGGCGCCCCGGCCATGCAGGTGAATTACGATTTCTACGAGAACCTGACACCGGAGAAGATTGATGCGTTGATTGAAAGGTTGCGGAAGGACTGAAACCGGGTTTCGGGGTTCGGGGTTTGGGGTTCGCAGAAGAACCACGGGGTTCGGGGTTCGGGGTTCGAGAAGAGAGAAATGAACATGGAGAATTATAAGGAGCTTGTGGTCTGGCAGAGGGCTAAGAACTTCGCCGTTGCGCTCTACCGCGCGACAGAGAATCTTCCGCGAGCTGAACAGTTTGGCTTAACATCGCAAATTCGACGGTCAGCTACTTCTGTGCCTCCCAATATCGCGGAAGGTTGGGGCCGGGGCTCAACCAAAGAGTATATTCAGTTTCTTACTGTCGCACGCGGGTCTCTCATGGAACTGGAAACACACTTGATCATCGCGAGCGACTTGTCGTATTTGAAGCCAGACCAACTAGAAAAGTCCCAGCAGCAGGTTGAGAGCATCGGGCAAATGTTGAATCGTTTGATCCAGGCCTTGCAGTTTCGCCGAGGTTCTTCTGCGAACCCCGAACCCCAAACCCCGAATCCCGATAGGTCTGCGAACCCCGAAACCCTAACACCGAACCCCGACAAACAAACGCATGAGTGATTACGAAAATTACGCGAAGGGCTCTCCGCTCGAGGTGAAGGTCATCAGCCGGAGGTTTGTGATCCCAAACTCCACCTCGATTGACGTCTTCCTTCAGCACGACGGTTACAGGGCGCTCACCAAGGCGCTGGGCATGACGCGCGACGACGTGATCAACGAAGTGAAAAACTCCGGTTTGCGCGGCCGGGGCGGCGCGGGATTCAATACCGGCATGAAGTGGAGCTTTGTGCCCAAGCAGTCCTCCAAGCCGAAATACGTAGTCTGCAACGCCGACGAGAGCGAACCGGGCACCTGCAAGGACCGTCCGCTGATGGAGTATGACCCGCATCAGTTGATTGAAGGCATTGTAATCGCCGGCTACGCGATCGACTCCCACCAGGGCTACATCTACATCCGCGGCGAGTATCGATACCTGATGGAAATCGTCGACCGCGCCTTACAGGAAGCTTACGATCGCGGTTATTTGGGCAAGAACATTCAGGGCTCGGGTTTCGATTTTGATCTCTCAACGCACACCGGCGCCGGCGCCTACGAATGCGGCGAAGAGACTGCACTACTGAACTCACTCGAAGGCCTGCGCGGCTATCCCCGAGTCAAGCCCCCCTTCCCGGCGGTGGTCGGACTCTATGGCGGGCCCACGGTGATTAACAACGTCGAGACTCTGTCCAACGTGCCCGCAATTCTGCTCAACGGCGCCGATTGGTACGCGAAACTGGGCAGTCCGAAAAACGGCGGCACGCGACTCTTCTGCTTGAGCGGCCACATCACTCGCCCCGGCGTCTACGAATTGCCCATGGGCTATCCGCTGCGGCGCATGATCGAGGAAGTTGGGGGCGGCGTGCTGGGCGGCAAAAAACTAAAAGCCGTGATCCCGGGAGGATCATCCTGCCCGGTCCTGACCCCTGACCAGATTGACGTGGCGATGGATTATGATTCCGTCGCCAAGATCGGCTCCATGCTGGGCTCGGGCGGCGTGGTGATCATGGACGAAGATACGTGCATGGTGAAAGTGGCCCTGCGCATCATGAAGTTTTACGCCCACGAATCGTGCGGGTGGTGCGTTCCCTGCCGCGAAGGCACAGCGTGGGTCAAGAATTTGCTCGATCGATTTCATAGCGGCGCGGGTGTGCCTGAGGACCCGGACACAGCTCTCGATGTTTCGTTCAACATCCTCGGCAAAACCCTTTGCCCGCTGGGCGATGCCGCCGCCATGCCGATGATCAGCATTCTGAGAAAGTTTCGGCATGAATTCGAAGAACATTTGAAACTTGGTGCTTGCCCTTACGACAAGAAAGCGGTGGCCGTGGCATAACGACGGGATTCGGGGTTCGGGGTTCGCAGAAAAAGAGTGGCCAACACGAGAGATTGCAAGTCTCGACAGAAGGTGGAAGGCAATGGACAAGCGCTCAATCGGTTGATCCGGGCGCCGCGGTACCGTCGCATCCCTTCTGCAAACCCCGAAACCCGAACCCCGAAACCCGAGGTCCAATGAGCACCAACTCAAAACTCGAACTGCTGGACCTCCCGCCCAAGGGCGATCTCTCGCAGGCTCAGGTTCCTTACACGCGGAGCCCAAGCCTCACCTCCGCCGCGCCCGCTCCGACCGCTGAGCCCGTCAATCTGACAATTGACGGAAAAGCCGTCACCGTGCCGAAGGGCACCTTGCTCATCGAAGCCGCCAAGCAGGTCGGAATCGAGATTCCTTCTTATTGCTACTATCCCGGCCTCTCCTTGCAAGGCGCATGCCGCATGTGCCTGGTCGCGATTGAGAAGATGCCGAAGCTCCAGACGGCATGCACGACGACGGTCGCTGCCGGCATGGTGGTCCAGACGGCGAATGAAGAAGTGAAGAACGCGCGCAAAGCGATGCTCGAGTTTCTTCTCACCAACCACCCGCTGGATTGCCCCGTCTGCGATAAGGGCGGCGAGTGCGAACTTCAGGACGCCGTCTTCCGTTACGGCGCGGCGGAAACGCGGTTCCTGGAGGTCAAACAACACGAGGAAGAAAAGAAGTTCTCCAGCCTCGTCTATTACGACCGCCCGCGCTGCATCCTCTGCTATCGGTGCATCCGCGTCTGCGACGAAGGCATGGACGTGAATGCCTACGGTATCGGATTTCGCGGCAGCCACAGCGAGATCATTCCCAATCACGGCGAGAAGCTGGAATGCGAACAGTGCGGGATGTGCATCGATATTTGTCCGGTCGGCGCCCTTACCAGCGGCACTTATCGCTACAAAACGCGGCCCTGGGAGATGACCTATACCGGCACGATTTGCAACCACTGCGGCGACGGATGCAAGACCACGCTCTCCATCCGAAATAACGAGATCATTCGGGCCAACAACCGCGATCACTCCGGCTTCAATGGCGAGTTCTTGTGCGCGAAAGGCCGGTTCGGGTGGGATTTTGTAAATAGCCATCAGCGTTTGACCGCGCCCCGAATCCGCCGCAACGGAAAACAAGAAGACACCTCTTGGGAAGAGGCTCTCAACGCCACCGTGGCGCGCCTCAACGATTTGCGCGCGCGCGCTAGCGGCGATGCCATCGCCGTGATCGGTTCGAATCGAACCACCAACGAAGAGAACTACCTTCTCTCCCGGTTCGCGCGCACGATTTTGGGCACTAACAATCTCGACCATCATCGGACTGCCGACTACTCCTCGCTCGTCCGAGCCCTGTCCGAGGCTCATGCGACTGACCGCTACGCCACCATGCAAGACGTGGCCGCAGCTTCCAGCCTGCTGGTGATCGGCAACAACCCCACTTATCAGCATCCTCTCGTCGCTTATCAAATTCGACACGCGGTGGCCACGCGACGGGCGCGGCTGCACATTGTGAACTCTGCCGAAATCAAACTGCGCCGCCAAGCCAAGCTTTATGTAAACGTCAAAGCTGGAGGCGAAGCGCAAGCGGTCCGCGCGCTGGCCGGCATCCAGCCGGCGTCCGCCGGCTTGATCGCCGAGGACTCGCCATCGCTCCAATCTTTGGCCGAGACGCTCAAGGCAGAATCGGACACCATCATCATTTTCGGTGACGAGATTCGCGGCGAGGATGTCGGCTCTCTAGTTCGCTGGGGTCTCACACTTCCGGGACGCACGCGGTTCATCGCCATGGGCGACTACGCCAATTCCCGTGGTGCCGCCGATATGGGATTGCTTCCCGGAAACCTGCCGGGTTACGGCGCGCTCGCGGAGCCGACGGCGCGGCAACATTTCGAGTCGGTTTGGGGAGCGAACATTCCTTCGAAGCCCGGACGCGATCTGCGCGGTGTTCTCGCCGGAATCGAGACGGGCGAAATCAAAGCCCTTCTGGTTTTCGGTTCAAACCCCGTACAGACGTTTAAGGCTGATCGGGCCACACTCGCCAAACTCGAGTTCCTGCTCGCCGTGGATCTCTTTCCCACCGAGACAGCCGAACTCGCGGACGTTGTGCTCCCCGCCACCAGCTTTGCGGAAAAGGGCGGCACGGTGACGAACACTTGCGGCCAGGTGCAAGCCCTCAAGCGGACCATGCGCAAGCCGGGCACGCGAAGCGACCTGGAAATCCTGGTGGCCCTGGCGCGCCAGTTCGGTCACAAGTGGCCGTATAATTCGCCGGACGACGTGTTGCGTGAAATCAGCGCCGGCGTGCGCGGTTATTCGATCTCGCTTCCAACTTTGCTCCTGGGTGGAGCGATCGCAACCAAGCCGGAAGGCAACCCGCCGCCCCTGGAGCGTCCCGATTTGATTTTTTCTTCGCGCGATACGCTTTTCACTTCCGGAACGGTCAGCCGGTATAGCTGGGCGCTGAATTCGGTGGACGAAGCCAAGAAGCCTCATGACTACATTCTCTGACACAGCCTTTCTCGTGGTCACGACGCTGGTGAAGATTGCCGTCGTCCTCGTAGCCTTGTTGACGGTCGTGGCGTATCTTTCTTGGCTCGAGCGCAAAGTGATCGCGCACATGCAATCGCGTTGGGGGCCTTACCGGGTCGGGCCGCATGGCCTGCTCCAACCTGTGGCCGACGGCATCAAGTTTCTCTTTAAAGAGGACATCGTGCCGCTCGACGCCGATCGGTTTATTTATCTGCTTGCTCCGTTCCTGGCCTTCTCACTCGCGTTTCTTTCCATTGCGGTGATTCCTTTTGGTACGTCGTTCGAACTTTTGGGGCGCAAGGTCTGGCTTCAGATCACGGACCTCGACGTCGGCTTGTTGTTCATCTTCGCGGTCACGTCGCTGGGCGTTTACAGCATCGCGCTAGCCGGGTGGTCGTCGAACAGCAAATACCCGCTGTTTGGAAGCCTTCGCTCCTCCGCCCAGATGATCAGCTACGAGCTCTCCCTCGGCCTTGCCGTCATCGGAGTGATCATGCTGTCGAGCACGCTTAGCCTCCGCGGGATCGTAGAGCACCAGCAGGGCATCTGGAGGCTGGGCGGCATGAGCACGTTTCTGCCGCATTGGAACATTTTCGCTCAGCCCCTCGGATTCCTGGTCTATTTCATCGCCGCCATTGCGGAAACAAACCGCATTCCCTTCGATCTGCCGGAAGGCGAAACCGAGTTGGTGGGCGGATTTCACACCGAGTACAGCAGCTTGAAATTCGCCATGTTTTTTATGGCGGAATATACGAATATGGTCACGGTCTCGTGCATCGCCACGATTTTGTTTTTCGGCGGCTGGTTGGGTCCGGTCTTCGGGCCGGCGTGGCTGCAAGTTCTTCTGCCGGTATTTTGGTTTTGCCTGAAGGTGTTTTGTTTTCTGTTTTTCTATATCTGGATGCGCGGCACGCTCCCGCGCTTCCGGTACGACCAATTGATGTCTTTCGGGTGGAAAGTGCTGCTGCCGCTCGGACTCTTGAATATTCTGGTGACGAGTCTCATCATCGCCTGGCGGCAGGGGTAGGCTTTGGGTCCGGCATTGGGGGTTCATTTGATAACGGGATTCGGGGTTCGCGGTTAGGGGTTCGCAGAAAAGAGCGGGAATTGGGTTTCGGGGTTTGCAGAAAAGGCTTCGAGTTCCGTGTCCGCGAACCCCGAACCCCCAATTCCGAACTCCGAGGGCGTAAAGTTCATGGCGATTCTATTCTATGTTTTTGCCGCGGTCGCGATCGTCGCAGCCCTCAGCGTGGTGCTGCAACGCACTCCGGTGTACAGCGCGCTTTCGCTGATCGTGGTTCTGTGCGCGATTGCCGTCGAGTATCTTCTGTTGAACGCGGAATTCATCGCGGTCATCCAGGTAATCGTCTATGCCGGCGCCATCATGGTCCTGTTCGTTCTCGTGATCATGCTGTTGAATGCCGGCCACGAAGTCCCGAGCTCGCGCAGCCGGCTGGCGCGCTGGCTGGGCATGCCTCTGCTCGCGGCGTTTCTGATTGAAATGCTCTTTGCCGTGTGGCGCTACCTGCCCCCGAGCGCGCTCGCACCGCAAGCGCCGGATAGCGGCCCCGCGGCCATCGGAGGGCTGCTTTTCAAGAATTACGTGCTGCCCTTCGAACTGACCTCCGTTCTGATTCTGGTTGCGATTCTGGGTGCGGTAGTCTTGGCGAAGAAACGGTTGTGAGGTCCTGAGAATGGTGCCGTTGTCGCACGTCTTGGCTTTGAGCACGATCCTTTTTGTGCTGGGCGTTGCGGGATTCATTTTCCGCCGCAATATCATCACCATTTTCATGTGCATCGAATTGATGCTCAACGCCGTCAACCTGGCGTTTGTGGGCTTTGCGCGACAGCTTGGCCAACTGGATGGCCAGATTTACGTCTTCTTCATCATCGTCGTGGCCGCGGCCGAGGCCGCGGTCGGCCTGGGCATCATCATTGCGCTTTATCGAACGCGAGAGTCGCTGAACATCGATGATCTCGATTCGATGAAGATGTAGGCTGCAACGAATTATGAATTATGAATTCTAAATTATGAATGCCACCCGGCTCCTGCAATTCATAATTCATCATTCATAATTCATAATTTGCGAACAGCAACTATTATGGAAATTCTCCTGCTGCTCATGCTCCTTTCTCCCCTGGCGGGGGCGGCGATCAACGGCATCTTCGGCCGGCGGTTTTCGCAGAGCGTCGTCTCCGCCGTGGCGTGTGGTGCGGCAGGATTGTCGATGGTTTTTGCGATGCTTGCGCTGGTGACATTTTTCCAGAACCCTCCATCATCCGGCATCTTCGCGCACAGTTATTTCTCCTGGATTCTCGTTCCCGGCGCAGCAGGCACTCCTAGCTTCCGCGCCGACTTCGCCCTTTATTACGACCGCCTGACCTTGGTCATGACGGTGACGGTGACCGTCGTCGCATTCATCATCCATATGTACTCCCGCGGCTACATGGAGCACGAGGGTGGTTACTACCGCTTCTTCGCCTATCTCAATCTGTTCCTCTTCATGATGCTCACGCTCGTGACGGCTTCAAGCTATCCGTTGATGTTCGTCGGCTGGGAAGGCGTGGGGCTGTGTTCTTATTTGCTCATCGGTTTTTACTTCCGCAAGCGCAGCGCTTCGGACGCGGGCAAGAAAGCGTTCGTCGTGACCCGGATTGGCGACGTGGGTTTTACGCTAGGTATCGCTCTCATCTTTTGGACCTTCGGCGCGGTGGATTTTCAGAGCGTCTTCGGAGCCGCTGCGGCCCTTGGCCCAGGCGAGAAGAGCGCCGTGCTCACCGCCATATGCTTGCTGTTGTTCCTGGGCGCAGTGGGAAAATCCGCGCAACTTCCCCTCTACGTCTGGTTGCCCGACGCGATGGAAGGTCCCACGCCGGTCAGCGCGCTAATCCACGCCGCCACCATGGTGACCGCCGGCGTCTATATGGTGGCGCGCTCAAACGCACTTTACGCTCACGCCCCGCTGGCCTTGGAGTGGGTGAGCGCGATCGGGTGTCTCACTGCATTTTTCGCTGCCACTATTGCCCTTTGCCAAAACGATCTGAAACGCATGCTGGCCTATTCCACCATCAGCCAGCTCGGATACATGTTCGTGGGCTGTGGCGTGGGCGTCTTTGCCGCCGGCATTTTTCACTTGATGACGCACGCCTGCTTCAAAGCTCTGCTCTTCCTGGCGGCGGGCAGCGTCATGCACGGCTTGAGCGGCGAACTGGACATGCGCAAGATGGGCGGCCTGCGCCACAAAATGCCCACGACGCATTGGACATTCCTTGTCGCCACGCTCGCCATCAGCGGCGTGCCGCTTCTTTCCGGATTCTTCAGCAAGGACCAAATCCTGGCCGGCGCCTATCTTGGACCGTTGGGCCAGCCCTGGATCTATTGGCTGGCCACGCTCACCGCGGGCATGACTGCTTTTTATATGTTCCGAGGGCTCTTCATGACGTTCTGGGGCAAGTCGCGCGTTGAGGAGCAAGTCGCGCATCACGTCCACGAAAGCTCTTCGAAGATGACCATTCCGTTGATCGTGCTGGCCGTTTTTTCGGTGATTGCCGGATACATTGGCTGGCCTCATCCCTTGCAGGGCCTGAGCCATTTCCTTGAGCCGGTCTTCGGCCAGTCCGATGCGCTCCTGCGCTCCGCGTCTCCGGCTGAGGCGGCCGGCGCATTCGGTGAGACCGCTCTGATGGGATTCTCTTTGGCCGCTGCTGCCATTGGCATTTTGCTGGCCTGGTGGCTCTATGTGAAATCGCCGGAGACTCCCGAGCGGATTGCGGCTGCCTTGCGCCCGCTGTATCAACTGCTGGTCCGCAAATATTACGTGGATGAAATCTATAACGCTGTTTTCGTGCAGCCGTTGCGCGTGGGATCGGAGAAAATTCTGTGGCACGACGTGGATGAAGGAGCCATCGACGGCGTCCTCGTGAATGGTTCGGCCGGTGAAACTATGACCGTCGGCGGAGTGCTGCGCAGAATTCAGTCCGGCAACCTGCGAAGCTATGCCGCTTGGGTGTTGCTGGGTGCAGTCGTGTGGCTGGGGTACGTGCTGTTTGTTCGGTAAGACAAAGGACCGACTGGGGTTCGGAATTCGGGGTTCGGGATTCGTAGAACGCTTCGCTTGCAAGCTTCTTTGCGAACCCCGAAACCCAAACCCCCAATCCCGGAATCAATGTTGCACAGAACCGGTTAACAGATTTCGAAAATGCTTGAACCTTTTCCTCATTTTCTGACGGTGCTAACGTTCCTGCCGCTCGTGGGTGCACTTGTCGTTCGTTTCATCGGGCGAGATTCCGCTTTGCGCATTCGCTGGGTGGCGCTGGTTTTCTCTCTCCTCACGCTTGTGCTCGCCATACTCGCTTTTGTCCAGTTCGATCCTGATACATCTGGCTTTCAGTTTTCAGAGAGTCATCCCTGGATCGCTTCGCCGCCCATCAACTACACGATGGGCATGGACGGGCTGAGTTTGCTGCTGGTGCTCCTCACCGCGTTCCTGACGCCGCTTTCGGTCCTCGCTTCCTGGAAAGGCATCACGATCCGTGTGAAAGAATTTCATCTTTTCCTGCTGGCGCTCGAAACGGGAATGATTGGCGTCTTCGTTTCGCTGGATCTTTTCCTGTTCTTCGTGTTCTGGGAAGTGATGCTCATCCCCATGTATTTCCTCATCGGCGTGTGGGGGCACGAGCGACGCATTTACGCGGCGGTGAAGTTCATTTTGTACACGATGGTCGGCTCAGCACTGATGCTGGTGGGCATCCTTTATCTCTACAGCGTCACCGGCTCGTTTGATTTTCAGACGATTCTGCGCGACCTGCCGGGCAAGTGGGCATCGCTACCAACCTGGCTTCTGCCGGCACAAACGTGGCTCTTCCTGGCGTTCTTCATCGCCTTTGCCATCAAAGTTCCGATGTTTCCGTTCCACACCTGGCTTCCCGACGCCCACGTGGAAGCGCCCACCGCCGGCTCGGTCATCCTGGCCGGTGTGCTCCTGAAGATGGGGACTTACGGCATGTTGCGTTTCTGCTTGCCGCTGTTTCCGCAGGCTTCGAAGGACCTGGCGCCAATCGTCTGCGTGGTCGCGATAATCGGCATCCTCTATGGCGCGCTGGTGGCCATGGTGCAACCGGACATGAAGAAGCTGGTCGCTTATTCTTCCGTTGCGCACATGGGTTTTGTGGTGCTTGGCATTTTTGCTTTCAACATGAACGGCCTCGAGGGCGCGATCTATCAAATGTGTAATCACGGGGTCTCGACGGGCGCGCTGTTCTTGTTGGTCGGCATGTTGTACGAACGCCGGCACACGCGGCTCATCTCGGAGTTCGGCGGCCTCGCCACTTCCCTGCCCGTTTACAGCACGTTCTTCATGATCGTCGCGCTCTCTTCCCTCGGCCTGCCCATGCTCAACGGTTTCGTCGGCGAGTTTCTGATCATCGTTGGGGCGTTCCATGCGCGCGCGGTCTATGGCGCGCTGGCGGCCATCGGGGTCGTTCTTGCCGCAGTCTATTTGCTCTGGATGTACCAGCGCGTGTTTTTCGGCGAAGTAACGAATCCGAAAAACCGCGATTTGCCGGACTGCGATGCGCGTGAAAAACTGATTCTCGTGAGCCTCGTGCTCGTGATGCTCTGGATGGGCATTTATCCCAATCCTTTCTTGAGAAGACTCGACCGGAGCACTCTTGCCACCATCGAGCGCGTGGAATCGACGGGCACGCAAATGGCTGGGAGGGCACCAGCGGAACTCCCACCACAAAGGTCACTGAGAACACGGAGAAAGAAGGACTCTGCGTCCTCCATGGTCTCTGTGGTGAATAGCAGAAGCGCGAACGAACGGGCACAGGAGGGAGGTCAGAGCCGATGACCTCTGTCCAAACCTCGGACATAATTCGCATTCTCCCGGAAATCGTTCTCTTGGTGTTCGCGATCCTCGTGATGGTTCTCGATCCATTCGTCAGCGCCAGGCGCAAATCGGCGCTCGGTTGGTTGGCTTTGGTCGGGGTGGTCGCCGCCGCGGTTTCCCTTATCTGGACTCCTTTTGAGACTGGTCCGGCATTCAGCCGCACGGTTGCCGCCGACAATTTCAGCCAGTACTTCATTCTCCTATTTCTTCTCGTCGCTGCGCTGACGGTGCTCGGCTCACTCCGTTACCTCGAGCGCGATGGAATCAACCACGCCGAATTCTACGCGCTGGTGCTGCTGGCCACCGTAGGCATGTGCTTCATGGCCTCATCGACTGAACTCATTCTGATTTTCCTCGGCCTCGAAATTTCTTCGATCTCCACTTACATTCTGGCCGGCTTCAAGCGGCAGAACCCGCAATCGAACGAATCATCGGCGAAGTACTTTCTGCTGGGTTCCTTCGCGACGGCTTTCTTCCTGTATGGCATAGCCTTTGTCTACGGCATCACCGGCACAACGAATCTTCTGGATCTGAGGGCGAGCCTCGACACCCGCGGCGGGGATTGGTCCATGCTGATCTCCGTGGCTCTCATCCTGATGTTCGTCGGCTTGGCCTTCAAAGTCTCCGCGGTTCCCTTCCAGATTTGGACGCCGGACGTCTATCAGGGCGCGCCGGCGCCAGTCACGGCGCTGCTCAGCGTGGGGCCGAAAGCCGCAGCCTTTGCGGTGGTGCTGCGCGTGTTTATCGGGGGCTTCGGCAGCTCGAGCTCCCTCACTTTCTGGCTGATCTGGTTGTCGGCGATCCTGACCATGAGCTTGGGCAACCTCGCGGCGCTGTGGCAATCCAATATCAAGCGCCTCCTTGCCTACTCATCAATCGCGCACGCGGGCTACGTCTTAGTGGGGATTGCGGCGGCCGTCGCGCCCGGCAGCACCGAGTCCACCTCGCCGGTGCTTTTCTATCTGACCGCGTACGCCTTGATGAATGCCGGCGTTTTCCTGCTGGTGGCGCATCTCTCGGGACCCAACGAGCGTTGGACTAATATCGATGACTTCACCGGCTTTGGCTACGAGCGTCCCGGCGCAGCCGCTTGCCTCGCAATCTTTATGCTGGCACTCGCGGGCCTGCCCACCATGGCCGGCTTTCTCGCCAAGTTTTATGTATTCCGTGCTGCCGTTCACGCCAATCTGATTGGGCTGACTGTGATCGCGGTGCTGAACAGTGTGGTCTCCGTTTATTACTACCTGCGGCCCGTGGTGGTGATGTACATGCGCGAAGGCAAGGCCGAAGCCTCAACCGCCGATATGCCTTGGCCTTTGGGCGCCGCTATCGCGCTCAGCGTGGTTGGAATTTTCTATCTTGGTCTACTCCCCAACTCTTATCTCGCTTTTGCCAATCAGGCGGCAGGACGTTTGCTGCCGTAAGACCCGCGTTTCGCGGTTTGGGATTCGAGGTTCGAAGATCTCGGGTTTCGGATTTCGGGTTTCGGGATTCGCAGAGTGAGTTTTGACTCATGGTCTGCAAACCCCCAATCCCAAAGCCCGAAACCCGAGCATCGCACCCCTCCGAATTGCGCGCTGAACAAAAAGGGGAGGGCAGAGCCCTCCCCTACCAAGCTATCCGAACTGGCGCAGGGTTTAAGCGACTTTCAGGTAGATGATGGCGAAAGTGTAGAGCGCCATCGATTCAATCAGAACCAATGCCAGGATGAGCGCGAACTGAATTCCCGGCCGGGCTCCAGGGTTGCGCGCCAGGCCCTCGCAGGCCGCGGCGGTTGCTTTGGATTGGGCATAGCCGCAGGCTCCCGAAGCAATCGCCATGGCAAATCCGGATGTGATCCAGATCCACATGTGATTTGCTCCACCCCCCGCTGCGGGCTCACCTTGTGCGAAAGCCGGCGCCGCCAGCAACAAGCCGACGACGGCGGTCGAAATCATCAGAATGTAACGTTTCACGAACGACCTCCTTCGGCCGCACCTCGTTCGCGGAGGTGCGCCTGTTGAATTCCGTCAGGAGGTGGTTTCCCGCCACCCCTCGTGCAGGCGGGACTCACGCAGACGGGTCTTTCGAAAATTAGAAATCAGAAAGTAGAAATCAGAATCTGCAACGGCCCGCTCCTGTCTTTGGTTTTTCATTTCTGATTTCTGATCTCTGATTTCTAATTTGAACTCAATGTTCCTCCGACACCGCCATGCTGATATAGATCGCCGGCAGCAGCATGAAAATGTACGCCTGGAGGAGCGAAACAAAAATGTGCAGCGCCATGAAAATGACCGGCACGAGAATCGGAATCATTCCACCAAAAACCTTTTCAAGGATGCCGCCCACCAGCATGTTGGCGTAGAGACGGACGCTCAACGAGAGCAGCCGCCCAAAGTTGCTGACGACCTCGATGGGAAACATCAGGATACCCACCCACCAGATCGGTCCCCATAGGTGCTTGAGGTAGCCAAACGCGCCGCGGTGTCGTAAACCTTGAAGGTTGTAATACAAGAATACCGCTATCGCGCTCCCCAGCGTCACCTGAATTTGCGCAGTGGGCGTCTGGAGTGTTGGGATCAAGCCCGACAAGTTACAAACGGCGATAAAAAGAAACAGCGTGCCCAGCATCGGAACGTATTGGCGGCCGCCATGGCCGATGATCTCGTCGGCAGTGCTCTGGACGAATTGCACGACCACTTCCATCAGGTGCTGAAACTTGCCGGGCTTTTCGACGGACAGTTGGACCTTCAGGAGCAGTCCGGAGACAATCAGGATAAGCAGCACCAGGATCTCCATCGCGACGTAATTAGGGATGGGATGGGCAGCGTCCGCGGGGCGTACCCACTCGAGCCCGCGCACCGTCGCGAGTTTCGCCAAAAGCGCGCTCATCACGCCGCCGAGCAGTTTATTCAGGACCGCAGTGAACCAGAGTTGATGTTCCATAATCCGTAGGGCCGACTCTTGGGTCGGCCTCAGGCCGGGCCAAGGCCCGGCCCTACGTCCTCAGACCGTCGCGAATTTGCACCACTGCCTCGATCAAAATCCCGCCTACTGGCACAAACAGCCCGGCAATCATCGCGGTCAACGGCAGCCACTCCGTTTTATAAAATAGATACAAGGTCGCAAAAGCCAGCGGATAGCGAAGCGCCAATTTGGCCACTACGCGCCTCGGCACACGGGTCTGGCCTTCAGCAAAGAGATTCGCAATCGCTTGATGGAGCCAGCGAAAGTTCAGCACCGACAACGCCGCGCCAAAGGCAAACCCTGCCGCAAAGCGAACCTGGCCGATCACCAGCAAGCCGAGCGTCACCGCGCCAGCGATTCCGATCATCCAACGTGGCAATCGCGCCTGGGCGCGAGCCAAGTCTAGGCCCGCATCAAGGCTTGGTTCCGGCGTCCGAATTATTTCTGTCTGCACGTTTCTCAGCCCGAAGCAAAATCTGCAAGACTTCCACCACCCCGCCCGCCGCACCCAGGAACGCAAAAAGAAGCGTTATAACGCGTCCCGTGTGCAGCCAGCGCTCCAGAAACCAGCCCAGGATATAGCCGGCAACGACGCCGCCCGGGATGATGAATCCCAGACTCGTGTAGAACCCGATCTGCGCCCACAGGTCGGATTGTTTCTCCCCGCGCCGCACGACGGGTTTCTCCCGTTACGAAAAAAATGGGCGGACGGCCTCAGTCGCGATGTTAATGAACGGCTCCGGATAAATCCCAATCAGCAACGTGAAGCCCAGCGTCACGCCCAGCGCCACCGAGATCCCCAGGCTGGTGGCCAGCGGCTCGGTGTCCGCAGCTTTCTTCATAAACATGGCGACGACGATGCGGAAGTAATAGTACAACGCCACCACCGCGTAGGCCACACCCAAAACCGCGAGGTAATAATGGCCGGTCTGAATGAGAGAAAGAAAAATGTAGTATTTCCCGATGAAGCCCGCGGTGGGAGGAATGCCCGCCAGCGAAAGCAAAAAGATCAGCATAAGGATGGCCGCGCCCGGCGCGCGAAACATCAGTCCTGAGAGGTCGTCAATCTGGTCGCCCACCAGATCCTTGCGGCGCATCATGATTATAACGGCGAAAGCGCCCAGGTTCATGAACGCGTAAACCAGGAGATAGATCACAACCGCAGTGAGCCCGAAAGGATTGCCGTCGGCTGCCGCAATCACGCCGAGCAGCAAATAGCCCACGTGCGAGATGGTTGAATAACCAAAGAAGCGTTTGATGTTGTCTTGAGTGATTGCCGCGAGATTCCCCAGCGTCATCGTTGCAATGGCCACACCGATCATTAGCAGTTTCCATTCACTTTCCAGCGGCCGGATGGCCACGAAAAGTAACCGAAGCAGAATCGCAAACGAAGCCACCTTTGGCGCCACGGAAATAAATGCGGTGATGGAAGTGGGCGCGCCCTCGTAAGCGTCGGGGGTCCACTGGTGGAACGGCACCGCCGCGATTTTGAAGAACAGGCCGGCCAGCAGCGTGATCATCGCCACCCAAGAAACCGGATCGGTAACCGGGCGCTGAGATAAACTCGTCGCGATCTCGCTCAGGCGGGTTGAGCCGGAAATGCCGTAGAGCAACGACATTCCGTAGAGCAGCAGCCCGGAGGAAAACGCGCCCAGCAAAAAGAATTTCATCGCCGCTTCGTTCGACCGCCGATTGCCGCGCAGAAATCCGGTGAGCACGTATTCGCAAAGCGCCATCACTTCCAGAGCCAAAAACAGAACAATCAGGTCCGTGCCCGAGGCCAGCAACATCATGCCCACGGCGGAAAACAGGAGCAGCGCGTAATATTCGCCGAAGTGCGATTCCTCGATTTCCAGGTACCGGACCGAAATCAACACCACCAGAAAAGTGGCGGAGGCGATGATCACCTTCAGGATGATCGCGAAAGCGTCGAGCGTGAACCGCCCATCAAATCCGAGGTACGACGCCCCGGCCAAAGGCACTCTCCAGAAGATGAAGAGTTGAACGATGGCGAAACTCAGGCCGAGCAGCGCGAAAAGAGCGTTCCAGAACTTGTCGCGTTTGTCGCGAAACAAAATGGGATCCAAAATCAGGATGGCCGAGCCGAAAATCGTCAGGAGGATCTCCGGCTTGATCGAGTCGTAGTCAGCGGGCTGGAAAAACGCATTCCACATCAGCGAGCGGCTCCTGAGGCGTGTTTCTGGAACTCAGAACGTTGAATCTTGTGTTCCTGATCTCGAGCTTTGAAATATGGACCTGCGCTTTTGAATTTTGAATTTTGAATCTTGATATCCGCGCTCTGAATCCTTGCTCCCGACTGCTGCAATTTCGGCACTGCCGCACTCACTGGCACCCCTTTATAGAAATCCGGATTCACACTCTGCACAATCGCCTTCACCGGTTCGTCCAGCACCTTGAAATACGGCTTGGGATAAAGCCCGATCCAGAAGGCCCAGAGAATCAGCGGAACGAGGGTCATGATTTCGCGGAAATTCAGGTCCTTCAGCACTTGGTTCTTAGGATTATCGCAGGCGCCAAACATGGTGCGCTGGTAAAGCCAGAGTAGATACGCCGCGCCCAGGACGATCCCCGAAACCGCCCAGGCCGCCCAGTGCCAGTTCGCTTCAAACGCGCCCTGCAAGATGGTGAATTCCCCGATAAAACCGTTGAGCAGCGGCAGCCCGATGCTGGAGAGCATCACAATCATGAATAGCGTCGCATAAACGGGCATCACATTGGAGAGCCCGCCCAGTTCCTTGATCTCGCGCGTGTGGCGGCGCTCGTAAATCAGGCCGACAATCAAGAACAACGCGCCCGTCGAAATGCCGTGATTGATCTGCTGGATGATGCTTCCCGAGAGGCCGTGCGGATTCAAGGCGAAGATGCCCAGCGTGCAGAATCCCAGGTGGCTGACCGACGAATAGGCGATGAGTTTCTTCATGTCGCGCTGCATCAGCGAGACCAGCGCGCCGTAAACGATGGCGATGATCGAGAGGTACACCATCCACTTAACGACTCGCGGATTCGAGCTGGCCTGCGGCAAGAGCGGCAACGAAAACCGGATGAATCCGTATGTCCCCATCTTCAGCAAAACGCCGGCCAGGATCACGGAGCCGGCAGTCGGCGCCTCCACGTGCGCGTCCGGCAGCCAGGTGTGGAACGGGAACATCGGAACCTTGATGGCAAAGCCGATCATGAACGCCCAGAAGACCCACAGCGCCATCTGCGGCGGCCACGAGTGCGCGTGCTGCATCAGCTCGGTGAGAGCGAAGGTGTACGTGCCCGTGTCCGTGTGATACTGGAAATAGAGCACCAGAATTCCGAGCAGCATCAGCACCGAGCCCGCCAATGTGTACAGGAAGAACTTGATCGCCGCGTAGAGTTTGCGTGGGCCGCCCCACACGCCAATGATGAAATACATTGGCACCAGCATCACTTCCCAGAAAACGTAAAACAAAAAGAAATCAATCGACATGAATACGCCCAACATGCCCACCTGAAGCAGCATGAACATGGCGTAATACTCTTTAGTTCGCTCTTCGATGGCGGTCCAGGAAGACAGCACCGAAAGAAATCCCAGGACCGTGGTCAGCATGATCAGCAGGAAGCTGATGCCATCGATGCCCAGGTGGTATTCAGCGCCGATCGAGGGAATCCATGCGTGCCTCTCCACGAACTTAAATAGACCTTCTTGGGCGGGCTCCGACGTAAACCAGAAAACCAGCGGCAGCGAGAGGAGGAAATCGACAAACAGCACGATGTTGCTCCACCACCGAATGGCGGCCTTGTTTTCGCGGGACATGAAGAACAGTGGGACCATGCCCACCAGCGGAGCAAAGAGGATGATCGTCAGAATGTGGTCGTGAAAGAATTGCATCGTAGCCTCAGACGATTTTGGATTTTCGACTTTGGATTTTGGATTCTGTCACTCAATTACCCTCGAAAACACAATCAATCGGAAGTCTTCAACCCAAAATCCTGAACTCGACCGACATCAAACCCAGCGAGAAATGAATCAGCCCTTCTTCAATCCAAAATCTAAAATCTAAAATCCAAAATGGGCAAGATAGTACGCCATGAAAATCAAAACCCCCAGCACGATGAACAACGCGTACGATTGCACCAAGCCGGTTTGCAGAATTCGAGCCGGGTAACTCAAGAGTTTCACCGCGAACGCTCCCACGTTCACCAAACCGTCGATCACCCAGAGGTCCCAAAGGCGCGACAATTCCCCCGACATCCGCGTGAACCAGCCTGTGGCGTTCACGCCGCCGTCCACAACGCCCAGATCGAATGCCGCACAAGCATTGCCGAGATTCTTGGTGCGATTGACGAAGAGCGCGTCGTAGATCTCGTCCACGTAATACTTGTTCAGTAGAACTGTTTCGGCCGCGCTGGGTGGCGTGGCCAGCCGCTCAGTCGTAACAGGCCGCTTCACAAAATACAGAATAGCAATGCCGATGCCAGCCAACGCGACCAGCACCGACAGCGCCATCAGTCCATACTCCAATCCCGATGATGCCTCCACCGCCGGGAACGCAGCGGGATTCTTGAACACCGGTTCGAGAAAGCTGGCAAAAGGACTCTCCGCTCCGCCGATGCCAATCCAGCCGCCGACCACCGAAAGTCCAGCCAGGACGACGAGCGGGCCAAGCATTGAACGCGGCGACTCATGGATGTGATGTTCCACTTCATGCGCCACGCGCGACGGAGCCCAGAACGTCATGAAGATCAGCCGAAACATGTAGAACGCCGTCATGCCCGCGGTCAGCAAACCGATGGCCCACAGCGCCTTTTGCGCGTACGGTCCGGCAAAAGCGTTCCAGAGAATCTCGTCTTTGCTGAAAAAGCCAGCCAGGGGCGGCACGCCAGAAATGGCCAGGGCCGCGATGAACATGGTGTAAAAAGTCGTCGGAATCTTCCCGCGGAGGTCACCCATTTTGCGCATGTCCTGCTCGCCCGACATGGCGTGGATCACGCTGCCCGAGGCAAGGAAGAGAAGCGCCTTGAAGAAGGCGTGCGTCATCAGATGAAATATTCCGGCGGCAAACGCGCCCACACCGCAGGCGAGAAACATGTAGCCAAGCTGGCTAACTGTGGAGTAAGCGAGCACGCGCTTGATGTCGTTCTGCACGAGGCCGATGGAAGCCGCCCAAATGGCGGTCGCGGCGCCAATCACGGCAACCAGCGTGAGCGCGGCTGGTGCGAGCACATAGAGCGCATTCGAGCGCGCTACCATGTAGACTCCGGCCGTCACCATGGTGGCGGCGTGGATCAAGGCGCTGACGGGCGTCGGGCCCTCCATGGCGTCCGGCAGCCAGACATAAAGTGGAATTTGCGCAGACTTCCCCGTGGCGCCGACAAAGAGGAGAATACAGACCGCAGTGATCACTCCGCTCCCAACCTCAAAATGGCCGCTGCGCGCCGCTTCCGTGATCTCGTGGAAATTCAACGTGCCGAACGTGACCGTCATCAGCATCACGCCCAGCAGAAATCCGGCGTCGCCGATGCGGTTCACCACAAACGCCTTCTTGCCGGCGTCCGCAGCCGACTTGCGCTGGAAATAAAAACCAATAAGCAAATAGGAGCAGAGTCCCACGCCTTCCCAGCCCACGAACATCATCAGATAATTGTTCGCCAGCACCAGAACCAGCATCGAGAACATGAAGAGGTTCATGTACCCGAAGAACCGGTAATAGCCGCCTTCGTGTCCCATGTAGCCGATGGAATAAACGTGGATCAAAAACCCGACGCCGGTGACGACGAGCAACATCACGACGGAGAGCGGATCAAGCAGAAAGCCGACATCCACGCTGAGATTGCCAAGCGCGCCGTTCGAAAGATGAAACGGTCCGGCGGGCAGCCAGGTATAAATGACGGTCGAAAAAGTGTGCTGCGGCTGACCCAGAAGCTGTACGAAGCAGCCGACCGCCCATACAAACGCAAGCCCCGGCAGGCCGACGGAGATCAGCGAAACCGCCGAGTTCTTCAGCTTCCGGCCGAAAAGAAGCTGAATCAGCGCGCCTGCCGCCGGCAGCAATGGAATCAGCCAAATGTGGTCAAGGAAACTCATTTGCCCGAGTGTCTCGTTTCTCTTGTGCCCGTCCGTTGTCCGTGGTCGGTTGTCAGTTGCGACGGACTACGGACCACGGACGTATTTTTCTCACCACTTCAGGATGTCGATTTCATCCGCGTTAACTGTTTCTTTGTTTCTGAACAGTGCGATGAGCAAGCCCAGCCCGACGGCGGCCTCGGCCGCGGCGTCGGTGATCACGAAAATGGCGAACACCTGCCCGTCCACCGAATGAAAGTATTGTGAGAACGCAACGAGGTTAATGTTCACCGCGTTCAGGATCAGCTCGATAGACATGAGGATGACGATCACGTTGCGCCGCGTCAGGACGCCGATGACGCCGACCGTAAACAGCCCCGTGCCCAGAAACAAGTACCAGTGGACAGGAATCATTCAAATTTCCTCTTGGCCATGACGACCGCCCCCACAATCGCCACCAGCAGCATCACGGAGGCGATTTCGACCGGCAACATATAGTTTTGGTAGAGGCTCATGGCAACAGCCTGAGTGTTGTTCACGGCGGGCGGATTGGTGACAGGCGGCGCGAGCGAGAATGCCGCCCGGCCTCGATAGAGTCCGTAACCAAGCTCCGCCGTCAGCACAATCGCCGTAAACGCCGCTACAAACCACTGCCGGGTGAATTGCGCCTGCTTCGCGGCCACGTCCAAATTCACGAGCATGATCACAAAAAGGTAGAGCACCATGATGCCGCCGACATAGAGAATAATCTGAACAGCAAACAGAAATTCAGCGTGCTGCATCAGGAAAATCCCGGCCACCGAAAGGAGCGTGACGATCAGACAGATGGCGCTGTGCACAGGATTGCGCCGCGTGATCACCAGGATGGCGGAACTCATGGCCACCGCCGACAGGGCGAAAAAAGCGACTTCGGCAATTGTCGTGTGCTCCATATTCCTTCCACTAGCGGCCCAACATGCCCACCACTGCGGCGGGGTGCGGCCTCAACCAGTAAAGCGCGGCGGCAGTCACAATAATGTTGGCCAGCCCCAGCGGGATCATGACGCGCCAACCGACGTTCATGAGCTGGTCGTAGCGATAGCGCGGGAATGTCCCGCGATACCATATGAACGCGTACAGGAACACAAAAACCTTGGCCCCAAACCAGAAGATGCCCTGAATGGAATTGGTCACGGGAGGAACCGCCAACGCGCCGGCCAGCAACACGCAGCCGGCGGCAATCGCGAGCAGCACTAGTTTTTCTCCATCCACCGGATTATTGCGAGCGCCCAGAAAAATAGAAATCGCCGCGGCGAGAAAGACCACCACGGGCGTATATTTCAGGAACTCCAGCCAGGCGACACCCTCAAACGGACGCAGCCAGCCCCCCCAAAACAAGATGACAGCAACGCAGGAGACCAGGATCATGGAAGTGTACTCGGCCATGAAAAACAGCGAAAACCGGAAGCCGCTATATTCCGTGTGAAAGCCCGCCGTCAATTCCGACTCGGCCTCGGGAAGGTCGAACGGGCTGCGGTTAGTTTCGGCCACGATGGCGACTAAATATACAAAAAAGGCTAAAGGCTGGACGAAAACATTCCAATGGGGTAAAGGCAACGCATGGCCACCCACGTGCCACAGCCCCTCCTGGCGCTGGACAATGTCCACCAAGCTCAACGAACTTGAAATGAGCAGCACGCCGACGATGGCCATGCCCGCTGCCACTTCGTAACTCACCAGTTGCGCCGCCGAGCGTAACGAGCCGAGAAGAGGATAGTGGCTGTTCGATGCCCACCCACCCAAGATGATCCCATAGATTCCGAGCGAAGAAACGCCGACGATGAAGAGGATTCCGATGTTGATATTGCTGATGATGAAGGTTTGCGTGAAAGGCACAGCGGAGAAAGCCGTAAACGCGGCGGCCACACTGATGACCGGAGCGAGCACGAACACGGCTTTGTCGGCTCCAGCCGGGATGATGTCCTCTTTGAGAATCAGTTTAATCGGGTCAGCGATGGCTTGAAGAAGACCCCACGGGCCGACGCGCATCGGCCCGAGTCGCGCTTGCATGAAAGCGAGCACTTTGCGCTCAAGGTAGACGATGTACATCAACACGCCCGCCATCACCGTGAACACGATCAAGATTTTGATCGTGGCCGTGATCAGCGGGTGCGCGTCAAGGAATTGGAGAACAAAGTTCATAGAATTATGAATTATGAATTATAAAGTATGAAGTATGAATGGCGAGTGCCGCTTTGCTCCCAATCTGGTTTGCCTCAGGTTTCCATTCATAATTCATACTTCATAATTCTCACCGGGTTTTCATTCATAATTCATAATTCTCACCGGTCCACTTCGCCGAGAACAATGTCGATCGTGCCGATGATGGCCACAATGTCGGCCACCAGGTGCCCGCGCGACATAATATCGAGCGCCTGTAAATTCACAAACGAAGGCGGCCGCACGCGCACGCGATAAGGGTGAGTGCTCCCGTCGCTGACCACGAGATATCCCAGCTCTCCCTTGGGCGCCTCGATGGAGTGATAAACCTCTCCGGCGGGCGGCTTGATCACCTTGCCCACTTTTCCCAAAATCGGTCCGGGCGCAATGCGCTCCACGCACTGTCTCACGATGCGCACCGACTGGCGCATCTCGGCGACGCGGACAAGGTACCGGTCGTACGTATCGCCGTTCGGGCCGGTGGGAACTTCGAACTCAACTTTATCGTAAGCCTCGTAGGGCTGCACCTTGCGCACGTCCCACTTCACGCCCGAGCCGCGCAGCACTGGCCCGGTCACGCCCAATGCGATGGCATCTTCGGCCGAGAGCACGCCCACCTTCTTCGTCCGCTTCATCCAGATGCGATTCGTCGTCAACAACTGTTCGTATTCATCGATCTTGGGCAGCAAATAATCGCAAAACTTAGTGACCTCGGATTCGAAGCCGGGGTAAAGGTCGTATTGCAGCCCGCCGATGCGAAACGCGTGAGTGGTAAGCCGCGCGCCGCAGTAGTTTTCGAAGATCTTCAGGATCTCTTCCCGCTCGCGAAAGGTGTAAAAGACCGGCGTCATGGCGCCCAGATCGAGCGCGTGCGTTCCCAGCCAGAGAAGATGGCTGGCGATCCGCTGAAGCTCCGCCAGGATCATGCGCGTGTACTGCGCGCGCGGCGGCACCTCGACCGCCAGCAGTTTCTCCACCGCCTCGCAATAGCCCATGCCATTGGTGACCGCGGCAACGTAGTCCATGCGGTCGACGTAAGGCGCAAACTGCGCGTAAGTGCGGTTCTCCGCGATTTTCTCGACACCACGATGCAGGTAGCCGATGATGCATTCGGTGCCCAGCACGCGCTCGCCATCCAGCTTTAGCTTGACGCGCAGCACGCCGTGCGTGGCCGGGTGCTGCGGCCCCATATTCAGCACCAGCTCATCGGCGTCAAGATAAGTGGTGGTGATCGGTCGGTTGTCGGTGCTGAATGTACCCATGCTGCTCGTTTCTAACTGGCCTGGCCCCGCTTTCAGATATTGGGTGATTGGGTGATCGGGTGATTGGGAGATCTTGAAAAGTCGCTCAATCACTCAATCACGAAATCGCTCAATGGCTTCTACTGTCCACTCTCGATCCCAAGGTTCGCTTTCACCCACTCCTGGTCCTGGCGAAGGATGTCGTAATCCTTGCGCAGGGGATGACCAACCCAACCATCCGGCAGCAGAATGCGCTTCAAATCGGGATGACCTTCGTAAAGCACTCCAAACATATCGTAGACCTCGCGCTCCAGCCAGTCGGCGGTCGGCCAGACGCTCACCACGGACGGAACTTTCTCGCCTTCGCCCACCAGCACCTTCAAGCGCAAGCGATTGTTACCGGTGAACGAATAGAGTTGGTAGATCACTTCAAACCGTTTCTCACGCTTGGGATAGTCCACGGCGGTTTCATCCGTAAGAAAGGCGTAAGCTCCACCTTCGTTGCTCTTCAGGAATTCGCAGACGTTAATCAGTGAATCTTTCGCCAGGATGACACACGGCTGATTGCGGAAAATCACGGCCTCCCTAACCGCGTCCGGAAATCGCTTGCGAATCTCATCCACCAGGGGGCTCGACCACGGCTCCGGTTTCACCGGCGGCTTAGGCGGCGGAGGCGGAGCTTTCGCCGCGCCCGCCGCCGCTAATTTGGCTGGCGGAGCAGGTTTGGCCGGAGCCGCGCCTGGAGGAACACTCGGTGTGGGTTTCGCCGCTTCGGCGGGTTTGGCCGTTTCCGGAGATTTGGCGACGGCACTTTCTTGCACGGCAGCCGCGGGCTTGGGCGGAGCAGCCTCGGCCGCCTTCTCGGCAGCCGCCGGATGCTTAGGTGGCTCCGCGCCTTCGGCCACAGGTCTCTTGACGGAGGGCTCGCCGGGCTCGTTGGGCTGGGCAGGGCGCTTGGGTTCGTCAGACATCATTGATTGGGTGCGAAGGAAACCTTTCTGGGCTGCCTTTTAAGCAAAACAATCTATATCAGCGCGTCGATTGTTGTCAACAAAAGCGAAGCGCGCATCCGTTAGCCTGGCAATCGACAGGTTCTGACTCTCCGCGTCCTCCACGTCTGCAAAGACTCAGCACAGAGGCCGCGGAGAATTCGATTTAGTGGCGGCCCCACCCCGCGCCAGGTTGAGTCTTTCTGCCAAAAAGGACTCAGAGGCCCTACTTCAAGCCGCGGAGTGAGCAACGCGTGAACCTCGAGATGGGTCAATTCTATCAGGGACAAGAGGATCTCGAGCGCGACAAAGCGGGTGCGGACCTCATGGCCGCGGGGAAGGTCAGGGCGGAGCAACTCATCACCCCTCCCAACCCCCTGAGCGTCGGCATGACCGCCACTGGCGGCACGTGGAAGACCGACGGCTCAATTCGCGTTATCGCACTCAAGCCCGCCGGATAGCCGGCCTAAGAAAAAGCCGCGGGCGGCGACAACACATTAGCTACCAGCATTGTCGGTGCGCAAATCATTGAGCCACGCGGCGTGCTGGCACTGGACACAGATACCTGATGCGTCTAGTTCGATTGGATCAAAGTGGGCAAGCAAGAGAGAGCACCCAAAGAATCGTTGCGGAGCGTCGGCGCGATAGCCGATGCGCTGACAACTTCCACACTGAACCCGCCATTTCCGGGCTCGCGGGTCCGTCATGTACCACTCGGGGTCATGCTGTTGATGCTTGACTCCTCGGCCTTGCGCCCTTTCGAAATCCCCAGTTGCCTCAATTCTGTTCAGGCTGCGCCTCGGCTAGAAGTCGCCCAGATGTTGGAGGGTTTCTTCCCGCTCGACGCGCATTCCCGAAGGTACAGGTTGATCAGCGTTTGATAGCGAATGCCTGTTTCCTCTGCCAGGCGCTTGAAGTGCTGAACCGTGTCCCGGTCAAGCCGAATGGTGACTTGCTGCTTCAAACGTCGGGCATAGGGATTGCGTTTGGCTTTGGAGAAGTCGTAATGCTTCCTCATTGTGTCCACCTGTGCTCGTACTCCTCTCGCTCCTGCCGGTCAGCTCGGCGCGCTGAATAAAGCCGAATCACGTCCCCCTCTCGCCGATAGCAATGGCACACCACCAGTGTGCGCAGCGCGCTGCTCAGTCCAAGGAGGATGAATCGCTCCTCGTGCTCGGAGTGGTCGGGGTCGGCGATGAGAAGCGCCCGCTCGTCGAAAAAGACGGTCTGCGCCTCTTCGAACGATATCCCGTGCTTTCGCCTGTTTTGCGCGTTCTTGCGGTCGTCCCACTCAAAGCGAATCACGGCCACCCTCTTTCAATGTACTTACATTGTAATGAGATGTCAACTGAGAAGGCAGGCGCAGCGTGATGGTTCACAGCTTCGTTGACCGTCCCGCATGGCAGCCCCGTGACGCATTCTCTGCCCGAGCGTCGAGTTTCCCAGCCTTGACGTCAGCTTCAAACTGACGGTCCCAAACCTCAGCGTCGAATCTGGCGAGCCACTCTCGGAGTTGCGCCAGCTCTTCTCGGGAAGGCTCTTTGATTTGGCCCCGATGATTTGCAGTTTGCTCACGAGTTACCTCGGCCTTCACGGTAAATCAGAGCGAGCCCACGAAGCGGCCGGGGGAGAGAATTCCTTTCGGGTCCCAAGCCTGCTTGAGTTTGCGCATGATTTGGAAATCGCTGCCCGTGGGCCCCCACACATCGATTTGGGTTTTCACTTCCGGCGAGCAACGTTCCACCACCAGTGCCCCGCGCAGGGCGGCCGCCGCACGGCGAAGGTTTTCGATCAGACCCACAGCGTTTGCTCTGGCGGCAACCTCGGGAAGACAGAGGTGCGCCACACCTGATCCGGGCTGGGCCAGAATTCCGAGCCGGGCCTTTGCTCTTTCACACTCCTGTCTTGCTGCCGCCAGAAAGTCTTCCGTCGCCGAAATGGGCAGCATGACTTTCAGAATCACAGAATCTGGAAACGACTGTGCAATGAGCGCGCGAAAGTCCGCGATCCGTTGCCATCCCCGCGCCGCTTCCTCAGCACCAAGAGAAGCGACGGCCGTGCTCACCGACCTGCCGAGGTCCGCGAGCGTGCGCGAGTAGCGTCCGATAACTCGCTTGCTGCCGGCGGCCTCAACCCATAGCGCCGATTCGCCCGCGGCCCGGGCGTCGCCAGCAGGCTCCAACACCAGGCGCCTGAACTCGCCATCCATGTAGACCATGCGAATCGGAGTCAAGGCGGAATGAAGAATCTGCCTTCGTAGCTCGCGGGCTGCATCGAGCGATGCAACAGCGAAGGCAAAAGTTTCCCGCTCAGCCGGCAGCGGAAAGAGTTTCAGGTTGGCTTCGACGATCACGCCCAGCGTGCCATGCGAGCCGATGAGGAGCTTCGAGAGGTCATATCCCGCCACGTTCTTTACTACTCGTCCGCCGGTGGAGATGATCTTGCCCTCGGTGGTGGCGATCTTCATTCCGACGACCAGGTCTCGCGGCGCTCCATAGAAAAGCCGCAGGGGACCTGACGCATTCGTGGCCAGGATTCCGCCCAAGCTCGCGCGCGCCCCGCCCGCTGGATCGAGAGGCAACCACAAACGATGTCGTCGGAGCATGCGCTGGAGATCTCCCAACTTGATGCCCGGCTCGACGCTCGCCGTCAAATCCTCGGGCTCGTATTGCCAAATGCTGTTTAGATCTTTGAGCGAAAGCGCGATATCGTAGCGGCGCGGACGATTTCCAACCTCGATCTTCGTCCCATTGCGGTGCGGAATCACGGCAAGGTCATGGTCGGCCGCGCACTTCAGCACCGCCGCGACTTGCTCGGCCGACTGAGGATACACCATAGCCTTTGGCTGAAGCCCATCGACAGCCGCGCTTCGGCAGGTCGCCTCCTCAGTGACCACGTGAGTCGAGCCGACGATGCCAGCTAATTCGGTTGGCACGGATTCGAGAGCGGTCATCATGTCAGTTGCTGGCGCTCACTTGCACACGCAATTCTCCGCACATTTTGCCGGAAGGAAGAACCTTGCCCGGATTGAACGCGCCTTCCGGATTGAATACATTCTTGACGCGAGCCATCATTTCCAAATCGTCTTCGGAAAAGATGAGCGGCATCAATTCGTTCTTCTCGACTCCGACGCCGTGCTCACCCGTAATCGACCCGCCCATCTCGACGCATTTCGAAATGATTTCTCTCGCCGCCTTCACCACTTGCCGTGCCTGCTCTTGATTGCGAGCGTCGAACATCAGAATGGGGTGCAGGTTTCCGTCGCCGGCGTGGAAAATATTTCCGATGCGAAGATCATAGCGGCGGGCCACGTCGTCGATGTACTCGAGTACCTCCGGTAAACGAGTGCGCGGGATGACGCCGTCCTGAACGTAGAAGTTCGGGCTGATGCGCCCCAACGCCCCGAAGGCGTTCTTGCGTCCCCGCCACAACAAATCCCGTTCAGCCTCGGTCGTCGCTCGCCGCACCTCGCGCGCGTGGCACTCCCGGCAGACTTCCTCGATCTGCTCGGTCTGCTCTTCCACGGCTTCGAGCAATCCTTCGATCTCGATCAAGAGCACCGCAGCGGAGTCCAGCGGATAGCCTGCGTGCGTGGCCGCCTCCACGGCGCGAAGTGTAAACCCATCCATCATCTCGAGAGCGGCCGGCGTGATGCCGCGCCCCGTGATGGCGGCGACGGTGCGAGTGGCGTCGAGCACGCGGTCGTAAACCGCCAGCAGAGTCTTGACGGCTTCCGGCTTGCGCATCAAACGCACCGTGATTTCCGTGACGATGCCGAGAGTACCTTCGGAACCGACCAGCAATCCTGTGAGATCGTATCCCGGGCGGTCCCAAAATCCTGCGCCGGTCGAGATCACTTCGCCGCTGGGAAGCACGACCTCGAGTCCCAGCACGTGATTCGTGGTCACCCCATAGGCCAGGGTGTGCGGTCCGCCGGAGTTTTCCGCCACGTTGCCGCCGATCGTGCAGGCTTTTTGGCTGGAAGGGTCGGGGGCAAAATAATAGCCGCGGTCCATGCCCGCCAGCGACAGATCGAAATTCACCACACCCGGCTGCACTCGCGCCCGCTGATCTTCAATGTCGATCTCGATGATTCTTTTCATTCGTGCGAAGCAAACGACCACGCCGCCCGCCGTCGCCACCGCACCACCACTCAGACCCGTGCCGGCGCCGCGCGCCACCACCGGCACATTCTCTCTCGAGGCCAGCCTGACGATTTGAGCGACCTGTTCGGTGGAAGTGGGCAACACTACCACGTCAGGCACCCGCTGCGATGACAGCGCATCGTACTCATACAGCATCAAATCCTCGGGGAGCCAAAGGACGCCGTCAGGTCCGAGGATCTTAATAAGCTCGCGTTGAAATCGCGTGGGCTTCATGTCCTGTGAGTTTCAACCGGTCGGAACATAAGGGTTGCGCTCCTCTATTCTAGCTCCGTGTTCCGGCCACGTTGCGCATTTCTTTCCGACCGCGTTGTTCGCAGTTGGCCCGCGTCGCGCCTCCCCGGACGGTGATCGAAATGCACCTTGGCTGAGCTGAGCCACCGAGCACCGCGGCATTTCAACACAATGTTGAAACGATACGGCCGCGGATTCCGTAAACATTATAGGGGGCAACTCATGCAACTAGGCTACCGCCCGATCGCAGGTGGGCGGAATCCCAAGCTCGATATTAACGGACCGTCGCGCGTGTTCGGTTTCGGACACGATAGTCCCGAATACGCGCACTGAAATTATCGACCGAGGCAGGACCCATCTGATTACGGCCAAGCGTTTCAACTCGTTAACGCTTTCCGTAAGCATGGCACGGCGATTGCAAGTGGTGCCGTGGCGAAGAGTTTGAGACGTTGAGGCCAGCGCGACGAAAATAGAAATGTCATGAAACAACCAACTGGCAAGATTCGTATATCAAACAGAACGATCCTTGTTCGGTCGCAGTTCGAGAAAAGTATTGAGAGCGATGCAGCTAACGGAAGTGGCGTCGGGTTCGTCTAACGGCTGAGTAGGTAAGCGTGGTGAAGACGGGGTTAAACGGATAATCGTCGCAAACGGTTTGGCGGCCGGGGCGACGAAGATCCCGAGGAGAAGCATGCAGCCCAAGCGGGCTCGCCGCTTTTCGTTTAACCCCGCCTGATTTTATGCACCCTTGGCTCCGAAATGCAAGCTCAAATCGACGGAGCACAACCGGCAGATTGGCATGGCCAAATTGCCGCGAAATTGATCGGCCGACTGGCAAGTACCTTAACAAAACAAGGAGGAGGTCATGAAGGTGCAGAAGCAGGTGGGAATTTTCTCGTTAGCATTGGTTCTATTCCTGTTCGCAAGCATCCTGGGCATGGCGAAGGATTCAAGGCGTCTGAAGCTGGACCATGCCGCCACTGTCAATGGAACTCAACTGTCCCCGGGGGATTACGAAGTGAGTTGGGTCTCGCACAGCCCCGAGGCGACTGTCACATTCGCGCAGCGAAAGAAAGTCGCCGCTACCGCCGAGGGCAAGTGGATGGAGCGGCCAAACCGCTATGAAAGCGATTCGGTCGTCTATTCGGATAATCCAGACGGCTCGCGAAGCATTGTAGAAATCCGGTTTGCGGGCATGAACAAAGTCCTGACGTTTGGCGAATCCGCGCAGGGTTCCTAGCGCGCGTGACTTTGACTACTTGATCAGTGCGCCAGCACCTCAGTTCGTCAATCACTGAGGAACTGAAGGACTGACATACTGACAACCTATCGCTTACGCGGCAACCTTGTCTGACTTGGGCAGGGGAACAAAACGACGAGCCCGATCTCCTCCGGTCTGGCGCGCCTCGCGACCCTCCCCTGCCGCAACTTCTGGCCGCGGCGCCGGCGTACCTGCCGCGCCTTTGTTCCTTTTCAACAAGAGGGTTCGGACGTGGAGGTCGGATTCTACTTTCGGTCTCGACCGGCGGGGACACGTGTAGGACGGCTTGGCTAGGTTTTCCGCGGGCCGGCCAAGCGGCTCAGGGTACAATGTTCGTTGCATGATTCCGATCAACGACCATATCCGGCGACGGATTTTTTGGGCTGCAACCTTGTTGCTGATCATCGCCAACGTGCTGGCGTTCATGTTTGAACTCTCGCTGGGGCGCCAAATCAGCCGCTTTATTTTTTATTTTTCCATCATTCCGGCGCGGTACACCAATCCTCATGCCGCACCGAATCTGGAGGGTTTCGTCATCCCCGTTTTTGCCTCGATGTTTCTTCACGAAGGGCCACTGCACTTGATCGGCAACATGCTTTTTCTGTTTGTTTTCGGCCGGAGCATCGAAGACCGTTACGGGCATTTCAAATTCCTGGTCATCTACTTTCTCAGCGGACTGGCAGCCGCCGTCACGCACATCTACTTCAACGCGGGCTCCACCGCGCCGACCATCGGCGCCAGCGGCGCCATTGCCGGAATTCTGGGCGCTTATTTCGTGTGTTTTCCCGGCGCCCGAATCACGACTCTAATTCCAATTTTCTTTTTCTTCTGGAGAGTTGAAATTCCTGCGGTCTTCATCCTCGGATACTGGTTCCTGATCCAGTTTCTCACCGGCTTTGAGACCCTCAACATGCAGGCGGGCACGCAAGGTGGCGTGGCGTGGTGGGCACACGTCGGGGGCTTCGTAGCGGGAATGGCGCTGGCACTCGCCTTCAGACCGCGCCGGCCGAGGGTTTATGTGCTGCCCCCAGGTTGATAGGCTGCATGTACCGTGGCCATGGGCATCTTGCCCTTGGCCTTTCACGGGCGGGACGCCCGTACCACGTCGCGGCAGATCCAATCGCCAACTTCGCGCGTAGTGGACGACCCGCCGAGATCCGGCGTGGTGACGCCCTCGCGAATCGCGCGGCTGACCGCCGATTCAATGCTCATCGGCAGTTCCGGCGGAAATCCGAGATAATCCAGCATCATCCCCAGAGTGAGAACGGCCGCCATGGGATTCGCCACATTTCGACCCGCCAGCGCCGGCGCCGAGCCGTGGACCGTCTCGAACATCGAAAGTTGTCCAGGATGGATGTTGGCTGACGGCGCGACACCCAACCCGCCTTGGAACTGCGCGCCGAGGTCGCTCAGGATGTCGCCAAACATGTTGCAGGTGACGATCACCTGGAACTGCGAAGGGTCTCGCACCATTTCCATCGCCAGCGTGTCGACGTAAAGGTGACGCGATTCGATTTCCGGGTATCGGTGCCGTACGTCGGCAAAAGTCCGTTGCCAGAGTCCGTGGCCAAAAGGCAGTGCATTGGCTTTGTCGCTCATGCAGACTTTCTTCCGGCCGGTCCGACGCGCGAATTCGAACGCGTAAACATTGATGCGTTCGACGCCCTTACGGGTGTTCACGTCTTCCTGCACTGCCACTTCGTCAGGCGTATCTCGCTTGAAGTTTCCGCCTACGCCCACGTAAAGCCCCTCCGTGTTCTCGCGGAAAATCACGAAATCCACATCCTGCTCGCAGCGATTCTTCAGCGGGCAAAGGCTAGCGTCCAGCAATTTCACCGGGCGCTGGTTGACATATAGGTCCAGTCCGAAGCGAATGCCTAAGAGAATGTCAGCCGCGTGCTAGTTCGAGGGAACGCGCGGGTCGCCCAGCGCTCCAATGAAGATCGCGTGGAACTCGCGCCGGAGCATGTCCAGCGCGCCTTCAGGCAGTGAAACTCCCTCGCGCAGGTATTTTTCCGCGCCCCAGTCGAAGACGACATGCTCGATGGGCAGTTTCCGCGTCTGAATTAGTGTCTCGAGAACTTTGATGGCCTCTGCGGTGACTTCAATGCCGATGCCATCGCCCGGAATGAACGCAATCCGTTGGTTCGCCATGGTAGTTCTCAGTGTGCGATGTTGGACCCCCGCTTTCGCGGGGGTGACGTCCCTAGTCATTCTCGCGCAAGCGGGAATCCAAATGTTTTCGTCAGCCTACTAAGCCACGCCGTTCGCTGCTCTCCGACCCTTCGGTTCTTCGCCGCGCTCGCGTTCTGTCAGGTAGACGCCGAGCAAGATCGAAGCACCGCCCAGCACAACACGCACCGTCAGAATTTCGCCCAACAGCCAAATCCCTAAAGCCGTGGCGATAGCGGGCTGAAGATAGGCGAATGCAGCGACGCGAACCGCAGTGAGTTCAGTCAACGCGAAGGCGTAAATTGAATAAGCGGCCACCGAGCCAAAGAAAACCATAAACGCCAAACCGCCCCAGGCGACCGGGGGCATGGCGCCCCAGCGGACTTCGAGAATCGACCGCAGCGAGAAAGGCACCATCATCAGCGCGCCCATCGCGAAGACCAGAGTGTTCAGAGTGAGCGTGTCGTACCGGTCCGCGATTTCTTTCACCAACACCGTGAAGTAGGCAAAGACGGCGCTACCCGCGAGCTGGATAGAGTCTCCTGCGAGCGTAGCGCCGCTTCCCTGCCCTGCCTTGCCCAACGTCAACACCCCAACGCCGAAAAATGAAACCGCCATGCCGGCAAACTTCAACGCGGTGAGAGCCTCTAGCCGCATCAAGCAAGACAGCGCGAGCACCATCACCGGCCCGAGCGCCACAATCAAACCCGTGTGTGCCGCCGAAGTGCGAGAAAGCCCGCCGATGAACAAGAGTTGATTCAGAGTAGTTCCGAACAACGCTACCCACACCAGGAAGAGCCACTCGCGGGCGCTCAGATGGATCCGCGCGCGCCGTGGCCAAAACAGGAAGACTATTCCGAAAGTGAGCGCCGCTCCCCCCAACCGCAGTTGCGCCAAGGCGAGCGGCGAAAACCCGCGCAGCGCCTCCTTGCCGGCAATGATGTTCGAGGCCCAGCAAAAGGTAGTGACCAGCATCAACAGATGCATTCGGCCATGCCTGGTGGCATGGGCATCCTGCCCATGCGTCTCCACGGCCGGGACGCCCGTGCCACGGAGGGCGTTACTCGGCAAAGGATTCCTTTCGCACCGTGGCTTTCTCGATGCGCTCGAGGTTGGGTGTGAAGCCGAGGCCGGGCGACTGTGGGACTCGAATCGTTCCCTGCGCGCTCACAGTGACTTCCGGGTCGATGATGTCCTCGTGCCAATACCGGCGGCTCGCCGAGACATCGCCCGGAAGGGTGAATCCCGGAAGCGACGACATGGCGATATTGTGCGCGCGACCGACGCCCGACTCCAGCATGCCGCCGCACCAGACCGGAATGCGGTGCGCGCGGCAAACGTCGTGCACGGCGCGAGCCGAGGTGTAGCCGCCAACGCGGCCCAACTTGATGTTGATGATCTTGCAGGCACCGAGCTCGATGGCTTTCCGCGCGTCCTCGGCACTGTGGATGGATTCGTCGAGACAGATCGGCGTCGCCAGCTCGTGTTGGAGCTGGGCGTGGTCCACAATGTCCTCCCAGCCCAGGGGCTGCTCGATCATCATCAAGAAAAAGCGGTCGAACAGCTTGAGATGATTCAGGTCCTTCAACGAATAGGCAGAGTTAGCATCCGCCATCAGGGCGATCGCAGGAAATTCGTTGCGAATGCGGTCGAGGACTTCGACGTCCCAGCCTGGCTTGATCTTGACCTTAATGCGCTGATAGCCGGAATCGAGCTCGCGCTGGATTTTATCCAGCAACTCTTCAATCGAATTCTGGATGCCGATAGAAACGCCACAAGGAATCTCCTCGAGCGTTCCGCCAACGAGCCGGGCCAACGAGACTCCCTGCTGTTGCGCCTCGATGTCCCACAGCGCGTTCTCCAGCGCGGCCTTCGCCATGTTGTGCCCGCGGATGGGACGAAAGCGCCCGGCAACGGCTGAGGCCTTGGCCCATTCCCGGCCGACCGTCCACGGGATGAGAAAGTCACGCGACACGTGCCAGGCCGTCTCATACGTTTCGTGACTGTAGAACGGCTCCTCGCCGGCCGTGACTTCGCCCCAACCGATGAGGCCGTCAGCCTCGACGCGGACCAGAACAATCTTGCGCTCGGTGGTTCGGCCAAAGCTGGTCTCAAAAAAATGTACGAGTGGTAAGCGAATTTCGCGAATTTCGATTCGTTCAATCCTCATGGTGTGTATGTAGTATGGGCATCTTGCCCACGCCCCTCCACGGGCGAGCCCCAAAGGGGTCTCCGTCCCGTGCCACGATTATTCCTCCGGCAGTTCCGCCTCGGTCTCGGGATCCAGCCAATACCGGTTTTCGCTCTCACCACGAATGAAGCCCGTGATGGCCAGCTTATCGCGAAAGCAATCTTGGAGCCGCTGGCGCAGGGCAAGCTGGACGTCCCGCGCGCGCTCGGGATTCGTTTCAGCCAGTTCGCCGATGTCACTGGTCCACGGGACTTGGGCCGCCGGTTCCTTGCCTTCAACCCGCGGCCGCTCGCCATTAAGGGCTCGGATCACGCGCGGCGACTGTAGCCACCACTCGGCGACCAGCCGATCGCTCGGCAATCCCTGTTGCAAGCGGCTCTCTACCGGACCGTAATAGTCCGGCAGATAGCGGCGGACGATGGCGCCGAGCCGCTCGATATTGAAAAAAGCGTTCTTGGCCTTAAGCGGATCGAAAGTCCACTCGATGCGGCTCAATCCGCGACGAATCGCCTCGTCCCGCTGCGCGAGTTTCAAACTCTTGCCCACGCCACGATTCTCGTGCTCCGCGGCAACGCCGAGCGAGAGCGAGTGGTAGTACCGCCGTCGGCCGCGCCAAGCCGGCATCGAGGCCACAAAACCCACCTGTCGCCCTTCCGGCGCAAACGCACCCAAAACGTTGCCGCCGATCTTCGTGAGATTAACGAAAAGCCTCAACGGGTATACCTCGGCCTCGGGATATCCCCAGATTTGCTTCTGAAGATCAATGCAGGCCGCGAGCTCCTCAAGGGTCTCGCAGGGCCGCACCAAATATTTTACTGGCGCTCCCGCGTCTTGACCGCTTCCCAGAATCCCTCCAATTCCTCGGGCGAGCACTCGTGCACTTTCTTCCCGCGCGCCAGCGCCTCCTGTTCCAGGGCCCGGAAACGCCGCTCGAATTTCTGATTGGCACGGCGCAAGCAAGTTTCCGGATCGCGATGAACATAGCGCGCCAGGTTGGCGACAGAAAACATCAAGTCGCCGATTTCTTCTTCAACCTTGAGACCGCGATCCGCGGCGCCGATCCCGCCCTTCGCGGGACCGGCAGGTTCTGACGTCACAGTCGGCGCTGCAACCTTTAGCTCTTTGCGAAGCTCGCGAACTTCCTCTTCCACCTTGTCCAGCAAGTCTTCCACCCGTGCCCAGTCGAAACCGACCTCGGCCACTCGACCGCCCAGTTCATAAGCGGCGAGGGTGGCAGGAAGAACCGGCGAAATTCCGTCCAAGAGCGACACGGGGCAAGAACTATTCTTAAGACTGGCCTCCCGCTCGCTTGTCTTCACGGCGTTCCAACTCTTCAGCGCCTCCTCAGGAGTGTGGGCCTGAACATCGCCAAACACGTGCGGGTGGCGCCGCACGAGCTTGGCGTGAACCCGTTCCACAACGTCGTCAATCGTGAAGCGGCTCTCCTCCTGCGCCATCTGAGAATAGAAAACAACCTGAAAAAGCAAGTCTCCGAGTTCGTCTTCGAGGGCGTCAAAATCGCGCGCGGTCACCGCGTCCACAACCTCATAAGCCTCCTCCAGCATCAGGCCCTTCACGGAGTCGTAGTCCTGGGCGCGATCCCACGGGCAGCCGCCCGGACCGCGCAGCCGCGCCATCAGTTCCACCAGCTTGCGAAGATTCTCTCCGGGCAGGGATGACTCCTCTGGACGCGAGATCGCTGGCGCAATCAGGTAAAGCCAGACCTTGTAATCTATCAAGTCCGAAGGAACTTTGCCAATGGCCAGGTTCGCGCACGCCCGCGGCCTTGTTGCTGCGGCTGATTGTTGTTAGACTGAGTTGTCGAGTCAAACGACGGGCGAGCCCCAACGGAAAGGCAATCGTCACGCACAATGCGGCGGGTTGCACGGAGGAAGAAACGCCAATGCCTGATGATCGAAAAGAATCTTCCGAATTCAAGGTAGTTGATCGGCGGCTCTTCAGCGAAGATGGAAAGCGCCGGGAAGAGGCGGGCGAGGAACAACAGACTGCTCCATCTTCTGCTGCGCCTCAAGCAACGAGTGCCCAGCCGGCTGCCGCGCCTTCTCGCCCGAGCGCGGCGAGGCCGGAAAGTGCCGCTTCCGAGGCCGCCGGAGAAGAATTCGGTGGTGAATACGCGGAGACCGGACCGGCCGGATTCGACACCTTAGTCTCGTATCTCAGCACGACCGCCATGTTTCAGCTCGGTTTCCTGCCCGGCCCTGGTGGCGAACGCATTCCGACGGATCTGGTGAATGCGCGGCGCACCATCGATCTTCTGGAAGTCTTGCAGGAGAAAACTGACGGCAACCTCACCGACGATGAGGCCCGAATGCTCGACGAAGTCCTCTACGAGCTCCGCATGAGCTTTGTCGAAGTCCAAAAGCGCTTCACCCAAAAGAAGAAATGAGATTGACTTTCTTGGGCACGGGGACCTCCACCGGCGTTCCCACACTGGGGTGCCACTGCCGGGTCTGCGAGTCGCAGGACCCTCGCGACAAAAGAACTCGGCCATCGGTGCTGCTGGAGTACGACGGCCGAGTGGTGGTGATCGACACGGCGCCCGACTTTCGGGGCCAAGCCTTGCGCGAGAACGTGCAGCGGCTGGACGCGGTGGTTTTTACCCACGCGCACGTGGACCATGTGATGGGTCTCGACGATGTGCGCGTGTTCTGCTTTCGCCAGGGCGGCGCGATCCCGATTTACGCCGACGGGCATTGTATGGAGAATATCCGTCGAATCTTCAAGTACGTTTTCGACGCGACCTATCCGGCCGGCGGCATTCCCAAGCTCGAACCGCACGTGATCGAAGGCCCGTTTGACCTTTGGGGAACGCGCCTCATTCCCCTGCCGGTATTCCATGGGGAATTGCCTATCCTGGGATTCCGCTTTGGGCAGACCGCATACGTGACAGACTTCAGTACGATTCCGGAAAGCACTATGCCTCTGCTCGAAGGGCTGGACGTGCTGATTCTTGCCGCGCTCCGCCACAAGCCACATCCGACGCACTCCAACGTTGAGAATTCACTGGCCTTGGTCGAGAGACTGAGGCCCAAGAGGACGTTCTTCACACACATGGCACACGAATTGGGACACGAAGAAACCAATGCCACGCTGCCCGCAGGCGTAAGCTTGGCGTACGATGGCCTGAAACTTGAACTTTAGTAGGGGCGGGCCTTGTGCCCGCCCGCGGGCGACCACGAGGGTCGCCCCTACAAGATATGCAAGTCATTCACGATCTCAATGAACTTCGCAAGCCGGCGGCTGCCTGCGTCCTGACCATCGGCAACTTCGACGGCGTTCACGTTGCCCACCAAGAGCTGCTCCGAAAAGTCGTGGCAGCCGCGCAAGTCGGGAACGCGATCCCGACGGCGGTCACATTTGACCCTCACCCCGCCAAGATCCTCGCGCCAGAGCGCGCGCCTCAGCCACTGACCTCGCGCCCACAGAAAATTGAGCTCATTGAAAAGCTCGGCGTCGAGCGGCTGGTGGTCCTGCGCTTCACCGAGGCATTGTCTCGTCTCTCGCCTCGCGATTTCGTGCGAGAGATTCTGGTGCAACAGTTGCGTCCGCGCGCCATCATTGTGGGACCGAACTTCCGCTTTGGTCATCGCCAGACCGGTGACGCGCGGCTGTTGGCGGAGCTCGGGCGTGAAGATGCATTCAGTGTCGAAGTGCTGCCGATGATCACAATCCGCGGCCAGCGCGTTTCAAGCTCGCACATTCGCAAGTTGATCGCGCAGGGCGAGGTCAGCATCGCGGGCCGGATGCTCGGCAGGCCGCATTCGTCGACTGGACCCATCGTGGCCGGGCGCGGCATGGGAAAGAAACGAACCGTACCCACGCTGAATCTTGGACTGGTGAACGAACAACTGCCGCGCGTGGGCGTTTATGTGACCCGCACTCGTTTGGGAGACAACTGGTTCGACTCTGTCACCAATGTGGGTTTCCGTCCCACGTTCGGAGGGGACCGCCTGACCGTGGAGTCTTTCCTTTTAAATTTCGAAGGCGAAATTCAGCAGGCCGACATGACCGTCGAATATCTGCACCGCTTGCGGGACGAGATGAAATTCCCCGACTCCGCAGCCCTCAAGACCCAAATCCAGAAAGACGCGCAACGCGCTACCCGTTTTTTTCACGTGATGAGACTCGTCCGTCAGCTCGCCGGGACGAGCCTTACCTCGACATCGTAGAAGTGAACTGCCGGTTACAAAGAGAAGAGGGTCTTCAATTCAAGGGCGAAGCCCGGGAGCTCGTCAATCATGAGCGTTTGATCTTCCTCGAAGAAGCGCGAGCGGCCGTCCTTGCCAATCACTTCGACGGAGCGGCTACCGACATCGATCCAAACCTGAACGACACGGCTTTCAGAATAGTCTTTGCGCTTACCGTGGACCTCGGCTGCGGTATTGCTTGGTGACATGATCTCGAATGCGATATCTGGAGCGAACTCCGCACGCACGGGCAATTCGCCGCCAGGGAAGCGTTCTTTACGAACCAAAGAAAGATCGGGCATCCGCCAGTTCCCGGAAGCCATGGTGAATACGCAGTTCGAGGTAAGGCCAATCCACTCGGGATGCGTTTCGCAGTAGTTTCCAGCGCGAACATTTAGAACGAACAAGAGTCTCTCGTGGCGAATATTGACTGGTGACATGAATTGGATTTCTCCATCCACCCATTCCCAGCGCTGGTCTTCCTTGCCGGCTGCCAGGAATTCTTCCCAACTGATTGTGGTCTTTGTGCCCATGGTGACTGTATTACAGCGCGAAGAGAGTCCTCAACTCAAGGGCGAATCCAGGCAGCTCGTCGATAACAAGGTTTTGATCTTCCTTGAAGAACCGTGAACGACGGTCGGTGCCGATCAGTTCGACGGACCGATGGGCGATGTCGATCCAAACCTGAGTGACGCCGCTCTCGAGATAGTCCTGTCGCCTGCTGTGAACTTCGCTGGCAGGATTGCCAGGCGAGAGAATCTCGAAGGCAACGTCAGGAGGGAAGTCAGCCTTGGTGGGCAGAATGCCCGTAAACCGATCGGCCCGGACCAATGACGCGTCGGTCATTCGCCAGTTGCCAGAGGACATCGTGAATATGCAATTCGAAGCAAAGCAGATCCATCCGGCGTGAGCGCGGGAATACTCAAACAGATAAGCGATCAATGCGGCCAACACTCTCTCGTGCCTCAAGTTTACGGGCGACATAAACTGGATCTCTCCATCCACCCATTCCCAGCGCTGGTCTTCCTTGCCGGCTGCCAGGAATTCTTCCCAACTGATTGTGGCTCTCGTACCCATAGTGTCTTTGCGCCCGGACTGGCTTTCCAGCATTATCGCAGAATAGGGAATGATTGATTCGCGCGTGGTAAAGCTTCCTCTTCGGCAAGCGCAACCGGCTCCTGCGCAGCGACGCCCGCGGCCTTGTCAGCGACGAATCGCTCGATCTCTTCCAGCAATGCCGGAACGATTTCCGCTTCGGTGACGCGGCGAATGGCCTTCCCTTCCCGATAAATCATGCCGTTGCCACGGCCCGCGGCCACGCCGAGGTCGGCCTCGCGGGCCTCTCCGGGGCCGTTCACCGCACAGCCCATGACTGCCAAGCTGAGAGGCATCTTGATGTGCGCGGTAGCCTGCTCGATCTCGGCCGCAATCTTGAAGAGGTCCACTTCCAGCCGCCCGCACGTGGGACAGGCGATCACCACCGGACCGCGGCTGCGAAGCTCGAGCGATTTCAACAGTTCGTAGGCGACTCGCACTTCTTCGACCGGGTCGGTGGCAAGCGACACTCGGATGGTGTCACCGATGCCTTCCGCCAGGAGCATGCCCATGCCGACGCACGATTTGATGGTGCCCGTAAATTGCGTTCCCGCCTCGGTGACGCCGAGGTGCAAGGGATAGTCGCACTGTTTGGCCAGCAAGCGATAGGCGGCGACCGTCAGCTTCACGTTAGAAGACTTCAGCGAGATGATGGTATCCGTGAAGCCGAGGTCTTCGAGGATCTGCAAGTGGTATTGGGCGCTCTCGACCATGGCCTCCGGAGTCGGAAAGCCGTACTTTTCGAGCAACCGGCGCTCCAGTGAACCGGCGTTGACGCCGATCCGAATCGGCACCTTTTGCTCCTGCGCCCTGCGAACCACAATGCGCACCTTCTCCGCGTCACCGATGTTTCCGGGATTGATCCGCAATTTATCGATGCCGGCGTCCAGCGCCATCAAGGCGAACTTATATTGAAAATGAATATCCGAAACCAGGACGGAGTCCGGGCAGCGCTTGCGGATTTCGGGAAGGGCCTGGGCGGCTTCGATGTCGGGGACGGCCAGGCGGACAATTTCGCAGCCCGCCGCTTCCATTTGTTGGATCTGCTCGACGGTTTTCTCCACGTCGCGAGTGTCCGTCTTGGTCATGGACTGCACGACAATGGCCGCATTGCCGCCCACCGTCAGCCGCCCCACCTTCACAGGCCGTGCTTTTCGCCGCGCCGGGAAGTGTTCTTTGTCGCTAAAATTCATCGGTGGTCCTTAGTGTTTGGTCCTTTGTCCTTAGTCCCTCGTCCTTTGTTCCTTACCTGCGGAAGAGGCGCTCGGCGGTCGCCCAAAGACGGCGGTCGGAGATCGCCGCTACACAACCCATGCACGGCAGTCAGCAGGCCGCGGGTGGGCCAGGGATACCGCCGCTCCAAAATGGACTCTTACGTGGCGCGAAAACTTTTGACGATATCGAAGTACGTGACAACCGCGACCAGGAGCAACAAAATCGCCAGGCCCACCTGCACAAATCTCTCCTTCACTCGAAGGCTCAGGTCATGGCGAAGAGTTCCTTCGATCGCCAACAGCAGAATCACTCCGCCGTCGAGGACAGGAATGGGCAGGATATTGAAAATAGCCAACTGCATGCTGATCAGAGCGGTCAGGGTCAACAATTGCGGCCACCCTTCACGATAAGCCTCGCCCGCCATCTGAGTAATGCCGACGGGCCCCGACAACGCGCGCGGTGACATGCGGCGCGTCAGGATTTTCTGAAGAACCTCAAAGGCGAGCGTCGCGTTTGTCACGTTGAATTCAACGGATGTGGCGAGCGCCTGGCCCCATGCGAGCTGACGAACCACCACGGGGCTGCGGAAAAGCACCCCGATGCGCCACTTCTTCTCGCCTTTCACATCGCCATAAATCGGCGTAAGCGGCACGTCGAAAACCTTGCCCGCACGCTGGACGGTAAGAGTGATGGGGCTGCCCTTGCCCGCTTGCAAGAATTCGTTGACGTTCAGAAAGTTGATCTTACGGCCATCGAGAGCCAGAATCTGGTCGCCGGCTTTGAGTCCCGCCTTTCCCGCTGGGTATCCTGCGTCCGCCTCTTCGATGACCGCAGGGATAAACGGCCTCCAGCCCGCGCCTCCGACGGCTTCCGCGCCTTGGGCTTTGGGTGTGACGGTCAGGTGGTACTCTTTTCCGTCGCGAAAGACCACAGTGGACAGAGGTTCATTGGCGCTGGTTAGGACCTTTATCTCCGCGTCTTCCCAGTTCGGATTCACGAGATCGCCCAAGCGCGTGATCATATCGCCCGGCTGAATTCCTGCTTGCGCTGCGGGCGAGCTGGGATCCACTTCACCGATTCGAACCGGCTCTTCCAGATAGGCGGGCTTTTCGTAATGGAACCGGTAGAGACCGGCGAGCACGACGATCGCCAGAACGGCGTTCATGGTCGGCCCCATCACCACAATGATGAATCGCTGCCAGCGCGGCTTGGAAAGAAACTCACCGGGATCGCCCTCGCGGTCCTGCGAGGGGTCGTCACCGGCCATCTTGACGTACCCACCGAACGGCAGGCCGCTGACGCGATAGTCCGTATCGCCGCGCTTGATCCCGAAGAGCCGGGGGCCGAAGCCCAGTGAAAAAGTGAGGACGCGAACGCCGAAATACTTCGCGGCCAAGAAGTGTCCCAGCTCATGGATCAGAATCATGACGCCGAGAACCACGATCACTACGAGGATGGCGGTCAGAGCATTCGAAAACATCAATTAATTCGGAGTCCCTTTCATCAGATCGGCGGCACACTCACCCGCTCGCCGCCGCGCCTCGGCGTCACATTCGAGTACCGCGCCCAAGCCGGACAGATTCGTGGTTGGCGTCGCCTTCATCACAGTCTCGATCACTCTCGGAATATCGGAAAAACGCAACCGACCTGCCAAAAACGCTTGCACCGCCACCTCGTCTGCGGCGTTTAAGGCGCAGGCGAGAGCCCCGCCTTTTTCCAGCGCCTCCCGGCCCAAATCCAGGCAAGGAAATCGCCGCCTGTCGGGCTTGAGAAAGCGCAGGCGGCGCGTGGCCACAAGATCCAAGGCCAAGAGGTCCCCGTTCGCAGTGGCCCGTTCCGGATAGGTCAGGGCGTACTGAATGGGCAAGCGCATGTCGGCCACGGAAAGTTGCGCCATTACCGACCCATCTTGAAATTCTATCATGGAATGGACGATCGATTCGGGGTGAATCAGCACATCGATCTGCGCCGAGGGCAGGCCAAAAAGCCAATGCGCCTCGATAATTTCCAGGCCCTTGTTCATCAGAGTCGCCGAGTCAATGGTGATTCGCCCACCCATTTTCCATATCGGATGCTTCAGGGCGCGCTCCGGGGTGATGTAGTCGAAGTCTGTCTTGGGCGTCTTCAGAAACGGGCCTCCCGATCCGGTTAAGATCAGGCGTCGAACTTCATGCCGGGAGCCCGATCGCAAGCATTGGTGAATGGCGCTGTGCTCGCTGTCGATGGGCAGGATTTCCACGCTGCGCTCGCGCGCCGCACGCATCACGACTTCGCCCGCGGCCACCAGCGTTTCCTTGTTCGCCAAGCCTATCCGCTTGCTGGCCCGAATCGCCTCATAGGTGGCCACGAGACCCGTCACGCCGTGAGAAGCCGAGACTACAAAGTCTACTTCGGGCAGCGTGGCTGCCTCGACCTGCCCTTCCGTGCCGGCTGCGATTCTCAACTCACGCCGGTAACCAGCCGCCGAGAGCCGCATTCGAAGCGGCTCGATGCATTCGGGCGAACCGACGGAGACGATGGCAGGATTGAATTGGAGAATTTGCTGAGCTAATAAGTCAAGGTTCTTGCCTGCGGCGAGCGAGACCACACGAAAGCGCTCGCCCAATCCCTCCACGACGCGCAAGGTGTTGGCGCCGACCGAGCCCGTGGAGCCGAGAATGCAGAGACCCTTTGGCATAAGCTGGTTACTACAGGTGCCAACTCGGCGCCAGCACGAGAGCCAACATTACTGCTGGCACGGCCGGAATCAGGCTGTCCATTCGATCGAGTAAGCCACCATGACCCGGCAACAGATTTCCTGAGTCCTTCACTTCCCCCGCTCGCTTCAGCGCCGATTCCACCAGGTCACCCACCTGACCGACAACCGCAATCAGTGCTGTTAGTAGGATAACGTCTTTTGTGGGCACAGTCTGCCAGAACACCCGAGCGAACGCGTAGCCCACGAGAATGCTCCCGGCGAGGCCGGCGAGTGAGCCCGCCACAGTCTTCTTTGGCGATATGCGCGGAATCAAAGGCGCTCGGCCGATCCATCGGCCCACTGCGAAGGCAAAGAGGTCGTCCGCCCACACGACCAGAAACAGCAACACAGTAGTGCGGCCGTCGTAATCCCCGGTGGCGAACCGAAGGAGCACCAGCAACGAAAGGCTGAAGCCGATGTAGAAGATACCAAAAATGGTCGAAGTAGTTGCTGCGAGATAGTGGCGAGGCTCGGAGGGCCACCAAAGGCCGAGGAGCATTGGTAGAGCGAACGACAAAGGGATAACCACCAGGAAGATTGTCTCCTGGGATTCTGGGCGATAGACCACGACGCCTGGGGCAACACACAAGGCGCCCGCCGCGACGTATCCAATCACCGGGACAGTCTTAAAGCCGGCAGAGCGGACGATGCGGAAGTATTCGTAAAGGCAGCGTTCGATTACGGCCAGAAGCACCAGAACAAACAACCAGGGCGGAGCTTTAACGATAATCAGGAGAGCCAGCGGGGCCAGGACAAGGCCAGTCAAAACACGTTGAGTCATGAAATTATGAATGCTGAATGATGAAGTTATGAATTCTGAATGATGAATAGTCAGCGCGTGGAAGTCACAGTCCGGAATTCATATTTCATAATCCAGGCTTTATAGTTCCTTCCGACTCGCTACCCGACATTCAACGCGGCACTCTTGATCCCATATTTTCTCATTTATCATTCAGAATTCATCAATCATAATTCATAGTTGATCATTCATCCCAGCCCCAGCCCGCCATATCGCCGCTCACGCTTTTGAAAATCGATGATCGCCCGGAATAAATCCTTCTGGGTGAAATCGGGCCAGAGCGTTTCGGTTACCCAAATCTCAGAATAGGCTACTTGCCACAACAGAAAATTACTCAATCGCATCTCACCGCTGGTGCGGATGAGCAGGTCCGGGTCGGGCAAGCCGCGGGTATAGAGGTGGCGGCTGAGGGTGTCCTCGTCAATCTTTATGCTGCCGTCGCGATTCAGTTGATGCGCCAGGGTTCGGACCGCGTCCACGAGCTCGGCGCGCGCGCCGTAGTTGAGCGCCAGGGTCAGCCTCATGCCGGTGTTCCGCCGAGTTTTTTCCATGGCGTTCTGCAAATCGCGCTGCACGGGGTTGGGAAGCCGGTCTATCCTTCCGATCACTCCCAGGCTGATGTTTTGTTTGGTGAGCTCGCCGATTTCTTTCTTCAAGTACTCTCGAAGCAGAGCCATCAGAAGCTTCACTTCCGTGTGCGGCCGCTTCCAGTTTTCCACCGAGAAGGCGTACAGCGTCAGGTAAGGCACGCCCAGCCGGGCGCACGCTTCCACCGCCTGGCGGACGGCGCCAATGCCGGCGCGATGTCCGGCGATGCGCGGCAACCGGCGCTTCTTCGCCCAGCGGCCGTTGCCGTCCATGATCACTGCAATGTGCTGCGGCAAGCGATCAAGATTGATCTGGGCCAGGAGTTGAGCTTCAGCAAGGTCAGTTTTCACTAAAGACCTGAGGCGAGCAAGAGTCTATCGCATCCCCACGTATTAAAACTTAACACAGCGGTCGGGGCACTGCAAGTCGCGCGAGCAATCGCAATGGCAACCCAGCCGGATGGGTGTATGATTCTGCCGTGACGATAGGCACAAGGCAGCAAAATGCCTTCGCCTTACTCCGGACTCGATCGATGTCACCCCGCCGCAGGGATTTTCTGAAGGCCTCTGCTGCCTTGCTTGGATTGGAAAGGATGTGGTCCGTGGAAGCGCATCCAAACCCGGTCATTTCGCGAGAGGAGTTCGCAGCCTTTCAGGCGCAACGGCGTAAAGAGCTCTGGTCACTTCTGAGCGACCTGCCTTGGGAACATCGGCCCAGTGCGCCGAAGTTGGTCAGCACCGAGCAGCACGATGGCTACACTCTCGAGCGCTTGGTACTCGACCTGAATGGGCTGGAGCCCGTTCCAGCTCTGCTCCTGATTCCCGAAAAGCGCCAGACGCCCGCCCCAGGATTGCTTTTCATCCACTGGCACGCCGGCATGTACGACTTGGGAAAGGAGCAGCTCTTGCGCGGCGTGGACGTGCAGCCGGCGTACGCTCCGGTCTGCGCGGAGAGAGGTCTGGTGACGCTGGCCATCGATGGCTGGTGCTTCGGCGAGCGCAAGCACGAACCGGACGGCCACACGGGAGAAGAAGACGTTTTCAAGTTGATGCTCTGGAAAGGGCAAGTCCTCTACGGCATGATGATGTTCGATGAGTTCCGCGCTCTAGACTACCTGGCTAGCCGGCCGGAGGTCGATCCGCGTCGCCTCGGCGTGATGGGGATGTCCATGGGGGCGACCAAGGCGTGGTGGCTGGCCGCGCTCGATCCACGCGTGAGCCTTTGCCTCGACGTGTGTTGCCTTACCGACTACGAGGAACTGATCAAGGCCAACGGCCTGAAGGAACACGGAATCTATTATTACGTGCCGTCCCTGCTCAAACACTTCGACGCCGCGCAAATCAACGAGCTGATCGTTGCGCGGCCGCGCCTCAGCGTGAACGGCCGCCGCGACGCGCTGACGCCTCCCGCGGGAGTGGAGCGCATTCGCGACCATCTGCTGCCGCTTTATCAGGAACACGGCAAGCGAGAAGACTGCCGCATCGAGCTCTTCGACTGTGCGCACGAGGAACTACCCGAGATGCGCCGCCTGATACTCGAATGGATGGACAGGTACTTGCTTCACGAAACCTCTCGCCCAGCCTCAGCGTAGTCGGCTAATCGAACTGGACGGATTCTTCAGACTATGAAAATTTTGAGGCCCTACAAAAAATGGAAGCGGTGGGGCAAAATGCCACACTTTTCCCAAAATCGCAAATTTCTGCAAATTTTATTTCCGAGCAACCTCTTTATTTCCAGCAGATATAAAAAATAGTTGCAAAAGTTGCAAAAGTTTCAAAAGTTACATTCGGAGGCCGAAAACCTGTGAGGTTAAGTCAAGCGTTAATATATTACTAGTATTTCGGCGCAGGTAAGATCGCTGCCGCTGCCCTGCTGTGACCGACCCGGTCGGCCCTGGCTGTCGCGGCACCGAGCCCACCGTGCCGGGTCATCCTGCCAAGTCAAGAATAGCGGCATAAAGCCGCCCCTTTGAAGGGATCTAGAAATGCTACAAGCAAGCCGCGTTCAGCTACGCGCCGTGGAGCGCCGTCATTGCGCTGGCGGACCGCAGGGACCGGCCTTGTGCCTGCCCTCTCCCCGGCACACACCAAGGGTGCCGCTACGCCCGGCTGAAAATGAGGCGGCCACGAGGGCTGCCCCTACCCCCGAGCCGGAGTTCGTCACTCGCGGCAGTGACGGTTGTCACTGTGAACCAGGGGATTTCGTCGAATAGTTAGGGACAGAAAACGAGGACGACCGCTGTCGCCTCAAGCTCAGATTTGAGGAGGCTGTTATGTCCGTCTCTCAACGTATCCGCGATTTCCTGGATTCCCAGCACATCGATTACGAATGCGTTCCCCACACTCAGGCTTATGCGGCGCAAGAGGTCGCAGAAACCTTGCACGTGCCCGGCAGGCGGTTTGCCAAGCCGATTGTGCTTGACGCGGACGGCCGGCTGGTGATGGCGGTCGTGCCTGCCACCCATCGCCTGGATCTCCACGAGCTGAAGGAAAAACTCGGCGCCAAAGAGTTGGCCTTGGCGCCGGAGGGCGAGCTGGTGAAATTTTGCCCGGACTGCGAGCTTGGAGCATTTCCACCGTTCGGGCGCCTTTACGGCATGGATGTGTGGGTGGATAAGACGCTCGGCGAGTCGGAAGAAATCACGTTCAATGCCGGCAGCCACACCGAGGCTATCCGCATGAAGTCTGCGGATTTCCTGCGCTTGGCCGCGCCCCACCTGGCCCGGTTCGCGGAACGCGTGGCGGCGTAAGCGGCAGGGGCACGCCTGGGCGTGCCCTTTCCGTAAGTGCGACCCGCGACCCGATGCCCATGGTTGGGGGAAAAAATCGGGCGGCGGGCTGGATGTCCCCCTTCGCGCCCAACAGCCTATACGCGAACGCGGCGTAGAACCGCAAGTCCGATACCGAGGAACTGGAAGCCTAACAGCAGAGCGATGGACGGCTCCGCAGCTTCTCCATACTCGGGCGACCCGAGGGACCCGAAGCTCCATGCACTTCCGCTCCAGTATACAGCGGCGCTGTCCGGCGCATCGAACGTGGTGCCGGACCAGAGCTGTGCAACGAAGGTGAATGGCACCGACGGGTCCGATGAGAAGCCAAGTGTGAAGTCGATTTCGCTCAGAGTAGGTGGCCCGTAGATGTAGATTCCGGTCCCACCATCGTAGGAGATGGCTGTTGACCAGCCGGGCTGCGCGGTCGTCAGTTCGTTGAACGTCACGCCGGCCGTCTCCATCACGAATTGAAGCTCCGTCAGCGCCATCGCGTTCGGTGCCCCCGCACAGTTGACTGTGCAGAATCCCTGAGTCCAATCGCCCCCACTGCCACTTCCACCCCCTGGGCCGACAATGGTTGCCATTGATACGTTGCTGAAGGCCAAAAACGCGGCTGCCAGCCCAATTAGAAGACGTATACCTCGCTTATGTTTTCCCATTTTGCATACCTCCTGCCTGCAAACTAGATTTTAACTCGTTTGCAGATATGGTGAGAGATAACAAAGGCGACAACCCGCTTAATTTGGTGCAACTGGGATTCCAAAACTTGATCGGATTTAAGCATATGATTCGGTGACAGTTGACAATTCGAGGGTGGCGCCCAGGGTGCTAGAGTGTGCAACTATTCCGCCTATTAGTTGCTGGATTCGCGACCGTGGGAAGAAATCAAGTTTAACGCCGGCAGCCACACCGAGGCTATCCGCGTGAAGTCTGCGGATTCCTTGCGCTTGGCCGCGAACCACCTGGCCCGGTTCGCAGAACGCGTGGCGGCCTCAGGACATCGGGTTTCGGGTTTCGGGGTTAGGGATTCGGGCAGTCTGGCCGAAACCCGAACCCCAAATCCCGAAACCCGGGCAACGGACGACGGACCACGGACAACTGGCTAACTTCACCCCGTCGGCAGCGTGCCAGGCAGGAACGAGCTCACCACCCAGACCGCGGTCAGGGCGATCATCACCACGCAGGAAACCCAGGCGATGATGTTGAAGGTGCGGTTATTCCGGTAATCTCCCATCAGATCCTTCCGGTTGATGAGGCGCAGCATGAAGATCAAGACGAAGGGCAGAAGAATGCCGTTCACGACCTGAGACAGCAGCATGATGGGCACCTGCTTGGTCTCGCTCAGGATAATCACCGCCCCGGCGCCGATGACAATCAAACTCGTATACATGGCATAGAAGGTGGGCGCTTCGCGCAGGCGCTTGTTCACGCCGGACTCCACGCCCAGTCCTTCGCAAACGTAATAAGCCGTAGCGAGGGGAAGGATGCTGGCTGAGAACAATGAAGCGTTCACAAGCCCAAAGGCAAACAAGGCGCTGGCCGCGCGCCCGGCGAGAGGGCGAAGGGCCACGGCCGCTTCGCCGGCGTCGTGGATTTCGCCGTGGCCGCTCACGTAGATCGTCGCCGCGCAAGCGACGATGATGAAAAAAGCCACCACGTCCGTGATGATGCATCCCACGATCACGTCCCAGCGCGAGTATTTGTACTCCTTCAGCTTGACGCCCTTCTCCACCACGGCCGATTGCAGGTAAAACTGCATCCAGGGCGCAATGGTGGTGCCCACAACTCCGATGATCATGTAAAGGTAGCCGGCCTGGAGATGGAACGTAGGCCTCACCGCGGCCAGCAGTGCCTCGGACCAACTGGGATGCGCGAGGTAGCAGGAAAGAGGATAAGCGATGTAGAAGAGGCACGCCACCAGGAAGACTTTTTCCACCAGCCGGTAAGTTCCCTTCACCACCAGGCCCCAAACAATCAGCGCGCCGCAGGGAACTGCGAGGTAGCGTGTGACACCCAGGACTTCCATGCCCGAGGCCAGCCCGGCGAATTCGGACATAGTGTTGCCCAGGTCGGCCACCAGCAACATGATCATCAGGATGAACGTGGTGCGGAAGCCGTACTCCTCGCGGATCAGGTCGGCGAGTCCCTTGCCCGTGACCACACCCATCCGCGCCACCATCTCCTGCACCACGATCAAGGCGACGGTGATGGGAATCAGCGTCCAGAGGAGAGAAAACCCATACGAAGCGCCCGCCTGCGAGTAAGTGAGAATGCCGCCGGCGTCGTTGTCCACGTTGGCGGTGATGATGCCCGGGCCCACCACGGCGAGGAAGATGAACAGTTGAATGCGATAGCGCCTGAGGTTAAACCGCTTCACAGAGCTTGATCACCTGAAAGGAGTGACAAGTGGCAACAAGCGATTCAGTTGGTCAGTATTTCAGTATTTCAGTTACTGAGCCCGTGGCGGACTGACCCACTGACGAACTGAAAAACTGAAATACTGAACTTGCCACTTGCCACTGGATTACCTGCGATTCACGACCAATTCCAGCACATCATCGGCCGTGACCACGCCGAGCATATAACCCGCTTCGTCCACGACCGGCAAGACGACGAGATTGTATTTGTGAAAGAGGTCGATGACGGTTTTGTGGTCGGCCTGCGCGCTGACCGTCATCACCGGCTCGCTCACGAGCGGCTGGAGCGGTGCAGTGGCATCAGCCGTCAAAATCCGCGCCAGGCTGACGCCGCCGGTCAGCACGCCCTCGGGATTCACCAGGAACACGGCGTGAATGGACTCGGGCGAGCCCTCATAGTTCTTCACGGCTGCGACCGCGCCCTCCACGGTGGCGGACTCGCCCACCACGATATAGTCCGTGGTCATCAGCGCGCCCGCGGTATCCTGCTCGAAACCCAGAAGCTCGCGCACCTCTCGCGCCTCTTCTTTCTCCATGTCGGCCAAGAGAACGGCCGAGGCTTCGGGCGACAATTCTTGCAGAACGTCGGCAGCCTCGTCGGGCGGCATTTCCTCCAGGACGTCCGCCGCCTTTTCCGCCGGCATGCTCTCAATCAAATCCGCTTGCATCTTGGTCGGGATCTCGGAAATGGCCTGGGCTGCGGTCTCATCGTCGAGCGACTCGACCACCGCCTGCTGCTCGTCGCGGCTCAACTCTTCGAGGATGTCAGCAATGTCGGCGGGGTGGAGCTGGCCGAGACGATCGTACGAGATCCGCAGCCTCACGCGGCGGGCCGGGTCGGATTCGATCAGGTTCACGAACGCCCAGGGAATGGTCTTAGTGGGAAAAAGCTCCGAGAACCGTCGAAGGGTGTGCTTGGCAAGCATGCCCTGAAGCAGACGCCGCACCGCCGCGCCCAGTCCGACATTGACCGCCAGAATGCGCAGTTCGGTGTGGCCGTCGGTGGGCTGGATGTCAAAATCGACGTCGTTCACCCGCACCACCTTGCGGTGATTGACGTCGATGATCTGCTGGTCCAGCACGTCCTTCTTCACGCGCATCATCGCTTCATCCGGCGCATAGTAGCGGACGGCATCGATCGGGACGCTGGTTTGGCCCGCGCGCACGGAAACCGATTGCATCTGCTCGTGAGTGATGCACGCTACTTTGTTCCCGGACGTCTTCACCAGATAGGCCGCTACTCGAAGGGCATCCTGACTGGGGTTAACGGCGAGGTCCTTGAGGATTCCGACAAATTCGCCCTTCACGTCGTAGACCGGCAAGTTTTCAAGCTCGGTGAAGTAGATCATCTAAGCTTCTCCAGCTTCGAACACAGTTGCGGGTGGCTAGTGCCGTTCCAACTTGTTGCGCCTATGTATTGCACCTACGTCTTGCGCCAAGACTCCCTGAGTGGCTGAAAACTGTTTGCCCAAAAAAGTCGGAACGGCACTAGCCGCTAGCGGCAAGCCAAGACAAGCGAAATTCGAAAATCGAAACTCGAGCCATTGCCCCGCCGAAACGGTCTCCACAAATCACCCCATATACGAAAAAGCCCCATGGATGCCAACGCACCCACGGGGCAAATCGCCTGGCCGCCTTTGCACAGAACGGCTCCAGCACCCTCCTGGTGTGAGCTTTGGCTCCACACAACGTATTTGTCCGCTCTGGCAGGACAAAGCCACTTTAGGCAAAGCCTTAATCCGGCCATGCCTGCTCTACCTGTTGGCCCGTCTCCGGGTTTCCAGGCAGTGGCGTTTTTTTGCGTGGTAACCTCGCCTAACGAGGCCGAAAGCGAGTTCGATATGTCCCTCAGCCCTCCTCTACTCTCTCAAATACTCAACTCACTTAATAAGGTTGGCTCAATGCTTTGTCAAGAAAAATCCCACGTAAAAATCCCACGTCCTTTGTCCGTCGTCAGTTGTCCGTTGTCGAAGAGTCGGACACGGGGTCAGCTTGTGAGAATTTCAGTTCTCAGGCACTAACTGATTGGTCGCGTCATGGACTAGGGCAACGAACACGGACAAAGGATGGGACAAAGCACAAATGACCACGGACACCTGACGACACACAACGGACACGGGACCACGGACAATCCCCGCTCCCTATTTCGCTACGCCCATCGCCCACTGGATGCCGTTCAGCATCAATTGCTGGAATCGCGGATCGGCCCAAACGTCATGCTCGTGGCCCAGGCTGCAATAGAACACTCGGCCCTTGCCGTCCGTTCGCGTCCAGGCCACAGGCCAACCGTACCACTTGGGGCGAGCGCCCTGCTTCTTCAAGTCCACGGAGGAAGGATCCAAACGGAGCAGGACGTGCGAGGTCCGAGGATCAAAATCGTCAATTTGATAAATCTCGTCGTTGACCTGAAACGACGGCGCCAGGAAACTCACCAAACTGCTCTTGGGATCGGCTACGTCAATCGTGACTTGCTGATGCCAGGGATGCCCATTGAAATATCCGCCGATCATTTCGCCGTAGTCCTGCCACTCGTAAAAAGTGTCCGTTGCGCTGTGCACGCCGATAAAGCCGTGGCCGGCGCGAACAAAGTCAACCAAAGCCTTCTTCTGCGCGTCTGTCATGGGCAATTCGCCGGTGGTATAAAACATCACGGCGTCGTATTGCTTCAGGTTTTCGGCGGTGAACGGCGAGACGTCAGGAGTCACCGTAGTCTCAAAAGCGCCGGACTTCTCGCCGATCTGTTTCACAATCTCGGTTGAAAACGGAACCACGTCATGATGGAAGCCAACGGAAAGTGTTAAGTAGAGAAGGCGCCCCTTCTTCGGAGCCTTGGGGAATGCCGATTTGCTTCCCGAAGTCAAACCCCAAGCCGCCGCACCCATCATGAAGAAAACCACCCATACTCGTCGCATATTCACCCCTCCTGCCTTCTGCTTTCTGCCTTCTGCTTCTATTAACGCCCCAATTCGAGACGCCGGATGAGAGGCTCCGGCAGACCGGCCTTCAACATTTTTTCCTGAGTCCTGGGCAGATCGTAAGGCGTGCGAAAATATTCGACCTGCCGCTTCTTTTCGTCCAGAATCGCGAAGGCGGCGCGCCAATCGCCGTCACGGGGTTGGCCGACGGACCCGGGGTTGATCAAGTAGCGGCCGCCATCCTCGATCTGCAAGACCAGCGTCCGGCCATCGTTTTTCGAGTCGCAATGGATCGATTGAAATTTCCCTGCCGGGGTCAGCATGAACCCACCCTGATGGTGAGTGTGGCCGAAGAACACCACTTGGGTCTTCAGGGTTCGCAGCGCGGGAAGCGCCTGGCCGGGGCCGATAATGTATTCATCTTCGTCCTCGACCGACCCGTGGACAATCTGAAAGTTCTCAATGGTCATGGGGCCTTCCGGCAGGTCGCGAAGAAACGCCAGGTGCTCAGGCGTCAGCTCGTTGCGAGTCCAAAGAGTGCCGATCCTGGCGAGGAGATTGAAATCTTCAGCGTCGTCGATGCCACAACAGGCCTTATCGTGATTGCCCCGGATCACGCGGTTGGCGACGTCGCGCACGCGGTCGATCACAGGGTTGGGGTCCGGCCCGTACCCTACCAGGTCTCCCAGGCAGATCGCCTGGTCGTACTGGCCTCGAGCAAGTTCCATACACTTCTCGAAGCCCTCCAGGTTCGAATGGATGTCGCTAATGATGAGATATCTCACACTTGCTCCACGCGACGCGCATTATAGTTGCAGAAGGCAGTATGCACAAGGCAGTAGAGAACAGTAGGCAGTGGGCAGAAAGCAGTAGGCAGCATAGAACAGAAGGCACTAGGCAGTAAGCAGTGGGCAGCAAAAAATCTTTGAGGGTGTATCTGCCTTCCGCCTTTTGACGTGCGTAAAAGATTCCGTTAGAATTAACCACTTTCCGCGAGCTGTAAAATTGTCTCGGACGGAGACCGGTGCTGCGATTTCAGACAGCGGGCGAATCACACGGACAAGCACTGCTTGCGATCCTCTCCGGCCTGCCTGCGGGCGTGCGCGTCGACTTTGCGTACGTTGATCGGGAATTGAAGCGGCGGATGGCGGGCCACGGGCGCGGCGGAAGAATGAAGATCGAATCTGACGCCGCCCAATTCCTGTCTGGCATTCGCCATGGCCACACCATCGGTTCGCCGATCACGATTCAAATCGAAAACCGCGACTGGGAAAACTGGAAGGCCGCGCTGGCGGTGGAAGACAGCCCCGAAACCCGCGCCAAGTATCGGCCGCTGTCGCCGCCGCGCCCCGGCCACGCCGACCTCGCCGGCTGCTTGAAATACAACTTTCGCGAAGCGCGCTACGTGCTCGAGCGTGCCAGCGCCCGAGAGACCGCGGCGCGAGTAGCAGTAGGAGCGCTGGCGAAACTTTTTCTGAAGGAGTTTGGCATCGAAGTGGCCAGCCACGTCGTCGCGGTCGGCCAAGTGTCGATCGAGCGCGATGACTTCACTTTCGAAGAAGTGCTGGCACTGCGCAAACGTGAGGAGATCATCCTCAATTGTGTCGATGCTGCCGCCGAGGCGCGCATGAAAGAGGAAGTGGACCGCGCTACCGAGGCGCGCGATACAGTGGGTGGCACATTTGAAGTGATCGCGCGTGGGGTGCCGCCCGGACTGGGCTCATGCGCGCACTGGGACGAGCGCTTGGACGGTCATTTGGCACAGGCCGTGATGTCCATTCAGGCGGTGAAGGCCGTTGAGATCGGCAGCGGGATCGAGAATGCCGCGATCGTGGGATCCCGCGCTCATGACGAAATTGGTTACGACCGCGAACGCTTGAGGTTTACGCGCAAATCCAACCGCGCTGGCGGGATCGAGGGCGGAATCACGAACGGCGAGGATCTCGTGGTGCGCGGCTATCTGAAGCCGATCTCGACTCTTCGGCGACCTTTGGAGTCAGTCGATTTTGAGACCAAAGAGACCGTGAAGGCGGCCTACGAGCGTTCGGACGTTTGCGTGGTGCCCGCGGCAGGCGTGGTGGCGGAGGCGATGGTGGCCTTCATTCTGGCGCGCGCCTTCCTGGAAAAGTTCGGCGGGGACTCGCTGGGAGAAACTCGGCGGAATTTTGACGGATACATGGAACAAGTCCGCAAATTCTGACTAAAACCGGAAATTGGAAACTGGAAATTCGAAGACGGAACATCAACTCCTGAAAGCTGATAGCTGACGGCTGATCGCTGCGCATGATATATCCCATCGTGAAGTACGGACAAGAAGTGCTGGAGAAGCTTGCCGAGCCGGTGGCAGCCTTCGACGGAGATTTGCACAAACTGGTGGCTGACATGTTTGAGACCATGTACGCGGCGCACGGTGTCGGCCTCGCCGCGCCCCAGATCGGCATCTCGAAGCGGCTTTGCGTGATTGACATCACGTCAGGGCAAGAACCGGACGCCAAACTCGTCCTGGCCAATCCCGTCATTGTCGCGACGGAGGGTGAGGACATGCTGGAGGAAGGCTGCTTGAGCCTGCCGGATTTTCGAGCCAAGACGCCTCGCCCGACGCGAGTCACCATCCGCGCTCACGACGCCCACGGGGAAGAATTCACGAAGACGGGTGAGGGACTGCTGGCCCGCGCCTTCTGCCACGAGACCGACCACCTGAACGGCATCCTCTTCATCAAGCACCTCAGCATGCTCAAGCGTGACTCGATCAAGCGCAAGGTGAAGAAGATGATGAAAGCGGGAGAATGGTGAAGAATTGAGCGATTGGGTCATTGAGTCATTGAGCCATTGAAAGACTTGTTTCTTCCAATGGCTCAATGGCTCAATGACTCAATCCCGGACTGATGCGAATAATTTACTGTGGAACACCTCAATTCGCAGTTCCGACGCTGGAAAAACTCATCGGCGCAGGCTTCTCCATCCAGCTTGTGGTGACCAACCCGGACGAGCCGGCGGGCCGTGGCCACCAAACGAAAGCGCCGCCAGTCAAACAGGCGGCGGAACGCGCCGGGCTCGCGGTTTTTCAGCCTCACAAACTCAAGGACCCCGAGACGCTGGCTTATCTTTCCTCGTTCCGTCCGGAGGCCATCGTGGTGGTCGCATACGGCCACCTGATTCCCCCCTGGATGATCGAGCTCCCGCGGTTTGGCTGCGTGAACTTGCACCCATCACTCCTGCCCAAATATCGTGGCGCCGCACCCATCCCTTGGGCCATCATCCGCGGCGAGCGCATCACCGGCATCACCACCATGCAGATTGACGAGGGCCTTGACAGCGGCCCCATCCTGCTTCAGCGCGAGACCGAGATCCGCCCCGACGACACCACGGAGACGCTTTCCGAGCGATTGAGCGTGATGGGCGCGGAGCTAATGGTCGAAACGCTGCGGGGGCTGGAAAACGAAACCGTCGAGGCTCGTCCGCAAGACGCGAAGGCCGCGACGCCCGCTCCAATGCTCAGCAAGGAAGATGGGCGAATCGATTGGTCCAAGAAGGCCGACGAGGTCTCGCGGCGTGTGCGCGGCCTGCGCCCGTGGCCGGGAGCGTTCACCGCGTTTCGCGGCAACCACCTGCACGTCTGGATGGCGATCGCCACTCACGACCCAGCGCCCGCCGTGCCCTCCCCCGGAACGCTGTTGGTGGACAATGGCCGATTGAAAGTCGTCTGTGCCGAGCGCACCACTCTCGAGATCAAGGAACTCCAACTCGCCGGCCGAAAACGAATCTCGGCCCGCGATTTTCTGAACGGATTTCGCCTGCGACCGGGCGAAAAGTTGGAGTAGCCTGGCGACATGGCAACGTAGCGCGGCGATTATTTTGCCGTCGTGATTTTGACGCCCGCCGTTCGCGCTGCTTTCCTCAAATCATTGTTCGGAGTGGCCAGAGGCAGTCCCTCACGGATAGCGAGCTCCAGATAGGCGGCATCGTAGGCGGAAAGATGCAGCTCGCGGGCGGCGCTGAGAATCTGCTGAAAAGCGCGAGTCACTCCGACGGTGTCCACCTGAATGGGCCAAGCATTGAGCTCCCCCAGAAATCCCGCGACCTGTGCCACTTTCAGGGTTTTCATTCTCTCAGCTCTGACCAGCGCGTTCGCCACCTCGAGCGGCCAGACAAATGGCACACTGGCTTCGTCCCCGGCCGCCATCCTCTCGAAAATGTATTCCGAGTAGTCGGATGCCTGGTTTTCGAAGCACCAGCAAAGGGTCACAGAGGCGTCGAGGACAAAGCGGCTCAATAGCGGCGTCCTTCCTCGATGAGTTGGCGAACGGTAACGCCTTTGAGTTTCGCCCCTTTGCGCAGGGCGCGAATCCGTTCTGCAACTTGCCTTGGATCTTTCTTGCGACGATTCCCGGCCGGGATCAAGACCCCTATGGGTGTGCCGTGCTTGGTGATAGTGATCTCTTCCCCCTGGGCGACGCGCTCCAGTAGCGCGGAAAGATGAGTCTTGGCGTCGAACAGGCCTACGGTGTCCATGGCCGCTCCTTATCTAGTCTAAGACTAGTTGAAACCGGGCTGCCTGTCAAGAGCGGCCGGCGGCGTTCGCACCGTGGCGGTTTTTCCTTCATCATTCAGAATTCATAATTCATAATTCCGCTGTGCCCGTTTCTCCCTCCCGCCAAGCCGCGTATCGCATTCTGCTTCGCGTGGAAGCCGGCCGTGGCTTTGCTGTGGATTTGTTGCAAGGCCCCGGCGTTTCCGCGCTGAAAGAAGCGGATAGAAGACTAGCCACTGAAATCGTGATGGGAGCCTTGCGGTGGCGAGGCGAGCTCGACTATCGGCTGGCAAAGCTCTCCGGCAAGAAGCTATCGTATTTTGATCCTGAGATTGCGGCCATCCTGCGGCTGAGCCTTTACCAAATCTTGTTTCTGGCTAAGATCCCGAAGTCGGCTGTGGTGAATGAAGCCGTGGAGCTGGCGAAGGCGGCTCGAAAAAAATCAGCAGCGGGGCTGGTGAACGCGGTGCTTCGGAAGTGCGAACCGTCGCGCGGGCTCAGGCGGCGGGAAGGAACTGGAGAGGAACCCAGCCATCCAAACGAAGAAATCCTGGCGGCCGCGGTTCGATCTTTGCCGCCTTGGCTGGCCGAGGGCTGGGCGCGCCATTTTGGAACCGCACCGGCAGAATCTCTCGCGTGGGCGAGCGTTTGCGTGCCGCCTGTCACCTTGCGGATTAATGCCAGCGCCGGCGAGCGCGAGGAAACTCGGCAGCGATTCCTGAGAGAAGGAATTACGGCGCGCCTCGGACGTTATTCCAGCATGGCGCTGGTCGTGGAGTCCGGAAGCCCGCAATCATCGGAGCTGCTTCGGCGGGGGCAGGCGATCGTTCAGGACGAAGCGTCGCAGGTTGTCGCGTCGCTCGTAGCACCCCGGACGGGCGATCGGGTGCTGGATCTCTGCGCTGCGCCCGGAATCAAGACAAGCCAGCTTGCCGGCGATCAACGCGAGGGCTTGCTGGTGGGCTGCGACATCAGCGGCCCGCGGTTGCGCACCATGAAGCAAGTGACCTCGATGCTGCTTCCGGAAAGCGTCAGGCTCAACCTCATCAGACTCGACGCCGCGAGCGAACTTCCCTTCCGAATCCAATTCGATCGCATTCTGGTCGACGCCCCGTGCTCCGGCACCGGAACGCTGGCACGGAACCCCGAAATCAAATTGCGCCTGGCCGCAAAGGACCTGGTGCGGCTGGGCGAATTGCAATCGAGAATTCTTCGGAATGCCCTCCGGATGCTCGCCCCGGGCGGGCGCCTGGTCTACGCGACTTGCTCCCTGGAGCCCGAGGAGAACGAGCGAGTGGTGGAGAGCGCGCTCCAGTCCGATGGCTCGGCACGATTAGTTTCGGCACGGGAACTCTCCGATGAGTTCCCATTGCTTTCGCCGCTGTTCGATTCAGAGGGCTACCTGCGCACTCGCCCGGACCTTCACGGCATGGACGGCTTTTTTGCGGCGGTGGTTCGGAAGGTGGAATTCAGGAATTAGAAATCAGAAGTTGGAAGCCGGGACTCAAGAGCGGAGATGTCGAACCGAGTCAAGGCCAGGATCGCACGCGGTCATTCAAACTTCCGGCTTTTCGCTTCCAGCTTCTTTTCCGAGTGTTTTTCCGATTTCACGTGTTAGCTTAAACGGGCGTCCAGGTTGCCCAGACAGGTCGGCGAGGCCGACACTCAACCATGGTCGAAGGGGGATGTGTAATCTTTTGGGCAGTTGAGAGGTGAGGGTCGCCGTCGGCGCTGTGGGAATGTGGAAATCCGGCGACTTTTGCCGGATTTCCAAGCGCGGTGGAAAAGTCAGCCGTTCAGACTTTTCC
>JBEKEZ010000037.1:0-64497 GCA_050013575.1 Terriglobia bacterium | reverse complement strand
GCGCTGGACACGACGCGGCGCTCACCGCCTCCTCAAGCTCCGCCTCTGGATCGCTCGCTGCGGAACAACTTGGTTCGAAGTCTTGTATTCTCGCGGAGCTCAACTGACAAATGCTTGACACAACCTCATCCCAGGAGCTTGTTGCGCGAGCCGAAGCGATTTCCTATAATGGGGTGGAGCGCCGCTATGCCTGTTTCCATTGTCAAGAAACTTCAGGAAGAAATCCAGGCTCTGGAGCACGAGTTCAATCACGAACTGCCGCAGGAGTTGAAGCGCGCTCGCGCCTTGGGCGACCTCAGCGAGAACGCGGAGTTCCACATGGCGAAGCAGCGCCAGGACTACGTGGGCGCGCGGCTGATCCAGCTCAAGAAGCGGTTGGCGAGCCTATCTCTTATCAATATGAGTAATATACCAAGGGATAGAATCGCCTTCGGATCGAACGTCGTGCTCTATGATGTTGACCGGGATCAGGACGTCGAGTACCGCCTGGTCACCAGCGAGGAGGCTGACGTCGCCAAGGGGTTGATTTCTACAACTTCACCTATCGGTCGCGGCCTGATGGGCAAGAAAGTCGGAGACACGGTCAGGGTCGCCACGCCCAATGGCATGCGCGAGTTCGAAGTCAGGTCGCTCAGAACCATCTACGACGAAGACGGAGGCCTCGGCGCTTCCCCCGGAGCTGAGGTTTCCTCCAGCGGTGAGTGAACTATGATCACCGGCGAAATCGGGCGGATTTGCGGCAAGGCCGTGGACGGGATCGTACGTCTCTTCGCCCTTAGTGGTATCAACCCCAACTTTCTGACCTCCATCGGCGCTGTGATCAATGGCCTGGCGGCTTACTTGTTTGCGATTGCCTCCACCGAGCGCCCCGATAACACTTTCCGCTGGGCCGGCGTCACCGTGATCCTGGCCGGCATCTTCGACCTGACAGACGGCATGGTAGCCCGCATCACCGGCCGCGTTACGCCTTTCGGCGCGTTCTTCGATTCGGTGATGGATCGCTATTCCGATTTGGTGCTGTTGATTGGTCTGCTGGTTTTCTATGGAAGGGCCAATCGTTTCGGTTATGTGACCCTGGTGGCAGTGGCGATGATCGGTTCGGTGATGGTCAGCTACGCCCGCGCCAGAGCCGAGACTCTGATTCCCTCTTGCAAGGTGGGCTTCCTCGAGAGACCTGAGCGCGTCGTCCTGATCATCATCGGCGCTCTATTCAATAGAATGGAGGCCGTGCTGTGGGTGATCGCCGTGCTGTCCAACCTCACCGTCATTCATCGCGTCGTGCACACCAGGCGCGAGGCTCGGCGTTTGGCGCCGCAAGACCCTAACCACATATAGCAGAAGGCACAAGGCAGTAGGCAGAAGGCAGTCCCCTTCCGGGCGCAGTTTTGATCTGAGCGGACCTGGAATTACTACTTATGTCGTATGTATCTGACAGGTTGTAGGGGGTTGGATGCTGGACCAGAGTTTCGGAGTTAGGAAACAGGCTACGGGTGCTTCTTGCCTTGCGAGCCCCGAAACCGTGAGCCCGAACCCCATTCCTTCCGCTTTTTGCATTCTGCCTACTGCTTTCTGCCTTCCGCCTACTGCCTGGTGCCTTCCGCCTTCTGCAAACTGGCTTCTGCCTTCTGGGGTTCGGGCGCCGGCATGTGGCACTGGCCGTCGAAGAAGCCGCCGGGATCGACCACCAGGCAGGGCGTGTAAATGTCACCCAGGACAAGACCGTGTTCCTTGATCTCGATTCGCTCCGAGGCGTGCACGGCTCCTTTGACTTTGCCGGCGATACTAACGACCCGGGCATGGATTTCCGCCTCGACCTCGCCTTGGTCGGCGACGACGATCGTCCCCTCAGACGTGATCTCGCCTCGATAATGGGCATTGAGGCGGATCATGCCCGAGGTAAATCGCATTCGGCCCTCAAACTCGACTCCGGGTTCGAGCAGGCCGACCATGTCGCTGTCGAGCAGCTCGGCCAGTTCACGACTTCGGCGCTTCTTTCCCGACCCAAAGGCCATGGCGCCCTCCTCAACCACAGTGGCAAGTGGCAAGTGGAAAGTGGCAAGCCAAAACAATCAACCTTGCCACTCGCCACTTGCCCGGTCCCACTTGTTTGAAATACTACACAAGTAGCAATTATCGTCGGACGATAAACTCGTATATCCGGTTCAAGTCTTCGGCGGAGAAATAGCTGATCTCGATTCTTCCCCGCTTAGCGTTCCCTACGACCTTCACCCGGGTTCCCAAGGCCCGCTCCAGCTCGAGGATCGCGGCGCGGATGTTGGGATCTGGAGAGGCATGGGTGGTTGGTGTCTTGCGGCCAGCCGCAGCGCCGCGCTTGGCCACCATGTCTTCCACTTGGCGGACCGAAAGCCCATGGTCCGCGATGCGGCGGGCGAGCTTCGCTTGGGTCTCCGGCGAGTCAACTGCAAGCAAGGCGCGGGCGTGGCCCTCGCTAAGTTCTCCCTTTTCGACCATCTCCTGCACTGGGGGCGCCAGGCGCAGAAGGCGCAGGGTGTTGGTCACCGTGGTGCGGTTGACTCCCAGGCGTTCGGCTATTTCCGAATGGCTGAGGCCGAACTTGTGCTGGAGCGAATCGTAGGCGCGCGCCACCTCCATGGCATTCAGGTCCTCGCGCAGCAAGTTCTCCGTCAGAGCTAGTTCTAGCGCATCGCGGTCGTTGATATCGCGGACGAGTGCCGGCACAGCCTCGAGACCGGCAAGGCGGGCGGCTCGCCAGCGGCGCTCGCCAGCAATCAGATGGTAGCGGCCCAAACCGCCTGGGGCGTGGCGCAGCAAGATCGGCTGAACGACCCCGCTCGATCGGATCGAATCCGCCAGCTCCTTTAGCGAGTCGTCGGCGAAAGCGCGCCGTGGCTGGAAGGGATTGGGGTCGATCATGTGGACCGGAATCTGGTCGAGGCCGGCGGCCTGGCTCTCTTCGACGTCGCGCAAGAGTGAACTAAGTCCCCGCCCCAACGCCTTTCTGGGCATGGCTGATCACCTCCTTCGCGAGCTCGATGTAGCTCTCCGCGCCTCGACACTGCGGGTCGTAAACCGTGATGGGCTTGCCATAGCTCGGAGCCTCCGCAAGGCGAACATTGCGAGGAATGTAAGTCGAGAAAACCTGCTCGCCGAAGAAATCCTTTAGGTCGTCGCGCACCTGATGCGAAAGGTTAGTGCGCTCGTCGAACATGGTCAAGAGGATCCCTTCGATTGCGAGTTTGGGGTTGTGCGCTCGCCGGATGCGAATCAGCGTGTCGAGCAATTCCGAGACGCCCTCGAGCGCAAAATATTCGCACTGGATTGGCACCAGTACCGAGTCCGCCGCCACCAACGCGTTCAGCGTGAGCAGGTCGAGCGAGGGCGGGCAATCCAGGATGATGAAATTGAACTGCTCGCGCAGCGGCTCGAGTTTCCGCCGCAACAGGTGCTCGCGCTCGGGCTGGTCAACCAGCTCGATCTGGGCACCAACCAGATTCCTGTCCGCAGGCACCAAATGTAAGCCTTCCACGGCGCAATTCAAAATCAAGTCCTTCAAGGGCACGTCCTGCATCAACCCCTGGTAGAGCGAGCGGCGCGCCGGGTCCTTGGAGAATCCGAGACCGCTGGTGGTGTTGGATTGCGGGTCGCAGTCAATCACCAGCGTCCACATGTCGCTCGCCGCCAGGGCCGCGCCCAAGTTGATGGCCGTGGTCGTCTTGCCCACCCCGCCCTTTTGATTTGCAATTGCGATGACTCGGCCCACTTTCCCCCAGTCCGGCCCAGCGTAATGCCCCAATCTAGTGGAAGGGCTCTGAATTTAGCAGAGCCGGAAGGCACAGGCAAGCAGAAACGTGAGGTGCCACGAAGGAGGTTTCACGTGAAACGTTTCTACAGCTTTCAGTGGTCAGCGATCAGCTTTCAGCAGAAACCCAAAATCTGAACCTGAGTGCTGGGAAGCCGTGAAAGAATTCGTGAGGAGCAAAACAATCTCTCGCCGTGGTGCAAAGACGCAAAGGTCCACAAAGAAAGTGAAGGATCTCCGCTTGGCATTTCTTGGCGCGTTGGTGCCTTTGCGTGAGCTTGTTTGTTTCTTCACAGCTTCGGAGAGCTGATAGCTCTTCTCCCCATTCGGGAATCACAAAGGCAGAATCGGCAGTCATCGTGTGCCGATCCAAATCTCTCGTTGCCGGGCGAGGGGAACCCTTATCGGCGCGTCCCAAGTCACCTCTTTGTGCAATTGGCTCAATTCCTCGCCTTGCGCTCGACTGACCCAAAGGCAGAGTTTCCCTTGGGACTTGAGCAGTTTTGCCGCCTGCGGCACCAAACGGTCGAGCGCACCCACAGCGCGTGCCGTCACACAGTCAAACCGCGCGGCTGGGTTCCGGCGGACATAGTCCTCCAAGCGGTCCGCCCGAACCTCCACCGGAGCGATGCCGCACGCGCGGGCTACTTCTTTAAGAAAGGCTCGTTTTTTCGCCACGGGCTCCAGCAGGGTTGTCGTCAAGGGCGGAAAGATGATCCGCAACACTAAACCCGGAAACCCGGCGCCGCTGCCGACATCGAGAAGATTCCCCTGGAGCGAGGTCCATCGCGCCAGATAGAGGCTTTCGCCGAAATGCCTCGTCACGCAGCCCTCGGGAGTGCGGATTGCCGTGAGATTGATCTTGGCGTTCCAGTGGAGTAAGAGATCCAGGTAGGTAAGGACCTGGCCGACCTGCGCCGATGTCAATTCCAGCTCAAACGGGCCAAGCAGCCTGCGTATACCTTCCTCAATGAGCATGGTGGGTTAGATTGTACGCTCAGCGTCAAGCTGACGTCAGTCGCGCAGTGGCCAGAAGCCGTCTTTGAGTTCCGCTCCCCCAGATTCCGCACACTGCGGTTTCACGTGAAACATCGATGACGCAGGCTGGCCGGTATAAACTACATATATAGTATAAGTGTCGGGCCGCCGCCAAATTGAGCACCCCAGCTATATACTACTACTGTAGTCATATGTTGACTGGCAGAGCGTGGCGTCATGAACCGCGCGGAGGCCTCATCGCAGTTCGTGCCGAATCTTGCCGATGATCCGCAAAAGCGCGGCGTTCGTTTCCTCCGGCTTTTCGAGCATGGGGTAGTGCCCCGAGCCTTGCATCTCCTCATATTCAAGTCTTGGCAGGTACTTTTTGAAAATATCGACGAAGCGTTCCGGGTGCCAGAACGCGCAGAAGACGGCGAAGGCTGGAATATCGAGGACCTCGGGCGTGAACATGCTGGGGTCTTCGGCAAAGTTCGCGATGCAGCTCGCCAGGACGTGTTGAGGTGTGGCTAGAATAGCTTCGCGCACTTCGGCGCGCACGGCGTCCGGTGTTTCCGGGATGAAGAGCTCGTCGACAAATGGCATGAGCTTTTCCCGGTAATTGGGCGACCGCAAATCCTGGGCTCGTGTCCGGAATCCCGCAATTTGTTGCTCGACATCGACAGGAATCCCAAACGCTCCGTCCACCCAGATCATGGCGACGGTCTTTTCCGGGTGCTCTCGCGCGAATCGGTACGCTACCATGGCCCCCATGCTGTGGCCGGCGATGGCGGCGCGCTCCACCCGCGCGTCTTCAAGCACGGCGTCCACGGCTCGCGCAAAGAAGGCGATGGTGTACGGAATGTCAGGCTTGTCGCTGCGCCCGTGCCCAGGCAGGTCCAACAGGAGCAATCGCGCTTGCGGCGCGAGCGCGGGCACTTGACGACGCCAGAGCGACGTGCCGCAGCCCCAGCCGGAAAGGAACACGATGGCTCTGTTGCCTGCACCGACACTTTGATAGTGGATGCCGTGCCCGTCCAGCCGGGCGAAATGCTCCTGGAGCGATGACGCTGCGCCCGATGAACCCGAAGGCCCGCCCAACGAACTCCCTGGTGTTGTCATGGCCCCAATTATACCGCGCCCGAGCGCTTCAGTAGCGGCGGCCAGAGTCTACCCTGGTAGGCACGGCAGTCTGATCGACGCCCCGCCCCGCGGGACAGGCACCGAGCGCCGCTGCGATGGGCGCGCCGCGCATCTACGACAGGGGGAGCGAGAACTTGAACCGTGGGCGCGAAACCGTGTACCATGATCGTTCCCGGACAAACATGGAAGAAATCCTCCGAGACGGACCTCAGCGGACGACGGACCCAAGCACGGGCAAGCAGGGCGGCGGGGGTTCGGTGGCCGTGGTGCTCATGCAGCTTGGCGGGCCAGACTCGCTGGCGGCGGTGGAGCCTTTTCTCTACAACCTCTTTTCCGACCCGGACATCATTGACTTTCCTTTTGCGCGGCTGGCGCGGCCCACGCTGGCCCGGCTGATCGCCTCGCGGCGAGCCAGGAAAGTGCAGGAGCATTACGCCAGCATTGGTGGAAAGTCTCCGCTGCGCGAGCTGACGGAGCGCCAGGCGGTGGCGCTGGAAGCCGACCTGCGCACCACCCTCGACGCGCGCGTCTTCGTGGCCATGCGCTATTGGCATCCCCTCACGCACGAGGTGATCGGACAAATTGTGTCTCAAGACTTCCGCGAGGCCGTCATTCTTCCGCTCTATCCCCAGTACTCGAAAACAACCACGGGGAGCAGCCTGAATGAATGGCATCGACGGTACGCGGCGGCCAAGAAAAACGGGCTCGTCACCAGGGTGGTCAAGGAATTTTACGACCACCCCATTTATCTGGACGCGGTGGTGGAAAAAATCAATGAGGGCATGGAGAGATTTGGCTGCGCGTCGCACGCGCGGGCCGAATTGGCATCTCCTTCGGTGCTTTCCTCGGGGGAGCGGGGAGCGAACGACGTTCATCTGGTCTTCAGCGCGCACGGAGTTCCGATGAGCGTCATCGAAGCGGGCGATCCTTATCAGGCGCAGGTGGAGGCCACAGTGAAGCTGGTGATGGAGCGAGGCGGCTGGCCAAACCCGCACGTAATCTGTTACCAGAGCCGGGTCGGCCCGGGCCGATGGTTGCGGCCATCGCTCGACGAGACACTCCACCAACTGTCTGCCCAGGGCGCGCAAAGGCTTCTGGTAGTCCCCATCGCCTTCGTTTCCGACCACGTCGAAACCTTAAGCGAAATCGGCATCGAAGCGCGCGAGCTGGCGGGGCACCTTGGCCTAGGACAGTTCGAGGTGATGCCTGCCCTCAACGACTCGCCGAAATTCATCCAGGCACTCGCCGATCTCGTACTTCGTGAGCTGGCCATGAAACTCCCAGACGCAGACGGCATTCCGTGATAGCTCGTTCCGCACGAATCTTATGGCCGACGCACATCTGAGATCGGGCCGGACGTAATACTACAATTATAGTTATAGCTCAAATCCCTGGTCCCCCTGACTGCGCACCACACTTTTCTCGCCTTGATTCCTTGGCGCAGGAATATATAATCGTCGCGCCGAGTGAACCCGCTATGGCCGAGAGCACGTCACAACGCAATTCGCAGGAACTGAAGATGCTGTTCACCCTCGGCCATTCCAACTGGGACTTTGAGCCTTTCGCGGCGCTCCTGAAAAACTCTCGGGTGGACCTTGTAGTGGATGTCCGCAGCCGGCCGCACAGCGCGCGCTTCCCGCAATTCAGCCAGCCGGGCTTCGAAAAAGTTCTTGAGGCCGAGGGGCTCGCGTATCTGTACCTTGGCGAAGAATTGGGCGGCCGGCCGGACGATCCCGACGCCTATCAGCCCAATGGTGTTGTCGACTACCGCGCCCGTCGCAAGTCCTACGCCTTCCGCGCCGGCGTTGAGCGGCTGGTGAAAGAACTCGAGCAGCAAAGCGCGGCGCTGATGTGCGCGGAAGAAGATCCGCTGGAATGTCATCGCTTCTTGATGATCTGTCCCGAGCTCGTTCCGGTCGGGATTCATCCTTTGCATATTCGCCGGGGCTCTCCGCCGGAGACGCAGGAAGCGGCAGAGAACCGGCTCTTGGCCTCGAATGGTTTCGGCTCAGTGGCCGACAACACCTTGTTTCCCGAGCTGCGCACCGAGGCTCTGGAAAAAGCTTACGCGCTGCAAGCCGAGAAATTCGCGTTCCGAGTCGACCCGCAGGCCGTTGAGCGCTGGTGATTGCGCACGTGAACTGCACCATCTTCACCATCGGATTCACCAAGAAAACCGCGGAGGAATTCTTTCGCCTTCTCGAGGACGCCGGCGTTCAAAAAGTGATTGACGTTCGCGAGAATCGCGTCGGCCAGCTTGCGGGCTTCGCAAAATATCCGGACATCGCGTTCTTTCTCGATCGGATGCTTCACATTCAATACATCCACGAGCCCCTCTTTGCTCCCAGCCCCGAAATCCGGCAGGCCTATCGAAAGACCAAAGACTGGGCAGCGTACGAGAAATCGTTTCACGAACTGATGGAGCAAAGAAAGATTCTCGAACGGGCAGACCCGGCGCAATTCGAGGGCAAGGTAGCCTTACTTTGCTCCGAGGCCGGACCGGAGAAATGCCATCGGCGCCTGCTGGCCGAACGTCTGGCAGAGCACTTGAGAAATCAGGGTCACCATGTCGAAGTCAAGCATCTGGTCATCGATAGGCCGGTGGCTCAGCGAAAGCGGCGAAGCAAAAAGCGTGACGGAACTAATCTTGTCTGACATCACGATAATGGGCGAGGGTTATTGCGTCATTGGCCTGGAGCAGGTTTCCCCGGACTCATTTCGCTCCACCAGGCCGTTTCCGCCCAACGCTTTCGCTTGGCGCGAGCCATTCCCATTCAAACGTGGCGACGCCGTTTGTTTCGAGCCGGTTCCAACTCTTGCCAAGCGTCCGCACATCGAGGACCAGCAGAGCAACGGCCTTCGCAACGCAGGCCGGTCGGTGAACGAAGACGATTTGGTTGAACGCCTCCGCAAGGCTGAGGTCGCCGCAGACCTCGCGCACCTCTTTGACTGCCCACCGCAGACGAGCTCGCAAGGCGGGCGCGCCCTTTGGGTGAATCCCCAAGAGGCGAGGCGGTCCATTTGCGGTTGTGAATATGAAAACGTGCGGTTTCGACTCTTTCCAGAGCCTCAAGGATCTAATCTTCGCGCCGAGCTTTTGTTGGCCTCCAACGAGCGGCTCAGCAGCGTTCCGGTTGTCGACCGCGAATGGCGGCGGTTCGTGCGAGCTCTGGTTGGCCGCATCCATAGGTCCAATCCCCTGCCGTTGGCAGAGAGATTTCTCAATCAGAAGATCTCCAACCGACTCTGCTTCGCGACCAAAAGATTTGCCAGGATCGGCCTTCCCCGGCCGAGGGCTGATCAACATTGCTGGCTGATGTTGGATTCGCTTTTCCCGCAGCCGCAGGATGCCTGGGCGGAAGAGTTGTGACGCGACCACAGTGAGGCTGGCCTGAGAGGAACGAGAACTGTCATGAGCCAAACTACCGCTTGGGACTCAGCGCGCACGTTCGAGCTGGTTAGAAAGTGCGTTGCCCAGGAAATGCAGCCGGGCACGCCGCTCCCTAATGACGAGCTTGACCTCGTCAAAGCAGGTCTGATTGACTCGATGGGATGGGTGGCCATTCTCACGGCGATAGAAGGTGCTACACAGATACACAATTTTGGCAATCCATGGCCCGACGAGCGCCTACAAAACATTCGGTCGCTCGCTGAGGCAGTGATGAGCGCTACTCCGGCCCGGACTGCCGACGCTCCCAAAGGAAGCGCCTCAACCATCCATGATGTCGGTTCCGCCGTCTCGCTCGTAGGGTGGGGTCGCGCGCTGGGTTCTCTCCGTGTCGATGCCACGGCCATCGAGAGCGAGTGTGGCCTCAGGCCCGGGACTATTGGCGAGCGGGCGGGAATCGAGTGCGTGTGCCGCGCCGATCAACTTGAGAACGAGCTGACGCTCGCACAACGCGCGGCGGAAGAAGCTCTTGTCGGTGCTCAGATTGATCTCGAACATGTGGGCGTGCTCGTTACCACCAGCGCCACATTCTTGGGCTTCCCCTCTTTGTCAGCAACTTTGCACAGCCGCCTGCTTTTGCCGGAGTCTTGCCTGGCTCTCGATGTGGGTGGCGCATGTGTGGGTGTGATTCATGCGCTGGCCACAGCCAAAGCATTGCTCGCTTCTTCGCATCAAACGATCGCGCTGGTGGTGAGCGCAGAGGTGAACAGCAGGCAATTATCTTCGCCAAGCGTTCCTGGGGAATTCCGCGGGCTATTTGGCGACGGCGCGTGCGCGTTCGTGCTCCAGCGTTCTGGTTCGGCCGCCGACGGGGACGCCTTACGGCTTGGGGATTTCGTCTTCGGTTGCTCGGGCGCGTTTGCCTCTGCGCTCCAGGTGAGGCTCGACAAGACGCGGATGGTGGAAGTTCACTTTGAAGGCGAGCAGCTCGCCAGGGCGGCCGTGACCCAGCTCGATCAAATTCTGACGGCGCTCGAGAGATTGAGCGGACGGCCGCGAGAGGAGGTCGATTACTTCGCCATCCACGAGCCGAACCCGCGCTTGGTCTCCGTCTTCGCTCAGAAGGCAGGAATCCCACTGGACAGAATCCCCCATATTGCCAAGACGCTCGGAAACCTCGGTTCTGCCACCTGTGGCGTGAGCCTCTGCACCGCTTTGACAAGTCTTCGTGCGAATCCCAAGCCGTCACGAGGGCCACTCATCTTCCTCGCTGCTGTCGGCCCCGGCCTGCTCTGGGGCGGAACTTACCTGGCCGGAAATCACTTCACGCAATTGAGAGAACTAGGGGACCTGGCGGGCAAGATTAACGGACCTCGCGATCTCTCAACGCGGAAGGGTTTCTCAAGCCGATGAAGGCATTGCGGCGGCGGACTTCACAATTCAGGAAGAGCAAAACAATCTCTCGCGAAGGCGCTGCGACGCAAAGGTTACAAAGGTGTTCCACCTGCTGTTTCTTAGCGCCTTGAAGTCTTTGCGTGAGATTGTTTATTCTTTGACAGCTTCTCAGAACCAAATCGAGGTTCATTCTATGATGTCGACACTAGTCCTCACGCTGCTGTTCGCGGTGCCTGCTCTTCGAGCCCAAACGGACAGCGTCAAAGCTGGAACCGGCAGCGCGCAAAACGCCAAAGCACAAAGCGACAGAGCGGAGACTTCCGGACCGTGCAGTTCCGCAAGCACAAGTGGCAGCGCCCAGTTTTCCATAAACTGCCAGGGTGTTTCCGAGGAGCAAGGAAGCCAATGGCTGGCGATCTTGAACAGAATTGCCAAAAACCAGCTCGACCCAAAGCTCGTCATGCAGAAACTCGACGAGATTGAAGTTTCTTCTGGCAGCCCGAAACCAACTGCTCCAATCGCAGGACCAGCGCCCCTGCCGCAACCCAAGGCCGGGGCCGCCACCTATACCTACGAAGGTGAGCTACGGACGACGAGATTGGGGCTCACCGCGACCAACTCAAAAAACACGGCGGCTAAGGCGTACCGGAAGATCAAGCGGGCGCACGAGAACCTGCAGTGGAAGCTGCTGGCGTCTCTCTGTGACCAGGCAATTGACGAATGGCCGGAGTGGCTCACTCCGGTTTACTTCAAAGCCGAAGCGAAGGCGAATCTGGGACAAATGGCGGAAGCCGTTGTGCTGTTGGGCGAAGTTAAGCGGAGAGCAGCGGGGAATCCGGAATACGAATTGCTCATCCCAAAAGCCGACAGCCTGCTCGAAAAAATCCATCGATATGGTATCTGAACGGTCGGCGCTCCGACCCGACCCGAGACTTGGCCAGAAACCCCTCACCCCCGGTGCTCGGGGCCCCCTGCTCGCTCCGCTCTCCACCCTCTCCCCTGGGAGAGGGCTGTGACTTCTGGATCTCGGCCCTCTCCCTTGGGGAGAGGGTGCCCGAGGAACGAGGGCGGGTGAGGGGGTTTTGTTTGTAGTGCCACTCCAAGACGACCACGCGGCAGTAATTCAGTTCACGGACTTAACCACATTAAAGTGAGCCCGGCACTGCGTGCTTTCGCATTTCCGAGAATTCAACGTCTGGGTTTCTGTCCGCAGGTGGTTCGCATTTCGCTTGACAGATTCGGCTGGCATCGGCTAGATTGAAATATCTTAAAGCAGATCAGATTTTCTACAGTAAACCAGTACGAGTGTCAAAAGGTTAGAAGGAATGTCGAATCTCGACGACCCCACGACGGTGAATCGAGGGGGCCCGCCCGATGAAGGACAAGGGGCGGGCGCGAAAAAGTCCTCAGAGCAAGCGGCCCCCGCCACGGCAAGTGACACGCCGATTGAACTCGCGAAGACAGTGGTGATGAGTGCGCCCGGCAAGGCTTTGGGCAGCGGCGTGAAGAAACCGGCCGAGAAACCAGCGCCCGCTGCGGATGCTGATCTCTCCAAAACAGTGGTGATGAGTTCCCCGGGCAGGGCTTTGGGCAGCGACGTTCCGAAGCCCTCTGAGAAAGCTGTTCCGCCCGCGCCCAGACCCGCAGCAACGGTGCCTGCGGCGGCCGCGCTCGGTGCCGATACGCCCATCGACCAAGCTAAGACAGTGGTCACGACGCCCGCCAGGGCTCTCGCCGGTGGCGGGACGAAACCGGCAACTCCGCCCGCGCCGAAACCTGCCGCGCCGCCCGCAGCGGCAGCCGCGGCTCCGCCCGAGCCGAACATGTTGCGTCGCCGGCTCACTTGGACGTGCATCGTCGCGTTCCTGACGGCGAATCTGCTGATGTTCTTGCGGTTCTTCTTCCCGCGCGCGCTCTTCGAGCCCAGCACGATCTGCAATCTCGGTTATCCCTCGGACTACGTGCTCGGGGTGAGCGAGCGATTCAAGCAACAATGCCGCATCTATGTCATTCGTGACCCCACCCGAATTTTCGCGGTGTTCGCGAAGTGCACGCATCTCGGTTGCACACCGGACTGGAAGCCGGCGGAAAACAAATTCAAGTGTCCGTGCCACGGCAGCGGCTACACGCCCGAAGCGATCAATTTTGAGGGCCCCGCGCCGCGCCCCATGGATCGCGCCCACGTGGAGCTGAACGCGCAGGGCCAGATCATCGCGGATACGAGCCGGCTCTATATGTGGGACCGAAGCAAAGGCGGCCGGAACGAGTTCGATGATGCCGGCGCGTTCGTCTCTGTTTAGTTTCTCAGTTCGTCAGTTTCTCAGTATTTCAGGAACTGACCAACTCAAATACCGACGTACCCAAAAGCAGTGGCGAGTGACAAGTGGAAAGTGGTGAGCAAGAGCCGAACAGCAGCAGTGAGGCGCCAGAGGCCAGGATGTCAGTAACTGAGAGACTGAAATACTGACCAACTGATACGCTGGTTTTGGAGAGTTAAATGGCTGATCAAGGCAGCGTCACGCCCGAGCCCGAAAAGAAACCGCTCTCGAGTGTTGGGGCAAAGCTCCGCGAGGGGAGCGAAGTCCTGCGCGAGAAGGTCAAAGAAGAAGTCGAGTCACTCAAGAGACCGGAGAAGACTCAGCTCTACAAATCGATCTTTCGCGTCAAGCACGACGACAGCGAGCGCAGCCGCGCGCTGGGCGTCCTCTCCAACGTCTTTCTCCACCTGCACCCCGCCAAAATCAATCGCGACGCGGTGCGTTACAACTACACCTGGGGCATGGGCGGCATCACTTTTTATCTTTTTATTGTGCTCACCATCACCGGCGTCCTGCTGATGTTTTACTACCACCCCACCAAAGGCCAGGCTTACAGGGACATCATTTATTTGATGAGTGACGTCCCGTTCGGAAAGCTCTTGCGCAACATGCACCGCTGGGCCGCGCACCTGATGGTGATTGCGGTGTGGCTGCACATGTTCCGCGTCTTCCTGACCGGCTCGTATAAGAAGCCGCGCGAATTCAACTGGTGCGTGGGCGTTGTCCTGCTGGTGTTGACGCTGCTGCTCTCATTCACGGGCTATCTTCTGCCGGACGATCAACTGGGTTTCTGGGCGGTCACGGTGGGAACCACCATGGCGCAGAATACGCCGCTCTTGGGATATCAAGGGCCGCTGGGCCGGCAATTGGGCATGACGCCTTATAACGACGTGCGCTTCGCGCTGCTGGGCGGCTCGATTGTGGATGCCAATGCATTGCTGCGCGCTTACATTTGGCACTGCATTGCGATTCCATTGATCGCCGGCGTGTTTATGGGCGTGCATTTCTGGCGAGTGCGGAAGGACGGAGGAATCTCGGGCCCCGCGCCCGTCGTGCTGGAGTCTGAAATCAAGGCGGAGAGAAAAATCTGAAAGGGCAGGGGTTAGGAATTAGGGATTAGGAATTAGCGAAGACGTCCGTTGTCCGTTGTTAGTGGTCAGTTGCAAAGAGGTATCGGCCCTCGATCCTGCACGTCAAGCGACGGACAACTGACTACGGGCTCTTTGCTACCTAATTCCGAATCCCTAATTCCTGGTTTTCTATGGACTGGCATCAACTTTGGGACATCATCTCGGCTCCGGATAACATTCCGATTGTTGCCATCCTATTTTTCATTCCGTTCTTCTGCTGGATGGCTTTCAAGCAGGCTTTTGCCAACGATCGCCTGATTGCCAGTCTGGAAGCGGACCCGCAACTGGCCAAAACCGCGCACCGCAAGACTTATCCGTGGCAACCCGGTTGGAGCAAGGAACTGCACACTTGGCCTTACCTGATGCGGATCGAATTCCTGGCGGCCATCATCGTCACGGTCATCCTGTTCGTCTGGTCGATCACGCTGAACGCACCGCTGGAGGAACTGGCCAATCCCAACCTGACGATGAACCCTGCCAAAGCGCCATGGTACTTCCTGGGACTTCAGGAAATGCTGGTGTACTTCGACCCCTGGATCGCCGGCGTCGTGATGCCGACATTGATCATCTTTGGCCTGATGGCGATTCCTTATATCGACACCAACCCGCTGGGCTCGGGGTATTACACCTGGAAGCAGCGAAAGTTTTCCATCCTGACGTTCTGCTTCGGCTTTCTGTTTTTGTGGGTCCTGATGGTTTTCATCGGGACGTTCATCCGAGGCCCGGGCTGGATGTGGTTCTGGCCGGGGCAGACGTGGGACCCCAGCCGCGTCGTTTACGAGGTGAATCGCGACTTGCCGGACATCTTTGGCATCACCAGCATGGCCGGCAAGGCGATTTTTGGCGCCTTCGTGATGGCCTTGTATTTTTTGGGCGCGGGCCTGCTCATTCACAAGCTCATCACTTGGAATCAGTTCAATCGGAAGATTCTTGAGCGAATGAGTTTGGTGCAATACCTGGTCATGCAGTTTTTCTTGATTACCATGCTGCTGTTGCCCGTAAAAATCCTGCTGCGCTTGGTTTTTCGCATCAAGTACGTCTGGGTGACATGGTGGTTTAACGTTTAGCACAGGCACTCTTGCCTGTGCCCAAGCCTAACGCATTCTACCAATAAGCACAGGCAAGAGTGCCTGTGCCACTGCGAAGAGGAACACGGAATTGCCTGACGCCCCTGAGAAAGACCCGATCATCAGCCGGTCGATGGCCGGCTATCTTGTGATCGCGGCGTTTCTCCTGATGTTGAGTTTGGGTTGGTCGCTCTACGACGAATTCTTCGGCTTGCGGCCGTGGAAAAGTTACGAGCGGGCCTTTGCGCAGCGCTATGCTCGGCTCCTCACCAAAGAGATCCCCCAACAAGAGAATGCCCTAAAGGCCGTCGAGAATTCCTCGGGCTACAAAGCGATTCAGGACCAGATTAAGCAGGCTGAAGACTCGGCCGCTCCGCAATTGAAGCAAATCCACGAACAAACCGCGGACATCGACGAGCGAACTTCGGCAGTCCTGGCCGTGCTCACGGACGCCCGCGCCAAAGTCGGGTCGATGAACTATGTGATCGAGCATACCTCGAGCGAGAGCCGCAAGAAGTCGATGGGAGCAGATCGCGATCAGTATGAAAAAGGTCCATTCCCCTTGGGCCCCCCTTACCGCGGGCAATCGTTTACCTTCGAGGAACTCGAAGACGAATTCACCAGACTGCAAGCCGAAAAAGCCAAGCTGCAACAACAGGAAGGCGAAATCCTGAAGCCGCAGGGCGATTTGAACAAAAAGCTTCAGGCTTACGTTCACGATCACCTGAACGGCCTCACGCCCGATCAATTGCGCGGGCTCAAATCCAAGGCCGAAAACTTCAATATCGAAATTCAGCAAATCACCAACTTGGACGCCGGCGTTGTAGACCGGTGCGAATCGTGCCACGTGGGTATCCGCGAGCCAGTGATCCTGACTCGCAAAGATATGGGCGGCGAGAAGGACGCCATGTCGGCGGCGTTCACCAGCCACCCGGACCTGGAATTGCTCCACATCCACGACCCGGCCAAGTTCGGTTGCACGCCCTGTCACAACGGCAACGGCATCCAGGTGGACAGCGTCGAGATGGGCCACGGAGAATACGAACACTGGTTGCGGCCGCTCTATCACAAAGCCAATTTTCAGTCCGGTTGCCAGCAGTGCCACGCCGCCGACATGGTGGTGGACCACGCGCCGGAGCTGAGCGCCGGCAAAATGCTCTTCCAGTGGAAGGGCTGCGTCGGATGCCACCGCTTCCAGGGCTACGATTCCGAACCTGAAGAGCTGATCACCAACCAAAACCAGATCCAGCAATTGAGCGTGGAACGCGAAGACGATCAGCGAGACATCAAGCTGGCCACCGACGCCGGTGACAAGGCTCCGGATAATGAGACGGCGCGAAAGTATTACACGCAGGCCGACGCGCTGCGGGTCCGCATCAGCCAAATCTCAGTGCAGCTCGACCAACTCGAGCAGCGCACCAAGTACCTGATGATGGGTCGCAAGAAAGTCGGCCCGGATCTCAAGGAAGTGCGCGTGAAGATTCGGCCGGAATGGATTCCCGTGTGGCTCAAGAATCCTCACGCCTGGCGGCCGACTACCAAAATGCCGCGCCTCCGGCTCGACGAGGACGACATCGAGGATATTTCCGCTTACCTTTGGCAGACGGCGATTGACACCTCGCTGCCGCACCAGCCGCCGGGCGACCCGGTAAAAGGCAAGGAAAGCTTTGAAACGCGCGGCTGCATGGGGTGCCACTCGGTAGGCGAAGGCTCAAGCCAGGCGGGCGGCTGGTTTGCCGCCAACCTCACTCGCGTCGGGGAAAAGGACAACTACGATTTTCTGGTGCGCTGGATTCACAACCCGCGCGAGCGAACGCGTCCCTACTGCCCCTTCGAGAAGAAAGACATTACGGATGAAGACTACAAGAAGCACGGTCTGCCTCCCTACCAGTTTGATTTGAACAACACCAAGTGCCCGAACGATGGCCACGAGCTGGTGGTGGAGCAGATGACGGTGATGCCCAACCTGCGCTTGTCCTGGGGAGAGGCGCGCGATATCGCCAGTTACTTAATAACGCTCAAGCATTCCGACGCGGCTTACCCTGCGGCGCCCTTGATGAACGATCCAAAGCTGAAAGAAGATGGCCGCAAGAAGATCCTGTTTTATGGCTGCGCCGGATGCCACGAAATTTCCGGCCTTGAGGAGGAAGGCCGGATCGGCACCGAGCTCACCACCGAGGGAAGCAAGCCCCTTGAGCAAATGGACTTTGCCCTCTTCGTGCGCGGAGCCGAGAAGGAGGGCTGGCACAACCCGAAAGGCTTCTTTGAACACAAGCTCGCCCAGCCGGAGATGTACGACAAGGGCATGATCAAGACGGAAGCCGAAGAGCTGCACATGCCTGATTTCTTCGAGCCGGTCAGCTCAAAAGTCACGAAAGGCGAGCCGGAACTCGCGCCCGAAGCGCAACAACAGATCTCCCAGTTGACCACCTTTCTCATGGGGAGCCTGAGTTCGGAATATCCCAAGCGATATTTCTACTTGCCGGATGACTATCGGAGGGACATTCAAGACGGCTGGTGGATCGTCAAGAAGTACAACTGCGAGGGCTGCCACCAGTTCAAGGTGGGGCAAGATTCGGTCCTGATGAACATTTCCCGATACCAAACGCCGGAATGGAAAGATCAACTGCCGCCGAAATTGCTCACCGAAGGCGCTCGCGTCAATCCCGAATGGCTCACCCGATTCCTCTCGAACCCCGCGATGAGCGAGACCGACACAGACCGCGACGGAGTACGGCCTTATTTGAAAGTGCGCATGCCGACGTTCTACTTCTCACCCATCGAGCTCAGGAAATTGGTGAGATTCTTCCAGGCGCTGTCGAACCAGCCCATGCCGTACATTCCGCGCAAGCTTCAGCCGCTGACCGCGAAAGAAACGGAGATGGCGCGCGCGCTGTTCACCAGCAAGGGTGCTCCGTGCTTGAAGTGCCATGCCACGGGCGATGCGTCTCATGACAAGTTTGCGACGGCGCCCAACTTCCTTTTGGCGCCTGACCGTCTGAAGCCGGATTGGACCAAGCACTGGATTCTCGACCCGGCCATGATCAGTCCCGGAACGGCCATGCCTTCCGGGCTGTTCAAGCAAGATGAGACGGGGCGAGATATCTTTGCCGGCCCGGTGCCGCCGGTTTTCACGGGATACATGGGCGATCACGCTGACCTGTTGGTTCGCTATATGTTTGAGATTACTCCGGAAGAGCAGCGCCGCTTGGTGGGGATGAGCGCCGGCATGATGAAGCAAGCGACTGAGAACAGAGGGGCGCCAAGGCCTGGCGCGCCGGCGGTCCCGCCAAGCGGGATCGGAATGCTGGCCAGCGCACATTAGCAGCGGTGACATGCGCATTGTGCGCATGTTTGGCCGTGGGCGGGACGCCTATGCCGCCTGCGATATAATAGGGGTGCGAAATTTCAAGAGATAGGAAGGTATGAAGAATATGACCAAGAATAATGTCCTGTGGTTTTCAATTCTCTTAAGCGCGATTTTGATGTTGGGTTGCGGCAAGAAGGAAGAGCAGCCCGCGGAGCAGGCTGAGCAGCCTGCGGCCGCGGCCGGAACTCCCGTCGATCAGTCAACGGTGGGCACGATTACCGGTTCGGTGAAGTTTGAAGGCACAAAACCCAAGCTGTCCGTTATTAAAATGGACCAGGACCAATACTGCGTTTCCAAGCATAGCTCGCCCGTCCACGTCGAAGACGGCGAGGTGAACGATAATGGAACTTTGCCCAACGTGTTCGTTTATGTGAAGGAGGGCGCGGACAAATATTCCTTCCCAACGCCCAGCGACGCCGTCACGCTGGACCAAAACGGTTGCATGTACAAGCCCCATGTGTTGGGAGTGATGGCGGGCCAGGCGTTTAAGGTGGTCAGCAGCGATGCGACGACGCATAACATCCATCCACTGCCCAAGGACAATCGCGAGTGGAACGAGTCCCAGGCGCCGGGCGCCGCGCCCATCGAGAAAACCTTCGCCCGTCCGGAAATTATGATTCCGGTGAAGTGCAACCAGCACCCATGGATGAGGGCTTATATCGGCGTCACCAAGAATTCGCTGTATGCGGTGACGGGGAGTGATGGCAAGTTCACCATCCAGGGAGTTCCGCCGGGCGATTACACCATCGAGGCTTGGACCGTTGTCGGCGGCGGCGCTGGACAGACGCAGGACCAAAAAGTGACCGTTGGGGCAAAAGAGTCTAAGACGGTCGATTTCAGTTTCAAGGGACAGTAGACGGTAGACCGCAGATAGTAGACGGGGCGAGAGGCGGATCGCGGTTGGCAACCGAGGGCCAATCGCCCCTTTTTGTGAAACCAAATCCGGGAAAACAGTGAGGCACAAGAGGGGAGAATAGTGTCCTGTCCGCCGTTTGCTGTCTAGTGTCGGCTGTTAAGGAGAACACATGGCTCTTGCCTTCGCGTTGATCGTGGCGCTGATCACCTTGCTGTCGGTGTACATTTTCGCCGCGCACAAATATTGGTTTCCAGTGAACATTTCGACTCACGGAGCGGCCATCGACCATCAGTTTAATCTGACGCTGATTATTTGCGGGGTCGTATTTGTGCTGGCCCAATTGGGACTCGCTTGGTTCGTTTATAAGTACCGCGACAAAGGCGACGGCCGCAAAGTCACGTACTCTCACGGAAATAATACGCTGGAATCCATTTGGACCACCGCCGCAACCATTGTTTTCATCGCCCTCAACCTGATGGGCTATCGAATTTGGGCGGCAATGCACTTTACCGGCGCGGCGCCTGGCGCAATGCAAATTCAGGCACAGGGACAGCAGTTTGCGTGGTACTTCCGTTATCCTGGCCCGGACGGCCAGTTCGGGCCGACGCACGTGGACAAAGTCGACGATGCGACGGGAAATTTCTACGGCCTCGATCGCGACCACGACGCGGCTGCCAGAGACGACATTGTGACCGCGACGTTGGGCATTCCCGTGAACAGAGAGATCGAATTAAATCTCCGCTCCAAGGATGTGGGTCACTCGTTCTTTGTTCGCGAACTCAGAGTCCATCAGGATCTGCTTCCGGGCATCGAGATTCCCATTCATTTCACCGCCACCGCGGACGCGCTGAACCACAGCAGCGATCCGAGATTGCCGAACGGCACCTATGAGATCGTGTGCACGCAACTCTGCGGGCTTGGGCATTACAAGATGCGGGCCTTTTTGAAGGTGATGACGGAAGAGGATTTTGAAAAGTGGCTGAAGGATCAGGCGGCAGCACAATAAATCAGAAATAGGAAATTAGAAATCAGAATGAAAACCCCTTGCACTCACCTTTGCTTTCTGATTTCTACTTTCTACTTTCTAATTTCTGAGGGGAGATATTGATGTCCGAAGCGCACGCGGAAGCCGTTCATGCGCACCACGCGCCCACCGGGTTCATCCGGAAATATATTTTCAGCCTCGACCACAAGGTGATCGGGAAGCAGTACTACTTCCTGGCGCTGGCGTCGGTGGTGGTGGGCATCACTTTGTCGGTCTTCATGCGCTTGCACATGGTGTGGCCCACCGCGCACATTCTTTGGCTCGACAAGTTGTCTCCCGCCGGTGCGCCCGGCGGCGTGATGACGCCGGAATACTACCTATCGCTGATGACGCTGCACGGCACGCTGATGGTTTTCTTCGTGCTCACCACGGCCCCGCAGAGCGGCTTCGGCAACTACGTCCTGCCCATCCAGATCGGCGCCGAGGACATGGCTTTCCCCACGCTCAACATGCTTTCGTTTTGGACGACCTTTGTCGGCTTTGTCGTTCTTCTCGCGACTTTCTTCATCACGGACGGCCCGCCGCTGGCAGGGTGGACCTCCTACGCGCCGCTCAGTGCGGTGGGGTCGGTCGCGGGACCGGGCGAGGGCTTGGGCCAAACTCTGTGGATCGTTTCCATCGCCATCTTCTGCGTTGGCTCGCTGCTTGGCGCGCTGAATTTCATCGCCACCACACTGGACCTTCGGGCGCGCGGAATGTTCCTGACGCGTCTGCCGCTGACGGTGTGGGCCTGGTTCATCACGGCCGTGCTGGCGCTGCTGTCATTCGCGGTCCTGTTTGCCGCGGGCGTCTTGCTGTTTCTCGATCGCGTCGGAGGCACAAGCTTCTTTATTCCCGGCGGGCTCATCATCAGCGACAAAATCATGAGCAATCACAGTGGCGGCTCGCCGCTCCTGTGGCAACACCTCTTCTGGTTCTTCGGCCACCCGGAAGTCTACATCGCCATCCTGCCCGGCATGGGCATGACGTCGCACATTATTTCAACCTTCTCGCGCAAGCCCATCTTCGGTTACAAGGCCATGGTCTACGCCATGATGGCCATCGGATTCTTCGGTTTCATGGTCTGGGGTCACCACATGTTCCTGAGCGGCATGAGCCCCTATTCCGGCTTTGCCTTCTCCATGATGACCATGGCCATCGGTGTGCCCTCCGCCATCAAGACCTTTAATTGGTTGGGCACGTTGTGGGGCGGCAGGTTGCGGCTCACCACGGCCATGCTGTTTGCCATCGGCTTTGTTTCTCTCTTCGTGAGTGGCGGCCTGAGCGGTTTGTTCCTCGCCCAGCCGTCCGTGGACACTAACCTCCACGCTACCTATTTCGTGGTCGGACACTTCCACTTGGTGATGGGCGTCGCTGCCATCTTCGGCATGTTCGCGGGAACGTTCTTCTGGTTCCCGAAGATGTTCGGCCGCATGATGAACGAGACGCTGGGCAAGATTCACTTTTGGTTTACGTTTGTCGGCGTCTACTGCATCTTTATGCCCATGCACTTTCTGGGGGTGGAAGGAAACGTCCGGCGGTATTCACAGTTTACCGAAGTCAACTTTCTAAACCAGCCGCATATTATGAATCTGCATACGTTTATGTCAATCGCGGCTTTTGTGACCGCCGGCGCGCAACTGATTTTCCTGGCCAACCTGTTTTACAGCCTTTTCTGGGGACCGAAGGCATCCGAGAATCCGTGGGAAGCGACATCGCTGGAGTGGACGATTCCCTCGCCGCCGCCCTTTGACAATTTTGGCGGCAAACATCCGGTGGTCCACCACGGCGCCTATGAGTTCGGCGTGCCCGGCGCGGCGCAAGATTACATCATGCAGGATTCGGAGGAGCTAGAAGCGAGAAGTTAGAAGCTAGAAGTCAGAAGACGGAAGACAGAAGTCAGAAGACAGAACAAAAGAAGAAAGAATCGGGGCACTTGCTCCTGGATTCTAACTTCTAACTCCTGGCTTCCAGGATTTTTCATTATGGCAACTGTCTTAACTCCACCAACACCCACGACGCCGACGGGGACCAACGGCTCCGGCCGCAATGGCAGCGGTTTTGGCGGCGGCTGGGGCGGCCCGGAGGACCGAGGCTACTCTGTCCCGGCTCGAACCTACCACACCGGCATGTGGATGGGCCTGGTGGCCATCGTGATGCTATTCGCAGCATTCACCAGCGCCATGGTGGTCCGCAAAGGCGCAGCGCCCGATTGGACGTCGATCGCCCTGCCCCGCATCCTGTATCTGAACACGGGGATTCTGCTCGCCAGCAGCGTGGCGCTCGAGTTTTCGCGGCGATCGCTGACGGCGGGGTGGGCGGACCGATTCAAGGCGTGGTTATACGTCACAACCTTTCTCGGCGTTGCGTTCATCGGCGGGCAACTACTCGCATGGCGCGAGTTGGCGTCGCGCGGCGTGTACCTCGCCACCAATCCCAGCAGCTCGTTTTTCTACGTGCTGACCGCCGCGCACGGCGTGCACTTGCTAGGCGGAATCATCGCACTCTTTTATATCGTCTCGCGGTCGCCGCAACTGGCCGCTGGCATCAAGAGGCGCGTCGCCGTGGACGTCACGGCCCTCTATTGGCACTTTATGGACGGACTTTGGATCTATCTTCTCATTCTGCTGACGGTGAGGTTATAGGATGTCGAGCCAGGCTCACGAATTGTCCCAAGTCGCCCAGGAATCGGTTTGGTCCGGCGGCGCGTCGCCGTATGCTGTCCCTTCCAAGAAATTGGGGATGTGGCTGTTCATCGTTTCGGACGCCATCACGTTCTCGGCGATCCTCATCGCTTACAGCTATGTGCGTGTGGCCTCGCAGGTATGGCCGCGGCCGTTCCAGTTTTCGCCGAGCATCATCAATGCCACAGTGATGACGTTCGTCCTGCTCACCAGCAGCGTCACCATGGTCCTGGCCGTGCGCGCCGCGAAGCTGGGTATTCGCAAGCGCGCCGCAGGATGGTTGTTCGCCACGCTGATGGGCGGGGTGCTTTTCGACATTCTTCACTTGAGAGAGTGGTTCGGCCTGATTCGCGAAGGCGTCACCCTTTGGTCGAATCCGTGGGGCACCCCGTTGTTTGGCGCCACATTTTTCGGCTTGACCGGATTGCACATGACCCACGTGACCATCGGCGTCTTTTACCTCGCGGTGGTCGCCGTGGGCACGGCCCGGGGCAAGTTCACGTCGGACGATGTGGAGGTGAGCGGGTTGTATTGGCATTTCGTTGACCTGGTCTGGATGTTCATTTTCCCGCTTGTTTATTTGCTTTCGGCACGGGTGGGATAACAGTTGTGGCATGGGCGTCCCGCCCATGGCTGCATGCGCAGGATGCGCATGCCACATGAAGAGGAGGAAATCAATCGCATGAGCACAGCCGCAGATGAATTTCATGCGCCAATGAGCAAGCAAGTCACGTTCACCGTCTGGTTTTGTCTGCTGGGATTGACGGCCGTTGAGGTTTTCCTGGCCTACGAACAACTGGAACTCAAGGTGATGCTGGTGTTGTTGATGACCCTCTCGATTGTGAAGGCGTCGCTCATCATCGCTTATTTCATGCACCTCCGGTATGAGCGGCAGAGTCTGGTGTGGTCGCTCATGCCGGCGTTGATTTTTGTCGTGGGCATGTTGTTTGTGATGTTCCCGGACAGCGTGCGCGTGCTGTTGATGAAACCGAAGTGAAATGAAATTATGAATTATGAGTTATGAATGATGAATGATGAACGCGGATTGATCATGCGCATTTTTCAAATCTCAAAGTTCAAATCGCGGGTGGGGCGTGGGCTGGCAAGAGCCTCTGCGCTGGCCGCAGTTCTCTTGAGCGCCGTGAGCGCTTCGACAGGCTACGCTCAAACCTGCCCTTACTGCTACGCCAATGCCGCCGCCCAGACGCCGGGGATGTTGCAGGCGTTGAGGACGGGAATTCTGGTAATGCTGCTGCCGTGTCTCACGATTTTTGTCATAATATTCTCCGTCGCCTATCGCCGCCGGGAATCCTTTAACGCCGAGAGCGTGGGCGATGGGGAGGCGGGTTCAGCCGAACAAATATGAGCGAGACTACAGCACAGCGATGGTTGCACCGTTACTCGATACTGGTCGCGTTCGCGACTTTCATTTTGGTGATTGCCGGCGCTTTGGTCACTTCGAACGACGCGGCGCTTTCGATTCCCTCTTGGCCCGCGCCCTTTCACTGGCCGGCAGCGATGGGACCGGGCGGCCGGTACGAACTGAGCCACCGCGTCGTCGCCGGCACGGTGAGCACGCTGACGATCATTCTGGCTCTGTTGCTATGGCGATTCGAGCCGCGACGCTGGGTGAGGCGAATGGGGGCCATTGCTGTTCTCACGGTGATTGCGCAGGCCATCTTGGGCGGCGTGACGGTCCTTCTCGATCTGCCCACCGTGACTTCGGTCGGCCACGCCTGTTTGGGTCAGATCTTTTTTGGCGTCATGGTGAGTTTGGTTTTGTTCACGCGACGTGACTTCACCTGGGACGAGCCGAAAGCGAACGACCTTGCCAGTCCTCCCCTGCGCAAACTGGCGGCAGCAACCACGGCTTTGATTTTCATTCAATTGGTGCTGGGGGCGGCCTTCAGGCATCACGGATTTAGCATCGTCCCTCACCTTGTTGGCGCGGGTCTCGTGACCATCTCCGTGCTCTGGACGTTGCTTCGCGTTCATTCCGGCTTCGATGATCAACCGCGGCTGAAGCGTCCGGCTGGGCTGCTCGCCGTGTTGTTGGTGGCGCAGGTTGCGCTGGGCATCGGCGCTTACTGGGAGCTTTGGACGAATCGGGACGCTCCACAACCGCTGCCGCCGGTGGTCGACGTCACTACGGCGCACGTTGCCTTGGGCGCGCTGGTGCTGGCAACGAGTGTGGTGCTAACGATCCAAGCGTACCGGTTTATTGCGGCTCCGGATGCGTCCGTCAGGCTGCCGATAGCCTCGATGCCTGAGAAAGCGGTGATCTGACACTCGATGGGTGCTATTTCTCAAAACTCGGTTGTTCCGGTGGCCTGCCCGTCAGCCGGCGGCTCGGCCCACGATCCCGCCCGGCGGGACGGCTGGCGCGCCAAATTAGCGGACTATTGGACGCTTACCAAGCCTGAGGTGAACACTCTCGTCGTGGCGAGCACGCTAGCTGGCTTCTATCTCGGCTGGCGCGGTCCCATGAATTTCGTACTGTTGATCCACACCCTGATGGGAACGCTGCTGGTGGCGAGCGGCACGGCAACCCTGAACCAATGGATGGAGCGCGAGGGCGACGCCCGAATGCGCCGCACAGTGAATCGGCCGCTGCCCTCGGGACGCCTCTCGCCGCCGGAAGCTTTGCGGTTCGGCATTGTCCTGAGCGTGGCCGGCGGTCTTTACCTCGCGCTGGCTGCGAATGTCCTGGCCAGCGCCTTGGCGCTGCTCACCCTGGCCAGCTACTTGTTGCTGTACACGCCGCTCAAGAGAAAAACGTCATACTGCACTCTGGTGGGCGCGTTTCCGGGCGCGATGCCGCCGCTCATTGGCTGGGCAGCGGCGCGCGGCAGCCTGGGCCTCGAGGCATGGATACTCTACGCCATGCTGTTTATCTGGCAATTCCCGCACTTCCTCGCCATCGCGTGGATGTACCGCGAGGATTACGCACGGGCGGGTCTCTTGATGCTGCCCGCGGATGATCCCCAGGGCCGGGCGGCGGCGCGACAGATTCTGGCAACCTCGCTGCTCCTGTTGCCCGTCAGCCTCGTTCCAACCTGGTTGGGCCAACTGGGTGTGATCTATTTCATCGGGGCGCTCGCGCTCGGATTGGCGCTGTTCTACTGCGGCGCCTCGGCAGCCCTCGTGCGATCGAACGCGGTCGCCAAGCGTCTTCTGATGGCGACGGTTTTTTACTTGCCGCTGATTTTTGGCTTCATGATCGCGGATAAGGCGCTGATGTAGCGCCGCCATTTATGGCGGCAGATGCTGGGCTAAAGCCCAGCGCTACGGTGCGCCCCTCGATTATCGTCATGGTCCAATGCCCGATCCTCAGGGCACGCGGGCCATCAGCCGCGGCAAGAAATCATCCTCCATGCTGGAATCACTTCTACTGCTGGCGTTGTGCCTTTTCGTTGGGTTGATCGCGCTCGGCGTCTGCGTCTATGTCGCCGCTGCTGGTTTGCTTTTTACTCTCGACGGCTTGTTGCTGATCATCATCAGCTTGACCATCGGGGGCATTTTTATGCTCAACGTCGCCTGGTCGGCTTACACTGGGGAGTTGAAGCAACTTCTCGGACAATTGCGGAAGAATAAGGGATTAGGAATTAGGAGTTAGGACGGTCCTTGGCGCCACCTCTTCGCTAATTCCTAATCCCTAATTCCTAATTCCTAGAATGGTTCCACTTTCCGACTTTCCCGCTCTCGACGCCACATTGAACGCGAGCAGCGCAGTGTTGCTGACTCTGGGGTATGTGTTCATCCGCAACAAGCGCATTCTCGCTCACAAGTTCTGCATGTTGTCGGCGTGCGGGACATCCACGCTCTTTCTCGTCTGCTATCTCTGGTACCACGCGCATCACGGCGTCACGCGCTTCGCGGGGCAAGGCGCGATTCGTCCCGTCTATTTCACCCTGCTCGGCACGCATACGATCCTCGCCGCCGCGATTGTTCCTCTGGTGATGGTCACGCTCTACCGCGCTTGGCGCCGACGCTTCGACTCGCACAAGCGCATCGCCCGCTGGACACTGCCGCTGTGGCTCTACGTATCCATAACAGGTGTGATAGTCTACTGGGTGCTTTATCGCCTGTACCCAACGCCATAATCATGACTCTTGCGGAATTGAAAGGGGCCTTTTGATGACGGGAAACGGAGTTGTGGTCTCCATCCACATCGCGCGCGTCGGCAAGGCGCCGACCGAGAGCGTGAACGAAGTTCGCGCCGTGCCCGGCAAAGGGCTGGAAGGCGATCGCTACTTCAACTTGACGGGCAGCTTTTGTGACAATTTCGGTCCGGCGTATGAAGTCACGCTGATCGAGAGTGAGGCCGTGGAGGCGTTGAAGCGCGACTACAAAATCGAGATGAATCCGGGCGACGTTCGCCGCAACATCGTCACGCAAGGCGTGGCGCTCAATCACCTTGTGGGCCGCGAATTTCAGGTCGGTTCGGCAACTCTTCGCGGTATCCGCCTCTGCGAACCTTGCTCGCATTTGGAAAAGCTGACGCAGCACGGCATCATTTCCGGATTGATTCATCGAGGTGGACTGCGCGCCCAGGTGCTGACGGCAGGCAACATTCGCGTCGGCGACAAGGTGGGCGAAGCAGTGTCTCTCGCGGCAAGCCCGGCAGCCCGGCAAACGATCGCCACGAATGAAGATCAACCCGCCTCAGCAGACTGAAACCGGCTCGGCCTTGCCGCCTGAGACTGAGCTCGGTGCGCCCGCGCTGACTCCGCCGGGACCAACCGCGCGCGGCGAGCGTCGCCTCAGCGCCGCCATTATGATCGGCGTTCCGGCTTTGCTCGTGGTGGTCACTTTTCTCTTCTGGTATCAAACCTGGTTTGGGCGGCGGCTCACCGAGTCCGAACTGCGGGAATATCTCGAAGACACTTCAGTCCCCCACAAAACGCAGCACGCGCTCACACAGGTGGTGACGGAAATTGTGCAGCACGATGCGGCGGTCCAACGCGTTTATCCCGAGGTATTGGCGCTGGCGGGAAACAAAGAAGCTGGAATTCGGTCGATGGCGGCCTGGGTGATGGGGCAGGATACGAATTCGCCGGAGTTTCATCAGGCATTGTTGAAGCTAGTTGCTGATGCCGAGCCGGCGGTGCGCTGGAATGCCGCACTGGGCTTGGCGAGGTTTGGCGACGCAGCGGGAGAGCCGCAGCTCAGGAGCATGCTTCACACTCACGATGAACAACAAATCTGGGAAGCTCTTGTGGCGCTTTACATGGTGGGCAAGCCGGACGCCCTCTCTGATGTCGAGCACCTGGCGAAACCTGCGAGTGGAATGTCTAATCGTGTGCGCGAGCAGGCGGCGCTGACGGCGGAAGCGATTCGAAGACGATTTTGAAATCTCAAATTTGAAATTTGAGATTGTAGATGATTTCAGATTTGAAATTTAATGCCCAGGGTGCGCTCCACTTCCTCGATCGGCACCATATCGATGGCGTCCCATGGGCAGCCATCGAGGAAGGCTCCGTCGGGGCCTTTGCTGGTGCATTTCTTGCAGCCAATGCAGAGGTAAGGATCAACTTCGATGCGGCCAAAGGGAGGATGGTCTTCGTCGGGAACCCAATACATGCAGTCTTCGACAGGGCAATACGGGACGCACGCCGGAGAGCCCGCGCAGCCCGTGCAACACTCGGTGATCACGGCCAGTTCCCGGGGCTTCTTCTTGCGCGGCGTGTCAATGCCCTCAGACTTGGGTTCGGACTTGACGACTTCGCCGGTCGGTATAAAGTAATGGGACAAATCTTTCTCCCTTCGCCGCACTCTAAATTCATTTTCCCAGACGGGCGAGGCCAAGTCAAGAAATTGAAAGAACGCGGCGAACGCAGCTAGAATGGAGTTGATTTCCGAGGTGATCGCGAATGAATAGTCCCGTGGCTTGGGCGCTGGTGTTTCACATTTTTGGCATCGTGTTCTGGATCGGCGGGCTGCTGATTGTGACGCAAGTGCTGGCGATGCACAGCACTGAGGAATCGATGGAGGGTCGAAGAGCCTTCGAGCGTTTGGAGGTGAAGCTCCTGAGAGGCATCGCGCATCCCGGAGCTGCGATTGCGGTGATCGCGGGCATTGGGATTGTAGCGCTCGAACCACGCTCTATTCACCAGCATTGGTTGCACGCCAAGCTGCTGCTGGTCGCAACTCTGATTGGATTGGACCTAGTAGTTTATCGTCGCGCCAAGCAGCTCAACATGGGGCAAGTCCAGTTCACGCGCGGCCATTTCATGATGCTGCACGGCGCCATTTCGCTCATCTTTCTTGGTATTCTGGTTTTGGTGATGATCAAGCCCTTCTAGGAATTAGGATTCAGGATTTAGGGGAGGAGGAGAACCTTGGCTAGGACAAAAATAACGGTGAAAAACAATGGCTCCATACGTGTCGAGGGTGACTTCGAGATCTGCGACATCGAGGGCCGCGCCTTCGGGCTCAGCGGGCGCACGGCGGTGAGCCTGTGCCGCTGCGGCCACTCCCAAGACAAGCCTTTTTGCGACGGGAGCCATAAGAAGGTTGGTTTCCAGTCAGAGATTGTGGCGCGCGAGCTACCGCCGCCCGCGACGCCAGCGGCGGGAAAATCAGAAATCAGAAATTAGAAATCAGAAATCACAGAAGGTTCCCTGGCTTTTTTCTGCTTTCTGATTTCTGCTTTCTAATTTTAAGCATGAATTCATCCGACAAGACTCGAACTACTTTGCGCAGCCGCGACTGGTTCGGCAAGAACGACCGCTGGGGCATGGCGCACCGAGCCTGGCTGAGAGCCGAAGGCTTCAGCCAGCGCGTCTTCGATGGCAAGCCGGTGATCGGCATTTGCAATTCCTGGAGCGAGCTGAACAACTGCAACGCGCACCTGCGCCAAGTGGCGGAGGCGGTGAAGCGCGGCGTGTGGGAGGCGGGAGGATTCCCACTGGAATTCCCCACCATTTCGCTCGGGGAAATGTTGATGAAGCCCACCACCATGCTCTATCGCAACCTGATGGCGATGGACGTGGAGGAGTGCATTCGCGCCTATCCGCTGGACGGCGTGGTGCTGCTGTGCGGCTGCGACAAGACAACGCCGGCGCAACTGATGGGAGCGGCGAGCGCCGACGTGCCCGCCATTATGGTGCCGGGCGGGCCGATGCTGCGCGGCATGTGGCGCGGCGAGGAACTCGGTTCCGGCACCGACATCCGCCGCTTCTGGGACGAAGTGCGCGCCGGACAATTGAGCGAAGAGGCTTGGTGCGAGATCGAAAGTTGCGTCTCGCGCAGCGCCGGTCACTGCACGGTGATGGGCACGGCCTCCACCATGGCCTGCGTGGCGGAAGCTCTGGGGATGACCCTCAGCGGATCCGCGCTCATTCCCGCCGTCGACTCGCGTCGCCTCGCCAACGCCGAAGAGAGCGGGCGGCGCATTGTCGGGATGGTGAACGAAGACCTGCGCCCCAGCCGCATCCTGAATTCGGCGGCCTTCGACAACGCCATTCGAGTGCTGATGGCGATTGGCGGCTCCACCAACGCCGTCATCCATCTCGTAGCCCTGGCGGGGCGGCTGGGGATGAAATTGCCGCTGGAGAAATTTGACGAGATTTCGCGCTCCACTCCCGTCGTCGCCAACGTCAAGCCGTCGGGAGAATTTCTGATGGAACAGCTCTTTAATGCCGGCGGCTTGCCGGCGGTGATGAAGGAAATCGCCGCACTCCTTCACTTGGGCGCGGGCACCGTCACCGGAAAAACGCTGGGCGAAGATTTTGCCGGCGCCCAGTGCTTCGACCGCCGAGTCATCAAGACGACCGGCCAACCACTCCGCCGCGAAGGCGGCATGGCCATGCTTCGCGGGAATCTCGCGCCTTCGGGCGCGGTCATCAAGCAATCGGCGGCATCGCCCCACCTGCTTAAACACAAAGGCCGTGCGGTGGTCTTCGAGAATAACGAGGATCTGTTGGCGCGCCTGGACGATCCACACTTAAAGGCCGATGAGTCGAGCGTTCTGGTGCTCAAGAACGCCGGCCCCAAAGGTGCGCCGGGCATGCCCGAGTGGGGCCACCTGCCTATCCCAGAGAACTTGCTGAAGGCTGGCGTTAAAGACATGGTGCGCATCAGCGACGCGCGCATCAGCGGCACGAGCTTCGGGACCATTGTGGTTCATATCGCGCCGGAGTCTGCGGTCGGCGGCCCGCTGGCGATTGTCCGTGACGGCGATGAGATCGAACTCGATACACCGGGCCGGCGGCTGGAACTGCTGATCCCTGACGCCGAAATCAAGAAGCGGCTCGACGAGTGGCGCGCCCCGGTGCCGCAGTATGAGCGCGGATATGGCAGGATGTTTTTGGACCACATCCTGCAAGCCGACGAAGGGTGCGATTTTGATTTCCTGCGCGGCAGGGAGAATGAGGTCAACAGAAACCCGCTCACACGGTTCCGAAATCCGGGGCTGTAAAATCAGAAATTAGAAAGTAGAAATCAGAAGACAGAAAGGAGGAATCGGATAGCAGCATGATGGGTCAAGCTCATGGCTGGCTTTGCCAATTTTTTCTGCTTTCTAATTTCTGAATTCTGCATTGTAATTTTTACTTTCTACTCTCTAATTTCTGGTAGAGTAATCCCATGAGTACACCAAAGTGTCCAAATTGCGGGTCGACCCAAACGAGGACTTCACCCAGCGGCCGGCATTTGCTCTGCGCGAAGTGCAACCGGGTGTCGATACAGGCGCGCCCTCACAAGCGTGAGTGGGCGCGGCCGGGAGCAAAGCCTGCTCCTTCTGAGGGCGAAGCCAACGCCTCGGAAGGGAGTCCGAAGTAGCGAGTGGGGAGCGAGGAGTAGCGAACGGAAAAACTACTTCGCACCTCCGCTTCCTTACTCTCTGCTGCCATGGATGGGAATCGGGGCAGGAAAGTCGTCTCTGCCTCGATGACCGGTCCCGGTGTGACCGCATATTCGGGCACGCCCGATTTTTCGGTGCCTGCAAGATTCGCCGCCTCCCCAGCGCCGGGATTTCCGGCCGGGACGCTGCTCCGTAAGACGGGGGTAGACACCCTCCTGTTACAATATAGACTGTATATATTAACGGTTATATTTCATCCAGGATGCTTCGGCAGGCTCAGTCAAGCCGTGGTGAGATGAAGTGAGGCGGGCCTTCAAACGTCGCACCGTAGATCTTTCGCCCCGTGCCTTGGATGGGCTGTTCTCGGACGATTCGAGCCGACAATTCGACCTGCAGTGTTGGATCGACGGGGTACGCCACCGCCACGATTTCACCGGGCAAGTAAGTTCTCGCGCTCGTAAAGCAGAGACCGGTCCTCGAGGTGTTTTCCGTTCTCGTCACATCGACCGCGCCTGACCAGTCGCGGACGCCGATGGGCAACTGCATGTGGACACGCCGGTAGCCTCGCTCCAGAGTCTCCGCGACGGCCGTCACCCAGTCCGGATAGGCTTCGTTCAAAACCCGGGCCATCGCTGTGGCTGGATTCAATGGCAGGCGCACTTCTGCGTAGGCGGAAGGAGTCACTGTTCCACAGCGCCGGCACGGTCTTCCAATCACACCGATCATTCTCAGAGTCTCAACCTCCGAGAGCGTCAGCGGGTGCAGCACTACCCGGCGGCACATGCGGCATTCGAGCAACGCCTTTGCTTCCGCACCTTCAACCGGTTCGGAAGACGGGAAATTGATTCCCCAGAGGTCTTCCCTATCCTCGAGGCACTCCACGCCGTACTCCCCGGCGAGCTCGCCCGGCGGGGCAATGCGTTCGACTACGCGGAAATGTGCCTCGTTGCCGCCCATCGGGCTCTTCAAACGGACGGCTTGGCCACGCTCGAGCGCCTCCGAGGTCTGAACTCGCGCCCCGTGTCGGTTGAGGCCGACAGCGCGCCCTTCGTGGTCGAATGGCCGGCCATCCGGGTTCACACCCTCAATCCGCAGGGGTATGGTGAGCCACAGGCGGTCGGATCGTCGCCGGTCTTGATTCGCGATAGTCATGAGCGTAGCCTCCTCAGGCAAAGACCCGGTATCAAGATCTGCGCCCGCTCCCATTCCCTTCTGCTGAGGTTAGGCGCGGGACTCGGCCAATCATGGGGCTCCCATTCTCCGGCGTCTGATGAAAAAAAGCAACCTCTTCAGTTTCGCGCACGATTCTGAGGGTGCGCTTCTTCTCGCGCAATCGGGCATGTCCCTGACCCGCTGTCGGGTAAACCCCTGACGCGTTCTCAGGATGAGACGTGATGCGCGGGAATCAAAGCCCGATGACAGTACGAGTCATCCATTTTTCAGTGACATGAAGGTATCAACTCTGAATTATCCGCCTCTTTTCAGCAACACCATTGCTTCTCCAGCGCCGTTCCGGAGCCTTTTCCTCTGCTTTCATACACATTCCGGCTTCGTTTTTTGATTAAACTTCTTAATTTTCAATAACATTCCAGCCTTTTCGGCTTCGTTCTTGAACATTTTCCCTTGTTTTCACGGACATTCCGGCTTCGTTCCTTCCCCATCAACTCTTTTCAAATCGTGCCAGCATCGGATAAATTCGTTGATTCTACATGGCTTAGACTTCGAGATTTTGACCTTGAATCATCAACTATTTGTCTTATAATCATACACATTCCGGCTTTCAGGTGGCATTTGTCACTCCCCCGCTGACAGTTTGGATCTCTTCTTTGCCTCTCGGTGCGGTTCCTAGGCCACTCCTTCCTGAGCCGTGCGAGCGATCTCATTTTGGCCTCGATCATGCGGTGCATATCAACAACTGACCACGAACCTCGTGAGAAAGCATTCCCCTTGATTATTGACAAGAGCGGAGGTAAGATTCCTTGTCGATAACTGAGGGGAGCGAGCATGAGCAAACCGACCGATCTGGTCCAGGGCACGCTGGACCTCCTGATTCTCAAAACCATTGCTCTGGAGCCGATGCACGGCTGGGGCATCGCCCTGCGCATCCGGCAGGTGTCCGGGGAAGTGCTCCAAGTTAATCAAGGGGCGCTGTATCCCGCCCTTCACCGCCTCGAGCAAAGCGGATGGATCAGGGCGAAGTGGGGCGAATCTGACAACAATCGCCGGGCCAAATATTATTCGCTGACGCCGGCCGGGAGCAAGTATTTGGAGCAGGAGGAGGCAAACTGGCGAAGGCTTTCCTCGGCCATTGGACTTGTTCTGGAGACGACATATGGTGTGAGTTGAGCAGTCAGCAAGAAGGAAAGGTGACTGGGGTCGCTGATAGCTGAGGGCTGATAGCTGAGGGCAAACACCGTGCGCTGGCTTTACAAACTTCCGCTACGAATCCGCTCGCTCTTCAAGCGTGCTCGTGTCGAACACGAGCTTAGCGACGAACTCCGCTTCCATCTGGAAAAGCTGATTGAGGAGAAGGTCAGAAAAGGGATGACTCCGGACGAGGCCCGTTACGCGGCCCTGCGCGAGTTGGGCGGCGTGGAACAAATCAAAGAGGAGTGTCGCGATATGCGCCGAGTGAATTACATCCAGAATTTCATGCAAGATCTCCGCTACGGCCTGCGTCAGTTGAGCCGCAATCCCGGCTTCACCGCCGTGGCCGCGATTACCCTTGCCCTGGGCATCGGCGCCAACTCGCTGATCTTCAGCGTGGTCAACGCAGCCATTCTGCATCCGTTGCCCTTTCGCGACGCAAACCGACTGGTGACGCTATGGGCTACCAGTCCAACGATTGGCTTTTCAGGGCCCGGAGCGCTCAGCGATCCGGATTACAAGGAATGGCGAATGCAGAATCACGTCTTCAGTGAAATTGCCGCCTATCGCGGGCAGCCTTCGAATCTCACCGGTGGAGGAGAACCCATGCGGCTAACGGGTGTGGCTATCTCCTCGAGCCTATTGCGCCTGCTCGACGTGAGTCCCGCCCTGGGACGAGCCTTCGCCCCAGAAGAAGAAACCGCGGGGCACAACCGCGTGGCGCTGCTTAGCGACCGCCTGTGGCGCAGCCGCTTCGGCGCCGACCGGCCCGCGGTGGGACGATCGATCAAGCTGGACGGAGAGTTCTACACGGTCATCGGCGTGATGCCAGCCGGTTTCGATTTTCCGAACGATGCCGACGTTTGGATTCCTCTCACGCTGGCGAATGACGCTCACAATGCCTCTTTGCAAATTGTCGCCCGGCTGAAGCCACACGTCACGATTGAAAGCGCTCGCCGTGATGTGGCCCTGATTGACAAGCGGTTCAAGGAGCAACGGGCTCCTCATCCGGCAGGAGGCTGGGAATGGCACATCGCGCTGGTTCCGCTGAGCCAGGCAGTGGCCTCCGATGTTCGCACTCCGCTGCTCGTGCTGTTTGGGGCCGTGGGCCTCGTGCTGCTCATCGCCTGCGCCAACGTGGCCAATCTGTTCCTGGCTCGTGCTACCACCCGCCAGCGCGAAATCGGCATCCGCAAGGCGCTGGGCGCAGGCCGCGCCCGCGTGATCCGCCAGATGCTGACCGAGAGCGTGATGATGGCCGTGTTAGGTGGAGCTCTCGGACTGCTCCTGGCTGCTCTGGGGCAGAGCGTTGTGGCCAAGGCCGCATCGCTGCTGCCAAGGAGTATGGCTTCGTCCAGCGCCGCTGCGCACATCGCCTCGACGGGCATCGATTTCTGGGTGCTGGGCTTCACCCTTGCGGTCTCGGTACTTACCGCCGTGCTGTTTGGTCTCACCCCGGCCGTGCGAGCGTCACGAGGAGAACTGAGCGACAGCTTGAAAGAAGGCGGCCGAGGCGTGGCGGTGGGCCGAAGTTATTTGCGGGATGGCATCGTGGTGGCCGAAGTTGCCTTGGCGCTGATTCTCCTGGTGGGCGCGGGACTGTTGATCCGAAGTTTCTTGGGCCTGATGAGTGTCGATCCGGGATTCAGCCCCCAGAATGCGCTGACTATGAACATCAGCCTTCCCGAGTCCCGCTATGCCGGCGCCCGCCCCATGATTGCTTTTGAGCAGCAGGCGCTCGACCGGCTAGCCGCCTTGCCCGGAGTGAAGTCTGCGGGCGGCGTGTTTGGACTTCCGCTTGGCAACGGCGCCATTGCAGGAGATTTTACCGTTGAAGGGCAAGAAACGCCGCCCCCGGGAACTCAGGCATTCATCGCAGCCAAGAAAGTGATTGGCGGCGAATATTTTAAAGCCATCGGCATTCCGCTGCTCAAGGGGCGCTATTTTGACGAGCACGATTCGGAGGCCGGCCCACACGTTGTCATCGTGAGCCAGGACCTCGCCCGGCACTTTTGGCCGCAGGGCGACGCCATCGGCAAGCGCCTGAAACCGGGATTCTCGAATGACGCGTGGTGCACGGTCGTCGGAATTGTCGGCGAGACAAAGCAGTACGCTCTCGACGAGACATCCTCGCCTTCCATGTACCTTCCGTATGCGCAGGCGCCGGTGCCCTTCCTGATGCAAGACATCACCTTCGTGCTTCGCACTAGGTCCGATCCGCTGAGCCTGGTCGCGCCGGCGCGGCGCGCAGTTCAGGCCGTGGACCCGGACCTGCCCGTGTTCGATGTCGCCACGATGGAGCAGCTTGTCTACAAGTCAGCTTCAGGCCCACGCTTCAACACCGCGCTGCTTGGCATTTTTGCGGCGCTCGCGCTGATCCTCGCGACGGTAGGCGTCTATGGGGTGATGTCTTATACGGTGCTGCAGCGGACTCATGAAATCGGTGTGCGAATGGCGCTGGGCGCCGATGCAGGCGACATCATCCGCCAAATGGTAAGACAAGGAATGCTGCTCGCGGCGGGCGGAATTGCCGCCGGAATAGCGGGCGCGTGGGTGTTGACAAGATTCTTGGCGAGCCTTCTGTTTGGCGTACGGCCCACCGACCCCATCACTTTTGCTCTGGTCCCCGTCGTCACGGTGGTCGCGGCGCTCCTGGCCTGCTTTCTGCCTGCACGCCGGGCGGCGAAAGTCGACCCCATGGTGGCGCTGCGGTACGAGTGATTGAGGATTGTGGATTGCCGATTGACGAATGAAGAGTGGCGCGAATAAGGAACCCTATGCGATGGTTCTACAAAATTCCTCTTCGATTGCAGTCGCTCTTTCGTAAGAGCCGCGTCGAGCGTGAGCTCAGCGACGAACTCCGCTACCACCTGGAAAAGCTGATTGAGGAGAAGATCGAAGAAGGGAAGACCCCTGAGCAAGCCCGTTACGCGGCTCTGCGGGAGTTGGGCGGGCTGGACCAAATCAAAGAGGAGTGTCGCGACATGCGCCGAGTAAACTGGATTGAGAATTTCGTCCAAGATGTTCGTTACGGCCTGCGGATGTTGGCGAAGAATCCCGGCTTCACCGTCGTGGCGATCCTGACGCTCGCTTTGGGAATCGGCGCGAACACAGCCATGTTCAGCATCGTTGATGGCGCCTTCCTGAAGCCTCTGCCGGTTTCAGACCCGAGTCAATTTGTCCGCATCGCGACGCAAGAGGCTCACGGCGTGTTTGCTGGTGTTTCATTTCCGGACTACCTGGACCTCCGAGCCCAATGTTCTTCGTTCTCGGGTGCCGTTGCCTACGAGCGGGGGGTCAAGTTCTTGAATTCCATGGATGAGTCGAGCATGGTCGCCGTGGACGTTGTCTCGCTCAATTATTTCGACTTCCTGGGTATCAAGCCCCTTCTGGGGCGTACGTTTCCTCCGGAAGCTGAGGGCTCTACGGCTTCGGGGCCGACCGTGGTTATCAGCTACACGCTTTGGAAGAACCGGCTGGGCGGCGATCCGGGCATCGTCGGAAAGATCATCCGGCTGAACAATCATAGTACTACCGTTCTGGGGGTTGCCCCTCAGCGCTTCCGGGGGCTGGAAAGGTTTGTTCCCACCGACGCCTGGCTGCCCGTAGACGCCTTTGAGCCCTCGGAGATGAAACACCGCGAATCCCGCTATTATGAGGTCATGGGACGCCTGCGGCCGGGCGTGACCGCGGAGCGGATTCGAACCGAACTCGACACCGTCGGCCATCGGCTCGCCCATGCGTACCCCGCAACAAACAAAGCGACCACTTTCGTCGGCGACCCGGAATCGGAACGACAACGCGGCTTTCTTCTCGTTTCTCTCTTTCTAATGTTGGTGGTGGGGCTGGTGTTGCTGATTTCCTGCGCCAATGTTGCGGGTCTGCTTCTTGCACGCGGCGAAACGCGCCGCAGGGAAGTCGCTGTTCGGTTGGCGCTGGGGTCGGGCCGTGGACGGTTGATCCGTCAATTTCTGACGGAAGGCCTCATGCTCTCGCTGGTCGGAGCGGCCCTGGGGCTGGCGCTCGCCGCTGGGCTCATCGCCATCGAGCCTTCTCTGCTGCCACCGGCCCCGGTCCAGCTCGGCCCGGACCTGCGGATTGACGCGCGGGTCATGCTCGTCACCCTGGTCGTTTCATTGGTGGCAACGCTAATCTTCGGCGTTGCACCGGCACTTCGAGCGTCGAAAGCTGATCTCACCGGGGCGCTTAAAGGGGAGGAGGCAAGCTTGGCGCATGGTTCCAAGCGCATGACCGCCCGCAATGTTATGGTGGTCGGCCAAGTTGCGCTCTCGGTCCTGATGTTGTCCGGGGCAGGTCTGTTCCTGAGAAGCTTGATGTCAACCCTGCGAGTACCACTGGGATTCAACCCTCACAAGAATCTGCTTGTGGTGCCGGTGGGGACCTTGGAGGGCAGCGAGGAACAACAAAGAACTCTGTTGCCCCGAGTTCTGGAGAGAGTCAGGGGACTTCCAGGGATCGTGCGTGCCACCTCCGCCATGCGACTTCCGCTGACTGGCTCAGGTGGCGGAGCCGAGCTCAGGGTCTCCATACCGGGCATAGAACTGCCCGAAGGTCAGGAGAGTGTTGCCGTGAAGTTCAATGCTGTAGGCCCGGACTACTTTCAAACGGTCGGGACACGGATTCTCAAGGGCCGCTACTTTACCTTCGGCGACGGCGCCAATGCTCCCAAAGTGGTCTTGATTAGTCAGACCATGGCTCACCGCTTCTGGCTGAACCAGGACCCTATCGGGCATAGCCTACGGATCGAAAAGAAGGATTACGAAATCGTAGGAGTTGTTGAGGACGTCAAGATCAATCACATTCAGGAGTCGCCGCAGCCCTACATGTATTTCCCCATCGCCCAGACTTCCTATGGGGGAGTACTGATTGTTGAAACCACCGGCGACCCGCGCCTGTGGATTCCGGCCGTCAAGCGGGAGGTTTGGGCTGTGGACAAGACGGCGGTGGTTGTCTGGATTCAGACTGGCGAAAGTACTTTCCGCTCCGAAGAGAGCGTGTACGTTCAGCGCATGGCGGCGGGTATGGTCGGCAGCTTGAGCTTGCTGGGGATGTTCCTGGCCTCCGTGGGCCTCTATGGGGTGGTCGCGTACTTGGTGAATCGGCGGACCCATGAAATCGGCATCCGTGTGGCCTTGGGAGCCGGACGCAAGCAGGTCCTGAAGCTGGTGCTGCGCCAGGGATTAACTCTGGTTCTGGTCGGGGCCTTCATCGGCCTCGCCCTGGCCATCGCCACAACTCGCTTTATGTCCAGCCTGCTCTACGGCGTAAGCCCCGTGGACCCGACTGCTCTTTTCGGAAGTACGCTCCTGGCCGGCGTAATCGCGTTGGTGGCATGCTACATCCCGGCGCGGAGGGCAACGAAGGTCAATCCCATGGTGGCGCTGAGATATGAGTGACGAGTGATCCCGCAGGGCGGGAACGAGTGAGAAGCAAGAAAGCCGTCAGCCATCAGTCGCCGGCGCTTATCCCGAGTTTGTCACCCACACTGACGAATTTACTCAGCTCCGCTGATTCATTTCTGATTTGCGATTGGTGATTTGCGATTGCCAATCACAAATCGTCAATCACCAATCACAAATGCTCAAACTTTTCCCTTGCACTTCGACAAGAGAGGTGCTACTGTTTCCCTGTAGAAGCTAAAGGGAAGGAGTTTTTCATGAGTAACGATTGTCATTCCCGCGAAAAGCCTGCCCTGAGCCTGCCGAAGGGCGGGAATCCACGCATCGATTTGCCGCAAGGCACGCTGGACTTGCTTATCTTGAAGACGGTTGCGCTCGAGCCTCAGCACGGCTGGGCCATCTCGGAGCGAGTCCAGCAAATCTCGAAAGATGCGCTCCGCATCCAGCAAGGCTCGTTGTATCCGGCGCTGCATCGGCTGGAGCGGCGAGGCTGGATTAAGGCGCGCTGGGGCGCGTCTGAGAACAATCGGCGCGCCAAATACTACGAGCTCACTCGCCCCGGGCGGAAGCAACTCGAAGCGGAAGAGAGCGCGTGGCGGAAACTGACGGCCGCCATTGGATTGGTTATCGACGCTGAGTTTTCGGCTGCGGACTGAGGATGAGGGACGAGTGGCGCAAAAAAAAGATGTTAAAAAACGAGGTTCGAAGCCACCATGTTGTTGAAAACAAAGGAAGTCGATTTGGAACGAACCCAAAAACGAACCCAAATCGAAGCCATTTTGGGTTCGAAGCCAATTGGGGTGAAACGGCATGTTGTTGAAAACAAGGAGAAATTGCAGTTGTCCAAAGAGACGCCTTTTGGTGTCGAAGCCATTTGTGGGGAACGAAGCCAATTCGTTTTTCCAGTCCCGGATAGCGGCGCAGGGCAGGTAGGGCCGCCCCTTGGGTCGGCTTGGCCGATGCAAGCCCCGCCAGCCGGCGTCGATGCCCTAACCGGGCTCGACCTATTGCGATGTCGGCCTGGCCGGGGCAAGCCCCGGCCCTACATTGGCGACTACGAGGTGCGTGATGCTGAATGATCTCATCTTTCGTTTGCGCGCGCTGTTTCGACGCAGGGCCGTCGAAGCCGAACTGGACCACGAGTTGAAATTTCACTTTGAGCGCGAGGTTCAGAAGTACGTCCAATCCGGCATGCCGCGTGAGGAAGCGAAGCGCCGTGCGCGGATCGAATTTGGCGCGCTGGATCAAGTGAAGGAAGAATGCCGCGAGGCCCGCGGCGTGAACTTCATCGAAACCACGATTCAAGACATTCGCTACGGCCTGCGCATGTTGCGCAAGTCTCCCGGCTTTGCGGCGGTGGCGGTGATGACGCTCGCGCTGGCGATCGGCGCCAACACTGCGATCTTCACCGCCGCCAACGATTTTCTGCTTCGCCCCCTGCCGTTCGGGAACTCTGACCGCGTGGTAATGGTGAAATGCTACCAGCGCAGAATCGCGCAGTCAGGGATGGCGATATCGGGAGGGTGGGCCGACCAGCCGAGCTTCAAATATTGGCGCGATCACAACCAAGTTTTCGAAGCGATGGCCGCGTGGGCCGACCTGCAGGAGCAATACAATCTGACCGGCGCCGAAGGGCCGGAGCGCGTTCGCGCCAAACAAGTCACAGCGGGATTTTTCCACGTCCTCGGGGTCGTGCCCGTTCTAGGCCGCACGTTCTCGGCCGTGGAGGACCAGCCCGGCGGCAATCGAGTCGCGATCATCAGCCACGCTCTGTGGCAAACGCGATACGGCAGCAATCCTGGGATTCTCGGCAAGACGCTTGTCCTGAATGGCGAGCCCCACGCCGTGATCGGAGTATTGCCTGCCAATTTCCGTTTCTCAACCACGCCTGAAGAGGTCTGGACGCCGCTTCAGGCCAACCTTGATGAAGGGCCGGGCGGGTACTACCTTCACGCGATCGGGCTGTTAAGGCCGGGCGTCACGCGGGCGAAGGCGCAGGCGAACATGGAGGCGCTTGCCGCACAGCTTGCCAGGATATTTCCTGAACAATGGAATGCAGACCAGAGCGTTGCGGTCGAGAGCCTGCGCGACCGGTACGCCAAGGAGCTGCGGCCGGCGCTTCTGGCGCTGCTGGCGTTTGCCGCGCTCGTTCTGCTGATTGCGTGCGCGAACCTCGCCAATCTTCTGCTGGCCCGCGCCTCAGGCCGGCATCAGGAAATTGCCATTCGCCGCGCGCTGGGCGCGAGCCGAGCGCGAATCATCCGGCAGATGCTGATTGAAAGCTCGGTGCTGGCGCTGGCGGGCGGCGCGCTGGGCGTGCTGTTGGCGTCCGCGGGCGTGCGCGTTCTGTACGTATTGCTGCCCGTCGGCTGGCGCCCCCTCACGCAGGGCGGGTTCGACATTCCGGTCCTTTTGTTCTCTCTGGCGATTTCGCTGCTGACCGTGTTGCTGTTCGGCATGGCGCCGGCTTTGCGCGCTACAGGCTTTGACTTGAATGAGACCCTGAAGCAAGGCTTGCGAGACGTTCGATTGGGCGCTGGCCCGCGGTCCTTTCGCGGCGCTCTAGTGGCGGGCGAGGTGGCGCTCGCGGTCGTGCTCCTGACGGGCGCGGGATTGCTCGCCAAGAGCTTTGTTCGTCTTTCAGCCGTGGACTTGGGCTTTCGACCCGAGTCCGTCCTCACCATCGATCTCCACCGCACAGGGCAGCACATGGAAAGGTTTTACAACCCAGTGCTGGAGCGCATTGAGGCCCTGCCTCAGGCGCGCGCTGCAGGAATTATCAACTTTGCGCCCCTTTCAGGCGGCGGCTGGGGCCAGGACATTGTCATCGAGGGGCGACCGCCTCGCGCGCGCGGCGACCTGATTTGGGCCGCGCATCGCCAAGTCAGCCCAGGCTATTTCCGCGCCTTGGGAATCCCACTGCTTCGTGGCCGATCGTTTGTGGAAGGCGACTGGTGGAAGCCCAATGCCATCGTCAGCGAAAGCATGGGGAAGCAATACTGGCCCAGCGAGAATCCCATCGGCAAGCGCTTTGGTGTCAACTGCTCTGATTCGCCGTGCGATTGGGACACCGTCGTGGGTGTTGTGGGTGATGTGAAGGAACTTGGCGCCTCCGCCGAGCCCGCCACGGCCATGTACTTCATGGAGACGGGGAATGACATGACGCTGGCGGTTCGCACGATGCAGGATCCCACAAGGCTCATCGCCGACGTGCGCCAGATTGTTCACGCCATCGATCCTAACCAGCCCATCGGCGAGGTGCACACGATGGAGAGCATGCTCTCGGAGTCGGTCGCTCCGCAGCGGCTAACGACGATGATTTCGGGGCTGTTTGCCGCGATGGCGCTGCTGTTGGCCGTCGTGGGCCTCTACGGAGTGGTCTCATATTCTGTCGCACAACGAACGCATGAATTCGGCGTCCGCATGGCGCTGGGAGCGGAACAAAGTGACATCCTGAGGCTCGTCGTGGGGCAGGGATTCAAATTCACACTGATTGGCGTGGGAGGGGGGATCCTGGCCGCGCCCGCGTTGACGCGACTCGTGTCGAGCCTGCTCTACGGCGTGAAATCCACCGACCCGCTTGCATTCATCGCCGCCGCGCTGGTTCTGATTGCCGTCGCCGGTCTTGCCAGCTACATTCCCGCCCGCCGGGCAACGAAAGTCGATCCTATGGTGGCGCTGCGCTATGAGTGACGAGTGAAGAGTGACGAGTGACGAGCAGCAAGCTCTCAGGTATCAGCCGTCAGTAATCAGCTTTCAGCAGGCTCTGGTGCTGAGGAATATTGATGGCTGGTTGATTGACCCCAATCCGGGCTAAGTTCTGTTATAATCCGCCCGAAATCGGTGCACGCCAATGCCTTCAATCGGCGTGCTGAGTCCCGCAAGGAACGAGCCTCGTGCTTTTCAAAACGCTGAGCGCCGCTGTCTTCGGCATTGATGCCTACTTGGTAGAAGTCGAGGTTGACATCTCGGCCGGCAACCCACACTTCATGACCGTGGGCCTGCCGGACGCGGCGGTGCGCGAGAGCAGCGAGCGAATCAAGTCGGCCATCCGAAATTGCGGCCTCGAATTTCCTTTTCAGAACATCACGGTGAATCTCGCGCCCGCCGACGTCAAAAAAGAAGGCTCGGGCTTCGACCTGTCGATCGCCCTTGGCATTCTCGGCACCACAGGCGCCCTGCTCAAACCCGAATTGAAACAGATTCTGTTTCTGGGCGAGCTTTCACTCGACGGGGGTCTGCGCCCCATCAAAGGCGCGCTCTCCATCGCCACGATGGCGCGGCAAAAGGGTATTCGAAGGCTCGTGTTGCCGTTGGAGAATGCCAATGAGGCGGCGGTGGTTCAGGAGATTGAAGTCTTCGGAGTACGCTCTTTGCCGGAAGTGCTCGATCTCGTCAACGACACGCGCGAGTTCAAGCCGACTAAGGTCAATGTCTCGGAGATGCTCGCGGCGGCGAGCCAGTATCCGGTCGACTTTCGGGACGTCAAAGGTCAGTTGCACGCCAAGCGTGCCATCGAGGTTTCGACGGCTGGGGGCCACAACATTCTGATGATCGGGCCGCCGGGCGCCGGCAAGACGATGTTGGCCAAGCGCATTCCGACTATCCTGCCGCCTCTGACGTTTGACGAAGCAATTCAGACGACCAAGATCCACAGCGTGGCGGGCGTGCTGGAGCCGGGCGTCGGCCTCACCGGCACACGACCGTTCCGCGCGCCTCACCACACCATTTCGGACGCGGGGCTGATCGGCGGCGGCGCGGTGCCTCGCCCCGGCGAAGTGAGCCTGGCCCACAACGGCCTGTTGTTCCTTGACGAGCTGCCGGAATTTCAGCGCAATGTTTTGGAAGTCCTGCGCCAGCCGCTCGAGGACGGCACCGTGACCATCGCCCGCGCCGCCATGTCTTTGACGTTCCCGGCACGATTCATGCTGGCAGCGGCGATGAATCCCTGTCCGTGCGGATTCTTCAACGACCCCTCGCGCGAGTGTACTTGCACGCCGCCCATCATTCAGCGTTACGTTTCCAAAATCTCCGGGCCTCTGCTCGACCGCATCGACATTCACATCGATATGCCGGCCGTCAAATACCGCGAACTGCGCGAGGATGCGGGCGGAGAAACCTCCGACCAGATTCGCCAGCGCGTAATCAAGGCCCGCGAGCGGCAGCTCGAGCGATACCAAGGCGAAAAAATCTATTCCAACGCCCAGATGAGCTCGCGGCAAATCCGGAAGTATTGCAATATTTCGGCCGACTGCGAGCGCTTGCTCGAAAGCGCCATGAACCGGCTTGGTTTGAGCGCGCGAGCCCACGACCGCATCCTGAAAGTGTCGCGCACCATCGCCGACCTGGAAGGCGCGGAAGACATCAACAGCACCCACATCTCCGAGGCCATTCAGTACCGGTCGCTCGACCGGAGCTATTGGACATGAAGAGACTACGCGGACGGTTGGGTGCGGACATTCCTATGGATCGTGAATCAGGCGCGTCGAGCAACAGAATGACCCAAGAAAGACATCGTCCGGCGCAGCCGGCAATAACCGCAAATCACGGAGCCCGGCCCACGCACAGCGAAGACGGAGTGGATTTAACGGTGATCCGCTGGATGCTTTCCCTGACGCCGGCAAAGCGCCTCCAGGTTCTTCAGCAGACGATCAGGTCTATCGTGCAACTGCGTGGCGACATCAAGCCCTGATATCCTGCCCATCCTTCTCGACCATCATTAGCGACTTCCCAAAATGTGCTAATGTGACCGTCGATGAGACCCGATCAAATAGCTCTGGCCCCGATGTGGTACATCATCTTTCTGCTCTCGTTGACGTGCCACGAGGCCGCGCACGCGCTGGCCGCAAAACTGGGCGGCGACATGACGGCCTTTGAGGGCGGACAGGTGACCCTCAATCCGCTTCCTCACATGCGGCGCGAGCCTTTCGGGACGATCCTGTTTCCCATCCTCACCTATTTCATGAGCGGCTGGATGATGGGATGGGCGAGCGCGCCCTTTGATCCGCGCTGGGCGCAGCGGCATCCTCGCCGGGCGGCCTGGATGGCGCTCGCGGGCCCGGCCGCCAACCTGACGTTGGTGCTGCTGGCCGGCGTGGGCATCCACGTGGGAATGTCTGCGGGAGTCTTTGCGTTGCCCGAGAGCGCCCGTTTCACGCACGTGGCTGAGGCGGCGCCGGGCACAGTAGCGGAGGGCGCAGCGACGTTCCTCAGCATTCTCTTTTCGCTCAACCTGCTGCTGATGGCGTTCAACCTGCTTCCGCTGCCTCCACTCGACGGCATCACCGCCATCGGCGTCTTTCTGCCTCATCGAGCAGCCCTGCGCGTCGCCGAGTGGGGTCATCAACCGGCTTTCATGCTGCTTGGCATGGTGGCGGCGTGGAGAATCTTCGGTTACTTCTTCGACCCGATCTTCACGTTGGGACTAAACCTGCTTTATCCGGGGCACAGCTACCACTGATTTCGTTATAATGCATGGTCGAAGATGGAGGTTTTGAATGGCGCAACGCATGGTGCACTGTGTAAAGTTCGACAAGGACCTTCCCGGCCTCGACGAGCCGCCCTGGAGTGGGGAACTCGGCCAGCGAATCTACGAAAACGTTTCCCAGGATGCCTGGAAACTTTGGTTGGATCACCTGAGAATGCTCATCAATGAATACCGCTTGAGTCCTGCCACCAAGGAAGCCCAAGACATCATCGCTCAACAAATGGAGCGTTTCTTTTTCGGCGAGGGAGCCAAGCTTCCGCCGGGTTACGTTCCGCCGCAACATTAGAGCTAGTTCGGAAAGCTGGGCTCTGATCGCGCGAATTACGAATTGGAGTTCCGGCGAGGTATTTATCATTCATAGGCAAACACCGTACGGCCGACTTTCTTGATTTTTGCGTGGCCGCTTGGATACCATGAGTGTTGCTGTTGACGTACCATCGACGACAAGCATTTTCGTGGGACGCGGAGCGATGAGTTCCCGTGTCCGTCGGTCGCGTGGCCGCGCCGCGAACGGGCTATCGGGCTTAGGATGACATGCAGTGAGTTCAGGATCAAAGATAGGGATGGAACAGGGAAAAGAAGACGGCGCCGGCGATTTCCGCGCTCAAGCCCCCGGCGCTCGCGACCATCCTAAAGATCTCGATGAGAGGTGAATTGTGATGAAGTTCTGGTCATACATTCTTCTTGCGGCAATGCTCACGGGAAGCAGCGAGCTTCTTTTCGGCTCAGGCTCAAAAGTGGCTCAAGCTTCTCCGATCGACAAGGCGTCCTTCGACCTTTTCAAATCGAAGTGCTCGATGTGCCACGGGGCTGAAGGCAAGGGGTTCTCAGCTCTTAAGACTCCGGATTTCACCGATCCCAAGTGGCAGGCTTCCAAAACCAACAAAGAGATCGAGGAAACCGTTAAGAACGGCAAGAAAGACACGATGATGAAGGGCTTCGCGGACACGCTGAAGCCAGCGGAAATCGAGACCCTGGCTAAATTCGTTCGCTCACTCAACAGCAAGAGGAAGTAAGAGCGGCTTGTTCCAACTTGACTGTATGATCCTGCCCGGCATCCTGCCCTAAAGAGGGGACTGAAGCATGAACCACGTCCGAGTCGGCATCGTCGGTTCCGGCTTCTCCTCCAACATTCACGCCGAAGCTCTTCAGGAGGTTCCAGAGGCGGTCGTCGTGGCGGCCTGCTCGGCGAACAAAAAACACGTGGAAGAGTTCGCGCGAAAGTGGAAGATTCCCGTTGCCCTTACGGACTACCGGGAGCTGCTCGACCGTGACGATGTGGACCTCGTCATCGTGGGCATCCCGAATGATATGCACCGCGGGGTCGTGGAGGCAGCGGCAGCAGCGGGGAAGCACATCATCCTCGAAAAGCCCATCGCCCATACGCTTGCCGACGCGGATGCCATGCTTGCGGCCGCAGCGAAACATCGCGTCAAGCTGATGTATGCGGAAACGATCTGCTTTTCTCCCAAGTACGTCCGTGCGAAAAAGCTGGTGGACGAAGGCGCCATCGGGAAGCTTTACATGGTGAAGCAAGGTGAGAAACACTCTGGCCCGCACTCGGATTGGTTTTACGACGTGAAACGCTCGGGCGGCGGCTCGATCATGGACATGGGCTGCCACGGGATCGAGTGGGCGCGCTGGATGTATGGCAAACCAAAACCCAAGAGCGTTGTCGCTCATTGCCAGCGCGTGCTACACACCAAACGAACCAAGGGCGAGGACAATTCGGTAGTGATTCTCGAATTCGAGGGTGGCGGCATCGCCGTCATCGAAGACAGTTGGGCGAAGCACGGCGGTATGGATGACCGCATGGAATTACACGGCACGGAGGGCGTAATCTACTGCGACCTCCTGCACGGCAGTTCAATGGAAACTTACAGCTCGAAAGGGTATGGTTACGCCGTCGAAAAGGCAGGTGAAACCAAGGGCTGGACCTTCACCGTTTTCGAGGAGTCCCACATCTACGGATTCCCGCACGAAATGCGCCACTTCGTTCAGTGCGTTTTGAACGACCAGACGCCGCAGGAAACGGGCCAGGACGGCCGGGCGACACTCGAGATCATTTACGCCGCCTACGAGGCGGCGGGGACAGGAAAGAAAATCACCTGGCCTTACAAGCCTAAGCATCCGGACGATGTTCCCGTAAATTCCTGGCTCAAGGCTTGAGACTTCGATTCGAGCGGTGACTTCCTCCTAAACAAAATATGTCGCAGCCTCAAACCATCGACCTTGCACCCGACCCCGGCGCTTCCGCTTGGAGACCGGTGCGGGCTTTTCTCGTTGATCGCTGGCAGGAAATAGCCGTGTGGAGTGTGCTGTGCCTGCTCGCCATCATTCCGTACCTCAACATACTGCACAATGAGTTCGTCTACGACGACACCACTCAGGTCCTCAACGACCCTTACATCCACAGTTTTCGTTATCTCCGCGTCATATTCACTACGACGGTTTTCTCTTACGCGGGCGCGGCAGCAGTCACGAATTACTATCGGCCGATGATGCATGTGCTCTACCTTCTTTGCGCGCAAGTTTTCGGGTTGTATCCGAGGCCATTTCACGCGGTGAGTATCCTTTTGAATGCCGTCGTCGTAATCGCTCTCTTCAAAATGACGGAAAAGCTGTTCAGGGATCGCATTTTGGCCTTCATCGCAGCGGCCTTATTCGCATTGCACCCGATCCACAGCGAGGCGGTAGCATGGGTTGCGGCCGTCCCTGACTTGCAGGTGGCATTGTTCTACATCCTGAGTTTTTGGGCATTCCTGCGGCTGGCAGGGCCGGGCGGCCGAATCAGCGGGCCGGCCTCTGCTGGCATGAGCGCCTTGTTTGCTCTGGCGCTGCTCTCCAAGGAGTCGGCGGTCACGCTGCCAGCGGTCGCCACGGTTTACGAACACTTCTATCGTGAAGACCGCGCGCGCACACGCTGGACGCAGAAAATCGCCCGCTACGCTCCGCTGTGGGCGCTGGACATGGCCTACGCCCTGTTCCGAGTGCGGGTCTTAGGCGGGTTTCTTCCCGCCAACATCGTTCGAGAGATGCCGTACGTTGATGTCGTCCTGTCCGCGATCGCCCTGACAGGAAAATATGTTTGGGGTTTCCTGTGGCCCGCGAGGCTTTGCGCGGCGTATATTTTCCCGTTCAACCTGAGCGCGCTGCTGCCCGCCATAGCCTGGGGTATCGCGGTTCTGCTTCTCTTTACCTGGGTCTTCCTCTTCCTCTGGAAGCGTGCGCGACCCGTCTGCTTTGGCTTTGTGTGGTTTCTCGTGACACTCTCCCCGGTTCTGAATGCTCGCTGGGTCCGCACCAGCACATCGGCACTCCCGTTTGCCGAGCGTTACCTTTACTTACCGTCGGTGGGCTTGATCTGGGTGGCGGCCTGGGGATTCGCGCGCCTTTTCGAGAAAACATCCGGCCGCGCCGTTTGGCGTGGAGCACTCGTGTCCGCCGCTGCTCTCCTCGCGGCGCTCTGCACGGTGCGCATTGTGGTGCGGAACCGGGACTGGCACGACGACATTACGTTTTACACACGTACCCTCGCTCTGGCGCCCAATTCGTTCGAGATGCACGACAACCTGGGAGCCGCTTACTACAATCAGGGCAACATCAAGGCCGCCGAGCATGAGTGGCTGGAGGCGAAAAAGATATCTCCCCTGGATGTATCTCTATTGGATAATCTCGGACTTGTGTATATGGACGAAGGGCGCTACGACGAGGCCATCGCCGTGCTGAAAAAGAGCATGCTTCTGATGCCCGGCGACGCGGATGCCCACATCAATCTCGGCATGACTTATGTGAAGATGCGGAATCTTACGTCTGCGGAGAATGAGTTCCGGGCCGCGCTTGCCCTCGCGCCTCTCAGCGTCCGCGCCCATAACCGTTTAGGCGAGCTCTATTTCGGCCAAGGGAGATTTGCGCAGGCGGCGGAGGAGTTCACCCGTTCAGCCCACAGCGTGCCCACCACCAAAGCGTATCTTGGCGAGGGCCTTTCCTACCTGGAAATGGGAGAGTTGGACCAAGCCGAGACTGCCTTCAAGGCTGCGGAAGCCCTGAATCCTTGGGACAGCCGGACTCATTTCGTCCTCGGATACTTTTACGGCGTCGGCGGCAGAATCCCCGAAGCCATCCAGGAATATCAGGCTGGATTCAAGCTTGACCCCAACAATCAGGAAGCTCGCGCCGCCTTTCAGCAACTACAAGCCGGAGCCGGCGCGCCGCCGCAGTGATTCTGCTTTTGCAACCGTGCGCGATGCTCGCCGCCCAGCCGCGCCCGAAATAGCTTGCCCGAGCGAAACTCTTCGCGGAATAATAATCGAAGTGTCCTCATGCAGGAATTGACGCTGAATCCCGAGCAGCGCAAAGCAGTAGAACACGGCGAAGGCCCACTGCTGGTGATCGCTGGTCCGGGCAGCGGCAAAACGAGCGCTGTCACGGGCCGCATCATTCACTTGCTGCGCGTAGTCCCGGGACTTCAGCCGGCGAACATTCTCGCCTTGACGTACACTCGCAAGGCGGCCGAAGAGATGAAGGTTCGCGTCAGCGAGGCCTTGGGCAGTCCGCAGGTGTCGCCGCATATTTCCACCTTCCATTCTCTGTGCGAACAGATCTTGCAGGAAAATCGCGCCGGCCATTCTCTGCTCGATGAAATTGATGTCTGGATCTTCCTTCGACGGCGAATGGGCCAGCTTGGGCTGAAGTTTTATCAAAGGCTCGCCGAGCCGGGCGCGTTTCTGCACGACTTGAACAATTTCTTCTCGCGCTGCCAGGACGAACTGATAGAACCTGACGATTTCGACGCTTACGTGCGTGGGCTGGAAGCCAATTTTCAGAAGCGCCTTCCTCAACTCGACCCGGCCGAGCAGAAGCGGGAGCGCGAAGAGATCGATAAGAAACTGGAACTGGCTCGCGTCTTTCGTAAAAGCCGCGAGCTGATTGGAGCTGCCGGGTGCTCGAGCCTGGGCAGCCTGATCAGCGAGACGATACGCCTTTTCGACGCCAAGCCTGACGTCCTCAAGAGATATCAGGGGCGCTTTCGCTATGTCCTGGTGGACGAATTTCAAGACACGAACTATGGGCAAGTCGAACTGTTACGGCGCCTCGTGACGCCGCCTTACAACGTGATGGCCGTGGGCGACGACGACCAGGCCATCTATCGTTTTCGGGGTGCGTCGCACGGCGCATTTCGGATGTTCGCTCGCATTTTCCCGGCTCGCGAGACGGTTTACCTTTACCGGAACCATCGGTCTTCGAAGAGAATCCTGCGGTGCTCGGATGTCGTGATCGCCAAGAACGATCACGAACTGAAGAAGCCCGCGCTGACGACGGAAAAGAAAGAGGGCGATCCGGTTTTCCTCGTCGAGTCTCAGGACTACGAGAGCGAAGCGGCATGGATCCGGGAAGAAATCGAGCGCCTCGCTTCGCGCGGATACTCCTCCGGCGACATTGCGGTGCTCTACCGGGCCCATTCTCACCGCGATGTTCTGGTGACTGAACTCCGCCGCGCCAACATTCCGTTCGCCATCCGTGGGCTTTCGCTGCTCGGCACGGTGATTCTCCGCGACCTCATTGCTTACTTGCGCGTGGTCCATTCGCCGCACGACAACATCAGCCTGACTCGAATTCTGCTGCTTCCGCACTGGCGTTTCCCGGAAGAGCTGGCGCTCACAATTCGCCAGCAGGCGGCGCGGGACCGCTGCTCGCTCTTCGACGTGTTGGAAACCATCGACAAAGCTTCTCCCGCGAGCGCCGTGTCGAAAACGGGCTGGCCGGAGCTGAAACAGCTTTGGATGGAACTGAAGTGGGCGGCAGAGCGCCAATCCGTGACCGACCTCTTCGACCTTTTGATTTCAAGGCTGGAATTGAACTTCCTCGAAGGCGACGACGATCTTATTTACGTCAACGCGTTTCGGAACTTTCTCGCGGAATGGGAAAAGAAAAGTGAAACGCGGAAGCTGCGGGAATTCTTCGAGTATTTCGATTACTTCGTCGAGGCGGGGGGAAGAATCGAGGCGCCGGAACTGCCGCGCCTGGCCAATGCGGTGCAGATGATGACCGTGCATGCCGCCAAGGGTCTCGAATTTCCGGTCGTCTTTGTTTTGAGCGTCGCCTCACAACGCTTCCCGCACCGCACGCAAAAGCCGGTGATTGAATTCCCTGATGAATTGCACCGCGCGCCGGCGCCGCCCTCGAATATTAATACGCAAGAAGAGCGGCGGCTGTTCTACGTTGCGATGACGCGCGCCAAGGAGCGGCTCTATATTTCGACGGTCACAAAACTCGGCGGCAAGAAGTCCATCTTTGTGGACGACGTTCTTGCGAATCCCACCGTCAGGACGCGAGATATCGAACCGGTGGAAGCGCCGGAAGTACGACCGTCCGCGGCTTCGAAGGAAGAGGATCGATCCGCGCCATCCGGCCGGGCGAGGCCGCCTGCGGATGAAGAGGCCCAACCCAGTCTCTTCACCAACGTCACAGACTCGGGGCGCGTCCATCCTCCGCTCGAGAAGTGGTCCGGCCAGATGCCGGTGAATTCTGCCGGGCCGGACGGGAAGATCCGGCTGAGCGCCACTGCCATCGAGGCGTATCTCGAGTGTCCTTTGAAATTCAAATTCAGCCACGTGCTGAAAATCCCCACCGGTCCCCAAGCCGCGCTGACGTTCGGCAGCATCATGCACCGCTGCGTTCGCAGCTACTTCGAGCTTGCGAGAACCAAGGTGCCGCGGTTCGAGGAGATTGAACAGATCTACCTGGCGTCCTGGAAGAGCGTGGGATTCGAGGACACCTACCAGGAAGAGACCTACAAGAAGGCGGGTCTCGAACAACTCCGCCAATTCGTCGATCAAAAGAATGACAGCACGATCGCCGCCAACAACATCAGGCTGGAGGAATATTTCTCGCTCGATTGCGGCGACGTCGTGCTGGAGGGCCGCATCGACCAAATTAATCCTCTGGAGACTCCGGAATCTCAGGGTCGCGCCACGCGGGACGGAGGCGCGCCGGTCGAACTCATCGATTACAAGACTGGGCGTCCGCGGTCACAGAGGGATGCCGACAAGAGTCTCCAACTGTCGGTCTATGCGCTGGCAGCGCGCCGCCACTTGAAGCTGGACCCCGTGCGCTTGACGCTGTATTACCTCTCGAACGGTCAGACTGTTTCGACGGTTCGAACGGAGCAAGACTTGGACCAAGCATTGGAACAGGTCCGCGAAGTAGCGGACAACATTCGCAGTTCGGCCTTCGCTCCATCGAAGGGATGGGCCTGCAAGTGGTGCGAGTTCGTTCCTATCTGCCCCGAGCACGAGGACGAAGGATAGGGCTTGGTCGGCGCACCTTCGAATGGCACGGCCTGAGAGCTTGCGTGTTGTGGTGATTCGCTCCTGGGGAAGATCGAAAGGCGGAACCCGATGATCAATGAATGGCTGCTGTTCTTTGCCGGGCTGGGCTTGGGTGCGCTGGTGGTCTGGCTTGTCACCAAGAACCGGGCGGTCGAAGCCGAAGCGACTGCGTCAAGTCTGCGCCAGCAACAAGAAAAACTGCAAAGCGAACTCGACGTTGTGCGGGCCCGTTTGGAAACAGAATTGAAGTCGCGGGCGGCTTCCGAGGCATCGCTCGAGGCGGCGCAGAAGAACTTGGAAGAACAACGAAAGCTTCTGGAGGAAGCCAAGCAGAGACTCAGCGACACTTTCAAGTCTCTCTCGAGTGACGTTCTCAATGCGCAGAGCGAGTCGTTTCTAAAACTCGCCGATCAGTCCTTCAACAAGCTTCGTGCTGAGGCCGACGGCGACATTGGCAAACGGCAAGAAGCCATCGACGGCCTGGTCCACCCTCTCAAAGAAGCACTCGAACGATATGAGAGCGAACTCAAGAACATCGAGTCCAGCCGACAGGAAGCCTACGGGTCGTTAAGGCAACACCTGACACAACTCAGCGAAACCCAAAACCAGCTCCAACGCGAAACCGCCAATCTCGTGACGGCTCTCCGCAAGCCGCAGGTCCGAGGGCGCTGGGGTGAGATCACGCTCCGTCGTTTGGCCGAACTCTCCGGCATGGTGAGCCGCTGCGACTTCTTTGAACAGCAGACGACATCCTCGGAGTTCGAAGGCGTGGTGCGCCCCGACATGGTGGTTCACTTGCCGGGAGATCGTCAAATCATCGTGGACTCGAAAGTCGCGCTCGACGCTTACCTCGATTCGATTGAAGCATCCACCGAAATCTCCAAGCAGGAACACCTCATCCGGCACGCGGCTCAGGTGCGGCGCCACATGGAGCAGTTGGGCTCAAAGGCCTATTGGGACCGCCTGCCGAAAACCCCGGAGTTTGCTGTCCTTTTTCTTCCGGGCGATCCTTTTCTCGGCGCGGCGGTGGAGCGCGATGCCACTCTCATCGAAGACGGCATGGCGCGCCGCGTGGTGATCGCCACGCCCAACACTTTGATCGCGCTGCTCCTGGCGGTGTATCACGGATGGCGGCAGGAAGAGATCACCAAGAACGCGGAAGAAATCAGCGACCTCGGCAAGCAGCTCTATAAAAGGGTCAGCACGATGTGGGAACACCTCGACAACTTGCGGTCGGCGCTCGACAAGGCGGTGGAAGCATGGAATCGTGTGGTGGGCTCGCTTGAGCACCAGGTGCTGCCGGGGGTTCGGAGATTTCGTGAGTTGAAAGCGACGACGGCCGAGGAGATTCCCGAGTTGGAACAGGTGGAGAGAACGACCCGGGCCCTGCCGCCGTCGCCCAATGCCGATTCGCAATGAGGGCCGTTGCGCCTCGCCGGGTCGCTCCAAAAAAACATCGGGGATGCATTGCTGCATCCCCGCGTTCCTTTCAAGCATGGTTCTCGAACGACTTACCTCTTCTTCTTCTTGGCTGCTTTCTTTTTCGCTGCCATTCTATTCTCCTCTCGACCTTTTTGAATTTTCACGCCAGCAGAGCTGGCGGAGCGCGTTTCAGTATTCATCTATAGAGATTGTGTTCAGCCTTGTCAAGAGGAAAGTGAGCGCAAGAACAGAAAATCGCGGACCAAAACCGGAACGTCGGACGGAATCGCGAGCTCGTTCTTCACGCGTGGGCGTCGAAATTTCAGAAAGTGAGCCGATGCAAGCCTCCTTTTCCGATCAATCCCTGAAGATTTGAAGCGGCACTGGCGCCGCGATTTGCATCAAAGCAAGGAGGGGAAAAGCAACTTGATGAAACCCAATGCTCCGAATTTTCAGACCACGCGTGCGTGGCAGCGGGTCCTGTGGTGTGTGCTCGGCGTCGTGCTCGTGACGACTCCTGTCCTGTTGAGGAGTCAGCAGAATCCTCCCAGCTCCCAAACCCCCACTCTAAAGATCTCCATCAATGTCGTTAACGTCCTCGCGATCGTAAAAGACAAAAAGGGACATTTGATCCCTGACTTGAACAAAGATGATTTCGAGCTGACGGAAGACAATGTTCCGCAAGAGATTCGTTATTTTTCAAAACAGGCCGACACTCCACTGACGCTCGGCATCCTGGTGGACACCAGCCCCAGCCAGCAGCGCGTGCTGCCTCTCGAGCAAGAAGAGGGGAAGACTTTCATCCGGCAGGTGCTGCGGCCCAAGGACATGGCGTTTGTGCTCCATTTCGATCTCGACGTCGAACTGCTTCAGGATTTCACCGGCGACAAGAATCTGCTCGCCAAAGCGATCGACGAAACGGTGATCAACGGCGGCGGAGCCGGTCCGATGGGCGGCACGTTTCCCGATTCGCGCCCTTGCTGCACCTATCTCTATGATGCGGTCTATCTGTCGTCGAACGAGCAGCTCAAGAACGAAGTGGGACGCAAAGTGATCATCGTGTTGACCGACGGCGAAGACGAAGGCAGCAAGGTGAAATTGGAGACGGCACTGGAAGCGTCGCAGAAATCCGACGTCCTGATCTATTCCATCGACATCAGCGATCGGATGTTCTACGTGCGGCAAGGAGCGTTCTTCAGCGGCGATGCTGTGCTGAGGAAACTTTCGGACCAGACCGGCGGACGTGTGATCGAAGTGAAGGCCCAACGCGATGTGAGCAAGGCCTTTGAGGAAATCGCCGATGAGCTGCGCACCCAGTATTCCCTGGGCTACAGCTCTACCAATACCCGGCACGATGGTAGCTTCCGCAAGATTCAGATGAAAGTGCGCAATCAGGATTACAAGGTTCAGGCACGCCGCGGCTATTACGCGCCAACGGAATAACCCGTTCTCCGGGGTGCTTTACTGGGTTGGAGAGAAGTACCCGGTCTTGGAATGGACGTGGAAGTCTTTGTTGGTGGCTTCAATGAAGATTTTTCGAAACGTCCCGTCGTGAGCGGTGTTGGACGAAACGTAGCCCAGACTGTACTGGCTGCGTAGCTCGCGAGAAATCTCCTGGAAATTTTCCGCCAGGTCCGAAGCTGCGAAGGGGAAAAACGCCCGGCCGCCCGTTTCGCGCGCCAGGTAGGTGAGTACTTTGTCGCCCTGGCTGGAGACGCCGCTGCGGTTGGTGCTGATGGCGTAAATGGTCACCTCGCCGTGCTGGGCCATGGCTAGTGATTCGTCGCGCGTATGCTCGCTTTGATTGTCGCGCCCATCGCTGATCACGATCAGGACGCGACGCAGATACGGTTCGGGAGGGGGAAAGTAGAGCATCTTCTGTTTGCTGGCAAAATAGATGGCATCGAAAAGCGCCGTGCCGCCGCCGGCTTGCAGACTCCGCACTGCTTGCGAAAGGGCTTCCCCGTCGTCCGTGTAGTCCTGAACGAGTTGAGGCTGGACATCGAATCCCACCACAAAAGCCATGTCTTTGCCGGGACGCACGGTGGCGTTCAGGAAGTCGATCGCCGCCTCCTGCTCAAAGTGCAGACGCTCGCGAACGCTGTTGCTGGTGTCGATCAGAATGCCGATTCGCAAAGGTAAGTCCGATTCGCGGCTGAAGAATCGAATGGACTGCGGTTTGTTGTTCTCGAGAACGCGGATGTCGTCCTTCGTCATGTCCACGACCATCCGGTTCTTCTTGTCGTAAACGGTGAAGAGCACGTTCACGAGGTCAGAAGTAACTCGAATCGTCCGGCTGGAGCTGGGGGCTTCCTGTGCAGGCTCATTCTGTTTTTGTCCGCTCGGATTTGCGGCACTCGTGGGATTCTGCCCGGCGATCGGCACGGTCGAGTCGCCCACCAGCACAGCCAGAACGGCCGTCAGCAGCGCGGCGCCAACACCTTTTCTCATGGAGCGGTCTCCTCTGCCTCCCCAAATTATAGGAAGGGCCGGCCCGCGCGTCAAGGCTGCCCGCGCAGCGGGTGAATTCACCGAGAGGGCGGGGCTCTCAGACCTTGGCTGAGACTGTGGGATGCATGCCCAGCGCGGTTGGAATGTTCTTCCTGCGGCCGAGCAGTTTGAGAAAGCGTGGCGGCAATCCATCGCGCGCGGTCACTTCGCCCGCCTCAAACTTGAAATCGCGGACGCTCGCCGCTTCCAGGCCCATCCTGACCAACGCCTCCACGTTGAGAGTGGACTCGGCCGCGGCCAATTCCCTGGGGTTCGAAAAGATTGCTGGCGCTCGCGGCATAAAGCGCGGGCAACAATCCTCAAAGGGCTCGCACGAAATCTTGTACGTCCCGATTTGCCGCGCCACGCGCAAGATCTCAGCTTTGTCCTCGCCCGCGAGGGGGCGGTAAATAGGAAGATCCATCCCGCAGTCGATGGCGGCCAGATTATGCAGAGTCTGCGAAGCCACCTGCGAGACGTTATCGCCGGTCACCATGCCGAGCGCCCGTTCCACGTGCGCGATTTCGCGCGAAATGCGCGCCATGATCCGCCGGTAAAGCAGCACGCGAAAACGCTCTGGCGCGCCGACCACCACCTGCCGCTGAACGGGCTCGAAGGGAATCACGTACAGCCGCGAAGTGAATTGATAGGGCGTCAGCTTCTCCACGATTTCTTCGGCGACGGGCCGCGAGGAGCCGCGCGCCTCCGAGGGATTGCTGGAAAAGTGCACGAAGGTCACGTGGGCCCCGCGCCGCATCATCTTGTAGGCGGCAACGGCGGAATCGAATCCACCGGAAAGCATCGCCACCAGGCGGCCCGCGGTGACCGGCGGCAACCCGCCCGCGCCTTGCACTCGGTCGATGTAAATCAGTGCTTGGCCGGGAATCACCTCGACCCAGCAAGTCGCCTCCGGATTGTTCAGATTCACCTGAACGTCAGTCCGGCGCTCGCGCAAATGGTCAAGGATCGCTCGCCCCAGCGCTCGCTCGAGCTCCATGGAATTCATCGCGAATTCGGAGTGGGCAATCTTGGCGCGCACGGCGAAGGTTCGCGGATCCTTCTCGGCCATCATCTCGCAGGCGAGCATGCCCATCGCAGCTACGTCGCATTCCACTGCGCGCGCCAACGCAATGTACGCCAGCCCGAATACCCGTTGCAGCCGCTCCACCATATCCGGCAAGACCGATTCGTCGCTGGGGTGCAGCACCAGCCGATCAGAAACGAACTGAAGAGTAAAGGACGGCAAGCCCGCAAGACTGTGCTTGACGGCGGCAATCAGACGGCTGAGAAAATAGTTCTTGTTGCCGCCCTTCAGCCAGATCTCGTGATAATGAAGAATGAGAACGCGATCCATGTGACGGCGCTCGACAAGCGAAATTGGGATGCAGACTTAGTTAGAGTATCGGTTTCTGCGAGAGGTCGCAAGCAGCGACTTTGCGAGAGCTCATAAATGAAACCTCGAGAGCACTGCGGGCTCGCCACCAGTCCGGCTGATACCGCGAAGCCTAATGCGCTCGATCAATCTCGCTTGGACGTACACACAAAAGATGTGTATCATGATAAGCGCCAGGGTCGGAGGTAACTGAATATGCGTCGAAGGCTCAACGTCACACTTCCCGAAGAGACCGTCCGGCTGATTGACCGAACCGTTAGGAAGGGAAATCGTAGCCATTTTATTAATCTGGCGGTGAGAGGCTACCTGGAGCAAATCGGCCGATCGAACCTTCGGCGGCGCCTGAAGGAAGGCGCAACCCGTCGTGCGGAGCGGGACCTCCGCCTCGCCGAAGATTGGTTTCCGCTCGAGGAAACAGCATGGCGCAAAGGACACGAGTAGGTTTTCCAAGACGAGGTGAGGTGTATCTGGTCAGCTTTGATCCAACGTTGGGAGCAGAAATCAAGAAGACCCGCCCGGCGCTGATTTTGCAGAATGATATCGCCAACCGTCACAGTGCTGTCACCATCGTCGTCGCGATCACATCCCAATTTGACGACCGACTATACCCTACGGAGGTTCGAGTCAAAGCTCCGGAGGGAGGTCTCACTGTCGACTCCGTGGTGCTTCTCAATCAAATTCGGACTATCGACAAGGAGCGGCTCCTGAAGCGGCTCGGTGCCGTGCGGCCCACCACGATGCGTCAAGTGGACAGCGCTCTGCGCGTCAGCCTCGCCCTCGTCTCGGTTTAGACCTACGTGCTCGCGAGCTTGTCTTGGTCCCGCCTAACTTCGCTTTCGCCAATCCTTAAGGATCTCTCTTGCCGCATTCGCTCCGCAACCACCGGTGAGGCCGGAGCCCGGATGAGTGCCCGACCCGCAGAGGTAAAGCCCTTCGAGCGGCGTGCGGTAGCGCGCCCAGCCGAGCACAAGCACCCCCGCATTCAGCGCTGGTTGGCCGTGCACCCTCGGTATCAGGCGGACTTCACCCCTACCTACGCCTCCTGGCTCGATCAAGTCGAAATCTGGTTCCGCATCATTACGCAGAAGGCCATCCGCCGCGGCACGTTCGGCACCGTCAAAGAACTCGTGGCCAAAATCGAATACTTCGTCCGAACGTACAATGCCCAAGCGAGCCCCTTCATCTGGACCGCGACGGCCGATTCCATTCTCAAAAAGATCGAGCGATTTTGTGAACATGTTTCCGGGACACCACACTAGCGCAACTGACAACGGACAACGGGCTACGGACAGTTTCTTGCCCATCTTTTTTCTTGACATGCGAGCAAGCTTTCCGCTATAAAAGAGCATATTTATACAGCGAATGTATAAATATACTTTGGCAGGTCGGGCACAGTGAGCGAAACCAACGTAGTGGCCGAAACGGAGCTTCCCCAACCTATTCAAGCTGAACCTCGCCCGCGCCACGTTGTCCGCGTGGCGGTCGCCGGCGCCACCGGTTACGCCGGCCGGGAGCTCATCGCTCTGCTAGCCCGGCATCCGCGCGCGCGCATCGGTCGCCTGATGTCCTCAGGCCGGAGTGACAAGCAGCCTTTTCCCATCGCGCAATCCCATCCTGCGCTGCGTGGCTTGACGGCGCTCCCGTGCCATCCCCTGCGGGTGGAGGAGATATCGAAATCGGATGTGGACGTCGTGTTTCTTTCCCTCCCGCACGAAGCTTCACATGAGCTGGTCCCGGAGCTGCTCGACCGCGGGTTGAGGGTGGTGGACCTCAGCGGCGCTTTCCGCTTGAAGGAGTCGGGCGCCTACGCGCGCTGGTACGGCTTCGAGCATCACGCCGCCGGCGCGTTGAACGAGGCCGTCTATGGCATCAGCGAAGTCAACGCCGCCGCGATTCAAGAAGCCCGGCTGGTGGCAAACCCCGGCTGTTATGCAACTTCCGCCATCCTTGCGCTCGCCCCGCTCTTGCGCGCGGGCTGGGTGGATTTAGCCGCGGGCATCATCTGCGATTCGAAGTCGGGAGCGAGCGGCGCCGGACGTGTGCCCAGCGAGAAGCTCCACTTTGCGGAGGTGAACGAGAACTGCCGCGCCTACGGCCTTTTCACCCATCGCCATGTTCCGGAGATGCTCCAGACGCTCAACCTCGAACAAAAGGACTTTACCTTCACCCCGCACCTGCTGCCCATCACGCGTGGCATCTTGAGCACGATTTATGTGCGCCTCGCCGCTTCCGCGCCGGCGAGGCGCATCGAGGAAGTCGCAGCGATTTTTCGAGATTTCTACACCGGCGCTCCGCTGGTCCGCGTCTATGACGGCGGCGCAGTGCCCGAGATTCAGTCAGTGGCGCACACGAATTACACCGACATCGGATTTGCGCTGGATCCGGGTACGCGGAGGCTGATTGTAGTCTCGGCCCTCGACAATCTGGGCAAGGGCGCGGCAGGGCAGGCGATCCAAAACATGAACTTGATGTTTGGGCTTCCGCAGGAGATGGGCCTCGTATGACGATCGTGGTCAAGATCGGAGGTCACGCGCAGGAAAATGCCGCCCAGCGGCGGAGCATTGCGCGACAGGTTGCCCGGCTCAGCCGCGACGGCCACCGCGTTGTGGTGGTCCATGGCGGCGGAAAGTTGCTCACCGAGACCCTGGCGCGCCTGGGCATCGCGACGGAGTTCCACCAAGGTCTCCGTGTGACAGATGCCGCCACGCGCGACGTCGCTCTGATGGTATTGGCGGGAATCGTCAACAAGCAATGGGTGGCGGAAATCCAAAAGCAGGGCCAGCCGGCGCTCGGCCTTTGCGGCGGTGATGCGCGGATGGTCGAGGCACGAAAATTGGAGCTCCGCTCGAACGGCAGCAGAAAAGATCTGGGCTACGTCGGCCGGCCGCGCGAGGTGAAAACCGCCATCCTCGAAATGGCCTTGGCCGGAGGTTTGGTGCCGGTGGTGGCGAGCGTCGCTCTGAAAGGAACGCGCGAGTACTACAACATCAACGCGGACGACCTGGCAGCAGCGATTGCCGCAGCACTCAAGGCCGACCGGCTGTTTTACCTGACCCAGTCAGGCGGGGTTTGGGACGCCGAGCGAAACCTGCTGCCCGTGGTGAAGCGAAGCGCAATCCCGAACCTCATCCGCAGAGGCATCGTGCGCGATGGCATGATTCCCAAGCTTCGCTCGTGCGCGAGAACGCTGCGGCAAGGCGTCCGCGAAATTGACATTCTCTCGCCGGCGGTTCCGAAAGCGCTCTTGAACGCCGTCCAGGGAGGACGCCGCGCCGGAACCCGGATTGTGAACCTGTGATGAACTTCGACGAGATCGCGAGCCTCGAAAAGCGCGTGCTGATTCCCACGTACGACCGCCTGCCCATCCTCGCCGCGCGCGGCGAGGGCTGCTATCTCTACGACGATCGCGGGAAAAGATACTTGGATTTCCTCGGCGGCCTCGCCGTGAACTCTCTGGGCTACGCTCATCCGGAAATCCTCGGCGTGCTGCGAGACGAATCGGAATCGCTGCTGCACGTGTCGAATCTGCTCTACCACCGTTATCAGGCGCCGTTGGCGGAAAAGCTGGCGAGGCTGGCGGGGCTCGACCGCGTGTTCTTCGGTAACACTGGGACCGAGGTGGTGGAAGGCGCCATCAAGCTGGCGAGGGCCTACGCGCGCAAGCATCATCCCGCCGAGCCTTTCGAGCGCTTTGAAATCCTGGCGGTCGAGAATTCGTTTCACGGCCGCACGCTGGGCGCGCTGTCCGCCACTTGGACTCAGAAGTATCGTCAGCCGTTCGAGCCGTTGGTTCCGGGCGTGAACTTCGTCCGGCTGAATGACACAGCGCACTTGCGCGAGAGCTTTACGCCGCGCACCGCCGCGATCCTTCTCGAGGTGATCCAGGGCGAAGGCGGCGTTTGCGAGCTTGGCGAGGAATTTCTGAAGACCGCGCAGGAACTGTGCCGCGAGAACGATGCCCTCTTCATTTGCGATGAGATTCAATGCGGGCTGGGACGCACTGGCCGCATGTTTGCATTCCAGAAATTCGAGCTGGATCCCGACGTCGTTCTGGTGGCAAAACCTTTGGCCGCGGGCCTGCCGTTGGCCGCCATCATCGCGCGCGAAGGAGTGGCGCAAGCCTTTTCTCCAGGCATGCACGGCACGACTTTTGGCGGCGGCCCGCTTCAGTGCCGTCTGGCCCTCAAGGTTCTCGAGATTCTCGAACGGCCGGGCATGCTCGAACATGTGCGCGAAGTGGGCGGTTATTTCCGCCGGCAACTCGAAGGGCTGCAAAAAGAGCTCCCCATCATCCGCGAGGTTCGTGGCGAAGGCTTGATCGTGGCCGCAGTGCTGGACGTCGCGTGCAAGAACGTCGTCCGGCAAGCACTCGACGCGGGATTTTTGATGAATTGCACGCAGGAGAACGTCTTGCGCTTCCTGCCCCCGCTCGTCATCGAGCAGAAGCACGTGGACGAACTGATTCAGGCGCTACGGCCCATTCTGGCATCTCTTTCCCTGGCGGAACATAAGGAGGTTCACGCATGAGCACCGTCATGGCAGCGGTAGAACACATCGCGAAACTCAGTGTGCACGACCTGATTTGGGAGCGTGACCTCACGCGAGCGGATTTGAACCTGATCTTCGAGCTCGCGCAGCACGTGAAAGCGTCGCCGGGTTCGTACGCCCGCGCCCTTCAGGGCAAGCAGTTGGCGCTGATCTTCGAGAAGCCGTCGCTGCGCACGCGCGTCACGTTTGAGGTGGGGATGACAAGTATGGGCGGTTTCGCCGTCTATCTCGACCACGCCAAGCCGCGCTTGGGCGAGCGCGAGTCGATCAAGGACATCGCGCGCAACCTGGAGCGCTGGGTCGATGGCATCGTGGCGCGCACTTTCTCGCACTCCGCGGTGGTGGAGCTGGCCGAGCACGCCTCCATCCCGGTGATCAACGGCCTGACGGATTTCAATCATCCGTGCCAGGCCCTCGGCGATTTCTTCACCATCGGAGAAAAGTTTGGCAAGCTGAAAGGGTTGAAGCTGGCCTTTGTGGGCGACGGCAACAACATGTGCCACTCGCTGATGATGATCGGGGCAAAGCTGGGCGTCTCGGTGAGCGTGGCGTCACCGGCCGGATTTGATCCGAAGAACGAAGTGGTCAATGAAGCGAAAGCTTGCGCGCGGCGCACCGGCGCGAAGATTCAACTCTTTCGCGACCCCGTGGAAGCCGCTGCCGGCGCCCAAGTGGTCTATACCGACACTTGGGTGAGTATGGGGCAGGAATTCGCCGCCCACCTCCGCTCGCAGATCTTCGCGCCTTATCAGGTGACAAAAGCGCTGATGGCGGCGGCCGATCCCGGCGCGGTCTTCATGCACTGCCTTCCGGCGTATCGCGGAAAAGAAGTCGGGCCGGAGGTCATCGACTCGCCGCGGTCCATTGTTTACGACGAGGCGGAAAATCGCCTGCACGTCCAGAAGGCGCTTCTGCTGTTGTTGATGCAGAACGGGGCAAGGTGAGCAGTAGTGGCAAGTGGCAAGTGGCATGTGGCCACTACTGTCCGGTCATTGAATTTGTCTTTCGCTCTAAGTTGCTTTGAGCCATGAACTTGATGCGTCAACCGACCGTTTTCGATTTGAATTCCGAATGCGTTTTTGGCCATTCTTCCCGGGCATTC